>NZ_SPQK01000046.1 GCF_004570875.1 Blastococcus sp. CT_GayMR16 | reverse complement strand
GGCAGCGCGAGCAAGCAGCTGGTCACCAGCTCGACCCGGGTGACCACCGTGAAGTACCGCCGTCCGTACGGGACCGAGTGGGAAGACCTCGACCTGGACACGGCGATGGAGATGATCGCCGACCGCGGCCCGCGACGCCCGCCGCGCCGAGGACGCGCTGCGGCGCGCCCTGCTGGACCGGCTGGTTAACTCCCCCGCGGCCGTCACGGCAGCGGGGGGTCCGGGCCCCGCCGCGGTACTCGCCACCACCCGGCTGCACGACCTCGGGCCGGCGCTGGCCACCTATCTGCCGGCGCTCGCGCAGACCCTCGTCGTCCCCCCGGTCCTGCTGCTCGCCCTGGCCTGGACCGACCTGCTCTCGGCCGTGCTGGTCGCGGTGACGCTGCCCCTCGTGCCGGTGTTCATGGTGCTCGTCGGCCGGTTCACCCGGGACGCCACGACCGACTCCGCCCGCGCGCTGGACCGGATCGCCTCGCACGTCGCCGAATTGGTCCGCGGGCTGCCGGTGCTGGTCGGGCTGGGGCACGCGGCCGAGCAGACCGCGGCGCTCGCCCGCCTCGGGGAGGCCCACCGGACCCGCACCCTGGCGACGCTGCGGATCGCGTTCCTCTCCGCCCTCGTCCTGGAACTGATCGCCACGCTGTCGGTGGCGCTGGTCGCGGTCACCGTGGGCGTCCGCCTGGTCGAGGGGCACCTCGGCCTCTCCGTCGGCCTCACCGCCCTGCTGCTCGCCCCGGAGGCGTTCGCGCCACTGCGCGCCCTGGGCACGGCGCACCACGCCTCGGAGGAGGCTGCCCTCGCCGCCGCGGAGGCGCGGGCGGTGCTTACGGCCCCGGTTTCCGAGCGGCGCGGCACGGATGGTCCAGACGACGACCCACGCGGCGCGGACCTCGCCGTCGTGGGCCTGACCGTGCGCTACCCCGGCCGCGCCGTGCCGGCGCTCCGTCCGGTCGATCTCGCCGTGCGGCCCGGCGAGCTGGTCGTCCTGCGGGGTGCCAGCGGATCGGGCAAGTCGACCCTGCTCGCAGTGCTCGCCGGGCTGGTCGGACCGGACGCCGTGGTCGGCGGGACCGCGACCGGCGGGGGTGCGGTCGCCTACGTGCCGCAGTTCCCCCGGACCACCGGGGCGACCGTCGCCGACGAACTGCGGCGGCACGCCGCGTCGGAACCCGGGATCGACGCCGTCGTCGGCGAGTCCCACGTGGTCGAGGCGCTGGCCCGCGTCGGCGCCACGGAGCTCGCCGGACGGGCGCCGGAGAGCCTCTCCCCCGGCGAGCTGCAGCGCATCGCGCTCGCCCGGGCCCTGGTGCGGATCCGCCGTGGTGCCCGACTGCTGCTGCTCGACGAGCCCACCGCGCACCTGGACGACGACGCCCGCGCGCTGGTCGCCGACGTGCTCCTCGGCCTGCGCGGCACCGTGACGACGCTGCTGGTCACGCACGACCCGCTCCTCGCCGCCCTCGCCGCCCGCACCGCCGACCTCACCTCCCCCGATCCCCGACCGTCCGCTCCGGAAGTCCAGACCCAGGTACGGACCTTCGGCGCGGCCCGTTCGGGGGTGGCTCCGGAGGCACCGGCTCAGGTGCGGGGGGCGCTGGCGAAGGCGGTGCTGGCCGGGTCGCTGGCGTCGGGCGCGGGGATCGCGCTGACCGCGGTCTCCGGCTGGCTGATCGTGCGGGCCGCGGAGATGCCGCCGGTGCTGACACTCCTGGTCGCGATCGTGGGCGTGCGGTTCTTCGGCCTCGGCCGCGCGGTGCTGCGCTGGACCGAGCGCATGACGGCGCACGACGCGGCGCTCCGCCTCGCCGCGGTGACCCGGGTCCGCCTGTGGGCCGCCCTGGCCGCGCAGGGACTGGCAGCCGACCGGACGCCAGGGTCGGCGCTGGCCCGAGTCGTCGGCGACGTCGGCGTCGTGCAGGACCTCACCGTGCGGGTGCGTCCGCCGATCCTGGTCGCGGCCACGGTCACCGTGGGCACCGTCGCCGCACTGGCGTTGATCGACCCCGCGGCGGCCGGCGCCGTCGGCCTGGTGCTCGCCGCGGCCGTGGGCATCGTGCTCCTGGGGCACCGGCACGTCGACGCCGGCGCCGCCCGGGCCGAGAGCGCGCTGCGGGTGACCGGGCTCCGCGAGGCGACCGCCCTCCTCGAGGGGATGCCGGACCTGCGCGCGCACGGGCTCGCGGGCCGGGCGGCGGACGATCTCGCCGTCCTCGCCGGGCGGCAGGCCCGGTCGGCCCGCACCGGTACCCGGGCCGCCGCGCTGAGCAGCGGGCTGGTGGTCCTGGGTTCCGGACTGGCCGCGGTGCTGGCCACGGCTGTCGGCAGCCGCGACGGGC
>NZ_SPQK01000045.1 GCF_004570875.1 Blastococcus sp. CT_GayMR16 | reverse complement strand
GTCGGTGCGCGCCGGTCGGCCGCCGGCGCTCGCCGCGGGCCGCTGGTGGCGGCGGTGGGTCTCGCCGGGGTGACCGTCGCGGTGGACGTCGTGGGCGTCGAGCCGCCGGGCGTCGCGGGCCGAGCAGTCGCGGCAGGTGCTGAACCACGGGGCGATCGCCGTGCCGCACTCCTCGCAGCGCCCGGAGGCCGAGAGCGTGATCGCGTCGGGCAGGAGTTCGGTGATCCGGGTGGCGCAGGCGTCCTCGACGAGCGCGGCGTCCTCACTGGTCAGACCGCCGACGTCGGGGAACGAGCGGAGCAGCGTCTGGGCGTCGCGGGCCGCGGCGGCTGCCTGCTCGTAGTCCTCCACCCTGCCCTTGACCGGCATCGGCTCGAGCACCGTCTCCGGCGCGACGGGCAGGCCGACGGCCGACTGCAGCGCGGCCTTGGCCAGCACCAGCCAGCGGGTGCGCCGCGGCGGGTTGTAGTCGATCGGCAGGTTGATCAGGCGCCACACGGTCCAGAGATCGCCGGCGGCACCGAGCGGGCCCTTGAGCAGCGGCAGCAGGGCGTGCACCCGCACGATGAGCGAGGTGACGTCGTCGGCGGTCATCGCCTGGTCGCGGGTGGCGGCACGCGCCCACGACATCCACCGGGTCAGCGCCTCGGGGAGGTCGACGGGCTCGAAGGCCCCGAGGTCGTCGAGTTCCGGACGCAGTCGCGGCGCGCGCTTCGGCAGGTCGCTCATGGCGTCACCGCGGGCGACCTCGGCGCCGGCCACGAGCAGTCCGGCGTCGGGCTTGAGCCCGGCCACTCCGGCGAGGACGCCGGCCTGGCCGTGCCCGGTCAGCCCGTAGCGCCCGGCCCGACCGGCGATCTGGGCCGTCTCCCAGGTGCGCAGCGGACGCCGCTCGACGCCGTCGAACTTGGTCGTCTCGGCGAACAGCACCGTCGTGGCCGGCACGTTGATGCCGTGGCCGATGACGTCGGTGGTGACCAGCACCTCGAGCTCGCCCCTGGTGAACCGGTCGATGACGCTGCGCCGCGTGGCCGGCGGCAGCGCGCCGTAGAGGACGCCGACCTTGCCGGGCCGCTGCGGGTCGAGCGCCGCGGCGACGGCGTAGACGGCCTTGCGGGAGAACGCGACGACCAGGGTCTGCGGCCGCACGCCCTCGGGCCGGACGGGTGCGCGGAGGACGTCGAGCCGCGAGAGCCGCTTGTGGTTGACCACGGACAGCTTCTTGGTGTCCGCGACCAGCGGCTTGAGCAGCAGATAGGCCTCGGCGGCGGAGATGAGGTGCATCTCGCGGTACTCGCCGGTCAGCACGAGACGGGCCCAGTGGTGGCCTCGGTCGGGGTCGGCGACCCAGTGCGACTCATCGAGCACGAGCAGGTCGCCGCGCATGGGCGCCTTCTCCACGGTGCAGCAGACGATCGGGGCGTCGGAGTTGATCTCCTCCTCGCCGGTGGAGAGGCCGACGGTGCCCGCGGGGAGCTGTGCGGACAGCCGCTCGTACGCCTCGTGCGCCAGCTGGCGCAGCGGTGCGGCGTAGACCCCGCGGCCGTTCATGGCCAGCGCGAGCAGGGAGTCGTAGGTCTTGCCGGAGTTGGTCGGCCCGAGGTGGAAGACGACCTGCTCGGGGCGGACGGTGCGCACCGGGAGCTCCGGCTCGGCGCCCTCGACCCAGCTCTGCTGGGCGAGGCGCTCGATGCGGGCGGCGGCGCGGTCGTCGTCGCGGGCCCGGCCCTCGCGCTCGGTGGCGCGCTCACGGCGTCGGGTGGGGTACTGCGGGGTGTCACTCACAGGTCGGAAGAAGCCTTCGTCAGGAGAAAGTCGGGGCGGATCGACGCGAGTTGTCGCGGACCCTACGGGGGGTAACGCCAGGAACACGGCGAACATGCCCGGCACGCCCGGGACGTCCGGCGCGGAGGGTCCGTCAGCGGAGGCGGCGGGCGGCGGCGGTCAGGGTGCGGGCGGTGAGGCGGCCGTCGGCCAGGCCCAGGTCGACGACGTCGTCGAACACCCGCTGGTCGTCGCCGGCGGCGCGGAAGACGGCGTCCATGACCGTCGGCAAGCGGCTGGCCCAGGACGCCGTCGAGGAGTGCCGGAGGTGTCGGCCCAGTCGCAGGTGCAGCGCCCGGCGGTAGACGGCGCCCGCGTCACCGCCGCGCACCGCGGCTCCGCCGGCGAGCGCCCCGGAGAGGACGGCGTAGAAGATGCCCTCGCCGGTCAGCGGGTTGATCAGCGACGCGGCATCCCCGGCCAGCAGCACCCGGCCGTCCCGCTGCCGAGGCCGTCCGGTCGACAGCGGCAGCCGGTGGGCCTTGAGCTCGCGCGCCTCGACGCCGGGCAGGAGCCGCTGCAGCCCGGCGAGCAGCCCCTCCCGGTTGACCCCGCCGGAGACCAGTTCGCCGTACCCGACGTTCGCCCGCCCGTCGCCGAGCGGGAATGACCAGGCGTAGGCCGGCCAGCGCTGCTCGGTCGTGAGGATGACCTGCACGCCGTCCGTGCCCGGGAGTGCCGGTGCGTAGCCGCGGATGGCGATGGCCAGCTGGTCGTCGCGGTTCGGGCCCAGGCCGATCGCCCGGCGGACGACGGACTCCGCGCCGTCGGCCGCGACGACGACGGCGGCGGTGAACGACCCGTCCACCTCGACGTGATCCGGGCGCACCGTCACCCGGCGGACGACGTGCCGCCGCAGCTCGGCGCCGGAGGCGAGCGCCGCGGTGAGCAGCCGGTCGGGAATTGGAGTTGGTGCTCGGCTCACTGCAGCAGTGGGGCGACCGGTACCTGCCGCGGCCGGAGGGGCCCACCGTGGAGCGCCGCGCGGTCCCCACCGACCGCCTGGTGCACGTCGCAT
>NZ_SPQK01000044.1 GCF_004570875.1 Blastococcus sp. CT_GayMR16 | reverse complement strand
TGGTCGGCAGCAGCCCGCGGTTGGCCAGGTCGTAGACCGCCGGCAGCAGCTTCTTTCGGGCCAGGTCGCCGGTGATGCCGAAGACGACGAGCGCGCACGGCTGAGGTACCCGGGGTAGCCGCCGGTCGAGCACCAGCACCCGGGCGCCGGGATCGGCCTGCCGTGCCGCCGCGGCGCAGGCGGCACCGGCCGGGCCACCCCCGACGACGACGACGTCCCAGTGCTCCACCCTGTCGACGCTAGGCAGCCGGACGGGTTACTGCGCGGCGGGGACCGCGGCCGGGATGTCGCCCTTCGTGTCCTGCGACAGCAGGCGCCGCCAGCTGTCGAGGTCGTGCTGCGCGGGTTCGGTGGTCGCGACGAAGTCGAGCAGCACGTCGCAGAAGCGGTCGGGGTCGTCCAGGTGCGGCCAGTGGCCGGCGTTCTCGAACACCTCGACGTGGGCGGTCGGCACGAGCTTGCGGACCGTCTCGGCGTGCAGCGCCGGCACGATCGGATCGCGGCTGCCCCAGATGACCAGCATCGGGATGGCGTTGGCGAGGTACAGCCGGTCCAGCGCGGTGACCGCCTGGCCGCGGGCGTCGACCACCCCCCGCAGGGTGCGGAGGAACGCGCGCCGCGCCTCGACGTCCTTGAGGGCGAGCAGCGCGTCGCCTGCCTCGGCCAGGTCGCGGACCCGGCGCCAACCGGCCGCCTGCCCGACCCGGTGCAGGCCCTGGAAGCCCATCCGCAGCGGCCCGGAGACGCCGGTCAGCGCGGTGAGCACCAGTTCGGCGCCGGGCAGGGTCGCCGCCCGCAGCCCGGCGGACAGCTCGGGGCCGAGCCCGCCGCTGCCGACGAGGGCGAGGCGCTCGCAGCGCTCGGGGAACTGGTAGGCGAACTGCAGCGCGATGCCGCCGCCGAGGGAGTGCCCGACCACGGTCGCCTGCTCGATGTCGAGCACCGACAGCAGGTCGCGCATGCCGTTGGCGTAGGCGGCGATCGAGTAGTCGCCGCGCGGCTTGTCGGAGGCCCCGTGGCCGAGCAGGTCGGGAGCGATGACCGTGTGCGACTCGGCCAGGCGCTCGATCACTCCGGACCAGGTCTGGCAGTTGTTCCCGATGCCGTGCAGCAGGAGGAGGGCGGGACCACTCCCCGCGCGCACGAACGCGCGGCGGTGGCCGTGCACCACGAGCGAATCACGCACCAGGGGAGGGCTCATCACGTCAGTTGACCACGGCGCTGTTGCGCGCGGGTTACCGATCAGTAGGGCCGATCCCGTCTCGGATTCCCTGGGTCAGGGCGGCGGCGGGTCGTGCGGGGCCGCCGTCCACTTGCGGGGCGGGTGCTCGTAGTTCTCGACGAACGTCAGGAGGCTCGTCGCGGAGTGCACCACGCCCAGCGCGTCCAGCCGGACGCCGTCGAGGTAGCCGTCGTCCACCATGCGGTGCAGCTGCGTGAGCAGCGGCTGCCAGAACCCGTCGACGTCGAAGAGCGCGGTCGGCTTGGCGTGCAGCCCGAGCATGCCCCAGGTCCAGGCTTCGAACAGCTCCTCCAGGGTGCCCGCGGCGCCCGGGAGGGCGACGAAGGCGTCGGCCAGGTCGGCCATCACGGCCTTGCGCTCGTGCATCGACTGCACGACCTCCAGGCGCGGGAGGCCGGGGTGGGCGACCTCGTCGTCCACGAGGTGCTGGGGGATGACGCCGACGACCTCCCCACCCGCCGCCAGGGCGGCGTCGGCGATCACGCCCATCAGTCCGACGCGGCCACCGCCGTAGACGATGCCGACGCCGGCCTGCGCCAGCTCGGTGGCGAAGGCCGCGGCCGCGGCACGGTGGGACGGCGGCCCGTCGTGGGAACCGGTGAAGACGGCGATGCGCACGGGTCCGGTCAGCCGCCGTAGTAGCGGTAGACCGGCTCGGCGATGCAGACCGGCTTGTCGCCGCCCTCGCGCTCGATGACCGCCGCAAAGGTCAGCTGCAGGCCCCCGGCGACCTCCTCGACACCCGTCAGCGTCGCGGTCAGCCGGACCTTCGAGCCCACGGGCACCGGCGAGGGGAAGCGCACCTTGTTCAGCCCGTAGTTGATGCCCATCACGGTGTCGGTGACGGAGAGGACCTGGGCGAACAGCGGCACCAGCAGCGACAGGGTCAGGTAACCGTGGGCGATCGGCCCGCCGAACGGGCTCTCGGCCTTTGCGCGCTCGACGTCGACGTGGATCCACTGGTGGTCGCCGGTGGCCTCCGCGAAGAGGTTCACGTGCTGCTGGCCGACCTCGTACCAGTCGCTGGTGCCGAGTTCGGTGCCGATCAGCCCGGGGAGTTCGGCCATGGTCGTCGTCGTGCTCATGCGGTGCGAAGCCTCCGTGGATGCGCGGGTGTCCTTCCCCGCAACCTAGTGCGGCAGCCCCCACCCGGTCGCCGCCGGTTGCGAGGACCGGGTTCACTGGGCGGGTGCTCGCCTCCACCGACGGTTGGACCACGTGCTCCCTGGGCCACAAGCACTGGGGCCGCGCGGGGGCGGCCGGGCTGCTCCTGCACCGCGACGGGGTGAACGGGCCCGAGGTCCTGCTCCAGCACCGCGCGGAGTGGTCGCACCACGGCGGCACGTGGGGCACGCCCGGCGGTGCGCTGCACGAGGGCGAGTCGGTGCAGGTCGGCGCGCTACGCGAGGTGCAGGAAGAGCTCGGACTGAGCCCGGACGACGTCGTCCTCGGGGCAGTGTCCGTCGACGACCACGGCGGCTGGGCCTACACGACCGTCCTCGCCCGGCCGGCCCGCTCGATCGAGCCGTCGGACCTGCGCCTGGACGGCGAGAGCACCGGGGCTGCGTGGCTGCCGGTCGACGGCCTCGACACCGTGGCGCTGCACCCCGGCCTGGCCGCGTCGCTCCACCGGCTCCGCTCCCTGCTCGAGGACGCCGGAAGGTAGTCGGGCGCGTCGGGGCATGAGGTGGCTGAGCGTGGGTAGGCGGTCACCGAGAAGCGCTCCCCCGCTCGCACCACCTAAGGAGCCGGCCCTGTCCCGCCGCCACCGGCACCGCGCACCAGCCACCGCCACCCGCGGTGAACTGGGCAACGGTGCTGCTCGTCATTCGCTGAGCCCGCGCAACCGGTCGCGCCTCGTCCTGGTGCTGGCGATGATCTGTGCCGGGCTGCTGATCGCCGCCCCCCTGGCGTTCGTCCTCACCGACGATCCCGAAGCCGGGCAGAGCCGCGACTCCGACGGCGTCTTCACCGGCACGACCAATGACGGCACGGCGGGCCGTGGCGCGGGCGGACCGACGTCCGTGGCCACCACGAGTTCCCAGTCGCCGGCCGCCCCCGCGGGTGATCCCGCGGCGAACGCCGACCAGGCGGCCGCGGTGGCGGGCACCGACGGATCGGCCGGCGGGGCGGCGGCTGCCCCCGGCTGGGACGGCGGG
>NZ_SPQK01000043.1 GCF_004570875.1 Blastococcus sp. CT_GayMR16 | reverse complement strand
AATGGTTGTCCGGCGGCGTCCTACTCTCCCACCCCGTCTCCAGGGCAGTACCATCGGCGCTGAGAGGCTTAGCTTCCGGGTTCGGAATGAGACCGGGCGTTTCCCTCTCGCCATGGCCGCCGTAACTCTGTGAACATGTCGAACCAGATGGGGCTGGTTCGTGCGTTCAGAACCGCACAGTGGACGCGTGACATCTTTGTTTGTTGCCTGACTACTCCAGCACAAGGGTGCTGTGTGGGTGTGTGTGGTCAAGCCCTCGGCCTGTTAGTACCGGTCAGCTGCACACCTTGCGGTGCTTCCACTTCCGGCCTATCAACCCGCTGGTCTGGGCGGGGGCCTTACCCGATCTGGTCGGTGAGAGACCTCATCTTGAAGCGAGCTTCCCGCTTAGATGCTTTCAGCGGTTATCCCTGCCGAACGTAGCTAACCAGCAGTGCACCTGGCGGTACAACTGGCACACCAGAGGTTCGTCCGTCCCGGTCCTCTCGTACTAGGGACAGCTCTTCTCAAGTCTCTTACGCGCACGGCGGATAGGGACCGAACTGTCTCACGACGTTCTAAACCCAGCTCGCGTACCGCTTTAATGGGCGAACAGCCCAACCCTTGGGACCTACTCCAGCCCCAGGATGCGACGAGCCGACATCGAGGTGCCAAACCATCCCGTCGATATGGACTCTTGGGGAAGATCAGCCTGTTATCCCCGGGGTACCTTTTATCCGTTGAGCGACACCGCTTCCACATGCCGGTGCCGGGTCACTAGTCCCAGCTTTCGCTCCTGCTCGACCCGTCGGTCTCGCAGTCAAGCTCCCTTGTGCACTTGCACTCGACACCTGATTGCCAACCAGGCTGAGGGAACCTTTGGGCGCCTCCGTTACATTTTGGGAGGCAACCGCCCCAGTTAAACTACCCACCTGACACTGTCCCTGATCCGGATCACGGACCGAGGTTAGACATCCAATTCGACCAGAGTGGTATTTCAACGATGACTCCACCCACACTGGCGTGCGGACTTCACAGTCTCCCACCTATCCTACACAAGCCGAACCGAACACCAATATCAAGCTATAGTAAAGGTCCCGGGGTCTTTCCGTCCTGCCGCGCGTAACGAGCATCTTTACTCGTAGTGCAATTTCGCCGAGCCTGTGGTTGAGACAGCTGAGAAGTCGTTACGCCATTCGTGCAGGTCGGAACTTACCCGACAAGGAATTTCGCTACCTTAGGATGGTTATAGTTACCACCGCCGTTTACTGGCGCTTGAGTTCTGAGCTTCGCCCCGAAGGACTAACCCGTCCCCTTAACGTTCCAGCACCGGGCAGGCGTCAGTCCGTATACATCGTCTTACGACTTCGCACGGACCTGTGTTTTTAGTAAACAGTCGCTTCTCACTGGTCTCTGCGGCCGGCCACCGCTGCCCCCAGCAAGTGGGTTCACAGTCACCGGCCCCCCTTCTCCCGAAGTTACGGGGGCATTTTGCCGAGTTCCTTAACCACAGTTCGCTCGATCGCCTCGGTATTCTCTACCTGACCACCTGAGTTGGTTTGGGGTACGGGCCGCTCGGAACTCGCTAGAGGCTTTTCTCGGCAGCATAGGATCATCCAATTCGCCTCATTCGGCTATGCGTCAGGTCTCACCCTGTGTGTGGAACGGATTTACCTATTCCACGGGCCACACCCTTGCACCGGTACTACCACTCACCGGTAGGACTACCTTCCTGCGTCACCCCATCGCTTGCCTACTACCAGTCCGGGTCCCGCGCTAGAACCCACAGCTCACCTCGAAAGGATCACCATGAGCATTCGGGCGGTCAGCATCGCTGGGTTCAGCATGGGCGTTCCTTCGCGGGTACGGGAATATCAACCCGTTGTCCATCGACTACGCCTGTCGGCCTCGCCTTAGGTCCCGACTCACCCTGGGCGGATTAGCCTGGCCCAGGAACCCTTGGTCTTCCGGCGGGGGAGGTTCTCACTCCCCTCTCGCTACTCATGCCTGCATTCTCACTCGCGTGGCGTCCACGGCTGGATCACTCCGCCGCTTCGACCGCCACACGACGCTCCCCTACCCATCCACACACCTGGCCACCACCTCGAGGGCGATGACGGGTGAACATGTGAATGCCACGGCTTCGGCGGTGTGCTTGAGCCCCGCTACATTGTCGGCGCGGAATCACTTGACCAGTGAGCTATTACGCACTCTTTCAAGGATGGCTGCTTCTAAGCCAACCTCCTGGTTGTCTCTGCGACTCCACATCCTTTTCCACTTAGCACACGCTTAGGGGCCTTAGCCGATGATCTGGGCTGTTTCCCTCTCGACTACGAACCTTATCGCCCGCAGTCTCACTGCCACGCTCTCACTTACCGGCATTCGGAGTTTGGTTGACGTCAGTAACCTTGTGGGGCCCCTCAGCCATCCAGTGCTCTACCTCCGGCAAGAAACACGTGACGCTGCACCTAAATGCATTTCGGGGAGAACCAGCTATCACCGAGTTTGATTGGCCTTTCACCCCTACCCACAGCTCATCCCCCAGGTTTTCAACCCTGGTGGGTTCGGTCCTCCACGCGGTCTTACCCGCGCTTCAACCTGGCCATGGGTAGATCACTCGGCTTCGGGTCTAGAGCACGCGACTATAGAACGCCCTGTTCGGACTCGCTTTCGCTACGGCTACCCCACACGGGTTAACCTCGCCACGTACCACTAACTCGCAGGCTCATTCTTCAAAAGGCACGCAATCACCCCCACCCCGAAGGGCATAAGGCTCTCACGGCTTGTAGGCACACGGTTTCAGGTACTATTTCACTCCCCTCCCGGGGTACTTTTCACCTTTCCCTCACGGTACTTGTCCGCTATCGGTCACCAGGGAGTATTCAGGCTTAGCGGGTGGTCCCGCCAGATTCACACCGAATTTCACGGGCTCGGTGCTACTTGGGATACAACTCGGGAGGTGCTGCGTTTTCGTGTACGGGGCTCTCACCCTCTACGGCGACCCCTTCCAGAGGCCTTCCACTAACGACAACACTTTCTTACTCCCTACACCCTCGGCAGAAGATATTGAGTCGTCCCACGACCCCGACCACACAACGCCTGCCGGCTATCACATGCAATCGGTTTAGCCTCATCCGCTTTCGCTCGCCACTACTCACGGAATCACGGTTGTTTTCTCTTCCTGTGGGTACTGAGATGTTTCACTTCCCCACGTTCCCTCCACACGCCCTATGTGTTCAGGCGCGGGTCACACCACATGACTGGTGCGGGGTTCCCCCATTCGGAAATCCTCGGATCAACGCTCGGTTGACAGCTCCCCGAGGCTTATCGCAGCCTCCTACGTCCTTCATCGGCTCCTGGTGCCAAGGCATCCACCGTGCGCCCTTAAAAACTTGGCCACACAAAAATCCCGCCCACCACCCCCGGAAGGAGACGATGCGGCGGGCCTACACAAACCCTTGAACTACAGAGTCAGAAGATGCTCGCGTCCACTGTGCAGTTCTCAACGTACGACCAGACACCCCCCAACCGCCCCCGCCGGCCCACACCCTCCGCAGAGACGTGGCGGTACAAAAACAGGAGAGCCCTGACAAGAGATGAAACGGTCGCCCGCTCTCTCAGGACCCAACAGCGTGCCTACAACCGGTTCCCCACCACCACGCGCGTTCCACACCCGAACCTCCGAAGAGACCACGGGCCGTACTAACGGCGATGACAGCTGCCGGCCGAACTGGTCAGTGTTCCACCCTCGAGCGCTGTCCCGAACACCCGCGGCCACCCGGTGATGGGCGACCGTCACGGTCCGGGCACAGGTCTGGACCACCAGAACAACTCTGGCGGCCAGTGCTCCTTAGAAAGGAGGTGATCCAGCCGCACCTTCCGGTACGGCTACCTTGTTACGACTTCGTCCCAATCGCCGATCCCGCCTTCGACGGCTCCCTCCACAAGGGTTGGGCCACCGGCTTCGGGCGTTACCGACTTTCGTGACGTGACGGGCGGTGTGTACAAGGCCCGGGAACGTATTCACCGCAGCGTTGCTGATCTGCGATTACTAGCGACTCCAACTTCATGGGGTCGAGTTGCAGACCCCAATCCGAACTGAGACCGGCTTTTTGGGATTCGCTCCACCTCGCGGTATCGCAGCCCTTTGTACCGGCCATTGTAGCATGTTTGCAGCCCTAGACATAAGGGGCATGATGATTTGACGTCATCCCCACCTTCCTCCGAGTTGACCCCGGCAGTCTCCTATGAGTCCCCACCATGACGTGCTGGCAACATAGAACGAGGGTTGCGCTCGTTGCGGGACTTAACCCAACATCTCACGACACGAGCTGACGACAACCATGCACCACCTGTGCACGGCCCTTACGGACCCACCATCTCTGGAGGATTTCCGTGCATGTCAAGCCTAGGTAAGGTTCTTCGCGTTGCATCGAATTAAGCAACATGCTCCGCCGCTTGTGCGGGCCCCCGTCAATTCCTTTGAGTTTTAGCCTTGCGGCCGTACTCCCCAGGCGGGGCGCTTAATGCGTTAGCTGCGGCACGGAACTCGTGGAATGAGCCCCACACCTAGCGCCCAACGTTTACGGCGTGGACTACCAGGGTATCTAATCCTGTTCGCTCCCCACGCTTTCGCTCCTCAGCGTCAGTTGTTGCCCAGAGACCCGCCTTCGCCACCGGTGTTCCTCCTGATATCTGCGCATTTCACCGCTACACCAGGAATTCCAGTCTCCCCTGCAACACTCTAGTTTGCTCGTATCGACTGCAGACCCGAGGTTGAGCCTCGGGATTTCACAGCCGACGCAACAAACCGCCTACGAGCTCTTTACGCCCAATAATTCCGGACAACGCTTGCACCCTACGTATTACCGCGGCTGCTGGCACGTAGTTGGCCGGTGCTTCTTCTGCAGGTACCGTCACTTTCGCTTCGTCCCTGCTGAAAGAGGTTTACAACCCGAAGGCCGTCATCCCCCACGCGGCGTCGCTGCGTCAGGCTTTCGCCCATTGCGCAATATTCCCCACTGCTGCCTCCCGTAGGAGTCTGGGCCGTGTCTCAGTCCCAGTGTGGCCGGTCACCCTCTCAGGCCGGCTACCCGTCGTCGCCTTGGTAGGCCACTACCCCACCAACAAGCTGATAGGCCGCGGGCCCATCCCCAGCCGATAAATCTTTCCACCACCAGACCATGCGGTCAGCGGTCATATCCGGTATTAGCCCCAATTTCTTGGAGTTATCCCAGAGCTGAGGGCAGGTTGCCCACGTGTTACTCACCCGTTCGCCGCTAGGACACCACCCCGAAAGGCGGGCCTCGCTCGACTTGCATGTGTTAAGCACGCCGCCAGCGTTCGTCCTGAGCCAGGATCAAACTCTCCGTAGATGATTTGATCGCAGCTGAGAACCGAGAGCTAGCACTCTCGATATCAATCAACCAAAGGAATCCCA
>NZ_SPQK01000042.1 GCF_004570875.1 Blastococcus sp. CT_GayMR16 | reverse complement strand
CGCGTTCGCCGACCTCACCCTGTGGGTGCCGTTGCCGGGCGGCGCGTGGTGGTGCGTGGCCCAGGTGCGGCCGCTGACGGCCCCGACGAGCCGGCCGGAGGATCTGGTGCGTCCTCGAGGTCGGCGGCGATCGCTGCCGCGCGGGTGGCGAGCAGGATCGCGTCGCTGGCCACGAAGCGGGCGAGCGCCGCCTCCGCAGCGTTCAGCCAGGCACGCGCAGCGCGCGGCCGGTCACCGATCGCCTCCGCGTGCCGCGCGACCGCCTCCGGGTCGGCCGACAGGAGGTCGGCGGCCCGGGCATGCCAGGCCTGCAGGGTCGGGGACGGCGTCGCGACCAGCAGCGCCTCCCGGACGACGTCGTGCGCGAATTCGTATTGCCTTCCCCGCGCCACGAGAAGCCGGGCCTTGAACGCGCGCTCGAACGCCGGCAGCGCCGCGGCGGCGCCGATGCCCGCCAGCTCACCAGCGACCAGCGGGTCGAACGCCGCACCCAGCACCGCCGCGGCGCGCATCAGCCGCCCCGTCTCCTCGCCGGTTCCGGCCACCCGGTCGACCACCGCCGTCTGCAGCGACGTGGGCAGGCCGCCGTCCCCGCGGGCCAGCGCGCGCAGCACCTCGACGACGAACAGCGGGTGGCCGCCGGTGCGGCGCATGACGTCGGCGGCGCGGCTCTCGTGCCCGGCGCGCCCGGCGAGGAGCGCGACCGCGTCCACCGGCAGCGGACCGAGCGGCACCGTCGTCCCGACCGCTCGCAGCGGCTCCACGACGTCGTCGCCCTCGCCCGTGCGGACGGCGGCCGCGAGGAGCACCTGCGCACTGCCGAGGTGGCGGGCCAGGTAGTGGAGGAGCTCGATCGTGGACCGGCCGGCGCGTTGCAGGTCGTCGACGGCGACCAGCACCGGGCCGCCCCGGGCCAGGCGACGCAGGAACCCCGTGACCGCCGCGAAGCTCTGCGACCGCTCGACGGCGGGCGTCGGCGCGGGCGGGACCGGAACCGCGTCGGTGAACGGGGCGAGCTCCGGCACGAGCCGGCCGAGCGTGCCGTCGCCGGTGGCGGCCGCCCGGATGCGGGCGGCCGGCAGGGTCTCGGCGGCGGACGCCAGCGCATCGACGAGGGGCTGCGCGAACACCGAGCGCTCACCCTCGAACGCTCGCCCGGACAGCACCACGCCTCCGGACCGGCGTGCCGTCTCGGCCAGCTCCTCCAGCAGGCGGCTCTTGCCGATGCCGGGTTCCCCGGTCAGCAGGACGAGTCCGGCGCGGTGCCCGCAGGCTCCCTCCCACTCCGCGCGGAGCAGGCCGAGTTCGGCGTCGCGCCCGGCGAGCCGTAGCCGGTCGGCCGGCGGCGGCACGGCGGACACCACCGGCGCCTCGCCGTGGAGGGCGGCGTCGTACAGCGTCCGGGTCGCCGGTGCGGGGTCGGTGCCCAGTTCGTCGGCGAGCGCCCGGCGCAGCCGCTCGTAGGTGCGCAGCGCCTCGGCCGGCAGGTCTCGGGCGAGCAGGGCGCGCATCAGCAGGCGGACGGCCTCCTCGTCCAGGGGGTCGTCGGCCAGCGCGCGCCCGGCGGCGTCCTCGGCTCCCGCGGGCTCACCGGTCTCCAGCGCCGTCCGGGCGAGCAGGTGATGGGCGCGGCGCCGGAGCACCGTCACCTCCGAGCGGACGGGTGCCATCCACTCGTCGTCCGGCTCGGGCGATCCTTCGGCCGCTCCCAGCAGTTCCAGCGCCGCCCCCGCGCCCACTCCGGCGGGCGCCGGGGCGGCCCGTTCGGCGTCCGCGAGCAGCTGCCGGGCGCGGTCGACGTCGACCTCCACGGCACCGAGCCGGTAGCCCTCCCGGCCGCCGACGACGGCGTTGGGGCCGAGCACCCGCCGGAGTCGGCTGACCAGCGAGGCGACGACCGCATCGGGGTCCGACGGGCTCTCCCGCGGCCAGAGGACCGCAGCGATCTCGGCACCGGGAAGGACGTCGCCCCGCCGGGCGGCGAGCAGCCGGAGCAGGGTCCGCCCCTTGCGGCTGCCGAGCTCCGCACCGGCCAGCGGCGTCCCGCCCCGGTCGACGCGCAACGGGCCGGCGAGGTGGACGAGCACCCACGGCGCCCCGGACACGGGGCCATGGTGCCCCTCGGCCGGCCGCGCGCACAGGCTTCGCGCCCCGATCGGTTCAGCCGTGGGCCTGCGCCGCGGCGGCTTCCTCCGGGTTCGTGGGCATCGACGTCTCGGCGGGCGGCGGCGGGTTGCGGCGGATCGAGATCGACAGCACCGCGGCCAGCAGGCAGAGCGCACCGGCGCCGAACCAGGCCAGGTCGTAGGAGCCGGTGACGTCGCGGATCACGCCGCCACCGAACGCCGCGACCGCCGACCCCAGCTGGTGGGAGGCGAACACCCAGCCGAACACGACCGGGGCGCGGGCGCCGAAGTGCTCGCGGCACAGCGCCAGCGTCGGCGGGACGGTCGCCACCCAGTCCAGGCCGTAGAACACGATGAACGCGATCATGCTGGCCTGCAGGTCCGGGCCGAACAGCGTCGGCAGCGCGAACAGCGACAGCCCGCGGAGCCCGTAGTACGCCAGCAGCAGCACCCGCGGGTCGGCCCGGTCGGTGAGCCAGCCGGAGAAGATCGTGCCCGCGATGTCGAAGAGCCCGACGACGGCCAGCAGCCCGGCGGCGGTCGTCACCGGCATGCCGTGGTCGTGCGCGGCCGGGATGAAGTGCGGCTGCACCAGCCCGTTGGTCGACATGCCGCAGATGAAGAAGCCGCCGGCGAGCAGCCAGAAGACCCGCTTCTTCGCCCCCTCGACCAGGCCGCGGACGGCGCTGCGGGCTGCCCCGGTGCGCACGGGGTCGACGTCGTCGTCCGCGGTGCCGCCGTAGGGGGTGACCCCGAGGTCGCGCGGCCGGTCGCGCAGCAGCCAGAAGACGAGCGGGAGGACGGCGAGCGCGGCGGCCGTGGTGCCGAGCGACGCCGCGCGCCAGCCCCAGACCGAGTCCACCCAGGCGACCAGCGGCAGGAAGATCAGCTGCCCCGCCGCGCCACCGGCGGTGAGGATGCCCGACACCAGACCGCGGCGGGCGACGAACCAGCGGCCGGTCACCGTCGCCACCAGCGACAGCGCCATCGAGCCGGTGCCGAGCCCGACCAGCACCCCCCACAACAGGATGAGCTGCCAGCTCGTGGTCATGAAGACGGTGAGCCCGCTGCCCAGCGCGACCACCAGCAGCGCGCACATGACCACCCGGCGGATGCCGAAGCGCTCCATCAGCGCCGCGGCGAACGGCGCGGTCAGCCCGTAGAGCGCCATGTTGACCGCGACCGCGGCCGAGATCGTCGAGACCGACCAGCCGAACTCGTCGCGCAACGGGTCGATGAGCACCCCGGGGACCGCACGGAACGCCGCGGCTCCCACCAGGGCCAGGAACGTCACCGCGGCGACCCACCAGGCGGGGTGGATGCGGTACGTGCGGAGCGGGGCAGTCACGCCGGACAGCATGGCGGACCACCAGCAGCGCCAGCGAGTGGCCCGACAGCCAACATGTGCAAGGATCCGGCCATGGCATCCACGGCACCGACGCGGCACGAGGTCGCCGTCCTCGCCCTGCCCCGGACGATGGCCTACGAGGTGGGTCTCCCGCACCAGTTCCTCGGCAGTGCCAGGGATTCCGACGGTCGCCCGCTCTACCGCGTGCGGGTCGCCAGCCTCGACGGCGGCCCGGTGCGGACCTCCGCCGGCTACTCCCTGCTCCCCGAGCACGACGCCGCGATCCTGGAGACGGCGCAGACGGTCGTGCTCCCCGGCATCTACGGCACCTCGGCGATGACCGACGGCACCGTGCCCGACGAGCTGGCCGACCTCCTGCGTCGCGTCTCGGCAACGGCTCGCCTGGTCTCCATCTGCACCGGCGCCTTCGTCCTGGCCGCGGCCGGGCTCCTCGACGGCCGTCCCGCCACCACGCACTGGGTGCACAGCGGCGCCTTCGCGCGCCTGTTCCCCCAGGTCCGCCTGGACGCCGACGTCCTGTTCGTCGACGACGGCGACGTGCTCACCTCCGCCGGGAACGCCGCCGGCATCGACCTGCTGCTCCACCTCATCCGCCGCGACCACGGCGCCGAGGTGGCCAGCCGGGTCGCCCGGCGCAGCGTCGTCGCCCCGTGGCGCGACGGCGGCCAGTCGCAGTTCATCGAGCGGCCGGTGCCCGAACCCGGCGACACCGGGACGGCGGCGACGCGGGCGTGGGCGCTCGAGCGGCTGGAGAGCCCCCTCACGCTGGCCGACCTCGCTGCGCACGCCCGGATGAGCGTGCGGACCTTCACCCGCCGCTTCCGGGAGGAGACGGGGACGTCGGCTGCTTCCTGGCTGGTGCAGCAGCGCGTCTCCCTCGCCCGGCACCTCCTGGAGACCACCGACACGCCCGTCGAGCGGGTCGCCTCCGACGCCGGATTCGGCACCCCGGCGTCCCTGCGGCAGCACCTGCACGCCGCGATCGGCGTGGCCCCCCTCACCTACCGGCGTACCTACCGCGGCAGCGCGGTTCACCCGATGTGACCGGCGACTCCTCAGCGGATCGAACAAGTTCCGGTCGATTCTGGTTGAGTACTACATACCGGCGCCGCCCTCGCTCATCCGGAGCGGCAGGAATCGACGTCGGGCTGAGGCTGCGCCACCGAGGTGCGCCCGGCTGTCCGACGTCTCGCTGACGACGTGAGCCCGCCCTGCCCCCTGTGCAGGCGCGCCTGCGCTCGCGCTCGCCGAGGTGGACGACGGCACCTGAACGCCAGAGGAACCGATGACTTCACCCAGCAACTCCCCGACGACCTCCAACGGGACCGGGGACAACCGTCCCCGCCGTTCCCGTGGCGGCCGCGGTCGCGGCGGCCGTCCGGCCGGCGACCAGTCGAACCAGCACCAGCCGAACCAGCACCACACCCCGGCCCGCACGCCTGCGGCCCCGTCCGCCGTCCCGGCACCGGTCGTCGTCCCCGTCGGGGCCAGCAACCAGAACCCAGCCACCGTGCTGCCGACCGACACCACCTTCGAGGCCCTCGGCGTCCCGGCGCCGTTGGTCGAGGTGCTCACTGCCAGCGGCATCGCCTCGCCGTTCCCGATCCAGGTCGCGACGCTGCCCGACAGCCTCGCCGGCCGCGACGTGCTCGGCCGCGGCCGCACGGGCTCCGGCAAGACCCTCGCCTTCAGCCTTCCGCTCGTCGCCCGGCTGGCGGCGTCTCTCAGCAAGCGCCAGGCCAAGCGGCCGCGCTCGCTGATCCTTGTGCCGACCCGTGAGCTGGCCAACCAGGTCGCGGCCGTCGTCGACCCGCTGGCCCGCGCCCTCGGCATGAAGACGACGACGATCTTCGGCGGTGTCGGCCAGAACCCGCAGGTGCAGGCCCTGGCCGGCGGTCTGGACGTCGTCATCGCGTGTCCCGGCCGGCTCGAGGACCTCATCCAGCAGGGCCACTGCGACCTCGGCGGGATCGAGATCACCATCCTCGACGAGGCCGACCACATGGCCGACCTCGGCTTCCTGCCGGGCGTCAAGCGGATCATGGACCGCACGCCCAAGGTCGGTCAGCGGATGCTGTTCTCGGCCACGCTGGACAACGGCGTCGACGTGCTGATCAAGCGCTACCTGAGCAACCCGACCACGCACTCGGTCGACCCGGCCGTCGCGCCGGTCTCGACCATGACCCACCACGTCTTCCGCGTCGACGCCGCCGACAAGGCGAAGATCGTGCAGGAGCTGGCCTCGGGGCTGGGCCGCGTCGTGCTGTTCACCCGCACCAAGCACCAGGCGAAGAAGCTGGCCAAGCAGCTCACCGCCGCCGGTGTGCCGGCCGTCGACCTGCACGGCAACCTCAGCCAGAACGCCCGCGAGCGCAACCTCGAGGCGTTCAGCAGCGGGGAGACCCGCGTCCTCTGCGCCACCGACATCGCCGCGCGCGGCATCCACGTCGACGACGTCGCCATCGTCGTCCACGTCGACCCGCCGGCCGAGCACAAGGCCTACCTGCACCGCTCGGGCCGTACCGCCCGCGCGGGGGCCGAGGGCGCCGTCGTCACCATCGCCACGCCCGACCAGGCCGGCGAGGTGCGGATGCTCGCGCGGCAGGCCGGCATCAACCCCGAGGTGTCGGCGATCAAGCCCGGCGCCCGCGAGATCACCGCGCTGATCGGTCCGGCCGCCCCCTACGTCGAGCCGGCCCCGGTCGCCGAGCCGCAGCCCCAGGGCAACGGCGGCGGACGTCGTCGCGGCGGCGGCGGCGGTTCGGGCCGCGGCTCGTCCGGCGGCGCAGCATCCTCGGGTGGGCGCAGCAGCTCGG
>NZ_SPQK01000041.1 GCF_004570875.1 Blastococcus sp. CT_GayMR16 | reverse complement strand
GGATCAGCCGACCACCCGGCGCCGCATGGCTGGAGCCCTACGAACTCGGAGCGCTTCCACCGGGCCTCGAAACCCTCGACCCCGCGCCCTTCTGAGCGGGTCGTCGTGAGATCAGCACAGCTCGGCGGGCCGGGACATCTGCCGCCGTCTCCATGTACGTGCCCGGTGGGGGCGGGTCATGACGTGTGCGCTTGGAGAAGTGGGGAGCGAGCCGTGCTGTGCTGTGTTCGTTCGAAGGAGCCTTCCGATGAGTCCCGGGGCGGGCCAGGGTCTACCCATCAGCCGGTGAACAGCCGGACCTGAGAGAGGAACAGACGATGCCCAAGCAGATCCCATGTCTCTGGTTCGACGGACAGGCCGAGGAGGCCGCACAGCACTACACCTCGATCTTCCCGAACTCGAGCATCGGTGATGTCACCCGCTACGGGCCGAACATGCCGCCGCCGATGAAGGAGGGCGACGTCATGACGGTCGACTTCACCCTCGACGGGCAGCCGTACACCGCACTCAACGGCGGGCCGCAGTTCCAGTTCGACGAGTCGATCTCCTTCCAGATCATGTGCGCCGACCAGGAAGAGGCCGACCACTACTGGAACCGCCTGACCGAGGGCGGCGAGGAGAGCCAGTGCGGGTGGCTCAAGGACAAGTTCGGCGTCTCCTGGCAGGTCACGCCCACCGAGCTCATGAGCCTGCTCAACGACCCCGACCAGGCACGTGCCCAGCGGGCCACTCAGGCGATGCTGCAGATGCGCCGCATCGACATCGCCGAGATCAAGCGGGCCGCCGACAGCGTCTCCGGTTGACGCGGGGCCGGGTGGCCGCAGCGGGCCGCCACTAGGCTCCCTGGGGTGCCGACGTCCCCTGCCTCGCCGACCGCGGAGCAGTTGCCCGCCCGGACCGCTGCCGTCTGGGCAGCACTCGACCCCGTGGTCGGTGCCGGCACCCCGCTGCGCGTGCTCGACGTCGGCGGGGGCAGCGGCATGTTCGCCGTCCCGCTCGCCCGGCTCGGTCACGACGTCACCGTCGTCGACCCCAGCGCCGACGCCCTGGCCACCCTGCGCCGCCGTGCCGACACCGGGGGCGTGGGGGCGCGGGTGCACGGCCTTCAGGGCGACGGCGACCTGCTCCACGAGGTCCTGCCAGAAGCAGACGGTGGCAGCGACGGCTACGACCTGGCGCTGTGCCACTACGTCCTCGAGGTCGTCGACGACCCGGCGGTCACCCTGGGCGAGATCAGCCGGGCGCTGCGTCCCGGCGGTCAGGTGAGCGTCGCGACCGCCAACCGCGCCGGCGCAGTCCTCGGCCGGGCCGTCGCAGGTCACCCCGTCGAGGCGCTGGCCCTGATCGAGGACCGCGACCCGGCCCCGGCCCGCTCCAAGCCCGCCCGCCGACGCTTCACCCCCGAGGACCTGCTCGCCCTCGTCGAGGGCGCGGGCCTCCGCCCCGGCCCCTGGCGCGGCGTCTCCGTCGTCGCCGACCTGCTCGAGGCCACTTCGGGCGCCGACCCGCGCGCCGTCCGCGCCCTGGAGCTGGCGCTCGCCGAGGCGTCGCCCTTCCGCGACATCGCCACCGGCCTGCACGTCCTTGCCACCCGCCCGTGACCCCGCTGCCCGCGGACCTCGCGGTGCCGCCCTACGGAGCCGGCACCCTCGCCGACGTCCTGCCCGGCGCCGCCACCGCCCTCGGTGTCCCTCTCGTGCGCGGCGACCTGCCGGCCGACCCGCTGGACCTGACCGGGGCGCTCGCCGGGGCGCGGCGGGTCATGGTCCTGCTCGTCGACGGACTCGGCGCCGACCTCCTCCGCACCCACGCCGATCTCGCGCCCACGCTCGCGGGCCTCGCCTCGCCCTCCGGCGACCTCGCCGCGCCCTGCCCGAGCACCACCCCGGTCAGCCTCGCCACGCTCGGCACCGGCCTCCCACCCGGCAGCCACGGCATCCTCGGCTTCGTCACCCTGGTACCCGGACAGCAGGGCCCGACGGGGGAGGACCGCACCCTCAACCACGTGCAGTGGGCTGACGACCCCGACCCGGACGTCTGGCAGCCGCAGCGCACCGTCTTCGAGCACGCCCAGGCCGCCGGGGTGGCCGCGACCGCCGTCGGCCCGTACGCCTACGCCGGCTCCGGCCTCACCCGTGCCGTCTACCGCGGCGCCACCTACACCGGCGCGGTCAGCCACGGCGACCTCTGCGCGCTGGCGCTGCGCGCGCTCGCCGCGACGCCCCAGGCCCTCGTCTACGGCTACATCCCCGAGCTCGACCTCACCGGGCACGTCCGCGGCGTCGACTCACCCAGCTGGCGCGCCGAGCTCGCGCTCGTCGACGCGATCGTGGAGCAGCTTCTCGCCGGGCTGCCCGACGACGCCGCGCTCCTGGTGACCGCCGACCACGGCATGCTCGACGTCCCCGCCCAGACGCGCTTCGACCTCGACGCGGAACCCGCGCTGACCGACGGCGTCCGCGTGCTGGCGGGGGAGCCGCGCGCCCGGTACGTCCACGCCCTGCCCGGCGCGGAGGACGACGTCCTCGCCCGGTGGCGCGAGGTGCTCGGGGACCGGGCCTGGGTGGCCAGCCGGGACGACGCGGTCGCGAGCGGGGTCTTCGGCCCGGTGGACGACGCCCTGGCCGCCCGCATCGGCGACGTCGTCGCGCTGGCCCGGGGCAGCTGGGCGCTCGTCACCCCGGAGCACGAGCCCGGACCGAGCCGGTTGGCCGCCTACCACGGCTCCCTCACCGCGACCGAGCTGGCGATCCCGCTGCTGGTCGCCCGCGGTCGCGCGCTCGCCTAGGCGGGATCGCCCAGCGAGACGTGCCAGGTGCGGGAGTGCGCGGGGTGGGTCGCCCGGCAGGTGAGCAGCTCGGCCACGGACGACGGCCGGCTCTCGACCGACGCCACCACCTGACCGTCCGGCCCGGCCATCGTCACGATCCAGCGCTCGACCTCGGCCCCCGGAGCGGTCGTCGGCCGCACCGACGACACCGGCAGGTCGTCCAGTCCGAGCAGCCCCAGCTCGCCGCGGGCGTGGTGCTGCGCGGCCTGCCCGGGCGGCGGCACTCCGGCCCGTCCGCGCAGCCACGGCAGCGCCACCTGCCCGCGCTCGTGCGCGTGCACCAGGTCCGCACCGTCGTCGGGCACCTGGCCGTAGTAGAAGCCGTACGGCAGGACGACGACGTTCGCGGCGAACCGGTCACCGCCCAGGTGACTGCACTCCCACACGTCCGCGGGGCCGGGCGCCGGCAGCTCGCGCGCCAGGGGACGCCCACGCAGGGCACAGCAGGCGTCGTGGCCGCCGTGCGTGCAGACCAGGTACACCGGCCGATCGGCGCGTTCACCCACCGAGCCGTCCCACGGTGCGGTCAGCAGGTCGGCGTCGGAGGCCCGCACCGACCACCACAGACCCTCCCGCCCGGGCCGGCTGTCCGCGTAGGCCCACCGGCGTCCGGAGTCGGCCAGCCGCTCCCCGGGCTGCCGGACCAGCAGCAGCCGCACGTTCTCCGCCCGGGAGCGCCGGGCCAGCAGCGGCGCGACGGTCTGGTCGAACCGCGACTCCGTCAGCGCGTCGCGCCCCCACGGGCCGGGCTGCTCGATGAGCAGCCAGCGCTGCGCCGGGGACGCCGTCGCGACGGGGGAGTCGCCGCGGGCCAGGGCACGGACCGAGCATCGGCTCTCGTCCAGCCGTGCCGTCGGGCGGGATGGAGCGGTCACGCCCTCCACCGGGTCCGGCGTCGGCTCATCCACCGGTCCCGAGCGCGTCGCCACGTGCCCCATCGTGCCTGGCGCCCCCGACCGACCCGGCGCCCAGTCCCGCATCCGGCACGGTGGCGACCGACTCGGTCACCAGCCGCCGCGCAAGGGTGACCCGGTCGGCCGGGTCGAGGCCGGGCAGGTCGCCGACCTTGAGCTCGCCGGCCGCCAGCAGCGCGGCCACCGCGTCCCGGGCCTCGCCGGGGAAGGAGTGCGAGCGCCGTCCGGCGAGCAGGGTGACCCGTCCGTCGCCGTCGTCCCGGAGGACGCAGCGCAGCCTCCGGCGCAGCCGCAGGACCGTCTCGTCGGTGAGCGCGGCGGCCGCGGACGACTGGGCCAGCGGGGCGACGGGTTCCGGACGCACCTGCGCCCAGGTCTGCCCACGCAGCCGGTCGGCCACCTGCGCCGGGTCGACGCGGCCGAGCCAGTCCTGCAGGCCGGCGATCACTGCGGTGACGTCGTCCCGGACGCTGTCGGGGTCCGCGAGGTCGAGGCCCAGGGGGAGCGAGCTGCGCAGCTGCGGGTCGTCGGCGGCGAGCGTGCGCACCAGGTCCAGCGCCGACTCGGCGGCTCCCCAGCGGGTGACCGAGTGGACGCCGACGGTCAGGTGGGCGCTGATCTCGCCCAGGGCCCGCGCGGAATGCAGGTAGCCGCGGGGGAGGTAGAGCGCGTCGCCGGGCCGCAGCACCTCGTTGATCACCGGTTCGCCCTCGGCGGCGGCGGCCACCTCGGCCTCGCGATCGGTCCACGGCTGGGTGCGCAGCGGATCGCGCAGCACCGGCTCGTGGATGGTCCAGTGCTTCTCGCCCGCGACCTGCAGCACGAAGACGTCATGGACGTCGTAGTGCGCGCTGAACCCCCGCGAGGACGGCGGGGTGACATACGCGTTGACCTGCGTCGGATGGCCCAGGTCGGCGGCGAGCTGATCGGCGAACTCGATCAGCGGCGGCCAGAGCCGGTGCAGACCCTGGAGGACGACGGTGCTGCCGTCGGCGAAGAGCCGGAGCACCGCGTCGGAGGACACCTGGTCGGCGATCTCCGCCCCGGCGCCTCCGGAGGTCGTGAACCGCTTCGCGTCGACGACTGCGCCGTCCTTGGCGATCCGCAGGAACGGGGTGCGCAGACCGCGGCGGGACAGCAGCTCGTCGACCGCGGGCAGGTCGAGCAGGTCGGTGAAGGAGTTACCGGTATGGGCGGCGCGGGTCAGCAACGGCCGCCGGGACCAGTACTGCTCGGCGAAGACCTGCGGATCGAGGTTCGTGCACCGCCGCAGGGCCGGGCGGAGCTCCTGCTCCGCCCGGCCCTGCGTGGTCGGGCTCTCGGTCAGGCCGAACCGTCCGCGCCGCCGTCGGCCCCGCCGTCCGCGCCACCGTCCGCACCGCCGTCAGCACCGCCGTCCGCGCCACCGTCGGCGCCACCGTCAGCTCCGCCGTCACCCGGGCCGCCGGCGCTGCCGTCGCCCCGCTCCCGTGCGGCAGGGACACCGGAGACGCCGCCGACTGCCGGTCCGGCCGCACCGTCGGCGCCGCCATCCGCACCGCCGTCCGCGCCACCGTCCGCGCCACCGTCGGCACCGCCGTCGTGGCCGCCGGGGGTGCCGGAGGCACCGCCGTCCGCCGGGCCCTCCGTGCTGGTCATGTCGTCGTCGTCGAGAGCCATGGGATCTCCGATCAGGTCGGTCCGGAACCGCCGGTCGGCGGCTCCCCAGTCGCTGGGTACCTCGCCCATCCTGGTCTGACACCTGTCCCGGCCACCACCCCCGACCAGGCTTTTCACAGAGAACCGGGTCGCCGACACGGCCGGGTGGGGGAACGCGCGCGGAAGGGGGGTGGGCCGGTAGTGTCCGGACGAAGAGATCGAACGCATGTTCGATGACGAGGAGGAGGACAGGTGGGCAGGCCGGCCGGTCGCGCGCAGGGATGCACCGTCCTGCACGTCGACATGGACGCGTTCTTCGCCAGTGTCGAGGTGCGCCGTCACCCCGAGCTGGCCGGCACGCCGGTGATCGTCGGCGGGGCCGGGAACCGCGGCGTGGTCACCTCTGCCACCTACGAGGCCCGCCGCTACGGCGTGCACTCGGCCATGCCCACCGCCCGGGCCCTGCGGCTGTGCCCGACCGCGACGGTGCTGCCCGGCGACCTGGCGCTCTACTCCGAGGTCTCCCGTTCGGTCATGGCGCTGTTCCGGTCGATCACCCCGCTGGTGGAGCCGCTGTCGATGGACGAGGCGTTCCTCGACGTCGCGGGAGCCGGCCGCCGGCTGGGCGACGCGGCGCAGATCGGCGAGTACATCCGCGCCCGGATCTTCGACGAGCAGGGGATCACCTGCTCGGTCGGCGTCGCCGGGACGAAGTTCGTGGCCAAGCTCGCCTCGACCCGCGCCAAGCCCGACGGGCTGCTCGTCGTCCGCCCGCCCGAGGTCATGGACTTCCTGCACCCCCTGCCCGTCGGCGCCCTCTGGGGCGTGGGCCCCAAGACCGAGGAGCAGTTGCTCCGCCTCGGCCTGCGCACGGTCGGCGACCTCGCCCACGTGCCGGCGAAGACCCTCCAGCGGGCCGTGGGTGCCGCCTCGGGCACGCACCTGCACGAGCTGTCCTGGGGCCGGGACCCGCGCCGGGTGGTGCCCGAGGAGCCCGAGAAGTCCATCGGCCACGAGGAGACCTTCGGCACCGACATCGACGATCCGACGGTGATCCACCGGGAGCTGCTGATGCTGGCCGAGCGGACGGCGGGCCGGCTCCGGTCGGGCGGGTGGCTGGCGCGCACCGTGAGCATCAAGGTCCGGTTCGCCGACTTCGCCACGATCACCCGCAGCCGCACCCTCGACGTCCCCACCGACGTCGGGCAGGAGCTGTACGACACCGCCCGCGCCCTCTTCGACGCCCTCGGGCTCGACCGCGCCCGCATCCGGCTCGTCGGGGTGCGCGCCGAGCGGTTGATCGACGCCGGCTCCGCGCCCCAGCAGCTCGAGCTCGGCGCGCGCGAGCACGGCCGCCGGGAGGCAGAGCTCGCCGCCGACCGCGCGGCCCGCCGGTTCGGGGCGGGGGCGGTGCGACCGGCGACGCTCCTGCACCGGCAGGGCCGTCCGGGCGGCCTGACGCCCGGAGGAACGACCGCCGGAACCGGCTCGGGGGCCGGTCGGGACGTCGCCCGCGCCGATCTTCCCCGTCCGGGGCGCTCGGGCCCGCGCCGCCCGGTTCCGGAGACGCCGGCGGGAGATCCGGGCTGACCAGCGGATATCCGGTGCCACCGCGGCCGTGGAGGGGCCCCGAACGGGGTCCGGAAGGGCACCCGGAGGAGTGATCCCGGCGTGTTCCCGGCGGGTCGCCGCGAGGTCGCCTTTCGCGCGTTGCCAAGGGCTCGTATCCTCGGCTGTACCGTCGGGGGAAGCCTCCGACGGCCTAGGCTCCGCCCACCTGGAGGTCGACGTGCCGCTCTCCGAACACGAGCAGCGTCTGCTGGAGCAGATCGAGCGCGCCCTCGTCGACGATGACCCGAAATTCGCTTCGTCCGTCCGCACCGGCGACCGCCGGCTGAAGGCGCGTCGCAAGCTGCAGTTCGGCGTCGCCCTGGTGGTCATCGGACTGGCCGTGATCGTCGGCGGTGCCGTCGCCCAGTCGTTCCTCATCGGCGCGCTCGGCTCCCTGATCATGTTCGGCGGAGCAGGCCTCGCCGTTCTCCACTACAAGGCAGCCACCGGCGCCGTCGAGGCCGGCAACAGCCCCGCAGGCGGCCGCGGTCCGGCGCCCGCGGGACGGTCCGGCCGTGGTGGCCGGGTCGGCCGCCAGCCGCTGAAGAGCCGGCTCGAGGAGCGTTTCCGCCGCCGCTACGACCAGTAGCCCCCGTCCGCTCCGGACGGCGTCTCAGACGGAGCGGGGACGACCCGGGCGGGTCAGGGTGACCATCCGCCCCCGGGCCCCGTTGGCCAGCCGCGTGTTCGCGCCGGTCACCAGCGAGGCGGGCCAGAACACGGCGCGGAGCCGGCCGTCGCGGTCCGCCGCGTGCAGCAGGCCGTGGCGCGCCGTCCGCAGCGCCGCGCCCAGCTCCGGATCGACCGCTCCGCCGCCGGTCCGCGCGTAGCAGGCCGCCTCCTCCGCCCGGCC
>NZ_SPQK01000040.1 GCF_004570875.1 Blastococcus sp. CT_GayMR16 | reverse complement strand
CACCGCGGGGCACCCCCCGAGACTACCGGCGTCGCGCCACCCGCCCCTACCCGACGGGGTGTCCCCGGTCACGGTGCCGCGTGTCGCGGCGATGGCCGTCGGCGTTTCCCGCGGGGGCACCGCCTTCACCGGAGCGGTCTTCGCCGGCGCCGCCGTGGCGGCGGCGGGTGCGGCCTTGGCGGGAGCAGCCTTCGCGGGTGCGGCCTTGGCGGCGGGACCGGCCTTGACCGGCGCCGTCTTGGCGGGAGCGGCCTTGGCCGGTGCCGCCGTCTCGGTCACCTTGTCGGTGGCGGCGGCGGCTGTCTTCTTCGTCGCGGCCGCGGCCTTCTTGACCGCCTTGCCGGCCGCACCGTCACCGGCGGCCTGCTCGGCCGATGCCGCGACCTCCTCGACCGCGCCCGCGGCCGTCGCGGCGACCGTCGCCGCGCCGGACGCGGCGGCGCTCTCGGCACGGGCCGCGTCGCCCTGCGCGTCACCCTCGCCGAGCTGGGCGGCGAGCTTGTCGGCGAACTGTCCCAGCAGCTTGTTGCCGACGTCGGTCATCACACCGCGGCCGAACTGCGCGGGCCGGCCGGTGATGTTGAGGTCGGTCAGCACGTCGACCCGCGTGATCGAGCCCTCGGCGGCTAGCTTCGCCGTGACGACGGCCGCGGCGGTGCCGTTGCCCCGCTGGTCCTTGCCGCGCGCGTCGATGACCGCCTTGTGCGCGGCCTCGTCCTTCTCGATGAAGGATGCCTTGCCCTGGTAGGTCAGGTTGATCGGGCCGAGCTTGACCTTCACGCGGCCGGTGAAGTCGTCGCCGTCCACGGTGTCGAGCGCGGCGCCGGGCATGCACGGTGCGATCCGCTCGATGTCGAGGAGCACCCGCCAGGCCTCGTCGATGGGCACGGGCACGGTGAACGAGTTCTCCAGCTGCACGGCTGACCTCCTGGAGCGATACGTCTCGGCCGGTCCACCCTAGGGGCGAACCGGCCGGAACGAGCGAGTACGGAACAGCGGTTGCCGACGACGCTACAGCCCGGCGGCGACCGTCACCGCCCGGCGGGTGAGCACCTTGGCGAGGTGTTCACGGTAGTCGGCCTGCCCGTTGAGATCGCTGCTCGGGCTGGTGCCCTCCGCCGCGTGCTCCGCCGCCGCCGCGACCGATTCCGCCGTCGCCTCGACGTCGACCAGCGCCGCCTCGACACCGCTCGCCCGCAGCGGGGTCGGGCCCATGTTGGTCAGCCCGATCCGCGCCTCGGCGATCCGGCCTCCCTCGGTGCGGACCAGCGCGGCCACCGCCACGATCGACCACGCCTGGGCCACCCGGTTGAACTTCTCGTAGTGCATGCCCCAGGTGCCCGGCAGCTTCGGGATGCGGATCTCGACGAGGAGCTCCCCCTCCGCCAGCGCGGTGGTGAGGTAGTCGACGAAGAACTCCGCGGCGGGCACGGTGCGCCGGCCGCCCAGCCCGGCGATGACGAACTCGGCATCCAGGGCGAGGGCCACGGCCGGGAGGTCACCGGCCGGGTCGGCGTGCGCCAGCGCGCCGCCGAACGTGCCCCGGTGGCGCACCTGCCGGTCGGCGACCGTCTCGGTCGCCTCGGCGATCAGCGGGGCGTGCTGCGCGATCAGCGGGTCGGAGATGACGTCGGAGTGCGTCGTCATCGCGCCGATGACGATCGCGTCGCCGTCGTCCCGCACACCGCGCAGCTCGGCGACCTTCGTCAGGTCGACGACGGTCTCCGGAGCGGCCAGGCGCAGCCGCATGACTGGGATCAGCGACTGCCCCCCGGCCATGATCTTGACGTCCTCACCGCCCGAGGCGACGGCCTGCAGCGCCTCGTCGATCGTCGTCGGCCGGGCGTAGGCGAAGGCAGCGGGAATCATCGGTCCCCTCCCAGCGAGGAAGCGTCGGTGGAGACACCGGCGGTGGTCTCGGTCTGTGCCCCGCCGTAGGCGTTGGTGCCGGCCGTGGCGCGGTCCCCGCCGTCCCCGCCCTGATGGATGGCCCGCCAGACCCGTTCGGGCGTCAGCGGCATGAGGATGTCGGACACCCCCAGGTGCCGGACGGCGTCCAACGCGGCGTTCACGACCGCCGGCGTGCTGGCGATGCAGCCGGCCTCGCCGACACCCTTGGCGCCGATCGGGTTGCCCGGTGCGGCGTGGACGGTGTTGCCGGTGTCGAAGTGCGGCAGGTCCGCAGCCGACGGCACCAGGTAGTCGACGAAGGTGCCCGTCGTCAGGTTGCCGTCGGCGTCGTAGACGGCCTCCTCGTACAGGGCCTGCGCGATGCCCTGCGCCAGCCCGCCGTGCACCTGGCCCTCGACGATGAGCGGGTTGACGACGATGCCGACGTCGTCCACGCAGGCGTACTTGCGGATCTTGACCATGCCGGTCTCGGTGTCGACCTCCATGGCGCACAGGTGCGTGCCGTGTGGGAAGGAGAAGTTGACCGGGTCGAAGGTCGCCTCCGCGTCGATGGAGGGCTCCATGCCGTCGGGGAAGTTGTGCGCCGCGAAGGTCGCCAGCGCGATCTCCTGGATCGACAGCCCCGTGCCGGGCGTGCCGCGCACCGAGAAGCTGCCGCCCGAGAAGTCGAGGTCCTCCTCGCTCGCCTCGAGCAGGTGGGCTGCGACCCTGCGGGCCTTGGCGACGACCTTGTCCGCGGCCTTCATCACGGCCGCGCCGCCCACGACCAGCGACCGGGAGCCGTAGGTGTCCAGCCCGCGCGGGGAGATCGCGGTGTCGCCGTGCAGCACCTCGACGTCCTCGAACGGCACGCCGAGCGAGTCGGCGACGAGCTGGCTCCACGCCGTCTCGTGACCCTGGCCGTGCGGCGTGGAGCCGGTGACCACCTCGACCTTGCCCGTGGGCAGCATGCGGATGGACGCGTTCTCCCAGCCGCCCGCCCCGTAGGCGAGCGAGCCGAGCACCCGGGAGGGGGCCAGCCCGCACATCTCGGTGAACGTGGAGAAGCCGATGCCGAGCTGTACCGGGTCGTTCGACTCACGACGGCGACGCTGCTCCGCGCGCAGCTCGTCGTAGCCGAGCAGCTCGAGGGCCTGCTGGGTGGCCTGCTCGTAGTCGCCGCTGTCGTACTCGAGCCCCGCCGCCGTGGTGAACGGGAACTCCTCGGCCTTGATCCAGTTCTTCCGGCGCAGCTCCAGCGGGTCCATGTCCAGCTCGACGGCGAGCTCGTCCATGATCCGCTCGATGGCGAAGGTGGCCTCTGGCCGGCCGGCGCCGCGGTAGGCGTCGGTGGGCACCTTGTTGGTGAAGATGCCCCGACAGTCGAAGCGGTAGGCGGGGAACTTGTAGATCCCGACGAACATGAACGCACCGAGGACCGGTACCCCTGGGCTCACGAGCCGCAGATAGGCGCCCATGTCGGCGAGGATGCGGCAGCGCAGCCCCTTGACGTTGCCCTCGCGGTCGGAGGCGATGTCGATGTACTGGATCTGGTCGCGGCCGTGGTGGGCCGACATCAGCGACTCGCTGCGCGTCTCGGTCCACTTCACCGGCTTGCCCAGGCGCCGGGCCACCAGCATGCAGATGACCTCCTCGGGCGTGACCTGGAGCTTGCCGCCGAAGCCGCCACCGACGTCGGGGGCGATCACGCGCAGCTTGTGCTCGGGGACGCCGGTGATCATCGCCAGCATCACGCGGAGGATGTGCGGGATCTGGGTCGCGGCCCACATCGTGTAGTTGTCGCCCTGCGGCTGGACGACCACCGAGCGAGGCTCCATGAAGGCCGGGATGACCCGCTGCTGGACGAACCGCCGGCTGACGACGACCTCGGCGTCGGCGAACGCCTGCTCGGTGTTCCCGCCCGTGCCCGCCTCACCGGCGTCGAAGACGAAGTTGAAGCTCTCGTTGGAGTCGATGTGGTCGTGGCACAGGTGGGCGTCCTGCCCGACGGCCTTCTCCATGTCGAGCACGACGGGGAGCGGGTCGTAGTCGATGTCGACCAGTTCGACGGCGTCCTGCGCGGCGGTCTTGCTGCGGGCGACGATCACCGCGACGGCCTCGCCGACGTGGTTGACCTCCTCGACGGCCACCGACGGGTGCCCGGGATTGACCATGTCGGGGGTGACCGGCCAGGCGCAGGGGATGGAGCCCTGCTCGTCGGCGAAGTCGCGGCCGCTGTAGACGGCGATCACGCCCGGCGCCTGCTGGGCGGCGGTCAGATCGACGTTGGTGATCTTGGCGTGCGCCACGGGGCTGCGGACGACCGCGAGGTGCAGCATCCCGGGCAGCACCATGTTGTCGGTCCAGGTCGTCTTGCCGGTGATCAGGCGGGCGTCCTCCTTGCGGAGACGCGCCTTGCCGATCTCGGCCTCCGGCGCCTGCGCGGCGACCGGTTCCTCGACGAGAGTCATGACTGGGCCCCCAGGGCCTCGGTGGCGGGCGCGGTGCCGCCACTCATCTCGGCGGCCGCCTGCTGCACGGCCCGGACGATGTTCTGGTAGCCGGTACACCGGCAGAGGTTGCCCTCGATGCCCTCGCGGACCTCGTCGTCGCTCGGGTTCGGGTTGTCGTTCACCAGGTCGATCGACGCCATGATCATCCCCGGGGTGCAGAACCCGCACTGCAGGCCGTGCATCTCGTGGAACGCCTTCTGCATCGGGTGCAGGGTGCCGTTCGAGGAGATGCCCTCGATCGTCGTGACCTCGCTGCCGTCGGCCTGGACGGCGAAGACGGTGCAGCTCTTCACGGCCTCGCCGTCCAGGTGCACCGTGCAGGCGCCGCAGTTGCTGGTGTCGCACCCGACGACGGTGCCGACCTTCCCCAACTGCTCCCGCAGGTAGTGGACGAGAAGCGTCCGCGGTTCGACGTCGTCGCTGTAGGACGCGCCATCGACCCGCACAGAAATCTGGGTCACCGATCCTCCGCTCTGAGGTGTGGCCCCGGTCACTTCCGGAGTACACGGCGGAGTCTGTCAACGGAGCGGCGACTTAGGCCAGGCTTACCCAGCCGTCGGGCAGGGGCGGGGCGTGCCCCCGGGCCCGACCGGTGCGAAAAGCCCGGAATCCCGGGCTGAACTGCGACTTCCGCCCCGGCGGCCGCGCAGCCGGCAACGTTGCAGTGCGTTGCAGCGTCAGGCCGCGGGCACCCGCACCCGCGCAGGTCCGACGGGGGCATCGGCACGGACGGCGGCGTCGCGGGTCCGGCGGCGGAGGACGGCCGAGAGGGCCAGCGGGATCAGGCCGGCGACGGCGAGACCGGCCCCGACGACGCTCGGCGCCCGGTACCCGAGCCCGGCGGCGATGACCAGTCCGCCGAGCCAGGCGCCCAGCGCGTTGGCCATGTTGAGCGCGGAGTGGTTGAGCGCGGCACCGAGCATCTGCGCGTCGCCCGCGGTCTCCATCAGCCGCATCTGCATGCAGATGGCCATGACCGAGGCACCGATGGAGACGAGGAAGACGCCGACGAACAGCCCGGGCGCCCAGGGCGAGACCAGCGCGACGACGGCCAGGAGCACGCCGAGGAACACCAGGCTGCCGACGAGGGAGGGGAAGAGGGACCAGTCGGCCAGCCGGCCACCGAGCGCAGTCCCGATGACACCGCCGGCGCCGTAGACGAGCAACACCCACGGCACGGTCCCGCGGGAGAGCTGCGCGACGTCGGTGACGACCGGGGCGATGTAGCTGTAGAGCGCGAACATGCCGCCGAAGCCGACGACGCCGACCAGGAGGGTGAGGATCACCTGCGGTCGCTTCAGCGCGCCCAGCTCGCCGCGGATCGTCGCCTCCGCGCGCCCGGGCGACGACGGGACGACGGCGAGCACCGCGGCGACCGTGATCGCGGCGAGCACGACCACCAGCCAGTACGCCGACCGCCAGCCGAGCTGCTGCCCCATCCAGGTGGCCGCCGGGACGCCGGTGAGCATGGCTGCCGCGAGGCCGAGGATGACCGAGCTGACGGCCCGGCCGCGCAGGTGCGGCGCCACGAGGGAGGCGGCCACCAGCGACGCGACGCCGAAGTACGCCCCGTGCGGCAGCCCGGTCAGGAAGCGGGCGACCAGCAGCGTGCGGTAGCCGGGAGCGAGCGCGGTCAGCGCGTTGCCGACCAGGAAGGCGCCCATCAGGCCGACGAGCAGGGCCCGGCGTGGCAGCCGGGCGGACAGCGCGGCGATGACCGGGGCCCCGACGACGACGCCGAGCGCGTAGACGGAGATGACGTGGCCGGCCGAGGGGATGTCGACCCCCACGCCGTCGGCGATGTCGGGCAGGACGCCCATCGTCACGAACTCGGTGGTGCCGATCGCGAAGCCGCCGAGGGCCAGGGCGACCACCGCGACCACCACCCGCAGGGTGCTGCGCCGCGGAGGGCTCACCTGTGGAGGGACGGTCGTCGGGGCTGACTCACTCACTCATGCTGCCAAGAGCCCGTCCCCTCGCCCGCATTCCCGCAGCTCGGCGCGTCAGCGAAGACGTGGTGCGCGTCTCAGCCGGAGCAGGTGCGTCGCAGCCGTCGCGCGCCGGGGTGAGCTGGGCGGCAGCCATTCCAGGCAGGTCTGCCAGACGGTGACGTCGTCCCGGGCCTCGGGCAGCTGCGCGTAGCGCAGGAGCAGCTCGGGACGGCGGCTGCGCAGGACCGCCTGCCGGAGCAGCGCGGCCACCCGCGCGCGGGCCGCGGCGACCCCCGGGGCGTGCGAGCCGGGCAGCACCGCACCCGGATAGCGCTCCAGCGCCGAGCCGACCGATCCGCGCGCGAGCAGCCGGCGCACCTGGTCCAGGTCGCTGTCGACCCGCCCGAGCAGGCGGTAGGGACGAGAGCCCACCAGGTCGGCACCGACCAGCCGCCGCAACCGGGACAGCTCGGCGCGGACGGTCACGGCCGCGGCGTCACCGGGATGGCACTCGGCGGCCAGTTGCGCCGTGGTGCGCCCCTCGCCCGCCACGGCGGCCTCGGCGAGCAGCAGGAGGAGCTCGGAATGGCGCAGGGACAGCTCGATCGGGCCGGACGGCACCGTCAGCCGCGCCCGTTCCCGGCCGAGGACCTCCAGCCGCGGCGGCTGCAGCGGCGACGGCAGCCTGCGGGGCGTGCGCTGCGCCTGCTCCCGGTGCTGCCAGCGCAGTTCCGACTCGACGGCGGCCACCGTGGCCCGCACCAGGGTGAGCACGTGCGGACTGGCCACGTGGTCGCCGCCGGTCACGTCGATGGCGCCGAGCAGGACGCCGGTGAGCGGGTCGTGCACCGGGGCGGCCGAGCAGCTCCACGGCTGGACGGGACGGCGGTAGTGCTCGGAGCCGTAGATCTGGACGGCGTGGTCGACGGCCAGGGCGGTGCCAGGGGCGTTCGTGCCGACGACGTCCTCGGCCCAGCGCGCCCCCTCGACGAAGTGCATGCCGGCGGCCTGCGAGCGCAGCCTGGGGTCGCCCTCCACCCAGAGCATGCGGCCACCGGCATCGGTCACCGCGACGATCATCTTGTCGTCCTCGGCGTCCTCGACCAGCAGCCGGCGGATCACCGGCATCACCGTCGCCAGGGGATGGGCCTCGCGGTAGGCCAGCAGGTCGTCGTCGAGCAGGTCGACCGGGGGCGCGAACCCGTCGGGGTCGACACCGCTGCCCAGGGAGCGCCGCCAGGACTCGCGGACCACGACCCGCACGGCGTCGTCGGGAAGCTCGGTGCCGGTGACCAGCCGCTCGTGGGCAGCGCGCAGCCGCCGGACGTGCTCCGGGCCCGGCCGCCCAGCGGGGAGCGCCAGCCAAGGGTTCACGACCGGAGGCACAGGACGAACCGCGGCCAGTGGCTCATGTCAGGCCCATCGTGACCTGTGCCGGCGGTTTCCACCAGATATCCGGTTGTGGACAACCGGACCCGGCGTCAGTGCACGGGGAGGACGACGTCCTCGTCGTCGGGCGCGACCAGCGTCCACGGCCGCACCACGACGACCAGGACGACGATCGCCAGCGTCAGCGCGGTGACCACGACGATGCCGATCGCGACCGCGTCGTTGCCCAGCACGCCCACGACGGGGGAGACCAGGGCGCCGACGCCGAACTGGATGGCGCCGAGCAGCGCGGCGGCGGAGCCGGCCGCCTCACCGTGGCGCGACAGCGCCAGGGCCGGGGCGTTCGGCAGGGCCAGCCCGCAGGCGAACAGCACCGCCCACAGGGAGATGACCACGGCGGGCAGCCCGCCGGTGCTCGTCCCCGCGAGCACGACCAGCGCGCCACCGGCGACGGCTCCGCCCACGGTGCCGGCGACCAGCACCTGCTGCGGCTCCCACCAGCGGAGCACGAGCGGGTTGAGCTGGGTGGCGGCGATGAGCCAGAAGGCCCCCGCGCCGAACAGCAGCCCGAACTGCTGCTCGTCGAGGCCGAACTCGCCCTGGTAGACGAAGGCCGAGCCGGACACGTAGCTGAACAGCCCGGCCATGGTCAGCCCGGCGACCAGCACCAGGCCGACATAGGTGCGGTCGTGGAGCAGGTCGCCGTACCCGCGCAGCGTGCCGCGGATCCCCGCGCTGCGCCGGCGCTCGGGCGGCAGGGTCTCCCGCAGCGTCGCCCAGCCGACGGCGAGCATCAGCAGGCCGTAGACCGCCAGCAGCGCGAAGACGCCCCGCCAGGAGGTGAACCGGAGGATCTCCCCGCCGATGGTGGGAGCCAGCACCGGCGCCGCCCCGAGGACGAGGAACAGCCTGGAGAGCATGGTCGCCGCGGCACGCCCGTTGTAGAGGTCGCGGACGACGGCGATCGCGATGACCGCGCCGGCGGCGGCACCCACGCCCTGGAGCACCCGCAGGGCGCCGAGGACGGCGACGTTCGGCGCCACCAGCACGAGCAGCGAGGCCAGCACGTGCAGCGCGGTGCCCGCCAGCAGCGGACGCCGGCGGCCGAACGCATCCGACAGCGGCCCGAGCACGAGCTGGCCGAGCCCCAGGCCGACGAGGGTGCCGGTGAGGGTCAGCTGGACGGTCGACGCCGTCGTCCCGAGCTCGCGCGTGATGGTGGGCAGCGCCGGCAGGTACATGTCGATGGTCAGCGGGCCGATCGCCACGAAGGCGCCCAGCGTGAGCGCGGTACGTGCGGCACCCGGGGGTGCGACCGGAGCGGAGATCGGGACCTCGGTCGCCGGATCGGCGGCGCGTTCCTGGATGGCGGTCATAGGGGGCCCCTCGGGCGTCGGGAAGTTCCGCGGGGCCCACGCTGGCTCGAACCGCCGTACACGGGCGACAAGCCACCGACGCGGCCGGTCATTCCGGGTCGGCGGAGTCTTTCGTCGGGATTCCGGTCAGCGGGACGGGCGGGCGGGCAGGAGAGCGCGCGGATCGCGGGCGCGGGCGGCCCCCCACCAGAGGCCGGCGCCGTAGGCGAGGTCCTCGAGTCGCCGGGCGGCGGCGAAACGGACCGGTCCCACCCGGCGGCGGTGCGGCCACCAGGCGGCGACCGCGTTGG
>NZ_SPQK01000003.1 GCF_004570875.1 Blastococcus sp. CT_GayMR16 | reverse complement strand
CGCGCGGTGAGGGTGCGGGCGCCGGCCACCGACACCTGCTGGCCGAGCACCGCGCGGACCGCGAGCTCGTCGGCGTCGGGGGATGCCGGCACCCGGCGACCCGGGGCGGTGCCCACCACCGGGGCGAGGGCAGGGTCGGCACCGAGGACGTCGTCGACCGCGGCGGGGTCGGCGTCCAGGTCGAGCATCCGCCGGCAGCGGGTGACGGCGGCTCCCAGGTCGCGGAGCTCCGCGACGCGCAGCCGGGCGGTGACGCCCGCGCCGCCGCCCACAGCGGGCGACAGCTGCACGACCGCCGGCCCGTGCGGCAGGTCGAGGACGCGGGAGAAGGTCGTGCCGTCCCACTCCTCGAGGCCGGGCACCGCGTGGGCGCCCAGGAAGAGCAGCACCTCGTCGGCGGCGTAGGGCGCGCGGGCGGCGAGCCGCAGGGTGAGCCAGCCGGGTGATCCGGTGTCCGGTCCCGTGCTGGTGCTGCGCAGTGCGGTCGGCGTCGTCGCGAAGACCTCGCGCACGGTGTCGTTGAACTGCCGGATGCTGGCGAACCCGGCCGCGAAGGCGACGTCGGCCATCGGCAGGTCGGTGGTCTCGATGAGCAGCCGGGCGGTCTGCGCGCGCTGGGCGCGGGCCAGGGCGAGGGGCCCGACGCCGAGCTCGCCGACGAGCAGCCGGTGCAGCTGCCGCTCGGAGTAGCCCAGCCGCGCCGCGAGACCCGGCACCCCGGAGCGCTCCACCTCGCCGTCGGCGATCAGCCGCATCGCGCGGGCCACGATGTCCGCACGGATGTCCCATTCGGGCGAGCCCGGGACGGCGTCGGGCCGGCAGCGGCGGCAGGCGCGGAAGCCGGCGCCCTGGGCGGCCGCCGCCGTCGTGAAGAAGGAGACGTTGCGGGCCAGGGGAGTGCGGGCCGGGCAGGACGGGCGGCAGTAGATGCCCGTCGTCCGGACGGCGGTGAAGAACCAGCCGTCGAACCGGGCGTCGCGGCCGGCGACGGCCCGGTAGCAGCGCTCGTGGTCCAACGTCGTGCTCATGGGCATGAGCATGCCAGTGGGGGACGACGGGTTCTGGCGGTTTTCGGACGCCGCCGTGGGTCAGCGTGAGGCGTTGAGGATGAGGACCCCGATGCCGTCGAGCAGGCGCTCCAGCCCGAACTCGAACGACCGCTCGGGCGCACGGGCGGCCTGGCGGTCGTTGCCTGCGGCCGGGCCCACACGGGCCGCCGTGGGGAAGCGCTCGGCATCGAAGAACCGCTCGGCGTGCGGCGCCATCGCCGTCCACCACTGGTCCTCGGTGATGCCGGTGACCTGCTCGGCGGTGACTCTCTCCTGGACGCCGCTGACCGAGCCCCGGACGAAGCCGTTGAGCAGGGTCACCAGCAGGTCCATCTGGACCTCGCCCAGACCCAGCCCGTCGACGGCGCGGAGCTCGAGTTCGTACTTGCGCATGAGGTGCGGCCCGAGCGGCGGCCGGCCGGTCGAGAGATGGACGGCCCACGGGTGGCGGAGGAAGAGGTCCCAGTTGGCCCGGGCGACCGCCTCCAGCCGCGCCCGCCAGTTCCCGGCGGGAGCGTCGTCCTCGTAGAGCTTCCCGAGCACCGAGTCGAGCATCAGGTCGACCAGCTCGCCCTTGCCGGGTACGTGGCTGTAGAGCGTCATCGTCGCGACGCCGAGGTCGGCGGCGACCCGGCGCATCGAGAGGGCCGACAGTCCCTCGGCGTCGGCGACGGTCACCGCCGCAGCCACGATCCGGTCCACGTCGAGCGACGACCTCGGGCCGGGACGGCGGCCTCCGGCTTCGGGGGTGCGCCAGAGCAGCGCCATGCTGCGCGCCGGATCGCCGGTGCCCGTGAACTCCGTGGCCATCCGTACCACCCCTGCCCAGGTATCTCCGTACGGCGTACGTTCTTAGCGGCGACAATAGCGTACGACGTACGGAAGCAGGCCTAGTGGCTGGTCAGGCGGCAATCTACGGCTCGATCGAGGTCGCGGGCACGCGCCGGACCGTCCACCGACCGGTGGACGGCGGACCAGCGCTTCGGCTGTCCCGCGCGCCCCCCTCGCCGTCGCAGGGTTGCCGCATGACGACGACACAGGCCGCACCCCGCGCGGGGACGACGGCTCCACAAGGGGAACCCGCCGTGCACGTGCGCGGCCTGGTCAAGAGGTACGGGGGGCGGGCCGTCGTGGACGGCCTCGACCTCGACGTCCACCACGGGGAGGTCTTCGCGCTGCTGGGCCCGAACGGCGCCGGCAAGACGACGACCATCGAGATCCTCGAGGGGGTCCGGCAGCGCGACGAGGGCACCGTCCGGGTGCTCGGCGAGGACCCGGCCCGCGTGGGCCGTCCGTGGCGGGCCCGCATGGGCGTGGTGAGCCAGGGCGAGGGCGCCCCGCAGGCGCTGACCGTGCGGGAGATCCTCGATCATTTCGCCGGCTATCACGCGACCCCCCGGCCGACCGGGGACCTGCTCGCCGCGGTGGGGCTCGAGGAGAAGGCGGGCACACGGGTGGGTCGGCTCTCCGGCGGTCAGCTGCGCCGGATGGCCGTCGCGCTGGGCGTCCAGGGTCGTCCCGAGCTGGTCTTCCTCGACGAGCCGACGACCGGTCTCGACCCCGTGGCCCGCCGCCAGTTCTGGCAGTTGATCCGCGACCTGCGGGCCGACGGCACCACCGTGCTGCTGACCACCCACTACCTGGACGAGGCGGCCGAGCTCGCCGACCGGGTCGGGATCGTCGCCGGTGGCCGACTGGTGGAGGTCGCGCCCCCGGACGAGCTGGGTGGGCAGCTGCGCCTGGTGACCACCGTCCGCTGGACGGAGGGCGGTGCGGCTCGCGAGGTGCACGCGGAAGCTCCGGGTGCCGTGTTGCGCGACCTGCTCGCCGCCAGTGTCACCGGCGACGTGCCCGGCCTGACCGTCACCCGCCCGAGCCTGGAGGACGTCTATCTCCGGCTGGTCGGTGCCGCATCCACCCCCACGGAAGGAGAGCTCCGATGACCGCCGTGCTTGTCGCCCGCCCCGCGCCACCGTCCGCCGCCCGGATCGCCCTCGCCCGGGTGCGCCTGGAGCTGCGGTTGTTCTTCCGGGAGCGGCAGCAGGTGGTGGTCTCCTTCGCCTATCCGGTCGTGATGCTGGTGATCTTCGCGTCGATCCTGGGCGGCGACGAGCGGCCGGGCGACATCCCGTTCGCCCAGTACTTCCTGGCCGGGATCGCGGCCACCGGCATCATGCTGACCAGCTTCCAGGCGGTGGGGACGGCGATCGCCGCCGAGCGGGAGACCGGCCAGTTGGAGCGACTGCAGCTGCTGGGCACCCCGCCGGTCGCGTACTTCGCCGGCAAGGCCGGTCAGGTGCTGGTCACCGCCGCCCTCCAGCTGGCGCTGTTGCTCCCGGTCGCCCGTTACGGCTACGACGTCCCGATGCCGCCGGACCTGGGTCACTGGCTGACGTTCCTGTGGGTGGCCGCTCTGGGCGCGCTGGCCGGCACCGTGCTCGGCGTCGCGGTCTCGGCGCTGCCCGGTAGCGCGGGGGCCACCACGACCGCCGTGTCGGCGTTCGCGATCGTGCTGCAGTTCTTCTCGGGGGTCTTCTTCGGCTTCCTCGAGCTGCCGGGCTGGATGCAGCAGCTCGCGGCGGTCTTCCCGCTGAAGTGGCTGACCCAGGGGATGCGGTCGGCGTTCCTGCCGGAGCAGGCGGGTGCCTTCGAGGTCGCCGGGGGCTGGGAACACGGGAAAACGGCCCTGGTGCTGGTGGCATGGGTGATCATCGGCGTCATGGTGTGCGTGCGCACGTTCCGCTGGCGGCGGGGCGAGGGATGATCCCCGGCCCCCAGCTACGGTCCGCCGTCGTCCCTGGTGACGGCGGCGGATCGCCGCTGTCCGAGCGGGGGTGGCGGATCACGCAGCTGGTCATGCACGTGGTGTTCGGCGTGTTCGTGGCGCTGGCGGGGGCGGACGCCGTCGTCGAGGAGTCCGGCGCCCGTCAGGCGGTCCTGCTCGGCGCGCTCGGCATCCTCGTCCTGGCGTACCTGACCGTGGGGGGACCGGCGCTGGCTGCTCGCGACCACCGGCGGTCGGCGATCTACCTGCTCGTCCTGGTGGCGGTGATCGCCGTCCTGGCCTGGGTGCTCCCCGAATTGCTCTTCCTGATGTTCGTGGCCTTTCCGCAGGTGTGGTTCATGGTGGCGGGGCTGCGTAGGGGCCTCGGGTGGACGCTGGCGCTGGGCGCCGCCGCCACCGTCGGGCCACTCGTGCACTGGACGCAGGGGACCGAACCGTTCCGCGGGCCCGCGCAGACGCTGGTGGGCGTGGCCTTCAGCCTCGCGATGGGCGTCTGGGTGACCAGCGTCCTGGAGCACAGCCGGCAGCGGGCGGTCCTGATCGACGAGCTCGAGTCCACTCGCGCCGAGCTGGCCACGCTGCACCACCAGCAGGGCATGGTCGCCGAGCGGGAACGGCTCTCGCGCGAAGTGCACGACACCCTCGCGCAGGGCTACACGAGCATCGTCGTCCTGGCCCAGACCGCGGCCGCCGCCCTGCCGGGGGACCTCCCCTCCGCGGCCGAGCGGCTGTCGCTCATCGAGGAGGTCGCGCGGGAGAACCTGGCCGAGGCGCGCGCGATGGTCGCCGCATTCGCCCCCGTCGCCCTGGACTCCGCGACGCTGGTGGAGGCACTGCAGCGCCTCGCCGAACGCTTCGGCCGGGAGACCGGCGTCGCCACCAGGCTGGACACCTCGGCCCTGGACGGGCTGGACACCGGGCTGAGCCGCGGTGAGGAGATCGTGCTCCTGCGCGGGGCGCAGGAGGCGCTGGCCAACGTCCGGCGGCATGCGTCCGCCAGTGCGGTCGTGCTGCGGGTCGGCCGGGTGGGCGCGGGGGACTCCGCCCAGGTCTCGGTGCACGTGGAGGACGACGGGGTCGGTTTCGACCCGGCGACGTCCCCGGGCGTGGGGCTCGCGGGCCTGCGCGACCGGGCCGAGGAGGTCGGCGGCGCGGTCGACGTGACCTCGGTGCCGGGGGAGGGGACTCGCGTGACGGTGCGGGTACCGGTCCGATGATCCGGGTCCTGGTGGTCGACGACCATCCCGTCGTCCGCGGCGGACTGGTCGGCTGGCTGGCCGCCCAGCCCGACCTCGAGGTCGTGGCCCAGGCCGGCGACGGCCTCGAGGCGCTGGCCGCAGTGGCCGAGCACGCTCCCGACGTCGTCCTCATGGACCTGCGCATGCCGCGGATGGACGGCGTGACGGCGACGGAGCGTCTGGCCGCCGCACATCCGGCGGTCCGGGTGCTGGTGCTGACCACGTACGACACCGACGCCGACATCGTGCGTGCCGTGGAGGCGGGCGCCACCGGCTACCTGCTGAAGGACACGCCGCTGCCGCAGCTGGCCGATGCAGTGCGCGCCGCGGCGCGCGGGGAGACCGTGCTCGCTCCGCCGGTGGCCGCACGGCTGGTGTCCTGGATGCGGGCACCCGCGGTGGATGCGCCGACCCCCCGGGAGGTCGAGGTGCTGGCCGGTGTGGCGCGGGGACTGACGAACGCGGACATCGGCCGGGAGCTGTTCATCGGTGAGGCGACCGTGAAGACGCACCTGTTGCGGGTCTTCGCGAAGCTCGGTGTCGACGACCGCACTCGTGCCGTGATGGTGGCCGTCGAGCGCGGCCTGCTGCCGGGACCCGGGCACTAGCGGAGCGAGACCTGCTCGATGTGTGGCACGACGGGGGATGCGCACGCCCTACCGGCGACGTACCGTTCAGGAATCGCGCCGCTGGCGTGCCCCGTCCAGATCCCGCGGGTCTGGTTTCACCGTGGGGTGGGGGCGGCGTGGTCGACGAGGACACCCTGTCGTCGGTGCTGAGCGATTTCGCACGCACGCTGATCACCGACTTCCCGATCCAGGGGATCCTCGACCATCTCGTGGAGCGCATCGTGGACGTCCTGGCGGTGACGGCGGCGGGCGTGACGCTGATCTCGCCCGGCATGGCACCGCATTACGTGGCGGCATCGAACGCCGACGCCCTCGACTTCGAGCGGCTGCAGACGGAACTCGGGCAGGGGCCGTGCCTGGCCGCCTACGAGACCGGCGAGGCGGTATCGGTGCCGGACATGCGGCGCGACAACCGCTTCCCCGACTTCGCTCCGGCGGCGATCGCAGCAGGCATGGGGGCGGTCTTCGCGTTCCCGCTGCGGCACGGCGCCGGCCGTCTCGGCGCCCTGGACCTGTATCGCGATACCCCGGGGGCGCTGGACCCCCGGGACATGGCGGCGGCGCAGACCCTCGCCGACGTCGCGGCGGCCTACCTGCTCAACGCGCAGGCGCGCCAGGAAGCGCTCGAGATCTCCGACCGGTTCCGGGCCAGCGCGCTGCACGACGCGCTCACCGGACTGCCGAATCGCGTGCTGCTGCAGCAGCGGCTGGAGCACGCCGCGCAGCGGGCCCACCGCTCGCACAGTCAGGCCGCGGTGTTGTTCGCCGACCTCGACCGGTTCAAGTGGGTCAACGACACCTACGGCCATCCGTTCGGTGACGAGTTGCTGATCGCGGTCGCCCGTAGGCTGTCCGCAGTCGTCCGTCCTGGCGACACGCTGGCCAGGGTGTCGGGGGACGAGTTCGTCATCCTGTGCGAGGACCTGGCGCACGTCGGTGACGTGATGAATCTCGCGAGGCGGGTGGACGAGGCGTTCCTCAGCCCGTTCGACCTGGCCGGTACCCAGGTGACGATGACGGTGAGCGTGGGCATTGCCTACTCGGGTCCGGGTGAGACGGTCACCGACCAGCTGATCACCCATGCCGATCTGGCGATGTACCAGGCCAAGCGCCTCGGTGGCGCGACCCATCAGGTGATCGACCTCCGGGGTGCGAGCACTGCCGGTGACCGCAACCGCCTCGACCGGGATCTGCGCTCGGCGATGACCGGAGGGCAGCTGGACCTGGCGTACCAGCCCATCGTGCGCACCGCCGACGGTGCGCTGGTCGGTGCCGAGGCACTGCTCCGCTGGACCCATCCGACACAGGGTGCGATCCCGGCGCTGACCACCGTCAGCATCGCTGAGCAGAACGGTCTGATCGGCGGTATCGGCGCCTGGGTACTGAAGCGCAGCTGCCTCGATCGGGGCAACTGGCTGGCCGAGCATCCCGGTCAGCCGCTCGACGTGTCGGTGAACGTCTCGGTCCGCCAGCTCATGACTGCAGGGTTCTGCGCGACCGTCGCCACGATCCTCGAGGCGACCCGGATGGACCCGACTGCCTTGGTGCTGGAGCTGACGGAAGGCGTCTTCATCGAGGACGGAAACCGGGCGACGAGCGTTCTGGCCGACCTGAAGGCGATGGGCGTGCGGCTGGCGTTGGACGATTTCGGGTCGGGCTACTGCTCACTGGGATATCTGCGCCGCTTTCCGGTCGACACGATCAAGATCGACCAGGGCTTCGTCACGGACATCGGTCACGATCCCTCGGGCGTGGCGATCGTGGGGGCGGTCACCAACCTTGCCCACGTCCTGGGACTGAGCGTGACCGCGGAGGGCATCGAGACCCAGCAGCAGCACGACGCGGTGGCCGCCATGGGGTGCGAGCACGCGCAGGGATTCCTGTACAGCCACGCCGTGCCGGCGGCGGACATCTCGAGCATCCTGCGCACCGGTCTCGACGGTTCCGCGCTCCGGTCGGGCCCGCCTCGTCCTGCGTCCGGTGCCGGGCGGGTGGCCGTGGAGTCCGACCGTGGGGCGGCGTGACCCGGCCCGCTGGCGGGGGAGCCGCCCTGTGTCCCGGGGGCGGAGGTATCCATCGAGCGGGGCGCAACCGAGTGACAGATCGGTTCGGCCGTTCTAGCGTTGGTTCATCGCCGCATCGTCGGTGCTGTTGCTCCAGCCCCTGGTGACGTCCACTCGTGTGATGTCCGTTGAGGGGCTCGGTGATGGTCGCCAACCCAGTGTCGGAATGCCGGACCGCAGGGTGGCTGTCGGTGTCGCCCGTCTCCGCCGGGCCGTGTCTGGTCGTCGTCGTGGCCGGAGAGGCCGACTGGGTCACGGCCGATCGGCTGCGGGACGAGCTGGTCGCCGCCTTCGGCTACGGGCCCCAGTCCGTCGTGCTGGATCTCGCGGAGCTGGAGTTCTGCGACGTGCACGGTGTGCGCGCACTTCTCCAGGCGGTCGATGTGGCGGAGCGCCCCGGCGTGACCGTGACACTGCGCGGGATGTCGCTGCAGCTCTCGTGGCTGTACAGCACCTTCCGGACATACCGCAGCACCGGCGGGCAGCAGAGCCGTCTCCTCGCGAGTGTCTCCGCACCGCACTCATGGTCGGAGGCCGTCGGACGTATGTCGCCGGCGTGAGCCGCCGTGGGACAGTGCGGTTGCGGAGCGGCATACGGGAGGCAGCGATCAGCGACGACAACCGGCTGCGCACAGCGCTGTCAGAGGCCATGTCCGGCGCCGGCAGCGCGCTGAGCGCCGCCGACCTGCTCTGCCACGCCTGCGTCGAGCTACTCCAGGTGGACGGGGCATCGGTCTCGCTCACCCACGAAGGGAGCACCCAGGGCACGTTCGGGTCCAGCGGTGAGATGAGCCGCCAACTCGATGAGCTGCAGTTCACCTTCGGTGAAGGACCGTGCCTCGACGCGACACGGCAGGGGAGCCCGGTGCTGGTCGCGGACCTGGACGACCCGGGAGAGAACCGCTGGCCGGCGTTCGCTGGTGCGTTGTTGCGATCGGGGGTGAACGCCGTGTTCGCGTTGCCGGTGACGATCGCCTCGCAGCAGATCGGGGCCCTGGACCTCTTCCGGCGTCGTGCCGGAGAGCTCCGGGGGGCCGCGCTCGCGGGTGGGATGCTCGCCGCCGAGCTCGCGGCGTTGCCACTGTTGGACCTGATGAGCTCCGATCTGGACTGGGACGTCGCAGCGCAGGGTGGCGACGGATGGGAGCAGCTGGAGTCGCTGTCGCGCGTGGAGGTCTACCAGGCGACCGGGATGCTGATCGGGGCTCTGGACATCGGTCCGACAGAGGCGCTGGTGCGGCTCCGGGCGTACGCCTTCTCCCATGGCGCGACCGCCGCCGAGACGGCCTGGGCCATCGTGGAGGGCCGCGTGTCATTGGAACCCCGCGAGTGGCTGGGACCGGACGGTACGACGGAGCGACCCCGATGAGTGCATCCCGGGAGCGCGACGTCACGCGGGCTTTCGTGGAGCTCGCCAGCAGCCTGGCCAACGGCTACGACGTGGTCGAACTGCTCAGCGGCCTGACCGCGGACTGTGCCCATCTGCTCGACGTCGCTTCGGCCGGGCTGCTGCTCGCCGACGGGCGTGGTGTGCTGCACGTGATGGCCGCGTCATCGGAGCGCACCCGGCAGCTGGAGGTCTTCCAGGTCCAGCGGGCCGACGGGCCGTGTCGGGACTGCTACCTCGACGGAGCGCCGGTCAGCGCGCCGGATCTCCACGAGGAGACCGACCGCTGGCCGCAGTTCGCACCGGCTGCGCTGAAGGCCGGTTTCGTCAGCGTGCACGCCCTGCCGATGCGCCTGCGTAACCACGTGCTCGGAGCCTTGGGCCTGTTCGGAACAACCGCGGGATCGCTCAGCCCCGACGACCTGTCCTTGGGGCAGGCGCTCGCGGATGTCGCGAGCGTCGCACTCGTGCAGGACAAGGCGACGACGGATCAGAAGACTGTGAACGAGCAGCTGCAGACAGCCTTGACGAGCCGGATCGTCCTGGAACAGGCCAAGGGCGTGCTTGCCCAGCAGGGGTCGCTACCGATGGAGGAGGCGTTCACGGTGTTGCGGCACTACGCGCGCGACAACAACCTGCGGCTCACCGCGATCGCCGAGGCAGTCGTCTCCCGCAGGCTTCCCGCCCAGCAGCTGCTGGACCGGGTGAGGGTCAGGCGGCCGTGATCTTCTGGAAAGCGCAGGACCGCAGCCGGCGCGGCAGTAGGTTCGGCCCGTGATCCTCGACTCGCTCGACCTGACGCCCGAGCAGTTCGCAGCCGGGACCGGGTGGGTGATCAAGCCCGAGGGTGCGTGCAGGGCGGAGGTCTGCGTGCCGCTGGACCGGAGCCGGGGCTTCGACCTGACCGCCACGGCCGATCGGCTCGGCATGGCCCTGGTCCGGGACGACGAGGCCGGACTGTGGGCGCTCGGGCCGGAGTCGCTGGGCGACCGGGCGCTGGTGAGCGCCGAGGCGCCCGACCTGGTCCTCGACGACATCCACGGCAACGAGTTCCGGTTGTCGTCCCTGCGTGGACAGAAGGTCGTGCTCGTCGCCTGGGCTCCCTACTAGGGCTGTGCCTTCGACCTGCCCGGGTGGCAGGCCCTGCGCACCGAGCTCCACCCCCTCGGCCTCGAGGTCGTGACGGTCTCCCTGGAGATGTCCGGCCCGGATGCATCGCGGCCCTACATCGAGGCGGCGCGGCCCGACCACCCGTCGCTGCTGGACCCGACCCACCGGATGGACTCGCTGTTCGGTGTCGTCAACATCCCGAACGTCGTGTGGATCGACGAGGACGGCGTGATCGTGCGCCCGCCGGAGCCGGGTTGGCCTGCCGGCGGCAGCCACATGCCGGCGGAGATCGCCGAGTCGATGCCCCGGCTCGGCCGCGCGAGGACGGCGCCGCCGAAGCCGGAGGGTGCGGCCGGCGCCCGCGGGATGCAGACCGGGCAGGACCGGGCCGCCTACGCCGACGCGATCCGGGACTGGGCGGCCAAGGGTCCCGGGAGCACCTATGCCCTGAGCTCGTCGGAGGTCGTCGCCCGGTCGCAGCCGCGGCCGCGGGAGGTGTCGGAGGCAGCCGCGCACTTCGAGCTGGCCGACCACCTCTGGCGCGCCGGGCAGCGCGACCTCGCCATCGCCCACTTCAACGCCTGCCATCGGCTCCAGCCGGACAACTGGACCTACCGGCGACAGGCCTACTCGCTGGTCAGCAACGAGCGCATCGGCGGCCCCGCCGGCCGGTTCGCCCAGGGGCCGGTCAAGGGCGAGGAGGACGACTGGCCCTTCGAGTCGGACTTCCGGTCGCAGATCGCCCTGCTCGGGGAGGGCGAGTACTACCCGAAGACCTTGTGACCGTTCCGCGGCTGCCCACGACCGCAGGCTGACCCCGTCCTCGACCCATCGGGACAAGCGATCCGCGAAGTCCGTGGACAGGCGCGTGACCTGGGGATTCCCCTCGCGCGGTGGACGTCGTGGAGCTATACTTCGAACACGTGATCGAACGTGCGGGAGGTGCGATGGACGACTGGGAAGCGGCCTTCGACGCGCTCGCGTCCGAAGACCTCGACTGCCTCGTCGCCCCGCAGTTGCTGGACCGCACGTCGGCGCTGGCGAGGTTGGCGAACCGGGTCATGTCCGAACTGACCCGCACCGTCCGGCGCTGCGAGACGGTCCAGGCCGCCGAGCACGACGGGCTGACGTCGATGAAGTCATGGCTGCGCACCCATGTGCGGCTGTCGGCCGCCGAGATCACCCGGTTGGTGCGCAACGGCCGCGCACTCGATCAGTTGCCGGCGCTGCGAGCGGCCTTCGCCGCCGGTGCTGTCACCGCCGAGCAGGTGTCGGTCGTCGCGCCGGTGACGGCCGTGGATGTGCAGGCCGAGGCGGTCGGGCAGGGCGTCGACCTCGCCCAGATCGACGCGACGCTGACCGAGGTCGCAGTCACGCTGCCCCACGCCCAACTGGGCCGGGTGGTCGCCCACTTCCTCGCCCGACTCGACCCCGACGGCACCGAGCCCGACCCCTCCGAAGGCCGGTCGCTGACCCTGTCGAAGCTGATCGACGGACGGCTGGTGATCCGCGGCGAGCTCGACGCCGTCGGCGGGGAGAAGCTGCAGGCGGCGCTGGAGTCGATCGCGCAGGCCCACCGGCCGGCTGGTGACCTGCGCACCCGAGCTCAGCAGCTGGGCGACGGGATCGTCCAACTCGCCGACAACGCCCTCGCCGCCGGTGGCCTGCCGGTGATGCGCACGGTGAAGCCGCACGTGGTCGTGACCATCCCGCTGGCGGACCTGGTCGACCCCTCGACCGGCCCGGTCGCCGCAGAACTCGGTTTCGGCGCCACGATCTCGGCCGGACGGGCCCGTTGGCTGGCCTGCGACGGCAGCATCACCCGCATCGTGGTCGGACCTGAGGGGCAGCCGCTGGACTTCGGCCGCACGAAACGGGTCGTCCCCCCGCAACTGCGGAGAGCGGTCGAGCACCGCGACAAGAGCTGTGTGTTCGCCGGCTGCGAGGCGCCGTCCTACTGGTGCGACGTCCACCACCTGATCCACTGGGTCTACGGCGGCGAGACCTCGCTGGAGAACAGTGCCCTCCTGTGCGAGCAGCACCACACCAAGGTCCACCACGGCTTCTCGGTGGTCCGACAACCCGACGGCCGGTGGCGCACCTGGCGACCCGACGGCACCGAAATCCTGATGGGCACACCACTCCTCGTCTGAGGAGTGGCCGGATCGTCGGGCAGCCTGCCGGCGCCACGTAACCTGAACTCCCGTGAGCCTCACCATCGGGATCGTCGGCCTGCCCAACGTCGGCAAGTCGACTCTCTTCAACGCCCTGACCAAGAACGACGTCCTCGCGGCGAACTACCCGTTCGCCACCATCGAGCCGAACGTCGGTGTGGTGGGCGTGCCCGACCCGCGGTTGGCGAAGCTCGCCGAGGTGTTCGGATCGCAGAAGATCATCCCGGCGACGGTGTCGTTCGTGGACATCGCCGGCATCGTCCGCGGCGCCTCGGAAGGGGCCGGCCTCGGCAACAAGTTCCTCGCGAACATCCGCGAGAGCGACGCGATCTGCCAGGTGATCCGGGTCTTCACCGATCCCGACGTGGTGCACGTCGACGGCAAGGTCAGCCCGGCCGACGACATCGAGACCATCAACACCGAGCTGCTCCTAGCCGACCTGCAGACGCTGGAGAAGGCGGTCCCGCGGCTGGAGAAGGAGATGCGCAAGGACAAGGAACGCGCGTCGCTGCACGCGGCCGCGGTCGAGGCGCAGAAGATCCTGAACGACGGGAAGACGCTGTTCTCCGCCGGAATCGACGCCGAGCCGCTGCGCGAGCTCGGCCTGATGACGACCAAGCCGTTCCTCTACGTCTTCAACGTCGACGAGGAGGAGCTCGGCAACGAGGCGCTCATCGCCGAGCTGCGCGGCCTGGTCGCCCCGGCCGAGGCGATCCTGATGGACGCCAAGATCGAGTCGGAACTCGCCGAGCTGCCCGACGAGGAGGCCGCCGAGCTGCTGGCCGGCATCGGTCAGGACGAGCCGGGTCTCGACCAGCTGGCCCGCGTCGGCTTCGCCACCCTCGGGCTGCAGACCTACCTGACCGCGGGGCCCAAGGAGGCGCGCGCCTGGACCATCCCGGTCGGCGCCACCGCACCCCAGGCGGCCGGCGTCATCCACACCGACTTCCAGCGCGGCTTCATCAAGGCCGAGATCGTCTCCTACGACCAGCTCATCGAGGCCGGCTCCATGGCCCAGGCGAAGACCAAGGGCTGGGTGCGCATCGAGGGCAAGGAGTACGTAATGCAGGACGGCGACGTCGTGGAGTTCCGCTTCAACGTGTAAATCGGCCTATTTGCGCAGGTCAATGGCCTGCAGAATGTCTCCAGTCAACGCCCAGTCAACAGGATTCCGCGAGTAAGGCCTGCGCGGCCGCCCGCGTGCGGTCCTCGGCGGTCGGCCACAGGTGTGAGTAGGTCGAGAGCGTCGTGGTGGCCGAGGCGTGCCCGAGGGCGCGCTGCACGGTGACGACGTCGCATCCGGAGGCGATCAGGCCCGAGGCGTAGAAGTGCCGGAGGTCGTGCATCCGCAGACCGGGGACCCCGGCAGCCGCCGTGGCGGTGCGCCAGCGGTGGCCGACGGTGTTCTGGTGCGGTGGCTGGTCGCCTTCTCCGGTGAAGATCCAGCCATTCTCCAGTCGGTAAGCAGCGATGTGCGCGGCAAGCATGCTGACGAGCCCCGGCGCCAGGAAGACGACCCGCTCGCTGCCGTACTTGGGGGCTCGGATCTCGACCTGACCTCCTCCGGCCCGCTGGACCTGCCGGGTGACGGTGAGAGTGCGACGGAGGAAGTCGATGTCCTCGACCCGAAGGCCGGCGGCCTCGCCGAGCCGGAGCCCGGCGAACGCACACAGCGCGACGAACGGTCGGAAGCGTTCGTCGGCCGCCGTCAGAACGGCTCCGACCTGCGCTGCAGTTGGCAGCGTCATCGCCGCTTGCGCGCGCCGGCGCCGGGGGAGTGCGACCCCGATGCTCGGGTCGCTGGAGATGAGCCGGTCCGCGCCGGCGCCGCGGAGGACGGCGCGCACGTTGTTGGTCCGGGTGTGGACAGTGCCAGGGGCGAGTCCGCGGTTGACCATGCCCTTGATCCAGCCCTCGATGTGCGAGCGGCGCAGTGACCGCAGCGGAGCGTCCGCGAACGGCACCGAACCGGCGGCCAGCTTCATCGCCAGAACCGTCCCGGGCGCCCACACCTGCCGGCTGGACCAGTCGACGTAGAACTCGCGGAAGGTGACGCGTCCTGCGCCCGGGTCGACGTAGGTGCCCCGCGCGACGTGCGCCGTCTGGTCGTCGAGCCAGCGCTGGGCGTCCCGCTTCAGGGCAAAGGACTTCGCCACCTGACGTCCCGACGGATCGCGGAACTGAGGTCGGTAGCGCAAGCCTTGCCCGTCCTGGGCTGTTGGCACCAGTCGGCCCGTGATCGGGTCCTTGCGGCGCCACCGGTCCTGAATGCTCGCCACGGTGACCTCCAGGTCAATCGCGCTGTGACGTGCAGATGCCTGGCCAACGTAGACCGAGGGCCCGACGCCTCAGGACGCGTCAGACCGTTGGCGTTCACCGATCCACCGATCTACGTCTTCGCGGCGGTACACGACTCGGCGTCCGAGGCGGAAGCCGGCCGGTCCTTCGCCGAGGTGTCTCCAGTACCGGAGTGTGGCGACGGGTGTCCGTAGATAGGCGGCGGTCTCCGCGAGGGTCATGAGGTCGCTTGTGCTGGTCGAGGCGTTGGTGTGAGTCACGCGGCTCTCCGGGGGCTGGATGTCGGCTGGTGGCTGGCGGAGTGGCCGCAACTGCTGTCAGCACCGCTCGACCACCTCACGCATCAGCCAGCGTGCGGGCGCTTCTCCAGTTGACCTGCAGTCCCACGAGCGCGGTCGTAGCTCAGCCGATCAGGCCGCGACGGGCTCGTCGCCGCGCCTGCGCCTGGCGCTGGTGGTCGACCGATCCACTGCGCACATAGGGGTGGCGGCGGTATGACTCGAGGACGGTGTTGAGCGCATCGGACAGGTCCAGTAGGTCGCGGTTGTAGACGCGGCCGTCCTCGATCTGGCGAGCGAGCTCCTCGAGCAGGCCTGGCCAGTCGCGGCGTGCCGGTGTGACAGGGACGGGGACCTTGACGCGCCGCTCGACTACCTCCACGGCGGACCGGCCCGACGCTGCGGCCCTGGTCTGCTCCCACGCGCGGTGCCGGCAGGTGGCCGAACACCACTTCGGGATCGGGCCACGGCTGCGTCGGGTGATCGGCCCGCCGCACCAAGCGCAGTCGGTGGCCGCGGCTCGTCGTTCCGGTGAGCGGCTTTCGTGATCGGCGGCCGTTGAAAGCGTGGGCTCGAACGCCGTCCGGTCAGCCTTCACTCGACGTCGGCGCTCGGCCTCCTTGCGCCGCCTTCGGTAGTCCGCCGTCCCCTTGGTGCCCATGTCGCTGAGGGTGCTGACAAGCCTCCAGTTACTCGCCACCACGAATTGCCCGATCCCGAGATGCAAGAGGTGTGTGGCCTCGTGATCTTGCAGTTCTGCAGTGTCGGGAGGCGGCTAGTTCGCACGCGATGAGACACCGCGAATCCGGGGTGGTGGCGAGTGCGGCGTGGCGGGCACGGTGTCACTGAAGGCGGCTTCAGGGCGGCCTTCGCTCCGCGTGTACGCGCCCGGCTTTCTGGGCCGAATTCAGCTGGTGGCTCGCGTGGACAACATCAGACCCCCGCTGACCGGGGCGGGCTAGGGTCCGCGGGTGAGCAACAGGCGCAAGCGCACTGGGGGCGGCCGAGGAGCCCCGCCGTCGGACATCCTCGTCGTGACCGAAGTGCGGGCGGCCGAGATGCAGTCTCCCGACGACGAGCCGATGTACGTCCTGGAGATCGCAGGGGCGACGCTGGACGCCCTGGACAAGCCAGGGGCTCCGCTGGACGACCCGGAAGCGGACGTCGTCCGTTCCTACGTCCTCAGCCGCGAGGCGCTGCATCGGCTCGTGGCCGAACTCCACAAGGCAGAAGGTGTCGCCTAGGTCCTGTCCTGCGGATCTTGTGCGCGGCCACCCTGTCCCTGAAGGCGGCTTCAGAAACAGCCGTAGGTGCCGGTCAGGTCCACGGTGATGCAGCCGACCAGGTGACGTCCTTGGCGTAGCTCTTCGAGAAGCCAAAGTTCGTCTCGCGGCTACCGTCACTCCAGTACCCCACGAGGTGGAAGTCGCCGCCGGGGAACGTTCCGATGTCAACCTGACCGGCGACGACCTCTGGGAGAACCTCCCGAATCACGTCCAGAAACGGCCGCGGCGGGTCCTGGTTGATGTTGATCGGGGCCGTCAGTTCCATGGGCGGGCTCATTCCGACGAAGACGTCCACGCCCGGGTACTGGTCATAGATGTCGATCGTGACGTCGAGTGCTCCAGTGGCGCGGGGGACGATATGCAGCCGCAAGTAGTCAAGGTCATGCTCGGGCGCGTCGGGGTACTGCTGGTCCCGTCCACGACTCTCAACGACCTCTGCCGCGCCAGCAGGCAATGTCGCGAGGACCTCGGCGATCACCGACCGGATGCCGTCCACGTCGACCGTTCCCTTGACCAAGGCTCGGAGAGCGGCCTCCCGCTCTTCCCGCTCGCGTCGCTGCCGTCTACGGAACATCCGTCCCTCGTCCTCGCTCAAGCACCGCCCCCGTGTCCTGCGCCTGACGAGTGTCCCTGAGGGCGTCTCCCAGGCACACCGGCGGGTGTCCCTAGATGGGCCGCTTAGAGACAGCCAACGGGCTCGCCGTGCGTCAGTCCCAGCCGGCGTCGGTGACGCTGTCTCGCCGTGATGCGGCTCGGATGATGGCGTCGCCTGCTCCTCCAGGGCCACCCTCCAGCACCTTCACCGTGGCGCAGGGATACCTGGCCTTGCATGCCTTGCACTGGCCTTTCGCCTCGCTGTGGAGGTTGTAGACGTCGGAAAGCAACCGCCGGTAGAGATCGCGCTGACTGAGAGCGCTGGCTGCTTGCCTCGCTCCGTCTGCTTTCGCCTTCTTGGCCTGGCCTTCGTACTCGGTCGCCCGTTTGGCCGCGTGGTCGGCGTAGGCCCTGATCCGCGGCTCATGATCGCGAAGCCGGGCCAGCGCTCGCGAGTCCTCGGTGCCGGCGGAGCTCCGAGCGTGTTCGATACAAGCATCGCAGTACGGCTGGCCGGGGGCACCCGGCCACCATTCGTACTCGTAGGCCAGAGCGCAGCATGCACAACGACCAGAGCGCCGCGCGCGGCGCTCGCCGCTGGCTCCGACACCGAACGGGTTCCCTGTGATCACGCAGTCGAGGCTAGGGCGGACCTCCGACAGTTGTCCCTCGAAACGAGTCAGGCGCGCCCGCGTCTCTAAACGGCCCACTCAGGGGCAGTCAGCACGCGACCCCGCCAACTCGAGGCACTAGCCTGCTAGACCGCAGAGGCTGTGCGAACCGGCCCCGACACGGTCCTCGACATCGCGTACTGAAAGGCCTTTGACGTGGAGTTGGTGCTGGCTTTGATACCCGTCGCCACCGGGTTGATTGGCTATGCCTGGGGACGTCACCGGCACGCGCTTAAGCGCAAGGTCCTGGGCCGGGAGCCGATCCACGTTCACATCGAGCAGGACCCCGACATTATCTACGCGAATGACCCTAATTGGGTCACCTTTCCCTATTTCTTCCCCAATCGATCGCCAGACGATCTTCCCTCGCCACCCAAAGGCAAGTGCACCGCTTGGTGGAAGTGGGCCGAGGAACTCGGCGGAGAGCCATCAGGCCTGATGGAACTGCAGGTAACGATCACCGCTTGGGAGGACCTGCGCGTGATCGTGGACGCCTTGCGGATCGAGGTTGTGAGCACTCCGACGCCTCCTACCGGAACCACGGTCGTGTGTCCCGTCGGCGGGGCCGACCTCGTGCACGAACAGCTGGCGGTCACACTTTCCGAGTTCGCTTCGACCGTCATCCCACGCGCGGCCGGAAGCGCCGAAGTCACCAAGAGCTTCGCCTTCACGCTCGGTCCCGGCGAGTCCTACCGCTTTTCCCTTAGCGTGACCCCCAGCGACGAGCCCATCCAGTGCTATGAGTGGGTCGCGTTGCTGGATTTGCTCGTCAACAACGAACGCAAGACTGTGAGGGTCGACAACGACGGGCGACCGTTCGTGTTGCACACCCAGGGATTCCGCGACGCGCACCAATGGGAAGGTGCCAGCTGGAAACCCTATGCCTTCTGATCGGGCGGTCGACTCCTTGCAGGGGATGTCGAAGGTTCCGCTCTACGGCGAGACAGGGACCGGGTTCGGGGTCGCCCGCCCGGGGTGTCCCATAGGCCGCCTTCAGAGACGCGCGCCCCTCGTCGGCCCACCTGAACCCCCTGCGCACTCAACGATGTCCGATGCGCAGGGTTCGACCGAGCCGCAACGGGAGGGGGCGACGCGCCCGACCGCGTGGACGTCAGTCAACAACCAGTCAACAAGGCTTCCATTCGAGGCCGCTGTCGACCAACGCCGCCCAACAACGAATGCGCTGGTCAACCACGAGTTTCCGAGACTGCCAACGGCTGTCGAGCACGCTCAGAACGTTCCGCTTCAACGTCTGACGTCAGCCGGCGGTCTTGGCCCGCTCGTCACGCAGCGCCTGGAACACCCGTCGGCGGAGTGCATCGCCTGCCTTCTCCGGCACCTCGGTGAACTTCATCGCCAGCAGCCACTGCGCGCCGCGGATCGTCGTCCACACGATCTCGCCGTGCAGGTGCAGGAGGGCGTCGTCGAGGTCGAGGCTGACCTGCGTCGGGGTACCGGACTCGGGCGGAAGTCCCCACCCGTCCATCAGCGCGCGCATCCCGCCCTCGCTGAGGTCCACCGTCCTGCCGGTCATCTGGGCCCCGGCCCAGGGGATGATCACGGGGACGGCGACCTGAGCACGCACCGCCTTGCGCCGCTGACTGCGTTCGGCCTGCCCGGAGACCGTGAGGTGCCAGCGCCGCTCGGACCCGTCCTCGACCTGGGAGACGGTGCCACCCAGCGTCCGCTCTTCCTGACCGCCGACCCAGTACAGCTCGACGGCGTCACCGGGCCGGATCTCGGCGCTCTCCCAGCCGGGCGCGCCCCCGGTCGGCCGGACCACGACGAGGTAGGTATCCGACACCTCGACGTGTGCCGTGATGGTGAGCCCGCGCGAGATCACCGTCACGTCGGCCGAGGCGCTCTCCTCGGGCCGATCGATGTAGCGGTCGAGGATGGGGTCGGTCATGAGGTGCCTTCCGCTCTGTGACGACGCTCGCCGCCGGCTCGTGCAGCCCGGCGCAAGGTATGCCACCCGGTAGGGATTGCGGGGCTCCGGATGCGTGTCTGGGCGGAGATTGCTCCCAGAATATGGGGGGTTTCGGTTCCGACGCCGGGGAACTCCGGTTCACGAACGACCCGGTGGACGGCGCCCTCACTCAGCCCAAACCGGCCTCGCGGGCCCGGGAAGCGGCCGCCGCTCGGTCCGCGACGTGCAGCTTGGCGAGAACGTTCGAGACGTAGTTGGCGATCGTCTTCGGGGTCAGCGACAGCAGCCGGGCGATGTCGGCGTTGCTCGCACCCCCGGCGATCAGGTGCAGCAGTTCGCGTTCGCGGTCGGTGAGGCCGGGAAAGGACTCCTTGGGTACCGCCTGCCGCGCGGTGGAGAAGAAGTCCACGAGCCGGGCGGCGACCCCCGGGCCGAAGGCGGCGCCGCCGCGGCCGACGGTGCGGATCGCCCCCAGCACGTCGTCCTTGTCATCGTCCTTGAGCACGTAGCCCCGGGCTCCGGCCCGGATGGCGGTGAACACCGTGGCGTCGTCGTCGAACATGGTGACGACGAGGACCCGGACGTCCGGCCGCTCCGCGAGCACCCGCCGGGTCGCTTCCACCCCGCCGAGGCCGGGCATCTGGATGTCCATCAGCACCAGGTCGGGGTCCAGTTCACCGGCGAGTGCGACGGCCTGCTCGCCGGTGGTCGCCTCGCCGACCACGTCGATGTCGGGCTGCGTGGACAGCAGGCCCCGCATTCCGTCCCGGAACAACGGGTGGTCGTCGGCGATGAGCACGCGCAACGGTCGTTCGCCGCTCATCGCGGGCCTCCGGCGGGCGCGAGGAGGGGCAGGTGCGCTCGCACGCTCGTGCCACCGGCAGGTGGGGGCAGTCGATGGATCTCGCAGGTGCCCCCGAGCTCGGCGGCGCGCTCGCGCATCGAGATCAGCCCGACGCCTGACCGCGGGCGCTCCGGCAGGCCGACGCCGTCGTCGGTGACCTCCACCTCCAGGACGCGCCCGTCGGCGCAGCACAGCCGGACCCGGCACTCGTGCGCGGCCGCGTGCTTGGCGGCGTTGGTCAGCGCCTCGGCGGTGATCCGGTAGGCCGCCACCTCCACCGCGGCCGGAAGCGGAGGCAACGGCGCCGGCGCCTCGACCGTGGTCGGCGGGCCGCCGGTCCGGTCGGCCCGGTCCCGGATGGCCTCGATCAACCCGAGCTCGTCCAGGGCCGGCGGGCGCAGGTCGTGTACGAGCAGGCGCACATCGCGGACGGCGGCCCGGATGTTGGCCCGCAGCGCATCGTTGACCTTCGCGGCCTGCTCGGGATCGGCGGCGATGAGCTCGCCCACGGTGGCCGCCCTCAGACCGAGGGCCGCGAGCGTGGGAGCGAGCTCGTCGTGCAGGTCGCGGCGCAGCCGCCGCCGCTCCTCCTCGCGCGCCAGCACGAGCCGCTCCCGGGAGCGTTGCAGGTCGGCCATCGTCCGGACCCCGTGCACGGCCACCCCGGCGTGCCCCGCGAGCACGTCGATCAGCCGCCGGTCGGCCGGGGAGAACCCCTCGCCCGGCCCGCGCGGGGCGAGCACCAGCCGGCCGACCTCCTCACCGCCGTAGGACAGCGGCAGGACCAGCGGGCCGCCGGGAGTCGGGTCCCCGGCGGACGCGACGATCTCGACGGTGTCCCCCCGCAGCAGCTCGATTGCGGCATAGGGCAGCCGAAGGGCCACCCGGATGGTGTCGACGATCGCCGGCAGCACCTCGTCCGGAGCCAGGGCGACCGCCAGCCGCCGGTCCAGCGCGGCCACCGCGGCGTAGGGGTCGCGCCGCTCGCCGTAGAGCAGCCGGTCGACCGCACGTTGCAGCCGATCCCTGGCGGGCGCGAACAGGATGGCCACCACGGCGGTCGCGACCAGGGAGACGGCCAGGTCGGTGCCCGAGCGCAGCAGGGTGCCCAGGTAGCCGACGACCCCCACGTACCCGGCTACCAGGCCCACGGTGAGAGTGCCGTAGACGAGGGTGCGGTTGATGATCACGTCGATGTCGAAGAGCCGGTAGCGCAGCACGGCGACCCCGATCGCTGCTGGTAGCGCGGCGACGGCCAGTCCGCCGATCAGCCATGCCCAGTCGGGGAACAGGACGTTGCCGATCAGCGCGGGCGGGATCAGGGCGAACGCGTAGCCGAACCACTTCACCTGCTGACGCTCGGCACCCTGCGCCCGGCGGAACCGCACCACGAGGGAGGCGACGGCCGCGACGATGGAGCCCAGGTAGAGGGTGGCTCCGACGGCGACCGGCAGGACGAATCGCTCGAACCCCTCGATCCCGGTGGGGTTGGGCACGGCGGGGTGGTCGTCGAGCGGGCCTGGCCGCAGCAGGAGATCGAGCGTCAGCGCGAGGGCGAGCCCGGCGATGAGCCACGCCAGTGGCCGCCACCTCGGCGACGGGAGTCGTCCGTCCGGAAAGAGCAGCGCCAAGAAGGACAGCGAGGCGAACGCGCCGTCCCCGGTCCACGCGCTCAGCCAGGCAGCGAACTCCCCGGCGGGGAGATCGGACCCCGGCAGCAGCGCGACCGTCGCGTACCACCCGGTCGCGCTCTCCACGGCGATCGACAGCCCGATTCCCGACAGCAGCCAGCCGATCGCGTGCCGGGGGTGCCGGGACACGATCAGCACACCGACCACGGGAAAGGCGATCGCCATGATCGCCGCCGCGGGCCAGTACTCGTCGATCTCGACCCGGGGGTCTCCCGCGTGCCGGGCGATCAGGATCAGGGACGCTACCCCGAGGCCACCGGAGAGCCCGGCGACCGCCCAGGCGAGCCGGCGCGCCGTCCGTCCGCGGTGTCTCCCGGCGACCGGCGGAGAGCCGGCGACCTGCTGGTTCCCGCTCATGATGGGCACATGATGGCGCCGGGCCCCCGGCTTCGGACGGCTTCAGGCCGCCGGGGCAGGCTCCACCGGCCGGACGGGGTCGGGCGTCCGGCTGCGCGCCTGCGACCACATGGCGTGCCCCAGCACGATCCAGGCGACCTGGAGCAGCAGTGTGGCGGCGGTCAGCTGGCCGAGCACGAAGGTGAGCAGCACGAACCCGGGGAACCAGCCCAGCGTGAGCAGCCACCCACCGACCTTCGGCGCCACCCCAGCCCGCAGGGTGCCGGCGCCGAACAGCGGCCACCCGACCGCCATGAGCACGAAGGCCGGCACCATCAGCCACGAGAACGAGGCGTCGAGGGCCGTCGGTGCCAGGTGCACGACGAAGTAGGCGCCGATGACGCCGGCCGTGAGCAACGTCAGCGCGACGACGACGATGCGGAATCCCCACCGTTCCGCCCGCCCTGCCCGGGACGACTGCCAGGAGTGCAGCGCCAGCGTGCCGGCCAGCCAGCCCAGCGTCACGACCAGCCAGAGCTTGCCGTAGGTCAGGTAGACCGTGTCCGGCGAGGCGAACGTGAGCAGCGGCTCGAGGGCCGGGCCGAGAGTCTCGTGCCACGGGACCAGCGGCCCGAACTCGCTCAGCGATTCGCCGCCGTCCTGGGTCTGGAAGTAGGCCAGCGCGTAGAGCGGTGCGAACAGCACGCCGACCACGCCAGCCACCAGCGCTGCGAGCCCGCCGCGCCGCACCAGGGTCGGGAACTCCATGACGTCCTCCTCATCCACGCTCGGGTTGATGCCGCGAGCGTGGCGACGGAGATGTCCCGGGAGGTAGAGCACCGACTTCCCGGAAGCCGGGAGATCCGGCGGGCGCAGGGCCCTACGCGTGGGTGCCCGCTTGGAGGGCGTGCTGTTCGGCGAACCGGCGCTGAGCGTCCTCCAGCGCCAGGACCGCCTCCTTCCGGCGCTCCCAGCCGCGGGTCTCCGACGCCTTGATCGGCTCGGCCGACTTGTCCGGCTCCAGCGCCTCGTAGATCTCGAAGAAGTGCCAGATCTCGCTGATCTGGTGCATCGGCACGTCCCCGAGATCCTGCAGGTGCGCGTGCCGCGGGTCGGTCGCCGGCACGCACAGCAGCTTGGCGTCGGGCCCGTTCGTGTCGCGCATCCAGAAGACGCCGATCACGCGGGCGCGCACCAGGCAGCCCGGAAAGGTGGGCTCGGCGAGCAGGACGAGCGCGTCGATCGGGTCGCCGTCCTCGGCGAGGGTGTCGGGAACGAACCCGTAGTCACTGGGGTAGCCGGTCGCTGTGAACAGCATCCGGTCGAGCCGGATCCGGTCCAGCGCGAGGTCGTACTCGTACTTGTTGCGAGACCCCTTGGGGATCTCGACGATCACGTCGACGTCCATGCGCCGCCCTCTCACCGGTGACCTGGACCTTGACCCGGCACGTGTCCCGCGTCAAGCGGGCCGCCCTGCAGCCGACGATCGTGCCATCGTTGCGCAGCGCGTCGACGGAGGTGCAGCCATGGACGAGACCGGCGTCCGGGCGGGGCTGAAGCACTACTTCGACCTCAGCGCGGCCCGCCAGGAGGACGTCGCGCACGAGATCTACCTGGACGACGCCGTCCTCGAGTTCCCGCAGTCGGGGGAGCGGTTCGAGGGTGTCGAGAACTTCCGGGAGTGGCGCCGGCACTACCCCGCCACCAAGGTCGACTTCGACGTCCGCCGGGTGCGCGGCGAGGGGGGACGTCTGGGTCGTGGAGTTGCGGATCCGCTACGACGGCGGCCCGTGGAACTACGGCGTGGAGATCCTCGAGCCGCGGCGACAGGGTGGCCCGTGAGTCCATCTACGTGATGGACGGCTTCGAGGCGCCCGAGTGGCGGGCGCCGTGGTGGGCCGAGGCACCGCATCCGGTCGCCGGCGAACCCTGAGCGAGCCCCCACGAACGGGTCGCGTTCACTCTTCGCGGGATTTTTTTTGCTCGACCGGCCGATCGGGATCCGAGTCCCCCGAGTACCCGGGGGACGGGTCGCGAACGCCGCCGACCGGCCCTCTGACCAGGCATTTGGCCGGAGCGAGTCGAGAAGTCTGCTCCGGAGTCATCGGCACCCTTGTGCGCTGATGTGACCGCGATCGACCCCTCCCGTCACATACGCCCCAAAAGAACCAGGCCTTTCAGCTCAACCTTCCCAGCGGACCCGCCGTAACCACCTGCAGCAAGGCTCCGGCTACATGGATGCAGCCGGGGGAAAGGAACCCTTCCAAGGAGGAACATCGTGGGTCTGCGCGTCAACAACAACATCGCGGCGCTCAACGCGTACCGCAACCTGTCCGTCACCGACGGCCAGATGAGCAAGTCGCTGGAGAAGCTCTCTTCCGGCTTCCGTATCAACCGTGCCGCCGACGACGCGGCCGGCCTGGCGATCTCTGAGGGTCTGCGCTCGCAGATCGGTGGTCTCAAGGTCGCCGTCCGCAACACCCAGGACGGCATCTCGGTCGTGCAGACGGCTGAAGGTGCGCTCACCGAGACGCACAGCATTCTCCAGCGCATGCGTGACCTGTCCGTCCAGGCCAGCAACGCCGGTGGTGTCAACGCCGACGCTCTGAACAACATCCAGTCGGAGATCGGCCAGCTCAAGTCGGAGCTGGACCGCATCTCCTCGACGACGACCTTCAACGGCAAGAAGCTGCTCGACGGCACCTTCTCCGCCAACTTCCAGGTCGGCGCCAACGCTGGTGAGAGCATCGCCGTTTCCGTCGGCACCAACATGGGTTCCGCCGGCCTCAAGGTCGACGGGGTCGACGTGACCGGTGTGGGGGCCTACGCCTTCCAGACCGGCACCACCGCCGCCTCGGGCAAGGCCGTCGTCAGCACCGCGTCGACGGCTTCTGTCGCTGCGGTCATGACGATCACCGAGACCACGGCCGCGTCCGCCAACGACTGGACCACCGGTGGTGGCTCCGTCGCGGCGTACGAGTCCCTGACCGGCACGATCGGGTTCGCGGGCAAGACCCTGGACCTGGGCTCGGTGGACTACAGCTCGGCCACCACCGCCACCCAGGCGCTGGCCGCACTGAACACCGCCGCCCAGACGGCGTTCGGCCTGGGTAGCGCGACCCCGTTCGCGGGTACGGCCTCCGGTATCACCTTCACGGTTCCCGCCGTGGCGGTCTCCGGTTACACCACGTCCAGCGGTTACGCCCTGTCCGCGTCGGCTCAGGACATCGCCAAGGCCACCCCGACCTTCACCGCCGCCAGCGGTGCCACGTCGGCGATCGACCTGCTCGACACGGCCATCAAGACCGTGTCGAACAAGCGGGCCGACCTCGGTGCCATCCAGAACCGGTTCGACCACACCATCAACAACCTCAACGTCGCGGTCGAGAACCTGACCGCCTCCGAGAGCCGCATCCGCGACGCCGACATGGCGCAGGAAATGGTCCAGTTCACTCGGAACCAGATCCTGTCGCAGGCCGGCACCGCGATGCTCGCGCAGGCCAACCAGGCCTCGCAGGGTGTCCTCTCGCTCCTCCGCTGACCTCGGTCGGCTGAGTAGCTGAGGCACTCAGTTCCACTGCTCCACCTTGGATGAGGGGGGAGGCCTTCGGGCCTCCCCCCTCTTTCCCGTTCGCGGCCGGGGTGCCAGGGGTACCTCGGCCGCGCAGTTCCACGGCAGGAGGCCCGCATGAGCACCCTGACTCTCTCGGCAGACGACTTCGCGGACGCCGTCCTGGCCCGAGGCATCGTGCTGGTCGACTTCTGGAGTGCAGCACGCGCCGCGTGCCGGGCCCTCACCCCGGTCCTGGAGGCCGCTGCACAGCGCCATCCGGACGTCGTCTTCGCCCGGGTGGACGCCGACGCCGAACCGGATCTGCCTGCCGCGGTCGGGGTTCGTTCGATACCGACGCTCATGGTGTTCCGGGACGGCGTTCTCGTGTTCGCCGAACCGGGAGTCCTGCCCGGCGACTCCCTCGAGCTGCTCATCTCGACCGTCCGCGCGCTCGACATGCCCGCGGTGCGGGAGCTGTTCCCCGGCCGGTAGCCGGCGCGGCCGCCCGTCGAGGAGCAGGACGGCTGATCAGTCCTTGGGGCGGCGGCCGATCTTGTCGCCCAGCCAGGTGAGCGGGTCGAACTTGCGGTCCACCACCCGCTCCTTCAGCGGGATGATGCCGTTGTCGGTGAGGTGGATGTTCTCCGGGCACACCTCGCTGCAGCACTTGGTGATGTTGCAGTAGCCCAGGCCGAACTCGTCCTGGGCCGCGTGCTTGCGGTCGACCACGTCGAGCGGGTGCATGTCGAGCTCGGCCAGCCGGATGAGGAAACGGGGGCCGGCGAAGACCGCCTTGTTCTCCTCGTGGTCGCGGATGACGTGGCACGTGTCCTGGCAGAGGAAGCACTCGATGCACTTGCGGAACTCCTGCGAGCGCTCGACGTCGATCTGCTGCATCCGGTGGTTGCCGTCCTCGTCCCGTGGCCGGGGCGTGAACGCCGGGATCTGCGCGGCCTTTTCGTAGTTGAACGACACGTCGGTGACCAGGTCGCGGATGACCGGGAACGTCCGCATCGGCGTGACCGTCACCGTCTCGTCCTCGCCGAACGTGCTCATCCGCGTCATGCACATCAGCCGCGGCCGTCCGTTGATCTCCGCGCTGCACGATCCGCACTTGCCGGCCTTGCAGTTCCAGCGGACGGCGAGGTCGCCGGCCTGGGTCGCCTGCAGGCGGTGGATGACGTCGAGGACCACCTCGCCCTCGTTCACCTCGACCCGGAAGTCCTGCAGGTCGCCGCCGGACGCGTCCCCACGCCAGACCCGGAATGCCGCGTCGTAGCTCACGAGACCTCCTCGAAGATCTCGGCCAGCTCGGGCGGCATCTGGGGGAGCGGTTGGCGTCTGACCGCAACCCCTCCGTCGGGTGTCGGGGTGCAGATGAGGTTCGTCCGGCCCCATTCCTCCACGGGCCCGGGGAAGTCGTCGCGGGTGTGCCCGCCGCGACTCTCCTCCCGCTCGAGGGCCGCCCGCGCGATGCACTCGCTGACGATGAGCATGTGCGGCAGGTCCAGCGCCAGGTGCCACCCGGGGTTGTACTGCCGGTGCCCCTCCACCGAGAGGTTCGCCACCCGCGCCTTCAGCTCCTCGATCCGTTCCAGGGCCTGCTCCATCTCCGGCGCGGTCCGGATGATGCCGACCAGGTCGTGCATCGTCTGCTGCAGGTCGTGCTGCACGGTGTACGGGTTCTCGCCGCCCTCCCGGTCGAACGGCGCCAGCGCCGCCCGTCCCGCGTCGGCCAGGGCCTCGTCCGGCAGGTCGACCCGGCCGGCCCGCCCCTGCGCGTGCTCGGCGGCCGCCGCCCCCGCGCGCCGTCCGAAGACCAGCAGGTCGGACAGGGAGTTCCCGCCGAGGCGGTTCGAACCGTGCATGCCCCCCGCCACCTCACCGGCTGCGAAGAGGCCCGGTACGCGGGCGGCCTCGGTGTCGGGCTCGACCTCCACCCCGCCCATGACGTAGTGGCAGGTGGGGCCGACCTCCATGGCCTCGGCCGTGATGTCGACCTCGGCGAGCTCCTTGAACTGGTGGTACATCGACGGCAGACGCTTGCGGATGTAGTCCGCCGAACGGCGCGAGGCGATGTCCAGGAAGACGCCGCCGTGCGGGGTGCCCCGGCCGGCCTTCACCTCGCTGTTGATCGCCCGGGCGACCTCGTCGCGGGGCAGCAGCTCGGGCGGGCGGCGGTTGTTCTTCTTGTCGTCGTACCAGCGGTCGGCCTCGGCCTCGGTCTCCGCGGTCTCCTTGCGGAAGAAGTCGGGGATGTAGTCGAACATGAAGCGGTTGCCCGCGGAGTTCTTCAGGATGCCGCCGTCGCCGCGGACGCTCTCGGTCACGAGGATCCCGCGCACCGACGGGGGCCACACCATCCCGGTCGGGTGGAACTGCACGAACTCCATGTTCACCAGCGTCGCGCCGGCCTGGAGCGCGAGGGAGTGGCCGTCGCCGGTGTACTCCCAGGAGTTCGAGGTGACCTTGTAGGACTTGCCGATCCCGCCGGTGGCCAGCACGACCGACGGGGCCTGCCAGGCGATGAAGCGGCCGGACTCCCGCCAGTACCCGAAGGCGCCGGTGATTCCGTCGTCGTTCGTGAGCAGCCGGGTGACCGTGCACTCCATGTACACGTCGATCCCGAGGGCGACGGTGCGCTGCTGCAGCGTGCGGATCAGTTCGAGCCCGGTGCGGTCCCCGACGTGGGCGAGGCGGGCGTACCGGTGCCCGCCGAAGTCGCGCTGGCTGATCAGGCCGTCGGGGGTGCGGTCGAAGAGCGCGCCCCAGTCCTCCAGCTCGCGGACCCGGTCCGGCGCCTCCTGCGCGTGCAGCTGCGCCATCCGCCAGTGGTTGAGCATCTTGCCGCCGCGCATCGTGTCGCGGAAATGCACCCGCCAGTTGTCCTCGGGATAGAGGTTGGCCATCGCGGCGGCGATCCCTCCCTCCGCCATCACTGTGTGCGCCTTGCCCAGGAGCGACTTGCACACGACCGCCGTCCGGGCGCCGCTCTCGTGGGCTTCGATGGCGGCCCGGAGGCCTGCACCCCCCGCCCCGACGACGACGACGTCGTAGGAGTGCTTCTCGAGCTCCATCAGAAGAACCTCAGATCGCTGATCGTGCCTGTGGCGAGGAGGAAGACGTAGACGTCGGCCAGCGCGACGCTGAACAGCGACAGCCAGGCGAACATCGCGTGCCGCCCGTTGAGCGCGGAGATCCGGGTCCAGGCCTTGTAGCGCAGCGGGTGCCGGGAGAAGTGGTTGAGCCGGCCGCCGATGATGTGCCGGCAGGAGTGGCAGGACAGCGAGTAGAGCCACAGCAGCGCGGCGTTGGTCAGGAGCACGAGGGTGCCGAGCCCCATGTGCCCCCACTCGCCCTCCTCGTTGCGGAACGCGAGGACGGCGTCGTAGGTGAGGATCACGTTGAAGACGAGCGCGCCGTAGAGGGCGTAGCGGTGGATGTTCTGGCCGAGCAGCGGCAACCGCGTCTCACCGGTGTAACGGCGGTGCGGCTCGGCGACCGCACAGGCGGGCGGCGAGAGCCAGAACGACCGGTAGTACGTCTTGCGGTAGTAGTAGCAGGTCAGTCGCAGGCCCAGCGGGATGACCAGGATGTAGAGCGCGGGGGAGATCCACGCAGGCCCCGTGAACAGCTTCGGGAACGTGTCGCCCTCGCACGCCGTCGTCAGGCACGGCGAGTAGAAGGGCGAGATGTAGGGCTCGGCGAAGTAGTGCGCGTTCTGGAAGGCGCGAAAGCTCGAGTACGCCACGAAGGCCGCCAGGATGACGACGGTGATCAGCGGCTGCAGCCACCAGCGGTCCTTGCGCAGGGTGCCCGCGGTGATTGCCGCGCGGCGCGGTGCCGGCCCGCCGCTGCCGCGCCCGGGGGTCACCGCCCCGGTCCGGCGGGGAGCGGTCGCCGTCACGATGCCGTGCGGCTCGATGCGCAGGTCAGCGTGCCGAACCCTTCCGTGCGGGTCGCCGCCCCGTTCTGCCCCACCGACATCCGTGCCTCCAGCTTGCTGGTGACGCCGCCCACACCGGCGGAGGAGCGCATCTGACCACGGACGTCGGACACGTGGAAAGGGGGAGGACGGCGCGTCGCCCCGCTCCGGCGTCCGCACCGCCCGCTGCGGGGGGCACATCCGACGAGCCCGGAGCGGCCCGCCGTGGTACTCCGTGCCCATGAGTGACAGCGAGTACGTGGTCGGGCGGCGGGCCGGTGCCGAAGGTCGGCCCGTCGGGGAGCGGCACGCCGTGATCGCCGCCGCGGTGCGGAAGGGCGCTCCCTTCCGCACGGAGTGCGGTGTGCAGGTCGACGTGATCGACGGTGACTGGCCCCCGGAGGGCGCCGACGAGCACGCCTGCCCGGTCTGCAGCAGGGACACCGGAACGCCCTGGGTCTGAGATCCCGGGCCGGCGGACGTGGTGGCAGTCGGCTGTCAGCAGCAGCGGTCTCGGGTCCCACCTCTCCACGCCCACAGGGGGACTGGTCAGGGCGACGTCGGCAGGGCTACGTTCGTGGCAGTCGAGTGCCAGCTCGGCCACCGACCGGAGGGACGTCCGTCCGTGACAGCCGACCTGGACTTCAACCCGCCCCGGCCGCATCCGTACCCCGACGAAGTGACGGCGGGGTTCTGGGAGGCGGCACAGCAGCGCACGCTCGCCATCCAGCAGTGCGGCGACTGCGGGACGTTCATGCACTATCCGTCGGCGCTCTGCACCAACTGCCAGTCCGAGAACCTCGGGTTCTCCGAGGTGTCCGGCCGCGGCACGGTGTACTCGTTCGCCATCGTCCGGCACAGCTTCCACCCGGCGTTCACGCCGCCCTACGTCATCGCCCTGATCGACCTCGACGACGCGCCCGGTGTGCGGATGTACACCAACATCGTCGACGTCGACCCGGAGGCGGTGCGCATCGACATGCCGGTCCGGGTCACCTTCGAGGACATCGGCGACGGCACCCTCATTCCGCAGTTCATGCCGGCCTAGCTCCCGCCCGCCGTCGCTCTTCTCGTCTCTCTGCCCGGAGGTCAGCATGCGCAAGGTTGCCGTCAGCGGGGTCGGCTACTCCGAGATCACCCGGGGCGGGATCCCGCCGTCGCCGGAACGCCTCGCCCTGATCGCGGCGAAGAACGCGATGCGGGACGCCGGGGTGACCGGCGCGGACGTCGACGGCATCTTCGAGTACAGCTTCGGCTACGACTCCCCGATGGCCACGTACGTCCAGAAGGGGCTGGGCATCCCCAACCTGGTCGTCTTCCAGGACATCATGGGTTCCGGTCCGTCCGGCCTGGCGAGCGCGATGGCGGCCTACATGGCGGTGGCCAGCGGCATGTGCGAGACGGCCATCGTCTACCGCTGCATCACCCAGGCGGCCGGCAACACGGGGTCGATCGCCGCCGTGCCGCCGCCGCCCGCTCCCGGCCCGAACGGGATGTCGGAGGCGCTGGTCTACGGCGTGCAGGCGCTGATCCCGTCGATGGGCATGCGGATGCAGCGGCGCATGCACGACTACGGCGCCTCACTCGAGGACTGGGGTCACATCGCGGTCAACGCGCGCAAGTGGAGCGCGGACAACGAGCGCGCCGTGCTCCGCAAGCCGGTCACGATGGAGGACTACCTGAGCTCCAGGATGCTGGCCGAGCCGCTGCACCTGCTCGACTGCGACCTGCCCGTCAACGGCGCGTGCGCGGCCGTCATCACCACGGCCGAGCGGGCGGCCGACCTGCCGACGACGCCCGTCTACATCGACTCGATGGCCTTCGGCACCGGCAGCCGGCCCGACTGGTCGGTGGGCGACGACTTCCTGTTCGGCGGCACGATCAACTGCGGCGAGACCCTCTGGGAGCGGTCGTCGTTCACCCCCGCCGACGTCGACCTGCTGGAGCTCTACGACGGCTTCACCCACATCACCATCTCCTGGGTCGAGGCCCTGCAGCTGTGCGGCCTCGGCGAGTTCGGCGACTGGGTAGACGGCGGGCGCACGATCAATCCCGGTGGCCGCGTGCCGCTGAACACCCACGGCGGCCAGCTCGCCGAGGGACGCCTGCACGGCCTGGCGCACCTCACGGAGGCGGTGCTCCAGCTCCGCGGGGAGTGCGGACCACGGCAGGTCCCGAACGCGAAGGTCGCCGCCATCGGGAACGCCCACGGACCCCAGGCCGGCGCGATGATCGTGTCGACGGAGCGGAGCGGCTCCTGAGCGGGGTCGGTACGGCGGGTGGCGCCGCCGAGCGGCGGCCGGACGCCCGCAGCGCGCACCGCGAGGAGACCCGCCAGGCACTGGTCGAGGCGGCGCTCTCGCTGTTCGCCGCCAAGGGCTACGACGCCACGTCGGTGGAGGACATCACCGGGTGGGCCGGTGTCTCGCCCCGGACCTTCTTCCGGTACTTCGAGTCGAAGGACCGGGTGCTCCTGTTCGGCGGGGACGCCTTCAACCGTGCCGTCGTCCGCGCCCTGCCCGACCAGCCGGCCGAGCTCGGCGACCTCGCCGCCCTCGCGGCCACGCTGCGGTCGCTGACGCCCCTGCTCACCCCGCTCAAGCAGCGCATCCGGCTCTACTACCGGGCGGTGGGGGAGTCCACGACGCTCGCCGGCCACCACACCCGGGCCACGGCGCAGCACAACGCGGCGGTGGCCGAGGCGCTGGCCTCCCGACGGTCGCTCGAGCACCCCGACGAGCGCTGTCACCTCGCCGCCGCTCTCGCCGCGATCGCCCTGGAACGGGCCTACGCAGGCTGGCTGAGCACCCGCCGTGAGCTGGCCGACCTGCTCGACGAGAGCTTCGCCGCCCTGCGCGCCGTCGTCACCGAGGGGGACGGGGCGGGCGGATCAGAGCCTCCTGGCTGAAGGAGGCCAGCAGCCGGCCGCTCCGGTCGTGCACGGATCCTCGGGCCAGCCCGCGCCCGGCCGCGACCGAGGCCGGCTCGGCGGAGTAGAGCAGCCAGTCGTCATAGGTGCCGGGGCGGTGGAACCAGACCGCGTGGTCGAGCGTGACGACCAGGCTGTCGGCCGACGCCGGCGCCTCCAGCACCTGCGCCGAGGACACCACCATGTAGTCCGACACGAACGCCATCGCGCACGCGTGCAGGATCGGGTCGTCCGGCAGCGGCTGCCGCGGCCTGGCCCAGTAGGGGTGCACGCGCGGGAGCTGGTCCGCGGGCTTCTCGGCCCGCAGCCCGCTCACCGGCCGGAACTCCACCGGGTCGATCGCGCCCAGCATCGTGGCGTCCGTGCGCAACTCGTCCGGGCCGGGCGGCGGCACCTCGAGCGTCTCGTGCCAGTCGGGGCCTTCTTCCCCGACGTGGAAGGACGCGGTCAGCAGCAACGGCGTCCCGCCGTTCTGGCCGACGGCCACCTGACGGACGGCGAACGAGCGGCCGTCGCGCCACCGCTGGACGTCGAGAGTGAGCGGGTGGCCGGCCAGACCGGGGTCGAGGAAGTAGGCGTGCAGCGACTGCGGCCGCAGGTGGTCGGCGACAGTGGCGGCGGCCGCGCGCAGGGCCAGTGCCAGGGTGTACCCGCCGAAGAGATGCCCCTCGCCCGCCGGGACGGCTTCGAACCGGTCGGGTGCGGTCTGCTTCAGCTCCAGCAGGGCTGCGAAATCGTCGTTCATGGCGCCTCCGTCAGGTGGGCCTGGGACAGCTGCCGGCCGCCCAGGTCGTCGATGAGCCGCGCGCACGACTCGGGGACCTCGAGGGTCAGGTGGTGGTGGGCGCCGGGCAGCCGGACCGCCGTCACGTGCGGGATCGTCGCCGCCGCCCGCTCGGCCCTGGAGTCGTCGACGACGCTGCTCGCCCCGCCGGACACGTAGGCGACCGGGACGGCGACCGTCGCGGCCGCCTGCTCGATGAGCTCCTCGTAGAGCGTCGGGAAACCACCGCCGTCGTGCTTCCACACCCACCCGCCCTCGACGGGCCGCAGCGAGTACTCCGCGACGGGATCGAGGAGCTCCGCGGGCGGCTGGGGCTGCGGGGGCATGAGCCGGAACCGCGCCTTCGCCTCCTCGAAGGAGGGGTGCACCCGCGGTGGTCGTACCGTCCGCGGCGGCAGAGGCCGGTCCAGCAGGTGGTCGGGAGCCCAGATGCCGGCGTCGAACAGCACCAGTCCGCCGAACTCGTCGGGGTACCGGCTCGCCGCCAGCAGGGCCACCCGGCCGCCCAGGCTGTGCGCGGCGACGAGCGGGCGGTGCGCGCCGGCTGCGCGCAGCACGGCCATCAGCTCCTCGGCCCAGGTGCCGGCGTCGTAGTCGTCGCGGTGCCCGCTGTCGCCGTGCCCGCTGAGGTCGACGCTGATCACCCGCCAGGTCTTCTCCAGCTCCGGCGCGACGGCGTGCCACCACATGTGGTGCGCCCCGCTGCCGTGCACCAGCAGCAGGTCGCGGTCGCCGCTGCCGCGGACGCCGTACCGGACCTCTGCGCCGTCGACGACGACCGACTCGCCCAGGTCAGCCATTCCCGTCACCTGCTCGGTAGGAGACGGTCGTGAACTCGTGCCGGACGCCGAACATGTCGTCGGGCTCGACGGCGAAGGCGCCCAGCGCGCAGCCGTCCCCGGTGACGCGGAGTCCGCGGGCGGTCAGGTACGCCTCGGTCTGCGCCAGGTCCGAGACGAGCCAGCACAGCGCGTAGAAGCAGGAGTTGCGAGCGGCGGCGTACTGCGAGAAGGCGTCGTCGCCCGTCGGTCCGCCGAGGCAGAGGATCTCCCCGGCGACGTCGACGAACTGGCGCTGCGTGCCGTCGGCCGCGGGCCTGGTGCCGAGGTCCTTCCCGTCGAGGATCGCGGTGAAGAATGCGCGGGAGCGCTCGACGTCCGGCACGCCGAAGACCATCGCGGCCAGTCGCCGGACGCCGGAGGCGTGCCCTACGAGCCAGTCGGGGTCCCAGCTCGGCAGGTAGTACGGGTCGTTGCCGGTCATGCCGAGCGGGTCCCGGTCGTCGGCGGCCGCCTGGACGATGATCCCGCCGGTCGTTCGCGGGTGGAACATGAAGAAGGTGTCGCTCGCGTCGAGGACCTGGGCCGCCCAGCCGCTGCACCTCCTCGGCGGCGGCCTTCGGGTCGTCGACGTACATCTCGAACGAATGCATGCTGCTGCCCGACGCCGTGAGGTAGGCCATCAGCGGTGACCGCTCGCTGCGCGGCGCCATCGGCTCGTAGCCGTGGTCGGCGATGTACATGCAGAGCATGTCGACGTCGAGGGCGTCGAGGTACGTCTCGCGGAACGCGAGCGCCCCGAAGACCTCCATGTGCTTCTTCCACACCGGGGTGATGTCCTCGACGATGTGGGTGCTGTGGAAGATCCGGTCCACGTGCACGGTCATGGCGCGACTCCTTCGGCGCGTCGACCGGCGGCGCCGGTCATCGGGTGGGCAGGGATGTCCGGGATCTCGTCCCCGCCGGCCGGCGGCCGGGGGATGAGGAGGGCGAAGGCCACGCCGACCAGGCCGCCGAGCGCCCCGATCAGCAGGGTCAGCTGGAACGCCCCGTGGGTCGGGAACGCGGTGCCGCCGAGGTCGAGCGTCAGGCTCGCCAGCACCAGGCCCACGATGGCGCTGGACACGGCGGCGCCGACCGCGCGGGACAAGGTGTTGAGCCCGTTGGCGGCCGCGGACTCGGTGACCGGGACCGCGCTCATGATCAGCACCGGCATGGCGGCGAAGGACAGTCCGATGCCGACCCCGTTGATCAGCGACGAGACGACGATGCCCCAGACCGCCGACATGGTCAGCAGCCCCACCCCGAAGCCGAGCGTGATGGTGGCCAGCCCGAGCACGAGGGTGACCCGGGCGCCGAACCGTACGACGATCCGGCCGGCGACGGGGGACAGCAGCATCTGGACGACGCCGGCGGGTGCGAGGCAGAGACCGGCGGCGACCATGCTCTGACCGAGCCCGTAACCGGTGCCGGTGGGGGCCTGCAGGATCTGTGGCGGGACGAGGCCGGTCGCCATCATCGCGAAGCCGGCCATGACCGACGCGAGATTGGTGAGCAGCACCGGTCGCCGGGAGGAGACGCGGACGTCCACGAGGGGCTCGCGCAGGGTCGACTCGTACCACGCCCACACGACCAGGACGACGACTCCGGTTCCGCCGAGGCCGAGCACCCGGGGGCTGGTCCAGCCCCAGGAGTTGCCCTTGCTGACGACGAGCAGCACGAACAGCAGGCCCACGGTCAGCCCGACCGCGCCGACGACGTCGATCCGTCCCGGGGTGCGGATCCGGGACGGAGGCACGATCCGCAGCACCGCTACGAACGCGACGACGCCGAGGACGGCGGTGCCGGCGAAGATCCAGTGCCAGTCGAGGTTCTGGGCGACCACCGCGGCCACCGGCAGCCCGAGCGAACTGCCCACGCCGAGGGTGGCGCTGATCAGCGCCACGCCTCCGGGGACCCGGTCGCGCGGGAGTTCCTCACGCAGGATGGCGATCGACAGCGGCAGGATGCTCGAGGCCGCACCCTGGAGCGAGCGCCCCACCACGACCCAGCCGATCTGCGACGTCAGGGCGACGACGATCGAGCCGATGGTCAGGAGCACCAGGCACGCCAGGAGTACCCGGCGCTTGCCGAACATGTCGCCGAGCCGTCCGCTGATGGGCGTCGCGATGGCCGCCGTCAGCAGGGTGGACGTCACTGCCCAGGACGCGTTGGACGGCGTGGTGGAGAGCAGTTGGGGCAGCGTGCTCAGCAGCGGCACGAGGATGGTCTGCATCAGCGCGATGAGCACGGTGGCGCCGGCCAGCACCGCGACCATGCGCCGGGCGGCGCGCGGGTCCGCCGCCGCGCGCGGGCCGCGCGCGGTGACCGGCACTGCCTGCATGGACTCTCCCGTGGGTCTGCCGGTGGACGCCTCGTCCGTCGGCCCTGTCGGTCAGCTGTCGGGCCGGACGCCGGTCAGGACGAGTCGTCGATGCGCGCGCGGACGTCGGAGAGCGCCTGCGGGGGGTCGAGCGCCGTGCGGAAGAAGTGCAGTGAGTCCAGGTGCTCGTAGATCTCGGCGATCCGGCCCTGCGCGCAGCGGATGGTGAAGCAGTACCGGTTGCGGTAGTCGCCGGTGTGCAGGCGGGAGTTCACCACCATCTGCATCACGACCCAGTCGCCGTCGGCGATCAGGAAGTCGACCTCGGACGGGCGCCGCTCGGCGTAGACCGCGTCGCTCATGCGCGTCACCCAGCGCAGGCCGTCGTGTCCCTCGGCGGCGGACGCGTCGTCCTTCAGCAGGACGGCGAGGGACGGCGGCAGGTGCCAGCGGACGTCGTCGGCGACCAGGTCGAGGGCCTCGGGCGTGGAGAGCCCCAGGGCGAACCACCGCTGGACGACGTCCTTGTTGGCGGTGGGGTCCGCCGCGGGTGCCGTCACGCCCAGCGGACGACGTCGTCGACGTCCATGCGGGGGAACCGGGGGAGGGCGGCCTCGAGCGCGGGATAGCCGATGTTGATACCCATGAACGCGCGCCAGCCGGTATCCGGCATGAACGCGGCGGTGACCTCGTCCGGGTCGAAACCGGAGAACGGCCCGGCGGCCAGCCCGTGGGCGCGCACCGCCAGGATGAGGTAGCCGGCCTGGAGGGCGGCGCTGAGCCGGCCGATCTCCGACCGGGTCTCGACGTCCTCCTCCCAGATCTCCCGGTAGTCGGGCCGCAGCGGCATGACCGTGGGCATGTGCTCGTGGAAGCGGTCGTCGGTGGCCAGCAGCGCGGTCGCCCCCGCGGAGAGGACCTTCCGCCGATTGCCCCGGTTCACGGTGTCGGCGAGCCGCTCGCGGCCCTCTGTCGAACTCACGAACACGACCCGGAGCGGCTGGGAGTTCGCCGACGTCGGTCCCCAGCGGGCCAGCTCCCAGATGGACGCCAAGGTCTCCTCGGGTACCGGCCGACCGTCGAACGCATAGACCGTGCGCCCACCCTTGAACAAGAGCTCGCGGCCGTCAGGATCCAGCTCCTGAAGCGGGGGCAGCCCTTCCAGGCGGATCTCCACGTGGGCCTCCTCGGCGGTCCGGAACTCCCCGGACCTTCTCGACCATAGCCGGAAGAAGCCGCCTGCGGACATGGTTACCGGAAGGGTGCCGGGATAACCTCCTGGCAAAGCCCGTCGTCCCGCGTCAGCCAGCACCGCCGAGAGGACCCGCCGCATGAACACCCACGACTTCACGGTGACCGCCGCCGACGGCACGGAGCGACCGCTGCGCGACTACGAGGGCCGCGTCGTCCTGGTCGTCAACGTGGCCAGCAAGTGCGGGCTGACTCCGCAGTACGAGGGCCTGGAGGCGATCTACCGGGAGTCCCGGGAGCGCGGCCTGGAGATCCTCGGGTTCCCCTGCAACCAGTTCGGCGGGCAGGAGCCGGGCACCGACGCCGAGATCCAGGACTTCTGCTCGGTGAGCTACGACGTCACCTTCCCGGTGTTGAAGAAGGTCGACGTCAACGGGCCGGACGCCGAGCCGCTGTTCGCCTACCTGCGCGCCGAGGCGCCCGGGGACTTCGGGCCCGAGTCCGGCCGGCTCTGGGACCACATCAGCACCAACCGCCCCGAGATGCTCGGCACCGACGACGTCAAGTGGAACTTCACCAAGTTCCTCATCGCGCCCGACGGCCAGGTGGTCCGCCGCTACGAGCCGACCGTGACGCCCGAGCAGATCCGGGCCGACCTCGACGCCCTGCTCCCCTGATCGCCGTTCCTGGCACGGGCCCGGCGTCGCTCACCCCGCCGGAGGCCCCGACCGCGTTTCGCGGTGGGCATCTGCACGACGACATCGAGACAGAGGAGACACGGTCATGACGCACGAGCCGATCAACAAGGACCACCCCGACGCGCAGGACCTGGCGGGGGTGAACCCTCCCGTGGTCGCGGCGGACTACCCGAGCGAGACGGGGCACCAGCTGGCGGAGGAGAGCTCCTACGAGCAGGTGCACCCCGAGGTCGACCACACGCCGGGCAAGCACCCGGGCGCACCGTTCGAGCGGGCATCCGACTACCCGGCCGAGACCGGCGAGGAGTTGCAGCAGCACCGCCACGGCGGCTGACGACGTCCGGCTCGCCCGTTCCGCGCGAGGTGGCGGAACGGGCGGCCGGACATAGGACAGGATGGGCGTCTCGCTACCGCCGACGACTACGGGAGACGCTCCGTGACCATGCCCTCAGAACAGCAGCCGGCCGCGATGGTCGTGCCGAAGTTCTTCGTCAAGCAGCGGATCACCGTGATGGTCAACCGGTACGAGATCCGCGCCGCGAACCCCGACGGCACCGAGGGTCCGCTGATGGCGCTGGCCGAGCAGAAGCGGATGAAGCTCAAGGAAGAAGTCATCTTCTTCGCCGACGAGTCCAAGACCCGCCGGGTGTTCTCCTTCAAGGCCCGTCAGCGCCTCGACGTCCACGCCGAGCACGATGTCTTCGACGAGGGCGGCCGGCCGCTCGGCTGGTTCAGCAAGGCGTTCGGCGCGAGCCTGCTTCGTTCGACCTGGAACCTCTCGGCGCCGGGCATCGAGGCCGTGGGTCAGGAACGGCGCCTCTTCATCGCGATCCTGCGCCGGATCTGGGACTTCATCCCCTACATCGGGAACGTCTGGGTCCCGTTCGTCTTCCACTTCGACTTCGTCGACAAGGCGACCGGCCAGGCCGTGCTGATCAGCGAGCGGCAGAAGGCGATCCGCGACCGCTACGAGGTGACCGTCCCGGATCCGCGCCTGGACTTCCGGGTCGCGGCCTGCATGGCCGTCGCACTGGACGCACTGCAGAGCCGCTAGCGGGAACCTGCGCCCGACGGCGCCGTGGGGCTGCTACTGCTGGAACGGTGGCGGGCCGAGGATCTCGATGCCGCCGTTCGTGACCCCGGAGGCTCGAACCCGGTCGAAGTCGACGGCCCGGACCGTGTCCGGAGTCAGCGGTTCGCTCGCCCCGAGGTAGAAGGACTGACAGCACCCCGGCGTCTGCAGGCAGAGCAGCCGGGTGTCGTCCGCGGTCACCAGGAACGCGTGGGGCAGGCCGCGCGGGGCCACGACCAGCCCTCCGGCGCCGATGCGTTCCTCGGCGCCGTCCAGGTGCATGACGATCTCGCCCTGGAGGACGTACATCGTCTCGTCCGCCTCGGGGTGGGTGTGCAGCGGCGTCCGCTTGCCCGCGTCCATCGCATCCTCGAAGAGCAGGAACGCACCCCCGGTCTCCTCCGCGGTAGCGAGCCAGGTGTGCACGCCGCCGCCGTAGAACCATCGCCGCGGACCTTCGCCGGCTGCCCGCACCATCGCCGGGAGCGTCGCGGAACCTGTCATCGCCGGGCCTCCTGTCGTTCACCCGTTATGGGACTGGCGTCCCATGAAGGACACTCCAGTACCGTGAGCGGTGTGTCAACCGAGACCGACATGTCGAGCGGCAGATGGCGGCAGAAGCAGCGCACGCGGCAGGCGCTGATCGACGCGGCTCGAGACCTGGTGACCGCCGGAACGGCGCCCACGGTCGAGCACGCGGCCGAGCGGGCCGGCATCTCCAGGACCACGGCCTACCGGTACTTCCCGAACCAGCGGTCGCTGCTGGTGGCAGCGCACCCCGAGACGGCTGCTTCCTCCCTGCTGTCGCCCGACGTCTCGGACGATCCCGCGGAGCGGTTGCAGGACGTCATCGCGCGGTTCACCGAACTCATCAGCGACACCGAGCAGCAGCAACGCACGATGCTGCGGCTCTCCCTGGAACCGCCGGGTGCCGAGCGCGCCGCGCTGCCCCTGCGCCAGGGCCGGGCGATCGGCTGGATCGAGGAGGCGCTCGGACCGCTGCGCGGCCGACTGTCCGACGACCAGGTGCACCGGATCGCCCTCGCCGTCCGCAGCGCCACCGGGATCGAGGCCCTCGTCTGGCTGACCGACGTCGCAGCCCTGCCGCGGAACGAGGCCCTCACCCTGATGCGCTGGTCCGCCCAGGCCCTCCTGCACGCCGCCCTCACCGACGGACCGCCGCCGGGGACCGATCACTCCGGCGCGTTGTCCGCCGTCCCGCCGACGCGGTAGGGCTCGGTGACGCCGGCGTAGGCCAGGTGTGCCACCAGGCCGTCGCGGGCGTGCTCGAGGTTGTGGCAGTGGTCCATCCAGATGCCCGGGTTGTCCGCCAGGAAGGCGATCTCGTAGGTCTCGCCGTCGGCCACGTTCAGCGAGTCGACCCACCACGGGCTGCCGGTCGAGGGCACCCCGTCCCTGGACAGCACGACGGCGTGGTGGCCGTGCAGGTGCATCGGGTGCACGTCGCCGCTGCCGTTGACGATGGTCATCCGGACGACGTCGCCCTCGCTGACGTGGAACATCGGCACGTCGGGGAAGAGGTTGCCGTTGATGGTCCACCAGAACCCGGGTTTCCCGTCGAGGAGGCCGGGACGGCGGCCGATCCGGTACTCGAAGGACCGGTCCGCCCGCTCCGGGTCGAACGACAGCGGCGCCGGAGTGCCGTAGGTCAGCAGGTCCACCCGCCGGTCGGGCTCCGGGCTCGCCTCGACGACCTCACCCGGCGGGCCCACCACCAGCGCGGTCCCGGCGCCGACGTCGACCCGGGCCGGCGACGTGACCAGGAGGTCAGCCCGTCCGCCGGCGGTGACCAGGACGCCCTCGTCGACCACGTCCGTCGGGCCGTTCAGTTCCCTGCCGTCGACGGCGGCGACGCGGAACGGACCACCGCTCACCCAGGTCCGCAGCGGGCCGTTGTCGGTGTTGACCACGCGCACGCGCACCGGCGTGCCCATCGGCGCGTCGAACGACGTGATCCCCGTGCTCCCGCCGAGGGTGCGTCGGCCGCTGTAGGTGTGCACCGCCGCGACGACGTCCTGCTCGTCGTCCATCCCGGGCGGCAGGACGACGAGCGTGCCGAACAGGCCACCGCGCACCTGGGCGTGCGACACCTGGTGGGAGTGGTACCAGTACGTGCCGGCGTCCTCCGCGAGGAACCGGTAGACGTGCTCCTGTCCCAGCAGGACGGCGTCCTGGGTGACGCCGGCGACGCCGTCCTCCGCATTGGGCACGTCGACTCCGTGCCAGTGCAGGGTCACGCCGTCGGGCACGTCGACGTTGGTCAGGGTGACCTCGACCAGGTCGCCCTGGTGCGCCTCGAGCGCGGGGCCGGGCGACTCGCCGTTGAGCGTGAAGCCCTGGATCCGTTCGCCGCTCGCCAGGTCGAAGGACTCCTCGCGGGCGGCCAGGTCGACCGCGACGTCCGGCTCGCCGTCCGCCGGGCCGGTGAGGTCGGCGACGCTGCGCCCGGGGCCGTGCTCGTGCGCGGCACCGCCGCCGTACTCGACGTGCCCCATCTCCATGACCGAGTACGTCGAGGGCACCAGGCTCGTGGACCAGTACCAGCCGAGCCCGCCCAGCAGGAGGACGGCGACGGCCGCCGGGACGAGCACCCGCCATCGACGGCGGACGACGTCAGCTGACAGGGCGCGACGCCTCCTGGGACGACGAGCCGGTGCTCTGCCGCGGGACATCGGCGCCGCCGACACCGCTCTCGCGGCGGCTGCCACGGTCCTCGCGGGTCAGCATCGAGGCCCGTACCGCCGTGCCGAGGATGGCGAGCGCGTTGAGGCCGTGGAGAGCGCCGACGACCGGGGCGCTGAATGCGACGAAGGCCAGCACCACCTGCAGCACGATCAGGCCGAACACGATCCCCGCCCACTTGCGGGCACCCGGGACGGTCTTGGCCGCGAAGAAGGACACGATCAGCAGGATCAGGCCCAGCAGGGGCATGACGTACATGCCGTTGACGCCGTGCAGCATGTGGCCGGCGTTGCCGTCGTAGTTCTCGTCGATGATGAGGCCGTTGTCGAGTTCGTGGATGGCGTCGAACCAGCCGAAGGCGATGGCCGCCGCCTGGACGACCACCCCCAGGGCGATCAGCCCCGACACCACGCGGTAGGTCTGCTTCACGGTCGTTCCTCCGAGACTCCCCTGGCGGTTCGCCGGTTCCCCTCACCAGCCCGCTGACGCCGGACGTTGTACACCCGCGACCAGGGCCAATGACAGGTGTATCCGCGCGCTGAGGGACGACGGAGGGAAGCCCGCCGTAGGCACGCGTGTTGCACCGGTCAATCGACCCGAAGGGCACCAACTCCATGCGTATCCCGCTGTCCATCCTCGACCTGGCGCCCATCGCCCGCGGCGAGACCGCGAGCAGCAGCATCGCCGCCAGCGTCGCCCTCGCCCAGCGCGCGGAGGAGGCCGGTTACGAGCGGGTCTGGTACGCCGAGCACCACAACATGCCGTCGATCGCGTCGTCGGCGACCAGCGTGCTGATCGCGCACGTCGGCGCGCAGACCCGCTCGATCCGGCTCGGCGCCGGTGGGGTGATGCTGCCCAACCACTCCCCGCTGACGATCGCCGAGCAGTTCGGCACGCTCGACGCGATGTATCCGGGCCGCATCGACCTCGGCCTGGGCCGGGCGCCCGGCTCGGACCAGAACACGATGTACGCGCTGCGCCGCGACCCGAACTCGGCCGACACCTTTCCGCAGGACGTGCTGGAACTGCAGGCCTACCTGGCGGGCGCGACGCGCGTGGCCGGGGTCGACGCGATCCCCGGGAAGGGCTCGCGGGTGCCGCTCTACATCCTGGGCTCGTCCATGTTCGGGGCCACGCTGGCCGCCGCTCTCGGACTGCCCTACGCCTTCGCGTCGCACTTCGCGCCGCAGATGCTCGAGTCCGCCGTCGCCGCCTACCGGCGCGAGTTCCGCCCGTCGGAGCAGCTGGACCGGCCGTACGTGATCGCCGGCGTTAACGCCCTCGTCGCCGACACCTCGGAGCAGGCGCAGGAGCAGCTCCAGGTGTCGCGACGGGTCCGCGCGGTCGCGCTCTTCGGGCGTGGGCAATCGCTCACCGACGAGCAGGCCGACCAGCTGCTGGCCCAGGGCGCGGCGCACCACGTCGACCAGATGCTCACCTACGCCGCCGTCGGCGCCCCCGCGGAAGCGGCCGAGTACCTGGACGGCTTCCGGAAGCGTGCCGACGCCGACGAGTTGATCGTCGCCCACCAGGCGCCGACGACCGAGGGCCGGCTGCGGTCGGTCACCCTGCTCGCCGAGGCGCTGGAGACCGTCGCCGCGTAACCGCACCGGGGTTACCGTTTCGCGGCATGTCGCTGGACGTACCGGTGGTGCCGACCGCCGAGCTGCATCTGCACATCGAGGGGCACGCTGGAGCCGGAGCTCGCCCTGGCCCTGGCTGCTCGCAACGGCATCGCGCTGCGGTACCCCGACCTCGCCGCGCTGCGCCAGGCGTATGCCTTCCGCGACCTGCAGTCGTTCCTCGACCTGTACTACGAGCTGACGACGGTCCTGCGGCGGCCGGAGGACTTCACCGACCTCGCGGACGCGTACTTCGCTCGCGCCGCAGCGCAGGGGGTCCGGCACGCCGAGGTGTTCGTCGACCCGCAGGCGCACATCGCCCGAGGTGTGCCGCTGGAGGTGGTCATGGAGGGTCTCGGGGAGGCCTTCCGGACGGCGCAGGAGCGGCACGGGCTGAGCGCGCGGATGATCGCCTGCTTCCTCCGTGACCGCGACCCCGCCGAGGCCGAGGACCTGCTGCCGCGGCTGCTGGCCTACCGCGAACTCGTCGTCGGCGTGGGTCTGGACAGCGCCGAGGTCGGGTTCCCACCCGAGCGGTTCGAGCGGGTCTTCCGCCGGGCGGCCGCCGAGGGGCTGCACCGGGTCGCGCACGCGGGGGAGGAGGGGCCGCCGGAGTACGTGTGGGCGGCGCTCGATCGGCTGGGTGTCGAGCGGATCGACCACGGCATCCGTAGCCCGGAGGACCCGTCGCTCGTGGCGCGGCTGCGCGAGGAGCAGGTGCCGCTGACGGTGTGCCCGCTGTCGAACGTGGCGCTGCGCTGCGTTCCGGACCTCTCCGCGCACCCCCTGCGCCGGATGCTGGAAGCCGGGCTGGTGGCCACGGTGAACTCCGATGATCCGGCCTACTTCGGTGGCTACGTCCACGACAACCTGTCCGCCGTGACGCGCGCCCTGGGGCTGACCGCCGAGCACCGGCGGCGCCTGGCCGAGAACAGCTTCCGCGCCAGCTTCCTGACCGAGGCTGACAAGGCGCGGCACCTGGCGGACGTGGCAGCCGCGTGTGCCCGCCCCGGGGGGCCGGGGGTAGGCCCCGGTGCGTGACCTACTCGATCTGCTCGACGACGTAGAGCTGGTTGCCGTCCGGGTCGCGGAACGTGAACATCGGCGGTACCCCGGGAAAGCGCAGGATCTCCGGGTCGGCGTCGACCCCCGCGGCGAGCAGGGCGGCGTGGTCGGCTGCGGCGTCCGCGGTGGTGAAGCGGATCCCGGTGTCGACGCCGGCGCGTCCCTGCCCTCCGGCGGCGACGAGGGCGACGGTCGTCGTCGCCCCGGGCGGGGCGACCTCGATCCAGCGCCCGCCGTCGCCGAACGAGCCGTCGATCGTCGTCGCGAACCCGAGAGTGCCCACGTAGAAGTCCAGGGCCCGGTCCTGGTCGCTGACGGGGACGCCGACCGTCCGCACGTCGGTGATGCGCGTCCCGTGCGCGATGCCGGTCATGGCGTCCTCCTGTCGATGGCGTGTACTGCGCAGACCCCGGGCGGGGACGGAACTCATCGCTGCGCGGGTGGCCCGAAGTGCTCGGCGACCAGCGGCTTCGGCGCGCGGCAGGCCCACGCCTCGGCCACGAGTTCGCTCAACGACGGGCCGTCGAGCTCGTCCAGCCGGCAGAGCACGGCCGGGTACCCGTCGAAGTGAGAGGTCGTGAAGTAGACGTCGGGCTCCGCGGCGACCAGCGCCAGCTTGGCCCCCTCGTCGGGCACGTGCGCGGCGACGACGGGACCGGTGGGCGCAGCGGCCCCCAGCTCGGCGACGTCCTTCTTGCCCAGGGGGCGTTCCCAGACGAAGCCCTTGTCCCGGACCAGCCACCGGCGACTGCCTCGTGACGTGCCCTCGGTGGTCTCGGGCAGGGCCAGGCAGACGCGCGCCACGTCGTCCCACGTCGCCATCTCAGGCCTCCTCGATCGGGTGCTCGCCGAGCAGACCGCGCGGCGCCCGGCTGGCCCAGGCCTCGGCGATCAGTTCGGTGAGGGACCGCGCGTCCAGCGCCTCGAGCCGGGCCTGCACGATCGGCTGCCCGTCGAAGTGCGCCGTCGTGAAGTAGACCTCCGGTTCCGCGGCGACCATCGCCCTCCTCGCGCCCTCGTCGGGCAGGTAGGCGACCAGGATCGGCCCGGTCGGCGCGGCATCGCCGAGCTCGGCGAGGTCGGTGAGGTGCAGCGGCCGATCGCGGACGAACGTCTTCCCCCGCACCAGCCACCGGCGTCGACCGCGCGACGACACGGCCTCGGTGGTGCCGGGCAGGGCGAGGCAGGCCGTCGCGACGTCGTCCCAGGTCAGCACTGCGTTCACGGGGCGCCGGCCAGGCCCAGCCGGTGGGCGACGGCGGCCGCCTCGATCCGGCCGCTGACCCCGAGCTTGGCCAGGATGTTCGACACGTGGACGCTCGCGGTCTTGGGGCTGATGAACAGTGCGGTGGCGATCTGCCCGTTGGACCGTCCGGCCGCCACCAGGGCCAGCACCTCGCGCTCGCGGTCGGTGAGGCCGAAGGGGACCGGCCCCTCCGCGGCGACCGGCTCACCGGCCGGGTCGAGGTCGATCCGCGCGCGGCGGGCCAGCGCGAGGACGTCGTCGTGCAGCGGCCGGGCACCGAGCCGCTCGCTGGTACGGGCGGCCTCCCGCAGCAGCTCGGCCGCGGCCGACCGGTCGCCCGCGCCGCACCGCGCCTCGGCCAGCCGGTACCGCGCATAGGCCAGTGGCCAGACGTCGGTGGCCTGCTCCCAGGCGCGCACCGCCTCCTCCCAGGCCGGGACGGCGGCCGCGCCGGCGAGGCGCAGGCGTTCGGCGTTCCGCAGTGCCCGGTAGGCGTTCGTGGCCGGGGCGGGAACGAGGTCGACGTCGGGCAGCTCCCCAGGCTCTGCGGGAGCGGATACCGCCTCGCGGCGGTCCATGGCCCGGGTCGCGCTGTCGGCGTCGATCCGGGCTCCGAGCCACAGCAGCGGCCACGCGTAGCGGCTCGACCAGGTCGTGGTGTCCGCCACGCCCGACGCCACCAGCGATGCTGCGGTCTCCAGGTCCCCCTGGGCCCGGGCCACATCCGCCTCGATGAAGGCCAGCGCCTGCGTGAACTGCGGCTCCCGGCTCTCCCCCAGCTGACGCCGAGCCGTCCGGACGTGCACCAGCGCCTCGTCGTGGCGACCGGTCAGGGTCGCGACGTAGCCGAGGAGTTCGTGGAGCGAGGCGGCGAAGACCCCGGCCAGTCCGGTGGTCAGCGAGTCGTGGGCCAGTCGCTGCGCCTCGTCCCACTCGCCGAGCCGGACCAGCGGCTCGACGAGGTTGCCGGTCAGGAAGGCACCCAGACTGCGCGACAGCCCCACCCGCGCGGCCAGGTCGATCCCGGCCCGGGCGGCCTCGGCGGCTTCGCGGTGGCGACCGCGTCCCTCCAGGCTGTCCGACAGGTTGACGTAGCCCCTCAGTGCGGTCTCGTGGTCGGAGGCGTCCAGGGCCAGGCGCAGTCCCTCGCGCAGGGCGGCCTCTCCCTCGGCCGGGTCCTCGAGATAGCTGAGCGACGAGCCGAGGGTCAGCAGGGCGCTGGCCTCCTGCGCCCGGGCCCCCACCGCGCGCGCCGCCGCCAGCGCGGTGCGGGCGACGTCCGGGCAGCGGTCGACGCCGAGCCGCATCAGGGCGTTGGCCAGTGACGCGAGCACGGCCGCGCGGGCCAGACTCGGTGGCTCCTTGGGTAGGCGGCTCAGTGCCACTTCCAGGGTCTCGACGCTGAAGCCGTCCTCACCGAGAGCGCGCAGGGTCGAGGCCATCTGGTCGACGATGAACGCAGCCCGCTCCGGGTCGGTCGTCCAGTCGACCTGGTCCTGCGCCTGCCGGAGCAGCGGCATGGCGCGATCCAGATCGCCGCCGTGGAAGGCGGCCCGCGCGGCGAGCCGCAGCACCTCCACCTGGTCGGTGCCGGCCCAGGTCTCGGCGTCCGGGACCTGTCGCCAGACCTCCAGGGCGCGCTCCAGGTGTCGCCGTGCCTCGGCCGGCGCGAACGCGGCCATCGCCTGTCGTCCCGCCCGGACGGAGGCTGCGAGGGCCCGCGGCAGGTCGTGGGCCGCATACCAGTGGACGGCGAGGGTGGCGGCCACCGCGGCGTCGTCCCCGGCGAGCCCGGGGTCGCGGTCCAGGGCCTGCGCGTACGCGGTGTGCAGCTCGCCCCGCTCGCCGGGCAGCAGGTCCTCGTACACCGCGTCCCGGGTGAGCGCGTGCCGGAACGCGTAGCCCCGGCCGGCGCCGTCGACGACGAGCAGGGAGGAGTCCACCGCCTCGCGCAGCGCCTCGTACAACTCGGTCGCCGACACCGCGGCGACCTGCGCGAGCAGGCGTTCGGGCACCCACCGGCCGGCGACGGCGGCGGTGCGCAGCAGTCGTTGCGCCGGCCCGGACAACCGCTCGGCCCGCGCGAGCAGCACGTCGCGCAGGGACGGCGGCAGCTCGTGCTCCGCGGCTCCCTCCCGGACCATCCGGACCAGTTCCTCGACGAAGAACGCGTTGCCCTCCGACCGGTCGAACACGACGTCGACCAGGGCAGGGTCGGCCGCAGCGCCCAGGATCGCGCCCATCTGGACCGCCACCTCGGCCCGGTCGAACCGCGCCAGCTGCACCCGCTCGACGCCCCTCAGTCGCTCCCAGCCGGAGAGGAGCGGGCGCAGGGGGGACCGCCGGTCGACCTCGTCGGAGCGGTAGGTCAGCACCAGCAGCACCCGAGTGCCCTGCAGGGCGCGGACGAGGAAGGCCACCAGGTCGAGGGTGGAACGGTCGGCCCAGTGCAGGTCCTCGACGACGAGGACCAGCGGCTGCTGGGCGCCGACCCTGCCGAGCACCCCCAGCAGCAGTTCGAACAGCTGCGCGGTGCTCCCCGGTGCCGTGCCGGCCGGCTCGTCGTCCGGAGCGAGTTCGGGCAGCAGGCGGGCGAGCTCCCGGCGGGCCGGTCCGAGCAGTCGGTCGAGGTCGTCGGCTGGCGTCGTCCGCGCAAGAGTCCGGAGCGCCTCCACCAGCGGCACGAACGGCAGGCTCTCGCCGCCGACCTCGATGCAGCCGCCGGTGAGCACCGTCACGCCCGTGGCCGACCCGAGGGCGGCGTCCAGGAGTCGGCTCTTCCCGACCCCGGCCTCTCCGCCGACGAGAACGACGCCGGGTTCGCCGGCGACCGTCCGGCGGAGAGCGGAGCGCAGTTGCCTCAACTCGCTCTCCCGGCCCACGAGGACGGGACTGACGACCTCGACCGGCACGCCCAGATGCTGGCACGGCGAACGCGTCTGAGGTGCCTCAGGCCGTGCGTTCCCCCGGACGAGTCCGCTCCTGAGTCGGCGCCGGGCGGATCTGAGGTAGCCCGCCCGCCGGGAACGCGTCCGCGGCCCGATCCGGACCGGGGGGCCTCAGCGCGAACCTGGTTCCAGCGCCGGAAGGGCATCGCATACAGTCGAAGGGACTCGCCATGAACGACTACGAGATCATCTGCAAGGGCACCGTCATCATCGGCTCGCTGCAGTCCGACGCCTCCGCGGTCCGGTCGTGAGCGCCGCTCCCGGCACGATGCGCAGTGCCCTCCGGCACGGGTCCTTCCGTCGGCTGCTGGTCGGTCTCGCCGTCTCCCAGGCGGGGGACTGGCTCTACAACGTCGCGCTGCTGGCCTTCGTCTACGAGCGCACCCACAGCGCCGGCTGGCTGGCCGTGACCACCGCGGCGCGGATCGCACCGATCGTCGTCTTCGGCCCACTCGGCGGAGTGCTGGCCGACCGCTTCGACCGCCGCCTGGTGATGATCGTGTCCGATGTGCTTCGGGCCGGCTGCATGCTCGCCCTCGCTGTCGTCGCGCTGACCGGGCTGCCCGTGGTGCTCGCGCCGGTCCTCGCCGGGCTGGCGACGGCGGCGGCCGCCCCGTATCCGTCGTGCACGGCGGCCACCACCCCGCGGCTGGTGCCCGACGCCGATCTCCCCGGGGCCAACGCGGCGCGGTCGGCGATCGGCATGGGCGCCGTGGCCGCCGGCCCGGTCGTCGGCGCGGCCTTGCTGTTCCTCGGCTCGCCGGCCACCGCGTTCCTCGTCAACGCCGGCACCTTCGGCTTCTCCGCGTTGGTCGTGCTGTCGATCCCCGCCGGGCCGGCGTTCCGGCCCGGGCAGCGCGGCGCGGAACGGCAGAGCGTGCTCGCCGACGTCGCCCTCGGCGCCCGGGCCCTGCGGTCGCACCCCGTCGCCGTCCGCGTCCTGGGCGCCGACGTCGTCTGCAGCGTCGTCTACGGCATGCAGACGGTCCTGCTCCTGTTGCTCAGCCGCGCGTTCGGCTTCGGCGCCGCCGGCTACGGCTACGTCCTGGCCGGCCTGGGCGTCGGCGGCATCCTCGGCACGTTCGCCGCCGGGCGGGCCGCGGCGAGTGAGCGGCCGCGAGCCGTGCTGGCCGGGGCGCTGTTGCTGGTGGCGGGACCGTCGGCGCTGATGGCGTTCACCTCCTGGCTGCCGGGCCTGCTCGGCTGGGCCGTCGTCTCCGGTGCCGGCGCCGTCCTGGTCGAGGTGCTCTGCGAGACGGCGCTGCAGCGCGATCTGGACGAGGACGTCTTCGCCCGTGCCTACGGCGTCGCCCTGCCTGTCTCCCTCGGCGGCATCGTGGCCGGCTCGCTGGTCGCGGCGCCGCTGGTGATGCTGGTCGGGCTGACCGGGGCCGTCGTCGTGACCGGTGCGCTCGCCGCCGGGTACGCCGGCATCGTGGTCCTGCCCCGCCGGGCCGTCGGCCGGCACCGGGCGCCCCGCCGGATGGCCGAGGTCGTTCCGGCCTGAGCTCAGCTCACGGGGAGCGCGAAGACCAGCAGCGAACTGGACGCCGTCGCCACCGTCTTTCCCTGGGCGTCCAGGATCTCCCCCTCGGCGAAGGCGACCCGCCGGCCGGGCTTGACGACCCGCCCGATGGCGGTGAGCGGCCCGCTGGACGCGTGCACCGCCCGCAGGTAGTTCACCTTGAGCTCGATCGAGGTGTAGGCGAAGCCCCGCGGCAGGGTGGTGTGGACGGCGCACCCGGCGACGGTGTCCAGCAGCGTGCAGACCAGCCCGCCGTGGACGACGCCGATCGGGTTGTAGACCGACTCGTCGAGGGTGCAGCCGAACTCCACCCGGCCCTCCTCGAGGGCGCGGATGTCGAACTGCATGAGCATGGCGATCGGCGGGGGCGGCAGGACGCCGTCCCGGATCGCCTCCATCGTCTCCAGGCCGGAGCGCTCCATGGCGCCGGCGGCGGTGACCAGCGGGTCGTGCCAGGTGACCGTCCGGGAGCGCGGCTGGCCCCATTCCGCGGGGGTGGTCAGCTCGGGCGCCTCAGCGGTCATCGTCGTCCTCTTCGAGGGGGAGGCCGGAAAGCGCGCGTCCGGCAGGGGTGAGCACCCGCTGGACGCGGGAGGCGTTGACCGGTTCGCCGCAGGTGCGGCAGATCCACGCGGCGTCGACGACGTGGTCGGCGTGCGGACCGGGGGAGTGGTGCAGTTCGACCGGCGGGGCATCGGCGACCCACCGGTCACCCCACTGGAGCAGTGCCTGGAGCACCGGCAGCAGGTCGCGGCCGGACTCGGTGAGGTGGTAGCCCGACCGCGGGGGAGCGTCGCTGTAGGGCCGCTTCTCGACCACACCCGCGGAGACGAGTGCGGTCAGGCGGGCCGACAGCCGGTCGCGCGGGGCGCCCGTGCCGCGGGCGATCTCGCTGAACCGGTGGTTGCCCAGGGAGATCTCCCGGATGACGAGCAGGGCCCACCGCTCGCCCACCAGTTCCAGGGAGGCGGCGATCGAGCAGGGCCGGCCGGGGAGGTCCGCGAGGGGATAGTGGGCGTGCACGTCCCTAGGTTTGCACATCAAACCGACCCGCCGCCACCGACCTTTCCTGCTTTTGGTACCAAAAGCAGGAAGGGTCGGTGGCTCAGCTCTTCGGGCGCACTCCGGCCCGGAGCGCGCCGAGCAGGTCGTGGTTGAGCCGGGAGATGGTCTCCATGGAGATGCCCTTGGGACAGGACGCCGAGCACTCGCCGATGTTGGTGCAGCCGCCGAACCCCTCGAGGTCCTGCTGGTGGACCATGTTGACGACCCGGTCGTCGCGCTCGGGCTGGCCCTGCGGCATGAGCCCGAGGTGGGTGACCTTCGCGGCGGTGAACAGCATCGAGGAGGCGTTCGGGCACGCCGCCACGCAGGCGCCGCAACCGATGCAGGTGGCCGCGTCGAACGCCGCGTCGGAGTCCTTCTTCGGCACCGGCGTCGAGTGGGCCTCGGGCGCGGTCCCGGTCGGGACGCTGATGTAGCCGCCCGCCTGGATGATCCGGTCGAAGGCCCGCCGGTCGACGGCGAGGTCCTTGATCACCGGGAACGGGCTGGCCCGCCACGGCTCGATGTCGATCGAGTCGCCGTCCTTGAACGAGCGCATGTGCAACTGGCAGACGGTGGTCTGCTGCGGCCCGTGTGCCTGGCCGTTGATCATGACGCCGCACATGCCGCAGATGCCCTCGCGGCAGTCGTGGTCGAAGGCGACCGGGTCGTCGCCGTCCATGATCAGCCGCTCGTTGAGCACGTCGAGCATCTCGAGGAAGGACATGTCCGGGGAGATGTCGCTGACCTTGTAGGTCACCATCTTGCCCTTGACCGACGGGTTGCTTTGCCGCCAGATCCGCAGGGTCAGGTTCATGCCGCGCTTCTCCGCGGCGGCGGGGGTGCCGGCGCTCGCGCGGGTGGCGCCCTCACGTGTGGCTGTCACTTGTAGCTCCGCTGGGCGAGGTGGACGTACTCGTACTCGAGGGCTTCGCGGTGCAGGACCGGCGGCTCGTTCTCCGGCGTCCACTCCCAGGCCGCCACGTAGGCGAAGTTCTCGTCGTCGCGCAGCGCCTCGCCCTCGGGGGTCTGGCTCTCGGCGCGGAAGTGGCCGCCGCAACTCTCGTTGCGGTGCAGGGCGTCGATGCACATCAGCTCGGCCAGCTCGATGAAGTCGGCGACCCGCCCCGCGTGCTCGAGGGTCTGGTTGAAGGAGTGCCAGTCACCGGACACCTTCAGGTTGGTCCAGAACTCCTGGCGGATCTCGGGGATCCGGTCCAGCGCCTTGCGCAGGCTCTCCTCGGAGCGCTCCATGCCGCAGAGGTCCCACATCAGCTTGCCGAGCTCCCGGTGGAAGGACGCCGGGGTGCGCGTGCCGTTGATGCTGAGCATCTTCTGCACCTGCGACTGGACACCCTGCAGCGCCTCGACGGCGGCGGGGTGCGAGTCGTCGATCTTGTCGAACGGGCCGTCGGCGAGGTACTCGGTGATGGTCGCCGGGAGGACGAAGTAGCCGTCGGCCAGGCCCTGCATGAGGGCACTGGCGCCGAGCCGGTTGGCACCGTGGTCGGAGAAGTTGGCCTCGCCGATGACGAACATGCCGGGGATCGAGGACTGCAGGTCGTAGTCGACCCACAGACCGCCCATCGTGTAGTGGACGGCGGGGTAGATCCGCATCGGGACCGAGTAGGGGTCCTCGCCCGTGATCTGGGCGTACATGTCGAAGAGGTTGCCGTACTTGGCCTCGACCGCCGGGCGGCCGAGCCGCTCGATGGCCTCGGCGAAGTCCAGGTAGACGCCCAGACCGCCGGGGCCGACGCCGCGGCCCTCGTCGCAGACGTTCTTCGCCTGCCGCGACGCGATGTCGCGCGGAACGAGGTTGCCGAACGCGGGGTAGAGGCGCTCGAGGTAGTAGTCGCGGTCGCCCTCGGGGATCTCCCGCGGGTCGCGCTCGTCGCCGCGCTCCTTGGGCACCCACACGCGGCCGTCGTTGCGCAGCGACTCGCTCATCAGCGTGAGCTTGGACTGGTAGTCGCCCTTGACCGGGATGCAGGTCGGGTGGATCTGCGTGTAACAGGGGTTCGCGAAGTACGCGCCCTTCTTGTGTGCCCGCCAGATCGCCGTGGCGTTGGAGCCCTTGGCGTTGGTGGACAGGTAGAAGACGTTGCCGTAGCCGCCGGTCGCGAGCACGACGGCGTCCGCGTAGTGCGTGCTGATCTCGCCGGTGACCAGGTCGCGGGCGACGATGCCGCGGGCCCGCCCGTCGACGATGATCAGGTCGAGCATCTCCGTGCGGGAGTGCTGCTCGACGTTCCCGGCCGCCATCTGCCGCTCCAGCGCCTGGTAGGCGCCGTACAGCAGCTGCTGGCCTGTCTGGCCGCGGGCGTAGAACGTGCGCGAGACCTGGGTACCACCGAAGGAGCGGTTGTCGAGCAGGCCGCCGTACTCGCGGGCGAACGGGACGCCCTGGGCGACGCACTGGTCGATGATGTTGACGCTGACCTCGGCGAGGCGGTGCACGTTGTTCTCGCGGGACCGGAAGTCGCCGCCCTTGACCGTGTCGTAGAACAGCCGGTGCACGCTGTCGCCGTCGTTGCGGTAGTTCTTGGCGGCGTTGATGCCGCCCTGCGCGGCGACGCTGTGCGCGCGGCGCGGGCTGTCCTGGTACCAGAAGGACTTGACCTTGTAGCCGGCCTCGCCGAGCGTCGCGGCGGCCGAGCCGCCGGCCAGGCCGGTGCCGACCACGATGATCGTCATCTTCCGGCGGTTGGCCGGGTTGACCAGGCGGCCGCGGAACCGGCGCTCGCTCCAGCGCTCGCCGATCTCGACGTCCGTCGGTGCCTTGGTGTCGGCGATGGGCTCGCCGACGTTGAAGAGTTCGAGAGGCATGAGGAGTGCGTTCCTGTCCTTAGTCCACGAGCCCGAAGACGACGGCGGCCGGCACGACGAGGTAGCCGGCGATGAGCAGGGTCGCGAAGGCGACCGCGAAAGCGTTGACCGTGCGCTCCCGGCGTCGGTTGCTCTGGCCGAGCGTCTGGGTGGCGCTCCACACGCCGTGCCGCAGGTGCATACCCAGCAGGATCAGCGTCACGACGTAGACGGTCGTGGCGATGGGGTTCTGGAAGCTCGCGACCAGGCGGTCGTAGGGCGTGGAGTCGGTGCCGTCGGGGTTCGCGACCCCGAAGGTGAGGTCGAGGATGTGGTAGACGATGAACAGGCCGATGATCACGCCGCCCCAGCGCATGGTGCGCGAGGCGTAGCTCTGGACCACGGACTTCTTCGTGACGTAGGCCTGGGGCCGGGCGCGCTTGGCCTGCCGCCACAGCGAGATGGCCGCCCACATGTGGGCGACGACGGATACGAGTAGGCCGACCTCGATCGCCGTCAGCAGCGTGCGCGGCGGCAGGGCCGGCTCACCGAAGCTGCGCAGCCACTGGGAGTAGTCGTTGAACGACTCCGCGCCCTGGAACACGTGCAGGTTGCCGATCATGTGAGCGATCAAGAACAGCAGCATCAGAATGCCGCTGACCGCCATGACGACCTTCTTGAAGACCGAGTTGGTCTTCGCCGCCTTGGGGGTCCTCCGCCGGACCGAATCCGTCACCGTCACCACAAGGAACAAGCTAGGTCCCCCCCGGGGTTGCGGCCAGGTAAACACGGGGTGACTCAGCTCATGTAAGGCTGCCCTCACCAGCGGTGCGGCCGTTAGGGTCGAGCGTTGCGCGGCCCGGGGGCTGGGTTGCCGCGCCCGCCCTGGGGGAGGACCACAGGCATGGCCACTGCCACGCGAGGATTCTTCGGCCGCAAGCGCGACCGCGATCCGCGGCTACCGCCCGGTCAGTACGACGTCGGCTCCGACTGGCCGGTGCTGACCGCCGAGCCGACGCCCCGGATCGCCCCCGAGACGTGGAGCATCACCGTCGACGGCAAGGTCGAGACGCCGACCACCTGGACCTGGGACGAGGCGCACAAGCTTGCCGCCTCGGAGTACCGCGGCGACATCCACTGCGTCACGACCTGGTCGAAGTTCGACACCCAGTTCGCCGGGGTCAGCGTCGACACGTTGCTGGAGGCCGCCCGGCCGACCGACGAGGCGCACTTCGTCATGGCGACGTCGAAGACCGGCTACACGACCAACCTGCCTCTGGAGCACATCACCGGGGGCAAGGCCTGGGTCGTGTGGGAGTTCGACCACAAGCCGCTGCCGATCGAGCACGGCGGTCCGGTGCGGCTGCTGGTGCCGCACCTCTACTTCTGGAAGAGCGCGAAGTGGGTCACCAAGCTGACCCTCATGACGCGCGACCAGCCCGGCTTCTGGGAGCAGAACGGCTATCACGACCTCGGCGACCCGTGGCGCCAGCAGCGGTACCAGGGTGACTGACGCCGAGGTTCTCGGCCCCGGGGTCGCCGGCGCGCCGAGCGGCGGATGGCGGACGGCGACGGTGTCGGGCGTTCGGCGGCCGATCCAGCGCTCGGTGGAGCTGCGCCTGGACGTGCACGACCGCGTCGACCACCTCCCGGGGCAGCACTACGTCGTCCGGCTCACCGCCGAGGACGGCTACACGGCGCAGCGCTCGTACTCGGTGGCGTCGGCTCCGGGGGACCCCCTGGTCGAGCTGTTCGTCGAGCGGCTGGACGACGGCGAGGTGTCGAGCTACCTGGCCGACGTCGTCGAGCCCGGCGACGAGCTGGACGTGCGCGGGCCGATCGGCGGCTGGTTCGTGTGGGACGGCGAGACGCCCGCGCTGCTGCTGGCAGGCGGCTTCGGCGTGGTCCCGTTCATCGCGATGCTGCGGCACGCCCGGGCGCTGGGCCGCGCGGATCTGCTGCGCATCGCCGTCTCCAGCCGGACCATGGCGGAGCTGCCCTACGCCGAGGAGCTCATGGACACCGGGGCGCTGATCGTGCTCACCCGCGAGGCGCACGGCATCCGGCCCGCCGGGCGGCTGACTGCCGGCGAGCTCATCCCCCTGTGGGAACCCGGCCAGACCGGCTATGTCTGCGGATCGGCGTCCTTCGCCGAGTCGGCCAGCCGCATCCTGGTCGACCTGGGTTTGCCCGCGGCCGACGTCCGGGTCGAGCGGTTCGGTCCGAGCGGGGCGCCTGCCTGAGCGGGAGCGGTAAGCGGTCCGCGGCGGGCCGTCGTCGCTACGCTTCCGGGTAGCGCGACGCCCCTAGGCGGGAGACGGCTCATGGCCGATGACAGCGACCTCCGGCGGGATCTGCTCTGGCGCATCGACACGCGCCGGGCCTCGGTGCAGGCGTTCCTCCGCGAGCACCGGCCGCGCACCCGGCGGCGGGCCACGATCACCGTCGTCCTGAGCTCGCTGGCCGCCCTGTTCACCGCCGGCCCCGCCTTCGGCGGCGAGCCCTTCGCCGAAACGGTGCAGAACACCCTGGGCCTCGCCAGCGACAGCTACGTCTGGCGGACGCTCTGCCTGCTCGCCCTGCTGGTGTCGGTCAGCGCCGCGGTGCTGACCAACCTCGGCAAGGCCCAGGACGACGTCGCGCGGCTGAGCAGCGCCGAGGCCGCCAACACCGAACTGGAGGGCCTGGCCGGCCTGATGCACTTCGGCCACCTGTCGGTGGAGGACGGCGTCAAGCTCTACCAGCAGTACATCGTCAAGATCCCGTTCGTGGACGACCGGCCCGCCCCCTGGCCGGGCCAGTACGCGCCACCTCCTGCGCCCGGTCCGTACGCCCCGCCGCCTCCACCGGCCGCAGGTCCGTACGCGCCGCCGCCCGGCCAGTACCCCCCGCCGCCCGGTCGCTGAACGGCACGGGGCCGGGCCCGCGATGCGGACCCGGCCCCGTGCCGTGCGAACCGCTCAGACCGACGGCGGCACCAGGGAGGCGGCCACCAGCGGCGTGCGGTCCCAGGCCCGGTGCAGGCCCAGCGCGGCGATCAGCCCGGCGGCCAGCTTGGCGCTGGCCTTCTTGCCGGTGAGCACGCCCGGCGCCTCCGGGTCGATGCCGGCGGCCGCGAGGACCTCGACGCCGTCACCCCAGGCGCCGACGGCCTTCAGGTGCCGGAACGTCTCCTGGAGCATCACGAGGGCCCGGAAGTCGCCGTCCTTCGGTGCGCCGTCGGCGACGACGATCGCGTCGAACTCGATCGAGCGGCCGGTGGCGAACGTCCGCTCGACGATCTCCACGTTCTTGCCCTTCGCCAGCTGACCGCCGTTGGGGGCGATGACCCGCAGCAGCGCGCCCTCGGCCTCGAGCGCCTTGCGCAGCGTGGCGATGCCGTCGAGGTCCGCGCCCGGCCCGGCCACCACGCCGACGATGCGGCCGGCGATCGGGAACGGCGTGGGCTTGATCTGACGGAGCGCGGGGGACTCCGCGATGTGGTCGACCGGTTCCGGGGCCGGCACCGGCAGCCCGAGACCCAGGGCGACCTGGGTGCACAGGTTCTCGTCGAGCTTCGCGAGCACGGTCAGCGCGCGCTCCTTGATCCCCTGCTCGTAGCACTTGCCGAGCTCGAAGGTGTACGCGTCGATGATGTGCTGCTGCTCGATGCTGGTCAGGCTCGCGTAGAACATCGCCGCCTGCGAGTAGTGGTCGTCGAACGACGACGGCGCCGCGCGGACGACGTCCCCCTCGACGTGCCGCGGGACGTTCACGTACCCGCCCTCGGCCCAGTCCGACGGGAACGGGACGCCGTCGTCGACGCTGTTGGGCGTGTACGGCGCCACCCCCGTGTGCACCGCCTGCTGGTAGAAGCCGTCCCGGGTGTTGTCGTTGACCGGGGCGTGCGGACGGTTGATCGGGATCTGGGTGAAGTTCGGGCCGCCGAGGCGGGTGAGCTGGGTGTCGAGGTAGGAGAAGTTGCGGCCCTGCAGCAGCGGGTCGTTCGTGCTCTCGATCCCCGGCACCAGGTGACCGGTGTGGTACGCGACCTGCTCGGTCTCGGCGAAGAAGTTCGTCGGGTTCCCGTTGAGCACGAGCGTGCCGATGATCTGCACCGGCGCGAGCTCCTCCGGCACGATCTTGGTCGGGTCGAGCAGGTCGATGCCCTCGAACGTCTCCTCCGGGGTGTCGGGGAAGACCTGGATGCCGAGGTCCCACTCGGGGAAGGCGCCGTTCTCGATGGCGTCGTAGAGGTCGCGGCGGTGGAAGTCGGGGTCGAAGCCCGCGGCGATCTGCGCCTCCTCCCAGGTCAGGGAGTGCACCCCGAGCCGCGGCTTCCAGTGGAACTTGACCAGCGCCGTCTCACGATTGTCGTCGACCAGCCGGAAGGTGTGGACGCCGAAGCCCTCCATCGTCCGGTAGCTGCGGGGGATGCCCCGGTCGCTCATGTTCCAGATCGTGTGGTGCGTGGCCTCGGTGTGGAGGGTGACGAAGTCCCAGAAGGTGTCGTGCGCCGACTGCGCCTGCGGGATCTCCCGGTCGGGGTGCGGCTTGCCGGCGTGGATGATGTCGGGGAACTTGATCGCGTCCTGGATGAAGAAGACCGGGATGTTGTTGCCGACGAGGTCCCAGGTGCCTTCCTTCGTGTAGAACTTCGTCGCGAATCCGCGGGTGTCCCGGACCGTGTCGGCCGAGCCGCGCGAGCCCAGCACGGTGGAGAACCGCACGAAGACCGGCGTCTCGAGGCCCTTCTCGGCCAGGACCGCGGCCCGGGTCACCTTTCCCGCCGCCCCGTTCGCCGTGAAGACGCCGTGCGCCCCGGCGCCGCGGGCGTGCACCACGCGCTCCGGGATCCGCTCGTGGTCGAAGTGCATGATCTTCTCGCGCAGGTGGAAGTCCTCGAGCAGGACCGGCCCGCGCGGACCCGCCTTGAGCGAGTGGTCGCTGTCGGGGATGCGGACGCCGTTCGGCGTGGTCAGCTTGTCGCCGCCCTGCTCCCGTGGGTCGCGGCCCGTCTTGGGTCCGTCGTAGCCGACCCCGGTGGGGCTCACGGTGCGGGGGGCCTTCTGGTCGGGCTTGCGTGCGGGGGGCATCGGTGCTCCTGAAGTGTCGGATCCTGGACTCGTCGTCGCGCTACCCCCTGGGGCACAACCGAACCGCCGCCTGCCACAGGCCGGAAGGGGACGAGGGGCGCGCCTCGCACACCGGAAACCTGCAGGTGGCCATGCTGACCCGGTGATCGAGCTGACGGGGCTGACGAAGGCGTACGGCACCCGCGTCGCCGTCGACGACCTGACGGTCACGGTCCACCCGGGCCGGGTCACCGGCTTCCTCGGTCCCAACGGCTCCGGCAAGACGACGACGATGCGCTGTGTCCTCGGGCTGGCCCGGCCCACGTCCGGGACGGCGACCGTGCTCGGGCAGCCCTACCGCGAGCTGGCCTCCCCGATGCGCCGGGTGGGGGCGCTGATCGACCCGCGCGCCCGGCATCCCGGGCGGACCGCCTACCGCCACCTGCTCGGGCTCGCCCAGAGCAACCGGCTGCCCGCCGCACGCGTCGACGAGGTGATCGAGCTGGTCGGTCTGGAGTCCGTGGCCGACGACCGGGTGCGGAGCTTCAGCCTCGGCATGGGCCAGCGGCTCGGGATCGCCGCGGCCCTGCTCGGCGACCCCGACGTCCTGCTGCTCGACGAACCGGTCAACGGGCTGGACCCCGAGGGCATCCGGTGGGTGCGGGAGCTGCTGCGCGAACTGGCCGACCAGGGGCGCACGGTGCTGGTCTCCAGCCACCTGATGAGCGAGATGGAGGACACCGCTGACCACCTCGTCGTGCTCGGGCGCGGTCGGTTGCTGGCCGACGTCCCGATGGCGGAGCTCCTCGGGGCGCACTCCGCCGTCCGCGTGCGGACCCCGCAGGGACCGATGCTGGCCGACGCCCTCCGACGGGCCGGCGGCCGCGTCGAGCTCGAGATCGACGGCGCGCTGCGGATCGAGGGCCTCGAGCTCCCCGAGGTGGGGGACGTGGCCTTCCTCGCCGATGTGCGGCTGCACGAACTGAGCCGGGTGACGGCGTCGCTCGAGGCGGCCTACCTCGCGCTCACCGACGACGCCGTCGAGTACCGGGCGACGACCCCGTGAGCCGGGCGGTGCCGTTCGGGTCCGTGCTGCGCAGCGAGTGGACCAAGCTCTGGTCGGTCCGCTCGACGTGGTGGTGCACGGCGGTCTACCTGATCGTCGTCGGTGCCTCCGGCTGGCTGGCCGCTGCAGGGACGGACACCTCACCGCGTGCCGACGTCGCGGTGCAGACCGCGCTCACCGGCTTCGGCGTCGGGCAGCTGACTCTCGTCGTCCTCGGGGTGCTCGTGGTGAGCACGGAGTTCGCGTCCGGGATGGCGCTGGTGACGCTCGTCGCGGTGCCGCGTCGCACCCGGCTCCTGCTCGCGAAGACCGTCGTCGTCCTCGCCTACTGCCTGGTCCTCAGTGCGCTGCTCGCGGTGGTCTGCGCGCTCGCCGCCCGCACGCTGACGTCGGTGCCGGGGGGTGTGCAGCCCGGCGATCCCGACGTCCTCCGGACGCTGGGGCTACAGGTCGGTGCGGCCGGTCTGGTCGGCGTCCTCGGGGTGGCCCTCGGCGCGGTGCTGCGCTCGACCGCCGGTGCGGTCGGGGTCGGGGTCGCGCTGGTCTTCGTCGCCCCGCCGGCCCTGGCCCTCGCCGGCGGCGACCTCGCGGAGCGCGTCTCGCAGGCGCTGCCCGCACTGCGCGTGGGGGAGGACGCATTCCTCGCGGTCTCCACGACGTGGCCGGTCGGGATGGCCGTGGTCGCGGCCTGGTCGGTCGGCGTGTGGCTGCTCGGCGCCGTCCTGCTCGAGCGCGGCGACGTCTAGCCCCCCGGACCCGGCCGGCGCGTCCGGGGCCCGAGCATCCGGGTGAGCTGCCGCCCCCGGTCGAGGATCCCCCAGCAGGTGATCCGCACCAGGGATTCGACGACGATCCGGCCGCTCAGCTTGCTGGTGCCCAGTACCCGCTCGACGAAGGTGATCGGCACCTCGACGACGGCGCATCCGGCCGACACGGCGCGCCGGGTCAGATCGATCTGGAAGCAGTAGCCACGGGACACCACGCGGCGCAGGTCCAGCTCCTCGAGCACGGAGCGGCGGTACGCGCGGTAGCCGCTGGTCGCGTCCCGCACCGGCATCCCCAGCGCCAGCCCGGTGTAGGCGTTCCCGGCCCGCGACAGCCAACGCCGTCTCCGGGGCCACTCGAGGACCCGTCCACCGGCGATCCACCTCGAACCGAGGACGACGTCGGCCTGCTCGAGTGCTCGGAGCAGGAGGGGAAGCTCCTCGGGCTGGTGGGACCCGTCCGCGTCCATCTCCACGAGGACGTCGTAGCCGCGCGCCAGCCCCCACGCGAAGCCGGCCCGGTAGGCGGCGCCGAGCCCTTCCTTGGCCGGGCGCGCCAGAATGCTGATGGCGGGTCGTGGCGGGCGAGATCTGCCGCGACCTCACCGGTGCCGTCCGGAGAGCAGTCGTCGACCACCAGGAGGGCGGCGCCGGGAACGGACCGACGGATGCGGGCCGTGATCCGTGGCAGGTTCTCCCGCTCGTCGTAGGTCGGGATGATCACCAGGGTGCGCGTGGTCGGGGTGGACGCGTCCGCACGAGGGGCGATGCGAGGCCGGCCGCGAGCTCCGGCCGCGACGCTCATCCCGGCCCCAGCGGCAGGCACCCGCCGAGTCGGCCGCCCTCCAGGATCAGTCGCCCCAGGGCTCCCCACGCCGCTCCGTAGTACGTCGGGTGGTCCCGCTGGATACGGTCGGCGTCGAGCAGGTGGCCCCTGGCGCCGTCGCCGTCCCCGGCCGCGGCGGCCACAGCCGCCTGGGCGATCGCCGCCACGACGGAGTCCCCCTCGGCGAGAGGGGTGCCTCCCAGGTCGAGCTCCGCGGCATTGCCGGCTCGGCTCAGTGGCTCGGTCAGCCCGGCGGCCACAGCCCAGTCCGTGGGCGTGCAGGACTCCGCGAGGCGGATCGGGGTGCGTGCCGCGTCATAGCCGTAGCGGACGCTCTGCCCCCGACCCTGCGCGCCCGGCATCGCGTCGACACCCCCGTCCGGTCGGACCTGCGCCCAGTCCGGCGGCAGGTCCGCGCGGGTCAGCATCGCCACCGTGACCGCGCGGCTGCCCGCGTCGAGCTCAGCCCAGCGGGGATCCCCCGAGGACTCTGCAAGGAGTGCCGTAGCTGCCGGTGAGTAGTAGCTCGGGTTGTAGGCAAAGGGGGCCTGGGTGGCCCAACTGCCGGCGACGAGGATCCGCCCCGCACCGGTCACGACCGTCTCCAGGTCGAGCACGAGTCGCCCCAGCTCCGTCCCCTCGGCCATGAGACGCGGATCGGCGAAGGTCCGGCCCGCCACGAGCAGCGCCCGGGCAGCATCGAGGTCTGCGTCCGAAGCGGACTCGGCGTCGACGACTGCGCCGTCGGACCAGCGCCAGCTCAGGAGTCCGTCGGGACGGCGCAGGTTCTGCTTCGTCCATGACCACACCCTGTCGAACGCCCCGCGGTCACTGACGGCTGCCGCGGCGAGCATTGCGTACGCCTGTCCCTCGCTCACGGTGTCCCCGCCCTGGTCCAGGCGGACGACCCGGCCGGAGTCGTCGACGTAGGAGGCGAGGAACGCCTCGGCCGCCTGGCTGCCGGTCAGCGGGGCGGCGGCCGTCGAGGTGGGTTCGGCCGCCTCGGCCGGCGCGGGGGACTTCCCGGACGTGCACCCGCCGAGCAGCATGAGCGCCGCCGCCGAGATCGCCGCCGCTCGCCGCCGGCCGCCCGGTTGCGGGGGCATCCGAGACCCCGGAGACCTCCGGGGCGTCATGGGACGGCGCTCGACGCCGTCGCGGTCGCCGCCGTCGCGGGCCCGGCCGCACCCGTCGCGACGTCGGGATCGACCACTGCTACCTCGAGCACCTCGACCATCCCGGTGCCCGTGCCGAAGGCCACCACCGTGCTCGCGTGCCGGATGGCGTCGTCCAGCACCGGAGCGTCGCCCAGCAGCCGGCGCATGGACTCGGTGACGACGACGTAGTCGTAGTCCGACCACCCGTCGGGCGCGCGGCCGACCACCGACGGGTCGGTGTCGACCTTGTAGTACCAGACGACTCCGGCGCGGTCGAAGCCCGCGCGCACCAGGTCGACCCACATCGCGTCGTCGACGATGAGGCGGTCGTCCCGGTCGGCGTGCTCCTCCAGCCACTCCTGCGCCTGACGCATGGGCCGGTCCTGGTCGGTCGTGAGGAGGGCGTCCAGCGGCGCCTGCCAGGACGCGCCGGCGAACCCCACCCCGGCCGCCGCGACCGTCGCCACGGCCGTGAGCCCGAAGCGCCGGGCATGCGGCCGGGCCGACCGCAGCGCTCGTCCGAGGAATGCCTCCACCGTCCCGGGTACGAGCAGCGCCGCGAGCGGGATCAGCGGCACGACGTAGGGGACCGGCAGATAGCCGGGCCGGAACATGAATGCGACCAGCGTCAGGAACGCCGCGGCGAGGGGCAGCAGGTGACGGACGTGCAGGGCGAACCGCGCGGCGAGCAGTGCGGCGACGATGAGGAGCGGGTCGAGGCGCCACCAGATGCCGACTGTCGCGTAGGCGGCGCTCGAGGTGTCGGCCAGCCAGCCGCTGCCGGGCCGGTCGACGAGCTGGAACCAGACGCCGTCCCAGAGGCTGGTCCGGCCCGCGCTGGGCAGCAGTTCGTGCTTGAGGGCGGCCATGAGGACGTAGACCGAGCCCACCAGCACGAAGACGGTCCCGGCGACGGGAAGCACGTAGCGGCGTGTGCTGGGGTGCGCCCCCCGCCACATCTGCCAGGCGAGGAAGGGGAGGAACAGGAGGTAGGTCTCCTTGGTGAGGACGGCCACCCCGAATGCGGCGGCAGCGCCGGCGTAGCCGGCGAGCTGCTCGCGGCGGGGCAGCGCGAGGACGAACGCGGCCAGCAGCCAGGGCGTGGCGATGTTGTCCAGGTACACCGAGCGGTGGAACTGCACGGCCAGAGGCGAGAGCGCGAAGATCGCGACAGCGGCCGCCGCCGCCGGCCGGGACATCTCCAGCCTGCGGGCCAGCAGCCAGAGCAACCCGGCAGCCACGAGCGTGCAGACGAGCATGAACTCGCGTCCGGCCGTCACCGCCTCCTCGTAACGCGAGAAACCCGCGGTGAGCTGGGTCCATCCCGCCATCTGCAGCCAGCCCAGGGGCGGATGGTCGTAGAAGTAGGTGTAGTGCGCGAGGTCGCCGTACGTGCCGACGGCGAACGCCTGCGCCACGTACGTCCCCTCGTCGTCGAAACGCTGGGGTGCGCCGGTGAGGTTGATCCCCTGGACCAGGCCGGTGAGCGCCAGGAGCGGAACGAGCCACAGCAGGGATCGCAGCCGTGCGCCGCCCCGGGGGCGCGGCGGCTCGGCACCCTCCGGGAGTTCGTCGCCCGGGAGCCGAGGAAGGGGGCGGACCGCCGACGTGGCCGGGCGGGACAGCGTGACGGCCGCCATCAGACGGCCTCGCGCTCACCGAGGGAGACCGCGTTCGCGGTCTGCAGCTGTGGCCGCAGCTGCGCCACGACCGGCAGGCTGCGGTGCACGTTGCTGTGCTCGGTCTTCTCCCACGACCCGTCACCCCGCAGTTCACGGACGACCGAGCGGATCGCGGCTGCGGCGAGGAAGACCTGGTAGGGGAAGCTGCCGAGCAGGAGGCGGGCGTAGTCGCGCATCCGGATGCGCATGCCGTAGACGCGGCCGAAGTCCCCGAGTCCGGCCACCTCGACCACCAGGGAGACGACAGTCGGGGCCAGCGGCAAGAACGTCAGGAGCGCGATCGGGGTGGGCACCTTCGCGGTCAGCATCAGCAGCACCGAGATCGGGATCATGACGCCCGTGGCCGCCTGCAGGAACGGCATCGTCAGCAGGTAGCGGGCCATCAGCCGTTGACGGAAGGTGGGCAGCCGCCGCCACTCGCCCTTGCGGAGCACCTGCAGGAAGCCCTGGTTCCACCGGGTGCGCTGCTTGTAGAGGCTCTTCAGCGAGCCCGGCGTCTCCTCCCGGGTCGCGACCTCCGGGTCGTAGGCCACCACGACCCTGGCCCCGTTGGTGGACAACCGGACGCCGATCTCGCAGTCCTCGGCCAGGCACTCCGCATCCCAGCCGCCGGCGTCCCGGATCAACGCCGTACGGATGAAGACGGTGTTGCCGCCGAGCGGGATGAACCGGGCCTGGGCGTGGAAGTGCAGTCGGCTGCGGAACCAGAAGTAGTACTCCATGCAGTTGCGAAGGGACCACCAGCTGGTGCGCATGTTCATGAGCTGGACGCCGCCCTGCACGACGTCCGCGCCGGTCTCGGTGAAGCGGTTGTCGATCAGCCGGAGAAGCTGCGGATGCACGTCGTCCTCGGCGTCGAAAACGCCCACGACATCGCCCCGGCACTCCTGGAGCGCGCGGTTCAGGGCCTTGGGCTTGTTCTTGGGCACGCTGTCGTCCACCACGACCCGCACGCGCGACGGGTGGCGCGCAGCGGCCGCCCGCGCCACCGCGTCGGTTCCGGGATCGTCGTGGCCGACGATGGCGATGACTTCGTAGCGCGGGTGCTGCAGGGCGGCGAGCGCGTCGAGGGTGTCGCCCAGCACGCCCTCCTCGTGGCGGGCGGGGACCAGGAGGGAGAAGGTGCGCTCGGGCAGGCGGTGCCGACCGGAGAACCCGGTCGCGGCGAGGCTCTGCGGACTGCGCCAGGCGTGCAGCATCCAGGCGACGGTGGTCACGGCAACAGCGGTCAGGAAGAGAGAGACCAGGACCAGGAAGGTCAACCCGGCGACCGCCCACGCGTCGAGGCCGGATTCCGAGACGCGCGCAGCCGGCTCCACTGCGGCGCGAGCGACCGAGGGCGACAGCAGGACGAGCCCCGCCGTCCCGAGCAGGCACGTCAGCAGGCGCGGCGCACGTCGCGGAGCCGACCGCCGCGCCCGGTCGGCGCGTTCGTGGCTCCGGCTGTCGTTCACACTCACAGGAGGGCCTCACGTTCTGTAGCCGGGCGCGCTGCGGAACCCGTGTTCTGCTCGACAACCGTGCGGCAGCGGGAGTGCCCATGGGGCAACGTCATGTCGAATTCACGCGGGCTTCGCACCTCGGGCAGTCCGTCCATCCGCCCCGACTGGCCGCTCGCGTGCCCCCCAACCGCGCCTCGCCGTGACGCTCGGTCACCGACGAGGTCGATGGCGCGCAACCGGACCGGCGAGTCGGCACGTGTGGCCGTGCCCGTCGGCGGATAGCCCGGGGCACGTCGAGACCGGGGTGCCTCGACCCCGCGGGACAGAAGCGGTGAAGGTCACAAGCGCTGGTCCGGGTGCCGTTAACGCGCCGTTGTCACGGGTGACTCCCACGAGCCGCCTCGCCGGTCCGGGGCGTCTAGCCGCGAGCCGCCCGCCAGATGGCCTCGACGTAGAGGTCCGTGGCCGCTCGCTGGAGGAGGAGGCTCAGCGGACCGGCCAGCCGGGCCAGCCGCGAGGCCAGCCGGAAGGACACGCGGATCTCGTAGACGACGTCGCCGTCGGGCAAGAGCCGGACCAGGAAGCACTCCTCGCCGCTCTCCGGATGGCCGGGCAGGGTGCCGTAGGCGAAGCCGCGCTCGTCGCCCTCGGTCTGCGCCTCCACCACGCGGCAGGGGATGTCGTAGCCCAGCCTTCGCAGGCCGGCGGTGAGGACGACGACGGTGCCGGGCTCGGTCGCCGGGCCCGTGGCCCGGACCCGCAGGCCGGCACCGCGCTGGGCGCCCCAGTCGAACACGGCGGCCGCCGCCCGCTCGAAGTCCTCCCGACCGTGGCCGACGACGGCGCTGCGATCGGCCCGGCGGTAGCCGTCGGGCACCTGCCCCGTGCGGGCGGCACCGACGGCCTCGTAGGTGAGCGGGGCGCCGCGCAGCCGCTCGGGGTCAGCCGCCCTCAGCAGGCCCATGCACGCCCCGTCCGGGCTGCGTTCGTCACGGCACGAGTCTCCCTGCGACGGCGTCCGGCCGCGCGGCGGTAACGTCCGCCGCACTGTGCTGCCCTCCGTCACCGCCACCCGCTACGTCACCCCGCTGCGCGAGGGTGGCTCGCTGCCTGGGCTCATGGAGGCCGACGACCTGGGCACCTACGTCGTCAAGTGGCGCGCTGCCGGGCAGGGCGTGAACGTGCTGGTCGCCGAGGTGGTCTGCGGTGAGCTGGCCCGGGCGCTCGGGCTGCCGGTCCCCGCCCTCGTCACCGTCGACGTCGCCCCCGAGCTCGCGGTGGGGGAGCCGGACGTCGAGGTGCAGGAGCTGCTGCAGCGGTCGGCCGGGCGCAACCTGGGGCTGGACTACCTGCCCGGGGCGCTGGACTTCGAGGCCGGCGCCGACGGCGTGGACCCCGGCCTCGCCGGCCGCGTGCTGTGGTTCGACGCCCTCGTCGGCAACGTCGACCGGTCCTGGCGCAACCCCAACATGCTGTTCTGGCACGGCCGGCTGCAGCTGATCGACCACGGTGCCGCGCTGACCTTCCACCACCACTGGCCCGGCGCCGCGGCGGCGGTCAGCCGTCCCTACGACGCGTCCGCGCACGCGCTCCTGGAGTGCGAGCCGCAGGTGCCGGCCGCCGACGCCGAGCTCGCGCCCCGGGTGACCCGGCCGCTGCTCGACGAGGTCCTGGCGCAGGTCCCCGACGAGTGGCTGGTGGACGAGCCCGACGCGCTGCGCACGAGGTACGTCGACCAGCTGATGGCCCGCCTGGGCGCCCGCGACGCCTGGCTGCCGGGTGTGGTCGCCACGGCCGAGGCCGGTGGGGGTGGCCGTCGCCGTGCACCGCGCGGGGAGAACCGGCCGGCGTGGCTCGGTCCGCCGCCGCCGGAAGGAGTGACCCAGCGATGAGGGACACGTTCGAGTACGCGGTCCTGCGCGTCGTCCCCAGGATCGAACGGGGGGAGGCGCTGAACGCCGGCGTGCTCGTCTACTGCCGGCAGCGCGACTACCTCGGCTCCCGCGTGCACCTCGACGTCGAGCGGCTGCGGGCGCTGGACCCCACCGCCGACGCCGAGGCGATCGGCCGGGCGCTGCAAGCCGCCGCCGACATCTGCGCCGCCGAGCCCGGTGCCGGTGCGGCCGGCCGGGAGGCGCTCGGGTCGCGGTTCCGCTGGCTGACCGCGCCGCGCAGCACGGTGATCCAGCCGGGTCCGGTGCACACCGGCCTCACCGACGATCCGGACGCCGAGGCCGACCGGCTGCTGCGCCTGCTCGTGCTCCCCGTCACCGACTGAGGTCGGCTCCGCTGCAGGGTCCCGCCGCGAGCTTGCGAGCGGTGGGGGGCAGGGGGGTCCTGCAACTGTCGGTGGGCGGGTGTACTCCCGCTGCATGCAGATTGCCGCCGTCGCCGTGAGCGCCACGGACCTGTCCCGCGCCGTGTCCTTCTACGAACTGCTCGGCTTCCGGTTCCCTCCGCTGGAGGCGGACACGAAGCACATCGAGGCCGACTGGGACGTCCGGCTGATGATCGACGAGGCCGCGTTCCTCGCGGAGCTGCACGGCGAGCCACCGCGCGCCGGCAACACCGCCGGCTTCGCGGTGTTGTTCGACGCGCCGGCCGACGTCGACGCCGCTGCCTCGCGGGTCGCCGACGCCGGTCACACGGTCGTCACAGCGCCCTACGACGCCCCGTGGGGACAGCGCTACGCGACCGTGGCCGATCCGGACGGCTACCGAACCGACCTCTTCTGCGTGCTCTGACCAGCCTCGATACAGCGGCTGTAGTCAGGGCAGCAGGACGTCGATCCGCCGGGCCAGCTCCAGGTCGAGCTCGGTCAACCCGCCCGCGGCGTGGGTGACGACGCTCAGGTGCAGCGTCCGCCAGCGCAGATCGATGTCGGGATGGTGGTCCATCTCCTCGGCGACGTCGGCGATCGAGGCGATCGCGGCGACGGCGTCCCGGAAGCTCGGCAGCTCGGCGGTGCGGTGGATCCCTTCGCCGTCCCCCGACCACTCGGGCAGCCCGTGCAGGGCGGCGGCGATCTCGTCGGGGGAGAGGCGCGGCGGACGCGGCATGCCCCCATGGTGACGTGCTGGAGCGGCCTCGGTGCAGGGTCCCGCCGCGCGCTTGCGAGCGGTGGGGGCAGCGAGGTCCTTCGTCAGGTGTGGATACCGCACTCGGTCTTGGTGCTGCCTGCCCAGCGGCCGGCGCGGGGGTCCTCGCCCGGCGCGACCTGGCGGGTGCAGGGCGCGCAGCCGATCGACCCGTAGCCGAGCTCGAACAGCGGGTTGACCGGGATCTGGTGCTCGGCGACGTAGGCGTCGACGACGTCCTGGGTCCAGGCGGCCATGGGGTTGACCTTCACCATGCCGCGCTTGGCGTCCCAGTCGACCAGCTTCGTGTTCACGCGGGTCGGCGACTCGTCGCGGCGGATGCCGGAGCCCCAGGCCACGTACCCGGACAGGGCCTGCGCGAGCGGCTTGACCTTCCGCATCTCGCAGCAGAGGTCGGGCTCGCGGTCGTGCAGCTTCGGCCCGAAGGAGAGGTCCTGCTCGCCGACCGTCTGTGGCGGGGTGACGTTGACGAGCGTGATCGGGAGGACCGAGCTGATCCAGTCGCGCGTGCCGATCGTCTCGGCGAAGTGGTAGCCGGTGTCGAGGAAGACCACGTTGACGCCGGGGATGACACGGCTGGCCAGGTGGGAGAGCAGGCCGTCGGCCATCGAGGAGGTGATCGCGAACTCGGCGCCGAACGTGTCGCCGGCCCAGGCCAGCACCGCGAGGGCCTGCTCCACCGGGTCGGCGATGCCCTCGAAGAGGGCGTCAGCCGCAGCAGCGGTCTCCGGCGTCGGTCGGACGGCCATCGTCACTGCTGCACCCCTGTCGCGATCAGGCGGACCGTGAAGGCCCGCAGGCAGGCGCCGCAACGCCAGCCGTCGGCCGAATCCCCGTGGGGAGTCAGCTCCTCGTCCCCGCAGTACGGGCAGTGGAACACCGGCAGCTGCCGGGTCCTTCCCGCCTGCGGTTCCTCGGTCACAGCAACCAGGCTTCGTCGGCCCGTACGACGTAGGCCGCGAACCGCTCGCCGGGCTCGCGGTGCTCGAGGTAGCCCCGCAGCACCCGCTCGCAGTAGTCCGCGGTCTCGGCCTTGGTCACCTTGTGGCCGCGGAACTTGCGGCCGAAGGTGGCCTCGACGCCGAGGTGTCCGCCGAGGTGCACCTGGAAGCCCTCGGCCATCTCGCCGGAGTCGTCGCGCACCATCGAGCCCTTGAAGCCGATGTCGGCGGTCTGGAACCGGGCGCAGCTGTTGGGGCACCCGTTGACGTTGATGCCGATGGGCTCGTCGAAGTCGGGGAGTCGCTTCTCCAGCTCGGCGTAGAGATCCTGGGCGTGCTGCTTGGTCTCGACGATCGCCAGCTTGCAGAACTCCAGGCCGGTGCAGGCCATGGTGCCGCGGCGGAAGGCGCTCGGCCGGACCAGCAGGTCGTGCTCGGCCAGTGCGGCGACGAGGCCTTCGACCCGCTCGTCGGGCACGTCGAGGATGACCAGCTTCTGCTGCGTCGTCGTCCGGATGCGCCCCTGCCCGTACTCGTCGGCGAGGTCGGCGATGCGGGTGAGCAGGCCGCCGCTGATCCGGCCGGTGCGCAGGGCGAAACCGACCGCGTTGGCGCCGTCCTTCTGCCTCGCGACGCCGACGTGGTCACGCTGGTCGTGCTTGGCCGGGGCGGGGGCCGGGCCGTCGGGCAGCACCTCGTGGAGGTACTCGTCCTGCAGCACCTGGCGGAACTTCTCCGGACCCCAGTCGGCCATGAGGAACTTGATCCGCGCGTGGTTGCGCTGCCGGCGGTAGCCGTAGTCACGGAAGACCGAGGTGCAGGCCGCCCAGACGGCGGTGACCTGGTCGGGGCGCACGAAGACGCCGATGCGCTGGGCGAACTTCGGGTTCGTCGACAGCCCGCCGCCGACCATGAGGTCGTAGCCGGCCTCGCCGTCGGCGTTCAGGACGCCGACGAACGAGACGTCGTCGATCTCGGGTTCGGTGCAGTGGTCCACGCAGCCGGACATCGACGTCTTCCACTTGCGCGGCAGGTTGCTGAACTCCGGGCTGCCCACGTACTTCGCGACGGTCTCGGCGAGGACCTCGCTGGCGTCGATGACCTCGTCCTCGAGGATGCCCGCCAGGGGGCAGCCGAGCATGACGCGCGGGACGTCGCCGCAGGCCTCGGTGCTCGACAGCCCGACCGACTCCAGCCGCCGCCAGATCTCGGGCACGTCCTCGATGCGGATCCAGTGGTACTGCACGTTCTGCCGGTCGGTGACGTCGGCGACGTCCCGCCCGAACTCGGTGCTGATCCCGCCGATCACCCGCAGCGCGTCGCTGGACAGCTGCCCGCCGTCGATGCGGACCCGCATCATGAAGTAGGAGTCCTCGAGCTCCTCCGGCTCCAGCAGGGCGGTCTTGCCTCCGGGGATGCCCTGGGCACGCTGGGTATAGAGACCCATCCAGCGCATCCGCCCACGAAGGTCACCGGGGTCGATGCTGTCGAAGCCGGCCTTCGAGTAGATGTCGATGATCCGCTGACGGACCTCGAGCCCGTCGGAGTCCTTCTTCATCCGCTCGTTCGGGTTGAGCGGCTCCCGGTAGCCGAGCGCCCACTGGCCCTGGCCGCGCTGGGGCCGGGTGCTCGTGCGAGGAGGAGAGGTCACGGTGAGGCTTCTTCCTGCGCTCACCACCCGCGCGGCGCCCGGGCCGGGGATGGGGCGCTGCAGATCGGGTCGCGGAGAGGTGCGCGGGGGACCGGTTGTCAGCGCTGAGCGCGACACGCGGCGCTGGAGACGCGCGCCAGGTCGACGTGCAGGCGCGCGACGAGCAGGCTGCCGCAGTCCGTCACGGGGCCCATGGTCTCACAAGATCCGGCGGTCGCCGCCGCCGTCAGTCGGTGGTAACGCTCACTCCGCCATCGCGGCGCGGATGCGCGCGACCGATTCCTCGAGCGGAGTCACCGACGTGTCGACGACGACCTCGGCCCGGGACGGCGGCTCGTAGGGATCGCTCACGCCGGTGAACTCACGGATCTCGCCGGCGCGGGCCTTCGCGTAGAGACCCTTGACGTCGCGCTGCTCGCAGACCTCCAGCGGGGTGGACAGGTGCACCAGCACGAAGCGACCGTGCTTCTCGACGAGCGCGCGCGCTGCCTCGCGGGCTGCGTCGTAGGGGGCGATCGCCGCGACGACCACCGTGCCGCCGTGGCGGACGATCTCGCCGGCGACCCAGCCGATCCGCGCGATGTTCAGGTCGCGGTGCTCGCGGGAGAACGTGAGCTCGCTCGACAGATGGGTGCGGACGACGTCGCCGTCGAGCACCGTCACCGGGCGGCCCTCGGCCTCCAGCTGGGCGACGAGGGCATCGGCGATCGTGGACTTGCCCGCGCCCGAGAGGCCGGTCAGGAAGACGGTGACGCCCGGTGCCTGCATGACGCCGAGTGTCCTGCAACGCCCGGCCCGCGCAGGCGGGGGGTCAGTCGGCGGTGTCGCCGAAGGAGTGCCAGGCCTCTTCCATCGCGACGAGTCCGGCAGCGTGTTCGGGCAGCTTGCCCGCGACCACGTCGGCGAGGGTGACCTCTTCCAGCACCCGCCGGTAGGCCTCCCGGGCCGCGACCCAGACGCTCGCCAGGGGCGCCGCGGTGCCCGGGTACTCGACGTCCTCGGGCCGCTGGCCGTGCACCTCGGCGAGGAAGCCCTGCTCGACGCGCATGATCCGGGCGATCGAGATCTCCGAGGGGGGAAGCGCGAGGCGGTACCCGCCGTCACGACCGCGCTGACTCGTGACCAGGCGGGCGTGCTGGAGGTCGCCGAGGATCGCCTGGAGGAACCGGGACGGGATGCCCTGGGCGGTGGCGATGCGGTCGCAGGTCAGCGCCTCGGGGGCGACGGCGGCGAGTTCGAGGGCGGCTCGAACCGCGTAGTCGACCCGGGCAGTGATGCGCATCGGGCCATTGTGCCGGGTCCTGCACTCCCACCATGCCTGCTCTGGGAGGGTGGAGCCGTGTTCCGGCTGCGTTTCACCACTCTGGTGGAGGCGCCGCTGACCGTCGCGTTCGACGTGGCGCGCACGCTCGGACGCCCGTGGGGCACCCCGCTGGAGGAGGTCGTGTCCGTGCGGCCGGTCCGCGACGTCTACTCCGTCGGGCCCGGTCAGGGGTGGCGGTGGCTGACGCACTCCCGCCGGTTCTCCGCGACCGGGGCCGGCACCCAGGTCGAGGAACAGGTCGACTGGGAGACCGGGCTGCCGAGGGCGCTCGGCGGCTTCGTCGACCGGGTGGTGCTGCGGCGGCGGATCCTCCGGGCGATGCAGAGCCACCTCGACGCCTACGCGGCTGCGGCGGCACGTGCGGCGCTGGACGTCGTCCAGGTGGTCGGTGCGGCGATCGTCGAGGGCGAGCGGGTGCTGGTCGCCCAGCGGTCGGGTGGGCCCTACGACGGCTGCTGGGAGTTCCCCGGCGGGAAGGTGGAACCGGGGGAGTCCGACCTGTCCGCGCTGGTCCGTGAGATCGGGGAGGAACTGGGGACGGCGATCACGCCCCAGGCGTTCCTCGGCGAGGTCGTGCTGGACGGCGTGGTCGGGGGCGGGCCGCCGGGCTCCTCGACGCTGCGGGTGTGGTCGGCCCGGATCTCCGGTGGGCCGCCCGTCGCGCACGAGCACGCGGCGCTGCGCTGGGTGCGGGCCGACGAGCTGGACGACCTCGACTGGATCGCCGCGGACCGCCCGCTGCTCCCCGCCGTCCGCACCCTTCTTCTCACCCACCCCTGACCCCCTGTGGGACTTTCGGCGCCGAAAGTCCCTCGGAGTCTCCGGACTTTCGGCGCCGAAAGTCGGGATCCCCCGGTCGCTGTGGACGACGAGATCGGGATCGATCGGAAGTGGCCAAGCTCTGGGGGTGAATCGAGCAAAGCGACCATTTGCACGGCGTCTTTCTGGGGACGCACGCCCTCGCAGAGGGGGTGGTCACCCAGCGACAGTTGAAGACCGGGATCTATCGCCGCTTGCTGCGCAACGTCTACGCAGACCCAGGGCTGGTAGCCGACCACCAACTCCGCTCGCGGGCGGCGGCTCTGCTCATGCCATCGGACGCCGTGCTCGGCGGCAGGTCAGCAGCGACGTGGCAGGGCGCTCCGTTCGCATCGCCCATGGATGCCGTGCTGGTCCTGATTCCGAACGCCTCAGCGTGGCGGGGGCCCAGCGGGGTTCACGTTCATCGGACGACGGTCGACCCGGTGGACGTGACGACCCTTGCTGACGACACCAGGATCACCAGTCCCGTACGGACGGCGTGGGATCTCGCCGCTCTCGAGACCGTGCCCACGGCGGTGGCTGCACTCGACGGCATGGTGCGGTCAGGACATCTCGACGTCGACGCGTTGCGCCACGCGCATGCCAGCTCGCGAGGGCGATGGAGAGCGAGTCGAGTGGCGAAGGTTTTACCGCTCGTCGACGGCCGCAGCGAGAGCCCGCCCGAATCCTGGGTGCGGGTCGCCTGTGCCCGATCCGGCCTCCCCGCCCCGGTGCCCCAGTTCGTCGTCGTCGACGCGGGTGGCTTCGTGGGGCGTGTGGACCTCGCCTGGCCCGAACACCGACTGATCGTCGAGTACGAGGGGGCGTACCACTTCGACGAGTTGCAGATCCATCGGGACGATTCCCGTTACAAGCAGCTCGTGGCGGCGGGCTGGCGCGTGATCCGGCTCAGTGCGGCTGACCTTCGGGACATGGACACCGTCATCGCACGGATCGCGCACATGTTGGCCCAGCCCCTCTTCGCTGGCTGACGGACTTTCTGCGCGGAAAGTCCGGAGACGACGAAGGGCGCCAGCCCCGGGGGGTATGGCGCCCTTCATCGGCCGGAACGACGGCTTACTTGAAGACGTCCTTGACCTTCTCGCCGGCCTGCTTGAGGTTGCCCTTCGCCTGGTCCTTCTGGCCCTCGGCCTGCAGGTCGCGGTCGTCGGTCGCGTCGCCGAGGGCCTCCTTGCCCTTGCCGCCGAGCTCCTCGGCCTTGTTCTTCAGCTTGTCGATGCCGCTCATCACGCACTCCTTCTCGGTGGCGAACTTGCTCCGCGGGTTCCCCTACCCCGTGCCCGGGCGCCCGACACGCCTGTGGCGCATCCGACGTCGACTCGACGCGAGCGGGCGGAGGACCGGCCGATAACTGCCTACGGTCCGCCGGCCGCCGGCGGCCTTCGTTCCCGGGTCGCCGAGCGCGTGCGATCAGGCACCTGGGTCCGCCCCCCGATCGGGCGCGGAGCACTTGACCGTCCCCCGCCCCGCGGTGGGACAAGGAGGCATGACCACGTGAGATCCAGCACGCGCACAGGTGCGCTCGCCGCGGCGGGAGTCGCGGCGACGCTGCTGCTGTCGGCCTGCGGCCCGGCCTCCGACAGCGGCACCGCCGCCGCGGCCGACGACGGCAGCTTCAGCATGTTCATCGGCGAGCCCGAGAACCCGCTCGTGCCCGGCAACACGACCGAGGACCAGGGCAACCAGGTCATCTCGTCCCTGTGGACGGGTCTGGTGCAGTACGACGAGACGGGCGGCGTCGCCTACACCGGGGTCGCCGACTCCATCGCCTCCGACGACAGCACGACCTGGACGGTCAAGCTGAAGGACGGCTGGACGTTCCACGACGGCACACCCGTCACCGCCGCGTCGTTCGTCGACGCGTGGAACTACACCGCCTACAGCCCCAACGCGCAGGCGGCGTCCTACTTCTTCGCCAACGTCGCCGGGTACGGCGACCTGCAGGCTCCCACCGACGACCAGGACGAGCCGACCGGCGACCCGGCCGCGACCGAGATGACCGGCCTCGCCGTCGTCGACGACCAGACCTTCACGGTCACCCTCGACGCGCCGTTCGCCCAGTGGCCGGTCACCGTGGGCTACTCCGCCTTCTACCCGCTGCCGGAGTCGTTCTTCGACGACCCGGAGGCCGCCGGCGAGAAGCCGGTCGGCAACGGGCCCTTCCAGGCCGAGAAGGCATTCGAGCCGGGCGTCGGCATCACGCTGACCCGGTACGACGAGTACTCCGGTGAGGACACGGCCGAGGCCAGCTCGGTCGAGTACCGCGTCTACACCGACGTGGCGACGGCCTACACCGACGTCCTCGCGGGCAACCTCGACGTCGTGCGGCGGATCCCGGCCGACGCCAGCGCCAGCGCGCCCACCGAGTTCGGCGACCGGTACCTCGAGGACACCTCCTCGTCGTTCACCTACCTCGGACTGCCGCTGTACGACCCCCGCTTCGAGGACAAGCGGGTCCGTCAGGCACTGTCGATGGGCATCGACCGGGCCGCGATCGCCACGGCGATCTTCAACGGCACCCGGACGCCGGCGACGTCGGTCATCGCCCCGATGATCGACGGCGCCCGCGAGAACGCCTGCACCTACTGCCGGCTCGACGTCGCCGCGGCCAACGAGCTGCTCGACGCGGCCGACTTCGATCGCGACGAGCCGATCGACCTGTGGTTCAACGCCGGTGCCGGTCAGGACGCGTGGATGGAGGCGGTCGGCAACCAGCTGCGGCAGAACCTCGGCGTCGACTTCGTGCTGAAGGGTGATCTGGCCATTCCGGAGTACATGCCGCTCGCCATGCAGCAGGGCTTCACCGGCCCGTTCCGGTCGGGCTGGACGATGGACTACCCGAGCCCGCAGAACTACCTCGAGCCCCTCTACTCGACCGGTGCGCTCATCCCGAACGGGGCGAACCTGGCCCACTACTCCAACGGCGTGTTCGACCAGCTGGTCGAGGAGGGCAACCAGGCCCGGAGCAATGCCGCGGCCATCGAGAAGTACAACCAGGCCGAGGACGTCCTGCTCGAGGACATGCCGATCATCCCGATGTTCTTCCAGGTCGAGCAGTCGGTGTTCTCCGAGCACGTGTCCGACGTGAAGGTCGACATGTTCGGTCGGGTCGAGGCCGCCGAGGTCACCGTCAACGACTGACGATCCGCACTCCACCGGCGCCGCCGGGGGACGCCGGCCCGCACGGGCCGGTGCCCCCGGCGGCGCTTTCCGTGACGGGTCCATCGGCGGACGACGGACCGAAGCGGCACGTGAGAGTTGCCGTAATCCGTCCTGTCAGATGGCCCGAAGTGCGGAAAGACACGCCCGTCGGCCGCGTCGCATGGTGTCGAAGTTACGGTTGGGCTCCGGTTGATCAGCCCAGGTCACAACTCGATGACGGCCGTGGACACCCCTTCGCGAGCGTGCCTAGGGTCCACCCGTCGTATTGGGGAGGTCTCTACCTCCCGGATGCGTTTCGCTCGTGACCAGTCAGTCGTCCGTCGGCCCCTAGGTGGGCACGGATCGACCTGTCCATTCCCCCCGCAGAAGCGGGATGAGGGAGGCATTGCACGTGAAGTTGAGCAAGCGCAAGAGCTCGCTCGTCGCGACGGCTATCGCCGCCGCGATGCTGATGACCGCCTGTGGCGGTAGCGACGACAGTGGTGACGGAGGTGCGGCCAGCGATGGCGGCAGCTTCAGCATCTACATTGGCGAGCCGGAGAACCCGATCGTTCCCGGCAACACCTCGGAGTCCGAGGGCAGCCAGGTCGTCGAGGCCCTGTGGACCGGCCTGGTCCAGTACGCGGACGACAGCTCCGTGCAGTACACGGGTGTCGCGGAGTCCATCGAGTCCGACGACGCCACCACGTGGACGGTCAAGCTGAAGGACGGCTGGACGTTCCACGACGGCACCCCCGTCACGGCCGCGTCGTTCGTCGACGCGTGGAACTACACCGCGCTGAGCACCAACGCCCAGGGTGGGTCCTACTTCTTCGCCAACGTCGAGGGTTACGACGCGCTGCAGGCGGAGACCGACGACGACGGCAACGTCATCACCCCGCCTGCCGCGGAGGAGATGACCGGCCTCGAGGTCGTCGACGACCAGACCTTCACCGTCACGCTCACCGCGCCGTTCGCGCAGTACCCCGTGACCGTCGGCTACAACGCCTTCTACCCGCTGCCCGAGTCCTTCTTCGAGGACCCCGAGGCCGCCGGCAAGACCCCGGTCGGCAACGGCCCGTTCAAGGCCGACGGCGAGTTCGTCCCCGGCCAGGGCTTCACGCTCAGCCGCTACGACGACTACGCCGGTGAGGACGCCGCGCAGGCCGACTCGGTCGAGTTCAAGGTCTACACCGACATCAACACCGCCTACACCGACACCCAGGGCGGCAACCTGGACATCCTGAACAACATCCCGCCGGACGCGATCAGCAGCGCGCCCGACGAGTTCGGTGACCGCTACGGCGAGACCCCGTCGTCGTCCTTCACCTACATGGGCTTCCCGACGTACGACCCCCGCTACGCCGACAAGCGCGTTCGTCAGGCGTTCTCGCTGGCGATCGACCGGGAGGCCATCACCGAGGCCATCTTCAACGGCACCCGCGCCCCGGCGTTCTCGGTGATCGCGCCGGTCGTCGACGGCTCCCGTGACGACGCCTGCCAGTACTGCCAGGTCGACGTCGAGCGGGCCAACGAGCTCCTCGACGAGGCCGGCTTCGACCGCACCCAGCCGGTCGACCTGTGGTTCAACGCGGGCGCCGGTCACGACGCCTGGGTCGAGGCCGTGGGCAACCAGCTGCGGGAGAACCTCGGAGTCGAGTTCACCCTGCAGGGCAACCTCGACTTCTCCGAGTACCTGCCGCTGGGCGACGCCAAGGGCTACACCGGGCCGTTCCGTCTCGGCTGGTCCATGGACTACCCGAGCCCGCAGAACTACCTGGAGCCGCTCTACTCCACGCAGGCTCAGCCGCCGGCGGGTTCGAACTCGGCCTTCTACTCCAACCCCGAGTTCGACGCGCTCGTCGCCGAGGGCAACGCTGCGTCGTCCAACGACGAGGCGATCGACCTCTACCAGCAGGCTGAGGACCTCCTGCTGGAGGACATGCCGATCATGCCGATGTTCTTCGGTCTGGAGCAGACGGTCTGGTCCGAGAACGTCAGCGACGTCAAGGTCGACATCTTCGGCCGCGTCAACGTCGCCTCGGTGACCGTGAAGTAAGGCTCCACCTGCACGACCGACGCCGGGGCGTACCTGCCGCAACAACGAGCAGGTGCGCCCCGGCGCTCGTCCAGGCCCGTCTCCGCGACACTCGCCACCACTCCGGCGAACGCACCGGGCGACCTCGGCGCATGATGAGATCCGTCGCGCCGGCGTGACACCCGCATCGATGAACGAAGGAGGGTCATGGGCCGCTTCGTCGTCCGCAGGCTGCTGCTGACAATCCCAGTACTGCTCGGCGCGTCGTTCCTGATCTTCGCCATGGTCTACGCGTTGCCGGGCGACCCCGTCCGCGCCCTGGCCGGCGACCGTCCGCTCGCTCCCGCCGTCGTGGCGCAGCTTCGAGAGGACTTCAACCTCAACGACCCGCTGATCGTCCAGTACGCCAAGTACCTGGGCGGGCTCGCGCACTTCGACCTCGGCGTCGACTTCAGCAACCGGCCCGTGCTGGACACCATCAGCCAGCGGCTGCCGGTCACCATCAAGCTGACCGTCGTCGCCGTGCTCTTCGAGACGATCATCGGGCTGGCCGCGGGTGTGCTCGCCGGCATCCGCCGCAACAGCTTCTTCGACAACCTCGTGCTGGTGTCGACGACGCTGATCATCTCGATCCCGATCCTGGTCCTCGGGTTCGTCTCCCAGTACGTCTTCGGCCTGAAGTTCGGCTGGTTCCCCATCGCCGGGATCAACGACGGCTGGTACAGCTATCTGCTGCCGGGGCTGGTCCTCGCCTCGTCGTCCCTGGCCTATGTCGCCCGGCTGACGAGGACGAGCATCGCGGAGAACATGCGCGCCGACTACGTCCGCACGGCGCGCGCCAAGGGGCTGCCCAACCGGACGGTCATCCTGCGCCACACGCTGCGCAACAGCCTGATCCCGGTGGTCACCTTCATCGGTGCCGACGTCGGCGCGCTGCTCGGTGGCGCCATCGTGACCGAGGCGGTGTTCAACATCCCGGGCATCGGCCGGGCGGTCTTCGAAGCAGTCGGGCAGCAGGAGGGCGCTGTCGTCGTCGGCATCGTCACCCTGATGGTGTTCTTCTTCATCTTCTTCAACCTGATCGTCGACGTGCTCTACGCCGTCCTCGACCCGAGGATCCGTTATGACTGAGCAGCAGCAGCGGGACCTGCGTCACGACGAGGTGGAGGCCGGCACCCAGAGCGTCCTCGCGACACCGCGCGTCGACGTCACCGACGCCCGGCAGAACAGCCTGTGGAGCGACGCCTGGGACTCGCTGAAGCGCAATCCGCTGTTCTGGATCGGCTCCTTCCTCGGCGTGTTCTTCGTCCTCATGGCGATCGTTCCGCAGCTGTTCTCCGGCGGTGCCGACCCGCGTGACTGCGACCTGTCGAACTCCAAGCAGGCGCCGTCCGGCTCGCACTGGTTCGGCTTCGACCAGCAGGGCTGCGACTACCTGGCCAACGTGGCCTACGGGGCCCGCAACTCGCTGATGATCGGGCTGCTCGCGGTCATCGGTGTGCTCGTGATCGGCGTCATCGTGGGCGCGATCGCCGGTTACTACGGCGGCATCGCCGACAGCCTGCTCGCGCGGCTGACCGACATCTTCTTCGCGCTGCCGCTCATCCTCGGCGCGCTGATCCTGCTGCGGGTCGGCCCGTCGACCGGGCTGCCGATCATCAGCGACCGTGGGGCCGGGGCGGTGGCCATCGCGCTCGCCGCGTTCGGCTGGATGACCGCCATGCGCCTCGTGCGCTCGCAGGTCATCGCGGTGAAGAGTTCGGACTACGTGGCCGCGGCCCGGGCGATGGGTGCGTCGAACCTCCGCATCCTGACCCGCCACATCCTGCCCAACGCCGTGGCGCCCGTGCTGGTGTTCTCCACCATCACCGTGGGTGTGCTGATCGCCGCCGAGGCGACGCTGACCTACCTCGGCGTGGGCCTCCAGCGGCCGGCCATCTCCTGGGGTCTGCAGATCTCCACGGGGCAGTCCCTGCTCCGTACCGCACCCCACCTGGTGCTCTTCCCGAGCATCATCCTGTCCCTGACCGTGATGGCGTTCATCATGCTGGGCGACGCCCTGCGCGACGCCCTCGACCCGAGGCAGCGTTCGTGAGCACCAGCAGCGGTTCCATCTCCTCGTCCCCCGCTCCCGTCACGTACGACCCGGCCTCGGGTCCCGTGCTCGAGGTCGACGACCTGCACGTGGAGTTCCGGGTGCGGTCCGGCGTCGTCCATGCCGTGAACGGCATCAGCTACACCGTCGACCAGGGCGAGACGCTGGCGATCCTCGGTGAGTCGGGGTCCGGCAAGTCGGTCTCCGCGCAGGCGATCATGGGGATCCTGGACTCCCCGCCCGCGGTCATCACCGGCGGCGGGATCCGGTTCCAGGGCCGCGACATCCTGAAGCTGAACGCCGAGGACCAGCGGCAGATCCGCGGCCCGGGCATCTCGATGATCTTCCAGGATGCGCTGTCCGCCCTGAACCCCGTCTACAGCGTCGGCTTCCAGATCGGGGAGATGTTCCGGGCGCACCGGGGCACCTCCCGCAAGGAGGCCAAGCAGCACGCCGTGGAGCTCATGGACCGGGTGCGCATCCCGGCCGCGGCGCGGCGGGTCAACGACTTCCCGCACCAGTTCTCCGGCGGCATGCGCCAGCGCGTCATGATCGCGATGGCCCTGGCGCTCGACCCGCGCATCCTGATCGCCGACGAGCCCACCACGGCCCTCGACGTCACGGTCCAGGCGCAGGTCATGGACCTGCTCAAGGACCTGCAGCGCGACACCGGGATGGGCCTGATCCTGATCACCCACGACCTCGGTGTGGTCAACGAGGTCGCCGACCGGGTCGCCGTCATGTACGCCGGGAAGATCGTCGAGACCGGGACGGTGGACGACGTGTTCACCCGGCCCGGCCACCCGTACACGCTCGGCCTGATGAACTCCATCCCGCTGGTGGAGGCCAAGGGCGGCCGGCTCAACCCGATCGTGGGCCAGCCGCCGAACCTCTCGCGCATCCCCAGCGGGTGCTCCTTCCATCCCCGGTGCCCGCGGGCGCGCACGGGCGCCGCCGCGGCCCCGGGGCGCGACTGCGTCGGCGACGTTCCGCCGCTGCGCCTGGTCGTCCCCGGCCGCGAGGCCGCCTGCCACTACAGCGAGGAGGTCCTCGGTGTCTGACCCCGCCGACATCGCGGCCGCCAACGTCCTTCCCGAGCCGTCGGCCGGCGAGCCGCTGCTCGAGGTCCGCGGCTTGCAGAAGTACTTCCCGCTGACGCAGGGGATCGTCTTCCGGAAGACGGTCGGCCACGTCCACGCCGTCGACGGCGTCGATCTCACGCTGCGCCGCGGCGAGACCGTGGGAATGGTCGGCGAGTCCGGCTGCGGCAAGTCGACGGTCGCCAAGCTGCTGGTGGCGCTGGAGAAGCCGACCGGCGGCACGATCCTCTACAAGGGTGCCGACGTCGCCAAGATGGGCGGCCGCGCTCTCAAGCAGTACCGCCGCGAGGTGCAGATCATCTTCCAGGACCCCTACGGCTCGCTGAATCCCCGCATGACGGTGGGCGACATCGTGGCCGAGGGCTGGTCGGTGCACGCCGACGTGGCGCCCCGCAAGGGCCGCCTGCAGCGCACCCAGGAACTGCTGGACCGGGTCGGCCTCAACCCCGACTACGTGAACCGCTACCCGCACCAGTTCTCCGGCGGTCAGCGGCAGCGCATCGGCATCGCCCGGGCACTGGCCCTGCGGCCGGAGGTCATCGTCTGCGACGAGCCGGTGTCGGCGCTGGACGTGTCGGTGCAGGCGCAGGTCGTCAACCTCCTCGAGGACCTGCAGGACGAGCTGGGCATGTCCTACCTGTTCATCGCCCACGACCTGTCGGTGGTCCGCCACCTGTCCGACCGGATCGCGGTCATGTACCTGGGCAGCGTGGTCGAGGAAGGCACCGAGGAGCAGGTCTACGGCTCGCCGTCGCACCCCTACACCCAGGCCCTGCTGTCGTCGGTCCCCCTGCACGAGCCCGCGCTCCGCGGCCAGAAGGACCGGATCCTGCTGCAGGGCGACGTCCCGAGCCCGGCCGACCCGCCCTCGGGCTGCCGGTTCCGGACCCGCTGCTGGAAGGCGCAGGAGATCTGCGCCGTCGAGCCGCCGGCCCTGGTCGACCGCGGTCAGGGCCACCCGGCCGCCTGCCACTTCGCCGAGGCCCGCCAGGTCGTCCCCACCGAGGTGCTCTGACATTGCGATCCTCCGGATCGCACCGCCATGACACACTGCGATCCTCCGGACCGCACCGCGACCAGGAGCCGTTCCCGGCCTGAGCGGAGCCGTTCGGTCGCTCCCGCCGGGAGCCCTCCGGGCCCCGCGCCGGTCGCGACGGGAAGAATGCCTTCGTGACTTCTCGCCGGCTCCTCCTCGTCCACGCCCATCCCGACGACGAGACGATCAACAACGGGGCCACGATGGCCCGGTACGTCGCCGAGGGCGCCTCGGTCACGCTGCTCACCTGCACGCTGGGTGAGGAGGGCGAGATCCTCGTGCCCGAGCTGGAGCAGCTGGCCGCCGGACAGGCAGACCAGCTGGGCGGCTACCGGATCTGGGAGCTGCGCGGGGCCATGGACGCGCTCGGCGTCACCGATGTCCGCTTCCTCGGCGGGCCGGGCCGGTACCGCGACTCCGGGATGATCGGGACGCCGGCCAACGAGCATCCCCGTGCCTTCTGGAACGCCGACCTCGACGAGGCGGTCGCCCACGCCGTCGCCGTGGTGCGCGAGATCCGGCCGCAGGTGGTCGTCACCTACGACGAGAACGGCGGCTACGGACACCCCGACCACATCCAGGCCCACCGGGTCGCGATGGCCGCGGTGGATGCCGCTGCCGACCCGGCCTACCGGCCCGACCTCGGAAAGGCCTGGACGACGGCGAAGGTGTACTGGTGCTGCGTGCCGCGGTCGGTGCTGCAGCTGGGGATCGACGCGCTGGCGGAGGCGGGGGAGTCCTTCTTCGAGGGCGTCACCGACGCCGGCGACATCCCGTTCGCCGTGGAGGACGACGAGGTCGCCGCCGCGGTGGACGGCCGCGGCTTCGTGTCCCAGAAGGACGCCGCGATGCGGGCGTATCCGACGCAGATCAAGGTCGACGGCCCGTTCTTCGCGCTGTCGAACAACCTCGGCCAGGAGGTTCTGGGCACCGAGTACTACCGGCTGGTGCGGGGGGAGCGTGGGCCGGCCGGCGGCGGGCCCCACGGCTGGGAGGACGACCTGTTCGCCGGCCTGCCCGGATGAGCCGGCCCCGCCCGGCCGAGCGGGTGGTCGGGGGGCTCCTCGTGCTCGTCGTCGCCGTGTGGATGGCGCTGGTGGAGGTCTTCTGGCTGCCGCTGCGCCTCGGCGGCGTGCTGTTCCCCGTCTCGGTGGTGGCCGCGGTGGTCGCCAACCTCCTGCTGCCGCGGCTGGCGCTGCGGCTGTCGGGGTCGCGCCTGGTCGCGGCCCTGACCGGTATCGCGTGGCTGGTCGTCGTCGTGGCGGCGATGATCCGGCGTCCCGAGGGAGACCTGGTCATCGCCGGGGGCGGGGCGACCGGCGTGGTCAACCTCGCCTTCCTGCTGCTCGGTGTGCTCGCCGCCGCCTTCGCCGTCGGTCGTGCGCTCGGCGGGCCGCCGCGCCCGCCGGTCACCCCGGACGACGTTCCGGCTCGACCCCCAGCCGGTAGTGATAGCGGTGGTGCTCGGTGAAGCCCAGGCGCTCGTAGAGAGCCAGCCCCGCTGCGTTGCCGCCGGCCACCTGGAGCAGGCAGGAGTGCGCGCCGCGCTCGCGCGCCCAGTCGCCGAGTCCGGCCATCACCGCCGTCGCGAGGCCACGGCGCCGGTAGCGATCGTCGACCGTCACCGCGGTGACGCACAACCAGCCGTCGACCACGACGCCGCGGGCGACCGCGGCGAGCGGCGCCGGGGCGGGATCCAGCCGGACGGACGCGAAGACGGGCTCATCGGTGTTGACCAGCACCGCGGAGGCGACCGACGGCAGCGGGGTCCCCCGGTAGCGGTATCCGGCGAGCCAGGCGTCATCCGGGACGGCTGCGAGTCCGACGTCGACCCGCGGTGCGGCCCACCCGTTCAGCGGAGCGGTGAGCACCAGGTTGTCGTCGTCCCGGGTCCAGCCGGCTGCGGCGAGGGCGGCGTCGGCGCGCTCGGAGCCCGTGGGCACCTGCGCCCGGGGCCGCAGCCCGCGCTGCGAGTACCAACTGGTCACCGATGCGACGGCGTCCGGGAGGTCGGCCGGCGGGTCGCCGACGACGAGCACGGAGTTCGCGCGGCCGGTGAACCCCCCGCCGGCGCGGAGCAGCCAGTCGCCGAAGGGCTCCTCCTCGAGCCCCCGCCAGCTGCGGGCGGCGAGCCGCTCGAGTTCGGCGACGGGCACGGAGGACACGGCAGTGATCATTCCTGCCGCTCAGGACGAGGGGAGCGCCACCCCGACGCGGGGCACGAACGCCGGTTGCTCGGCCAGCCACTCGAGGAACTTCTCCGCCGGCATCGGCCGCGCGATGTGGTAGCCCTGCGCGAACTCGCAGCCCCAGGCCCGCAGCGCCGCCAGCGTGGCGGCGTCCTCGACGCCTTCGACGACCATGCTCATGCCCAGGTCCAGGCTCAGCTGCAGGGTGCTGCGGACGATCGCCGCCGCGCGTTCGTCCGAGGTCAGGGAGCTGACGAAGCTCCGGTCCAGCTTCAGCTCGTCGACCGGCAGCGCCCGCAGGTAGGACAGCGAGGAGTATCCGGTCCCGTAGTCGTCGATCGACAGGCGGACGCCGAGCCGCCGCAGGCCCGCCATGACCTGCTGGCTGCGGGCGGCGTCGGCCATGAGGACGTCCTCGGTGATCTCCAGGATGAGCGCCTCGGCCGGCACGCCGAACGCGTCGAGCAGCATCTCGACCTGTTCCGGCAGGGCGACGTCCTGGAGGTTGGAGACCGAGAGGTTGACCGCCACCGAGAGGTCCAGCCCCGCCGATCGCCAGGCCTGCAGGTCCCGCAGCGACCGCTCGAGCACCCGCAGGGCGAGCCGCCGCATCAGGCCCGCCTGCTCGGCCAGGGGCAGGAAGACGTCGGGGTAGAGGAGGCCACGCTCGGGGTGGTTCCAGCGGACCAGGGCCTCGACACCGATCACTCCACCGGTGCGGAGATCCAGCTTGGGCTGGTAGTGCACGTCGAGCTGGTCGTCGTCCAGCGCCGTCCGGAGCTGCTCCAGGGTCTCCAGCCGGTCCCGGCTGTCCGGGGTGCCGTCCGGCGCCCAGACCTCGAACTCGTGACGGCCGCGCTTGGCCGCGTACATGGCGGTGTCGGCGCGGGCCAGCAGCAGCGAGCGGTCGCGGCCGTGGTCGGGGCACAGGGCGATCCCGATGCTCGCGTCGATGTGCAGGGACATGCCGGCCAGCACGAAGGCCTCGCGCAGGGCGTTGCCCAGGTGGGTGGCGACCTGTCGTGCGCGCATCGAGTCCGCGCCGGGGAGCAGGACGGCGAACTCGTCACCGCCCATCCGGGCCAGCAGATCACCCTCCTGGAGCGTCGCCTGCAGGCGCGGGCCGACCAGGCATAGCAGGTCGTCACCCACGCTGTGGCCGAAGCTGTCGTTGATCTCCTTGAATCGGTCGAGGTCGATCATGAGGACGGCGCAGTCGCGGCCGCCCGTCCCGTAGACGGTGCTCTCGAGCTCCTCGATCAGGCGCCGGCGGTTGGCCAGCCCGGTGAGCGGATCGTGGTGCGCCTCGGCGGCGAGCTGTGCCAGCCGCACCTGCTCGACCTCGCGCAGGGCCGCGTTCTCCACGACCAGCGCGCCCTCGAGGGTGACCTGACGCACGGCCTCGCGGACGGCCGGCGACCACTCCCGCGGCCGGCCAACAGAGCCCGTGACGACCAGGCCGAGCAGCCGGTCACCGGACAGCAGCGGCACGCTCACGTAGGAGGAGAGGTCGAGCGCCTGTGCGAGGCGGGGGTCGATCAGGTCGCTGGTGGCGGTGTCCTCGACGAACACCGGCAGCTTCTGCTCCTCGGTGAGCCGCCACAGCGGGACGTCCGCGGCGGGATGCCCCACCAACTGGGTCTGGACGACGAGGCGGTGCTCGTCGGGCCAGTCGACGTGGCGGACCTCGCCGATGGTGCCGTCGTCGCTGAGCAGGTAGGCCGCGCTGCGGTCGGTGCCGGCGAGGCGCTGGACGGCCCGGGCGAGGACCTCGGCGGCCTCGGCCACGCCCGTCGCGCCGGAACCGTCGACCAGCAACTGCCGGACGACGCGCGCGGTGGCGAGCGATGCGGCGCGAGCCTGACTGGTCCGCGCCTGCTCGATGACCCCGCCGAGGTGCGCGCCGGCGGCGGCGGCCAGCCTGCGGACGTCCTCGGAGAACGGCCGGACCTCGGTGCTGTCGAGGGTGAGCACCCCGGCGAGGTGGGGGCTGCGGCCGAGGGGGACGGCGAGGCCCGAGGCGATGTGGAAGTTGTCGACCCACCAGCCCGAGAGCAGCCCGGAGTCGCGGTCGGCGGTCATGGGCTGTCCGGTGCGCAGGACGTGCTCGGCCAGCTGCAGCCCGACAGGTGCGTTGCGGAACTGCTCCCAGGTGGCGAGATCGCGCCGGCCGTCGGCGTAGCTCGCCATGCGCGGGACCAGCCGGCCGTCCTCGAGCAGGAAGATGCAGGCGCGCTCGACCTCACCGAGCTCGGCGAGCTGACGGCACGCGGCGCCGAGCAGGTGGTCCATGGACTGGGCCTTGGCGGCGGACTCGATCAGCCCGAGCAGCACCTCGGCCTGCTTGGTCCGGCGCTTCTCCGAGCGACGGGTCCACGCCTCGGCCAGCGCAACGGCGAGCTTGGGGGAGACCTGGCGCAGCAGATGGGTCGATGCCGCGGCCGCCGGTTCGACGGTCAGGACGCCGACGACCTCGCCGTCGACGATCAGGGGCTCCCCGTGGGCCGACCGGATGTCCCGCTCGGCGAGTTCCTTGTCCGACGCCCGGCGTCCGTCGGCCTTCGCCACGACCGACTGGCGGCTGCGGACGACCGCGGACATGAACGGCGAGCCGGACAGGGTGACTGCGGTGCGCTGCCGCGGTCCCGTGGACGCGTACGTCTCGGCGACGACGGACCCGAAGGGCACGATCATCGCGGTCGAGGCCTCGTGCACCCACACCGAGACGCGGGTGGCGCCGGCCTGGGCGCGCAGTCGCGACAGCAGGGAGCGCACCGACGCCTCGGCGTCGTAGGGCGATGTTCCCCACCCCGGGCCGGACATCGCCGACCTCGGGCGCGGCAGCGCTGCCCGCCGGTCCGTCCGTCCGTGTGACACGGCATCAAGATCGGCACGGAGCGCGGTTGCTTGAGTGGCGCGGTTCTCCCTGCCCCGATCGGGGGGTGGGCAGTTTCGTCCTCGTGCGGACCGGTGGCGCCTGCCTCCGGGTAGCGGGTGATACTAAGAGCGCGAAGATCCACCGACGGCGGAACCTGGTCCCGACCGGCGGTTCTGCCCCACGTGTCCCCAGGAGGGAACCACCGTGACCTACGTCATCACCCAGGCCTGCGTCGACGTCCTCGACAAGGCGTGCATCGACGAGTGTCCGGTGGACTGCATCTACGAGGGCGACCGGATGCTCTACATCCACCCCGACGAGTGCGTCGACTGCGGTGCCTGCGAGCCCGTCTGCCCGGTGGAAGCCATCTACTACGAGGACGACGTCCCGGACAAGTGGAAGGACTTCTACGACGCCAACGTGGAGTTCTTCTCCGACCTGGGCAGCCCGGGCGGCGCGGCCAAGACCGGGAAGATCGGCAAGGACCATCCGCTGGTCGCGGCGCTCCCGCCGCAGGGCGAAGGTCACTGACGACGACGGCCACGGGGACGGCCCGCTCGCTGCCGGACTTCCCCTGGGACGCCCTCGGCGAGGCACGGGCGCGCGCCGCCCGACACCCCGGCGGGGTGGTCGACCTGTCGATCGGCACGCCGGTCGACGACACCCCCGCCGTCCTCGGCGAGGCGCTCGCCGCGGCCGGTAACGCGCCGGGCTACCCCACGGCACTCGGTACTCCGGAGCTGCGCGCGGCGGCCGCGGGCTGGCTGCGGCGCCGGCTCGGGATCCAGATCGCCGACCCCCTGGGCGCGGAGCCCTCGCTCATCCCCACGGTCGGGTCAAAGGAACTGGTCGCTCTGCTGCCCACGCTGCTGGGACTCCACGGCGGCGGCACCGTGATCATCCCCGAGGTTGCCTACCCGACGTACGAGGTGGGCGCGGTCCTCGCCGGCCTCGCCGTCCGCCGCACCGACACCCCGCCCGCCGACTCCGCCGGCGTCGTCCTCGTCTGGCTGAACTCGCCGGGCAACCCGCACGGCCGGGTGCTGACCGACGACGAGCTGCGGGCCTGGGTGGCCTGGGGGCGCGCGCACGGCATCCCGGTGGTCGCCGACGAGTGCTACGTGACGCTGGGCTGGGACGTCGAGCCCCGCTCCCTGCTGCACCCCGATGTCGCCGGTGACGACCATGCGGGACTGCTGGCGGTGCACTCGCTGTCGAAGCAGTCGAACGCGGCGGGCTACCGGGCCGGCCTGCTGTCGGGCGATCCCGTCCTGGTGCGCCGGATCTGGGAGGTGCGGCGACACCTCGGTCTGCTCGTTCCCGCGCCGGTGCAGGCGGCCATGGCGGCGGCGCTCGCCGACGACGGGCACGTCGACGCGCAGCGCGAGCGGTACCGGGCCCGACGCGAGCGTCTCGCCGCGGCGGTGCGGGCGGCGGGGCTGTCGATCGACCACTCCGAGGCGGGCCTCTACCTGTGGGCCACGCGCGACGAGGACTGCTGGACGACGATCGAGTGGCTGGCCGGTCTGGGCATCGTCGCCGCACCCGGCAGCTTCTACGGTCCGGCAGGGTCCCGGCACGTGCGCCTGGCGCTCACGGCGACCGACGAGCGCATCGCGGCCGCGGTGGAGCGACTCGGCGGCTGACGGCCGGGACGGTCAGCCGGCGGCCTCGTCCGGCACGCAGGTGATCTGGTCGGGCAGCTCGGACACCTGCGCCGCCGCGAGCAGCTGCGCCATCTCCTCCCACTGCTGGTACGCATCGGGGAAGCCGCTGATCTGCACGCGCTGTGCGACCTCTGTGAGGCGGCCGGTCTCCCAGTCCGGCACCTCCACCAGGCGGTCGTAGAAGATCCCCGCGGCGTAGACCGGGTCCTGCACCTGCGCCTCGGTTCCCCAGCCTTGCGACGGGCGCTGCTGGAAGAGCCCGAGCGAGTCGCGGTCGCCGTAGTCGAGGTTGCGCAGCCGGGACTCCTGCTGCGCGGTCGCCAGCGCGATCACGATCGCACGTTCCGGGAGACCGCGGTCCCGGCCGACGGTCGCGATGGTGGCCGCGTTGCCCACCTGCTCGGCGGTCAGCGTCATCGACAGGCCGGCGACGGTGCAGCGTCCGGGCACTCCAGGAACTCCCTTGTTCTCGGTGTCCCAGGCGAGACCGACCACGACGGCGGCGACCAGGAGGAGCGCCGGCCACCAGCGCTTCGCGTCCCAGCCCTTCGACCGCCGGGTCTTCTTCCGCTTCCTGCTCCCGGCGACGGCGGGCCGGCGTCGGGCGGCGGGCTTGCGGCTCTGAGACGGACGCCGACGGGTGGTGGTCCTCCGCGCCCCCGAGGGGTGGGAGGTGGTGCTCGCGCCGGCCATCGCTCCCGACTGTAGTTAAGAGACCGCCCATCCCCCCGCACCTCGCACACCCGGCGCGGGTCCCTGGAGGGCGCCCGACAGCGTCGCGGCGCTAGCGTGGGCGGCCGCGTCCCAGCCTGAGGAGCATCCATGCACGACGTCCTGCTGCCCGGCATCGCCGCCACCACGGTCCCGACGAGCCGGCTGACGCAGGCGGTGCTGCATCCCGAGGGGGTCGAGCCGGCGGGGCCGGGCGAAGCCGTGCTGTTCGTGCACGGCAACGTCAGCTCGTCGCTGTTCTGGCAGCAGTCGCTGCTGGACCTCGGCGCCACCGGCCGGCACCGCGTGCTCGCCGTCGACCTGCGGGGGTACGGGGAGACCGAGCCCCTGCCGATCGACGCCACCCGGGGTGTCCGCGACTGGGCGGACGACGTCGCGGCGCTGGTCGACGCCCTCGAGCTCACCCGGGTGCACCTGGTCGGCTGGAGCATGGGTGCCGGCGTGGTGCTCCAGTACCTGCTGGACGCGCCGGAGCGGGTGGCCTCCGTCGCCCTCGTCGCGCCGGTCTCGCCCTACGGGTACGGCGGCACGGCGGGTCCTGACGGGCACGCGGTCCACGCCGACGGCACCGGCTGCGGTGGCGGCGCGGCCAACCCCGAGTTCGTCGCGGCGATCGCCGCGGGGGACACGACCGCCGACAGCCCGTTCAGCCCGCGCTCGGTGCTGCGCGCGTTCTACGTGGCCCCCGGCTCCCTGCCGCTGGACCCGCAGCTGGAGGACGTGTTCGTCGCCGCCATGAACAGCACCCGCACCGGCACCGACCACTACCCGGGCGAGGCCGTGTCCGTCGACGCCTGGCCCGGGGTGGCCCCGGGGGCGCGCGGGGTGCTGAACACGATGGCCCCGACGGTCTTCGACGTCTCGGGCATCATCGACCTCCCCGAGAAGCCGCCGGTGCTGTGGATCCGGGGGGACGCCGACCAGATCGTGTCCGACTCCTCGGTGTTCGACCTGGCCTTCCTCGGCTCGGTGGGCGCGATGCCGGGGTGGCCGGGGGACGAGGCCTTCCCGCCGCAGCCCATGGTCACCCAGACCCGGTCGGTGCTGGACCGCTACGCCGCGACGGGTGGCGCCTACCGCGAGGTCGTCCTGCCCGACGTCGGGCACTCCCCGCACGTCGAGCGGCCGCACGAGTTCGCCGTCGCCCTGCTCGAGCACCTCGACGTCCCGGCAGAGGCCCCGACCAACCTCACGTGACCCGCCCCGCGAGGCGCGGCGAGGAGTGGGGCCCGAAGGGTCCCCGATGAGCCCGCGGTAGGGCTCAGAGCAGGTGGGGGACGGCAATTGGCCGCGGTGGAGGCCGGAGGCCGACCTATGTATTCGCGTGCAGCTCGGCGTTCAGCGCGCCCCAGTTGCCGTCGCGGGGGAGGGCCTCCAGCGCGCCGCTGACACTGTTGCGGCGGAACAGCAGCCCGTTGCGGCCGGAGAGCTCGGCGGCCTTCAGCACCGAGCCGTCGGGGAGCGTGACCCGGGATCCGGCGGTGACGTAGCAGCCCGCCTCGACGACGCACCCGTCGCCGAGGGAGATGCCGACCCCCGAGTTCGCCCCGAGCAGGCAGCCGGCGCCGATCGAGATCACCTGGGTGCCGCCGCCGGAGAGGGTGCCCATGATCGAGGCGCTGCCGCCGATGTCGCTGTCGGCCCCCACGACGACGCCGGCGCTGATCCGGCCCTCGACCATCGACGTCCCGAGGGTGCCGGCGTTGTAGTTGACGAATCCCTCGTGCATGACCGTCGTCCCCTCGGCCAGGTGGGCGCCCAGCCGCACCCGGTCGCCGTCGGCGATGCGGACGCCGGAGGGGATGACGTAGTCGACCATCCGCGGGAACTTGTCGACGCCGAAGACGGTGACGTGACCGACCGCCGCCCGTAGCCGGTGGGCGTTGAAGCCGGCCGCCTCGACCGGGCCGGCGCTGGTCCAGGCCACATTGGTCAGCAGGCCGAAGACGCCGGTCATGTTCGCGCCGTGGGGACGGATCAGCCGGTGCGAGAGCAGGTGCAGGCGCAGCCAGACGTCGTGGGTGTCGACCGGCGGCGCGGAGAGGTCGGGGATGACCGTCCGGACGGCGATGACCTCCACCCCGCGGGCCTCGTCGCGGCGGACCAGGCCGCCGTAATCGGGGCCGAGCTCGCCGGAGAGCTCGAGTGCCCCGAGTCGCGTGGTCCCGGGCTTGGCCCCCCCGGGCGCACCGAGCCGCGGCTCGGGGTACCAGGTGTCGAGAACCGTCCCCGAGGGGGTGACGGTCGCGAGACCAGCGGCCACAGCAGAGACGGGGACGGCGTCAGTCACGGTGTGGACGCTACCGACGCCGGCCCGCGCCTGGTCGGCCGGTCGCCGGTCCTTGATTAGGCTCGGCGGTCGTGGGTGACCTTCCAGAACTCGACCTCTCCGCCGACGTCCTCGCGCTGACCCGGGCGCTGGTCGACGCGCCGTCGGTCTCGGGCGACGAGGCGGCCCTCGCCGACGCCGTCGAGACGGCGCTGCGGGGGCTCGGGGGGCTGGAGGTGGAGCGGGTCGGCAACTCCGTCCTGGCCCGCACCAACCTGGACCGTCCCACCCGCGTCGTCCTCGCCGGGCACCTCGACACCGTGCCGATCGCCGACAACGTGCCCTCCGACCTGCGCGAAGTCGACGGCTTACAGCGGCTGTACGGATGTGGCACCAGTGACATGAAGTCCGGCGACGCGGTGATGCTGCGGCTGGCCGGCCGGTTCGGCGTCCCCGGGGCGACCCCGGCCCACGACCTCACGTTCGTCTTCTACGACAACGAGGAGGTCGAGCACGCCAAGAACGGTCTCGGCCAGGTGGCGCGGGAGCGGCGCGGCTGGCTCTACGGCGACCTCGCGCTCCTGCTCGAGCCGACGGACGGCGAGATCGAGGCCGGCTGCCAGGGCACCCTGCGCGCCGTCCTGGCGGCGAAGGGCCGGCGCGCACACAGCGCCCGCGGCTGGCTCGGTGAGAACGCCATCCACACGCTGGGCCGGGTCGTGGCGGCGCTGGCCGCCTACCAGCCGCGCGAGGTCGAGATCGACGGCTGCCTGTACCGCGAGGGGCTCAACGCCGTGGCGGTCTCCGGTGGCGTCGCCGGCAATGTGATCCCCGACGAGGCGTCGCTGACGGTCAACTTCCGCTACGCACCCGACCGGGACGAGGACGCCGCCGAGGCGCACGTCCGCGAGGTCTTCGCCGACGCCCTCGCGGCCGGGGTCACGCTCACCGTCACCGACAATGCGGGCGGGGCCCTGCCGGGTCTGTCCGAGCCCGCCGCGGCCGCCTTCATCGCAGCTGTCGGCAAGCCGGCGCGGGCCAAGCTCGGCTGGACCGACGTCGCGCGGTTTGCCGCCTTCGGCATCCCCGCGGTCAACTACGGCCCCGGTGATCCGCAGCTCGCGCACACCCGCGACGAACACGTTCTCGTCGACCGGCTGCAGCCGGCCGAGGACGCCCTGATCGCCTACCTGTCCAGGAGCCCTACATGATCAGCAGCAAGGCATGACCGTCGAGCAACCCGACCGCCGTCCCCGGCCGACGCGGCACCGCGGCCCGGTGGTGCTGCGCGGCGGCGAGCCCGCACAGAACCAGGGGTCCACCACCGACCAGCGGCTGCTCGACCTCCGGGGTCCCACGGACTGGGTCCACACCGATCCGTGGCGCGTCCTGAGGATCCAGTCCGAGTTCGTCGAGGGCTTCGGTCTCCTGGCCGAGCTGCCGCGCGCGGTCAGCGTCTTCGGCAGCGCTCGGACGCCCCGCGACCACCCGCACTACGCCGCCGGCGTCGCGATCGGGGCCGCGCTGGCCCAGGCGGGATACGCGGTCATCACCGGCGGCGGGCCCGGCGCGATGGAGGCCGCCAACCGGGGAGCGAGCGAGGCCGGCGGCCTGTCGGTCGGCCTGGGCATCGAGCTGCCGTTCGAGCAGGACCTGAACGAGTGGGTCGACGTCGGCATCGCGTTCCGCTACTTCTTCGTGCGCAAGACGATGTTCGTGAAGTACGCGCAGGCGTTCGTGATCCTGCCCGGCGGTTTCGGCACCCTCGACGAGCTCTTCGAGGCCCTCACCCTGGTGCAGACGCGCAAGGTCACCCGGTTCCCGGTCATCCTGTTCGGCACCGAGTACTGGGCGGGGCTGCTCGCCTGGATCCGCACGACCCTCGCCGACACCGGCACGATCAACGCCGCCGACCTCGACCTGATCACCGTCACCGACGACCTCGGCGAGGTGATGGCGGTGATCCAGGCCGCCGACGCCGCACGGCGGGCCGGGGACGGTGGGGGCGGGATGCAGCACGTGCCCAACCAGCAGGGTCCGCTCGAGGCCTGATGCTCGGGTTCGTCGGATTCGTCGTCGGTGTCCTCGTCGTCGGTGGGCTGCTCTTCCTGGGCGCCTCGCTGCTGATGGGCCGCGGCGAGACGCAGCCCCCGGCGGAGCTCGACCGCTCCCCGGTGGAGCTGCCCGACGACCGTCGGGTCACCGCCGACGACGTGCGGTCGCTGCGGATCTCCGCGGCGTTCCGCGGGTACCGCATGACCGAGGTCGACTGGCTGCTCGACCAGTTCGCGCTCGTCCTCGAGGAGCGGGACGGCGAGATCGCCGCCCTGACCGCCCGGGGCGCCGCGCATCCGCCGGCGGAGGTGCCGGAGAAGGACGACGAGGGCACCCACGCAGCCGACGGAGCCGCCGAGGCGGACCCGGCCCCCGACGAAGAGGAGCAGCCCCGTGCCTGAACTGGTCGAGCGGATCGACGTCGACGCGGCGCCCGAGCGGGTGTGGGCCGTCCTGACCGCCTGGGAGAAGCAGGGCGAGTGGATGCTCGCCACCGACGTCCGGACCGTGGGGGACTCCGCGCAGCGGCTGCACGGCCGGCTGGCCGCCCGCACCGGGCTGCCGCTGCCCGGCGGCCGGCACGTCGGCATCCTCGACACGATGATCATCACGAAGTGGGAGCCACCCCGGCTGGTCGAGGTGCAGCACACCGGCCGGCTCATCCGCGGGCCGGGCATCTTCGAGATCGAGCCCCGCGGCGAGGGGTCGACCTTCGTCTGGACCGAACGGCTCTACCTCCCCTACGGCTACCTGGGTGAGCTCGGCTGGTTCCTCGTCCGGCCGTTCGCCCTGTTCGGCATCCGCCGCTCCCTGAAGCGCTTCGCGGCGGTCGCGGCACGTTCCGGGTAGGCCGCTCGGAGCAGATCGGCACCGTGGGCGAGGATGCCCGTGTGCGAATCGACGGGCAGCAGGCATGAGCCGGCGCGGGTGGGTCCTGTTCCTGGCGATGTCGGTCATCTGGGGCGTGCCGTACCTGCTCATCAAGATCGCGGTCGACGAGGTGTCGCCGGTGATGCTGGTGTTTGCGCGCTGCGTCATCGGCGCCGCCCTGCTGCTGCCCTGGACGATCGCCAAGGGTCAGCTGCGGCCGGCCCTGCGGCACTGGCGCGCGCTGCTGCTCTTCACGGTGCTGGAGATGGCCGGCCCCTGGCTGCTCATCGCCTACGCCGAGGGATCGCTGTCCAGCTCCCTGACCGGGCTGCTCGTCGCGGGTGTCCCCTTCGTCGCCGCGATCGCCGCGCGGCTGGCAGGGGAGGAGGAGCGGCTGACACCCATCCGCATCCTCGGCATGGCCATCGGCGTCGTCGGTATCGGCGTCCTCCTGGGGTTGGACCTCGACGGGGCCCAGGTCCTGCCCCTGCTGGCCATCGGGCTGGTGCTGATCGGGTACGCGACCGGCCCGCTCGTCGTCACCCGGGCACTGCCCGACGTGCCGGGCGTGGCCGCCAGCTCGATCGCCCTCTTCGTCACCGCCGTCGTCTACGCGCCGTTCGCCCTGGGGGACCTGGACCAGCTCGCGGACGTGTCCGTCCCGGCCTGGCTCTCGCTGGTCGGACTCGGCGTCGTCTGCACCGCGCTGGCCCTGGCGCTCTTCTTCAGTCTCATCCGCGAGGTGGGCCCGCAGCGCGCGCTGGTCATCACCTTCGTGAACCCGGCCGTCGCGGTGCTCCTCGGCGTCCTGCTCCTCGACGAGCCGTTCACCCTCGGCATCGCCGTCGGCCTCCCGCTGGTGCTCGCCGGCTGTGTGCTCGCCACCCGCAAGGGCCGGCCGACACGGCCGGAGCCGAGCATCGAGAGCCTGGACGCCGCCGCGCGCTGAGTCGGCCGCGGCTCGGCGGAGCGCGGCGCTGTCGGTCTCGGGTCGTCACTCCCGCGGGTGGCGGGTCGTTTCTGGCTCAAGACCGCCGACTCCGGTGCCGAGAAACAGCATGCGTCCGCCGACCGCGGGTGCGCGACCGGAGGCACTCGTGACCCTGCTGGACGGCGCCGATCCCTGGCGCCGGCGCTCCCGCGCCCGCACGGTGGTCAGCGGCGCCCTGGCGTTGCTCGTGCTGGTGCTCGCGGCGGGCACCACCTGCGGGCCTGCGGCGCTGCCGGCGCCGCCGCTGCGGCTGGCCAGCACGACGAGCCCGGCCCCTCCGACGAATGTGAACCCGGCGCCCATCGACCGGGCACTGAACATCTCCTGGACTGCACCGGCCGAGACCTTCATCAGCGGCTATCGCGTCTTCCTCGACGGCACCCTCGTCGCCAGCCCCACCGGGACCTCGGCCACCGTCACCGGCCTGGTCAACGGCCGCGGTTACGTCGTCACCGTCACCACGGTGACGTTCTTCCTCGGCACCACCTACGTGGGGACGACGCCGAGCTCGGCGGTCACCGGAACGCCGAAGGACTCCGTGGTCCCGGCGTCGCCGACCGGGGTGGCCGCCGTCAGGGGCGACGGCCGGGTCACTCTCTCCTGGGTCACGAACTCCGCCGACTACGACGCGGACGGCTACCGGGTAGTGCGCGACGGGCTTCCCCTCACCGGCCTCCTCAACGGTTCGGGCACGAGCGGCTACCTCGACACGACGGTCACCAACGACGTCGCGTACGGCTACGCCGTCCAGACGCACGACACCTCCGGTAACTGGTCGTCGTCCTCCACCCCGTTGGTGAGCGCGACACCGACCGACCTGACGGCGCCGGCGACACCCACCGGCCTCCTCGCGACCCGGGGCGACGGGCAGGTGAGCCTCACGTGGGCGGCCAACCCCGAGGTGGACCTGGCGACCTACCGGCTGCTGCGTGACGGCGTGGAGTTCGCCACGGTCGTCGGGACGTCCTACGTCGACCCGGGCCGGACCAACGACGTCACCTACGCGTACTCGATCGCGGCGGTCGACGGCCACGGCAACCGGTCACCGACCTCCTCGCCCGCCGTATCGGCCACGCCGACCGACCTGACCGCCCCCGCGACCCCGACGGGGTTCGTCGGCGGGCGGGGCGACGGGCGCGCCGGGCTGGCCTGGGACCCGAACGCCGAGCCCGACCTGGCGGGCTATGCGGTGCTGCGCGACGGGGTCCAGATCGCGACCGTCACCGCCACGACCTACATGGATCTCGGGCGGACCAACGACACGACCTATAGCTACACGCTCGTCGCCGTCGACTCCCACGGCAACCGGTCCGCCCCGACCGCCGCCGTTCTCGTGACCCCGACCGACCTGACGCCACCCGATCCGCCGACCGGGCTGGTGGCCTCGCGGGGCGACGGCCAGGTGACGTTGTCGTGGAACCCGAACGTCGAGCCGGACCTGGCTAGCTACCGCGTGGTCCGGAACCTGGTGGAGATCGCCACCGTGACCGGCGGCACCGGCCACGTCGACGTGGGGCTGGCCAACGACACCGCCTACACCTACACGGTCGTGGCCGTCGACACCCACGGGAACCGGTCGGTGTCGTCCTCCCCGGACACCGCCACCCCCACGGACCTGGGCGCGCCGGCGACGCCGACCGGAGTGGTCGCCACCCCCGGCGACGGACAGGTCGGCCTGTCGTGGACGGCGAACGTCGAGACCGACCTGTCGACGTACCGGGTGCTGCGGAACGGGGTGGAGATCGTCGGCCTGAGCGGCACCAGCTACCTCGACACGGGTCTGACCAACGACACGACCTACAGCTACACGCTCGCCGCGGTCGACACCCACGGCAACCGGTCGGCGGCGTCGCTGCCGGTCACCGCTACGCCCACGGACCTGACCGCGCCGGCCGCGCCGACGGGGCTGTCCGCCGGCTCCGGTGACCAGCAGGTGAGCCTGTCGTGGACGGCGAACGCCGAGCCGGACCTGGCGACCTATCGGGTGCTGCGCGACGGCGTGGAGATCGTCGCGGTCACGGGCACCTCCTACCTCGACACCGGCCGGACGAACGGCACCTCCTCCACCTACCGACTGGTCGCCGTGGACAGCCATGGCAACCGGTCCCCGGCGTCGGGGCCGGCCACGGCTACTCCGGCCGACGGAACGGCCCCGGCCGCCCCGACGGGGGTCGTGGCGACGCGGGGCGAGGGACAGGTCAGCCTGTCGTGGACGGCGAACGCCGAGCCCGACCTCGCGAGCTACCGGGTCCTCCGGGACGGCGTGGAGATCGCCACCGTCCCGGGCACGTCGTACCTCGACGCCGGCCGGACGAACGACACGTCGTACTCGTACGCGATCGTCGCTGTCGACAACGCCGGCAACCGCTCCGCCGCGTCGTCGCCCGCCTCGGCGACCCCCACCGACCTCACCCCTCCGGCCGCACCGACCGGCCTGGTCGGGATCCGAGGGAGCGGCAGGATCGACCTCACCTGGACCGCGAACAGCGAGCCGGACCTGGCGACCTATCGGGTGCTGCGCGACGGCGTGGAGATCGCCACCGTTACCGGCACGACCTACTCGGACAACGGCCGGCCCGACGGGACGACCTTCACGTACGCGATCGTGGCGGTCGACACCCACGGCAACCGGTCGTCGGCGTCGGTCGCGTCGACGGTGACGCCGGCCGACGTCACCCCGCCGGCGGTGCCCTCCGGCCTCGCGGCCGCGCCGGGCGAAGGCCAGGTGAGCCTGGCCTGGAACGCGAACGGCGAGCCCGACCTCGCGAGCTACCGGGTGCTGCGGGACGGCGTGGAGATCGTCACCGTGACCGGGACGACCTACCTCGACACCGGCCGTACGAACGGGATCACGTACACCTACACGCTGGCCGCGGTGGACACATCCGGCAACCGGTCGGCGGAGTCGGCGCCGGTGCCCGGGACACCGGTGGACGCCGCGCCCGCCCCGCCGACGGGTGTCACCGCATCGCCCGGGGACCGCCGGGCCGTGGTCAGCTGGACCGCGCCCGCCGATGCCGACGTCGTCAGCTACCGCGTGCTCGCCGACGACGGCAGCACGGTGCTCGCCACGGCGGCGGCACCCACCACGCAGGCCGCGGTCAGCGGGCTGACGAACGGGACGTCCTACCGGTTCATGGTGGCCGCCGTGGACGCCGGCGGTCGCGTCTCGGCGCCGTCGGCCCTCACTGCCGCGATCACCCCCGTCTCGCCAGCCGTGCCCGCTCTGGGCGCGGGAGAGGCCGGGGGGCTCACGATCAGCAGCGACGGCCGGTACGTCGTCGTCGGGACCCGGGCGCGGCTCGTGCCTGCCGACACCAATACGGCCTACGAGCTGTACGTCCTCGACCGGACCGCAGGGACCGCCACGCGCATCGCGCCGCTGTCCGCCGGCGCGACCGGTGCCGCCGACTCCACGAACACCGCGGCGCCGGTGATCAGCGCCGACGGCAGCTCGATCGTCCTGACCACGACCGCGTCGCTGGTGGCCGGCGACACCAACGGACTTCCCGACGTCTACCGGCGCGACACCGCGACGGGCACGTGGTCGCTCGTCAGCGTGCCCGCGGGCGGTGCGGTGAACGGGTCGACCGCCGGGGCGGTCCTGCACACCGGCTCGTCGGTCTACGCGACGAGTCCGCCGGTCGTCATGTCCGCCGACGGCGACCTCGTCCTCTTCTACTCCGCGCGCACCGATCTCGTCGCCGGCGACACGAACGGCGTCGTCGACCTGTTCGCCAAGCGCATCTCCACCGGGGTGGTCACGCGGGTGTCCACGACGACGGCCGGAGGGAACCTCGGCGGCGCGGCGACCGGTCCCGCGCTGGCGCTGACACCGGACGGTCGGTTCGCATTGTTCCCGGCCGCCTCCGCCAGCGGCGCGGCGCTGCTCTACCGGAAGACCCTCTCCGGCGCCGGCGCCGGAGACCTCGTCGTCGTGTCCTCGGTGACGGTGGCCGGCAACGCGACGCAGTTCGCCGTCTTCCGCGACCTCGGGGACGTCGACATCAGCGACGACGGCCGCTACGTGGCGCTGGTGACGGCCGCCCGCATCACCACCGCCACGCCCACGGCCAACGGGAGCACCGGGCTGGCCTATCGCATGGACCTCGCGACCGGCGGCGTGCTCGCCCTGGGCGACGGCCAGCAGACGGTGTGGGAGCACCAGGTGGAGCTCGACCCCACGGGGCGGTACGCCTTCTTCGCCACCAGTGCCGCCGAGCTCGCGGGCGACACGAACGGCCACACCGACCACTACCGCCGCGACCTGGCGGGCGGCACGGTCGGGCCGCTGGTCCTGGTGACCGCCGACGCCGACGGCCGAGCCACCGCGGGGCCGATCGGATCGATCACCTCCGCCGAGTACGGGCGGCTGATCGCCCTCAGCGGTGACCGGGTCGTCGTCACCACGTCGCAGGCGCTGGTCTCTGCGGACACGAACCGGCTGCGCGATCTCTACGTCAAGGACCTGGTCAGCGGCATCGTGAGCTCCCCGCTGGGCTGAGGGTCGGTGTCGGTGGGCGGCGGTAGCGTCGCCGGCGTGGAACCCGACCTGCCCCGGTGCGCGTGGGCGAACAGCGCACCCGAGTACGTCCGCTACCACGACGAGGAGTGGGGGACGCCGCTGCACGGCGACGACGCCCTCTTCGAGCGGCTGTGCCTGGAGGCGTTCCAGTCCGGGCTGTCGTGGATCACGATCCTGCGCAAGCGGCCGGCCTTCCGGGCGGCGTTCGCGGGGTTCGCGATCGACGCGGTCGCGGCCTTCACCCCCGACGACGAGGCGCGGCTGATGGCCGATGCCGGCATCGTCCGCAACCGGGCCAAGATCGCGGCCGCGGTCAACAATGCCCAGGCGGCGCAGGCGCTGCCCGAGGGCCTCTCGACGCTGTTGTGGAGCTTCGCGCCGTCGGAGGACCGCGCGCGGCCGGCAACGCTCGGTGACGTCCCCGCGACCAGTCCGGAGTCGGTGGCGATGGCCAAGGAGCTCAAGCGGCGTGGCTTCGCCTTCGTCGGCCCGACCACGGCCTATGCGCTCATGCAGGCCACCGGAATGGTCGACGACCACGTCGCCGACTGCTTCCGAGCACAGGCACGTTCCGAGCCTGCAAGGGGCTGATGTTGGCCCTGAGCCGGTCATACGGGATCATTGCCCCAGAGCACAGCATCGACGGACGCCGCATCGCCTTCCTGCCCCGGCAGGTGTGGTGCGGCCGGCGAAGGAGGCACGCATGGCGGCCATGAAGCCGCGCACGGGTGAAGGTCCCCTCGAGGTCACCAAGGAGGGGCGAGGCCTGGTCATGCGCGTACCGCTCGAGGGAGGCGGTCGCCTGGTCGTCGAGCTCTCGCCCGACGAGGCGGCAGCGCTGTCGGAGGCACTGAAGGGCGCGACCAGCTGAACACCCCCGCGAGCCTGCCTTCGGGCAGCCCCGCGCACGACGACACGGCCCCGGCCGCCGGCGCTCAGCCGGCGACCGGGGCCGCGCCGTTGCCGCGGGTCGAGGTCGTGCCGGACGTCCCGGTGCTGGGGGCCGACGACGTCCTCGCCGTCCCGGTCGGTGCCGGTGGCACGCTCCCCGGCTGGCTGACCGACGGCCCCGCGCCGCCGGTGAGCCCCGAGCTGCTGGCCGGCGCGATGGCCGACACCGGCAACCGGGGCAAGCCCGGCACCGTGACCAACGTGCCCATCCCCGGACGGCGCCCGCGCAGCGTGGTCGCCGTGGGGATCGGGGACGCGACGCTGCCGGACGTGCGGGGCTACGTGGGCACCGCCGTGCGACGGGGTCAGCAGCTGGCCGAGTTCGGCGCGACGCGGCTGGTGCTGGCGCTGGACAGCCCGGTGGCACCCGCCGGTGCCGACGAGGTGCGCGCCGCCGTCGAGGCCGCGCTGCTGGCCGGATACCGCTTCCGTGAGCTGTCCACACCGCACCCCCCACGCCTGGTCAGCGTGACCGTCGTCGCGGCCGACGCCCAGGACGCCGCGGTCACCGCCGCCGCCGACGCCGGTCGGGTCACCGCCTCCGCCGTCGCCTGGGCCCGCGACCTGATCAACACCCCGAGCAACGTGAAGAACCCGGCCTGGCTCGCCGACCAGGCCCTCGACCGGCTCTCGGGGCTGGCCCACGTCAGCGTCACCGTGCTCGGCCCCGACGAGCTGCGCGACGGCGGCTTCGGCGGAGTGCTCGCGGTGGGCGGCGGGTCGGCGTCCCCGCCCCGCGTCGTCGTCGCCGCCTACCGGCACCCGTCGGCCGGCCCCGCGCACCCGGTGCTGGTCGGGAAGGGCATCACGTTCGACACCGGCGGCATCTCGATCAAGCCCAATGCGGGCATGCGGGAGATGAAGACCGACATGGCCGGGGGAGCCGCGGTGCTCGCCACCCTCGACGCCGTCGCCCGGCTCCAGCTGCCGGTCGCCGTGACCGTGGTGGTGCCCGCCGCCGAGAACGCGGTGTCCGGCTCCTCCTACCGGCCCGCCGACGTCGTCCGGCACGTGGGCGGACGGACGACGGAGGTGCTCAACACCGACGCCGAGGGCCGCATGGTGCTCGCCGACGCGCTGGCCTACGCCCGGCTCGAGCTCGGCGCGACGGCGCTGGTCGACGTCGCCACGCTGACCGGCGCGATGAAGGTCGCGCTCGGCACGAGGACGGCGGGCCTGTTCGCGACCACCGACGGCCTGGCCGACGCGCTGCGCACCGCCGCCGTCCGGGCCGGGGAGCCGCTCTGGCGGATGCCGTTGTTCGAGGAGCACCGCGACCTGCTGGACAGCCCGGTCGCCGACGCCAACAACGCACCGGGCAATCCGGGCGGGACGACGGCCGCGCTCTTCCTGCAGCCGTTCGCCGGGAACCTGCCGTGGGCGCACCTGGACGTCGCCGGTCCGGCCCGCGCCGGTTCCGACGACGCCGAGCTGGTCAAGGGCGGCACCGGGTTCGGCGCGCGCACACTGCTGCGCTGGCTCGAGGCCGGGGCGCCGATCGACCCGCCGGAGTCCGTGCTCGACTGAGAACGGGTCACTGTCCGGTCGCGCCGTCGATGGCTTCCCGGAGGAGGTCGGCGTGCCCGGCGTGCCGGGCGGTCTCCTCGATCATGTGCAGCAGCATCCAGCGCAGGTCGAACTGCTGCCCTGTGCGCCGCCTCTCCACCGACAGCTGGTCGAGGCTGTCCGCCCCGGCCACCACCTCCCGGCTCCGGGCGCACGCCTCCTCGTAGCGGCGCCGCAGCTCCTCCGGCTCGACCTCGGCCGCGGTGCGGAACTCGAAGTCCGGGTCGGCGTCCCAGTCGATGCCCGCCCACAGTTCGTCGTCCGGCAGCCCCACGAACCGCACCCGGAACCACGAGTCCTCGACCAGGGCCAGGTGATTGAGCAGCCCGCCGAGGGTGAGCGTCGACGGCGGATGCGGCTGGGCCAGCTGCTCGCGGGTGAGGCCCTCGGTCTTCCACAGCACCGTCGCCCGCTGCAGGTCCAGGAAGCTGGTCAGCTGGTCGAGCTCGGGGCCTGAGTCAGGCGGATCGATGCGCACCCGGCGACCCTGGCAGTCCCGCACGCGGCGGACAACCGTCCGAGCAGCCCGACCGGGTGAAGATCGTTTGCGTGCGGGATCGCGTCGGGTAGGCCTGACGGGATCCACGTCGACAGGAGCTGCCAGATGGCCACGCGGAAAAGACGCTGGGCGGTCGCCCTCACCGGCGCCGCGGCGTTGCTGGTGAGCGGCTGCGGCAGTCTGGGAGCCGACGAGGTGGAGAGCGTGGCCGCGACGTTCGCCGGTGCGGAGGACGACCCGGCGGCCCGCTGCCAGCTGCTCGCCGCCAATGTCGTCGAGGCGCTGGTCGAGGGCGAGGGTGCATCCTGCGAGGACGCGATCGCCGACCTTCCCGTCGGCAGCGGCGACGTCACCGCCGTGGAGGTGTGGGGTGAGGAGGCGCAGGCCCGCCTCACCGACGACACCGTCTTCCTGACCCGGACGGCGGACGGGTGGAAGGTCACCGCGGCCGCCTGCCGGTCGCAGGGCGCGGGCCTCCCCTACACGTGCCAGGTCGAGGGCTCGTGAAGGGCGTCCGCGCGGTCTACGTGCTCTACCTCGTGGTCCTGTTCCTCGGCATCGTCTACTTCACGACGCTCGGCTGGCTGGGGCGGTGAGCGGCGTGCGTCGCTTCCTCCGCGAGAACAGCCTGAGCCTCGGCTTCGGTGCGCTGTTCCTGCTCAGCCTCGTCGGCCAGGCGTTCGCCGGCGTCGCCGACCTCAACGACCAGCGCGTGTCCGACGGGCTGGACCCGATCACTCTCGGTCGCTTCCTCACGTCGTCGTCCTTCGCGGTCGACGTCATGGAGAACTGGCAGTCGGAGTACCTGCAGTTCTTCCTCTACATCTTCGCGACCGTGTGGCTGATCCAGCGCGGTTCCGCGGAGTCGAAGAAGCTCGAGGAGGCCGGCACCGAGTCCGACGAGAAGCAGCGCGTCGGCGCCCACGCGAAGCGGGACTCCCCGCCGGCAGTGAAGGCCGGCGGGTGGCGGACCGCCGTCTTCTCCCGCTCCCTCGGTCTGCTCATGGGCACGCTGTTCCTGCTGACCTGGGCGTCGTCCTCGGTGGCCGGCTGGGCGGCCTTCAACTCCGACCAGCTCGGCAGCCACGAGGACCCGGTGACCTGGCTGGGCTATCTCGGCCACGCGGACTTCTGGAACCGGACCCTGCAGAACTGGCAGTCGGAGATGCTCGCCGTCGGCTCGATGGCGATCTTCACCGTCTACCTCCGCCAGCGGGGCTCACCGGAGTCCAAGCCGGTGGGTGCGCCGCACGCGGTGACGGGTCAGACGGGCTGATCCGGGCGCACCGGCTCAGCAGCCGATGGCCAGCACCGCCTGGTCGTCGGCGGCGTACCTCGATCCGCTGACCTGCCGCTCCACGGCCGCGGAGACGGCCTCGACCGTCGCGTCCGCCGGGAGTGCCGCGGTCCTCCGGAGGACGTCGATCAGCCCGGCCTCGCCGAACTGGACGCCGGCGTCGTCCCGGGCCTCGGTGACGCCGTCGGTGTACAGCACCATGGTCGTGCCGTGGGGAAGTGCGACGTCGACCTGCTCGTACACGACGTCCGGGTCGATCCCCAGGGGACGCCCCACGAGACCGACCTCGGTGACCGCCCCCGCGGTGTCCCGGCGCAGGGGTGGTGGATGGCCGGCCAGGGCCACCCGGGCCGTCGTCCCGCCGGGCCCCGGCTGCAGCACCAGGCAGCACGCGGTGACGAACCGCAGCGGCCCCGAACCCTGCTCGTGCAGCAGGGCGGTGTTCACCGCGCAGAGCACCTCGGCGGGGTTGCCCGTGGACGAGGCGGCCCGTGCCGTGTGACGGGTGAGGGCCGTCATCGCGGCGGCCTCCGCGCCCGTTCCGCAGACGTCGGCGATGAGCACCATCCACCGCCCGTCCGGGAGCGGCATGACGTCGTAGGTGTCGCCACCGACGAAGACGCCCTCCGCGCCGGCCCGGTAGCGCGCCGCGAGCTGGATCCCGGGAATGGCGGGCAGGTGCGAGGGAAGAAGGCTGCGCTGCAGGGTGTCGGCCAGGCCCCGCACCTCCGACTCCGCGCGGAGCCGGGCCAGGAACTGCCCGATCTGCCGTCCCGCGCTGGCCAGCACGTCGACCAACTCGGGCGGCACCGGTCGCTGCTCGCGGGAGAACAACTCGCAGACCGCCAGCAGGTCGTCGCCGCGCAGCACCGGGAAGGCCACGGCCGTGCGCAGGTCGTCGCTCCGGGCGGCGTCGCCGCGCAGGAAGCGTGGGTCGCTCCCGAGGTCCTCGATGACCACCGGTTCCCGCCGCTGCCAGGCGAGGCCCGGCAGGCCCTCGCCGCGGCTGAACGCGCGACCTCGGATGCCGGCCTCCAGCGCCGGCACGGGGGCGTCGGGAGCGCTCCATGTCCCGGCATGGATGAGTCGGCCGCCGCAGCCCTCCGGCTGCCAGAGCGTGGCGGCGTCCCAGTCGAGCTCGGCGCACAGGGTGGGGAGGAGCTGCTCGAACGCGACGTCGGCGTCGGCCGCCTCGGTGAGCGCGGCGGTCACCCGGAGAGTGGCCGTCAGGTAGCGGGCGACCTCGATCTGCCGCTCGAGGCGGATGGTCGTGCTCGCGTCCCGTAGGGCAGCGACCACGACACCACCCGCGGGAGCGCCCTCGACGTCACCGGCCGGCAGGGCTCCCTCACGTCCGCCGTCGAGCCGGGAGAGGGTGAGCTCGACGGCGACCTCGGACCCGTTCGCATGGAGGGCCGGGACCTGCGTCGTCGCCCCGACCAGCGTGCCGACCCCGGTGGCCAGGAACCGTGAGTACCCGCGGTTGTGGGCCGTACGGAACCGCTCAGGCATGAGCACGTCCAGCGAGCGACCCCGGAGGTCGGCGGGCTCGTGGCCCAGCAGCGACCGGACGGCCGGATTGGCGTAGACGACGTTGCCCGCGGCGTCGGCCACGAGGATCACGTCGGGCAGCGCCTCCAGGAGGGCAGGAGCAGCGATCCCGGAGGTGGGCACGGGGTCGTCACCTCCCTCGGCGGACGAACTGAATCCTGTACGTACAGGATTGCATACGCACAGTGGACAATCGACCACTGATTGTCGACATGTCGCCATGACCACACATCGACCCCAGGCGCGGGCCGCCGCGCGGCACCGGTGCCAGACTGCGCCGGTGACCACTCCGGAGGCCCGTCTCGTCGACCTCAACGCCGACCTCGGGGAGGGGTTCGGCGTCTGGCAGCTGGGGGACGACGACGCCCTGCTCGGGCTCGTGACCAGCGCGAACGTGGCGTGCGGGTTCCACGCGGGCGACCCGTCGACCATGCGGCGGGTCTGCGAGGGGGCGGCCGCTGCCGGTGTGACCGTCGGCGCCCAGGTGTCCTACCGCGATCTGCCCGGGTTCGGCCGCCGGTTCATCGACGTCGAACCGGGCGAGCTGACCGACGACGTCCTGTACCAGCTCGCCGCCCTTGACGGGATCGCCCGCGCCAGCGGCAGCCGGATGGCCTACGTGAAGCCGCACGGCGCGCTCTACAACGCGGTCGTGGACCACGACGCGCAGGCCGCGGCCGTGGTGCGGGCGGTCACGGCCTTCGACGACCGGCTCCCGGTCCTCGGGCTCCCCGGTTCGGCGCTGCTGAGGACGGCGGAGGCGGCGGGCCTGCGCACGGTCCGGGAGGGGTTCGCCGACCGCGGCTACACACCGGCCGGCACGCTCGTCTCGCGCCGGGAGCCCGGCGCTCTGGTGCACGACCCGGCCACGGTCGCCGAACGGGCCGTGCGGATGGCCGCGGACGGCGAGGTCGTCGCGGTGGACGGCACCGTGGTGCGGGTGCAGGTCGAGTCGGTCTGCGTGCACGGCGACACCCCGGGCGCGGTCGAGCTGGCGCGGGCCGTGCGGGCCGCACTGGAGGCCGCGGGTCTCACGCCGGCGCCGTTCGTGCTCTGACCGGTCAGGTGGGGGTCTGCAGGTCCGCCGCGCGCAGGTGCCCGGCGAGCAGCTCCCCGGCGACGTCGTCCACCGTGAGGCCGGCCCCGTAGGCGTGGGCCCGGAGCAGGGTGAGCGCCTCCGCGGCGCTCACTTCCAGATCGACGCTGAGCTTGCCCATTGCCTCCCACACGGCGGCCCGCCGCTGGGGCGCCGGCCCCTGCAGCCACTCGGGGCCCTGGGCCGGGGACCACTCCGACCAGACGGCGGCCTCACTGAGCAGGGACGTCACGAGCTCGCCCACCGCCAGGGCCTCGAACACGTCGAGGTCGAGCACGTCGGCCGAGTCGCGGAAGTAGAGGTCGATCGCGCCGGCACCGGCCAGGGCGGGCTGCAGCGGCAGGGCGACCACGGCTCGGAACGGGGTGGCCCCGACGAGCAGCTCGGTGAAGACCGGCCAGCGCCGCCGCAGGTCCTCCTCGACGGCGAACACCGGCTGCCGGGTCTCCTGTGCGGTCATGCACGGGCCGGCGCCGACGGTGAACTGCAGCCGTTCGGCGACCTCGGCGACCTCGGAGCTGGCGCCCAGCGGGATCCGCTGCTGCGAGGCGTCGACGAGGCTCAGCCCGGCGCCGTCCACGGCCAGTGTCCGGGCGCACGCCCGGGCCAGCCGGACGGGCAGCAACTCGGGGCCCGCGAGGTCGGGATCAGCGGTCCCCTCCAGCTCTGCCCCGAAGCGCTCGGCGATGGTCACACCTCATGATCCGGCCGCTCGCCGGGGCCCGCTGGTCGACACGGCGGGCGGGCGCCGATCATGGGGGAGTGGAGCGGGACTCGGCAGGGGAGCTTCGGGTGCTGCCGTACGGGGATCGCGCCCTCCTGGTCGAGGTGGCCGGCCTGCCCGCCGTCGCCGCCCTCCGGTCGGCGTTGGCGCGCTCACCGCTGCCGGGTCAGCGTGATCTCGTGCCGGCCGCCCGCACCGTGCTCGTCGTCCTGGACCGGGCGCCGTCGGACCTCGACGTCGTGTCGCTGCGGCGGCTCTCCCTGGAGACACCGGAGACCGCACGCGCCGGCGACCCGGTGGACCTCCCGGTGGTCTTCGACGGCGCCGACCTCGCCGATGTCGCCGAGCTGACCGGCCGCAGCGTCCCGGCCGTCGTCTCGGCACTGACCGCCGTCGAGTTCACGGTCGCCTTCGGCGGGTTCGCGCCCGGCTTCAGCTACCTCAGCGGCCTGCCCGAGGACCTGCACGTCCCGCGACGGGCGACCCCGCGCACCCGGGTGCCGGCCGGGTCGGTGGCCCTGGCCGGTCCGTTCGCCGGCGTGTACCCGCAGGCCTCGCCGGGCGGCTGGCAGCTCGTCGGCCGGACCGAGGCGGTCCTGTTCGACGTCGACCGCGACCCGCCGGCCCTGCTCGCACCGGGCACGTCGGTGCGCCTGCGGGAGGTGGGCTGATGCTCACCGTCGTCGCGACCGGGCCGCTGGCCACCGTCCAGGACGTCGGGCGCGGCGGCTACGCAGCCATCGGGGTGCCCCGGTCGGGCGTGGCCGATGCCGCGGCGGCCGGCCTGGCGAACCGGCTGGTGGGCAACGAAATGGCGGCGGCCGTTCTCGAGGTCACGGCCGGTGGCCTGCGCGTCCGCGCCGGGCGGACCGTGCTCGTCGCCGTCACGGGAGCCCCGGCGCCGGTGACCGTGGACGGACGGGCCGCACCGTTCGGCGCGCCCTTCACGCTGCGCCCCGGAGCGGAGCTGGCCGTCGGCGTGCCCCCGGTGGGACTGCGCACCTACCTCGCGGTGCGGGGCGGCATCGACGTCCCTCCGGTCCTCGGCTCACGCAGCACCGACACCCTGTCCGGGCTCGGGCCTGCTCCGCTGGCACCGGGCGACCGGCTGCCGGTCGGCACCCTGCACGCGGAGGAGCCGTTCGTCGACGTCGCACCCGTCCGGCCGCCGGCGTCCGCGCCGGTTCTGCACGTGCTGCCGGGACCCCGCCGGGACTGGCTGGACCCGGCCGCCTGGACGGCGCTGACGACGAAGGAGTGGACGGTCACCGCGGACAGCAACCGGGTCGGGCTCCGGCTGGCCGGCCCTGAGCTGACCCGGGCGCGCACGGACGAGCTGCCGAGCGAGGGGCTGGTGCCGGGGGCAGTGCAGGTGCCGTCCGACGGCGCTCCGGTGCTGTTCCTGGCCGATCACCCCGTCACCGGCGGCTACCCGGTCCTGGCCGTCGTGACGACGGCGGACCTGCCGGCCGCCGCCCAACTGCGGCCCGGCGACGTCGTCCGCTTCCGCGCCTGAGCACGGTCGTCCCGAGTAGGCCCCGAAGGGGTCCGCGCAGGGACGACGTCGTGGCTCGACGCAGCCGGGGTAGCCACGTGGCCGCGGCGCGGTCCGGAGGATCGCAGCGTCACCGCACCGGCAGTACGGCCGGGCCGTTCGGGCCCACGACGACCTCGGCCCGCGCGCCGTAGTGGGTGTGCAGCGCCGCCGGGGTGAGCACCTCGGCGGGCCGCCCCTCGGCGACGACCCGGCCCTCCGACAGCAGCGCCAACCGGTCGGCGTACTGACCGGCCAGCGTGAGGTCGTGCAGCGTGCTCAGCACGGTGAGCCCGTCCTGGCGGCGGAGCCGGTCGACCAGGTCGAGCACCTGCTGGGCGTGCCCGAGGTCCAGGGACGCCGTCGGCTCGTCGAGCAGCAGCACGCGCGGCTGCTGGGCCAGGGCCCGCGCCAGCACCGCCCGCTGCTGCTCGCCGCCGGAGAGCGTGGCGAGGGGCCGCTCGGCCAGCCGGTCCAGTTCCAGGCGCTCCATGACGTCGGCGACGACCTGCCGGTCCACGCCGCGGGGTGCCGCCAGCAGTGGCCGGTGGGGGGTGCGGCCGAGCGCCACGTAGTCGCGGGTCGTCACGCCGTCGGGGAGGACGGGGGTCTGGGGCGCGTAGGCCAGGCACCGGGCGCGGTCGCGGCGGGCCATGCCGGTCGTCGGCAGCCCGTCGACCCGGACGAGTCCCTGGTGCGGGTGGAACCCGAGGATCGACCGCAGCAGCGTCGACTTCCCCGAGCCGTTGGGGCCGATGATCGCCAGCCAGCCGCCGGGCTCCACGGTCAGCCGGATCGACTCCAGCACCCGGGTGCGGCCGTAGCCCGCCGACAGCCCGACGACCTCGACCAGCGCTCCTGCCTCGCTCATCGGCGGCGCGCCCCCACCCACAGCAGCCCGGCGAAGAAGGGAGCCCCGACGAACGCGGTCACCACACCGATCGGGAGCTCCGCGGGGGCCAGGACGACGCGGGCGATCAGGTCGGCGAGCACCAGGAAGCCGCCGCCCACCAGCAGCGAGACCGGCAGGATCCGGGCGTGCGAGCCGCCGACCAGCCGGCGGGCGATGTGCGGGACCACGAGGCCCACGAAGCCGATGAGGCCGCTGACCGCCACGGCCGCCGCGGTGGCCATGGAGGCGGCGAGGATGACCAGCAGCCGCAGCCGGCCGGGATGGACGCCCAGCGCGCTCGCCTCGTCATCCCCCACGGCGAGCACGTCCAGGGCGCGGCCGCAGAACAGCAGCACGAGGCAGGCGGGGACGAGGTAGGGCAGCACGAGCAGGACGTCGGACCACTGCGCGCGGCCGAGCTGGCCGAGCAGCCAGCCGTAGACCTCGCGGAGGTCCTCGGTGTTCTGCTGCTGGACCAGCGTCTGGGCGGCGGCCAGGAACGCGGCGACCGCGACGCCGGCCAGCAGCAGCGTCGCGCTGTGCGAGCCGCCCGCGGCGGTGCCCAGGGCGAGCGCGCAGCCGACGCCGACCAGGGCACCGACGAAGGCGGCCAGCGGCACGACGCCGAACGGGCCCAGTGACTGGGCGGGGGAGTAGGCGATGACCAGCGTTGCGCCGAGCCCCGCGCCGGCGGCCGCGCCGAGCAGGTAGGGGTCGGCCAGCGGGTTGCGGAAGACGCCCTGGTAGGCCGCGCCGGAGACGGCCAGCCCGGCGCCGACCAGGGAGGCGAGCACCACCCGGGGCAGCCGGAGCTGCAGCAGGACCGCTTCCTGCGTGCCGGTCAGGCCGCCGGACAGGTCCACCCCGAACGGTTGCAGCAGCCGGTCGAGCAGGGTGACGACGACGGCCGCCGGCGGCAGCGGGAGCGCACCCACCCAGACACCGGCCAGCAGCGCCGCGACCAGCGCGACCCCGGCCCCGGCGAGAACCAGGCCGGGCCGGCGCCGTCGAGGCGTCTGCTGTTCGGGATCGGAGCGGGTGCGCCCCGCCGTCGCCGTCATGAGATGTGTCCTCAGCCCTGCAGCACGTCGGCGAGCTGCTCGGTGAAGTCGGCCACCCGCGGTCCCCAGCGGGAGGCGATGTCGTCGTTCGCGGCGAGCACCCGGCCCTCCTGGACGGCGGGCACCGTGTCGAACGCCGGGCGCTGGGTCAACGCCTCCGCCGACTGGTCGCAGCAGACGGTGTCGGCGAGCACGATCAGGTCCGGCGCCTGGCCGACGACGTACTCGGCGGACAGCTGCGGGTAGCCGCCGGCGGCGTCGGCGGCACCGTCGGCGATGTTCTCCAGGCCGAAGAGCGAGTAGATGCCACCGATGAACGTGCTGCTGGCCGCGGAGTAGAAGCTCGGGTCGAGCTCGTGGTAGACGCGCATCCCCTCGACGTCCTGGGGCACGGAGGCGACGGCTGCCTTGATCCGGTCCTGCATGTCGGCGATGACGTCGGTGGCCTCGTCGGCGTGGCCGGTCGCATCGCCCAGGGTCTCCAGCTGGGTGTAGCTGTCGTCGATGTCCTGCGCGGCGCCCAGGAGCAGGGTGGGCACCTCGAGCGCGTCGAGCGCGTCGACGATGCCGTTCAGGTCGTCGCTGAGCACGACCAGGTCCGGGCCGTACGCGGCGATGGCCTCGGCGTTCGGGGTGAACGAGGAGAGGTCGGTGGTCGGCACGCCCTCGGGGTAGTTCGAGGTGCTGTCGACGGCCTCGACCTGGTCGTCGGCGCCGATGGCGAAGAGCATCTCGGTCGCCGTGGCGGACATCGAGACGATGGTCTCGGGCTGCTCGTCGATGGTGAGCTCGCCGTCGTCGCCGGTGACGGTGACCGGCCATGCGCTGTCGTCCGAGCTCGCCGCGTCGGCGGTGTCGCCGGAGGACGAGCCGCCGCAGGCCGTCAGGGCCATGAGGATCGCGAGCAGCAGTGCGACCAGGAGTGGCCGCGGGGATCGGGTGGAGCGGGGCACGGGAGCCTCCAGAAAGAGGCGGCAGACATCGCCCACTGAGCTGGTACGAGAAGGCACCACTCCATGCGCAACCCTTACCGCGAGGGTCGGTGACATGACGCAGGGCAGGCGATCTGGCTCAGGCCACCAGCCCGACGAGACAAGGTGGCCGTCACAGTTGCGGGACAGCGCCGGATTCGTACCGGACTTCGCTGCCGCTCCGTCACCGGCCCCGGGGGCCGGCGCGAGGAAAGTACCAGGGGAGCCGGACGGCCGGTCAGGCGCGGGCGTCGAGGACGGCGGAGTAGACCTCGACGGTCTGCTGGGCGATCGCCGGCCAGCCGAACTCCGCGAGCACCCGCTCCCGGCCGGCCGCCCCCATCGCGGTGGCCCGCGCCGGGTCGGCGACCAGGTCGGCGATCCGGTCGGCGAGCCCCGCCTCGAAGGCCGCCGGCTCGTCGGGGTCGTAGTGGACGAGCAGCCCGGTGCGGCCGTCGTCGACGACCTCGGGGATGCCGCCCACGTCGCTGGCCACGACCGCCGTCGCGCAGGCCGCGGCCTCGAGGTTGACGATGCCGAGCGGCTCGTAGACCGAGGGGACGACGAAGACGGTCGCCCCGGTGATGAGCGGCACCAGCTTCTCGCGCGGCAGCATCTCCTCGATCCAGACGACGCCGCTGCGCCGGGACTGCAGCTCTTCGACCGCGTCGGCGACCTGCTGCCGCTCGGCGGGGGTGTCGGGAGCGCCGGCGCAGAGCACGAGTCCGACGTCCTCCGGCAGCTTCTCGGTGGCCCGCAGGAGGTGCATGACGCCCTTCTGCCGGGTGATCCGGCCGACGAACAGCGCGTACGGGCGATCGGGGTCCACCCCGAGGCCGCGCACCACGTCGGGGTCCTCGATCGGCCGGTAGGCCTCGGCGTCGACGCCGTTGCCGACGACGTGCACCGTGGCCGGGTCCAGTTCCGGATAGGCGTCGAGGACGTCGAGGCGCATGCCGTTGCTCACCGCGACCACGGCGTCCGCGGCCAGGTACGCCGTCCGCTCGACCCAGGAGGACAGCCGGTACCCACCGCCCAGCTGGTCGGCCTTCCACGGACGGCGCGGCTCGAGGGAGTGCGCCGTGACGACGTGCGGGACGCCGTGCACCAGCGAGGCGAGCAGCCCGGCGGCGTTGGCGTACCAGGTGTGGGAGTGCACGAGGTCGACGTCGGCCAGGGCGGCGGCGATCTCGACGTCCACGCCGACCGCCTGCAGTGCACCGTTGGCACCCCGAAGGTTCGCCGGGACGGCATGGCCGACCGCGTCGGGCCGGGGCCCGCCGAAGCAGTGCACGTCGATCTCCGGGCCCGCCGGGAGCGACCGCAGAGCCGCCACGAGGTGCTCGACGTGAACTCCCGCGCCGCCGTAGACGTCCGGTGGCCACTCCCGCGTCACGATCCCGATACGCACGACGGTCACCCTAGGGGCGGAACCAGGTGCTCAGGTGGGGCGGACCGCCTGCGTAACAGCTACGTTGCGTGACATGCGCGGCGGTCCTCGGGTTCTCGGCATCGTCCTGGCCGGCGGTGCGGGGAAGCGGCTTGCTCCCCTCACCGACGACCGGGCCAAGCCGGCGGTGCCGTTCGGCGGCAACTACCGGCTCATCGACTTCGTGCTGTCGAACCTCGTCAACGCCGAGATCCGGCAGATCGCCGTCCTGACGCAGTACAAGAGCCACAGCCTGGACCGGCACATCACGCAGACCTGGCGGATGTCGCAGCTGCTGGGGAACTACATCACCCCCGTGCCGGCCCAGCAGCGGCTCGGCCCCCGCTGGTACACCGGCAGCGCGGACGCGATCTTCCAGAGCCTCAACCTGATCTACGACGAGCGGCCGGAGATCGTGGTCGTCTTCGGTGCCGACCACGTCTACCGCATGGACGTCGGGCAGATGGTCGACCAGCACCTGCAGACCGGCGCGGGCGTCACGATCGCCGGGCTCCGCGTGCCGCGGCGCGAGGCGACCGAGTTCGGGGTCATCGACGCCGACGCCGAGGGCAAGGTGCGCGGGTTCTTGGAAAAACCAGCGGAGCCACCAGGTTTGCCGGACTCCCCGGAGGAGAGCTTCGCCTCCATGGGCAACTACGTGTTCACCACCGACGCCCTGCTCGAGGCGCTGCGCACCGACGCCGAGGACGAGTCGTCGGTGCACGACATGGGCGGCTCGATCATGCCGATGCTCGCCGACGCGGGGGAGGCGTGGGTCTACGACTTCTCCACCAACATCGTCCCGGGCGCGACGGAGCGTGACCACGGCTACTGGCGTGACGTCGGGACGATCGACGCCTACTTCGACGCGCACATGGACCTCGTGTCGGTCACCCCGGTCTTCAACCTCTACAACGAGCGATGGCCGATCTTCACGCTCCCGCCGCAGCTGCCCCCGGCGAAGTTCGTGCTCGGCGGGCGCGCGGAGGAGTCGATGGTCAGTGCCGGCGCGATCATCGGTGGCGGCTCGGTGCACAACTGCGTCGTCTCACCCGGGGTCCGCGTCGAGCGCGGCGCCCGGGTCGAGGACAGCGTGCTGATGGACGGCGTCCACATCGGTGAGGGCGCGTACGTCCGCCGGGCGATCCTCGACAAGAACGTCGTCGTCCCCCCGTGGGCGCGCCTCGGCGTCGACATCGCGGCCGACAAGCAGCGGTACCACGTGAGCGAGGGCGGCGTGACCGTGCTCGGCAAGTCCGCCCGCGCGCTCATCTGAACGCTCAGCCGCGCTTGGTCGCGACCAGGAGTCCGTTGCCGATGGGGAGGACGGCGGACAGCAGCGTCTCGTCCTCGCGGATCGTGCGCGTGATCTCCCGCCAGGCGACCGTGTGCGGATCGCGCGCGGTGCGGTCGGCGACGCGGCTGCCCTCGAGCAGGCCGTGACAGGTGAGCGTGCCGCCGACCCGGACGAGGCCGAGCAGGGCGGCGAGATGTTCCGAGTACTCGCGGGGTGGCCCGGCGCACACGACCATGTCGTAGGCGGCGGACGACAGCCGGGGAAGCACCTCGGCGGGGGTCCCGAAGATCATCCGGGCACGGCCGGCGGGGATGCCGGCCTCGGCGAAGGCCGCGCGGGTGGCGCGCAGCTGCTCGGGGTCGCCGTCCAGAGCCGTGAGGACGCCGTCGGCGCGCATCCCGCGCATCAGCCACAGACCGGCCAGCCCGCCGCCGCTGCCGATCGACACCACCGACCGTGCGTCGACGCTGCTGGCCAGCACCGCGAGCGTCGCGCCGACCGCAGGCTCGACCGGCGGGGGGCCGGGCAGGTGGACCGCGCGCTCCCGGGCGGCCGCCATCTCCGGCGTCTCGACGGCGAACCGGTCGGCGTACGCGGCGCCCTCGGCTGTGCCCCCTCCCGGCGGCGATCCCACGGCGCTCATCACCGGCCGAGGGTAGTGGTGGCAGTGCCCTACGGACGGCCGGCGGCGGCCGCAGGATCGCGCGCCGTCGCCGGAACCTGAGAGTTTCCTGCGAAGCGGCCCACGCGGGAACACGGGCCCGGTCGCCGTCCGTTGACCAGTGCGTGCGCCTGAAGCGAGACGCGTCTGCCCGCCCCGCTGACGCCGGGGAGGTTTCGGCCGCCCCCGTCTGCGATCCTGGTGGCGTGTCCGATCCCGCCGCACGCCCCGAGGTCGAGGGCTGGGTGGCGCCGTCCTGGGAGCAGGTCGTGCGCGACCACTCCGCTCGCGTGTACCGGCTGGCCTACCGCCTGTCCGGCAACGCGCAGGACGCCGAGGACCTCACCCAGGAGACGTTCGTCCGGGTGTTCCGCTCGCTGGCCGACTTCTCGCCCGGCACCTTCGAGGGCTGGCTGCACCGGATCACCACGAACCTGTTCCTCGACATGGTCCGCAGGCGCCAGCGGATCCGCTTCGACGCGCTGCCCGAGGACACCGAGCGGCTGCCCGGCACGGCCCCCAGCCCCGAGCAGGTCTACGCCGACACCCACCTCGACCCGCAGATCCAGGCCGCGCTCGACGCGCTCTCCCCGGAGTTCCGCGTCGCCGTCGTCCTCTGCGACATCGAGGGTCTGACCTACGAGGAGATTTCGGCGACCCTCGGCATCAAGCTCGGCACGGTGCGCAGCCGTATCCACCGCGGCCGGGTGCAGCTGCGGCAGGCCCTGGCCCACCTCGCTCCCCGGGCGCCGGTGATCTCGTGAGCGAGCTTGCGAGCTCACGCAGTGACGGAGCAGCTCTGCGAACGCGCCCGACGAGCGCCAGCGAGGAGGACTCGTGAGCATCACGGAGAGCCATCTCGCCCAGGAGGCCATCGCAGCGCTCGTCGACGGTGAGCTCACCGCCGGCCCGGCCAACCGCGCGGCCCGCCACCTCGGCGGCTGCATGCAGTGCCGGCTGGCCGTCGAGGCGCAGCGGGAGGCGAAGGAGGCGCTGCACGACAGCGCCGACGTCGCCGTCCCCGGTGACCTGATGTCCCGGCTGTGCGCCATCCCCTTCACCACCGACGTCCCCGGCTCGGGCGGCGGCACCGGGATCATGACCGCCGGCCCGGGAGAGCTGACCGTCACCGGCGCCTCTGGTGCCTGGTCGGTCGACCTGAAGCCGCGTCTCCGGGAGACCTCCGACCACACCGCGCGGTGGCTGCGCCGCGGGCTGGCCGGCACGCTCGTCGGGCTCGGCGTCGGGGTCACGGCGCTGGCGCTCAACCTGCCGGGTGCCGCCCCCGTCCCGCAGCGCGAGAGCCCGGTCGCCGGCCCGTCGTCGCCGGAGGAGCACACCGAGGTCGTGCCGCCGGTCGTGCGCACCCTCACGGTCGGCACGAACACGGTCCTGTCGCAACCGGGTGGAACCCCCTGAGCACCCCCGACGACCGTCCGTCCGACGACTCCCCGGGGAAGCACTCGGCAGCTGACGCCTCAGCTCCCGACGGTGCCGCGGTCTTCGCCCGACCGGCGGCCGCGGACGGTTCCTTCGGCGACGCCCCGGATCGGCTGGCCCCCCGCGCGGTCGCCGGGCCGCGTCCCACCCCCGGGCAGGAGGCCGCCTTCGGTCGCCCGGAGGCGGTCGACGGTAGTTTCGCCGACAACCGGCCGACCCCGCCCGCGCGGCGGCTGCCGCCCCCGCCGGCCGAGGCGCTGCTCCGCGCGTTCGGCCCGCCCTCGACCGGCCAGCGCGGCCTGCAGGACCCGCCCGCCGGCCGGCCGGGACGCCGCCGCACCGCCACCGGGCCGTGGTGGAAGCCCGACGCCCGCAGCGATCCGTGGCGCGATCCCTACGCCCCCGCCGGACTCGGCGCCCCCGCGGTCTACGACGAGGCCACCCAGCCGGGGCCGATCGTCGTGGACGCGAAGGGCCGCAAGAAGGTCCGGCTGCGTGACCTCTCGATCCGGCTCTCGGTGCTCGCGCTGCTCGCCGTCCTCTTGGTGGGCGCCATCGGCGGGGGCCTGGGCTGGTACCTGACCCGGACCAACGGCGAGACGCCGCTGCTGTCCCCCGGCACCCAGCTGTCCAATGTCGACCCCGGCGTGACCCGCGAACCCGGCTCGATCTCCGCCATCGCCGAGAGCGTCACGCCCGCCGTCGTCTCCATCGAGGTGCGGGTCGGCCAGGCCGGCGCGACGGGCTCCGGCGTGGTCATCGAGGGCGAGGACGGCTACATCGTCACCAACAACCACGTCGTCTCCGGCGCGGACGGCGTCGAGGGTGCCGAGATCCGGGCCGTCTTCTCCGACGGCAGCGGGTCGGTCGCCCGCATCGTCGGTCGGGATCCGGCCAGCGACATCGCCGTCCTCAAGGTGGAGAAGCCCGGCCTGGTGACCGCCTCCCTGGGCAGCTCCGACAACGTCGTCGTCGGCGACCCCGTCGTGGCCATCGGTTCGCCGCTCGGCCTGGCTGGCACCGTCACGAGCGGCATCGTCAGCGCCCTCGACCGGCCGGTGCGGCTGGCGGGCGAGGGCAGCGACACCAACGCCGTGATCAGCGCCGTGCAGACCGACGCCCCGATCAACCCGGGCAACTCCGGCGGTGCCCTGGTCGACGCGACCGGGGCCGTCATCGGGATCAACACCGCGATCGCGTCCACCGGCGGCGGCTCCATCGGCCTCGGCTTCGCCATCCCGATCGACACCGTCCGCGACATCGCCGAGCAGCTCATCGGCACCGGCTCCGCCGTGCACGCCTCGCTGGGGGTGGCCACCCGCTCGGTCACCGACAGCGCCCGCGACGGCGCCCTGGTGCTCAACGTCGAGCCGGGCAGTGCGGCGGCCAAGGCGGGCATCCGCGAGGAGGACGTCGTGATCGCCGTGGAAGGCAAGCCGGTGGGCAGCTCCGAAGAACTCACCGTCGCCGTCGACTCCCACGATCCCGGTGACACGATCACCGTCGAGGTCGTGCGCGGCGGCAGTTCGACCGAGCTCGAAGCCACGCTCGACGCTGCCTGAAGCCGTTCAGCAAGCCGCCAGCAATCGTCCAGGCGCGCGACCTACGCTGGTGACGCCGCGCTCGTGCGGCCACGGAGGACGGGAGCGGCGGTGTTCGACTCGATCGGTTGGGGCGAGATCATCGTCCTGGGCCTCGCTGCTCTCTTCATCTTCGGTCCGGAACGCCTGCCCACGCTGGCGAAGGACGCCGCCACCGGGTTGAAGCGGGTGCGGGCGGCGATCACCGGGGTCCGGGAGCAGGTCAACGAGTCCCTCGGCGACGACCTGCCCGAACTGCGCGACATCGACCTGCGCAAGTACCACCCGAAGACGTTCATCCGGAACCAGCTGCTCGGCGACGACGACGAGCCGACCGTGCACCGGAGTACGGGGTCCACGGCGTCTGCGGTGGTCGGCTCGGCCGCTGCGGCAGCCCGTCCCCGCGACCACGCGACGCCGCCACCGTTCGACCCCGACGCGACCTAGCGGCCGCTGCTCCTGCGCTCTTCGGCCCGCTTTCGCGCCGTTGCAGCGCCGCAAGACCGGGGAAGAGCGCGCGGGTGTGGGGCGCGGATCAGGCCGTGGCGTCCGCCTCCGCCGCCTTCTTGAGCCGTTCGAGGGTTCCGACGATGCCCTCACGGTTGCGCTCTGGGAACTTCGCCCAGCGCACGACGGCGTCGGTCACCGGGTCCGCGCGCGAGGTGTCGAAGGTTTCGGTGACCGTCGTCCCGCCGTCCGGCGTGGGCGTCAGCTCGTAGCGCCAGCGGTTGGCGGTGAAGTGGCGCCAGGCGATGAGCCGGTCCTGCTCGAACTCGACGACGCGGTTGACGATCACGTAGGGGACGCCGAACAGCTTCATCCGCACCGTGAAGCGCTCGCCCTTCGCGGTGATCCGTTCGGGCCCCGAGATGATCGAGCCCACCGATCCGGAGCCGTCGATCCGGGAGTGCTGGCGCGGGGCGGCCAGGATCGCGAAGACGACGGCCGCTGGGGCGTCGATCGTGATGCTGCCGCTGACCTGGTCGCTCATCCCGTGACCGATGCCGTTCTCTCTCAGCGGCGGACGGGCGTGAGGCCGAGCGACATACCGGAGAGGCCGCGCTGACGGACGGCGAGGGTGTCGGCGATCTTCTCCAGCGCCTGCGCGGCGGGGGAGTCGGGCTGGGCCAGCACGATCGGGGCACCGGCGTCGCCGGCCTCGCGCAGCCGGGTGTCGAGCGGGATCTGGCCCAGCAGCGGCACCCGTGCGCCGAGGGTCTTGGTCAGCGCGTCGGAGACGGCCTCGCCACCACCGGAGCCGAAGACCTCCATGCGCGAGCCGTCGGGCAGCTCGAGCCACGACATGTTCTCGACCACGCCGACCACCTGCTGGTGGGTCTGCGTGGCGATCGCCCCGGCGCGCTCGGCCACCTCGGCGGCGGCGAGCTGCGGCGTCGTCACGACGAGGATCTCGGCGTTCGGCACCAGCTGGGCCACCGAGATCGCGACGTCACCGGTGCCCGGCGGGAGGTCCATGAGCAGGACGTCGAGGTCGCCCCACCACACGTCGGCGAGGAACTGCTGCAGCGCGCGGTGCAGCATCGGCCCACGCCACACGACCGGCGTGTTACCCGGGGTGAACATGCCGATCGAGATGACCTTCACGCCGTATGCCTGCGGCGGCATGATCATGTTGTCGACCTGGGTCGGCTTGTCCTCGACACCCAGCATGCGCGGCACCGAGTGGCCGTAGATGTCGGCGTCGACGACACCTACCGACAGCCCGCGCCTGGCCAGCGAGGCCGCGAGGTTCACCGTGACGCTGGACTTGCCGACGCCACCCTTGCCGGAAGCCACCGCGTAGACGCGGGTGAGCGACCCGGGCTGGGCGAACGGGATCACCGGCTCGGCGGTGTCGCTGCCGCGGACGGTCTTGCGCAGCTCGGAGCGCTGCTCGTCGCTCATCACGTCGAGCTCGACCTGTACCGACGTCACGCCCGGGACGGCGGACACGGCGGTGGTCACCCGGTTGGTGATGGTCTCGCGCATCGGGCAGCCGGCGACGGTCAGGTAGACATCCACGCGGACGGAACCGTCGGCGCCGATCTGCACGTCCTTGACCATGCCCAGCTCGGTGAGCGGGCGGTTGATCTCCGGGTCCTGGACGGTGGCCAGAGCGGCGTTGACGGCGTCCAGCGCCGGCGAGCCGGTCAGCGTGTCGGTCATCGGTGCGTGTGTCTCCTTCGACGGGGGACCCTGGTACGGCGGTCGGCCTGAGGACGGCGGGACCTGCACGATCGGGTCGCCTGCCACTGTACGGCGGGCGGCCCGCCCCACCGCTCCGAGGAGGGTGATCTGGCGCGCAGCGCCGTCTGAGGGCCTCAGATCCGCGCCCCCTCGCTTAGGCGCCGCCGGGGGCTGAGGACTGCCCGGTCGGACGATGCCCGGTGGTGCCCCTCAGGACGACCGTCGCCGACATGACGACGACGCTGCTCGACACCGGCACCACGCGCACCTCCGCTCCCGACGACCTCCGGCTCCTCCTGGACGACGTCCTCCTCTCCGTGGGGACCGACGACACCCCCGACCGTTACGCCGGCTGAACGCCCGCGGGCCGGACGCTGCTGGCCCTGGCCGCGCTGGCCCGCCGAGCGGCCGGCGCTCTCGGCGGGGACCCCGGGTTCGCGCTCACCGGCGGACCGGGCATCGTCGTGCAGCGCGAGCTGGCCTCCGCCGCACGGCTGCTGGACGAGGCGGCCGAGGCCGCGCGGGGCGGGTTGTGGGAGATCGACGACCTGCTCGTCACGGCCGAGCGGCTGCGGGCGGAGCTGGTGGAGACGCTCGCGGCGACCCGCGGCTGATCGGGCGCGCAGGCGAGGGCCGTTAACCTCGCCGGAGTGTCCTCTCCCGAGCGCTCGGCCACCGTGCGCGACTCCCTCGGGCTGGGCCTGGCGGTAGGCCTGTACGGGGCGGCTTTCGGGGCTGCGGCCGACGCCGCCGGGCTGAGCGTCTGGCAGGCGGTGAGCCTGTCCGCGCTGATGTTCACCGGCGCCTCGCAGTTCGCGCTGGTCGGCGTCCTGGGCGCGGGCGGGAGTGCGCTCGCCGCTGTCGGGAGCGCGCTGCTGCTCGGCACCCGCAACACCGTCTACGGCGTCCGCCTCGTTCCCCTGCTGCGACCGCGCGGCGTCGTCCGCAAGGTGGGGACGGCGCACTGGGTCATCGACGAGACGACCGCGATGGCCCTCGCCGCCCCGAACCCGGTGCTGGGCAGACTTGCGTTCCTCGTGACGGGCGCGTCGATCTACCTGATGTGGAACGCCATGACGCTCGTGGGTGCGCTGGGCGCCGCCGGCCTGGGCGGGACCGCGCGGGCGGCCCTCGACGCCGTCGTCCCCGCTGCCTTCCTGGCGCTGCTCTGGCCGCGGCTGCGCAGGACGTTCCCCGAGGCCGCGACGCAACGGCGGGTGGCGGTGGGCGGCGCCGTCGTCGCGCTGGCCCTGACGCCGTTCGTGCCCGCCGGGGTGCAGGTGATCGCCGCGGTCGTGGCGGTCGCGCTGGCCGGGCGCCCCCGCACCGTCGGGACTCCGGCCCCGTCGGAGGAACAGGCATGAGCGGCACCTCCCTCTGGGCGGCGGTCCTCGCCGCGTCGCTGGGCTGCTACCTGCTCAAGCTCGCCGGGCTGTCCGTGCCGGCCGCGTGGGTCGAGCAGCCCTGGGTCGCCCGGATCGTCGACTTCGTACCGGCCGCGCTCCTGGGTGCCCTCGTCGCCGTGCAGGCCGCGGCCAGCGGCCAGGACCTCGTCCTCGACGGCCGCCTGGTGGGCCTCGCCGTCGCGGCGCTCGCGCTGGCGCTGCGGGCACCGTTCATCGTCGTGCTCCTGCTGGCCGGCGCCGCCGGGGCGCTCGTGCACGTCCTCTTCGGCTGACAGAGGTCGTGATTGTGCGCGTATCCACGTCATTTTCCCGTTCAGGCGTGGATACGTGCACAGTCGCGCCCCTGGTGGGCGGCCTCGCCCTGGTCGGAGGGATCGCCGGCGTCGCTGCCAAGGCGGCCGACGAGTCCGGCTGGCGCTGGGCGGCCGACCTGGGCAGCTATCCGGCGGCCTGGGTGCTGGTGGTGGCGCTGCTCGGGTGGCTCTCCCCCACCGGAGTCGCCGCGGTGCTCCGGTCGGCCGTCTTCTTCGCCGCCATGTCGGTCGCCTACTACGCGTGGGCAGCAGTGGTCCTGGACTTCGGCTGGAACGGCCGGTTGCTGACCGCCTGGCTGTTCCTGTCGGCGACCGCCGTCCCGGCCACCGCGCTCGCGGTGTGGTGGGCAGGACGGCGGAGCGGCATCCTGCCGGGTGCGCTGCTCGCGGGTGCGGCGGCCATCGTGCTGGCGGGGCACGGGACAGGCGTCCAACTCGTCGTGGACGTCGCCGTCGCGCTCGTGCTCGTCGTGCTGCTCCCGCGGCACCGCAGCACGCGGGCATGGGCGATCGTCCTCGTCCTGCCGATGGCCTGGCTGGCCGGGTACGCCCTCGACGTGCTCGACACCGTCCTGTCCTGACGGCACAGCCGCATCAGAACAGGCGGTCGCCGCGCTGTTCGAGGTCGAGCAGGAACCGCTTGCGCGGCAGCCCGCCCCCGAAGCCGACCAGGCTGCCGTCGGCCCCGATGACCCGGTGGCAGGGCACGACGACGGCGATCGGGTTGCGCCCGTTGGCGGCGCCCACGGCCTGGGCGCCACCCGGCTCGCCCACCGCCCTCGCCACATGCCCGTAGGACCGCGTCTCTCCGTAGGGGATGCGGGTCAGCTGGTCCCACACGGCCAGCTCGAAGTCACTGCCGGCGGGCCGCAGCGGCAGCTCGAACGACGTCCGTTCGGCGGCGAAGTACTCGCCCAGCTGCCGGACGACGTCGTCGAACCCCTCGCCGGACTGCTCGCCGAGCGCTTCCGGGTCGAGCGCCGTCGGTGGGGCCATGGCCAGCCGGACCAGCGCGCCGTCCTCACGGACCAGGGTCAGCGGGCCGATCGGCGACGGCACCACGATGTGCGTCTTCGTCAGCGTCCTCACGCAGCGACCGTAGCTCCGGGGGCCGACAGTTCTCAGCCGTCGGTCCACCGGATCTCGCCGGCCACGACGGTGCCGGAGGGAGCCATCCCGAGCGCGCGGGCGACCCCGGCCGACGCCCGGTGGTCGGGGTGGATGGACGCGCTGAACCGGGAGATGCCCGCGCGCCGGAGATCGCCCTGGACCGCCAGCGCAGCTTCCCGGGCGTAACCGCACCCCTGGTGCGGCACGGCGACGACCCAGGCGAGTTCCGCGCCGGCCTCGGTCACCGTCGCCTGGACCGTGCCGATCAGCTCGCCGGTGTCGCGGCGGCGGAGAACCCAGTTGAGCCAGGTCTCGCCGCCGTCCGGGGAGTGCCCGCCGGCCTGCCGGGAGTACCGGGTGCGCAGCTCTGCCTCGGTCGCCGGCTTCCCGCCGGTGAACGTGTGCAGCCGGTCGTCGTCGAAGGCCTGCGCGGCCTCGGCCGCGTGGTCGATCCGCAACGGCTCGAGCACCAGGCGGGCGGTGCGCAAGGCCCCGGTCGTGGACAGCCTTATGCCGTGGGGTCGGCCGGCGTCAGCGCGCCGGTGTCGCGCTTCTTCTTCGCCTTCTTCTCACGCTTCTCGGCGTCGTCGTCGACGAGGAGGAGTCTGCTGAGCTCGCCCCGGATGAAGTCGCGAGTGGCCAGCTCGCCGACGGCGACGCGCAGCGAGGCCAGCTCGCGGGCCAGGTACTCGGTGTCGGCGCGGATCGAGGCCGCGCGGGCGCGGTCCTCCTCGGCCTGCACGCGGTCGCGGTCGGCCTGGCGGTTCTGGGCCAGCAGGATCAGCGGGGCGGCATAGGCGGCCTGCGTGGAGAAGGCCAGGTTGAGCAGGATGAACGGGTAGGGGTCCCAGCGCAGCCGGACGGCGAAGACGTTCAGCGTGATCCAGACGACGACGAGGATCGTCTGGACGGCGAGAAAGCGGCCGGTGCCCAGGAAACGGGCGATCCCCTCCGCGAAGTTGCCGACGGCGTCGGGGTTGAGCCGGAGGAAGCTGCCGAGGCTGCGCGTCCGGCCCCGGGGGACGTCGAGCCGCTGGCTGTCAGCCACGACGCGCCCGCTCACGCCAGTCGTCGGGCAGCAGGTGGTCGAGGACGTCGTCGACACTCACGGCGCCCACCAGCCGGCCCTTGTCGTCGACGACGGGGGCGGCGACCAGGTTGTACGTGGCGAAGTAGCGGGTGACCTCGGCGAGCGGGGCCTCGGGCCGGAGCGGCTCGAGGTCGTCGAGGATGCCGCTCACCAGGCTCGACGGTGGCTCGCGGAGCAGTCGCTGGATGTGCGCCAGGCCGAGGTAGCGGCCGGTGGGCGTGGCCGACGGCGGCCGGCACACGTACACCTGGCTGGCCAGCGACGGCGTCAGCTCCGGCTCGCGCACCCGCGCCAGCGCCTCGGCGACCGTGGCGTCGGGGGAGAGGATCACCGGCTCGCTGGTCATCATCCCGCCGGCGGTGTCCTCGGAGTACTTGAGCAGCTGCCGCACCGGCTCGGCCTCGTCGGGCTCCATGAGCTCCAGCAGCCGGTTCCGGTCGACGTTGGAGAACTCGGCGAGCACGTCGGCGGCGTCGTCGGGATCCATCGCCTCGAGGACGTCGGCGGCCCGCCGTTCCTCCAGCGTGGCGAGGATGACGACCTGGTCGGCCTCGGGCAGCTCGCCCAGGACGTCGGCCAGCCGCTCGTCGTCCAGCGCCTCGGCGACCTCGTGCCGGCGTTTGGCCGGCAGCTCCTGCAGCGCGTGCGCCAGGTCGGCGGCGTTGAGCTCCCGGTAGGTGGCGAGCAGCGTCTCGGTGCCCTGCCCCGACTGCGGCAGGGCCAGGCCGTCGACCTCGTCCCAGCTCAGCTGGTGCAGCTGTCCGCGCCGGCCCAGCCGGCCCGGCTCCTGGACGGCGAGCCGAGAGAGCACCCAGTCGCCGGTGCGGATCTGCTCCATGCCGGCGTCGACGACGTGCGCCGGGCGGTCGGACTCCTTGATGTGCACCGTGCGGTCCAGCAGCTCGCCGAGCACCAGCGTCTCCCCGGCCCGCTGCTCGAAGCGCTTGAGGTTGAGGGTGCCCGACGCGAGCATCACCGCCCCCGACTCGATCGCGGTCACCCGGCCCATGGGCACGAAGATCCGGCGCCGCGCGACGACCTCGACCACCAGGCCGAGGACCCGCGGTGCGGCGGTGTCGACCCGCAGCGCGACGACGACGTCGCGGACCTTGCCGACGCGGTCGCCGTTGGGGTCGAAGACGGTCAGTCCGGCCAATCTGGAGACATAAGCCCGGGTCACCGTCGTCACGAACGCGAAGGCTACCGTCGGGCCCGTGGCGGGCCAGGAAACTCTGGAGTACGAGGTCGTCGACGTGTTCGCGCCGCGAGCCTTCGCGGGCAATCCGCTGGCCGTGGTGTTCGACGCGGACGACCTGACCACGGAGCAGTGCCAGGCGCTGGCCAACGAGTTCCATCTCTCGGAGACGTCCTTCATCTGCGCGCCCACCGAGCTCGGCGCCGACTACCGGGTGCGGATCTTCACCCCGTCGACCGAACTTCCCTTCGCCGGGCACCCGAGCGTCGGCGCGGCCCACACGCTGGTGCGCACCGGCCGACTGTCCGCCGGAACACTCCGCCAGGAGTGCGGCGTCGGTGTCCTCGACCTGGACGTCGACGACGACGGCGCCACGCTCACCGGCGGTACCCCGATGCTCGGCCAGGCCCGGGCACCCGAGGCACTCGCCTCGGCGATGGGGCTGTCGGCCGACGACGTCGCCGGTGTCCCCGCCCACATGGCTGGTTGCGGGCTGCCGTTCACCTACCTGGCGGTCACGCCGGGGGCGGTCGACCGGGCAGTGCCGGACACGGCCGCACTCGACGGCCTCGGTGTCGGCGAGGGCGTCTCGGTGCTCTCCTGGGACGCGGCGACCGCCACCGCGTACGCGCGCGTGTTCGCCGGCGACCTGCACTGGGACGAGGACCCGGCCACCGGCTCCGCGGCCCTCGGCACCGGCGTCTGGCTGGTCGCGACGGGGCTGCTCGGCGCCGACGGGACGTCGTCCTACGTCATCCGGCAGGGCGAGAAGCTGGGCCGCCCGTCCGTGCTGACCTGCACCGTGACCGCGGCCGGCGGGCAGGCCCGGTCGGCGACCGTGCAGGGCACCGTCGTGCCGATCGCGGCGGGGCGCATCCGGGTTCCGTGACGACCCAGAGCACCGCGTCCACCGCCTGGGCGCTGCACCGTCCCGGCGGACGGGACATCGCCCTCATGGCCGTCGCGGTCGTCGGCATCTCGCTGTCCGGACCGCTGACCGCGCTGGTCGTAGCCCCGGTGCTCGCGATCGCGTTCTGGCGCAACGCCGCGGGCGCCGTCGCGATGCTGCCGGTGCTGATCACCCGCGAACGATCGACGCTGACGGGCCTGGGGTGGCGCGACCTGCGGAGCTCCGGGATCGCCGGCCTGTTCCTCGCCGCGCACTTCGCCGCCTGGCTGCCGAGCCTGTCGATGACGACCGTCGCGGCCTCGATCGCACTGGTGACCACCACCCCCATCTGGACGGCGCTGGCCGCCCGCCTCTCCGGCGTGCACCTGCCCAGAGCCGTGTGGTGGGGCCTGCTGCTGGCGGTCGTGGGCGCCGCACTGATCGCCGGCGTGGACGTCACGGTGAGCCTGGAGGCGGTGGCCGGGGACGGGCTGGCCCTGCTCGGGGCGATCTTCGCCGGGGGATACGTGCTGGCCGGTGCCCGGGCGCGGGAACGGCTGGCGACGTCGGCCTACGCGGTCGTCTGCTACTCGACCTGCGCGCTCGTCCTCGCCGTCGCGGCGGTGATCGCGGACGTCCCCCTCGCCGGGTTCAGTGCCCGTGACTGGTGGCTGATCGCCGCGATCACCTTCGTCGCCCAGCTGCTCGGCCACACGGTGTTCAACCTGGTCGTGTCCACGGTCGGTCCCACGATCGTCAGCCTCGCGATCCTGCTCGAGGTGCCGGGGTCGCTGATCGTCGCGCTGGTGCTGCTGGACCAGGCACCGCCACTGCTGGCGCTGCCCGGCATGGTGGCCGTGGTCGTCGGGGTGACGCTGGTGGTACGGGCCAGCCGCCCGACGACCCTGGTGGAAGCCGCCACCTGAGGTCCGACCGTGCAGGTGACGTCGCCCGATCCGGCGAGTCGGTGCGTGTCATCGACCACAACCGCGCCGTCGGCGGGCGGGGGCGGGTATCGGCCGGAGCGCGACGCGATTCCGCCGTCGCTACTCTCCGGTAACCGACTATCCGACCCCATCGATCAGCGGAGGCACCGTGGCCGAGCTCCGATCCCGTCGTTCCAACCTGGCCGTCCCCGGCAGCAACCCGCGCTTCCTCGAGAAGGCGAAGGGCCTCCCGGCCGACCAGGTGTTCCTCGACCTCGAGGACGCCTGCGCGCCGCTGGCCAAGCCCGGTGCCCGCAAGAACATCGTCGCGGCGCTGAACGAGGGCGGCTGGGGCGACAAGATCCGCACCGTCCGGGTCAACGACTGGACGACGGAGTGGACCTTCCAGGACGTGCTCGAGGTCGTCGGCGGCGCCGGCGCCGAGCTCGACGCGATCATGCTGCCCAAGGTCCAGGACGCCGCCCAGGTCAAGGCGCTGGATCTGCTGCTCACCCAGATCGAGAAGGCCAACGGCCTCGAGGTCGGCCGCATCGGCATCGAGGCGCAGATCGAGACGGCCCAGGGCCTGATCAACGTCAACGACATCGCGTTCGCCAGCGACCGGATCGAGACGATCATCTTCGGGCCGGCCGACTTCATGGCCAGCATCAACATGAAGTCGCTGGTGGTCGGCGCCCTGCACCCGGACTACCCGGGCGACCCGTTCCACTACATCCTCATGCAGATCCTCATGGCCGCCCGTGCCCGCGGCGTGCAGGCCATCGACGGCCCCTTCCTGCAGGTCCGCGACGTGCCCGCCTTCGAGGAGGTCGCCAAGCGGTCGGCGATGCTCGGCTTCGACGGCAAGTGGGTGCTGCACCCCGGGCAGATCGACGCGGCCAACGAGATCTACGCGCCGTCCCAGGAGGACTACGACCACGCCGAGCTGATCCTCGACGCCTACGACTGGGCGACGTCGGAGGCCGGTGGCAAGAAGGGCTCGGCGATGCTGGGCGACGAGATGATCGACGAGGCCAGCCGCAAGATGGCCCTGGTCATCGCGGGCAAGGGTCGCGCCGCGGGCATGGACCGCACCTCGTCCTTCACCCCACCCGAAGGCTGAGGTGTGCCCCCGGACAGGGGCTGGAAGGCCCCGTCCGGAGGCTCGCCCCGAGCGTGCGAGGGTGAGTGGGTCGGGTTCCTTTCAGGGGCCGAAGGACCCGCTGCCGATCGAGGCGAGCGCGACGATCCAGAAGACGATGACCAGCACGAAGATCGCGGTGAAGATGCCGCCGACGATCATGCCGGCCAGCGCCAACCCGTCGCCGTCCTCACCGGTCTCGCGGATCTGCTTGCGCGCCACGATGCCGAGGATCAGGCCGGCCGGGGCGAAGACGAACGCCAGCACCAGCGCGAGGATCGCCATCGTGTTCGTCGGCCGCCCGTACGGCATCGGGTAGCCCGGCGGCGGGCCGTACCCGGGCGGGGCTCCGTAGGGCTGCTGCCCGTAGCCGGGGGGCGGGCCGTACCCGGGTGCCGGGGGCTGGCCGGGTGGCGGGCCGTAGGCGGGCGGGACGGACGGCGGCGGTGGGGGGTCGCCGCGGTAGAGGTTCTCGTCGCTCGTGCTCATGGGTTCCTCCCCGTCCAGCGGTCGCCGATCAGGGCGTACTCCACCACGATCTCGGGGACGGCACGGCGTCCGGCGCGCGGGGATCCCCCGACCGGGCGTGAGCAGGCACACCCGGGACGCCGACCCGCGGTACCCCATACTGACGAGTAACTACGGACACCGGAGTCCCGGAGGAGATCCATGACCCGCCTCGCGCAGACCGCGGACCTGACCGACATCCAGCAGGAGATCCTGTCCACGGTCAGGACCTTCGTCGACCGGGAGATCATCCCGAACGCCCAGGAGCTCGAGCACGGCGACATCTACCCGCAGGAGATCGTCGACGGCCTCAAGGAGCTCGGGATCTTCGGCCTCATGATCCCGGAGGAGTTCGGCGGTCTGGGGGAGTCGCTGCTGACCTACGCGCTGGTGGTCGAGGAGATCGCGCGCGGCTGGATGAGCGTCTCGGGTGTCATCAACACCCACTTCATCGTCGCCTACATGGTCCTGCAGCACGGCACGCAGGAGCAGAAGGAGCGCTTCCTCCCGCGCATGGCCACCGGTGAGGTCCGCGGTGCGTTCTCGATGTCGGAGCCGGGTCTGGGGTCCGACGTCGCCGGCATCCGCACCAAGGCCACGAAGACCGACGACGGCGACTACGTCATCGACGGCCAGAAGATGTGGCTGACCAACGGCGGCAGCTCCACGCTGGTCGCGGCGCTGGTGCGCACCGACGAGGGCGCCGAGAAGCCCCACCAGAACCTCACGACCTTCCTCATCGAGAAGCCCGCCGGCTTCGGCGAGGTGCTCCCGGGGCTCACGATCCCCGGCAAGATCGACAAGATGGGCTACAAGGGCGTCGACACCACCGAGCTGGTGTTCGACGGCTTCGCGGCCAAGGCCGACGACATCCTCGGCGGGGCGCCGGGCCGCGGCTTCTCCCAGATGATGGACGGCGTCGAGGTGGGCCGGGTGAACGTGGCCGCCCGCGCCTGCGGCATCTCCATCCGGGCCTTCGAACTGGCCATCCAGTACGCCCAGCAGCGCGAGACCTTCGGCAAGCCGATCGCGCAGCACCAGGCGATCGCCTTCCAGCTCGCCGAGATGGCGACCAAGGTGGAGGCCTCGCACACCATGATGGTGCGGGCCGCCCGGCTGAAGGACGCGGGCTCGCGCAACGACGTCGAGGCCGGCATGGCCAAGCTGATCGCCAGCGAGTACTGCGCCGAGGTGACCACGCAGTCCTTCCGGATCCACGGTGGCTACGGCTACTCCAAGGAGTACGAGATCGAGCGGCTCATGCGTGAGGCGCCGTTCCTGCTCATCGGTGAGGGCACCAGCGAGATCCAGAAGACGATCATCAGCCGCGGCCTGCTGAAGACCTACGCGCTCAAGCGCTAGCGGCACTGGAACGGCCCCTGTCCCTCGCGAGGGACAGGGGCCGCTCCATGTCCGGGCCTACCGGGCGGGACGGCGGTCGTAGCTGGAGCGCGCCCAGAGGTAGCCCACCAGGGCGAGGGCGACGCACCAGCCGACGGCCAGGGCCGCGCTCGAGCCGATCGCCGTGCCGGTCAGCAGCCCCCGCAGGGTGTCGATGATCGGCGTGAAGGGCTGGTACTCGGCGAACCACCGGAGCCCGGCGGGCATCGTCTCGGTCGGGACGAAGCCGCTGCCGAAGAACGGCAGCAGGATCAGGGGCATCGGCAGGTTGCTGGCGCCCTCGACGCTCTTGGCGGCGAGGCCCATCGCGACCGACAGCCAGGACAGCGCGAAGCTGACCAGCACGAGCAGACCGGTCGCGGCGAGCCACTCCACGACGTTCGCGTCGGGCCGGAACCCGATCAGCAGGGCGACCACCACGACGAACGCGAGGCCGATCAGCGTCTGGACCACGGCCCCCACGACGTGCCCGGTGAGCACGGACGCGCGGGCGATCGACATCGTCCGGAAGCGGGCGATGATGCCCTCGTTCATGTCCATGGCGACCGAGATCGCCGTTCCCTGGGCGGCGCTGGCGATCGCCAGCACGAGGATCCCGGGCGTGAGGAAGTCGGCGTACTCGGCGCGGCCGCCGGACACCCCGCCGAGTCCCGCCCCGAGGGTGCCGCCGAACACGAAGACGAACAGCAGCAGGAGGACGACGGGGATGCCGGCGACCATCAGCGTGAGGACCGGGTACCGCACCGCGTGCTTGAGGTTGCGGCGCAGCATCGTCGCGCTGTCGGTGAGCGTGTAGGAGAGCGTGGTCATGGCGCGGGCACCTTCTCGTCGGTGGTCGGGCGGCCGGTGAGGGCCAGGAAGACGTCGTCCAGGTCAGGGGTGTGCACGGTCAGCCCGGACACCTCGACCGCGGCCTCGTCGAGCCGGGCGAACAGGGCCTTGAGCGCCTGCACGCTGCCGTCGTTGGGCACTTCCAGGTCCAGTGCGGCGGGATCGGTGGTCTCGACCCCGAGCGCGCGGGCGGCACGGTCGAGGGCATCGGCGCCGTCGAACTGCAGGCGGACGTGCCCGCCGGGGACCAGCCGCTTGAGCTCCTCGGCGGTCCCCTCGGCGACCAGTCGGCCGCCGTTCAGGACGCCGATCCGGTCGGCCAGCTGGTCGGCCTCCTCCAGGTACTGCGTGGTGAGCAGGACCGTGACGCCGTCGGCGACCAGGCCGCGGACGACGTCCCACACCGCCCGGCGGCTGCGCGGGTCGAGCCCGGTGGTCGGCTCGTCGAGGAAGACGATCTGCGGGTCGCCCATGAGGCCCATCGCGAGGTCGAGCTTGCGCCGCATGCCCCCGGAGTAGGTGGCGGGCGTGGTCGTGGCCGCCTCGACCAGGTCGAAGCGCTCGAGCAGGTCGGCGGCCCGGCGCTGACCCTCACGCCGTCCCAGGTGGTGCAGGTCGGCCATGAGCCGCAGGTTCTCCACACCCGTGAGCAGGTTGTCGACCGCGGTGAACTGGCCGGTCACGGCAATCGCGGCGCGCACCGCATCCGGCTCGCGGGACACGTCGGCGCCGCCCACACGGACGGTTCCGGCGTCGGCGGAGATGAGGGTGGAGAGGATGTCGACGGTGGTCGTCTTGCCCGACCCGTTGGGGCCGAGGAGTGCGAAGACGGTGCCCTCGGCGACGGTCAGGTCGAGGCCGTCGAGGACGACGTGGTCACCGAAGGCCTTCTGGAGCCCGGTGATCGAGATCGCCGGGGGACTGGACATGGACATGGCTCAGCTCTCTGTCGGAGGGAGGGGAGGACTGCGGAAGCGGGTCAGGCCCGCCGGACCACGATGTCGCCGTAGGAGGTGCGGGCCCGGATCCGGAGGGGCTCGTCGGACTCGCTCGGGGCGTCGGAGGGCGTCAGCTGGTTGCGGACCTTCCCGGACGAGGACTCCAGGTCCAGCCACGCGGGGGTGCCCTCGGTGATGCCGGCCTCGACCTTGCCGTAGGCGGTGGCGAGGTCCAGGGATCCCGCAGCGGCCTGGTGGACGCTCACCTGGCCGTACTTGGTGGTCGCACCCACCGAGGCCAGTGCACGCTCGACGGTGATGTCGCCACAGGCACTGTCCAGTCGCAGGTCTCCGCCGGCGGTCCGGACCCGGATCTCGCCGTAGGAGGTGCTCGCCTCGCCGTCCCCGTCGACCTGCACCACGGTGATGTCGCCGGCCGACGTGCGGGCGTGCAGCGTCGCGGCGCGGTCGATGCGGATGTCGCCGTAACGGTTGTCGATCCGCACGTCGCCGAGCCGTCCCTCGCAGTCGACGTCGCCGGCGGACAGCACCGCTTCGAGGCTCGACGCCTCGGGGACGAGGACCTCGATGTCGACCGACGGCATGTTGCCGAAGAAGAGCAGCCGCGGACGCCGGGGCGAGGTCACCACCAGCTTCCCGTCGGCGTACTCGACCCGGGTCTGGTCGGCGGCCTGGGCGTCGGCGGAGCTGCGTTCGTTGCTGGGGCGCACCGTGACGACGGTGTCGGAGCGGTCGGCGGCGCGGACCCGGAGGGAGCCGCCGGAGACGTCGGTGCGGATCTGGACGGGGAAGGGGGTGTCGAACGTCGGCATGGGATCGGACCTCTGCGGGTGGAGGGCGTCCTGGGCGGGTCGCCGGGGACGTGGGCGGAGTCGCTAGCGGACCCAGCCGGAGTAGTGCTGGCCCGACCACTTGCCCCGGCGTCGATCGGTTGAGCCGCCGGCGTCGCCCGGCTCGAGTCCTCGGGTGACCGCCCGCGTCAGCCAGGTGTTCACGGAGAAGCCCTCACGGGCCGCGGCGTCCTCGACCCGGGACTTGAGCTGCTCCGGGATGCGCAGGGTGATCCGCGCGGTGGCGCCCTCGTCGGGGTCCGGACCGGGTGCGGACGACGGGGGAGCGGGCGGGGGCTCGGATCCGGTGGCCGGGGCGGGCGCGTCGGCCGGGCCCCGGTCGTCATCGATGAGGTCGTGCCTCGGGCCGGTGACGACGAAGCCGATGTCACCGCCGCGCAGGCGGACGTCGACCGCGCCGGGCGCCAGCTGGCTGGTGATCTCCTCGGCGGCCGTGGAGAGGGCGCTCAGGAGGGCGAGTCGCAGCGATGCCTCGAGCGGCGCGGTCAGCCGTTCCGCGAGGGCGCGTGCCTCGTCGCCGCCGACATCGGCGGTGGCCACGAGCTCCCGCCGCAGCTGGTCGACATAGGGGGAGAGGTCCATGACGTCAGCATGGCACTCCTATGACGTCAACACAAGTGTCAGTGACGGCAATATGACGTCATCGCGCCGTCGCGGACCACGACCATCACGCGGGCGGGACGACGACCTCGTCCTCCGGTGTCGTCGCGACCTCCACGTTCGAGCTCCGGCTCAGCACCAGCAGCCCACCGACGGTCACGACGGCGATGACGATGCCGAGGGGGACGGCGGTGTCGCTGCCCCCGAGCCCGACCAGCGGTGCGGCGAGGCCGCCGACGACCAGCTGGATGGTCCCCATGACGGCGGCGGCAGTGCCGGCGACCGCGTGCTGCTCGGCCAGTGCGAGTGCCGTCGCAGACGGGGCGATCAGGCCGAGCGCGGCGACCACGAGGAAGAGTGCGACCTCGACGCCGGCCAGACCGAGACCGGCGCCCCCGGGCGGGTCCAGCAGCACGATGGCGGCCAGGAGCACACCGCCGACCGCCTGCAGGCCCGCGGCGAACAGGACGATGCGCCGCTGGGGCATCCGCTCGGCCAGCCGGGCGGCGAGCTGGCTCCCCCCGATGAAACCGGCGGCGTTGACGCCGAACAGGATCGCGAAGGTGGTGCTCGACGTCCCGTGCACCTCCTGGGCCACGAACGAGAAGCCGCCGATGTAGCTGAACATCGCCGCGAAGGCCAGCGCGCTGCCGACGGTGTAGGCCATGAAGTCCCGCTGCCGCACCAGCGCGCCCATCGTCCGTCCGGTGACTGCGAGGCCACCACGGATGCGTCGCTCGGCTGGCAGGGTCTCGCGGAAGAAGAACAGCACGGAGAGGAGGAGCAGTGCGCCGAAGACGGCGAGCCCGACGAAGATGATCCGCCAGTCGCCCAGCCGGAGCAGCCCCGTCCCGACCAGCGGGGCCACGATCGGGGCGACACCGAAGACGAGCATGAGCCGGGCGAAGAACCGGGTGAAGGCGACCCCCGAGTAGAGGTCGCGCACGACGGCCCGCGAGATGACCACTCCGGCGGACCCGGCCAGACCCTGGATCACCCGGAAGACCAGCAGTACCTCCGCGGACGGAGCGACCGCGCACAACAGCGAGGACAGGCAGAACAGGGTCATGCCGATGACCAGCGGCAGCTTGCGCCCGTACCGGTCGCTGAGCGGACCGACGAGCAGCTGCCCCACGCCCAGGCCCACGAAGCTCGCGGTCAGCGTCAGCTGGATCTCGCTGGCGCTGGCCGCGAGGTCGCGGGCCATCTCCGGGAACGCGGGCAGATAGATGTCCGACGTCGCCGGGCCGATCGCGGTGAGCCCGGCCAGGACCGGCACCATCGCCCGCCCATGGGTGCGGGGTGAGGTCGAGACGCCCACGAGGCCTCCGTCTGCGCGGGCCCACGCCGCTGGAACGGGGGCTGTCCGGTGACGGTCTCACCCGAGACCCCGCCTCCGGAAGGCAGGGTGCCGAAAGGCTTCCGAGAAGCCTCAGAACTTTCGGCGCGGACAGTCCGCCGAGGTCAGCCGACGCCGGCGCTCAGGTCGTACAGCGTCACCCCGTCGACGGTCTGGGCCTGGAAGTTCTCCTCCACCCAGGCGGCGATCTCCTGGGCGGAGTCGCTGCCGGTGCCGCTGCGCATGCCGATCCCGCCGCCGATGAACCAGTGCACCCGACCGTCGCTCACGTACTGCTGGAACTGCTCGAGCGTGGGGAAGGGGTCGCTGCCGTTGAAGCCACCGATCGGCATCACGGGCAGTTCGGTCGCAAGCTGGTAGCCGGCCGCCCGGTTGGAGCCGACCGCCGCCGCGGCCCAGGTGTAGGAGGACGCGTCCTCGGCCAGTGCGGCGGCGACGTCGTCGCTCACCTCGGCCGCGTCGAGCAGTCCGCCCGTCCCGCCGCCCCCGACCGTGCCGCCCGTTCCGGCCCGACCGCTGGGGATCCCGGGCAGCGCGCCTCCCGCGACGCCGTTCGGCCCACCGGGGAATCCGCCGGTCGTGCCCGGCAGGCCGCGGTTGACCATCGTGAGCGGGGGCAGCCCGCCGCGGCCGAACCCGGCCGCGGTCACGCCCGGCCCGGCACTCGGGATCGAGCCGCTGTGCGCCGTCCCGGCGGTCTCCAGGGCGTAGGCGGCCGGCCCGCCGAGCGCGGCCAGGAGACCGACCGCGAGCAGCGTCGCCGCCACCGCGCGGCCGACCCGGTCGGCGACGAGCAGTCCGACGGCCGCCACGAGACCGGCGACCAGCAGCAGCCACTTCAGCCACGGGAGGTAGTCGCTGGAGCGGCCGAGCAGGACCCAGGCCCACAGCGCGGTGCCGGCCAGCGTCGCGGCCAGCACGATCCGGGCCCACCCGGAGGCCCGGCGCTGCCACAGCAACCCACCGCCGATGCCCACCAGCGCCGCGATCGCCGGGGCGAGGGCCACCGTGTAGTACGCGTGGAAGATGCCGGCCATCAGGCTGAACACCGCAGCGGTGACCACCAGCCAGCCGCCCCACAGGAGCAGAGCCGCGCGGCGTCGATCGGTGCGCGGGGCACGACCCACCGCCACCAGCCCCCCGACGCCGAGCGCCAGGGCCGCGGGCAGCAGCCAGGCCACCTGGCCGCCGATGTCGGCGCTGAAGAGCCGGCCGAGGCCGGTCTCGCCCCAGCCGCCGCCGGCACCGCCGCCCACGCTGCCGGTCTCGTTCCCGGTGATCCGGCCCAGCCCGTTGTAGCCCCAGATCAGTTCCCAGACGGAGTCGGTCTGCGAGCCCCCGATGTAGGGCCGCCACGAGTCGGGCACGAGTTCGACGACGGCCACCCACCAGCCGCCGGACACCAGCAGGGCGAGCCCCGCGCCGAGCACGTGCAGCAGCCGACGGCGCAGGGTCGTAGGTGCGGCGACGAGGTACACGAGCGCGAACGCCGGGACGACGAGCAGCGCCTGCAGCATCTTCGTCAGGAACGCGAACCCGACGAGGACGCCGACCAGCGCCAGCCACCGCCAGCCGGCCTTCTCGACCGCGCGGGTGAGGGCGTACGCGGCCAGCGTCAGGAGCAGGACCAGCAGCGCGTCGGGGTTGTTGAACCGGAACATCAGGACGGCGACCGGCGTCAGGGCCATCGCGAGCCCGGCGAGCAGGCCGGCGCCGGGCCCGGCGACGCGGCGGACGGCGAGGTAGAGCACGCCGACGGTGGCCACGCCCATCAGCGCCTGGGGCACGAGGATCGACCACGACGACAGCCCGAAGAGCCGCACCGACATCGCCATCACCCACAGCGACGCGGGCGGCTTGTCGACGGTGATCGAGTTGCCGGCGTCCGAGGCGCCGTAGAAGAACGCCTCCCAGTTCGCCGAGCCGGCCTGCGCCGCCGCCGAGTAGAAGGCGTTGGCCCAGCCGGAAGCGGCCAGGTCCCACACGTAGAGCACACCGGTGCCGGCCAGCAGCGCCAGCAGGGCCGGGCGCACCCAGAAGGCATCGGCCGCGCGGCCGCAGACCAACCGCCGGCCTTCCTGCAGGGACCCGCCGCGAGCTTGCGAGCGGTGGGGGGCAGGGAGGTCCTTCAACATCGGGCGGTCTCCATCTCCAGGACGGCGGGCAGCCCGTCGGTGGTCGTCGAGGGGGTGCGGGGGCGGAAGACCCAGCCGCGGAACAGCACGAAACGCAGCAGCGTGGCCACGGCGTTGGCGCCCAGCAGCAGGGCCACCTCGGCGGTGCGAGACGGCGTGGTGACCGCGTGCAGGCCCCAGAGCGCGCCGCTGGTCAGCGCCAGCCCGAGGCCGAACACGACGAGCCCCTGGAACTGGGCCCGTACGGCCCCGGCGCTGCCGCGGATGCCGAAGGTCAGCCGCCGGTTGGTCGCGGTGTTCGCCAAGGCGGTCAGCAGCAGCGCCGCCAGGTTGGCCGGCTGCGCGCCGACCGTGCCGCGCAGCAGCACGAAGATCGCCAGGTAGGCGAGCGTGGACAGCACGCCGACGACGGCGAAGCGGACGAGCTGGGTCAGCAGGCCCGCGGGCACACCCGGCACGGGGTCGGGTAGCGGCTGGCGGCCGATCTGGGCGCGGAGCTCGGCGACGGGCAGCCGGCCGGTCGTGAGGGCGCGCAGCATCCGGGCGATCCCGGCCAGGTCGGCGCGGGCGGTGGAGACGATGTCGACGCGGCTGTCGGGGTCGTCGACCCAGTCGACCGGCACCTCGTGGATCCGCAGTCCGGCGCGCTCGGCGAGCACCAGCAGTTCGGTGTCGAAGAACCACCCCGTGTCCTCCACCAGAGGCAGCAGCCGTCGGGCGACGTCCCCCCGGATGGCCTTGAAGCCGCACTGGGCGTCCGACAGCGACGTGGCCAGCGTGCGGCGCAGCAGCAGGTTGTAGCTGCGCGAGATGACCTCCCGCTTCAGGCCGCGGACCACCCGCGACGAGCGGGACAGCCGCGTGCCGATCGCCAGGTCGGAGTGGCCGCTGATGAGCGGGGCGACCAGCGGCAGGAGGGCGGCGAGGTCGGTGGAGAGGTCGACGTCCATGTAGACGAGGACGGGGGCCTGGGAGCGCAGCCACGCCGTCCGCAGGGCCCGTCCGCGACCCGGCTCGGGCAGGACGAGCACGTCGATGCCGGGCAGCTCGGCCGCGACCCGGGCGGCGACCTCCACCGTCGCGTCTGTGCTCGCGTTCTCGGCGACGGTGATGCGGAACGGATAGGGCAGCTCGGTGAGGTGGGCGTGCAGGCGGCGGAGGCACGGCTCGAGGTCGGTCTCCTCGTTGTGCACGGGGACGACGACGTCGAGGACGGGGAGCCGCGGGCCTGCTGCGTCGGCACGGCCGGGCGCGCCGGACAGGAGGGCGGACATGGAGATCAACATCGGGTGCGTTGCTGGGCTGCCGCCCGGAAGGGGCTGGGTGTCGCCTGTGAGTACCGGGCCGGGCGACGACGTGTAAGCAGGGGCCGTGCTACCAAGGGACGTGCGCGCAGCCGGAGTGACCGAGTTCGGTGGGCCCGAGGTCCTGCACCTCGTCGACGTCCCGGACGAGCCGTTGGGTGCCGGCGAGGTCCGGCTGCGGGTGGCCGCGGCGACGGTGAACCCGACCGACACCAACGCCCGGTCCGGCGCCTACGCCGAGCACGATCCGGTCAAACAGCCGCCGTGGGTGCCGGGCATGGACGTCGCAGGCACCGTCGTCGAGGTGGGCGAGGGCGTCGACCACGTCGCGCCGGGGGACTCCGTGATGGGCATCGTCATCCCGTCGGGTGCCCACGGCGGCTACCGGGAGGACCTCGTCCTGCCGGGCGACTCGGTGGTCCTTGCGCCCGCGGGCACCGACGCCGTCGCTGCGTCGACCCTGCCGATGAACGGTCTCACCGCCCGCCTCGCCCTCGACCACCTGGCGCTCCAGCCGGGACAGGTGCTGGCGGTCACCGGCGCCGCCGGCGCGTTCGGCGGCTACGTCGTCCAGCTGGCGAAGGCCGACGGGCTGACCGTTGTCGCCGATGCATCGGAGTCCGACGAGGCGCTGGTGCGCGACCTCGGCGCCGACGTCGTCGTCCGTCGGGGAGACGACGTCGCCGACCGGATCCGCAAGCACTTCGCCCAGGGCGTCGACGGGCTGGCCGACGGCTCCGTGCAGGACGCGCTCGTGCTGCCCGCGGTGAGGGACGGCGGCGCGGTGGCCACCGTCCGGGGGTACCGCGGCGACGGCTCCCGCGACCTCCGGGTGTTCTCCACGCGGGTGCGCCGGGCAGCGCAGGACCGCGCCGCGCTGGACCGGCTGCGGCAACAGGCCGAGGACGGCGTTCTGACCCTGCGGGTGGCGCAGACCTTCCCGGCGTCGGAGGCCGCCGAGGCCCACCGGCTGCTCGAGGGCGGCGGGGTCCGCGGGCGGCTGGTGCTGACCTTCTGAAGTCGCGGCCGGTGGCGGACAACTGGTTGGGTGCAGGGAACGGTCGTGGGCAGTGGAGCCCGTGCGTGTCGGAGGTAGCGAAATGGTGCACAGGCTCGTCGTCAGCTACGGACAGCCCACGGATCCGTCGGCCTTCGACGCCTACTACCGGGAGACCCACACCCCGCTGGCGCTGCAGCAGCCGGGCCTCGTGCGGCTCACCTTCGGGCACGCCCAGTCCCTGGATCCCGCCCAGCCCGGCCCCTACCTCGTGGCGGAGCTGGACTTCGACTCCGAGGAGGCGATGGGCACGTCGATGGCCTCACCGGAAGGCCGGGCGGCCGGCAAGGACATCCGCAACTTCGCCACCGGTGGCGTGACGTTCGTGCACTTCGACGTCCAGCAGGCGAGCTGACGGCGTTGAACGGCGCACAGGCACTGATCCGGACCCTCGTCGACGCCGGCGTCGACGTCTGCTTCGCCAACCCCGGCACCTCCGAGATGCACTTCGTCGCCGCCCTCGACGACGTCCCCGACATGCGCGCGGTGCTGACCCTCTTCGAGGGCGTGGCGACCGGCGCGGCCGACGGCTACGCGCGGATGGCCGGCCGCCCCGCTGCGACGCTGCTGCACCTCGGCCCGGGCATGGGCAACGGGCTGGCCAACCTGCACAACGCCCGCCGCGGCCGCACGCCGATGGTCAACGTCGTCGGCGACCACGCCCGCTCGCACAAGCGGCTGGACGCGCCGCTGGAGTCCGACATCGACTCCGTCGCGGGCACCTTCTCCGGCTGGGTGCGGCGCTCGCTGGCGCCCGAGGACGTCGCCGGGGACGCGGTCGAGGCCGTCGCCGCGGCCTCCTCGGCGCCCGGCTCCATCTCGACGCTGATCCTCCCGGCCGACGTCTCGTGGGAGGACGGGGCGGAGGTCGCCGGCCCGCTGCCGGTGCGGCCCGCCCCGCGCGTGGCGCCGTCCGTGGTCGAGGAGGTCGCCGCGGTGCTCGCCCTCGGGGAACCGACCGTGCTGTTCCTCGGCGGCGACGTGATGGACGCCGACGGTCAGCTCGCCGCCGCCCAGGTGGCCGCGGGCACCGGTGCTCGGCTGATGTCGGAGACCTTCCCCGCCCGGACGACGCGCGGCGCCGGCCTCCCCGACGTCCCGCGGCTGCCCTACCCGCCGGAGATGGCGATCGCCTCGCTCGCCGGCACGAAGCATCTCGTGCTCGCGGGCGCGACGTCGCCGGTGCACTTCTTCGGCTATCCGGACGTGCCCGGGCACCCGGTGCCCGAGGACTGCGCGGTGCACGTGCTCAGCGCTCCGGGGGAGGACGGCGTCGCCGCGCTCCGGGCGCTGGCGCAGGCCGCCGCTCCGGATGCCACCCCGGACGTGCTCGAGGCATCCCGGCCGGAGCTGCCGACGGGGGAGCTGACCCCACGGGCGATGGCGGCGGTCGTCGGCGCGCTGCTGCCGGAGGACGCGATCCTGGTGGACGAGGCGCTCACCTCGGGGGTGGGGCTGACCGAGCTGACGTCGGGCGCTCCCAGGCACGACTGGCTGTGCCTCACCGGCGGCGCGATCGGCGACGGGCTGCCGATGGCGCTGGGGGCAGCGATCGCCTGCCCCGGCCGGCCCGTCATCGGGATCCAGGCCGACGGCAGTGCGATGTACACGATCTCGGCGCTGTGGTCCTACGCGCGGGAGCAGGCGGACATCACGACGATCATCTGCGACAACGGCTCGTACGCGATCCTCCAGCACGAGCTGTCGCGGGTCGGGGCGGCGAGCGACGGCAAGCGCGCGGGGCAGCTGCTCGACCTCGGTGGGCCGGGCCTGGACTTCGTCGCGCTCGCCAACGGCATGGGCGTGCCGGCGACCCGGGCGACGACGGCGGAGGAACTGGCCGATCAGCTGCGGCGCGCACTGGCCGAGCCCGGGCCGCACCTGATCGACGCGGTGCTGGCCGGGTAGTGACGATGCGCGGTTCCGGTGGCGCCGGAACCGCGCATCAGTGGTCAGTGCTTCTTGGCGTGGACCACGGTCTCCATCTGTGACGTGTGGTCGTTCTTCGCCTTCTTGTCGAGCCGCTTCTCCTTGATCGACTTGCCCGCGGGCTTTTTGCTCGTCGACTTGTTCGGGGACTTGTCACCCATGGTGTGCTCCCTCTTCGGGAACCCGGACGGCTCCGTGGGCCGGACGCTACGCCCGGGCGAGCCGGTTGCGGCGTGTCCCCGCGGCAGGGCCAGTCGCGTAAGGCCGAAGACCCGGCGCCTCGTTTCTCAGGGAAGTCGCATGCCGGCCCGGTAGCGCCCCGCCTGGGCCGCACCCGGGACCCCGAGTCGGGCGGCGTGCTGGTGGGCGCGGTCGAGGAAGCCGCGCAGGCCGGTCCGGCCGGCGAGGTCCAGGAGCTCGGCGACCGCGGTGCGCGCTCCCGGCAGACCTGTCGCGCAGACAGCGTCCAGGACATGTGCTTGCACCCAGACATAGCGGTCCGGCCAGCGAGTGCACCGGCGGGTGGCGTCGTCGAGCCAGCTCGCGGCCCGTCTGCGGTCACCTGCCTTCGCGGCCAGAACGCCGAGGCCGCGGGCCGCCATGCCCTCCCAACAGGGGTCGCCGACCTGGCAGGCGAGCTGGAAGGAGGACTCCAGGCCGCTGGCCGCCGCGTCCATCCGGCCACGCGCGAGGTCCAGCTCGGCCCGCAGCGTCTGGGGCCAGGGCATGAACGCCATCCAGCGTTCCTCGTGGACCAGCGCGAGGCTCTCGTCCAGCAGCACCTCCGCGTCGTCGTCCTCGTCGCGCAGCAGGTGCGCGCGTCCGGCGATGGACAGCGACCAGGCCGCCTGCCGGAGCTGACCGGTACGGCGTGCCAGTTCCACCGACTCGGCGAGGACCCGCAGCGCCTCGGCGGTGCGGCCCTGGTCGGACAGGTCCATGCCGCGGACGCCGAGCACCGCCGCCAGCTCACGGTCGTCGCCCTCGGCCAGAGCGGTGGCGCGGCCGAGCCAGTGGGCGGCGGTCTCGCGGCGGCCGGCCTGCACGTCGACGAAGCCGAGCTCGCGGCAGGCGGTCGCGGCGATGGCGCCGTCCCCGCACCGCTCGGCCTCCCGTACCGCCGCGTGCAGAGCGACCGAGCCCTCCTCGTCCCGGCCCCGGAGCGCGTGGACGAGGGCAGATCCGAGCGCGAGGGACGCAGCAGCGCGGAGGGCGCTGTCGCCCAGCCGCTCGGCGTCCTCCCCGGCGCGGCGCAGGCAGTCCAGACCGGCCTCGATGGCGCCCGCGCCGGTCGCCGCGCGGCCGGCCTCGAGCAGTGCGCGCACGCCGGCGGCTCCAGGGGCGGGCCGGGGGAGTGCATGGCCTGAGGGCAGCTCGGAGGCGGCGAGCAGGGACGGCGACGGCGCACGGCCGAGTTCCCGCCGGAAGCGCGCGGTGGTCGCTGCGACGTGTGCGCGCGCGGAGGCGACGTCCCCCGCCGCCACGAGGCTACGGGCCAGGAGCGCCTGCGCCTCTTCCTCGTAGGGCGCCCGGACGGCGAGCCTGCCGGCCAGGGTTGCGGCCTCACCGGCCCGGCCGTCGGCGAGCGCCGCGACCGCGCTCTGGCGGAGCTGCGCGTCGGCGGCCGCGGACAGTCGCCGACGCTCGACGAGCAGCCACGTCTCGAACCCGGGGCAGTCGGCCGGGGTGACCCCCTCGAGGAGCTCGCCGTCGAACCCCGGCCACCAGGTGCCGTTGCCAAGGAGGACGGCGTCGACCTCGACGCCGTCCTCCCAGGTGAGCATCAACGGATCACCGCCGACGGACCCTGCGCCGATCAGGGCACGGCGCAGAGCCGCCGTGCTCCAGCGCAGCGCGGCGAGCGGATCCTGCGCCTCCGCGAACAGCAGCTCGGCGACCTGGCGACGGCTCGGCGCGCCCGGGGACAGGACCAGGAGGGCCAGGAGCGCCCATGCCTTGCGCCCCTGCGGTGGCGGCAGGGGCTGACCGGCGCGTTCGAGCCGCGGCCGGCCCAACAGCCGCACGCAGGTCGGCCCCGACGCGTTCACCCCACCGGCGCCGAGCCCGCGAGGGCCAGCACGTCCTGCGTGGTCAGGGTGCGGCCGCCCATGCCCCAGTCGCCACTGCGGACCTCCTCGACGACTACCCACGTCACGGGACGCATCGCCTCCCCCTCCACGCGGACCATCGCCTCGGTCACCTGCTCGACGATCTCCCGCTTGCGCGCCTCGTCGAACACTCCTTCGATCACCTTCACCGACACGAACGGCATGTCAACCTCCTCGGTCGCGGGCCGGACACTTCCGGCCGGCGAGGAGAACCCTGCGCGGGCGACGTGTGAGAGCGCGTGTGTCCTGACCGACGATGACGCGGGATGCCGCTCGACCTTCTCGGACCGGACAGTCTTGGTCAGACTCTGTGCCGGACGGGGATCCATCGGCGACCGGGGGAACCGGATGACACCCGAGCAGCTCATCGAGGAACTCCACCTCGCGCGCGGCACCTGCGGCTACATGGCCTCGACCTACCTCAGCCCACTGCAGGTGGCACCCGACTCGGCCGCTCCGCGGACCATCGGCCAGGCGCTGTACTTCCTGATCACCCCCGACGCCGGGGTCGAGCTGCACCGCATCCGGTCCGACCAGATCTATCACCACTACGCGGGCGACGCTCTGGAGGTGCTGCTGCTGCCCGACGACGGTCCGGCCAGGACGGTCGTCGTCGGGTGCGAGCTCGACAACGGCATGCGTCCGCAGCTGTTCATCCCCGCCGGGACGTTCCACGTCGCCCGGCTGGAGGACGGCGGGGCGTGCGCGCTGCTGGGCACCACGTCGTGGCCCGGGGTCGCCGACGGCGAGTTCGAGCGCGGGGACGCCTCGCTGTTGCAGCGCCGGCACCCGGAGTTCGCCGAGCAGATCGCGGAGTTCGCCTCGGCGTGACGCGGGTCAGCCGGCCGGTTCGACGGGGCTCACCAGCCCGGGCAGGTTGACGACGATGGCCTCCTGGCTGCTGCGGGCCAGGACGACGACGGCGTCCTCGTCGGTGGGGTTCTCCTCGCGGTGCGGGGTGAACGGCGGAACGAACACGTAGTCCCCCGGCGCGGTCTCCAGCCGCACCTCCTCGCCGTCCTCGGCGAAGACGAACACGGGGTGACCGGAGACGACGTAGATCGCCGTCTCGGAGTCGCCGTGGTGGTGGTCACCGGACGCCGTCCGTGGGCCGACCTGCGTCTGACCCATCCAGACGCGCTGCGACCCGACCGTGCGGGCGGAGACCGCTTCGAGCCGCCGCATGCCGGGCGTCTGGCCGGTGTCGGCGGTGAGGTCGGCGGCGCGCAGATGGCGGAGGGGCTGGTGCCAGCCGTCCTGGGGGTCGGTCACGCCGCGGACCGTAACGGCAGCCGCGAGTGGCCGACAAGCGCAGCCGCCGGGTCAGCTGCCGTGCTTCTTCTCCGTGGTCAGTCGCGCCATCTGCGACGGCGTCATCTGCTCCTTGGCCTTGCGCTCGGCCCGCCTCTCCTTGATCGACTTGGCCGACTTCGTGGAGTGGTGGGCGTCGTGCGGGGACTTGTCGCCCATGGCGACCTCCCTCGTCGGGGGGCGAACCGATGTCGAGACGCTACGCCCGAGCGGCCGCCCGAGGGAGTCGTCTCCGGCTGGGAGCGCAAGGGCAGCAGTGGGACGATGCGGCGGTGGGCCGGGTCAGGGGCGCGCACCGACAGCGGCCCAACCATCGCGGAAGTGGCCTGCTGCTCGGCCTCCTGCTGGTCGTCGTCCTCAGCGTGGTCGTGCAGGAGCAGCACCCGGCCGGCGACTCGGCGCGGGAGCTCCCCGCCGCCCGCTCGACGGCTGCCCCGTCGGAACCGTCGACGGCGGAGCAGCCGGTCGCCCGGACCTCGCCGTACGCCGGCGTCGGGACGTGGCTCTCGCGGTACCGGATCACCCGTGAGTTCGGCGGTGCCGCACCGGCGGTGACGCCGGAGGACGTCGATGCGATGGCAGCCGCGGGCATCCGCACGATCTACCTGCAGCCGGCCGCGGACGACGCCCGGTACCCGGGTCTGCTGACCACCGATCTGCTCGGCGAGTTCCTCGTGCGGGCGCATGCGCACGACCTGCAGGTGGTCGCCTGGTACCTGCCGCGCTTCGGCGACATCGCCGCCGACCTGCGACGGCTGCAGGCGATCGCGGCCTTCCGCGTCGACGGGCAGGGGTTCGACGCGATCGCGGTCGACATCGAGTTCACCGATGCGGTCGAGCTCGCACCCCGGAACGCGGCGTTGGTCGAACTGTCGGAGCAGCTACGGGCCGCGCTCCCGGACGTCGAACTCGGCGCGATCGTGCTGCCGCCGGTGGTCACCGACGTGTTGAACACCGCGTACTGGCCGGAGTTCCCGTGGCGGGACCTGGCGGACCTGTACGACGTCTGGCTGCCCATGGCCTATTGGTCGAACCGGTCGGAGGAGGGGTTCACCGACCCGCACTGGTACGTGAGCGAGAACGTCGCACGGGTGCGCCGGCACCTCGGCGACCCGTGCGCGGCCGTCTCGGTCATCGGCGGCTACGACGTCCAGGAGACCGCCGAGGACTACGCGGCGATGGCGCGGGCCGCGACCGAGCGACAGGCCATCGGGGTCTCGATCTGGGACTGGCCGACCACGCCGCCCTCGGCGTGGCCGGCGTTGCGGGGCTACGACGTCGCCGGCTGCTGAGCGCCCGCACGCACCGATCAGTCGCGGCGGTCCTGCTGCCAGTCCCGCGGGGTCCTCCCGAAGGCCGTCCGGAACCGGCGGGAGAAGTGACTGGCGTCCCGGAAACCGGCGGCGCGCGCCGTCGCCGCGATCGACCGGCGCAGGCCTGCCGATGAGATCAGCGCGGCGCGGGCCACCTCCAGCCGCTGATCGATGATCCATTGCTCCAGGCTCAGGTCTGCGGCGGCGCACACCTTGTACAGCTGCCGCACCGAGACGTTGTGCGCGCGGGCGATGCTCTGCGGGCCCAGCGACGGGTCGGAGAGGTGTTCGCGCACGTGCACCATGACCCGGGTCAGGAGGGTGTCGGCCAGGACAGGGCGGCTGAACCGCTCGTCCTGGGCGGCGGAGGCCAGCAACGCGCGCACGAGCTCCGTCGTCGCCGTCCCGAGGGCGGCCGCCCCCGGGTCGGTGGCGAGCCGTCCGGCTGTCCGGGACAGCCGTTGCAGGTGACCCTGCACGAGGTCGTGAAGCGGGCTGGCGGCCAGCCGCCCGCTCGCCTTGCGCACGATGTCGACCGGAAGCCCGAGCTGGTCGTAGGTGGTCTGGAAGGCGCGCGAACCGCCGCCGCCGGTCCAGGAGAAGGAGTACGGGGCGGTGAGGTCACTGAGCATCAGGTCGCTGCGCCCGACGAGCTGGTCGCGGCCGAACTGGGTGAACCGCCCCTGACCGTGCGCCTGGACGGCGAGGGCCACGACGGGCGGGGCCTCCATCCGCACGTGCCGGGGTGTGCGGGTCAGCCGGAATCCGGAGACGTCGGCGGTGAAGAGGTCGGAGCGCCCGAAGGCCCACAGGTGCATGCGGGCGCGGATGCCGTCGGGCTCCAGGTGGTCGATCCGGCAGGGCACGGACGCCTGGCCCATCGCGGCGCGGAACGCGTCCACGTGATCCGCGGACGGGACCGCGGCGGTGTCGAGCAGGAGCATCGGACTCCCCGCCGAGCCGGGCCGGGCCGCCGTCTGCGGCCGGGCGGTGCGCTCCCCGTTCTCGGTCACTCTCGCAGAGCGGATCGGCTCCCGGAATGCATCGGCGTGCGGCCAGGGACCGGAGTCGTGCAGTCAGGGCCGATCGCGCAACCCGGGGAACCGCAACGGTGGACGCCACGACGACCGCAGCGGAAGGACCGGCCGATGAGCACGCAGCCCGACACGATCGTCCTGATTCACGGCTTCTGGGTGACCCCGCGCAGCTGGGAGACATGGATCGAGCACTACGAGGCCAAGGGCTTCCGCGTCCTCGCGCCCGGCTACCCGGGCTTCGAGGTCGAGGTGGAGGCGCTCAACGCCGACCCATCACCCATCGCGGCGCTCACCGTGCCGGCCATCCTCGAGCACCTGGAATCGGTGATCGCGAAGCTCGACCGGCCCCCGATCCTGATCGGCCACTCGGCGGGCGGCGTCTTCGTCCAGCTCCTGCTCGACCGGGGCTTCGGCGCGGTCGGGGTGGCCATCAACTCCGCGCCCACCGAGGGGGTGCCGGTCGTGCCGCTGTCCCAGGTCCGGTCGACCTGGGCGGTGCTGCGCAACCCCGCCAACCGGCACAAGGCCGTCGGGTTCACCGCCGAGCAGTGGCACTACGCCTTCACCAACACGTTCAGCGAGGAGGAGTCGCGCGCCCTCTACGAGCGCTACGCGATCCCCGCCGCCGGCGGCATCTTCTGGGACAACATCCTGGCCAACGTGAAGCCCGGGCCGCAGGAGACCGCGGTCGACTACCACAACGACCACCGCGCTCCGCTGCTGTTCATCTCCGGGAGCGAGGACCACCTGATGCCGCCGAGCGTCCAGCGCTCCAACGCCAAGCACTACAAGTCGGCCACGGTGACCGAGGTGAAGGTGTACGAGGGCTACCCGCACCTGCTGCCGTCCGCGCCCGGATGGGAGGAGATCGCCGACTACGCCCTGTCCTGGGCACTGAGCCACGCGACCGGAGCGAAGGCCGAGGTCGGCGGCGCCCAGTGAGCCCGACGGCATGCGGCTGACCCACATCGGCGGGCCCACGGTCCTCATCGAGGTCGGTGGGTGGCGGCTGCTGACCGATCCCACATTCGACCCCCCGGGGCGCCACTACTCCTTCGGCTGGGGCTCGGGCTCGCACAAGATGACCGGCCCGGCGGTGACCGTCCCCGACCTGGGACCGATCGACGCCGTGCTCCTCAGCCACGACCAGCACGGCGACAACCTCGACGACGCCGGCCGTGCGCTGCTGCCGTCGGTCGGGACCGTCGTCACCACGGTCTCCGGTGCGGCGCGACTGGGCGGCGGCGCCCGGGGGCTGCGGCCCTGGGGGACGACGGAGCTGTCGGCACCGGGACGGACGACGATCGAGGTCACCGCCACCCCCGCCCGCCACGGTCCGCCGCTGAGCCGGCCCATCGCCGGCGACGTCATCGGCTTCGCCCTGCGCTGGCACGGGCAGGACGGTGCCCTCTGGATCTCGGGGGACACCGTGCTCTTCGACGGAGTCCGGGGGGTGGCCGACCGCATCCGGGTCGACACCGCCCTGATCCACCTGGGCAGCGTCCGGTTCTCGGTGACCGGCCCCCTGCGCTACTCGATGACGGCGAGCGAGGCCGTGGAGCTGTGCGGCCTGATCGGCCCGCGGACGGTCATCCCTGTGCACTACGAGGGCTGGACCCACTTCCGGCAGGGGCGGGAGGCGATCGAACGGGAGTTCGCCGGTGCGCCGGCGGAGTTGCGGCGCACCCTCCGCTGGCTGCCCCTCGGCGAGGCGGTCGACGTGACGGCCTGAGGTGACGGTCGTGGTCACCCGGTCGGGTGGACAGGGCGGTCACGGAGGGTTGCGTTGTCCACAGAACCCCTGATCGGCGCCCTTCGGACTGATCCGTTCCCTTACAGTCCGGGCCTGTTTGTCGACTGATCGACCGGGCTTGACGGGGGTGCCGTGCCGACCGCTCTGGATGTCGTGGACGGCGAGGTGCGTGAGCTCATCCGCCGCCGCGGGCTCGACCCGTTCACCGACCCCGCGCCCGTGCGGGTACTGGTGCGCGACGTCGTCGCCGAGTACTCCGAGCGGTCGCTGAACTCGGCGCTGCCGCCGATCGGTGACCCGGAGTCCGTCGTCCGCGACGTGCTGGACCGGGTGGCTGGCTTCGGGCCGCTGCAGCGTTACCTCGACGACCCGGAGATCGAGGAGATCTGGGTCAACGAGCCGGGCCGGGTGTTCGTCGCCAAGCGCGGCCGCAGTGAGCTGACGACGACGATCCTCGCGCCGGGGGAGCTGGCCGACCTGGTCGAGCGGATGCTCCGGACGTCGGGACGGCGGATCGACATGAGCACGCCGTTCGTCGACGCGACGATGCCCGACGGCTCCCGGCTGCACGTGGTGATCCCCGACATGATTTGGACTGACGGCCTGACCTGCGCGGAAAGCCGCTGACCAGCTCCTGACCTGCAGGAACGGCGACTGGCGTGGTTGGTCGTCGACGAGCCGAGACGGACGTCTTGCGGACTTTCTGCGGACTCGGTGCGGACTGGGCGAGCCGTGGCGTTGCCGCGCTCGACAGGTCGGACGGGAGGCTCCCGTTGGGGGAGAGGCAGTCCGATCCGGGCGGGTGACCCTCTGTGCCAAGGGCGCGGTCGGCTTCCCGTCGCCAGGTCCGGAGCGGTTCCTGACGGAGTAGCATGGTTGAGGCAATACGAGCAGCTTCCGACCGCCGGGGCCTGTGCGCAGGGCCCGTTCGTCCACAGGAACTGATCGAACGGACTGCTGGGTTGGCAAGTCCGGAACGGCTCCCGGTCCTGGTCCACGGCCCCGTGGAGTCTGGCGCCTGAAGGTGTGACGGATTCAGCGGGGTCGGGTGCCCGCCGCGGCGTTCAGCTTGCCGGGTGGGCAGGAACGTTGGGTGGGATGCGGGTGGGTCCGGCCTCGGCTGGGCGGGGGGAGTCCTGGGGGTGGAGGCGGACGGCGACGAGGGCGACGTCGTCCTGGGGCCGGTCGGGCAGCATGCTGGCCAATAGGTCATCACACAGATCGTCGAGTTCGCGGCCGGCGAGTTCGGTGAGTGTGTGCTGAAGTCTCTGCAGGCCCTCGTCGAGGGATTGGTCGCGGCGTTCGATCAGGCCGTCGGTGTAGAGGAGCACGATCACCTCCCGCTCGAGGGTGATCTGGGCTTCGCGCCGTGGGGTGTCTGGTTGGACGCCGAGCAGCAGGTCGTGGCCCTGGCCGGTGAGCACGGCGACGCGACCGTCGGGATGCAACACCATCGGCGGGGGGTGTCCGGCGTTGGACCAGCGCAGCCGGGTGACCCCGCGGCGGAGTTCGGCGGGGGTCTGCTCCAGCCGGGCGACCAGCGCGGTGGCGAGGGTGTCGACCTGCAGGGTCTGGATCACCTGGTCGGCCTGGCGGAGCAGGGCGGCGGGGCGTCGGTTGGTCTGCGCCCCCAGAGTGCGCACGATGGTGCGGACCTGGCCCATCTGGGCGGCCGCGGCGATGTCGTGCCCGGCGACGTCACCGATGACCAGCACGGTGGCCCCGCCGGGCTGCAGGAACGCGTCGTACCAGTCGCCGCCGATCTGCGTTGCGCGTGCCGCCGGGGTGTAGCGCACCACGACCTGCAGGTGGTCGGGCTCCGGCGGTGCGGTCAGCAGGGAACGCTGGAGGGTCTCGGCGAGGTCGCGCTGCTGACCGAAGAGCCGGCCGTTGTCCAGGGTCAGTCCGGCGCGGGCGGCGATCTCCTGTGCAGTGGCCAGGTCCTCGGCACTGAAGGGCCGGCCATGGGGCCCGCTGTACATCGACAGCAGCCCCACTGTGCGTCCCCGCGCCCGCAGCGGCAGCAGCACCCCGTGTCGGGGAGCCAGCTGCGCCAGGAGATCCGCGGCCTCACCGGGGTGCATCAGCGCCCGCACCGACTGTGCGGCGTCGCCCGGAATGAGCACCGGCCCCGTGGCGGTCAGGGCGCGATGCAGATAGGCATCGGGCATCATTGCCGCCAGACGGCCGGCGGTGTACCGCTGGAGGAGTGGCCGCATCGCCTCATCGGCGTGCCAGCTGGCGACGTCGCGCAGCCCGCGCAGCGAGCCCGCCCGGGCGTGGTCCTCGACCAGGGTGACGATGCACCAGTCGGCCAGGGTCGGCACCACCAGCCGGGCCAAGTGCGCCACCGCCTGTTCGGCGTCCAGCTGCTCGGTCAGCTCGGTCGCGACCCGGGTGAGCAGTTCGGCGCGGCGTGCAGCGGCGTCCGCGTCTTCCTGCGCGCTGCGGCGGGCGGTGATGTCCCAGGCCGCGCCCAGCAGCCGCACCGCATCGCCGGCCTCGTCGCACAACACCCGGCCGCGGGCCTGGATCCAGCGCATTCCCCGGTCGGGCAGAACGATGCGGTACTCGGCCTCGTAGTCCCCGCAGCCGTCGATCGCCTCCTGCAGCAGCTGGGTGACCGCAGTCAGGTCTTCGGGATGAAGGCGGACGTTGAAACCCTCGATGGTCTGGTCGAAGCTGTCCGGGTCATAGCCGAAGATCTCCACCAGGCGCTCGTCCCAGCCCAGCGTGCCGGTAATCAGATCCCAGTCGAAGGTGCCGATGCCGGCGGCGGTGACGGCCAGCTCCAGCAGCGTCCGCTGTGCATCGCCATCCTCGGCGTCCAACGCCAGCTCGGCCTCCGCCGACATCGGCCCGCCCGGCGTCCACCTGTCGTGGTCCCCACGCCCGTGCGTCACAGCCAGCCCCCGTCTCGCGCACGGGTGGCCAATGACCCGGCATGCCCCTCATTGTGACGGGTCAAACGCGAGACGTTATGTGACGTGCAGCACAGATCCCAAGGTCCGTTCTCCTGCACACTCTGAGCCCGCACGCTGGGCGGACCCGATCGGCGACGTCGTCCGACGGATCGGTCGCACTGGTCCGGGTGCCCGATTGGGATCCTGTGCGCGTGCCTGATGCAGCCCATGTGCGGGGGACAGGCCGCGGCGCTGGCGAAAGCGACCCCCGCAACCGTCCGACGCGTGCTCATCAACGTTCCGGCCCGGGATCACGACCTTCGTCGGGGCGGCTGCCCCTGCACCGGCCCGCCAACCGGCCCTGGGAGCCCGTGTGGTCCGTGCTCTACCGGGTCGTGCTCCCTGTGCGAGCCCCGCGACCTGATGGTCGGCACACCGCCACGACGACGGAGGGGCATCAGTGGAAAAGTCGGGCAGACCGGCGACTTCCTCACGCCCAAGCACCACCGCGACCACCTCGCCGGGGATCACCGGGCACGCCCCGGTCCGCCGGTGGATCGGGGCTGAGCCCGGGCTCCGTCAGACCCAGGACGGTTCACCGCCGTCGTCGAACGCTGGACAGCCGATGGGTCAACGGCGGCACCTTCAGACCGCTGCTGGCCTCCTGACCCGCAAGCTGAGCGGCGCGGTACCCGGTTACCTCGCCAGGGCAGCGTGCCCGTGCGGGGTGAGGGCGTAGACATCGCCGGTGTGCCAGTCGGCCGGCGCCACCTCGTCGACCAACCCGCGTCGGTACAAGTCCACGAAGGTATCGATGAGTTCGAGCTGCCTCGCCGTCCATTCTTGGCCGCGTGGGGCACCCTCCGATCCACGGTTCAGCGTGATGACGACATCGAAGATGCCCGCCGGTCCGCCCGCGGACTGCAGGGCCTCGAGCAGCGCCCGGTCGTCGTCGGTCAGCGGCATGTGATGCGATTCCATGCTGATTCTCCGTAACGTCCAGAGCGCCTCGGAACGGGTGTTCGTGGCGGCGGGGTCCGCGGCACTGGGCCGCCGGCTCTTCGGGGCCTGAAGTCATGCCGGTACCGCGGCAGCCTGCGTGGCCGGTTGCGCGGCGGTGTCGAAGTCGATGACCTGGCTGCCCGTCGGCGCCGGCATCTGGCAGGTCAGTACGAGCCTGTCCCCGGCCGGGGGCAGGCTGGTCGACGCGGAGGCCGTTGCCGACGTTCGGGCGGTGCAGGTGCCGCAGATGCCCGCCCGGCAGGAGTAGGGGAGGTCCAGCCCAGCCCGCAGACCGGCGTCGAGAACGGTCTCGCCTGGCGCCACCGCCACGGTGTGGTCGCGCCCACCGCTGCGCAGCACGACGGTCCTTGGCCCAGTCTGCGCAGTGGATCTCGGCGCGGCAGGCGTGGGAGTGAACACCTCGGTATGGACCCCGGCGGCGTTGACCGTGAAGTTCTCGACCAGGATGCGCTGCACCTGGGCGGTCATGGGTGCCGGTCCGCACACGTAGGCCGATTCGACGCCGGAGAGGGCGGCGTCGGCGTGCACGGTCTGCAGCGTGCTGGCGTCGATGTGGCCGCGCAGATCTTGGCTTGAGCCGGCCTCGCGGCTGCGTACGTGGATGACCCGCAGCCGCCCGGGGTGGCGATCCTCCAGGGCCGTGAGGCGGGCGGCGAACAGGGTGGTCGAAGGGGTGCGGTTGCCGTAGATCAGTGTGCACCGGCTCGCCGGTTCGGTGGCGAGAACGCTGCTGATGATCGACAGGACGGGGGTGATGCCGCTGCCCGCGGCGACGCCGAGAATGTGCCGGCCGCGCAGGCTGTTGAGCTCGACGGTGAACGTTCCGGCGGGCGGTGCCACGTCGAGGACGTCCCCTGTCCGCAGCGCGGTGGTGATCCAGGTGGACATGCGCCCCGCAGGCACCTGCCGCACCGCGATCCGCAGCTCCCCGTCGGTGATCCCGCTGCAGATGGAGTAGGAACGGCTGACCAGGGCTCCGTCGATCCGGGTCCGCACGAGCAGGTACTGGCCGGGCTGGAAACGGTACGCCGAGGCCAGTGCCGCCGGCACGGAGAAGGCCACCGACACCGCGTCGGGGGTTTCCCGGCGGACCTCGGCGACGGTCAGTGGGTGGAATCGCGGAACTCCGCTGGCCACCGGTGGGGCGGCGACCGCGAGGGGAGCTGCCGCGCGGGTGCGGAGGAGGGTCAGTAGCAGGACGACGACGATGGCGCCGGCCACGGCCGCGCGGGCCAGTCCGCTGCCCGAGTCGGTTCCGGCGGTGATGCCGTGCATGGTGGCCAGCCAGAACAGCAGGTAGCTGGTCAGGTGGATGCGGTGCCACCAGCGTCGGGGCAGCCGGCGCATGAGTAGTGAACTGCCTACTACGGCGATCATCAGGTAGCCGGCGATGACGCCGAGGGCGACCGGTACGGGTTGCCAGGCGGCGGCGAAGGGAACGGCGACGTCGGTCAGGCTCAGCTGCACGTAGTCATCGAGGAGCAGGCCGGTCACGTGCAGGCCGGTGAAGATCACGGCGAGGATGCCGAGGAAGCGGTGCACGTCGGCGGTCCATGCCCACGGCACCCAGCGGGCGACGAGCCGGGTGCGCAGCAGCAGCCCCCACACGACGGTCACGGTGAGCAGGCCCCAGGCCACGAAGCCGGTCGCCCGGGCCAGGTACCACCAGAACTGCGGGTCGATCACCGGAGGATCTCCTTCGGGCAGTTGATGAGGACGCGCTGGCCGGTGGCGGTGACGGCGACCGCGGCGGCGGCGGCGAGCATGGAGCGGGCCGCGTCACCGTCGATGGCGAGCGCCTTGCTGAGCACCTCGGCCCGCCAGCCTTCGGCGGCGAGCACGGTGATCGCCACGATGTCGCGGCACGCCGGCGTACCGGTGGCCGGGTCCATGAGGTGGTCCACCTGCCGGCCGCCGATCCACCAGCGCCGTGAGAGGCGGCTGGTGGTGGCCACGGCTCCGTGCTGCAGGGCTATCCGCAGCAGCTCCCGGCCGTCGTCGTGCGGGTCGGGCACGGTCACCACCCACCCGTCATCAGTGGGTGCATCGCCCCGGATCCGCAGGTCGCCACCGACGTTGACCAGGCAGCCGGTCGCTCCGGCCGCGATGAGTTCGGCGCTGACCAGATCGGCGGCGAGGCCCTTGCCGATGCCACCAGGGTCGACGGTGACCCCGGCGGGAAGCCGCACCATGCCGCCGACGGGGTCAATCTCGATCCCGGCGCAGCCGGGTGCCGGCGCCGAGGAGGCAATCCGGGTGACCGGGTCGGCGCGGACCAGGGCGAGGTCGCGGTCATATCCGTGCGCCACCATGGCCGCAGCCACGGTGGGGTCGAACAGCCCGCCGGTCCAACGCCATCCCTCGACCGCCCGGGTGAGCAGCTCGACGGTGTCCGCGGAGACCAGCACGGGCCGACCCGCGGCGGCGTTGAGCCAACTGATCTCGCTGGTCGCGCGGAATCGGCTCCAGCGGGACTCCAGCTCGGCCAGGCGCGACCGTGCCCCGCGCGCCAGCGATGCCGGATCCTCGCCCACGATCACCACGTGGGCGACGCTGCCCATGACCGGAAACCGCAGCTCAGCTAGCACGGCTGGTGGTGGTCGGCGGGGCGGTCGTCGGGCCGAAGCTGGGCACACCCGCGGTGTTCCCCCCATCGCCGGGCGACGTGGGGAGCTGCGGTGCGACCGCGGCGGGCGTGTCCTGGGCGGCCATGGCCATGCCGGCCATCAACGCCAGGGTCGCCGCCAGGCTGGCCGCGAACGCCAGCACCCGGGCCCCCATCGCGGCCGGCCGGGGCAGTCGCCCGGCGGCGGCCGGGCGGTCAGTCATCCTCGACCTCGGACCGCTCGCCGCCCTCGTACCCCTGACCCGAGTCGCCCCCCTCGCCGCCCCCGTACTCCTCGCCGGGGGCGCCGTACTCGGCGCGCTCGTCCTCGCCCCGCTGGTCGGAGCCGGTGGAGGAGTCCTCGGTCATGGCCGGCCCGGGGGGTGCGGGGGTCGTTTCGGAGGGCACGCCGGCGTTGTCCAGCGTCGCGACCGCCGGGACGGTACCGGCGCCGTCGGGAGAGCCGCTGCCGAACAGCCCGGCGTTCGTGGCGAGTGCGGTGCCGCCGCCGAGCAGGGCCAGGGCCATCGTGGTGGCCGCGATCGTCGTCCGTCGGTACACAGGTGCCTCCTTGGTGGTCCCGGACCGGGGTGGTCCGGTACACCTGTCACCGTAGGAAGCAGCAGGTCAGGAGCCGGTAGGTCGCGGGTTAACTGGAGGTAAGGAATCGGGCCGGCGCCTGCGCCAGGCGAACCGAGGCACGCAGACCGCGATCGCCCGGCCCCGGCTGGAGGGTGATCGTTGCGCCGGAGACCTCGGCAAGATCCCGGGCGATGGCCAGGCCCAACCCTGAGCCACCGCCGGCGCGGTCGGGCGCCTGCCAGAACCGGTCGAAGGCCCGCAGCCGCTGTTCCTCCGACAGCCCCGGGCCGTCGTCGGTGACCGACACCTCCACCCAGCCCGGCTCCGATGCTGAGGTACCCACAGTCACCGTGCCGCCGGCCTGTGAGGCGGTGATCGCGTTGGACAGCAGGTTGTCCAGGATCTGCTCCAGGGCGCCGGGCAGGCCCAGCGCCAGCGCATGAACCGTGACATCGTCCACGAGGCGTACGTCCTGTTGCGCGGCCACGGTCCTCCACACCTCCAGGCGCCCGCGCAGGACGTCGTCGACGTCGACCGGACCGGGGGTTCCCGCGGCGGCGTCGGCGCGGGCGAGCAGCAGCAGGGACTCGACCACGCGACCCAGCCGGTCGGTCTCGCGGACCGCGGCCCGCAGCCGGTCCTGCTGCTCGGCGGGCACGTGCCGCTCCAGGTTCTCCAAGCGCAGCCGCAGGGCCGTCAGCGGGCTGCGCAGCTGGTGCGAGGCGTCGGCGACGAACTGCCGCTGCGCGGTGAGCAGCCGCTCCAACCGGCCGGCGGTGCGGTTGAACGTCTCACCGAGGGACCGCAGCTCCGGCGGGCCGACGTCCACGGGCACGCGGGCGTCGAGTCGTCCGTCGGCGAGGTCTCGCGCTGCGTCCTCCAGTCGACGGACGGGCCGGGTGACCTGCCGGGCCAGGACCGTGCCGATGACCGCGACGGCGACCAGGATGCCCAGCGAGAGAAGCGTGAGTCGCAGCCAGTTGCGCTGGACGAGCACGTCGAGCTCGCGGATCGGATAGGTGACCCGGACCGCGCCGTGCACCTGACCGCCGGAGGTGACGGGCACGGCCACGTAGACCAGGTCACCGCCGAGGGTCTCCGACCGCCGGATGCCCAGGGCCCGTTCCCCGGCCAGGGCGGTGGTGACCTCCGGCCGGTTGGTGAAGTCCTGGCCGGGGCCGGTCACCGAGTCGGCCCGACTGACGCCGCCGGTGTCGGTCACGACGATCCGGCCGCCACCGCCGGCGTACTCGGTGAGCAGCGAGTCGATCTGCGGTCGGGTGCCCGCCTCCAGGTCGTCCTCCACGAGCGCGGCGACGGCGGTGGCGTCGCGCTCCACCGCGGCGAGCAGGGTGTCGCGCTCGTGGTTGGTGAAGGCAAGGCCCAGCGGGATCACCAGCGCGGTCAACGCGAGGACGGTGACCGTCAGGTAGGAGATGAGCAGGCGGCGGATCATCGTGGCACGTCGAGGCGATAGCCGACACCGCGCAGGGTGGTGATCCAGCGGGGGTCACCGAGCTTCTTGCGGAGCGAGGCGACATGGACGTCGAGGGTCTTGGTGGAGCCCCACCAGTGCTCGTCCCACACGCGGGCGATGATGTCCTCCCGTCGGCACACCGCCCCCGGTTCGGCGCCGAGCAGAGCCAGCAGGTCGAACTCCTTGGCGGTGAGGTCCACCTCGGCGCTGCCGAGCAGAACCCGCCGACTGCGCCGGTCGATCGACAGATCGCCGAGCTGCTGCCGGGTGGGGGAGGACCCGCGATCCGGTGAGCCGCGCCGCAGTACCGCGCGGATACGGGCGACCAGCTCACCGAAGCCGAAAGGCTTGACGACGTAGTCGTCGGCCCCGATCTCCAGCAGCATGATGCGGTCGAACTCGTCGCCGCGCGCGGTGACAATGATGACCGGGATTCCGCCGCGCGCCGCCAGCTCGCGGCAGACCTCACGGCCGTCGATGTCCGGCAACCCCAGGTCCAGCAGCACCAGGTCCGCGCCGCTGGCGGCCAGCGCCTCGACGCCGGTCCGCGCCCATTGCACCCGGAACCCCTCGTAGCCCAGACCCTCGACGAGAGGTCCGGCGATCGCTGGGTCGTCCTCGACGACCAGCAGCCGCGGGCCGACGGGCGCCGAGGTGACCGGGCTCGCCGGCCCGCTGGTCCCATCCCAGGGTGCGATGCTCTCCACCATTACTCTCCCCCGGACGTAGGTCAGAGGCCCGAGATGCTGACCAGTCGCCCGATCGCGGCGGTCACCAGCAGGGCCGCCGCACCCCCGACCAGGACCCTGGCCGCTCCACGAGCCGGGCTGGCTCCACCGAGGCGGGCGCCGACACTCCCGAGGACGGCGAGCGCCAGCAGAGTGGCTCCGACCAGTACCGGGAGGCGGGCTGATGTCGGGCTGAGGAGGGCGGCCACGACCGGAACGAGCGCGCCGAGGGCGAAGGCGAGCGCGGACACGGCGGCCGCCTGAACAGGCCTGGCTGCGGTCTGCTCGGCATGTCCGAGTTCGTCACGCAGGTGGGCGCCGAGCGCGTCCTGCTCGGTGAGGGCACGCGCGACCTGCTCGGCCAGTGGCTGCTCCAGGCCGCGGGATTGGTAGATGCGGGTCAGTTCGACCAGCTCGGCGTCGGGGTCGTCGGCGAGTTCCTGCCGCTCCTTGGCCACGTCGGCGCGTTCGGCGTCGCGCTGGGAGGAGACGGAGACGTATTCGCCGGCAGCCATGGACATGGAGCCCGCGGCGAGCCCGGCGAGGCCGGCGGTCAGCACCGCCCCGGCTGAGCCGGCGGCGGCCGATACCCCGGCCATGAGCGCTGCGGTGGAGACGATGCCGTCGTCGGCGCCGAGGACCGCGGCGCGCAGCCATGCCGCGCGTCCTCCGGTGTGCGTTTCCTGGTGCCCTCTCATGCGTTCTTCTCCTGTCCTGCTGGTGTCCGGCCCGAAGTTGGTCGGGCCTGGTCCGGTCGGTCCGGGCTCGGCTCGGTCGTCCCGCCCTGCGGGCGGAGGGGGATGAGCAGTTCAAAGGTGGTCGGTGCGGCGGCGCGCAGCCGCAGGCGTGCGCCCTCGGCCTCGGCGAGTGAGCGGGCGAGGGCCAGGCCGACGCCGGTGCCGGCGGCGCGCGGATCGCGTCGGGTGAACAGCGTCTCGGGCTGACGCGGGCCCGGCCCTTGGTCGGTGACGGTGATGGCCACGCCGCCGGGCGTGGCATCGGCGGCGAGGGATACGGCTCCGTCCCCGTGGCGCAGCGCGTTGTCCAGCAGGACGTCGAGGATGTGCCGCACCGCGGTCGCCGAGACGGGCACGGCCGGCGCGTTCTGGCACGACACCTGCAACGGCCGCCGGGCGGCGTCGTATCGGGGCAGCCAGTCGGTACCGATGTCATTGGCGAGTGCGCAGATGTCGGCCGGTTCACGGTCACCGGGGTTGTCGCGGGCGAGGCGGAGCAGGTCCTCGATGGTGGTCTCCAGTCGGGTGAGCGCGGCGATGCTCTCGACCAGCACGGTGCGCCGGTCGGGGCGGGGGGCGAGCAGTTCGGTCTCCAGCGCGACGAGGACCGCGGCCACGGGCGTGCGCAGTTCGTGGGAGGCGTCGGCGGAGAAGGCCCGTTCCCGTTCGACGAGCCGGCCGATCCGGGCGCCGCTGGCGGCCAGTGCTCGACCGACGTCATCGATCTCCTGCAGCGCGGTCGTGGGCACTTCGACGGTGAAGTCGCCCCGCCCGAGCCGGTCCGCAGCCGCCCGCAGCGCCTGCACTGGGCCAAGCAGCCGTCGGACCAGCCACCAGCCGGCGCCGGCGGCGAACAGGATGGCCGCCACGGCCAGCGCGGACATCCAGGCGATCGCGGTCGCCGTCCGCGCGGTGCTCTCCTCCCGCGGTTCGGCGATCCTCAGGGCACCGGTCGGCCGGGCACCCGAGCCGAGCGGTGTCGCGGCCACGATCTCGTCGTCGGTCGCGCCGCCGGCCACGTCCCCCCGCAGCGCTTCGGTGATGGCCGCGTCCGCGGTGACGGGACCGTTCCCGGTGATCCGCCGGCCGGAGGAGTCATAGAGCGCGTAGCGGTGATCGGGGTTGGTGTCCGCGGGGGTCCACCGGGCCCGGTCGGCCGCGGTGTCGGGTACGTGGCGGACGGCGACGAAGTTCAGCCGCTGCAGCTCCAGCAGGTCGGTGTGGCGGTACTGGTCGCGCACCAGCAGCGCCATCGGGACGAAGAACAGAGCGACCGCCAGGGTGCAGACCACCAGGACGGTGGTCACGATCCGGCGGGTCACGGCAGCTCGAGGCGGTAGCCGACGCCTCGCAGCGCGGTGATCCGGCTCGGTGCCCCCGGCCGCTCGCCCAGGCGGCGGCGCAGGCCGGCGACGTGCACGTCCAGTGTCTTGGTCGATCCGTACCAGTGCTCGTCCCACACGTCGGTCAGCAGCTGCTGCCGGGTGACGACCTGGCCGGGTTCACGGGCCAGCCGTGTCAGCAGGTCGAACTCCTTGGCTCGCAGTTCGACCTCCTCGCCGCCCACCCACAGCCGCCGGGCGCCGATGTCGAGCCGCAGATCCCCGACGGTGATCACGCGGGCGGTCGACTCGCGGCGTTCGGCGGTGCGCAGGTGGGCCTGGACCCGGGCCAGCAGCTCGGCCAGGCGGAACGGTTTCGTGACGTAGTCAACCGCTCCGGCGTGCAGCCCGGTCACCATGTCGGCCTCCTCGGTGCGGGCGGTCAGCATCACCACCGGCAACGTGGGGTCGAGGGTGAGCAGGGTGCGGGCGAGGTCCACTCCGTCGGTGTCGGGCAGCCCGAGGTCCAGCAGCACCAGTGACGGCCGGGCCGACCGGGCCGCGGCGAGTGCCGCGGCCCCGTCGGTCACCCAGTCGGCGAAGTAGCCATGGGCGTCCAAGGCTCGCTGCAGGCTCGCCCCGATCAGCGGGTCGTCTTCCACGACGAGGATGCGCGGGGTCACGCGCGGATCGTAGGTTCGAACACGCCGGCCGCGGGTCAGCGCCCACCCGCCGAGACGGAAGCGCTCGTGGCCCGCGACCGCGACAGCAGCTTCGGCACGTGGCGGGCGGCGATGGCCAGGAAGACGCCCTCGACGAGCAACGACGGAATGCCCTCGGCCCATTCGGCGGAGCTGTAGCCGAAGAAGCCGACCGTGCGGCTGAGCAGGAACCCACCGATCATCCCGGCGGAGACGGCCGCACCCAGCAGCCAAGCGGGCAGGTCCTCCCGGCGCCACAGCCGCCAGGCGGCCCAACCGGTCAACGGCGCGGAAGCGAGAAAGAGGACGCCGATCAGCGGCGCCTCTGCCAGGTACTCGGGCACCAGGACCAGGTGCAAAATGCCGGCGGCGGCGATCGCGGCAGCCGCGACCCGACGTGACGTCACGGACGACGAGGCAGCCGTGGGACGGACGGAAGAACTGCTGGTCACGAGCATCTCCAGAGGTGGCAGTGAGCTTGTTCTGCGGACCACCTCAGCCTCGATGACTGCGGGTTAACGGCGCTGCCCACCAATGGTCAACGGACGGCAAGACAGACATTTCCGGATGTGAACCCGTGAAGAACCGTGCGCTAACCCACGGCCCCCTAGCGTCGGATCCCCGAGGTCGGGCAGCTCGCACCGACCCGGTGGCACGGCGGTCACCGCCGGCCGGCCCAACCGCTTTCGAAGGAGAGACACATGAAGCACCGCTCGCACCTGTGGCTTATGGCCGCGCTCGCCGGCGCCGGCATGCTCGCCGTCTTCCTGCTGCCGTCCGGAACGATCCCACTCCTGGGATTCGGCGTTCCGCTGCTTGCCTGCCTGGCGATGCTCGCGGTCATGTTCTTCCTCATGCGCGGCATGGGTGAGTACCGCTCCACTGACCATGTCGACGCCACCACGGCCGAGCGTGCGCCCGCGGAGGTGGATCGAGGCTAAGCAACGGCCGCAGAGCCGGGCGTGCGCGCGGCGGTCACGAGCGACGGATTCCCGGCGCATCCGCCCTACATGTCCCGAACGCAGTCACAGTCTGAGCGCTGGCTGCCGATAAGCGACCTGTGACCACTCTGGATGGCACCAAGAACACCGATGTCGCTGACGACGTCGCGGCCGACGGACTGTTGGAGATCCAGCTTTCCTTCGACAAGGCGATGGCGCGCCTGGCTTTGATCTCCCAAGGCTGGGAGAGGTCCTGCCGCGAGGCGCCGGAGCAGAGGCCGACCTCACCGCTCGCACCCAGCGCTGCCCCAGGGGCGGCGCTGCCTCAGGCAGCCTGACATACGGCCAGCCGGACAACTGCTCCCGCTACTCGAGGTGTGAGGGCCAGTCCCTCTCTTCCCGGCGGAGTGCGCGCTTGCCAGAGACTTCGAATGCGCGAGTACCTGCGCGAGCCGCTCTCAGCGATGGGTGCAACACCGCCGACGTCGCGGGACAGACGCACGGCGGGCGGTTCGGCGAGCGCGCTCGCCGATGATCCCGTCGGGTAGCACCGTGAGATGGGCATGGCTTTCGCTCCGGGACGACCTTCCCGCGGTGCCGGCCCCTCGGCTGCCTCAGGCGTGCTGCCAGTCGAACTTCCTGCGCCAGTGGCCCGCGCCATCCACGTCCTGCGGCTGACGGCGCCGTCCGTGAAGCGACGGGCGAGGATGATTACAGCAGCGGTCCCGGGCCGCGGCCGGGGCGGGGTCAGTAGAGGTAGCGGTCGATGCCGGAGCCGTGCGCCCAGATGTGGTTCATGCGGTCGGCGGTGCGGGCGTGGGCGGCTTCCTCGGCGTCGCTGAGCACACAGTCGGCCCCGGGCGGGGTGACCCGCAGCCGAGCGGTGAGCAGGCGGGTGTCGTCGGTGGCGGCGAGGTCGAGCAGGCCGGCCAGCCGCCTGAGGAGCGAGACGAGCTCGGTGCGGTCGGCCCGGCGGTAGCCGCCGGGGAGCTGTGCGGCGTGGGCGGCGACCAGCTCGGCGATGTCGGCGTCCAGCCGGGGGTGGCCGAGGGGGTGGCCGAGGGCGGCGGCGGTGGCGGCGAGGAGGTCGATGTCGGCGGTGGGCAGGGTCAGTGCGGTCATCGGCGCGTGCTCGTAGCGGCCGTCCGGGGCGAGCAGCCGGCCGCACCCTGATTCCTGGGACTGGGTGGGCGCCAGGGCGGTGAGCAGGCGCTGCACGGCGGCGAGGGCGGCCCGGTCGGCCAGTGGCGCCGGCACCCGCAGCGGCTCCGTGCCGGTACCCGGATCCCGCCGGTCGTCGTCCTCCCACGTGCCCAGGCACAGCAGGATCTCCTCCAGGGCGCGCAGCGGCGCCAGCGGCTCGCCGTCGAGGTCGACGACGAGCACGGTGCGCTGCCCTACCGGGGTTCCGCCGCTCGGTCCGGGGTGGCCGGTCGGTCGCTCAGTCACGAACCGACCACCGCTGGGTGGCCGACCGGGCCGTCAGGCCGGTGACCCGGCCGATGTCGGCCCACGAGGCCCCGGCCGCGACCGCGGCGCGGACCGCCTCGTCCAGCGCGCGGTCGGCGGCGGCCTGCCGGGCGGCGGCCTGTTCTACCTCCTTGAGGGCTTGCCATCCGGCGATGTGTCGGCGCCATTCCTGCCGCACCCGGTTCTCGTCGGCGGCCTCCAGGTCGGCCCACGGGCCGGCGGTGGCGAGCCGCCGCGCCGCGGGGTCGGCCAGCTCCGGTGGGACGCGGGTCCAGGGGGTGCCGCGCCAGCCGCAGGTGCAGCCGGCGGCCCAGCCGACGACCGCGGCGTCCGGGCGCCACTGCTCCGCCTGGTCGATCACCTCGAGACGGACCTGACCGCTGCTGTGGGAGTGCACGATCCCATCGCCGCGGAGAACCGTGCCGTCGGACCAGAGGCCCTCGGCGGTGGAGCCGTCGCGGTAGGTCAGCCGCACCCGGTCGCCGTTGCGCGGCTCGTCGTCGGGTCGGCGGGCTATCAGCAGACCGCGGGCGCTGCTGGTGCCGGCGCCCTGCGCGCCGTCGGCGAACAGCGGCACCACCCAACCCTCGTGCTCCTGGCCGTCCACGACCGGGCCCATCCATCCCATCGCTCCTCCTCTCGGTGCGTGTGGGCAGCGTCGCCGTTCCGGCGCTGCCGGAGCGGGTCCTGTTCGGCGTCTGTGGATGGCCGTCGGTGTCCACGGGCGGGGGTGGACACAGGGCCTCGCCGTGTGCCCGGAATCCGAAGCGGCCCCGTGCCCGTCCAGCCGCTCTCCGGAGGCGCGGGGCTATCGGTGCGGGGGCTGGTCTGCCTGTGCGTCGATCCAGGTGCGCAGGTCGGCGCGGCGGTAGAGGACGCGCCGGCCGAGTCGGAAGCTGTTCGGGCCGGTGCCGAGGTGTCGCCAGTACCGGAGGGTGGCGACGGGCGCGCGGAGCACATCGGCGGCCTCGGTGATGGTGAGCAGCTCGGGCTCGCGCTCGGCGGTGGGGTCGGGCATGACTGGGCTCCCGGAGGATCGTCGGTGCTGGGCGGTGCCTTCACCACAGAAGGCGCCATTTCGGGCCCGTTGGTGACACTTCACAGCCAGCTTTCTCGGACGTCTCCGGTTGTTCTCCTGTCGCGGTCGCCTCTGGCACGTCACCTGCCAGCCAGGGGCCCTTCATCCGCCGACGCCGGGGATCGGCGCCGGGACAGCCGGTGGACGGCCCCCGGTCCTGCGGCTGGGGTTCGGCACGTTCTCCGGTAGGCCGACGACAGCCGAGGACCCGTTCTCGCTCAGGGACTGGAGGACAACTGGAGGTCCGCTGCTGACCTGGGGGTTCCTCCAGTTGTCCTCCTGTTGTCCTCCAGTCAGCCGATGCAGGCCGTGAGCATCGGGGCGCTCGCACGCAAGTGGTCCGTGTGGACAACGGCTTCTGTCCACAACATCCGGACAGACTCCCTGGGGCGGCGCTGACCTGGCCACGCTCAACTCATGGCGCTGGACACCGCACCCGGGGCACGGCGAGACGGCGGAGCCCGTGACCGGTCCGCCAGGGACCTGCGCGACGTGTCGGGCGATCGAGGCTCCCTGACCGGTGGACGCGCCGCTGACGTCCGCGCGCCGCGGCCGGTGAGGCAGGCCAGGAACACCCTTCGGGCCACGCTGCGCGCGGCGCCGGCTGCGCCGTCGTCAAGGTCCGCCTGCGGCGGGCTGTCCTTGCTGGTCCCCCGACCCGTCCGGCAGCTCAGCGTAGGGCCTCCCGCGCCGTCTCCTCCCGACCGGACCAAGATCCTTCCGCCCTCCGGGCGCTGCGCTGCGGAAGCAGTCTTGGTCCGGTCGTCCCCCGCCGTCGCTCCCGGCCCCTGAGCAGAGCTCTGTGCCGGACGGGCCGGGGGAATGGGTGGCAGGACACCTGTTCCGCAGCTCCTCCCGTACCGGCTTCGGCTCCAGTTCCGGGAGGGTCCAGATGACCAGCACCAGCAGCACAACGAGCAGCAATCGGACCGGCAGGGGCGAGCGGCCCGCGGGGTGCAGGCAATGCTCGACCTCGGCGTGCCCCTGGCCAGGGTGGCCAAGTCGACCGGGCTCGGCCGCAAGCGGGTCGCCAAGGCCGCCGGGGTCGCCCGACTGGACGGCGACACCGCCGCCGCCGTCGCCGGTGCCGGGCTGACCCTGGACCAGGCCGCCGCCGTCGCCGTCGCCGTCTACGCCGACGACCCCGACACCACCGCTGCCCTCATCGCGGCAGCGGGGGAGGGGCCCGGGCGGTTCGCCCACGCACTGACCCGCGCCAAGCAGGCCCGAGCCGAAGCCGAACAGGCAGCCGCCCTGCTGGCGGAGCTGGCCGCCGCCGGGCGAACCGTCCTGGACGAGGACGCCGGCCGCGCCGCTACCCGGCTGGCCGACCTCACCCACGACGGCAGGCCGCTGACCGCCGACGGCCACGCCGGCTGCCCCGGCTCGGCGGTCTACGTGAACACCAGCGGCTGGCAGGGGCCACAAGCCATGGAGGTGTGCACCGACCCAGGCCGGTAACGGCCACCGCGACCGCTGGACGGCCACCGCCCTACCCACCGGCGCAGCAGCCGAGGAACCCAGCGAAGCCGAACGCGAGGCCGCCGCCGCCGAACGGCGGGCCACCATCGAGAACAACAAGGCGATGGCGGCGGCGAATGAGACCCGCCGCGAGTGGATCAAGGGCCTACTGCAGCGCAAGACCGCGCCCAAGGCGGCGCTGCGGTTCACGGTCGAAACACTGGCCACCGACCCCCGGGCGCTGTCCCGGTGGCTGTCCGGGCAACCCAACCGAGCCCAGGACTGCCGCCGCCGACCTCGGCATCGACGCCCCCGGCCAGTGGTGGACCACCCAGGACAAGCCCGCGCCCACCCTGACCAGCGGCGAACAGCTGCCCGACACCCGGCTCACGGTGGCGCTGCTGGCCCACGTCGCCGGCGCCATCGAGTCCGGGCTGCACCGCCAGTCCTGGCGTAACCCCGGCACCGGCGACGCCCGCTGGCTGCGGTTCCTGGTCTCGTGCGGCTACACCCCCGGCCCAGATCGAACAGCAGATCATCGACGCCGTTGACCAGCCCACCGTCGATCCGTCGTCCGGCGCTACCTGACCGGCGTGGCCGCTCCCGCACCCGCGGGAGCGGCCACGCCGAGGCGGTGGTTGCTTCATGCGGCCGGCGGCGGCGGCGGGGGTCGCGCGAGGCCCCGCCGTTGGCGATCCTTCACGCGGCCCGCAAGACCGTCTTCACAGCTGTATCTTGGCGTCGATCGCTTGTCCGCCGCCCTGAAGAAGGTGCACGAGCCGTCGATAGATGGCTAGTGAGACAGACTCGCGAAGTGTTTTGAGAAGCGGGTCAGTAAGTTTTCTACTTCAGGTACGATCCGCGGCTGACCTGCAAGTACGAATATCGGCTCATACCCGGAAAGAAACGCATAGAAATTGGCAGCCCCGAAAGTGCTGGTGTTCTCGCTAGACTGCGCCTCTCCTTTCAGAAGGGACTGTGTCGCCTCTATTGCGGAAGCTGCCTTCAGGTTCAACTCAGCAACCGCTGCATCAGCGGCGCCTTGAGGGCCCCAGCTTCGGAGGGGAACTCCTTGACGGTAGGATTCAATAGAGCTGTGAATACTCACGCATGCTCCTTCGCTAACCAGTGGCGGCGGGGGACTTAAGGGAATGCACTTGTCAAGCGTGCGCTAGCCCTACCCTCTGCCGTCGATGGAGAAGTCATCTTCCTAGCGCCATGACGAGTTTGTCAAGGTCTGGTCGGCTAGCCGCTAGCGACGACTTGACGGTCGGCAGTCAGAGCTATCAGCTAGATCAGCGCGAATTCTTGGTGTGGCCCACCTTCGAGCTTCGCCGGGTCTGCTATTGCGATCAAGTCTCAAACGGTCTAGGCCCAAGCTCGCAACTTGGTCTCAGAACTACCCTTGATGGCGCCAGAGGCGTATACCGGTTCCGACGCGACCTCGGATAAATCACTTTCCGAACGGCATGCGGAAGGTTCGAAAGAGGGGGGCTTGAGCACAATGCCCTTCCGATGTTAGAGGTTCGCGGACTCTAATCGATCTGAGCAGTACACCGTCAGGCCCCCCGCTACGAACTGCGGAGGGCCTGACGGCGCTACCGGAATGTTGAAGGGTCTAAAGTTGAAGAGATGGACCCGGCCCTCTCGGTCATCTCGCGAAATGGCTGCCAACACACGTTAGTGCGCGTGCATGAGGTCAGCAGGTGTCAGACGCAGAACCCACAACACCGTTGATTTTCACCTCCACGGTTACCTTGGTCACAGCAGTGCCCAGGGTCAGGTACACAGTGTTTGTGCTGCCTAGTCCCTGGGAACCCGTAGCCACTCTTGAGAAGTAGGTCCACGCAAACTTTCCGCCACCTGCGTTAGGCGAGACCCAGGAGTACTTATAGTATGCATTGTAAGCCGTATTCCTTTGCCCTTCGTAGACTGCATTAAACGCTGCATCGCCATTCGAAGTGCAAGTCACATTAACGGTGACCGCTGTAGCTGCCGATGCTGGGTTTACCCATGCTGGAGCGGTAAGGACCAACCCCAGCATGGCGAGGATACTTACCATGAGAACTGCTAGACGTCGCGTCTGCCCAATGATCATCTCGTGAACCCACCTTCTGCTGCCCTGGATAGTTTGAAACCGGTCGGCAGCATGTTGGAATGCGTAATCGCCAGCGGTCAACATGCTTATCGATAAAATCCGATCAAATGCTGTACATGTGCGTGCGGCGGTTGCTTAAACTGCCGAGGATCTTCTCTAGACAAAGTGCAGACGGCCTGGTAAGGGGTCCTGGAGGCTTCGTTGCAGGATCGTGTCGTTCAGGTCCGGCTAGGATCTTGTGCTAACGCCAGAGAGCGCGCTAGCTTCTCCTCCCAGACATCGAAACCGCGAGGTCTCGGTCTCCGGAAAATTTCGTCCTTCGGCAGTGGGGGACACCGTGGGTCCATTTTTTACTGTGGGAGAACTTCTCCGCGACCGGCGCGAGCGCGCCGCCCTCACCCAACGCGAAGTGGCGGATCGAGCTGGGTTGAGCCTGCGGGCGATCAACAGCCTCGAATGTGGACGAGTGGCACGACCGCGTATCCATACACTCCGAGTGATTGCAGCTGCAATAGGCCTGAAAGGCGATGCGGCGCGCCTCTTCGTCTTTGAGGCGCGCAGCATTTTCTCACCGGCGGCCTCGCATCATGGATTTCAGGTCGAGGGCGGCGGCGGCGATGACGTGCAGCTCCTCTCCGGCGTCAGGTTGGTGTCCTCCGGTTGAGGGCCGCACCCCTGCTTCTCGTTGCCGAGCGGACCTTCCCCTCCGTCGGCTGGCGGGTGTGGCATCTGCGCGGCGGCCATCGCCCGCCCGGCGTGGACCGGCACTAGCCGTGCCGCTGGTCGCGCCCATAGCCCGGACGCCGTGGCCCGAGGCCGAGCTGGCCGCCGTGTGTCGGTACTCCGCCCATCCCGCGCCCGCGAGCGTCTGCGGATGCGGCGTCGCGGTGATGACCACGCTGGAAGCACTGGTGTCCTGGCAGCTCGGCGTGGACAGCCCCCCTGGCCGGTGACGATCCCTCCCCGAGACTCGGCGCGCTGCACGTGCGCACTGACGGCGTCGTCGTCGGCCGCGTCGCGATCACCGAGCCGCGTTCGGCAAGCCCCGCCGCGGCAAGGCGGGCAAGGCCGGCCCGCCGGTCCATGACGACCCGCTCGCCAGCATCGACTCCCACGGGGTGACCCGGCACGAGTTCAGCGCTGAGGCCGGCGACCCGAGCCGGGGCACCCCGGAGCCGATCGTCATCCGTACCTGCGGCTCGGAAGGCGGCGGCCTGCTCTCAGTCGACAATCGCCGTTGACAACCAACGACATGACGCCGGCGACGTCCTTACGCCCACCAGTCCAGCCTTTCCCGGGAAACCTTAAGTCCTCCCGAAAGAGCGGCACGCATGCTACCTTCGGAGGTAGATCGGGCCCCGCTTCGCGGGGCCCATCGCCGTTTCTAGGGGTGACTTGTTGGTCATTGTCGGGTGGCGTTGAAAATGCATGGCGGAATGAAGATCTACGCCGGCGCGCCGGCGGCTGCCCGGCAGTACGTGGAGGCCGACCGGGGCAGGGCGGATGACTACTACCTCACCGAGGGCGCCGGCCTCGCCCGCCGGTTCAGCGTCACCGAGAGCCGGGTGACCGAGCTGGCGCCGCTGACCGGCGACGCCTACGAGACGTGGGTGGCCGGCTGTGACCCGGGCACCGGGGAGCCGCGGGGGCAGCTGCGCGGCGACGGGCATGCAGTGCGGTTCGTCGAGGTGGTGGTCAACGGCCCGAAGACGTGGTCGCTGGCGGCCGCGCTGCATCCGGACATCGCGACCGCGTATGACTCGGCCCAGGCCCGGGCGGCCGAGCAGATTCTCGGCTGGCTCGGGCAGCACGCCACCACCCGGGTCGGTCCGCGGGGCGGGCAGGTGCAGGTGCCGGTCGAGGTGGCCGAGGCGGTGACGGTGGCCCACTACACGTCGCGGGCCGGGGATCCGCACCGCCATCTGCACCTGCAGATCAACGCCCGGGTGTTCGCCGCCGGGAAATGGCGCGGCCTGCACACCGTCGGCGTCCGCGATTCACTCGCCGCAATCAACGGTATCGGGCACGCCGCGGTCGCCTGCGACCCGCAATTCCGGGCCGCGCTCGCCGCCCACGGATATGCATTTAACGGTGATGGCGAGATACGGCAGCTCGCGAATTTCGTGGGCGCCTTCAGCGCGCGGACCGCGCAGATCGCCCGGAACATCGACACCTACGAACGAGAATGGACCGCGGCGCATCCCGGCGAATCCCCCGGCCCGGCGTTACGCCACTCCTGGGACTCCAGAGCGTGGGCAGCGGGCCGCCCGGACAAGGTGCTGCCACAGCCCGGGGAGGATCTCACGGCACGGTGGCTGGCCGAGCTGGTCGCCCTGGGCTACCGCGACCGGAGTGTTCCCATCGGCCTCACACCCACCCCGGTCGGCGGCCTGGACCGGGAGCAGGTGGTGGAGCGGGTGCTGGCCCGGCTGGCCGCCGCCCGCTCGGCGTGGAACGCCGCCGACGTGCGCGGGGAGGTCGAACAGCTGCTCGCCGCCGCCGGCATCGTCACCGACCCGGCGGTGCGCATCGAGCTCGCCGAAGACGTCACCGCCCGCGCGATGGACCGGTGCGTGCCGCTGCTGGACCGCGGCGGGGTGCCCGAGCACATCCGGGCCTGGACCTCCACACCGGTGCTCGCCGTCGAGGCCGACCTCACCGCCCGGCTGGCTTCCCGCGCCACCGATCGCTCGGGCGACGTGTCGGGCCCCGACCGGACACCGCCGGTCGACATCGCAGCCGGTGCCACCCGGCTGGACCCGGGACAGGCGGCGGCGGTCGCCGCGCTCGCCGGCCGGCGGGCCCTGGTGGTGATCGAGGGCGCGGCCGGCGCGGGCAAGACCACCACGCTGGCCGCCACCAGGACCGTGCTGGCCGAGCAGGGTCGCCGGCTGGTGGTCGTGACCCCGACGCTGAAGGCGGCCAAGGTGGCCGCCGCGGAGGTCGGCGCGGTCGCCGGGTCGGCGGCCCGGCTGGCCTTCGCGCACGGCTGGCGCTGGAACGACGACGGCGCCTGGGCCCGGCTCGGTATCGGGGACGTCTGCCCCACCACAGGAGGTTTCTACGCAGGCCCGGGGGAGGGGACGGGGCTGCGTCCGGGTGATCTGCTGGTCGTGGACGAGGCGGGCATGCTGGATCAGGACACCGCCCGGGCCCTGCTGACGGTCGCCGACGAGTGCGGGGTGCGCGTCGCCCTGCTCGGTGACCGGCATCAGCTCGCGGCGGTCGGTCGCGGTGGCGTCCTGGACCTCGCCGCGGCTCAGGTCGACCCGGCCGGGCACCTGACACTGGTCGGCGTGCACCGCTTCACCTGCACCGACGCCGCCGGCCGCACGGCACCGGACACCGGGTACGCCGAGCTGACCCTGGCGATGCGCGCCGGCACCAACCCCGGGGCGGTGTTCGACGCGCTGCTGGCCCGCGGGCAGATCCGGCTGCACCCCGACGGGCAGGCGCTGCGGGAGGCGCTCGCCGCCGGCGCGGCCGACGGCTACACCGGGGGCGAGCGGGTGGCCGTGGTGGTCGCCACCCGTGAGCAGGCTGCCGCCCTCAGCGCCGCCGTCCGGGACCGCCTGGTCACCGATGGCCGGGTCGACGACCGACGCGTGGTCGTCACCGGGGCGGGGGAGCGGATCGGCGTCGGCGACCGGATCGCGACCCGCCGCAACGACCGCGACCTGCAGGTCGCCAACCGCGACGTGTGGGCGGTCATCGGCGTCGACGCCGACGGCGGGCTGCTGGTCACCCCCGACGGCACACCGCATGTCACCCCCGCCGGCGGCGCGTTCGTCGCTGTCACCTCCGCCGTCACCCCCGACGTCACCCCGGCCGGGACAGGGGCGCGGCTGCTGCCCGCCCACTACGTCACCGCGCACGTGGAACTTGCCTACGCATCCACCGCGCACGGCACCCAAGGCGACACCGTGACCGCCGCCCACCTGGTGGTCGGCGAGGACACCGGCGCGGCCGCGGCCTACGTCGGGATGACCCGCGGCCGTACCGCAAACACCGCCCACCTCGTCGCGACCGACCCGGCCGAGGCGCAGGAGCAGTGGCTCGCGGTCTTCGCCCGCGACCGCGCCGATCTCGGCCCGGCACACGCCGCCGAACTTGCGGCCGCCGAGGCCGCCCGCTACGCCAGGCCCCGACCGCTGGAGCAGGCGCTCGCCGACCTGGACTCCGCGTGGACGGCCGAGCAACGCTGCCTGGATCGGCTCGCCTCCGACTTGCCGCGCCGGGACGCGCTGCGCGAGGTCGTCGCGCTCGAGTCCGCCCACGCCCGCCAGCTCACCGCGCTGGAAGCCCGGTACCGGCAGACGGGGATCGACGCCCGCCACGCCGCGGCGCGGGCCGACGCCAGCGGCGCGGCCGTCACCGCCGAGATCGACCGGATCCGCGACACGCTGCTCGACAGCTGGGACAGCGGGCGTGTCCCCGCCCGCGATGCCGCGCGGGTCGTGCTCGACGGTCCCGGCCGGCTCAAGCTTCGGCGGGCGGCGGTGCACCGAGCCGGCGAGCAACTGATCGACTGGGCGGACGCCTGGCGGCCCTACCTGCCGGCCATGCCCACCGACCCGCAGCAGATCGCCAGCCTGGCTGACCGGTCCGACGACCGACCGCGGCTGTGGACCGCCTTCGACTCCTACGCCCGCCACGACACCGAACACGTCCGCCCGGAGCACGCTCAGTTGCGCGCGACCGCAGCCACCGCCCAGCAGGCCCACCGGCACGCCGGGGCCGCGCTCGCCGACGCCCGCCGTCAGCATGAGAACCGGCTCGCCCGCTTCGGATCCCTCTCCTGGACCCTCGACCCGGCGGAGCGGCTCGCCGACACGGACCGGCACATCACCGGCACCCGCGCAGAACTGGCCACCGTCCGCGCCCGCATCGCGCGCCTGACGGCCGACCCGGCTCTCCTCACCCAGCCGGCCGACCAGCTAGCCAAAGAGCGTGACCACTGGCGGGCCCTCCACGACCCCGAGCTTGTCACCACCCGGACACCCGCCTCCCCGTCGGCGCCACCGCAGCATGGCGTCCGACCGCCGCGCCCCGAGGATGTCCGACTGCTGGGACTACATCGCGACGCCTCCCTGGGGATGCCTCGGTGAATCCCCAGGGAGGCGGGAGCCCGAAGACAAGTCCCGTGCGCGGTGTCAGCGTTCGGGTCAGCAGGCCAGGCGAGACTGCGCTGGCCATGGCCAGATTCACGACCAGGGAGGCGATGAGCGGTGGCGTCGATCGCGAGGCGGCCTGACGGCACATACCGGCCGCGGTACCGGGACGAGAACGGCAAGGAGCATGCCCGCCACTTCAAACGCAAGGTCGACGCTCAGCGGTGGCTCGATGAGCAGACCGCGGCGTTGGTGCGCGGTGACTGGGTCGACCCGAAGAGGGGCCGGAGCACCTTCCGTGCCTATGTCGAGACTTGGCTGCCCGCCCAGCCGCTACGGGACTCGTCCCGCCGGGCCTACGACTCCTATCTGCGAAATCACCTGCTGCCTGCGTTCGGGGACAAGCGGCTGTCGGCAGTCACGAGAACTCAGGTGCTCGCGTTCCGTCGCGGGCTCGAGGCGAAGCTGTCGCCGACCACCAGCCGGCAGATGATGGCGCTGCTAGCCGGCATCTTCGCCGACGCCGTCGAAGACGGGTTCCTCGCCAAGTCACCGTGCCGGGACACCGTTCCCCCTCGGCCGCACCGGGAGAAGATCGTCCCCTTGACGGTCGAGCAGGTCGCGGCCTTGGTCGACGCGGCGCCCGACCGGTACCGCGCCCTCGTCGTCCTGGGTGCCGGCTGTGGCCTCCGGCTCGGCGAGGCACTGGGCCTCAAGGTGAACAGGATCCGGTTCCTCGAGCGGGAGCTGGACGTCGTCGAGCAGCTGACGCTCGTGCCGGGAGCGCCGCCGAAGCTCGCACCGCCGAAGACCCGCGGCAGTATCCGCACGGTGCCACTGGCCGACGTTGTCGCCTCGGCGCTGGCCGAGCACCTGGCGGGGTTCCCGGCCGGACCGGACGACCTCGTCTTCCGGTCACGCACCGGCGGTCCGATCTGGGCCAACACCTTCAACAACTCGGTGTGGCAGCCGCTCCGCAAGCGCGCCGGCCTCCCGACCGCGCGGTTCCACGACCTGCGGCACTTCACTGCCTCGGCGCTGATCCGCTACGGGGAGTCGGTGAAGACCGTGGCGCACGTCCTTGGCCACGCGGACGAGACAGAGACCCTGCGGACCTACTCGCACCTATGGCCCGACGCGGACACCCGAACCCGTGCGGCTGTCGACGCGGCATTCGCATCATCTGCGGACTCCGTGCGGACTGAGGGAGTCGCATACCTGCGCTGACCTGCGCAAAGAGGCTGCGAGCGCGTCATCCCGGACATCACGCGACGCCACATGGCGGTCAACATCCGCAAGTTCGTCCTGCAGGCGCACAGCCTCGACGAGCTCGTCTCATTGGGGACGATCACCACCCAGGCGGCCCGCTTCCTGGAGGCCGCGGTCGCGTCCGGGCTGAACATCCTGGTCTCCGGCGGCACCCAGGCCGGCAAGACGACGCTCCACACCTAGCCACTAAAGCATGCGTGGCGCTCCGTGACTGGTGCAACGAAGACACCTGGCTGGCGTACGGCCGCCTCGCTACCCTCCGTCCATGGCTGAGACTCCGGGCGGCACAGACAGCCCGGGTGATTTGATCAATCGCTTCGAGGGTGTCCTCCGGGAGCTTATCCGCGCCGTGCTCGGTCAGGACTGGCACGAGGGTGCCGGTATTGACCTGGAAAAGCTGCGCGAGAAGCAGGAGTATGAGCGAGGGAGACGGCGCGGGGTCGTCATATCAGAAGACCTTCTGGCATTTACCGAACACCTACAGCTGGCAAAGATCATCGACAAGCATTGGGTGCGTTTCGCCAAAATCCTGGGCGATAAGAAGCGGTGGACCGTGTACTCCGACCGGATTTCTGCCATCCGCAACGCTCCGATGCACGGTCGGCAATTGCTGTACTTCGAGCAACAACTCCTGGCGGGCATGACTGGGGAGATTGGCAATATCGTGGCCCAATACCGAAGCTCCCAAGGTCCGGACGCGGCATGGTATCCGGTGATTGAGTCCGTGACCGATAGTTTCGGTAACGACGTCACGAAAGATCGACGGCCACCTACTCGCTTGTCAGTGGGCGACACGGTGCGCTTCACGTGCGTCGGGCGCGACCCACAGGATCGCGCGCTCACCTGGACTCTTGAGTTGAAGCGTAAGGCGAACCGCAAGGTCGACGAGGCGATCGGGTCGCAGGTCGAACTCACTTGGGTGGTGGACAATCAGGACGTCTCGGAGCGGACGGAAGCCAACATTACAATGACTAGTGGCGGCAATTTTCACCGAAACGGATTCTACGACAGTACGATGTTCATTGCCTACGCCGTGAGCCCGCCGACGGGTCTCAGCTAGCCTCGTGGCAAGGTTTTCCCACGGGTCGCAGTTTGGAAGTGGTTCCGGAGCCACCGTCGGGGAACTGCCGTGATGCGCGCTGCGCTCTCAGCATTGAGTTGCTCCTGGTGGATAATTGCGCAATCCTCGCGCGAGGTGAATCGGATTGAGTATCGCTGGCTTCGCGCCTCGGATACCGGAGGAGTGCGTTGCGCTCACGATTCATCTCCTGATTCATCGATGATGGGGTGGGGGAGGGGGCTCACGTTCTGCTGCCATTTCACCGGGTCGCATAGCAGGCCGCATCCCGTACGGGTTTCCAACGGTCGGGACGTACGGCCTTACGCTCACGCGCCTGGTCCGTCGGGACCATCTAGACCTCCTGCAACCCAGTGCATCTCCGGGACTCGCGCGTGTCGACCGCTCGGTTCTGTCATAGCCGCGTCGTAATCTGCTAATGCGGGATCGGTCCCGATCTTGCATGCCGAATCGAGGGAGTTCATCACGCCCGGTAAAGCGAGAGTCCACGAGTTGGCCCGAGAGTTCGGGGTCGACAGCAGGACCGTCCTCACCCACCTCAGGGAGATGGGCGAGTTCGTGAAATCCGCGAGCAGCACAGTTGAGGCAGTCACGGCGCGACAGTTGCGCGAGCGGCTGGCCCAGCGAAGTTCGGCATCTGGCCGCCGCATGACGGTGTCGCCATCCGAAAGGGCACCGGAGCCCTTTTGGCCGACCCACCTTCCACCGCCGCGGCGTCGGCCGATCGACAGCTATCTCCGAAATTGGATCGACCCAGAGGACAAGCGCCGTTGGATCAGTGCTGGCCTAGGTCCTCATGACGGTGACCTAGCGGCCGAATGCACGCGGACGGGCATCACGCCGGAGATGTTGCCGACCGTGGTCCGGGGTCAGTCTGTGTTGTCTCGCATCCGGGGTGGGGCCTCGCTCGGCTCCATCGCCGCCGTGCTGCGAGAGGCGGGCCTGCAGTAGCTCGTGGCCAGCGGTCCGGCGGACTTGTCCAGCCGGGCCGCCGGTCCTGCCGGGTGCCGCCGACAGGGGTCCGGCATAGGCTCCGGAAGCGGCCAGCCACGGGGGCTCACCGCGTGCTAGCGGAGGAGTGTGGTCCGGCGTGAGCGAAGGTGAGTTCCGCGTGGTGACCGGCGACTGGCGGTGGGACCACCCGTGCGACGACGCAGGCGGAGCCACCGTCACGTCCAACCAGGCCCGCGTCTACAAGGACGGCAGCATGCAGCTGTTCTGCTCGGGGTGTAACGACGGCGGTGGGTGGCTGGAGCCGCCAGTACGGCGCGACTGAGACGCGATCGGAGAGGGTGAGCCATGCCAGACGGTGTGCGCCTCGACCTCGTGAGCCTCGACCTGAACGACTCCGGCCAAGGCACGTTGACCATCCGCGCCAGCTCGCCGGCTGAGTACAAGGGAGTCCTGGCCTACCTCGCTGCCACCGTGACAATCGTCGGCGGCGACGGCGGTGCGCGCCGATTGCAGCTAGGCGATCCCCTGCCGGCCGATCCGTCCACATATCCCGCAGTCGTGACGTTGCCGGTCACTGAACTGGACCTGCCGCCGGACTCGGTAACTCAGCGCATGGCGTTTGGGAACAACATGCTGCAGTCGGGTTGCTGGGTGGACGTTATCTCCTTTGACCCGCCCACCGAGGCTGGGGCCGAGGGAATGCTGCGCGTTCATTGCGCGACAGAAGCCGACTACCTGGAAGTTCGGCGGTTCCTGGACGAGGAACATGGAAGTGCGCTCAAGTCGACAAATGGCGGACTTTGGTACGTCGGTCGGGTATCGGATGACGCGGCCCCCGTTGGAGAGTATCCGCAGAACGTGAACTTCCGCCTTGAGTGGCGACATCGCATGTAGCGCCGACCCGCCGACTCGCCGACTCGCCGACTCGCCGACTCGCCGAACCGCCGACGCGCCGACTCAGCCGGCCACATCGTGTGCGCTCACAGCCGAACGACGAGCTCGCCGACCTGCGTGCGATCGACCTCGACGCCACGCCGCGCCAGTTCGGGCGTGGCCAAGCCGAGCACCGTGGCGAGCTTGTCAGCACTTGCCGGCCAAAGGCGGACCGGTGAGCCGATTCCGCGGCGCCGTGGGCAGCGCCCGCCACGTCGCCCGGAGGCTCGTCCAGGGTGGTTGGCCGGCTCGACGGCTTCACCGCGAGGAAAGTTCGTCAGCAGTCAGATCGACGTTGTTGCTGCTGTCGCGACGAAAGTGCTCATTGCGGTTGTTTATGGTCATTTGAGTGACGGTGAATCGCTCAGCAATCTCGACGCTCTCCAACTGTGATGCGCCGCTGTGAGTTTCGTTCAGCGCCTCGCGAACCCAACGCTGCGGACGCATCTTGTCGTCACGGTTCAGGTATGAACCACGGACGACAGGATGAGTTGAGTTGAGTAGCGCATCGAGTGCAGCAGCAGCACGGACACCATGAGTAACGACTTCGCGAGCACTGCTGTCGAGCGTCGTCGGCAGGGCGTCGTCGGGGTGCAGTGCAGAGTCGACCGCGTGCGCGGCGGCCATGGCGTCGCGCCAGGCCTTGACCGACTCTGCGACGCCGTCGAAACGGCGCTGAGCTTCGACCCGGGCCGGCTCGACCGCAGAGACCAGGGCCTTGCGCCAGGCCGGCAGGGAGGCGCTAACGGCGTCCTGGTAAGCGCTGGCCGCAGCCTTGACCCGCTGAGCCAGTACGGCGTGACGAGCAAGCAGAATGACGCGCTCTCGCTCCCAGTTGGTCAGTTCCGGAATGTCCTTACCGGCCACAGCCGCCGCGCCAATGGCGCGGCGCTCGGCCGCCTCACGCTCTGGCAGTTCGGCGAACTCGGAGCGAGCGGCGAGGTCAGCGGCGATGGCGACTTCGACCGCCGACCACGCCTCGGCGACCGCGGTCGGGGTGGAGGCGTCATGCCAGGCCGGCCGCCTGTCGCGAATGCGCGTGAGGTAGACGGCCGATTCCGGCTCGTCGCGCACCCGGCGGGACGGTGTGGCCCACCGGGTGCGCGCGTCCGGCCCGAGGTCGGGTCGGTCGATGCCGGCCAGCGCCGTGCGCTCCTCGTCCGTCAGGTCGGTGGTCTCGGGGGTCTCCAACAGCTCAGACATGGTGGTTCTCCTTCGGATTGTTGGTGCGGTTCACCGGGACGGGCGCCCCGGCGAGTGGGGCGGGCGGCAGGACGAACTGCCACCAGGCGACGAGCGCCGGCCAGCGCGGGCTGGCGGTTCTGTGGTCGTGCATGGGCTGTGGCCTCTCCGTTGGTCGGGTCCTGTGTCGGCCAGCGCCGGGCGGGCTTGGCCTCCATCTCCATCTATCTCCCCCTCCCTCTGGTCGGGGGAGATGGGAGATGAAGTCAGATAGATGAAGGGAGATGGTCGAGATGAAGTGGCCCCTGACCTGCGGTTTCTTGCATCTCCACTCCATCTGAGGGCTTCATCTGCTCCATCTCTGCCGGAGATGGTCCAGAGATAGAGTGGTCGCTGACCTGCGGTTTCCTTCATCTCGGGTCCTCGTCGGCTAAGCGGTAGGCAGCGCCTCGACCAGGCGCCCCCGTGCGGTGGACGGCGCCTTCCTTGACGAGCCGAGCGAGGGCCGCAGAGACGGCGGACTGAGCGAGCGGCTCGGTCTGACGGACGATGGCGGACTGGCTCTGCGGTCCCAGCGGGGCCAGCTGGCGCAGGGCGCCGACGACCTTGGCCTCGGAGCTGTTCGACGTCCACGCGATGGCGCGGGCCGGGTCGGGCTGGTCGGCGAGGACCAGCGCGCCGGCCACGGTCCGCGGGTACAGCGTTTCCGTGAAGCCGTCCGGCCGGTTGTAGACCTTCGGGAAGCCCCAGGTAACCCGATCGCCGTCGCGCTTGAGCGTCCACACGGCGCGCGCGTCGTCCTGCATGGCGGACGAGCCGCGGGCCTCCTGGGAGGACTTGCCGGCGTGGGCGACCACGAGCACGGTGCCGCCGCTGGCTCGCTTGATCCGGTCCAAGTTGCCGGTGATCCGGGACAGGTCAGAGGCGCTGTTCTGGTCCGCCCGGCCGGCGCAGCGCTGGAACGTGTCGATGACGACGAGGTCCGGCAGCGTCCGGCGGCAGCGTTCGATCAGCTCCTCAAGCTCCGGGCCGCCACCGAATAGGTCGACCGGCTGCGTGCGGATCGTCAGGTCCGCCCGCTCGGCCGGCGTCAAGGGCCTGTCGTGGTGGGCCTCGACCGCCGCGAACTGGGCGGGGAGGTGGTTGGTGCCTTCCGTGGCCACGAGCAGTGCGCGACCGTCGGAGTCGACCGCGCGGCCGTGGAACGGCTGGCCGGTCAGCACCGACCAGATCAGCTCCACGACGTGGGTCGTCTTGCCGACTCCACCCCGAGCGACCAGCCAGGCCAATTCTCCGGCTGGCAAGACGTCCTCGACCAGCATCGGGGCGCCGACCAGGGCCGCCAGCTCATCAAGCCTGCTGTACGCCGGCCCGTCCACGCTGACCTCGCGGGGTGCGCGAATCTCACGCTCCTCCGCGACGCGGCGGCTCGACAGCAGATGCGCCCGCCAGCGCGCCCGCACGGTGTCCATGCCACCCGCGGCCATCAGGATGCCGTCGCTCAAGCCGACGCTGCCAGCGGGATTTCTGTGCCGCTCCTGGCGGACCCAGCAGGACGGGCAGCCGTGCTCGGTTGCGTCAGCGTGCCGCCCGGCGGCGTGGCGGGCCTCGGCGGCCTCGACGTGACCGGGAATGGCCAGCTCGGTACGGCGGTCGGGCTCCCACTCCGCTCCGTTGGCATCCCGGACCATGAGCCGGCCGGTGCGCCCGTCGATGTCGATCCGCATTCCGAACGTGGACGGCAGTCGGTCGGCCGGCTCGATGGGACGCGACCAGACCTGCGGCACCGAACTGGCGTCGGCCGCAGCCTCTGCCAACCATTTCCTGTGCTGCTCGACCATCCGATTCCATTCCACGGTGTCGGGGCGCTTGTATTCCGGCCACTTCGCCGGGTCGTCTGACCCGTACTGTTCGGCCAGTTCGGCGCGGTGTCGACGCTCGGCCGCGACGTACAGTGGAAACGGCTCAGTGTTCTCGGTCGGACGCTCGGTCTTTGCGGCGTCGTCCCCTGCCAGGGCGACGCCGCTGCCATTTCCAGTCATCGCAGAGAAACCGCCTCACGCTGGCCGGCCGCAGCGAGGTGGGCGGCGGGGCTTACGACGGGCGGACGCAGCAGGCCGGTCAGGCGCTCGCGCTGCGAGGCGGTCAGAGTCGGCGCGGAGGCGACCATGCGAGCGACGTAGGTATCTACGGCGGTCATGAGGCTGAGACCGCCTCGCGCCGACCAGTCGCCACGAAAGCGTCCAGGTCAGCAGGGTCGAAACGGACCAGCCGGCCGACCTTGTGGTACGGGATCGTTCGGTGTGCCACGAGGTGGCGCATGTATCGGACGTTCACGCCGAGCCGGGCGGCGGCTGCGTCGATATCAAGTAGAGCAGTAGTCATTTCCGTTCTCCGTGGGTAGCTGAGAACTCGTCGGCTGGTCGGCCGGCAAGTTTGGCTCCCCCACGGAGCACGGTTCTTATTCAGTTATGGCAGCCCGTGTGTCAGGCTCGCTCTCTATGGTAGACGTCAGAAACGCACCGTGCTATCGCCACGTAATGGCGACCGCCTCTGGGTCGAAAGTGCGGGCGCCGCGACGGGTGCGATTGAGGGTGACGGTCATAAGTGTTTCCACGACGGCGCGGCGCCGGCTCAGAGAAAGGCCGTTCCACACCCCTCGGACGTCTGGCGCGCCGGCCAGCCCATCGAGCAGGGGAGCGGAATCGACCAGCCGGGACCGCGCCTCAGCCTCGGTCAGCTGCGGGCGCAACCGGGCAGTGATGCGCTCCAACATGCGCCCGTCAATCAGCCCGTCCGCGTACTGGTCGGCCGCTTCGTCCAGGCGGGCGCGGAGCTGATCGGCCTCGGCCACCGCGGCCACGCGTTCCGGACTGTCGGAGGTGGTGAACAAGTCGGCGGCGTCGGGCGCACCAAGTCGCGCAATGACCAGCTCGGTCACCAGGTGATCGAGGTCTTCCTTGCGGCGGATCACGCAGCCATTGGCGGAGCACCGGTAGGACGGAACGCCACGGTTCTGTGCCACTCGCAGCCGGGCGCCGCAGACTCCACAGTGCGCGATGCCGGACAGCAGGTGGGCGGCTGCGGTGCCGGTGCTGGTCTTCCTGGCCGGGTCAGTCAGGACCGCCCGGACCTGTTCCCATCGGTCTCGCGGCAGGATCGGCTCCCATGCTCCATCGCCGACCACCTCACCGCGGTGTACCCGCAGGCCGGCATTGCGCTCGCGCAGCACCAGGGCGCGCACCATGTTCTTCCCCCACTCCGGGACACCGGTAGGGGTGGGGACGCTGTCGGAGTTGAGAGCCGCAGTCACGGCGCGCAAGGACTCTCCGGAGAGCAGCGCGTCAGCGATGCGGCGAACGACGGCGGCCTCGCTCGGCGCGATCGCTTCCCGGCCGGTGCCGTCCGCCGTGTGTTCACGCGTCCAGCCGTAGGCGCGGCGGCCGTGGGACCGGCCGGACTCTGCTCGCTGCTGCATGACTCGGCGCACCCTCTCGCTCTTGTGTTCCGATTCGTGGCGGGCGATGTTGCCGAGCATGCGGGCGACGAGTCGGCCGGCCGCGGTGGATAGGTCAACCGTGCCCGCCTGAACGCTGACTACCTGAACTCCGGCGCCCTCCACTGCGGCGATGAAGCCTTCCAGCTCAGCGGGGGAGCGGTGGAGTCGGTCGGGGTCCCAGGCCACGACCACGTCAACCTGGCCAGCCTCGATCGAACGCATCAGCTCGACGTAGCCGGGCCGCACTTTGCCGGAGTAGGCGCTGACGTCGTTGTCCGTGTGAGTGGCCACAACCCGCCAGCCGTTGCGTTCGGCCAGCCCGTGGCAGTCCTGGCGCTGACGCTCCACGCCCAGGCCAAGTCCGTGGCGGTCGTCTGAGATGCGGCAGTACACGGCGGCGCGTGGCTGGTCGGCCACGGCTCGGCGGCTGGGCTGGGGGAGTGATGTGGTCACGCCCCAAGTATGCCACTCCGTACAGGTGTCGCTGCTGAACTGCCTCTGCGCGGCGATCCCCGCCCGCGAGCGGGTGGTCACCTGCGAGGAGGTCTTCGAGCTACGCGTGCCGCTGCCCGACGTCGTCTCCATGCAGACGCGACAGCCCAACCTCGAGGGTGCCGGGGAGATCCCGCTCCGGCGGCTGGTCAAGGAGGCGCTGCGGATGCGGCCCTCCCGGATCATCGTCGGCGAGGTCCGGCAGGAGGAGTGCCTCGACCTGCTGATCGCGCTGAACTCCGGCCTGCCCGGTATGTGCACGCTGCACGCCAACAGCGCCCGCGAGGCCGTGGTCAAGATGTGCACGCTGCCGTTGCTGGCGGGGGAGAACATCGGGACGGCGTTCGTCGTGCCGACCGTGGCCTCCAGCGTCGACCTCGTCGTCCATGTGGGCACCGACGTGTCGGGGCACCGGCGGGTGCGTGAGATCGTGGGGCTGCCGGGCCGGGCGGAGAACGGCGTGATCGAGACCGCCGACATCTTCACCTCGCGCGACGGCCGGCTGGTCCGCGCCGACGGCTACCCGCCGCACCCCGACCGCTTCGCCGCCCTCGGCCTAGACCTCGCCGCCCTGCTCGGGGACCGGTCATGACGGAGTCCGGGGCCCTCCTCGGACTCGTGCTGGGCATCGGGCTGCTGCTCGTGTGGCGCAGCGGGTCCCGGGCGCCGGAGCCGCGCCGCACGCCACGTCGTGCTGGACGCCGGCAGCAGTTGCTGTCCGCGGCCGGGCTGACCGGGATCAACGCCGCGCAGTTGCTCGCGCTGCAGGTCGGGCTGGGGATGCTCGCCCTGGTCATCGTCCTGCTGACCACCGGCACCGTCACCGTGAGCCTGGTCTTCGGCCTCTTCGGCTTCTCGCTGCCCTACGTGCAGGTGCGCCGCCTGGCCGCCAAGCGCACGGCGGACCTGCGCGAGGTGTGGCCGGAGGTCGTCGACAACCTGGCCTCCGCCGTCCGGGCGGGGCTGTCGCTGCCGGAGGCGCTCTCGGCCCTGTCGAGTCGTGGGCCGGAGGTGCTGCGCGCGCCGTTCGCCCGCTTCGCCGCCGAGTACCGCTCGACCGGTCGGTTCAGCGTCTGCCTCGACCGACTCAAGGACGACCTGGCGGACCCGGTCGGTGACCGCATCGTGGAGACCCTGCGGGTCGCGCGGGAGGTCGGGGGCACCGACCTCGGCCGGGTGCTGCGCACGCTGGCGACGTTCCTGCGCGAGGATGCCCGGGCCCGCGCCGAGCTCGAGACCCGGCAGGGCTGGGTCGTGTCGGCCGCACGGCTGGCCGTCGCCGCGCCCTGGGTCGTGCTGCTGCTCCTGGCCACCCAGTCGACGACGCTGGCCGCCTACGACTCCCCGCTCGGCACCGCGATCCTGCTGGTCGGCGGCGTGGTCTGCGTCGTCGCCTACCGGGTGATGCTGCGGATCGGGCGGCTGCCCGAGGACGTCCGGGTGCTCCAGTGAGCGAGCTGGCGAGCTCACCGATGGGCAGAGCAGTCCCGCGAACGCGGGCGACGAGCGCCAGCGAGGAGCCCTCGTGAGCGCCGGGCTGATGGGCATGCTGCTCGGGCTGGTCGCCGCCGTCGGGCTGGTGCTCGCCGTCAGCTACGCGCCGCCGTTCCGGTCGGTGCGGCTGGTCGACCGGCTGGCGCCCTACGTGCACGACACCCCGGCGCCGTCCCGGCTGCTCGGCACCGCGACCGAGCCGGGACTGCTCACCGCCGTCCGCCGGGTGTTCGGTCCCGCGGTCGGGGACGGGGCCCGACTGGTCGACCGGATGCTGGGCGGCCGCGCCGCGGTGCGCCGGCGGCTCGACGCGCTGGCCACCGACGTCACCGTGGAGGACTTCCGCGTCGAGCAGGTCGTCTGGGGTGGCCTCGGTCTGCTCGGCGCCGCCCTGGTCGCCACGGTCGGATCCGTCGCCGCGGGCGGCGTCAACGTGCTGTCGGCGGGGCTGCTCTGCCTGGCCGGTCTGCTCGGTGGCGTACTGGGCCGCGACTGGTGGCTGACCCAGCAGGTGCAGCAGCGGGAGGAACTTCTCCTCGCGGAGTTCCCGGTGGTCGCCGAGCTGCTGGCGCTCGCCGTGACGGCGGGGGAGAGCCCTACCGCGGCGATCGCGCGGGTGACCCGCCTCTCCGGTGGCGAGCTGGCGCGCGAGCTCGGCGCCGCTCTGGGCCGCGCCCGGGCGGGTGTGCCGCTGGTCGACGCGCTGCAGCAGGTGGCGGACCGGACATCGCTCGACCCGCTGGCCCGGTTCATCGACGGGCTGCTGGTCGCGATCGAGCGCGGCACCCCGCTCGCCGAGGTGCTCCGGGCCCAGGCCGCCGACGTCCGGGAGGCCGGGAAGCGCCGGCTGCTCGAGGCGGGCGGCCGCAAGGAGATCGCCATGATGGTGCCGGTCGTCTTCCTGGTGCTGCCGGTCACCGTTCTCTTCGCCCTGTTCCCGGGGCTGATCAGCATCGTCTCGCTGGCGCAATGACAGCGGACCTGAAGGAGGAAGGACGCTCCATGCGTTCCTACGCGTACCTGACCGCCGTCCTGGCCGCGCTCGCGGCTCGGGTGAAAGGCGAGGATCCGGAACGGGGCGACGTCCCGGGCTGGGTGATGATCACGGTGATGACGGCGGCCCTCGTGCTGGCCATCCTCATCCCGTTCCGGACGGCGATCGTCGACGCGGTGACGAACGCGCTCACCTCCGTCACGAGCGGTGGTTGATGGCTCCTCTGCAGGGTCCCGGCGCGAGCGTGCGAGCGGTGGGGGGCAGAGGGGTCCCTTCTGGCGAGCGGGGCAGCGCCGTCGTCGACTTCGTGATGGTCTCGATCCTGATCGTGATGCTCCTGCTCGCGGTCCTGCAGGTGGCGGTCTACGTGCACATGCGCAACGTCGTGACGGCCAGCGCGCAGGCGGGTGCTCGGTACGCCGCCAACGCCGACGTCGACTCGTCCCTCGGGGCCGCGCGGACCGTGGAAGTGGTCGCCCGGGCGACCTCGGTGCAGACGGCTGAGGGACTGACCTGCACCTCCGGTGAGGAGGTCGACGCGAGTGGGCTGACCCTCGTGGTCGTCCGCTGCTCCGGCTCGGTGCCGTCGCTGCTGGCGACGTTGGGAAACCTGCTCCCGCTGGAGGTCACCGGCCGCGCGGTGAAGGAAGCTGCGTGACCTGGCTGCGTAGCCGTCTCGGGGACGGGGAGCGCGGCTCGGCGCTGGTGGAGTTCGTCTTCATCGCGCTGGTCGTGTTCGTGCCGCTGATCTACATCGTGGCCGGGTTCTCGGCGGTGCAGCGCGGGGTGTTCGCCTCGACGGCGGCGGCGCGGGAAGCCGGCCGGGCGATCGCCACCGCACCGGACCCGGCGACGGGTCGGGACCGGGCGCTGCGGGCGGCGCAGCTGGCCGTCGAGGACCAGTCGGTCGACGCCACCGACGTCCGGGTCGCCTATGCGGCGGCCGGCGCGGACTGCGCGACGGCCGCCGGATACAGCCCGACGCTGACGCCGGGGGAGGAGTTCTCGGTGTGCGTGACGGTGACCGTGCGGATCCCGTTCCTCCCGGAGTTCATCGATGCGAACACCGCGACCGGCCAGTTCGTCGTCGAGCGCGACCGCTACGTCGACGGCTGAATTCCCGGCCAATCCCCTGGAATCGCCGGCCTCACCCCATCAGGGGAGCGGTTGACGCACGCTTCAGTTCCACTCCTTTCGGGCCGATCAATGGGAGGTCCGCCGAATGGCGGCGCGAAAGGGGCCTGGAAGTGGCGAATGTCGCCGCACCGTCAGTCGTCGGCAGCACCGGTCTCCCGACCGCGCTGTTCGTGCGGCTCCGTGGCGGTTCCTGGCGTCGCTGGGTCGCGGTGGTCCTCGCCTTCAACATCGCCCTCGGCATGGGCTTCAGCGTCGTTGCGCTACGGCACCAGGCCGACGCCCGGTCGCGGGCCGACGCCCTGTTCGCCGACCTGAACGCGGCAGCGTCCGCACAGGACGCGGTCCTGTGGCGCGCCACGACCGGTGCGACCGACCCCGCCGTCCTGGCCGCCGCCGGACACCGGGTCGACGTCGCCGCTGACCGGGTCGCCGCAACCCCGGACGGCGCCGACGACGCCGACGTCTTCGCCGCGGTCACCACCTACCAGCGGGAGGCCGCCGTCGCTCGCGACGCGCTCATCGCCGGCAGCGCTACCGCCATCGCCCGCGTGGCCGAGGTCCAGCAGGAGAGCGTCCGGCTCCAAGAGGCCGTGGACACCGCCGGCGAACGGCACCGCGAGGCCAACGAGAGCGCCGGCCGGGTAGCCGATTTCGAGACGCTCTTCATGATGGTCTTCGCCGCGGTCATGGCGGGCCTGCTGTTCCGCCGGTTCGAAGCAGCGCGCCGATCCGGCGAACTGGGTGTCGCGGCGGCAAAGGCACAGGGGGAAGCCCGCTTCCGGGCCCTGGTGCACCATTCTTCCGACCTGATCACGCTGGTCGACGCCGATCTCGCCATCAGCTACCAGACGCCCTCGATCACCCGTCTGCTCGGTTACTCCGAGGACGAGCTCATCGGGACACAGCTGGCCGACCTCACCCACCCCGAGGACCGGCTGTCGCTGGTCGCCGCCCGCGCCGAGGCCACCGCCGAGGCCCGTGCCACCACGACCTCCCAGCTGCGACTGCGGCACCGCGACGGCAGCTACCGGCACGTGCAGAGCATCCACACCAACCTGCTGGACGACCCCGACGTGCGCGCCGTCGTCGTGACCACGCGCGACGTCACCGAGCAGAAGCAGCTGGAAGCCCAGCTCCAGCACAACGCCTTCCACGACACGCTCACGGGCCTGGCCAACCGGGCGCTGTTCGCCGACCGCCTCGACCACGCCCTGGCCCGCACCGACCGGCTCGCCGCACCGGTGGCCGTCCTGTTCGTGGACCTCGACGACTTCAAGGCCGTGAACGACGGCTCCGGTCACACGGCCGGCGACGACCTGCTCGTCGCGGTCGCCGACCGACTGCGGCGGACGCTGCGCCCCAGCGACACCATCGCCCGGCTCGGCGGCGACGAGTTCGCCGTCCTCATCGAGGACGCCGCGGAGCCCGGCCGGCCCGAGGCCGCTGCGCAGCGGCTCCTGGGCGCCCTGGCCGAGCCGTTCGTGGCCGCTGGGGACGGCGCCGAGGTGCGGATCACCGCCAGCGTGGGCATCGCCATGGGGGCCGCCGGTCAGCACGACGCCGCCGAGCTGCTGCGGCACGCCGACGTCGCCATGTACGCCGCCAAGGCGGCCGGCAAGGGCCGCTCTGCCGTCTTCGAGCCCGAGATGGACTCGGCGATCATCGGCCAGCTGCAGATGAAGGCCGAGCTTGCCCGCGCCGTCGAGCGCGGGGAGTTCACCGTCTACTACCAGCCCACCGTGGAGCTGGCCAACGGCCGGCTGGCCGGCGTCGAGGCGCTGGTGCGCTGGCAGCACCCCGAGCGTGGGCTGGTCCCGCCGCTGGACTTCATCCCCCTGGCCGAGCAGACCGGGCTGATCGTGCCCATCGGCCGCTACGTGCTCCGCGAGGCGTGCCAGCAGATGCGCGCGTGGCACACCAGCTATCCCACGACCCCGCCGATGACCGTCAGCGTCAACCTGTCGGCCCGGGAACTCGACGAGCCCGGCCTGGTCGACTCCGTCCGTGACGTCCTGGTGGAGACCGGCCTGGACCCGGCCCACCTGATCCTGGAGATCACCGAGAGCCTGCTGCTCGTCGACCTGCCGGCCACCGTGACGATCCTGTCCGCCCTGCGCGCCCTGGGCGTCCGGCTCGCCATCGACGACTTCGGCACCGGGTACTCCTCGCTGTCCTACCTGGAGAACCTGCCGGTGGACATCCTGAAGATCGACAAGTCCTTCGTGGACCGCATCGGCGAGACCCCCGCGGACATCCCCGGCGTCGAGGACCCGAACCAGTCGGTCATGGTCTCGGCCATCAGCCAGCTCGGGCACGCGCTGCACCTCGACCTGGTCGCGGAGGGGATCGAGCAGCGGGAGCAGGTCAGCACCCTGCAGGGCCTGGCCTGCCAGTACGGCCAGGGCTACTACTTCGCCCGGCCGTTGACCTCGGGCGCGCTCGCCGAGCTGCTCCACCGCCAGGCCGACGAGCCCGGCTGGAACCTGGAGCCGTCGTCGCAGGCCGTCGCCGGCTGATCGACGGTTCGTCTGAAGGCGGGCCGGCTCTCTGCCGATAGCTGAGAGCCACCCGGCATCCGGACGACGTACCAGGAGATCCACGATGACCAGCTCGCAGACCACCGCCGCCCCCACGGGCCTGCGCGCCTGGACACCCGCCCAGCGGTTCGCCCTCGTCTTCGGCGCGGTCTACCTCGTGGTCGCGGTCACGGGCTTCGCGCTCACCGGCTTCTCCGACTTCGCCGGGCACCACTCGCACACCCTGCTGATCTTCGCGGTGAACCCGCTGCACAACACGATCCACCTGGTCCTGGCGATCGCCTGGCTCGCTGCCGCGCCCCGGCACAGCGCCGCCCGCGTCGTCAACCTCGTCATCGGCGTCGTCCTGGGCCTGGTGACGGTCCTGGGGTTCTTCGGGGTACTGGGCACGCTCGGCATGTCCGGTCTGGCCGACCCGGACAACTTCCTGCACCTGATCACCGCCACGCTGGCCCTGTACTTCGGCTCGGTGGCCGCCGGCACCCCGGCCGGGTCGCAGTCCTCCGTCTCGGCTCGGTAGTCGGACGCCGGGGAGCTCTCGGCCTCGGGCGCCGCAGCCCGGCCTGACTGCGGACCCTTCTCGCTACGGTGGCGCCACGTACCCGTGTGCAGGAAGGGAGCTCCCCGTGACTTCTCGCCTCAACCCCTACATCGCCTTCGCGGACAACGCCCGCGAGGCGATGGAGTTCTACCGGGACGTGTTCGGCGGCGACCTGACGCTGAGCACCTTCGGCGAGATGGGCGGTGCCGCCCCCGGTGAAGAGAACAAGGTCATGCACGCCCAGCTCGAGACGCCGTCCGGCTACACCCTGATGGGCTCCGACACCCCCGCCGGCATGCCCAGCAGCAAGGGCAGCAACATCTCGGTCAGCCTCAGCGGGGACGACGCCGACGACCTGCGCGGGTACTTCCAGAAGCTGTCCGCGGGCGGCGAGGTGCGGATGCCGCTGGAGAAGCAGGTGTGGGGCGACGAGTTCGGCATGTGCGTCGACCCCTACGGCGTCGCGTGGATGGTCAACATCAGCCAGTCGACCAGCTGATTCTCGCCTCCTGGTGAGGCCGCCTGCACCCACGGTCACGGTCGGTCACGCTTCACCCCACGCGCTGTCGCCCGACCGGGTGAAGATCGCCCGGGCCCGGAGGGCGCCCCCCTAGGTTGCGAGGGTGTTCCCCCGCAGGCTCCCGGTGCTGGGCCTGCTCGTATCCACCGTCGCCCTGGCCGGATGTCTCGCGGAGGAGAGTGCCCCGCCTCCGGCGCCGCGGGCCGACGTCGCCGTCCTCACCTACGCACCCCCGTCCGGCGCCCCTGACTTCTGCACCGCGCTCGCCGGATCGACGCACCTCACCGACCTCCCGCGGGCCGTCGGCACGCTGGTCGCCCAACCGGGCGACGTCGCGGCCGCGCTGGTGCTGACCGGTGCGATCACCGAGCTCGACGACGTGCTCGACGTCGTCCGCCGGCAGCCCGGCTTCCTCGTCCTCGACCGGTCGCTGGAAGACCTCGGAGGGGCGCTCCGGGAAGCACGGGACGGACCGCTCACCGAGGTCGTCCGCGAGGCGATCAGCGACGGGCTGGACGACATCGGCGACTACGTCCAACCCGTCTGCGACTTCCCGACATGAGGCGCGCGCTGATCGTGCTCACCGCCGTCGCCGCGGTCGTCCTGGTCCCGTCTCTGCAGCCGACGACAGCCTCGGCCGTTCCGGTGGCTCCCCTGTGCACGCCCGACGCGAACCGCGGAGGAGTGCCGCCCGGCTTCCTCCTCGACGCGTGCGCCGACGCGACGTCCATGACCGTGCGCAACGACCTCGACGTCCCGGTGCTGGTCCGTCGCTCCGGCGATGTGGGTGTGCCGGCCCGCGTGCACGAGCGGGGCAGCGCCGAGGCGACCGTGTTGGGCCTGCTCTCCGACACCGATGAGCTCCTGATGCCAGGGGACGTCGTCCGCTGGCCGCTGGGTGCCGCCGCCGGGACCCTCACCGTCGTCGACCTCGATCCCGCCGTCGGGGGAATCGTGCACGCCCTTCGCGACGACCTGCCACCGCTGGGAGGCGAGGACAGCGACCCGGAGACCTTCGCGGCCGTCGCGGCCGTCGTCCAGGAGACCGCCGCAGCGGTCGCGGACCGCCAGGCGTGCGCCGCGGACAAGAACTTCCTGCAGCTCGCCGCATGCGACGTGCTCACGGCCTCGACGGTCAGCCGTGGCGTCATCGGTCAGCTGCCCCGCGACCGAGCGGCCGAACTGCTCCCGACCGTGCTCGATCCCGCCAACTGGGCCGACTGGGTCGCCCCCCGGCCCACCGACATGAGCGCGATCGGCATCGCCCGCCGGACGCTGACCCAGGCCGCGGTCCCCTCGCCGGTCCCACCGCCTGAGCCCGACCCCGCCGCGGTCGCTCCCACGCCCGTGTCAGCGGCGATACCGGAGCCTGCCGTGCCGGTCCCCGCGGTGCCGGCTCCCGTCGCGGCCGCCGCACCGGTGCCCCAGCCCGCGGCCGTGCCCGCCGCACGGCCGGCCATCCCCGACTGGCTCGCGGAGATCCTCGCCCGGCTCGCGGCAGAGAAGAACGGCAACGGCCAGCGGAACGGCGACGGCGCCGACAATGGCGACGGCGACGGCAACGGGAACGGCCGGGGCAACGGCCGGGGTCACGACTAGGGGTCAGGCGCCGCGCTCCTCCTCCGCCTGCGCGATCCCCCGGACGGCGGTCAGCAGCGCCTCGTTCGAGCTGTCCCCGTTCTCGAGCGCCTCGCGTGCCGGACCGGGCAGCAGCCCGAGGTCCACGGTGTCGAGCCACGCCACGTCGCCAGCGACCCGGCGCCCCACCTGCAGGCCGTCGTCGTCCTGGCGCAGGACGTACTCGTCGTTGTCGACTGTGATGGTCATGTCGTCGGTCATCTCCACCCCCTACCCGCCCGTACGGCGGTTCCACTCGGAGCGCACGAGGATGGGCCGGTGGACGAGGAGTGCTGCGAGGTCGTGGTGACCGCTGCCGACGCCGACTGGCTCGCCGCCTTCACCCGGACGCTGGTCGAGGAGCGGCTCGCCGCCTGCGGGCACGTCATCAGTGCCATCCGATCGGTGTACCGCTGGGAGGGCGCCGTCCACGACGAGGCCGAGGCCAGGGTCGCCCTGCACACCCGGCGCTCCCTGGTGCCGGCGGTGGTCCAGCGGACCCGAGAGTTGCATCCGTACGAAGTACCGTGTGTGATCGCACAGTCACTGACGGGCGGAAATCCGGCGTACCTGCAGTGGATCGTGCAGGAGACCCGCACCCCCTGAGGGCCTCACCCTTTGCGGGGAGGGACGGGCGCGACAAGGCGTGACCTTCGTCGCGCATGCCGATGTAACTGCGAGGGGCACCGGATCGGCGTGCCCGCGACGAGTGGGGGATCGGTGGCCGTGCGACGCGGGCGAGTCGAACTGCCCGCCGACGTGCGCCCACGCGACAGCGACCCAGCGGCAGAGGCCGCACTCGTGCGAGCGGTCCTCGACGCACTGCCGTCGCCGACCACGCTCATCGACGCGGACGGCACCATCCTGCTGACCAACTCGGCGTGGGACGACATGGCCGACCTGCTCGGCTCCGACCTGCTCGTCGGCGTCGGCGGCAGCTACTTCGCCATGGCACTGCACATGCAGGACGACGGCACCAACCGGGCGCTGATCGCGAGCCTGGGGGAGCTCTCGCGGGGCGAGCGCACCAGCGTGTCCTCCGACTACGCGCTGCCGCACGCCGGTGGTGTCACGTGGTTCCACCTGCAGGCCACCAGGCTCAGGGAGGCGGGGCACGTCGTGGTCACGCACACCGACGTCACCTCGCGCGTGCGTGCCGAGCGTGCATCGACGTGGCGTTCGCGGCACGACCCGCTCACCGAACTACCCAACCGCGCGCGGTTGCACGAGCTCATCGACACCGAGCTGCGGCGGCCCGGCCGGCCAGCGGTCACCGTGCTCTTCCTGGACGTCGACGGGTTCAAGGAGGTCAACGACTCCCTCGGCCACGAGGTGGGCGACGACCTCCTGCGACAGCTAGCGGCGCGGCTCATCGAGCGCACGCGTGCCGAGGACGCGGTCGGCCGGCTCGGTGGGGACGAGTTCGTCGTCCTCTGCACCGACTGCGACGTGGACGGCGCCGAGGCGCTGGCCGAGCGCTTCCGGACGTCGTTCGACCGGCCGTTCGACCTCGGTGGCCGTGTCGCGCGGCTGACCGCCAGCATCGGCGTCGCCACCGCTCGCGAGGGCGACAGCGACGTCCGCTCCACGGACCTCGTCCGGGACGCCGACCTGGCCATGTACGCCGCGAAGGCCGCCGGGCGCAACGGCGTCCGGACGTTCAGCAGCGAACTTCGGTCCGCCGCCCAGTACCGGCTGCTCGTAGCCGCCGAGCTGGAGGAGGCCATCGAGACCGGCCAGCTCGTCCTCCACTACCAGCCGGTGCTCCACCTGCCGACCGGCCAGGTCAGCGGCGTCGAGGTCCTGGTGCGATGGGAGCACCCCGAGCGCGGACTGGTCCCGCCGATGGAGTTCATCCCGGTCGCCGAGCAGCACGGACTCATCGTGCCGCTCACCCACTGGGTGCTCCGGACCGCGACGCGACAGACCGCCGAGTGGGCGCGGGCGGGCCTCACCCTCATCACCGGGGTCAACATCAGCGCCAGCCACTTCGCGACCGGCACGCTGGTGGACGACGTCGCTGCGGCGCTGGCCGCGGCCGGTCTGCCCCCCGAGCAGTTGATCCTGGAACTGACCGAGACCAGTGTCGCCGAGGATCCGCGGGGGGCCGCCGCTCAGTTCGCCGCGCTGCGCGTCTCCGGCGTCGAGGTCTCCATCGACGACTTCGGCTGCGGGTACTCCTCGCTGAGCCAGCTCGTGTCCATGCCGGCCGGCGTCCTCAAGATCGACCGCAGTCTGGTCAACGGACTCGACGACGCGTCGGGTCAGTCGGCCGCCGCGATCGCCGCCGTCGTCAGCCTCGGGCAGGCCTGCGGCATGCGCAGCCTCGCCGAGGGAGTCGAGACCGCCGGTCAGCTGCGGATGGCCGCCGAGCTCGGCTGCACGTTCGCGCAGGGCTACTACATCGCCCGCCCGATGCCGGCCGATCAGCTCGAGCGGTGGATGCCGGAGCACGCGCGACAGCGCGCCGTGGTCGCCGGCCGCGCCTGACGATCAGCCCGGTTCGCCCCGCGCCTTGCGGCGCACGATCACGACGATGTCCACGAGGGCGATCGCGCCCAGGACGAAGAGCACGACAGCGGCCCACGTGGGGGCGCCGACGGCCAGCACCGCGATGCCGCCGGCCACGCAGACGAGCACGCCGAAGACCGCCAGGACCAGACGGAGGGTGAGCGCCGACTGGGCCGGCGGCGCGCCCGCGAAGCCGGCGGTCGGGTCGTGGTAATCGGGGAGGCCGCGCTCGTAGTCCTCCCGCGAACGGGGTCGTCGAGGCTCGCTCATCCAGCAATTGTCTCCCCGTGCGGCGGGCGCACTACCCTGGCTAGACGTGGCTGCCGACTTCTCCGTCGTACTCGACGAACTCAACACGACCCTGAAGTCGATCGAGGCCGTCCTCCGCGTCGACGACATGCGCAACGAGATCGCCGACCTCGAGCAGCAGGCCGCCGCCCCCGACCTGTGGAACGACGTCGAGGCCGCCCAGGCGATCACCTCGAAGCTGTCCTACCTGCAGGGCGACCTCCGCCGGGTCGAGGAACTGCGCGGCCGGCTCGACGACGTCGCACTGATGCACGAGATGGCCGCGGAGGAGAACGACGAGGCCACGACCGCCGAGACCGAGCGCGAGCTGACCAGCATCCGCACGGTCATCGACGAGCTCGAGGTCCGCACGCTGCTCTCCGGTGAGTACGACTCCCGGGAGGCACTGGTCACCATCCGCTCCGAGGCCGGCGGCGTCGACGCCGCCGACTGGGCCGAGATGCTCATGCGCATGTACCTGCGCTGGGCGGAGCGGCACAAGTACCCGACCGAGGTCTACGACGTGAGCTACGCGGAGGAGGCCGGGATCAAGTCGGCCACCTTCGCCGTGAAGCACCCCTACGCCTACGGCACGCTGTCGGTCGAGCAGGGCACGCACCGGCTCGTGCGCATCTCCCCCTTCGACAACCAGGGACGACGGCAGACCTCGTTCGCCGGCGTCGAGGTGCTCCCGGTGGTGGAGCAGACCGACCACGTCGAGATCCCCGAGAACGAGATCCGCGTCGACGTCTTCCGCTCCTCCGGCCCCGGCGGGCAGAGCGTGAACACCACCGACTCCGCCGTCCGGATGACGCACATCCCGACCGGCATCGTGGTGTCCTGCCAGAACGAGAAGAGCCAGATCCAGAACCGCGCGGCCGCACTGCGGGTGCTGCAGGCGAGGCTGCTCGTCGTCCGGCAGGCCGAGCAGCGGGCCGAGATGGACGCGCTCAAGGGCGAGGGCAGCAGCTGGGGCAACCAGATGCGGTCCTACGTCCTGCACCCGTACCAGATGGTCAAGGACCTGCGGACCGAGCAGGAGACCGGCAACACCGCCGCGGTCCTGGACGGCGACATCGACGCCTTCATCGAGGCGGGCATCCGCTGGCGCCGTCAGCAGGAGACCGTCGACGCGACCTGACGAAGGTCACATCGGGACACCGCACGGGCCGGACACAACCGTCCGTGACGACCCACCTGGCAGTTCCGCCACGTCCGTCACGCTGTGCGCATACGACTCCCGGCGGTTCCTCCGCGAACGCGCCGTCGTGGGGCCGGGGGCAGGTAGCGTGGCACCTCGTGATCGAACTGCAACACGTCACCAAGCTCTATCCGGCCAGCGGCCGCCCGGCTCTCGACGACGTGTCCACCGAGATCGACAAGGGCGAGTTCGTCTTCCTCATCGGGTCCTCCGGTTCGGGGAAGTCGACGTTCCTCCGGCTGCTGCTGAAGGAGGACACCCCCACCTCGGGCAACGTCGTCGTCAACGGCAAGGTCCTCAACACGATGAGCAAGTGGCAGGTGCCGAAGCTGCGCCGGACCATGGGCTGCGTCTTCCAGGACTTCCGCCTGCTGCGTGACCGCACGGTGGCCCAGAACGTGGCCTTCGCGCTCGAGGTGATCAACAAGCCGACGCGGACGATCAAGCGGGTCGTGCCCGAGGTGCTGGAGATGGTCGGCCTGGAGGGCAAGGCCCACCGGCTGCCCAACGAGCTCTCCGGTGGTGAGCAGCAGCGGGTGGCGATCGCCCGCGCGTTCGTCAACCGGCCGCTGGTCCTGCTGGCCGACGAGCCCACCGGCAACCTCGACCCCGAGACCAGCGAGGGCATCATGCTGCTGCTCGAGCGGATCAACCGCACGGGCACCACGGTGATCATGGCGACGCACGACTACCACATCGTCGACTCCATGCGCCGTCGCGTCATCGAGCTCAACGGGGGCGTCATCACCCGCGACCAGACGCGCGGCGTCTACGGGGTCGGGCGCTAGAGCCGCTGACAAGTCATCAGGCCCACGTGCAGCTGACGTCGCGGCGATCGACTCGCCCCGTGCACGAATCCAGATAGGGAATCCATGCGCGTCAATTTCGTCCTCTCCGAGGTGGCCACCGGGCTGCGTCGCAACCTGACCATGACGGTCGCGATGATCCTGACGACCGCCATCTCGCTCGGTCTCATGGGCACCGGCATCCTGATCGCTCGAATGATCTCCGACATGAAGGAGATCTACTACGACAAGGTGCAGGTCTCGATCTTCCTGGCCGACGGCGTCACCGACGAGCAGCGCTCGGCCATCGAGACGGAGCTGAAGGACTCGCCCGAGGTCAAGAGCTACATCTACGAGTCCAAGGACGAGGCGTACGAGCGCTTCCAGCAGCAGTTCAGCCAGCAGCCCGAGCTGGTGCAGAACACGCCTGCCGACGCGCTGCCGGAGAGCTTCCGCGTCGAGCTGGTCAACCCCGAGCGCTACCCGGTCATCGCCGAGGAGTTCCCGAACGGGGAGAACGGCGTCGACCAGGTCCGCGACGAGGGTGACTTCCTGGACCGGTTGTTCAGCCTGCTCAACGGCGCCCGCAACGCGACGATCGCCGTGGCGGTGATCCAGGCGCTGGCGGCGCTGCTCCTGATCTCCAACACCATCCAGCTCGCGGCGTTCAACCGGCGCAACGAAACGAACATCATGCGGCTGGTCGGGGCCTCGCGCTGGTACACCCAGCTGCCGTTCATCCTCGAGGCCGCGTTCGCCGGGCTCATCGGTGGGCTGCTCGCCGTCGGCGGGCTGGTCCTCACCAAGGTCCTGTTCGTCGACCGCACGCTCGCCGGCCCGATCAAGGCCGGCATCATCACCGGGATCGACTGGAGCGCCATCGTCTCGACGGGCGCGATCATCACCGTGGGCGGCGTCGCCCTCGCCGGCTTCGCCTCCTACGTGACGCTGCGGCTCTACGTCCGCCTGTAGGACCATGCTCGACGGGTGACTGCACGGCCCCCGTCCGGGTGGCCGCTGAGGGCATGCACGGCGACCCGCATCGACACGGACCGGTTCCCGACCTCGGCCTGCCCGAGGTGGTCGACTTCGCGCTCGGTGCGGGCGCCATGGCCACGGCGATGACGGCCCTGGCGAGCGGACTGTCCGGCTCGGAGGCGGCACGGCGCGTCGCCCGGCAGGGCGTCCGGGCCGAGCTCCTCCGGGTGACGGCCGACCTGGTGCCGACGCCCCGCGATCCGGAGGACGCCGCCCGCCCCGGGCGCGAGAGTGCCCGGCGGCGGTCGACCCGGGCCGGCGCCATGATCGTTCTCCGCCCCGACGGTAACCTGGGGTCATGCCGCGGGAGACAGGGCGAAAGCTGATCGCCCAGAACAAGAAGGCGCGGCACGACTACTCGATCCTCGACACCTACGAGGTCGGCCTCGCGCTGACCGGTACCGAGGTGAAGAGCCTGCGTGCCGGCCGCGCCTCCCTCGTCGACGGGTTCGCCTCGATCGACGACGGCGAGGTCTGGCTGCAGCACGTGCACATCCCCGAGTACATGCAGGGCACCTGGACGAATCACGCGCCGCGCCGCAAGCGCAAGGTGCTGATGCACCGCGCCGAGATCGACAAGCTGGTCAGCAAGATCAAGGAGGGCGGGCTCACGCTCGTCCCGCTGGACCTGTACTTCAAGGACGGCAAGGTCAAGGCCACGCTGGCGCTGGCGAAGGGCAAGAAGTCCTACGACAAGCGGCACGATCTCGCCGAGCGCGACTCGCGCCGGGAGATCCAGAAGGCCTTCGGGCGCTATGTGAAGGGCCGCCGTTGAGAGCCGCCGTCTACGACGGGTTCGGCGACGAGTCGGTCCTGCGGATCGTTGCCGACCACCCGGAGCCGCCGGTCGGTCCGGACGTCGTCCTCGTCCGTGCGCACGCCGCGGGCGTCAACCCGGTCGACGTGGCGATCCGCGAGGGCTACCTCGTCGGCGCCTATCCCCACCACTTCCCCATCACCCCCGGCTGGGACCTCAGCGGCGTCGTGGAGCAGGTGGGCCCGGCGGTGGTCGACTTCGCGGTCGGCGACGAGGTGTTCGGCTACGTCCGCCGGGACGACGTCCAGTGGGGCACGGCTGCCGACCTCGTGCCCGTGCCGCAGCGCTGCCTCGCGCACAAGCCGGAGTCGCTGTCCTTCGCCGAGGCCGGGGCACTGCCGCTGGCCGGGCTGACCGCCTACCAGGCGCTCGCCGAGGTGCTCGACGTCGGCGAGGGCGACCGGGTGCTGGTGCACCGGGCATCCGGCGGGGTCGGCTTCTTCGCCGTCCAGATCGCGGCCGCACTCGGTGCGCACGTCATCGGGACGGCGAGCCCGAAGAACCACGGCTTCCTCCGGGACGCCGGCGCGGCGGAGATGCTCGACTACGCGGCCGGCCCGATCAGCGGGCAGCTGAGCAAGCCGGTCGATGCCGTCCTCGACCTGGTCGGCGGGGAGACGCTCGCCGACGCGCCCCAGCAGGTGCGCGACGGGGGGCGGATCGCCTCGATCATCGACACCGCCGTCCTCGACCTGGGTGGGCGTTACGTCTTCGTCCGGCCCGACCAGCACGACCTGGAGGAGCTCGGGCGGATGGCCGACGCGGGCCAGCTGCGGGTGTCGATCGCGAAGGCGTTCCCGCTGGAACAGATCGCCGACGCGCACCGCCTGGTCGCCGGCGGGCACGTCCGAGGCAAGGTCGTCGTCACCCTCCGATGATGAGTCCGGTGCAGCCGCCGGCCGACGACGCCGACGTCCCGCGGTACTGGCGCGAGCTCGGCCTGCCCGGGCTGGTCGACGTCCACGTGCACTTCCTGCCGGAGCGGGTGCAGGCCAAGGTCTGGCGCTACTTCGCCTCGGCCGAGGCGCACTACGGCGCCGCCTGGCCGATCACCTACCCGCTGCCCGAGGACGAGCGCCTGGCCGTCCTCGAACAGCTCGGCGTCCGCGCGTTCCCGACGCTGCCCTACCCGCACCGGGCCGGGATGGCGGCCTGGCTGAACGACTGGTCGGCCGAGTTCGCCGCCGCGCATCCGCACGTTCTCCCGTCGGCGACGTTCTTCCCCGAGCCGGAGGCGCCCTTCTACGTCGCCGAGGCGCTGGACCGCGGCACCCGGATCTTCAAGGTGCACGTGCAGGTCGGCGCCTTCGACCCGCGGCACCCCCAGCTCGACGCCGTGTGGGCGCGGCTCGAGCAGACCGGCACCCCCGTCGTCATCCACTGCGGGTCCGGCCCGCTGTCCGGCGAGCACACCGGGCCGCGGCCGGTGACCGGTCTGCTGGAGCGCTATCCCCGGCTGCAGCTGGTGATCGCGCACCTGGGCATGCCGGAGTACCGCGAGTTCATGGACCTGGCCGAGCGCTACGAGCGGGTGCACCTGGACACCACGATGTTCGCCACCGACTTCACCGAGCGGCTGATGCCCTTCGACCTGGCGGACCGGCCCCGGCTGTCGGCCCTGCGGGGCAAGGTGTTGCTCGGCAGCGACTTCCCCTCGATCCCGTACCCCTACGCCCACCAGCTGGCGGCACTGCACCGGCTGGACCTGGGGGAGGAGTGGCTGCGCGCCGTCCTCTGGGAGAACGGTGCCCGTCTGTTCGGACTGGAGGCATGATGCCGAGCTTCACCCTCACCGCCGCCGTACTGGGCACCCCCGACCCGCGCGGCCTGGCCCGCTTCTACCAGCGGCTGCTCGGCTGGCCGATCCGCGACGACGAGGAGGAGTGGGCGACCCTGCGGCCGGCGGACGGGAGCACCGGGCTGTCCTTCCAGCTGGAGACCGACCACGTGCCGCCGGTGTGGCCGCCCGAGCCGGGCACCCAGCAGATGCAGCAGCACCTGGACATCCTGGTCGACGACCTCGAGGCGGCCGGCGCCCTCGCCGTGCAGGCCGGCGCCGAGCTCGCGGGCGGCCACGAGGACGACGGCGAGGTCGTGCGCGTCTACCGCGACCCGGCAGGCCATCCGTTCTGCCTCTTCGTCCGGAAGTGACCCGCAGCGCGACGGCCGGAGCGGCGTCTGCAAATCCGGTCGCCCGGCGGCCGTTCGCTCCCTAGCCTCGGACGGCGTGAGCCCTCCGCTGCCCGACGGTTTCAGCGCCGTCGCCCTGTCCGACGACGACGTGGCCGCCGTCGCCGCCCTGCTCGCCGCGGCCGAGCAGGTCGACTCCACGGGCGAGTACCCCGACGCCGAGGACGTCGCCGAGTGGTGGCAGGGGTGGGGCCTGGACCCCGGGCACGATGGTCTGGCCGTCCGCGACGCAGCGGGCATCGTCGTGGCGTACGTGACGGTGATGGCGTCCCCGACCTTCCGGGACGCGTTCGCGGTCTACCTCGAGGGCCGGGTGCGTCCCGACGTCCGGGGACGCGGCATCGGCCGGGCGCTGCTGGCCTGGCAGCTCGACCGCGGGACGGCGCTGCACGCCGAGCGGCACCCGGAGGCGCCGGGCGCGCTGACCGTCGAGGTCCCCGGGGGCATGCCGGCACTCGAGTCGCTGGTGCGCCGGGCCGGTCTCGCGGCGGAGCGCTGGTACCGCGAGATGCAGCGCCCGCTCACCGACGTCCCGGAGACACGGCCCGTCGCCGGCGTCGAACTCGTGCCGTTCACCTGGGACCGGGACGACGAGATCCGCCGGGCGCACAACGCCGCCTTCACCCGGCATCACGGGTCCTCCGAGCGGGACCCGGAGGCGTGGCGCGCGCTGTTCACCGGGCAGCGCGGCTTCCGGCCCGATCTCTCCCGCCTGGCCGTCGAGGACGGGGCGGTCGTCGGGTACGTGCTGTCCTACGTCTACGAGGCCGACACCGCGGCGCGGGGCACGCGCGAGGTCGTGCTGGGCCAGATCGGCGTGCTCCCCGCCGCCCGGGGCCGGGGGGTGGCCAGCGCGCTCATCGCCGAGGTGCTGCGGACGGCGGCCGGCAACGACTGCGCGAGCGCGGGGCTCGGCGTCGACACCGACAACGTGACCGGAGCCCTCCGGCTCTACGAGGGGCTGGGCTTCCGGACCGTCCGGACCCGGGTCTCCTGGTCGCTGGACCTGCCCCCGGTGGCGGAGTCGGTCGCTCAGTAGGGTGCGGCGCATGGTCAGCGCCGATCAGCACCCGTCCGGTCTCGATCCCGCGGTCGTGGCCCGCGCCCACCGCGCGATCGAACCCCTGCACGCGCACATGTACTTCGCGCCCGAGCACGACGAGAAGTTCAGCGCCCTCGGGCTGCGCCCGGGCCGGATGTCCTACTTCGCCGGCCGGGCCGCGCCGATGGGGGCGGTCGGAGCCGGCGTCGTGACGGCGACCTTCTACAACTTCTCGCCCTCGCTGGTCGCGCACATGATCCCGCGCGCCTGGACCCTGGCGTCCCCCGACCAGGTGGTCGACGCCCGGTGGGAGGTCGCGCGGGCGTCGCTCACCAGACTGCTCGGCGCCGACGTCATCGATTCCGCCGAGTTCGCGGAACTCGCGGGTCTGCTGCGCGAGGCGTGCGATGCGCTGACCCCCGAGGGGCGCCCCCTCTACGCCGGGCACGCCGACCTCGGCTGGCCCGGCGAGCCGCTGCTCGACCTCTGGCACGCCGCGACGCTGCTGCGCGAGCACCGCGGCGACGGCCACATCGCCGCCCTGCTGCACGCCGACCTCAACGGTCTGGAGGCGCTGATCACCCACACCGCCACCGGCCGCGGCTTCACCCTGCCCGCGGCCAAGGCGACCCGCGGCTGGAGCGAGGACGAGTGGGCGGCCGAGTCGGCCGCGCTGGTCGAGCGGGGTCTGCTGTCCGACGACGGACTCACCGCCGAGGGGCAGGACCTGCGCGCCCGCATCGAGGCCGAGACCGACGTGCTGTCGGCCGACCCGTGGCTGCTCCTCGGTCCGGAGCGGACGGCGCGGGTGATCGACATCGGCAAGGGCTTCGCGCGACAACTGGTCGCCGGCGGCGCGTTCTCGGCCGAGGTCTTCGCCGGCGGACGCTGAGCCTGTCACCCGTCCGGGCGACTGGACAGCACATGACACGATGGACGACGGCCTCCGCACGGGACGGCGGCCTTCTGCGGGAGAGAGGTGAGCCGATGCGCAGCGATTCGCGTACCGAGCCCCCCAGTACCGGGCCCGAGGTCCTCCCCACCTGATCGCCGCGGCAGTGCGCGGCCGGACGGCGTGTGCGGAGAACCTCCCGGTGCCCACCGCCCTCCGCCCGTCCGGGAGCCCGTCATGACCGACCGTCGCCTCGCGCCGCTCACCGCCCTCACCACGCTCACCCGCCGGCCCGCGCGGGGCGAGCTGCGTCCTCCGCTCGCCGGGGCACCCGCACCCGCGGCGCCCGCCGCACGCTCCCGAGTGGTCGACAACGCCGTCTACTCCGACGGACGCCGGGTCGCCACGCCCCCGACCGCCGAGGAGAGCCGCGACGAGCTGCTCGCGGGGGAGGACCGGCTGGCGTGGCTGGGCCTCTACCGTCCCGAGCCGCAGGAGCTGGGCGCCCTCGCGGAGCTCTTCGACCTGCCCGAGCTCGCCGTCGAGGACGCGATCAAGGCCCACCAGCGGCCCAAGTTCGAGCGCTACGGGAACACGCTGTTCGTCGTCCTCAAGTCGGCGCGGTACCTGGACGAGGCGGAGGAGGTCGAGTTCGGGGAGCTGCACCTGTTCCTGGGGGCCGACTTCGCTATCACCGTGCGGCACAGCGAGTCGCCCGATCTCTCCCGGGTGCGCCGGCGGCTGGAGAGCGAGCCGGCGCTGCTGGCCAAGGGCAGCGAGGCCGTGCTGTACGCGACGCTGGACGCCGTCGTCGACGGGTACCGGCCGGTCGTCGACGGGCTGGCCAACGACATCGACGAGATCGAGACCGAGGTCTTCCGCGGGGACCCGGGGGTCTCGCGGCGCATCTACGAGCTGTCGCAGGAGGTCCTGGAGTTCCAGCGGGCGTCGGTGCCCCTGACCGCGATCCTCGCCGCGATCACCGCCGGCTTCGACAAGTACGGCGTCGACGAGGAGCTGCGCAGCTACCTCCGGGACGTCGCCGACCACGTCACCCAGGTCAACGAGCGGGCGGAGGGCTTCCGGCTGCAACTGCGCGACATCCTCACCGTCAACGCGACCCTGGTCGCCCAGCGGCAGAACGAGGAGATCCGCGAGCTCACCGAGGCCTCGATCGCGCAGGGCGAGGAGGTCAAGAAGATCTCCGCCTGGGCGGCCATCCTCTTTGCGCCCACCCTCGTCGGCACCGTCTACGGGATGAACTTCGACGAGATGCCCGAGCTGAGCTGGCAGTTCGGCTATCCGCTGGCACTGCTGCTGATGCTCGGAGTCAGCCTGACGCTCTACCTGGTGTTCAAGCGGCGCGACTGGATCTGAGCGATGGCGGACTGGGCGCAGGAGCGGGGCGTCGTCCGGCTGCCCGGCGGTGCGCTCGTCCGCGGACGACGACTGGGCCAGGCAACGAGTTCGGCCGACTTCGCTCTCGTCCTGGCCGAGGGGCCACGGCCGCCGTGGCCGCACCGGCGCGTCCGCTGGCCCGACTACTGGGTCCCGACCAGCACCGCCGACGCGCTCGATGCCCTGCGGGAGCTGCGTCGCCGGGCGGCCGCCGGCGAGCGGGTCGAGGTCGCCTGCCGCGGGGGAGTGGGGCGGACCGGGACGGCGCTCGCCGCGCTCGCCGTCCTCGACGGGCTGGACCCGGCTGCCGCCGTCCACTGGGTGCGTTCGGCATACTCCCGGCGGGCGGTCGAGACGCCGTGGCAGCGGTGGTGGCTGCGGCGGGTCCGGTGAGGGACACCCCCGTCCGGGGGAACACGGCCGGGCCCGGGACCGTTACCCTCTCCGTACAACTACACAGGGGGTGAATGGTCTCGACTTCGGTCGTGTGACCAGGGGAAGCGAGCCGAGGAAGGCAACGATGAGCTCGTTAACCATCCGTTGCAAAAAACACAAGCGCCGATTCCAATCAGCGCGACTTCGCTCTCGCTGCCTGACGGTAGCTAGGCGAGTCTGTCAGCCCGGGTTCGTCATCGGCCCGGATCCTGGCATCAGCTAGATGACTCACTGCGCGCGCCGGTCGCGGACGCGCGTAGGACACCACACAGCGACTGGGCCCGTCACACCGACTTGTCTGCAGGATCGGTGGGGTCGAGTAGAGGCAGTGCGGACTGCGCTCGGAGAAGCCCTGGTAATGCGCCGAAGGACGCGGGTTCGATTCCCGCCACCTCCACCACCCCTGTTGTGCACGAGAGCCCCGGTCGGGTCACCGACCGGGGCTCTCGTACGTCCCCTGCCTACAGCTCGGACCGCAGCATCGCGGCTGCCTGGGCCAGTGCGCGCATCTTGCCGACCGCCGACGCCCGCGGGAGGTACTTCAGGCCGCAGTCGCTGGAGAGGACGAGCTTGTCGACGTCCACGTGGTCGAGCGCGCGTCGCACGCGGATGACGATCGTCTCCGGGGTCTCCACGTCGGGCGTCGAGAGGTCGAGGACGCCGAGCGCGATCCCCTTCCCGCGCAGCGGCCGCAGGCTGGTGGGGTCCAGATGCGACTGCGCCGTCTCGACCGAGATCGTGTCGGCCGGCACGTCCGCGAGCTCGGGCAGGAACGAGTAGCCCTCCGGCCGCTCGGCGACCATCGCCGCGTACCCGAAACACAGGTGCACGTGCACCGGTCCCGCGGCATCGGCCACGGCGCGGGTGACCACCTCGACGCCGTAGCGGCGGGCCACCTCCGGGCGCGCCTGCAGCCACGGCTCGTCGATCTGCACGATGTCGGCGCCGGCCGCGAACAGGTCGGCGATCTCGGCACGGACGACGTCGGCATAGGCGAGCGCCAGCGCGCGGTCGTCGCCGTAGTGATCGTCCTGCGCCTGCTGCGCCATGGTGAACGGGCCTGGGACCGTCATCTTGATCGTGCGGTCGGTGTGGGTCCGGAGGAAGCGGACGTCCTCGACCTGGACCGGCCGGGGCCGCCGGATCTCGCCGGTCACCCGGGGCACCGGGATGTCGATGCCCGACCGGTTCCGGACGGTTCCCGGGTTGCCGACGTCGATGCCCTCGAGCGCCGTGGCGAAGTGGTTGGAGTAGGACTCCCGGCGGATCTCGCCGTCGGTGAGGATGTCCAGCCCGGCCTCCTCCTGAGCCCGGATGGTGACCAGGGTGGCGTCGTCCTGGGCCTCGACGAGGTGCTGCGCCGGTATCCGCCAGAGCTCTGCCGCCCGGACCCGCGGCGGGAACTGGTGCCCGAGCCGGTCCCGGTCGATGAGCCAGTCGGGCTGGGGGAGGCTGCCGACGACGGAGGTGGGCAACGGCGGGAGCGCGGAGGGCATGGACCCATCCTGGCGGGGGCGGGACGACCGTCGCGCGGTGGCCGGTCAGGTGGACGGGTCGTCGACGACGGCGACGAACAACGGTGACCGCGTCGCCGTGTCGGTGAGCAGGACGAGGAAGGGACGATCGAAGGTGACGGTCTCCGACTGCCCGGGGGCTGCCGCGGACACGTCCATCGCCACCCCGGTCGCGGCCGCCGCCTCCGAGCCCTCCTCGTCGACCTCGAGGAACGTCTTCTGCACCACCTGCGAGATCCGCAGACCGTCCGCGCCGAGCCCCGAGTAGTCGCCCTCGGCCGGCAGTCCCATACCGGCCAGCACGTCGAGCAGCTGGTGTGACTGCGCGATCGTCATCCGCGGCAGTCGGACACCCGTCTCCTCCGATTCGGCGTCCTGCAGTCCGGCCAGCGTCGTGCCGTCGACCGTGCAGGGATCGGTGCCCTCGGGCGGCAGGACGGCGACCGCGCTCAGGGTGCCGTCCCGGTAGGGCAGCTCGACCGACTGCCACCCGTCGACGGCGCGGCCGGCACCGGTCGCGCCGCTCATCATGTCGACGTCCACCTCGCCGGACGGCGTCGCGAACGGAGCCGGCTCGGTGTCGTCGAAGGCGTCCGCCCACCGGGCCCTGAGGTGCAGGGCATTGGTCAGGACGGCCACCGTGCTGGGCTGGAGGGGCTCGTCGAAGAGCTCCTCGATGATCCCGCGGGTGTCGTCGGCGACCGTGGTGTTGATCCGGTCCGTGGCGCCGTCCGGATCGCCGGCGAAGTCGAGCGCGCGCACGTCCGCGTCGAAGGCGGTCGCGAGGTCGTCGAGGTAGCGCGGGTCGGGTTCCAGGCCGGTCGCCGTCCAGAGCCGGTTGCTCATCTGCAGCGCGTCGGGTGCGTCGTCGGCGTCCAGGTCGCCGTCGTAGCGCAGGCCGTCGAGCGCCTGCGTGTGTTCGCGCATCGCGGCGACGAGGTCCGGTGACCACGGCGGCAGGTGGAGCAGGGCACCCACGGCGTCCGCGGTCCGTCCGTCGGCGGCGGGGAACAGCAGGCTCAGTGCCTCCGCCGCCGAGGTCGGTGAGAGCAGCAGGTTCTCGCCCGCGGTCCCTCCGCACACCGCGTGCAGCAGGTCGAGACCGAAGGCGGTCTGACGCTCGGGGACCTCGGCCGAGGTCATGGTCCCGGTCTGCACCGGGACCACCGCTCCCCGGTGCACCGACGGCGAGGCGCCCGCCGTGCCGCATGCGGCGAGCCCCGCGGCCGCGCAGGCAGCAACGGCCAGTCGTGCGTGCCCCGACATCGCATCTCCTTTCGGTCGTCTGCCTCCTGGACGCGCACCGATGGCCCGGGGTTGCCTGCCGAGGCGGACGCATAGGGTCTCCGCGGCACGAACGCCGGCGAACGGGGGAGCAGATGGCCAGCCTGCGGATGAGAGCTGTGCGGGCGGTACTGCGGCTGACCCGCAAACGCGGGATGGCCACCGTCGAACGTGCCCGGAAGCGGATCGCGGCGCCGAAGGCGTCCTACGCACCACCCGCGGCACTGCGCAAGCGGCACGACGTACGCAGCCGGGAGGTCGAGGGCTTCCCGTGCACCACGGTCGCCCCCCGGGACGGCCGGTCCACGCGCGCGGCGATCTACCTCCACGGCGGTGCCTACATCAGCGAGATCTCCCCGCAGCACTGGACGTTGATCTCCGCGCTGGCCGACGCCGGCGTCCGCGTGGAGGTGCCCAGCTACGGGCTCGCTCCGCAGCACACCTACCGGGAGGCGTATCCGTTCCTCGGATCCGTCTACCGCCGGCTGCTCGCCGACGTCGACGCCTCCGCGATCACGTTCGTCGGTGACTCCGCCGGTGGGGGTCTGGCACTGGGGTTCGCCCAGACCCTGGCCGGAGTGGGCCTCCCGCAGCCGGGCCGGCTGGTGCTGATCTCCCCGTGGCTGGACCTGACGCTGAGCAATCCCGACCTCGACGCCATCCGCGATCCCTGGCTGAACAGGGTCGGACTGGCCGAGGCCGCAGCGGCGTGGGCCGGCGGCGACGACCCCACCGACCCCCGGCTCAGCCCGCTGAACGGGCCGCTCTCCGGTCTGGCCCCCATGGACGTCTACGTCGGCACCCGTGAACTCTGCCTCCCCGACGTCCTGCTCCTGAAGGACCGCTGCGCCACGGAGGGGGTCACGCCGCAGGTCACGGTGTGCGAGGGCGCCGTGCACGTCTACCCGCTGGTGCCTGCGCCGGAGGGGCGCGCGGCCGCCCGGACGATCGTCCGGAGCGTGTCGCAGGACTCCGTTTCCTAGGCTGACCACGTGGAGTTGGAGTTCACCGGCGAGGTGTGGTCCTGGCGGGGGCCGTCGCCGTACCACTTCGTCACCGTGCCCGACCCCGAGTGCGAGGAGTTGCGCGCAGCGTCAGCACTCGTGACCTACGGCTGGGGGATGATCCCCGCCGAGCTCAGGATCGGGTCCACCCGGTGGACGACGTCGCTGTTCCCCAAGGACGGCGGTTACGTGGTGCCGCTGAAGGACAAGGTCCGGAACGCCGAGCGGATCACCGTGGGTGACACCGTGACGATCAGCGTCGCCGTCGACGTCTGACCGTCCGCCGGAGGGGGACACATGCTCGGACTCGAACTGGTCGTCGTCCTCGGCGCGACCTTGCTGATCGCCGGGGTCCTGGCCCGCCGGCTGCGGTTGGCCCCGCCGCTCCTCCTGCTCCTCTGCGGCGTGCTCCTCGGGTTCGTCCCCGCGCTGCGTGAGGTGCACCTGCCGCCCGAGGCGATGCTGCTGATCTTCCTGCCGGCACTCCTGTACTGGGAGAGCCTGACCACCTCGCTGCGGGAGATCCGCAGCAACCTGCGCGTGATCGTCCTCGCGAGCACCCTGCTCGTGATCGCCACGGCCGCGGCGGTCGCGGCGGTCGGGCACGCCCTGGGGCTGCCGTGGGGGCCCGCGTGGGTGCTGGGAGCCGCACTGGCGCCGACCGACGCCACGGCCGTCGGCGTCCTGGCCCGGGCGCTGCCACGCCGGACCGTCACCACGCTGCGTGCTGAAAGCCTGGTCAACGACGGCACCGCGCTGGTCGTGTACGGCCTCGCCGTCGGCGTCACGGTCGGCGAGGAGAGCGTGGGGACGCTGCACGTGGCGGGTCTGTTCCTGGTCTCCTACGGCGGCGGCGCGCTGGTGGGGGTGCTGGTCGCCTGGCTGGCGACCCAGGCCAGGAGGCGCCTGGACGACCTGCTGCTGGAGAACGTGCTCATCCTGCTGACGCCGTTCAGTGCCTTTTTGCTGGCGGAGGTCGTGGAGGCCTCGGGGGTCCTGGCCGTCGTCGTGTGCGGACTGATCATGAGCCAGGTCGGCCCGCGCCTGAGCCGGGCAGACACCCGCCAGATGACGACGGCGTTCTGGACGCTGTCGACCTACCTGCTCAACGGCGCCCTCTTCGTGCTCGTCGGGCTGGAGGTCCAGGCGTCGGTCCGCGGGCTGACCAGCACCGACCTGGCACGCGGGCTGTTCGCCGTGGCCGCCGTCTCGGCCGTGGTGATCGGCGTGCGCTTCGCCTGGTTGTTCACCATGCCCTACGTGATCCGCGCGCTGGACCGACGGCCGCAGCAGCGCCTCCGTCGAGTCGGACCCCGAGGGCGCGTGGTCAACGGTGTGGCCGGCTTCCGGGGCGCCGTGTCGCTCGCCGCGGCGCTCGCCGTGCCCCAGACCGTGGCGTCCGGTGAGTCGTTCCCGGGGCGCGACCTGATCGTCTTCGTGACCGCGGGCGTCATCGCGGTGACCCTGCTGCAGGCGCTGATCCTGCCGGCGGTGGTCCGCTGGGCCCGGCTGCCTCGCGACACCTCCGTCGAGGAGGAGCAGCGGCTCGCCCAGAGCGAGGCCACCGGCGCGGCCCTGGCGGCGCTGCCCGGGGTTGCCGCGGAGCTGGGCACCGACCCGGACGTGATCGAGCGGACCCGGCGCGAGTACGAGGAGCACCTGCACGTCACGCATGTCGGTGAGGACGACGAGGACGAGCCGGTGGCCCGTCACGAGGAGCAGTACGCCGCCCTGCGGCTCGCCCTGCTCGCCCGCAAGCGGACCACGGTGCTCGCGCTCCGCGACGAACAGCGCATCGACGACATCGTGCTGCGCCAGTACCAGGCCCGGCTGGACATCGAGGAGGTCCGCCTGTCCCGGCGCGAGGTCGCCGACTGACACCCAATCCCGTTGACGCGGCGACCCGCACGAGAACACGCTCCCTCCAGTCGAGGCGCCCTGGGCGCGGGACGAGGCGTTCTGATGCGGGTCGCGATCATCGGAGCCGGCCCGGCCGGCTTGTTCCTCGGTGGTGCGCTGGCCGGCCGGGGCCACGACGTCATCGCGGTGGACCGCGACACCCGGCCGCCGGCCGGCCACTGGCCGCGGCCCGGGGTGATGCAGTTCCACCACGCGCACGCTTTCCGGCCGCAGGTAGGGAGGGCACTCGGGCGCGAGTGGCCGGCGGCGCTGGACGCGTGGCTCGCTCGCGGCGCCGAGCCCATCACCTTCGACGTCCCCGGGATGGGCGTCGTGCCCGCCGGGCACCGGTCGCGCCGCGACACCTTCGAGCGAGCCCTGCGGGCGACGGCGGACACGGTGCCGGGCCTGACGGTCGCGCAGGGGCACGTGGACGGCGTGATCTCCTCGGCCGGGCGGGTGCGCGGCATCGTCGTCGACGGCTCTCCGGTGGAGGCGGATCTGGTGGTGGACGCATCCGGACGGTCCGGCCGGAGCGTCGACGCGCTGCGCGCGCCCGCCTCGGCGGGGGGCCCGTGCGGCATGGCGTACGTCGACCGGCAGTACCGCCTGCACGACGGCGCGGAGCCCGGGCCGATGTCGAATCAGCTCGCCTGGCAGGGAGACTTCGACGGCTATCAGGTCCTGGTGTTCCTGCACGAGCAGGGCCACTTCTCGGTGGTGCTGGTGCGGCCGACCGCCGATCCGGCGCTGAAGGACCTGCGGCACCAGACGGCCTTCGAGGCCGTCTGCCGAGCCATCCCCGGCCTCGCCGCGTGGACCGACCCGGAGCGCGCGGCCCCGGTGACCGACGTCCTTCCCGGCGGCCCGCTGTACAACACCTACCGCGGACAGCGAGGGCGCGACGGACGGCCGTGCATCCCCGGGCTCGTCAGCGTCGGTGACGCGGTGGCCACGACCACCCCGATCTTCGGCCGCGGCGTGGCGACGACGTTCCTCCAGGTCCAGCAGCTGGTGGCGCTGCTCGGCAGTGTGACGGATCCGGGACTCGTGGGGGAGCCGTTCGGCGACTGGTGCGAGGCCACCATGCGCCCGTGGGTCGTCGACCACGTGGACATGGACGGGGACTCCGTCCGTCGGTGGGAGGGCGGGGACGTCGACCTCACCCGTCGGTTGCCCTCGGACCTGATCATGGCCGCGGCCGAGCGGGACCCCGCCATCGGGCCGGCGCTCGGGGGATACATCTCCATGCTGCAACTGCCCTCGTGTCTGGACCCCGTGGAACCTCTTGCCCGCCGCGTCTACGAGTCCGGCTGGCGGCCCGCGTTCACTTCCGGCCCCACGCGCGCCGAACTGCGGGAGATCGTCGCCGGCGCTCTGAGGGAGTCGCCCGAGCCGGCTCAGGCGGGGCGGTCCTCGGGAACCTGATCGGAGGCCGGCTCCTGGACGGGTGACGTGGCCCAGCTGGCGAGGAAGCGCAGCGCCTGGTGCGACGTCGACCCCGGTGCAGCCGTATAGCTGATCAGCGCCAGGGCTTCGTCGCCCGGGAGTTCCATCGTCTCGTAGTCGAGCGTGAGGTCACCGACGACGCGGTGGTGGAAGTGCTTGGTGCCGGCGGTGTGCCGCCGGACGTCGTGCGCGGCCCACAGGGCGCTGAACCGGTCGCTGCGGGTGGTCAGCTCACCGATGAGCTCGGTGAGCATCCGGTCGTCCGGGCGCCGTCCCGCCTCGGCGCGCAGCAGTGCGACCCCGGTCCGCGCCGCGAGGTTCCAGTCCGGGTAGAAGTCCGTCGAACGGGCGTCGAGGAACGTGTAGCGGGCGTGGTTCGGCGGGCGGCCCGCAGCACCGCGGACGACGTCGCCGTCGTACAGGTCGCAGTACAGCGCCCGCCCGAGCTCGTTGGTGGCCAGGACGTCCAGGCGCCCGTTCTGGACGAACGCGGGGACGTCGGTCATCGCGTCGAGAAGCTGCTGGAGTCCAGGGCGCACCCGGTGCGCGGGACGTCGGCGGGCCGGACTCGCGGAGGTCGACCGCCGGGCGAGATCGAACAGGTGGGCGCGCTCGGCCTCGTCCAACTGCAGTGCGCGGACGAGCGACTCGAGCACGGACTCCGAGACGCCCTGCGCGTTGCCCCGCTCGAGGCGCGTGTAGTACTCGACGCTGACGCCGGTGAGGAGCGAGACCTCCTCCCGGCGCAGCCCGGGCACGCGCCGGTGCCCGCCGAAGGTCGGCAGACCCGCCTGCTCCGGGGTGACCTTCGCGCGCCGGGAGATCAGGAACTCGCGCAGCTCCTTGCGGTTGTCCACGACGACCAGGCTAGGTCGTCGTCCGGCCATGAGGGGGTCCCTGGCGGTACCCCCTCAGCCCAGGCTCTCCCACATCCCCGCCGACGCGCGTTCCCTGGGTTCCGACGAGGTCGCGAACGCACCCCTCGTCCCGACGACTCCGCATGGAAGGCAACTCATGAGTGACAAGAAGGTCTGGTTCGTCACGGGCGCAGGCCGCGGGATGGGCGTGGACATCGCCTTGGCCGCCCTGGCCGCGGGCCACGCGGTCGTGGCCACCGGTCGCGACCCCGAGCGGGTCGGCGCCGCCGTCGGCCCGCACGACGACCTGCTGACGGTCGCCCTGGACATCACCGATCCGGCCAGTGCCCGGGCGGCTGTCGACGCCGCCGTCGAGCGCTTCGGCCGGATCGACGTCCTGGTCAACAACGCCGGCAACTTCTACGCCGGATTCTTCGAGGAGATCACCCCGGAGGACTTCCGGGCCCAGATCGAGACCAACCTGTTCGGCCCGCTGAACGTCACCCGCGCGGTGCTGCCGGTCATGCGGGCTCAGCGGGCCGGTCACGTCGTCACGATCAGCTCGACCGCCGGACTCATCGGCGGGGAGTTCACCAGCGCCTACGCCGCGTCGAAGTTCGCCCTCGAGGGCTGGATGGAGTCGCTGACGCCCGAGGTCGCGCCGTTCGGCATCCGCACCACGGTGGTCGAGCCCGGGTTCTTCCGCACCGACCTGCTCACGGCGGGGTCCACGAACTACGCCGAGCCCTCGATCGACGACTACGCCGAGCGCACCCGGCAGACCGTCGCCGCCTGGAACGACATGAACGGCCGGCAGGGCGGCGACCCGGCCAAGCTCGCCGTCAGCCTCGTCCAGGTCGCCACTCAGGAGAACCCGCCGCTGCGCTGGGTCGCCGGCGCCGACGCCGTCCAGGGTGTCGAGCAGAAAGCGAACGACCTGCTCGCCCAGGTGGCCGCCCACCGGGAGCTCTCCTCCTCCCTGGCTCACGACGATGCCCCGGCGAACGCCTGAGGGTGGCCCTGTCAGTACCCCTACGGAATGGAAAAAGATCTTCGTGCGAGCAACCCTGATGTACGGCCCCGGCGACGTGCGCGTGGAGAACGTGCCCGACCCGGCGCTGCAGCAGCCCACGGACGCGCTGGTGCGCGTCGTCCGCACCTGCGTCTGCGGCAGCGACCTGCACCCCTACCACTCGATGCCGGCCTCCGCCGAGGGCTCTCCGATGGGCCACGAGTTCATCGGCGTGGTCGAGGAGACCGGTTCCGCGGTCAGCACCGTGAAGGCCGGCGACCTCGTGATCGCCCCGTTCGCCTGGTTCGACAACACCTGCGCGTTCTGCCGCGAGGGTCTGACCACCTCGTGCGAGCACGGTGGCTTCTTCTCCACCGCCCAGGCCGAGGCCGTCCGCGTGCCGCAGGCCGACGGCACCCTCGTTCCGGCGCCGGTGGGTGAGGACTCGGCGCTGCTGCCCTCGCTGCTGACGCTGTCCGACGTCCTGATCACCGGTCACCACGCCGCCGTGACGGCGGGTGTCAACGCCCGGACGACGGTCACGGTGATCGGTGACGGCGCGGTCGGGCTGCTGGCGGTGCTCGCCGCCAAGCGGCTCGGCGCCGAGCGGATCGTCCTCATGGGCCGGCACAAGGACCGCACCGACCTCGGCCGGGAGTTCGGTGCCACCGACGTCGTCGCCGAGCGCGGCGAGGAGGGCATCGCCACGGTGCGCGAGCTCACCGGCGGACACGGCACCCACACGGTTCTCGAATGCGTCGGCCACATGCCGGCCTACCAGCAGGCGTACGGCGTCGTCCGCGCCGGCGGCGTCATCAGCCGGGTCGGCGTGCCGCAGTACGAGGCGGCGCCGGTCGGCTTCGGCAGCCTGTTCGGCCGCAACATCACCCTGACCGGCGGGCCCGGCGCGCAGCGCCCGTACATCGAGGAGCAGCTCCCCGACGTCCTCGAGGGCCGGATCGAGCCGGGCAAGGTGTTCGACCGCACCGTCGACCTCGACGGCGTCCCCGACGGGTACCGCGCCATGGACGCCCGCGACGCCCTCAAGGTCCTCGTCCAGCCCTGATCGAAGGAGAACGACGTGGAACTGCTCCCCAAGCAGGCCAGCGCCAAGGGACCGGCCCAGTGGTTCACCGGTGACGTGTGGTTCGACGTCATCGCCCGGGGCGAGGCGCCCTCGCGGGTGCGGGTCAACACGGTCCGCTTCGCACCCTGCGCCCGCACGGCGTGGCACTCGCACTCGCTGGGCCAGACCCTGCACGTGACGGACGGCGTCGGCCTGGTCCAGTCCCGCGGCGGCGAGGTCGTCGTCATCCGGCCCGGCGACGTGATCCACACGCCGCCGGGCGAGGAGCACTGGCACGGCGCCGCCCCGGACAACTTCATGGTGCACACCGCCATCTGGGAGGACGACGACGCGACGTGGGGCGACCACGTCACCGATGAGGAGTTCGGCGCCCGCTGAGCCGGCTCCCGGGCCGTCGCCTGTGACGCTCCCGTGACAGGGACCTAGGACCGTGTCCGGTCGATGGCCGTCGCCCTACGTTCGGCGCCGCCATCTGCGTGCGTGCTCGAACCGCGGGTGCGTGCGCTCCGAGCGAGGAGCAGCTATGACACAGGCATTGGCAGCGTTGAAGGACCGCGTGGCCGGCACCGTGATCCGTCCCGGCGACGAGGGCTATGAGGAAGCCCGGCGGGTCTACAACGCGATGGTCGACGTGCGCCCCGCCGCGATCGTCCGCTGCGCCAATGACGAGGACGTCGTCGAGGTCGTGCGGGCGGCAGCCGAACGCCGGCTGGATCTCGCCGTCCGCGGGGGTGGGCACAGCGTGCCGGGCTTCGGCACCGCCGAGGGCGCCATCGTCGCCGACCTGTCGCCGATGCAGTCGGTGCACGTCGACGACGCGGCCCGCACGGCGACGGCCGGTGGCGGCACCACCTGGGGGCGCTTCAACGACGTGACCGCGGCGCACGGCCTGGCCACGACCGGCGGCATCATCTCCACCACCGGGGTCGGCGGCCTCACCCTCGGCGGCGGCATCGGCTACCTCTCCCGCGGCTTCGGGTTGTCCTGCGACAACCTGGTCTCCGCCCGCGTGGTCACCGCCGACGGCTCCCTGGTCACCGCGAACGCCGACGAGAACCCCGACCTCTTCTGGGCGCTCCGCGGCGGCGGAGGCAACTTCGGCGTCGTCACCGAGTTCACCTTCCGGGTGCACCCGGTGACCACGATCTACGGCGGTCCGATGTTCTTCGAGCTGTCCGACGGGGTCGCCCTGCTGCGCTACTTCCGGGACTTCATCACGACCGCGCCGCGCGAGTTCGGCGGCTTCCCGGCCTTCCAGATCGCCCCTCCGCTGCCGTTCGTACCGGCGGACCGCGCCGGCCAGCCGTTCGTCGCCCTCGTCTCGTGCTTCAACGGACCGGCCGAGGAGGGCGAGCGGCTGCTCCAGGGCTTCCGGGACGTCGCCATGCCGGTCGCCGAGCACATCGGCGAGATGCCGTACGCCGCGCTGAACAGTGCGTTCGACGGCCTCGTGCCGCCGGGACTGCAGCACTACTGGAAGGCCGCGTACGTGCGCGAGATGACCGACGAGGCCATCGCGGTGCACATGGAGCACGGGCCCAAGGTGCCGACCGTGAACTCGACGGTGCACCTGTACCCGATCGACGGCGCGGTGCACGACGTGTCTGCCGATGCCACGGCGTTCGGGCACCGCGATGCGAACTTCGCTCCCGTCATCGCCGGCATGTGGCCCGACCCCGCCGACAACGAGAAGAACATCCGGTGGGTGCGCGAGTACTACGCCGCGATCGCGCCGCACTCCGAGGCCGGGGGTTACGTCAACTTCGCCTCCCCTGACGACCAGGACAAGGTGGCCGACAACTACGGGGCCAACTACCGCCGGCTGAGCGAGGTCAAGCGGCGCTACGACCCCGACAACCTGTTCCACCTGAACCAGAACATCCGGCCGGTGCCGGTGCCCTCGCCGCGGGGGAGCACTGCGTGACCGACCTCTACGGGATCTCGCTCAGGCAGCCGCAGCCGTGGGACCTCGTCGGCCGGACGCTCGCGATCGCCGCGCTCGGGACGGCCTTCGAGGCGACGTACGGCTGGGTGATCCGCGCGCCCGACGGTGTGCTCGCCGAGGGGTCGTTCACCGCCGGGTCGATGGGCCTGCTGGAGTCCTTCGTCCACCAGGCGGCGGTCGGCACCGACTACATCGGCCACGCGACGTTCGAGCTCTTCGGCGACGACCCGTCCGGGATGCGCGACCAGGGCCTGGACACCCAGTCGGTGTCGATCATCGTGATCGGCGGGATGCAGGGCTATCAGCTGCACCAGGTCGTCCGTGGCGACACCGTCAGCGCGATCGCCCGGGCGACCGGGTCGACGGTCGCCAAGATCGCGGCAGCCAGCCGGCTGCGTGACCCGAACAAGATCCAGGTCGGACAGGTCCTCCGCGTCCCGCTCTGACGGGGGGCTACCGCCGGCCGCTGTGCCGGAAGGCCAAGGAGATCTGGTCGGCCGTCGTCAGCAGCGGCGGGAGGAACTGCCCGCGCAGCTCGTCCAGCCCGATCCGCGGCGCGGCGGCGGCCAGGTTGAGCGCCGCGATCGTCCGCCCGTCGGCGCCGCGGATCGGTGCGGAGATCGAGCGCAGCCCCGTCTCAAGTTCCTGGTCGACCATCGACCAGCCCTGCTCGCGAACCTGCCGGACCGCCGTCCGCAGTTCCTCGGGGTCGGTGGTGGTGCGCTCCGTGGCGGCCGCGAAGGGACCCGTCGCGAGGAAGGCATCCAGCTCGGCGTCCGGGAGGTCGGCCAGCAGCACCCGGCCCATCGACGTCGAGTGCGCGGGGAGCCGCGACCCGATGCCCAGCGCGATGGTCATGATCCGGCGGGTGGGCACGCGCGCGACGTAGACGATGTCGGGCAGGTCCAGGGTCGCCGCCGAGCACGACTCGTGGGTCTGCTCGACCAGTTGCTCCATGTACGGCTGCGCGACCTCCCAGAGGTTCAGCGAGGACAGGTAGCCGAACCCGAGGGACAGGACACGCGGCGTGAGGGAGAACAGGCGGCCCTCGGCGCGCACGTGCCCGAGGTGCTCGAGGGTGAGCAGGATCCGCCGGGCGGTGGCCCGGGTGATCCCGGCCAGCCGTGCGACGTCGCTCAGGGTCAGCCGCGCATGGTCCTTGGAGAACACCTGGAGGACGGCGAGACCTCGCTCCAGCGACTGGAGGTAGTCGGTTCGAGTCGGGCGGTCCGGCATGCCGGCCACCCTAGGCCCGGGCGTGCGCTCTGCGAACACACGACCGGGCGACACCGACACCCCGTGCGGTGCGCGGGTGCCGTCGCTCCGCGATCATGACGCAGTGACCCCGATGGCACGCCCCGCCGTGTCCGGCCGGTCCCGTCCGTCGTTGCGCCGCGCATGACCGCCGACCGGACGGGCGGACCGGACACGGTCCGCCGCGACGGCGCCTGGGCGTCCTGGGCGCCGAGCGGGCGCGGCGCCGTCCCGGCGATCGTCCTGCTCGTGCTCGTCGCCAACCTGGTGGGGGTCGCGACCGTCACGATGCTCCTCGTCGGCGTGTCCGACGGCGGTGGCGACGACGCCCGCAACACCGTTCTCCTGGCCGTCGCCGGCTACCTCGTGGTGGCCCTGCCCGCGGCCACGATCGCCGGGCTGCGCCGCCAGCGCGTGACCAACCGGTGGCTCATGGCCGGCCGCGCACCGACCAGCGCCGAGGCCGGCCATGCGTTGCGGCTCCCCGTCGACACCGCCCTGGTCGCCGGCGTCGTCTGGCTGATCGGCGCCGTCCTCATCGGGATCGTCTCCGCGGTGGCCTTCCCGGACGCCCGGGTGGGCCTGCGCACCGGGATCGCCACCCTGCTCGGCGGCATCGCGACCGCCGGGGTCACCTACCTGCTGGTCGCCCGCGCCGCGCGCAGCGTCACGGCCACGGCCCTCGCGGCTCACCCGCCCGCGGGCACGCTCACCCTCGGCGTCCGGCCCCGCCTGCTGCTCACCTGGGGCCTCACCAGCGCAGTCCCGATGCTGGGCGTCGTCCTCCTGTTCGTGGACCCGAGCAATCCCGGCGGACCGGGCGAGGCGGCCGTCGTCTTCCTGGTCGTCGTCGCCCTGCTGGTCGGCGGCCTGGCCACGCTGCTCATCGCCCGCGCCGTCGGGCAGCCGCTGCGCGATCTGCGGCAGGCCGTCGGCCGGGTCGGGCGCGGCGACTACGACGTCAGCGTCGTCGTGGACGACGCCGGCGAGATCGGGCTCCTCCAGGAGGGCGTCAACACCATGGCGGCGGGCCTCGCCGAGCGGGAACGGATGCGCGACCTGTTCGGTCGCCACGTCGGGACGACGGTCGCCGACCGGGCGCTGGCCACCGGCGTCTCCCTGGGCGGCGAGGAGCGCACCGTCGCCGCGCTGTTCGTCGACATCGCCGGGTCGACCTCGCTCGTCCGGCGCACCGGCCCGGAGGAGATGGTGGGTCTGCTCAACCGCTTCTTCCAGATCGTGGTCGAGACCATGGAGGCCGGCGGCGGCCTGGTGAACAAGTTCGAGGGCGACGCGGCGCTCTGCGTCTTCGGTGCTCCGGCCGACCACGAGGACCCGGCCGGCGCCGCACTCCGCGCGGCCCGCCGCATCTGCGACGAGGTCCGGGCCGCCGGCGAGGTGGACGTCGGGGTCGGCGTGGCGTGCGGCCCCGTCTGGGCAGGCCAGGTCGGTGCGGCCAGCCGGCTGGAGTACACGGTGATCGGCGACCCGGTGAACGAGGCCGCCCGGCTGACCGAGCTGGCCAAGGAGCACCCCGGCCGGACGGTGGCCAGCGAGGCGACCGTGCTCGCGGCCGATCCGGAGGAGCGCGCGCACTGGGAACGCGACGGCGAGGTGGAGCTGCGCGGCCGGGACGTCGCGACCCGCACCTGGGTGCGCCGCGAGGGCTGACCCGCTCAGGTGCGGGCGGGCTCCCTGCTGCGGAGGAACCCCCGGGCCGCCTGCCCGCCCCGGTCGATGAGCACCCGGCGTTCCACGATGCCGATGCCGAACTCGGTGATCGCCGTCCCCCGGGTGTCGACGGTCATGGTGCGATCGCGCACGCCCGGCCGCTCCAGGTGCGTCTGGTCCCGCCCCACCAGGGCCGTGGCCACCACCTGCTCGAGCAGTCGCACCGCGGGGAACATGGGCAGGCCGAAGAACGGCACCAGGTCGCCGAGCCCGGCGGGCAGGTCGGGCAGCAGCCGGACGCCGAACGTCGGCCAGCGCGCCTCGCGGCCGTCGGTGCGGTCGAAGATCTCGATGGCGAAGTTGGACAGCACCCCGCCGTCGACGATCGTCGCCTCCTCGCCGGTGACCGGGTTCCGCAGGGTGCGGGGCTCGAAGTAGAACGGGATGGACAGCGACATCCGCACCGCGTCGGCGACGAGTTGCTCGTCGGGGTCGAGGCCGAACTTCGGGTAGTCCCACGGCAGCCGCAGCAACCGGCCGTTGGTGATGTCGGTGGCCATGACGACCAGCCCGTAGCGGTGGTCGGGGGTGGTCAGCGCGGGGTCGTCGTCGGGGTCGTCGCGGCGCAGGTCGGCGAACGTCCGGACGCCGAGACCCTCCAGCTCGCGGGTGAGCCACCGGTGGATCCAGTCCCCGGCGTACGCGCCCCGTCCTCTGAGCAGTGACACGCCCTCGCTGATCAGCGGCAGCGGGACCCGGCGATCGGGGATCCGCCGGAGGTCCAGGCGGGCGAGCACGTCTGCGAAGACGGCGGAGTCGGCGCCGGCCGCGGCGAAGGCGGCGGCCAGCGCGCCCACCGAGGTGCCGGCGACGCGTGGAAAGGTCCACCCCGCGTCCAGGAGCCCCATGACGGCGCCGGCGGTGCCCAGGCCCTTCACGCCCCCGCCCTCGAGGACGAGGTCGGCCCGGCGGTTCACGGCCGCCCGCCCTGCCGGATCGCGCGGGCCCGCGCCTGCAGGAGCGGATCGGCGGCGCCGAGGGCGAACGCCTCCTCGACCACGGCCAGTGCCTCGTCCCGGCGTCCGGCGCGGTGCAGGCACCAGGCCAGGAGCGACAGCGTCGTCCCGGTGCGGTGCAGGTCGGCGTCCTGCCGGGCCCAGGCCAGGGCGGCCCCGGGGTGGAGGTGGATGTCGGCGTGGAAGGCGGCCAGATGGTGGAGGTGGTGCACCTCGCCCCGGGCGACCGACGCGAGGTACGCCGAGAGCGCCGCGGCATGGCACGCGGCCGCGCCGTCGGCGTCGCCGGCCGCGTCCAGCACGGCGCCCAGGGCCTCCCGGAACTCCGGCCGGTCGACCACGGCCAGCACGCTCCGGTACCCGGTCGCCGCCCGCTCGTGCCGTCCCGCGGCGGCCTCCAGCGCGGCGCGGTGGGCGGCGACGTACCACCAGCCCGGATAGGCCCGTTCGGCGTCGGTGAGCAGTCGGCGACCCCGGGAGTGGTTGCCCTTCGCGACGGCGAGATCGGCCCGTTGGACGCGCAGCCAGGCGAACGAGCGCCGCTGCGTGGCGAGGTCGTCCTCCGCGGCGGTGTACAGCTCGTCGGCCTCGTCGAACGCCCCGGTCGTGACCGCCAGCGCCGCCAGCCGTGCCGTGGTCTCCCAGCGGGGGTCCTCCCTGGCGGCCGTCCGATAGCCGGCGCGCGCCGCCCGGTAGTCGCCGCTGAACTGGGCGATGTCGGCAGCCAGCACGCGGCCGGGCGGCTGATCGACGAGTCCCGGCACCGCAGCCAGCGCCTCGGTGGCCACATCCGGGCGGTGCACCTCCAGTGCGATCCTGGCCCGCAGGAGGCGCAGGTCCGGCTCTGCCGGGAAGCGCTCCACCGCCTCGTCCACTGCGGTGCCGAGGACGAGCAGGTCCTCCGGGCGGGCCCCGCTGAGCAGCACCTCCCGGTGGCGCAGGATCAGCACCTCGGCGGCCGCCACGGGGCCGGCCGGGTCGGCGGTGGCCTCCCACTCCGCTCGCCGGCGCCGGACCGCCGCCAGGTCAGCGGTGAAACCTGCAGCACTCAGCTCCGGCTCCGGGCGGGCGGAGGGCGCGTGCGGGTCGACCTTTGGTCGGAACAGCACACGGATGCCCGAGTTCGGATGGTTCTGGTCCGCCACGCTGTCCCCCCATCGGTGGTGGTCGGATGTGTCCCGTCAAGGACGCCGCCGGTCTAGGCCGGCGTCCGCGACGCGCTCTCCAGTCGGCGCAGCGACCGCCGCAGGTCGCGGGCGAACCACGCGCCGCCACCGAGGCCGAGCAGGGTGTCGAGCACCCGCCCCCTGGTCGTCGTCGGCACCCGCTCGATCGTCAGATCGACGTGGCAGCCGCCCGCACCGTCGGACTCCACCCGGTAGGTCCACCGGCTCCCCGCGCCGAAGGCGTTGCTGTCCAGCACCTCCAGGGTGACCTCGTCGGGCACCGACCAGTCGTAGCGGAGTCGCTGCCAGACACCCCCCGCGGCGGAGCCCTCGGTGACCTCCGCCCATGTCTCCCCGCGGTCGTGAACGGCGAGGTGGCGCGGGTCGCTGTTGCCCCAGATCTCCTCGCGGCCGGCACCGAAGTCGGTGAGCGCTGCCACGAATCGTTCCGGAGGAACCGCGCCGTGGGCGCGGACGTGGACCCGGCCCATGGCCCCCCCCAACGTGCGGATCGCGCCTCGTGGTCTCCTGCCGAATTCGGCTGAATTGGTACAGGAACTGCCGGGGGCGACCGACGCAGCACATTCGGGAGTCCGCCCGGTTATGACCGAGCAGCGTCCACGCAGCGTCATTTCCTGTCAAGGCATGCCCGGGACCTCGCCCGGCACCTGGGCGGTCCTGTCGTGGCGCCGCCGAGGCAGCGCCCCTTCCCCGTCGGGACGTCGTGGGGCTGCCCCCGGGGGCCGAGGTGCGGCAGACGTAGCGGCCTCGCCAAGGCGCTGCCCGTCGGGCCACCATCGGCTGGTCGACGTACCCCCGGTGGGAACAGGCAGGAGGCGGCGGCCCGGGCCGGAGCTGACGGCCGGCCGCCAATTCTCCGCATGAGCGAGGGACCCCCTTGTGATCTTGCTGGGGCGGGAGGAATCTGTGCGCCGCCGGAACAGGAAACCCGGCGCGCCATCCATCAGGGGGAACTCCAGACCGGTGCCTGTCGGGCACCGGGACCAGGGCACGTCCGTCGACGGTGAACTGCACTTCTCTTCCGTGCCGAATGTGTTCCGTGCGCGCTCCTCCGCTGAGTTCGCCCGGCTCGAGCCGGGTGGGGGAGGACCGACGTGTCGGTCACCGGAACCCTGGGGACGACGGCCCGCTACGCGCTCGGTGGCGTGCGCATTCTCGCCGGTACGACCGGTCTGCTGGCCCCCGCGATGATCATCAACCGCTTCGGCGACATCAACCCGGCAGCGAACCCGGCCGCGATCTACGGGCTGCGGCTGTTCGGCATCCGGACGGTGCTGATCGGGGCCGACCTGTTCCGGCTGAAGGGTCGCGACCTCGACCGGGCGCTCCGGGTGGCGCCGATCATCCACGCCAGCGACACCGCGACGGTGCTGACGCTGCAGCGCCACAAGCAGCTCTCCCCGGAGCGCGCCCGCCCCCTGGCTCTGCTGTCGGCGCTGAACACCGTGCTCGCCATCACCGCCTACCTGGCCGCGCGGAGGAGCCGGACGTGACGGTCCCCGCCGACGCCCTCCCGGCCGACGTGGCGACCTTCGACTACGTCGTCGTCGGATCGGGAGCCGGCGGCGGGCCGGTGGCGGCGAACCTGGCCGAGGCGGGCCACCGGGTGCTCCTGCTGGAGGCCGGGCTCGACCCCGAGGACGACGACTACCGCGTGCCGGCCTTCCACGGGCGGGCGAGCGAGCACCCCGGGATGAGCTGGCCGTTCTATGTCCGCCACTTCGACGACCGCGCCCAGCAGGAGCGGGACGAGAAGTTCGTGCCCGAGCAGGACGGCGTCCTGTACCCGCGCTCGGGCACCCTCGGCGGCTGCACCGCCCACAACGCGATGATCACCGTCTATCCGCACGACGCCGACTGGGACGCCATCGCCGCGGCCACCGGCGACCGGAGCTGGCGCGCCACGGAGATGCGGCAGTGGTTCGAGCGGCTGGAGGCATGCCAGTACAAGCGCCGTCCCCGGATGCTGCCCCGGCACCCGTGGCTCGCCCGGTTGCTCGCCTGGCTGCCGTTCGTCAGCGACAAGTACGTCAACCGAAGCCGGCACGGCTTCGACGGCTGGCTGCACACCACCCTCGCCGACCCGGCGCTGGCGCTCGGCGACCGGCAGGTCATCTCGGTGATCAAGTCTGCCGCGGCCCGCAGCCTGGCCGACTTCCTGCACCGTCCGCTCACCCCGTTCGAGGGTCTGGCCAGCGCCGTCGACCCGAACGACTGGCGGGGACGCACCCTGCCCGAAGGGCTCTGGCTGATCCCGCTGGCCGTGCGCAAGGGCCGGCGCAACGGGTCCCGGGAGCGGATCCGGGACGTCGAGGGCAGGCGGCCCGGCGGGCTCGAGGTGCGCACCGGCACCCTGGTCACCCGCGTGCTGTTCGACGAGCCTGCGACCCCCGACGGCGATCCCGTCGCTGTCGGGGTGGAGTACCTCGCCCAGCCGCACGCCTACGGGGCCGACCCGGAGGAGGCTCCTGCCGCTGCCGAGACCGTTCGCGTGCGGGCCCGCCGCGAGGTCGTCCTCGCCGCCGGCGCGTTCAACACCCCGCAGCTGCTGAAGCTCTCCGGCATCGGGCCGCGGGCCGAGCTCGACCGGTTCGGCATCCCCTGCCGCCGCGACCTCCCGGGCGTCGGGGAGAACCTGCAGGACCGCTACGAGGTCGGCGTGGTCACTCGGATGCGCCGGAACTTCGCGCTGCTCGACGGCCTCACCTTCAAGCCGCCCGGGACGGGGGAGGACCCCGACGCCGGCTACCTCCAGTGGCAGGACGGCGAGGGTGTCTACACGACCAACGGGGCGCTGCTCGGGATCATCCGCCGCTCCCGCCCGGAGCTGACCAGCCCCGACCTGTTCATCTTCGGGCTGCCGGCCAGGTTCACCGGCTACTTCCCCGGCTACTCCGGCGGTCTGGCGCAGGCCACCGACGTCTTCACCTGGGCGATCCTCAAGGCGCACACGGTCAACCGGGGAGGCAGCGTCCTGCTTCGGTCGGCCGATCCGCGCGACACCCCCGACGTCCGCTTCCGCTACTTCGAGGAGGGGACCGACACCGCCGGGGAGGACCTGGACGCGGTGGTCACCGGCATCGAGGTCGCCCGGTCGATCATGGCCTGCCTCGAGGACGACGTCGCCGCCGAGCTGGTGCCGGGGCCGACCGTGGAGAGCCGCGAGGAGCTGCGGTCCTTCGTCCGCGACCAGGCCTGGGGCCACCACGCCTCGTGCACCGCCGCGATGGGCCCGGCGACCGATCCGGGGGCGGTCGTCGGGAGCGACTTCCGGGTGCACGGCACCCAGGGGCTGCGGGTGGTCGACGCCTCGGTGTTCCCCCGCATCCCCGGCTTCTTCATCGTCACCGCGATCTACATGGCGGCCGAGAAGGCCAGCGCCGTGATCCTGGCCGACGCGGCCAGGCAGGAACCCGCGGCGGCGCCGTCCCGACCGGATCTGCGGCACGTCCTCGCCCGGCTGCCCCACCCGCGCAAGCCCACCCGCTCGGCTGTGATCCGCCCCAGTGAAGTCCAGGAGATCCGATGAGCACCGAGACCCCAGGACAGACGAGCGTCTCCGCGTCCGTGCCGCAGCAGCGCGCCGGCTCCGACGGGCACCCCAACAAGCGGCCGGCCGCCGGCCCCCCACCCGTTCCCGGTGCGGACTACCGGCACACCCCGTTCTGGCGCATCTACGACCGGGTCGCCCAGGCGATCGACCACCGGCGCGGCTGGGACAAGCTGCCGCTGCCCGCTGGTCTCGCCGTCCTGATCGGGGTGCGGACGATCCTCCGGCAGAGCAACCTCCACGACCCGTCGACGAAGGTGCCGGTCGTGAACGCGCCTCCGGTGCCGGAGCGCACCCCGCAGCACCTCGTCGCCCGCAGCGTCGACGGCACCTACAACGACCTCGACCACCCGGAGATGGGGCGGGCCGGCGCCCGCTTCGGCCGCAACATCCCGCTCGACCAGGTGCTGCCGGTGACTCGTGAGCAGCTGATGGAGCCCAACCCGCGCGAGGTGAGCCGTCGGCTGCTCACCCGCGACCCGTTCCTGCCGGCGACGAGCGTGAACACCCTCGCCGCGTCGTGGCTGCAGTTCATGATCCACGACTGGTTCACCCACGGGGAGGGCGACACCTCTCGCCTGGTCGACATCCCCCTGCCGCCCGGCGATCCCTGGCACGAGAACCCGATGCGGATCCCGCGCATCAAGGCCGACCCCACGCGGCCCGCGGGGGCCGAGGGGCCCATCACCAGCGTCAACGACGTGACCCACTGGTGGGACGGGTCGTCGCTGTACGGCACCACGATGGAGGAGCAGCAGCGGGTCCGCGCCGGTGAGGGCGGCCGCCTGCGGCTCACCGCGGACGGCCAGATCCCGATCCCCGACGACCCCGCGCTCGACCCCACGATGAAGCCCGGCTGGTGGACCGGCATGGGGATGCTCCTGACCCTGTTCGCCCGCGAGCACAACGCGGTCTGCGCGCGGCTGGCGTCGGAGTACCCGAACTGGGACGACGAGGAGCTGTTCCAGCGGGCCCGGCTGGTGGTCGCGGCGCTGCTGGCGAAGATCCACACCGTCGAGTGGACGCCGGCGGTCATCAGCCACCCGACCACGGTGTTCGCGCTGCGGGCCAACTGGTTCGGGGTGGCGGGGGAGCGGATCGCGCGCGCCTTCGGCCGGATCAGCGGCAGCGAGGTGATCAGCGGCATCCCGGGTGCGGCGACCGAGCACTACGGCGTCCCGTTCTCCCTCACCGAGGAGTTCACCAGCGTCTACCGCATGCACCCGCTGCTGCCCGACGACTTCGACCTCCGGACGGCCGACGGCGACCGCCCGCTGGCGCAGCTGGACTTCCGGGCGCTCGCCGGACCGCACTCGAAGGAGATCACCGCGACGTACTCCCTCGGCGACCTCTTCTACTCGTTCGGGACCACGCACCCGGGCGCGATCGTGCTGCGCAACTACCCGAAGTTCCTGCAGGAGTACGAGCGGCCGGACGGGACGACGATCGACGTCGCGTCCACCGACCTGGTCCGCATCCGCGAGCTCGGCGTCCCGCGGTACTGCGAGTTCCGCCGGCAGATGCACCTGAGGGCCCCGGCGTCCTTCGCCGAGCTGACCGACGACGCCGGCCTCGCGGCGGACATGGAAGAGCTCTACGGCGACATCGAGAAGGTCGACCTGATGGTCGGGCTCTTCGCCGAGTCGCGGCCGACCGGCTTCGCGTTCAGCGACACCGCGTTCCGCATCTTCATCCTGATGGCGTCCCGGCGGCTCAACAGCGACCGGTTCTTCACGACGGACTTCCGGCCGGAGGTCTACTCGCCGACCGGGCTGAACTGGATCCGGGACAACGACATGCGCACGGTCCTGCTGCGGCACTTCCCCGAACTGCGCCCGGCCCTCCGCGCCAGCGACAACGCCTTCGCCCCCTGGCAGCGCGTCACCGAGTAGCCGTGCCAGCTTTTGGTACCAAAAGCCCCTGGGTGCAGGAGGCTTTTGGTACCAAAAGCTCGACTAATGGTGGCTGCGGACGACGACGAGTTCGTCTTCCGGCTGCAGGGTGCCGATCAGCGGGTCGTCGAAGCGCAGGGTGCGGCCGCTGCGGGTCACCGACAGGACGATGTCCCGCAGCGACCGCGAGTCCAGGCCGACCTCGCTGGACGTCACCCGGCGCTGGTGCAGGTCGAGGCCCTGACCACCGGTCACCAGGTCCTCGACGACGGCGACCACGCGCGGGGCGTCGGTGGAGAGGCCGAGCAGCCGGCCGGACGTCGCCGACGTCGTGATGACGGTGTCGGCGCCCGACTGTCGCAGAAGATTGGCGTTCTCCTCCTCGCGGACACTGGTCGTGATCGGCACGCTCGGGTTGAGCTGTCGCACCGTGAGGGTGATGAGGACGGCGGAGTCGTCCCGGTTGGCGGCCACGATGACCGCGCGGGCCCGCTCGACCGAGGCCCGGCGCAGCACCTCGGTGCGACCGGCGTCGCCGACGATCCCGGTGAGCCCGAGGGAGTTGGCCTCGTCGATGGCCCGTGGCTCGGGGTCGACGACGACGATCTTGTCCAGCGGGGTGCCGAGGGCCTGCAGGGAACGAATGGCGCTGCGGCCCTTGGTGCCGTAGCCGCACACGATGACGTGCTGGCGCACGCGAGACCTCCACCGACGGATCTGGAACTCCTCCCGCGAGCGCGCGGTGAGCGCCTCGAGGGTGGTTCCGATGAGGACGAGCAGGAACGTGATGCGCAGCGGTGTGATCAGCAGGATGTTGACCAGCCGCGCGCCCGGGGTGATCGGCGTGATGTCGCCGTAGCCGGTGGTCGAGAGGGTGACGGTCGCGTAGTAGACGGAGTCCAGCAGCGAGAGGCCGACGTCGTCGCCGTCCCGGTAGCCGTTGCGGTCGAGGTAGATCACCCCGACCGTGAGGAAGAGGACGGCGAGACCGATGACGACCCGGCGCCACACCTGCCGGACCGGGGACTGCTCCTGGTGGGCGAGCCGGACGCCGGTGTGCTCGGTCTCCGCGCCGACCCGCTCGCTCTCCACCCCGGGCACAGTACGGAGCGCTCAGCCGGAGGGCGCGCCGCCGCACCCGTTCGGGTAACGAACGGGCGCGGCAGGCCGGGTCAGCCGCCGACCTTCTCCCGTTCCTTGGCGGCGAGCTCGCGCTTGAGCACCTTCCCGGCGGCGGAGACCGGGATCGCGTCGATGAAGACGACGTCGCGCAGCCGCTTGTACGGCGTCACCTTGTCGTTGACCGCGGCCATGACCGAGTCGGCGGTGAGCGCGGTTCCGTCGTCGTCGGCCTTGCGGACGACGTAGGCGACCGGCAGCTCCCCGGCGTCCTCGTCCGGCCGGCCGACCACCGCGGCGCCGGCCACCCCGGGCACGCCGAACAGGATCTCCTCCAGCTCGCGCGGGAAGACGTTGTAGCCCTTGTAGAGCAGCATGTCCTTGGTGCGGTCGACGATCGACAGGTAGCCGTCCTCGTCGAGGATCCCCACGTCCCCGGAGTGGAACCAGCCGTCGGCGTCGATGGACTCCGCGGTCGCCTCCGGACGGTGGGCGTAGCCGCGCATCACCTGCGGACCGCGGATGCAGACCTCGCCGCGCTCGCCCACCGGCAGCGGGTCGCCGCCGCCGAGCGGCCGGATGGTGATCTCGGTGTCGAACACCGGCACACCGACGGTGCCTGCCTTGCGGGTGCCGGACTGGAACGAGGGATTGCCGGTCGCCTGCATGGTGACTTCGGTCAGCCCGTAGCCCTCGCCGATGACGGCCCCCGGCAGCAGCGCCTTGAGCCGTTCGATGAGCGACACCGGCAGCGGCGCGGCGCCGCTGGAGACCCCGCGGACGCTGGAGAGGTCGGCGTCCTCGATGCCGGGCACCTGCAGCAGCGCGACGAAGACCGGCGGTGCGCCGCCGATCGCGGTGACCTGATAGCGGACGGCGTCCTCGACGTACTTCACCGGGTCGAACCGCATGTGGATGACCGTGGTGGTGCCGCCCATGACCATGCCGTTGAGGTAGCCGATGGCGCCCATGGCGTGGAACCAGGGCGTGAGGTTGACGACGGTGGCGGCGCCCAGGCGGGTGGTGAACTCGTCCTCGCTGCCGACCTGGTCCAGTGTCACGTCGCCGGCCTCGTCCAGGACCGGCAGCGAGCCCGACGTCCAGCAGGCCGACTGCAGCACGTTGGTGACGACGTTGCGGTGGGGGAGCTCCACGCCCTTGCTGACGCCGGTCGTCCCGCCGGTGTAGGCGAGGTGGGCGAGGTCCGTGGCCGGGTCGATATCGGCGTCCAGGTGCCGATCGGTGGGGTCGGCGGCCAGCAGGTCGGCGGCGTCGATGTCGCCGTCCTCGAGCGGCAGGCGCGCCGCGAAGTCGAGGATGTGCGCCTCCCCGGTGACGATCACCGTCTCCACGGGCGTCGGTGCGAGCGCCCCACGGACGAAGGGCAGCACCTGGTCCCAGGTGATGAGCACCGTCGCGCCGGCGTCGGTCAGCTGGGCGGCGAGGTCGGCGGCGGGCAGCAGCGGGTTGGTGGGGGAGAACGTGGCCCCGGCCAGCAGGATCCCGTAGTAGAGCGGCGGGTACTGCCGGCAGTTCGGGATGTGCACCGCGACGACGTCGCCGCGCCCGACCCCGTGGTCGGCCAGCCAGCCGGCGACCGCGTGCGCGCGTCGGCCGAGCTCGGTGAAGGACAGCGGGACGTCGTGGTCGATGAACGCCGTCCGTTCACCCCAGCGCCGCGCGGCCGCCCGCAGGATCGATCCCACCGGCACGTCCGGGTAGTCCAGCGACCGGGGGAGACCCGGCGGCCAGCTCGCCGCCGTGGGGGCGGACTGCCTCGCGGTCATGCGGAACCTCTCGTCGTCGGAAGGTGGACGCACAGCGTGGCTCAGGTCACACGCCCTGTCGAGATCCGCCGGGTCTGTGAGGATGGCGCGATGAGCGACCAGCGCACCGCACTCGTTCTCGGCGGGGGTGGCATCACCGGCATCGCCTGGGAGATCGGCCTCCTCGCCGGACTGGCCGACGCCGGCACCGACCTCAGCGGGGCCGACCTCGTCGTCGGCACCTCCGCTGGCTCCGTCGTGGGCGCGCAGGTGACCTGCGGCGCCGGGCTCGACACCCTGTACGAGCGGCAGCTGGAGCCGGCGACGTCGGAGAAGGCGGCGCGGCTGAACCGGGCGACCCTCGCCCAGTTCGCCTGGGCGATGCTGCGCAGCCGCGGGAAGGACGTGGAGTTCCGCCGGCGGATCGGTGCGCTCGCGCTCGCCGCCGAGAAGGCCGGCGTCACACCGACCGAGCAGGAGCGGCTCGACGTGATCGGCGGTCGGCTGGTCAGTACCGAGTGGCCGGAGCGCCGGCTGCTGATCAGCGCCGTCGACGCGGAGACCGGCGAGTTCCGGACCTTCGACCGCGACTCGGGCGTCCCGCTCGTCCAGGCCGTGGCCGCGAGCTGCGCGGTCCCCGGTGTCTATCCGCCGGTGACGTGCGACGGCCGCCGGTACGTCGACGGCGGGATGCGCTCTGCGGCCAACGCCGACCTCGCCCACGACTACGACCGGCTCGTCGTCCTCGCGCCCATCCCGCGTGGCGTGGGTCCGATGGCCAGCGTGGATGCGCAGGTGACCGGGATGGTCTCCCGCGTCGCCGTCGTCTCGCCGGACAAGGACAGCCGGACGGCGATCGGCCGCAACGTCCTCGACCCCGCCGCCCGGGCGCCGTCAGCACGGGCCGGGCGCGCCCAGGCGGGGCAGGTCGCACAGCGGATCGCCGACGTCTGGAACGGCTGATCAGCTGTCGTGGAGGCGCTCGGCCTCACGTCCCCATGACGCCGCGGACGACCAGGGAGACGGCGAGGGCTGACATCACGACGGCGATGCCGCCGTCGAGGATCCGCCAGGCCGCGGGGCGCGCGAACACCGGCCGGAGGAGCCGGGAGCCGTAGCCCAGGCCGGCGAACCAGAGAGTGCTGCCGAGGCCGGCCCCGGCGGCGAACTGCCACCGGTGCTCGTCGTACGTGGAGGCCATCGACCCGAGCAGCACCACCGTGTCCAGGTACACGTGCGGGTTGAGCCAGGTCAGCGCCAGGCACGTGCCGACGGTCACCGCGAGACCGGTGCGGGCGCCGGCGGCGTCCGGCAGCAGCACGCCGGGACGCACCGCTCGTCGCGCCGCCAGCGCGCCGTAGCAGAGCAGGAACGCCGCCCCGGCGAAGCACACCACCGGAATCAGCCACGGCACCCGCGACAGCGCCGCGCCGGCACCCAGCACGCCGGCGGCGATCAGTGCGAGGTCGGAGAGGGCGCACACCGCCACCACCGCGGCCACGTGCTCGAGGCGGAGCCCCTGCCGCAGGACGAAGGCGTTCTGGGCGCCGATGGCGACGATCAGTCCCAGACCCAGCGCGAGCCCGGAGGCGACGGCGAGCAGCGCAGGGGTGGTGAGCACGCCGTCGACGCTAGGAACTCAGGTGCCCACGGTCCAGCTCATGATTCTGATGCGACATTAGCCTTGCTTCATGGACGTGGACCTGGCGCAGCTGCGGGCGCTCGACGCCACCGTCCGCGGAGGCACGCTGGAGGCGGCCGCCAGGGCGCTGCACGTCACCCCCTCGGCGATCAGCCAGCGGTTGCGCGCGCTGGAGGTCGCGACCGGACGGATCCTGCTGGTCCGGACCAAGCCGGTGCAGGTCACCGAGTCCGGGCAGGCGGTGCTGCGCCTGGCCCGGGAGGTCGATCTCCTCACCGCCGACGTCGCCTGCCTGCTCGGCGGTGACCCCGCGCACGACCGCGTGCCCACGCTGCCGATCGCGGTCAACGCCGACTCGATGGCGACCTGGGTGCTGCCCGCGCTGACGCCGCTGGCCGACGACGTCTGCTTCGACCTGTACCGCGAGGACCAGGAGCACACCAGCGCCCTGCTGCGCGCCGGCACGGTCATGGCGGCGGTGACGGCGGACGCCGAGCCGGTGCCCGGCTGCACCTCCACCCGCCTGGGCGGCATGCGCTACCGCCCGATGGCCACCCCCGGCTTCGCGCGGCGCTGGTTCCCCGCCGGCCCCACCCCGGAAGCGCTCGCCCGGGCCCCGGTCGTCGTCTTCGACCGCAAGGACGACCTGCAGCACCGCTATCTGCACGCGCGGGCCGGTTCCGACGTCGCCCCGCCGGTGCACTACGTGCCGGCGTCGGCGGACTACGTCGCCGCTGTCGGCCTCGGCCTGGGTTGGGGCATGGTGCCCGACCTGCAGGCGCGAGGGATGACGGCGGAGCTGGTCGCTCTCGATCCGGCCGCCACGGTCGACGTCGTCCTGTACTGGCAGCAGTGGCGGCTGCGCTCGACCACCCTCGACCGGGTGCGCGAGGCCGTGCTGGCGGCGGCCGGCCGCGAACTGGACCAGCCCGCCATCAGGTAGGGGACCGCGTCGCAGGCGGTGGTGGTCGCCTACGAGTCCGGGCTCGTGCGCCCAGGCGACCCCTGAGTCACACCACGGGAGCGGCGACCAGCGAACCCGCGGAGTGCTCCTGCCGGAGGGCGGTCTTGAGCACCTTGCCGCTGGGATTGCGGGGGAGGGCACCGACGATCGAGTACTCGCGCGGGTTCTTGTAGCGGGCGAGCTTCTCCCGGCACCAGGCCGCCAGCTCCTCGGTGGTCGGCGGATCGGCCGGGTCGCGCGGGGCGACGACGGCCAGTGGCGCCTCGCCGTACTTCGTGTCCGGGACGCCGATGAGCGCGACCTCGCCGACCTTGGGATGCGCGGCGAGCACGTCCTCCACCTCGGCGCAGTAGATGTTCTCCCCACCCGAGATGATCATGTCCTTCTTGCGGTCGACGACGAAGAAGTAGCCGTCGTCGTCCTCGCGGACCAGGTCGCCGGAGTGGAACCAGCCACCTTCGAATGCGATCGAGGTCTCTTCGGGTTTGTTCCAGTACTCCTTCATGACCATCGGGCTGCGGTAGACGATCTCGCCGACCTCCCCCCGCGGGACGTCGTTCATCGCCTCGTCGACCACGCGCACCTCGACGTTGAGCATCGGTGTGCCCACCGAGCCGATCTTGCGCAGGGCGTCCTCGCCGCGCAGGAAGCAGGTGACCGGGCTGCACTCGGTCTGACCGAACGCGGTGACCATCTCCGCCTGCGGGAACGTGTCGAGCATCGTGCGCAGCAGCGTGGTGGACGCCGGCGCCGCACCCCACGAGATGCGCTTCAGCCGCGACAGGTCCCGCTCCGCGACGTCGGGGACGGCGACGACCGCGGCCCACATCGCCGGCACCAGGAAGAGACTGGTGATCCCCTCGGACTCCATCAGGTCGAGCATCTCGACCGGGTCGAACCCGCCGGACCGCGTGATCACCAGGCAGCCGCCGATCAGCATGTTGGGCAGGAGCCCCGCCACTGCGGCGATGTGGAACAGCGGGGCCGCGTAGCTACCGACCCGGTCGGCTGGGTCCCAGCCCAGGTGCGTGACGTGGCTGAAGACGTGCATGAGCAGGTTCCGGTGGGTGAGGACGGCGCCCTTCGGCCGCCCGGTCGTGCCCGAGGTGTACATGATGAAGGCTGGGGCGTCCTCGTCCACGACGACGTCGAGCGGCCCGGCGTCCGCAGCGGAGATCGCTGCCTCGTAGTCCTCGCTGCCCGGTCCGGCGTTGCCGCCGCCGATCACCAGGGCGGTCGTGACGCCGGGTGCCTGCTCGCGGGCCTTGGCCATCAGCGGTGCCATCGCGGGGTCGGTGACGACGGCGACCGCGCCACTGTCGGCCAGCACATAGGCGACCTCGTCGGCGACCAGCCGGAAGTTCACCGGGACGACGATCGCGCCGAGCCGGACGCCGGCCAGGAAGGACTCGACCACCTCGAGCCCGTTGAGGGCGAGGACGGCGATCCGGTCGCCGGCGCCCACCCCGCGCTCGCCGAGGGCGCGGGCCAGCCGGGTGACCCGCTGGTCGAGCGCGGCGTAGGTCAGCCCGGCGCCGTCGAAGCGGAGTGCGGTCGCGTCCGGGATGCTCCGCGCGTGCCGCGCGAGCTGGTCGCCCAGCGTCATGCCGCGGCCCTGCAGCTTCGGGATGGCAACGCTCACGGGGACTCCTCCGGACCGGGATGTGACACGCGTCATGCTCTCGGGGGCGGTCGGAGCGGTCAACCGCGGTCAGTGGGCGCCCGGCCGCACCAGACCGGACTCGTACGCGGTGACCACCGCCTGCACCCGGTCGCGGAGGCCCAGCTTGGTCAGCACCCGGCCGAGGTGCGTCTTGACCGTCGCCTCGCCGAGGAAGAGCTCCTTCGCGATCTCGGCGTTGGACAGCCCGCGGCCGACCAGCGTCAGCACCTCGGTCTCCCGTTCGGTGAGTGCCGACAGCCCAGCCGGTCGCCCGCCCGGCGGCGGGCCTTCCACGAACCGCTCGACCAGCCGCCGCGTCAGAGCGGGGTCCAGCAGCGCATCGCCGGCGGCGACGGTCCGCACGGCCCCGGCCAGCTGCTCGCGGCGCACGTCCTTCAGCAGGAAGCCACAGGCGCCGGCGCGCATCGCGTCGTACAGGTACTCGTCGGCGTCGTACGTGGTCAGGATCAGCACGCGGGACGGTGAGCCCGCACGGGTCAGGGCGAGGGTGGCCCCGAGCCCGTCGAGCACCGGCATCCGGATGTCCATCAGGACGACGTCGGGCCCGAGCCGGCGCACCTGCGCCACGGCCTCCTGACCGTTGCCTGCCTCCCCGACCACCTCGATGTCGGGCTCGAGGTCGAGGAGGAGCCGGAAGCTGTCCCGGATCAGCGCCTGGTCGTCGGCGACGAGCACCGTGATCACGGCTCCTCCTCGGGCAGCGGCAGGCGGGCGTGCACCGCGAAGCCGCCGTCCGGCACCGGGCCGCAGTCGAGCGTGCCGGCGTACACGGCGACCCGCTCCCGCATGCCCAGCAGACCCCGTCCGCCACCGGCGGGGGGATGCTCGGCGTCCTGCCCGCCGTCGTCGACGACGGCGACCTCCACCGCCTCCGGCCCGTACCGCAGGCTGACCCCCACCCGGGACCCGGCCGCGTGCCGGGCGGCGTTGGTCAGCGACTCCTGGACGATCCGGTAGATGGTGAGCCCTAGGCCCGCGGGCAGGCGGCGCGGCGTCCCCGTCACCGCGAGCCCGACCGAGAGGCCCGCGGAGCGCGCCGAGCCGACCAGGTCGTCGACGTCGTCGACCCCGGGCTGGGGGGCCAGCGGCCGCTCGGCGTCGTCGTCGCGCAGCACCCCCAGCAGCCGGCGCATCTCGGTCAGCGCCTCGCGGCCGCTGCGCTCGATCACCTGCAGGGGCCCCCGCACCCGCTCGGGATCGAGGTCGAGCATCCCGGACGCGGCCATCGCCTGGAGGACGACGAGGTTCACGTGATGGGTGACGACGTCGTGCAGTTCCCGGGCGATGCGGGCCCGCTCCTCGGCGACGGCGGCCCGCGCCTCCGCCTCGACGAGTGCCTTCTCGGTGGCCAGCGCCCGGGTGCGGCGGGCGCCGGCGACCACGCCACCGACGAGAGGAGCGACGAAGAGGACGAGGTCCCACCAGGCGGTCGACCACGCCGCCTCGGCTCCCGCCCGCCAGGCCAGGGGGTCGTTCCAGTCGTGCACGGCCAGCGCGGCGACGGCGAGGGACAGCCCGGTGACCAGTTGACGGCGCGAGCCGTAGGCGGCCAGCGCGTACAGGCTCACCCACGCGGGCCACACGAGGTAGAGACCCTCGCCGCCCTCACCGGTGAACAGGGCGTGCAGCGCGACGGGAACCCAGACCCCGACGATGGTGGCGAGCGGGCGGGTGCGCCGCCACAGCAGGGCAGCGGCGGGGACCAGCAGGAGCGGGACCACCCACCAGCGGCTGCCGGCGACGGTCTGGTCGCTGGCCGCGGCGATGCCCTCGCCGAACACGACGGCGAGGGTCAGCACGGCGGAGCCTGCGGCGAAGAAGACGTCCAGCGCGCGTGCCCGGCGGCCCATGGCCGGACGCTAGCGCCGTTCCGGGCGCTCCGGCGTCCTCTCGGCGGCGTACCCGGCTCCCCTTCCGGGTGGATCCGGAGCACGCCGGGGGTGGACGCGGGCGGGGGGTGGTGCGCCGCACCCTCGACGGGTCCGTACTCCTGACCTGCGGAGGTTCCCGTGTCCAAGATCCTCGACCGCGTCGCCGACGCCGGCGGCATCCTGTTCGTCCTGCTGACCGGGGTCGGGTACATCGCCCTCGTCGGCCCGTCCATGCCCGAGTCGCTCGAGTCACCGACCGCAGTGGTCGACCACCTGCAGGCGCACCCGCCCACAGCGGCGTTCTGGGCCGGCGTCTGGATGGAGGGAGCCGGCCTGGCTGCCCTCGTCCTGCTCGCCGCCCGGCTGGCCGCCCGGCTCCGCGCCACCGATCCGAGCGCCTGGACACCCGCCGCCGTCGTGGGCCTGGCCGTCGCCGGCTTCACGGTGAAGATCGGGTCGTTCGCCGCCGGAATCGCCGCGCTGGACGTCGACCGGTACGACGCCGGCACGGTCACCGCGCTGCTCGGCCTCAACGACGCCTCCTTCGACGTCGCCTGGGCCGTCGACGGAGCCTTCGCGCTGCTGATCGGGTTGGCTGCTCTTACGGGGACCGCGATGCCCCGCTGGCTCGCCGGGTTCGCCGTCGTCGCCGGTCTCGCCGTCCTGGTCGGGCTCGCCGGTGGATCGCTGTTCGACGCTCTCCAGCCCGTCTTCCTGCTCTGGCTGCTGGTGACCAGTGGCTGGCTGCTGGCACGGGGGAACCGGACGGTCCCGTCGGCGCCGGAGCCGGCACTCGCTGCCTGACGTTCGGCGGCGTGGTCAGCTGCCCAGCCCGGCCTCGCGGGCGCGGATCATCGCCTCGGCACGATCGGCGACCTGCAGCTTGGCGAAGATCGCCGACACGTAGTTGGCGACGGTCTTCGGGCTCAGCGACAGGCTGTGGGCGATCGCCGGATTGGGCCGTCCCTGCGCGATGAGGGCGAGGATCTCGCGCTCGCGGTCGGTCAGCCCGGGAAAGACCTTCGGCGTCTGCCGCGGCTGGGCGAAGAACGCCAGCACCCGGCCGGCGACCGCCTGGCTGAAGATCGCCTCGCCCCGCGCCACCGCCCGGATCGCGCTGATGATCTCGTCCTCGTCGGCGTCTTTGAGGACGTAGCCGCGGGCGCCGGCGCGCAGGGCGAGGAACACCGAGTCCTCGTCCTCGAACAGGCTGAGCACGAGCACCCGCACGTCCGGGTCGACGCCGACGATCGCCCGGGTCGCCTCGATCCCGCTGATCCCGGGAAGCTGCAGATCCATCAGGACGACGTCCGGCCGCAGCTCCGCCGCCTGCGCCACGGCATCCTCGCCGGAGACGCACACGCCGGCCACGGTGAGGTCCGGGTGGGCGTCCAGGAGGGCGACCACCCCCTTGCGGAAGAGCGGGTGGTCCTCGACGACGAGGACATGCAGCGGGTCCATCTCAGCTACCTCCCGGAAGCGGCAGCCGGGCGAGCACGTGGGTACCGCCCGCCGGCAGCGACTCCACGGAGCAGTCCCCGCCCATCTCCGCCGCCCGTTCCCGCATCGACGACAACCCCACACCCGCCGCGGACGACGCCGGCAGTCCGTCTCCGTCGTCGGTGACCTCCACGGTCAGCGCGTCGTCGGTCGCGCTCAGCCGGACCGTGCAGGCCCGGGCCCCCGCATGGCGGACGACGTTCGTGAGGGCCTCCGACACGATCCGGTAGGCCGCCACCTCCACCGCGGCCGGGAGGGCGGGCAGGTCCTCGGGCACGTCGACGGCGACCGCGACCCCGCCCTCCTCGGCGCCGATCCGCTCGGCCAGTTGCTGGAGCGCGCCGATGAGACCGAGCTCGTCGAGGGCAGGGGGGCGGAGGCCGTGCACGAGCCGGCGGATGTCGGTGATCGCGGTGCGCAGCTCGGTGCGCAGCTCGAGCACCAGGGCGTCGGCCGCTGCCGGGTCGCGCGCGATCAGCCCGCGCAGGACGCCGGTCTGCACGGTGAGGCCCGCCAGCTGGGCGCCCAGGCCGTCGTGCAGGTCGCGGCGCAGCCGGCGGCGCTCCTCCTCGCGCGCGGAGACCAGCCGTTCCCGGGAGCGCTGCAGGTCGGCGGTCAACCGGACGGCGGAGACGGCGACGCCCGCCTGCCTCGCGAGGTCGGCGAGCAGTCGCCGGTCCGCCGCCGAGAAGCCGTCCTCGCCCGGTCGCAGGCCGAGCACGAGCTCGCCCACCGGCTGGTTCTGGTACAGCAGCGACAGCTCCACGGCGCTCCCCGACGACTCCCCGGCGCTCGCCGCGACCCGGTCGTCGATGCGGATGGCGGCGTAGGGGAGCCGCAATGCCTCGCGGACGGCGGACACGATGGTCGGCAGGACGGCGTCCGGGGCGAGCGTGCTCTCCAGCCGTTGGCCGAGCCGGGACAGCGCCGCGTACGGCTCGGCGCGCTGACCGTAGAGGAGCCGGCTGACCGCTCGCTGCAGCCGTTCCCGCAGCGGCGCGAAAAGCACCGCGACGATCCCGGTCGCGACGAGCGAGATCAGCAGATCGTTGTCACGCCGCAGCGCTGCGCCGAGGTAGCCGACGACGAGCACGTAGATCCCGACGACGATCGCGGTGAGCAGGCCGTAGACCAGCGTCCGGTTGATGACGACGTCGATGCCGTCGAGGCGGTAGCGCAGCACCGCGATGCCGATCGCCACCGGCAGCGTGAGGATCACCCAGCCGAACATCACGCCCCCGACCCACTCGGGGAGGAGATCGCTCCCGGGCAGGAGGGCCAGGGGTGCGACCGCGTAGAGGAACCACTTCATCTGCTGGCGTTCGGCCCCGCGCGAACGCCGGAAGCGGACGACGACGGCTGCGACGCCGGTGAGCACACCGACGGCGAACAGGGCACTGAGGAACGGGAAGGCGGCCTGTTCCTCCACGCCGGCCAGCCCGTCCACGCCGATCGGGTTGTCGATGCGGTAGTCGACGTCCTGCCCGGTGAGCGTGCCGGTCAGCATGCCGAGCACCACGAGCCCGACGGCGCCCGCGGCCCCGATGCCCGCGGGCAGCCGCCACCGCCGCGACGGCAGCCGGCCGTCGGGGAACACCAGCGGCAGCACGGCGAAGACGAGGAAGAGCAGCAGCATCCAGTACCAGCTCTGCACCCACGCCCCGAGGACGGCGATCGCGTCCGGCCGGCCGCGGCTCGACATGACCCAGGCCGCGTAGTAGTCCCCGGCGGGAGCGAGGCCGAGCAGCAGGCCGCTGCCGGCGAGGATCCAACCGACCGCGTTCCCGGGCCGCTTGCCCACGAGCAGGGCGCCGACGGCCGCCAACAGACCGAACGCCAGCCAGAGCAGCGTGCCCTCCAGCGGCTCCGGCCCGGGGTTCCCCAGTCGTCCGGCGAGGACGAGATGCGTCGCGACCGCGGCCAGGTACACCGGCACGACGGCCCAGGCGAATCCGCGGGAGAAGCGGCCGATGCGGACGGGCTCGCGAGCCGTCGTCCCCGGCGCGGCCTCCACCTGTGTCGTCGTCACCGGATCACCTCTTCGGTCGGCGTGGGCACGATGCGCGCCGGGGCGCCCGGACGTCAACGGAGGGCCGCACCGTGGGGCGCGACCCTCCGGAGGCGCGGTCAGTCCGCCGTCGTGAACTCGGCGGGGGCCGGACGGACGACGGGACGGAGCGAGGCGCCGAGCAGCACCCACGCGATCCCGGTCGGAACGGTCAGCGCGGCCCAGAAGACGGCGTCGTTCTCCGGTGCGACCGCGCTCCCGAGCAGGCCGATGCCGATGCCGAGCGGAACGGCGAGCACGAGCAGCCACCCGGCCGCGCGGGACAGACCGTCGCGGCGCCTGCGGATGATCATGATCCCGAGGAGGAGCGCGCCGACCACGCTGACCAGGTAGCCGACGAGCAGGATCACGTGGCCGAGTGCGACCTCTCCACCGCCCACGCTCATCGAGGCGACCTCGATGCCGATGCCCAGCCCCAGCGCCCCGATCCCGGCCGCGGCGACGACGAGGCCCACGCTCCCTACCCGCCCGGCGGCGGGGCCGAGCGCCGTCCGGAGCGCCGCATGACCGAGGATCAGCAGCGCCGCCGGCAGCACCATGAACACCCACCACGCGACCGCGACGGCGACGAAGCGCAGGCTGCCGAACTCCTGGTCCTCCATCTCGGAGATGGCCCAGATCCCGGAGGACAGCGTCCACAGAACGGCGCCCACCGTGGCCGCACGGGCGCGGCGGGAGACGGTTGACGGGGTGGTCGCGGGGGTCGTGACGGTGGTCATCGGAACTCTCCGTGGTCGGTGGTGTGGTGCGACCACGGTCGGGCGGGAGCACTCCCGGGAGACAGGGTGCGCGATCCCGAACGGCCTGGGAGCTTTCTCCGTGCTGCTACCGAGTGGGGTTGTCGCAAACCGGTTGCGCGCTACATCGTTTGTCCACACCCGCCGCCGGGGCAGGAGGGCGGTGTGGACACCGAGATCACCCTGCGGGTCGACGGGGCGGCGCACCCGCTGGCCGTCGACACCCGGACGACGTTGCTCGACGCGCTCCGGGAGCGACTGCGCAACACCAGTCCGAAGAAGGGCTGCGACCACGGCCAGTGCGGCGCCTGCACGGTGCTGCTCGACGGCCGCCGGGTGAACAGTTGCCTGGTCCTCGCGGTCACGGTCGGGGACGCCGAGGTGACCACCTCCGACGGGCTCGCCGCCGACGGGCAGCCGCACCGGCTGCACCGGTCCTTCGTCGAGTACGACGCGTTCCAGTGCGGCTACTGCACGCCCGGCCAGGTCTGCTCCGCCGCGGGCGTGATCGAGGAGGCCCGCCAGGGCTGGCCCAGCGCCGTCACCGGGGACGTCACCGACGAGCCGGACCTGACCGACGCCGAGATCCGGGAGCGGATGAGCGGCAACCTGTGCCGCTGCGCCGCCTACGCCAACATCGTTCCTGCCGTCGCCGCGGTGGCCCAGTCCGAAGGCGTGCGGCGATGAGGGAGTTCCGCTACGAGCAGCCGCCGGACGTCGCGGGCGCGGTGGCCCTCGTGGCCGGGGCGCCCGACGGCGCGTTCCTCGGCGGCGGCACGAACCTGGTCGACCTGATGAAGCTCGGTGTCGCCACCCCCGACCTCCTGGTGGACGTCCGCGAGCTCACGTCCCGCGAGATCACCGACCTGCCCGACGGTGGGGTGCGGATCGGTGCCGGCGTCCCCAACGCCGACCTCGCCGCCGACCGGCGGGTCCGCGAGCGGTTTTCGGTCCTCGCCCAGGCCCTGCTGGCCGGCGCCTCGGGGCAGCTGCGCAACCGGGCGACCACCGGCGGGAACCTGCTCCAGCGCACCCGCTGCGGCTACTTCACCGACGTCACGAAGCCGTGCAACAAACGGCTCCCGGGCAGCGGCTGCGGGGCGCTCGAGGGCGTGCACCGCAACCACGCGATCCTCGGCCAGACCCTCGACGGGCCGGGCACCTGCGTGGCCACGCACCCCTCGGACATGGCGGTGGCGATGCTCGCCCTCGACGCCGTCGTCCGGGTGCTGGGGCCGGACGGCGAGCGCGCCGTCCCGCTCGCCGAGCTGCACCGGCTGCCCGGCGAGGACCCCTCGCGCGACACGACCCTGCGGCACGGCGAGCTGATCACCGCGATCGACCTGCCGCCGCTGGGCTTCCCGTCCCGCTACCGCAAGGCCCGCGATCGGGCCTCCTTCGCCTTCGCGCTGGTCAGCGTGGCCGCGGCCCTGCGGGTCGAGGACGGCGTCGTCCGCGAGGCGCGCCTGGCCCTGGGCGGCGTGGCGCACACGCCGTGGCGGGCGCTCACCGCCGAGCGGGCGCTGGTCGGCGGGCCGGCCACGGAGGACGCCTTCGCCGCCGCGGCCGCCGAGGAGCTCGAAGCGGCCACCCCGTTGCGCGACAACGGGTTCAAGGTGCCGCTGGCGCGCAACCTCGTCGTCCGCACGCTCGCCGACCTGACGGAGGGCTCCCGATGACGACGATCGACCGGCTGGTCGGGGCCGGTGTGGACCGCATCGACGGGCCGGCCAAGGTCCGCGGCACGGCGCCGTACGCGTTCGAGCAGGACCCGGGCGAGCCGATCGCGCACCTGGCCGTCGTCCAGAGCACCGTCAACCGCGGCCGGATCAGCCGGCTCGACGCGACCCGTGCGGAGGCCATGCCGGGCGTGCTGGCCGTCCTCACCCCGGCGAGTGCTCCGCGGCTGGCCGAGGGGCTCTCCTCGGACCTGCCCGTCCTGCAGTCGCTCGACGTGCACTACCAGGGGCAGGTGGTCGCCGCGGTCGTCGCGGAGACCTCGGAGATCGCCGCGGCGGCGATCGGCGCCGTCGTCGTGGAGTACGCGGCCGAGGAACCCGACGTCGTCCTCAGCACCGACCGCGCGGACCTGTACGCGCCGGAGCAGCTGATGGCCGGCTTCGACACCGACTCCGTCATCGGCGACGTCGACGGCGCCCTGGCCGCCGCCGCGGTGACCATCGATGCCACCTACGAGACGCCGACACAGCACAACAACCCCATCGAGATGCACACCTCCATGGCCCGGTGGGACGGCGACTCGCTCACGATGTGGGACGCCAACCAGGGCCCGCACAACATCGTCAACGACCTCGCGAAGGGCTTCGGCCTCGACCGCGGGCAGGTGCGGATCATCTCGCCGTACGTCGGCGGGGCGTTCGGGTCGAAGGCGTTTCCCCACCCCAACCAGATGCTGGCCGCGATGGCCGCCCGGGTGGTCGGGCGGACGGTCGTCTTCGAGCTGACCCGGCCGCAGATGTTCACCCTCGTGGGGCACCGGACGCCCACCATCCAGCGCGTCCGGCTCGGCGCCGACGCCGACGGCCGGCTCACCGCGATCAGCCACGAGGTCGTCGAGCACACCTCGAAGATCAGCGAGTTCGCCGAGCAGACGGCCACCCCGACCCGGGTGCTGTACGCGGCGGAGAACCGGCGGACGACGCACCGGCTGGCGCGGCTCGACGTCCCGCCGCCGACGATCATGCGGGCGCCGGGGGAGACCCCCGGGATGTTCGCGCTCGAATCGGCGATGGACGAACTGGCGTCCGCGCTCGGCATCGACCCGGTCGAGCTGCGCATCCGCAACGAGCCCACGGAGGACCCCGAGCGCCACGTGCCGTGGTCCAGCCGGCATCTCGTCGAATGCCTGCGCACCGGGGCCGAGCGGTTCGGCTGGGCCGGGCGCGACCTGCGCCCGCGGATGCGCACCGAGGGACGCTGGCTGATCGGGACGGGCGTCGCCTCGGCCACCTATCCGACCCGTCGGCGCAAGGCGCAGTGCCGCATCTCCGTCGACGGGCGCGGCGGGACCGCCCCCGTCCGGTATCTCGTCGAGATCGACGGCTCCGACATCGGCACGGGCGCCTGGACGGCGTTGTCGCAGATCGCCGCGGACGCACTGGGGGTGGCGATGGACGCCGTGGAGCTGCACATCGGCGACAGCCGGTTGCCCCGGGCCGGGGGAGCCGGGGGCTCGACCGGGCTCGCCTCGTGGGGGTCGGCGATCGTGCTCACCGCCCGCGACCTGCGCCGGCGACTGGACGACGAGTTCGGCGGTCAGGTCCCGGCCGACGGCGTCACCGTGGACGGCGGGATCGAGGGTGAGGGGCCACACGCGAAGACGCACTCGATGCACGCCTTCGGCGCCCACTTCGTCGAGGTGCGGGTGGACGCGGACAGCGGCGAGGTGCGCGTGCCGCGGGCCACCAGCGTGTACGACGCCGGGACGGTCGTGAACGCGAAGACCGGCCGCTCGCAGTTCATCGGCGGGTTCAGCATGGGCGTCTCGATGGCCCTGCACGAGGAGACGCTGACCGATCCGCGGCTCGGTCACTACGTGAACCACGACCTGGCCGAGTACCACGTGGCCACCAACGCCGACATCGGTGAGCTGGACATCTCCTGGCTCGACCACCCCGACGAGCTGGCGAACGAGCTCGGGCTGAAGGGCATCGGCGAGATCGGCATCACCGGTGCCGCGGCCGCCGTCGCCAACGCCTACTGGCACGCCACCGGCCTGCGCGTCCGGGACCTCCCGATCACGCCCGACAAGTACTTCCGGGAGCTCGGTCTCACCTGACCGGAAGTGACCAGGGTGCAGGGCTGAGATCAGCGGGGGACGGCACGTGGCCGCGGTGTGGCGCGGAGCGTCACGGTGTCGGGGCATCCAGGTGGCGGAGGAGGGTCTCGCCGATGTCGCGCATGTTCTCCACCTGCTGTGGCGTGAGCTGGTCGAACAGGTGCGTCCGCACGCTCTCCACGTGCACGGGTGCGGCGGCCTCGAGTGCGGCGAACCCCTCGTCGGTGAGGACGGCGAGCTGTCCGCGCCCGTCCTCGGCGCACACCTGTCGCCGGACCCAGCCCCGCTCCTCGAGCCGGGACACCGCGTGCGACAGGCGGCTGCGGGAGGAGAGGCAACGGTCGGCCAGCTCGCTCATGCGCATCATCCGGCCGGGCGTCTCCGACAGCGCCACGAGGATCTCGTAGTAGGCGTGCGAGATCCCGGTCACATGAGTGAGGTCACGGTCGAGCCGGTCCTGCAGCAGCAGAGAGCTGTAGAGCCACGCCCGCCAGGCCTTTTGCTCATCGGCGTCGAGCCAGCGCGGCTCGGCGACCTGGGACGGACCCGCGGAAGGGGACGACACCGGCACGCTCATGTCTCCCAGAGTACTAGCGGAATACTTCAGTCTTCAACTACGCTACGGTCGAGCAGAAGGTCAAGCGCTCAACCAAACTCGGAGGCTCCACTCATGACCAGCTCCACCACCACCCAGATCCCCGGCTACACCGTCGGCACCTGGGACATCGACGCCGCCCACTCGACCGTCGGCTTCTCCGTCCGCCACATGATGGTCAGCAAGGTCCGCGGCTACTTCCGTGAGTTCTCCGGTGAGCTCGTCACCGCCGAGGACCCGACGCAGTCCAGCGTGACCGCCACCGTCAACATGGACTCGATCGACACCCGCCAGGAGCAGCGCGACGCGCACATCCGCTCCGCCGACTTCTTCGACGTGGGCAACCACACCGAGCTGACGTTCCGCTCCACCGCCGTCCGCACCGACGGTGCCGACTGGACCGTCGAGGGCGACCTCACGATCAAGGGCATCACCAAGCCCGTCACCCTCGAGCTGGAGCTCAACGGCTTCGGTCCCGACGCCTACGGCGGCTTCCGCGCCGGCTTCAGTGCCAAGACCGAGATCTCCCGCAAGGCTTACGGCGTCGACATCGACATGCCGATGGATGGCGGCGGCGTCGTCGTCGGCGACAAGATCAACGTCGAGCTCGAGATCGAGGCCGTGCTCCGCGCCGCCTGATCCAGCAGCAGCACCTCTGGCGAGGGCCCCGGGCGATCTGCCCGGGGCCCTCGCGGCGTCTTCCGGCGTCCAGCGAATGCACAGGAAGCCCCGGAAACTTCTCCAGCTCTCCGGACGACCTTCCAGAACGTGAGCTGGGACGTGGCCGGGCCGTGGCTGGCCACGGTCGCCCGGCTCGTTCTCGGTGGTGTGTTCGTCGTCGCCGGCGCGCTGAAGGTCCCGGACCCGGCCGCGGCGGTGCGCGCCGTCCGGGCCTACCGGCTGCTGCCCGAGACCCTCGTGGCGCCCGTGGCCTTCGGGCTGCCGGTCCTCGAGATCGCCGGGGACTGGCCCTGCTGCTCGGGGTCTTCGTGCGCACCGCCGCGATCGCCGCGGCCGTCCTGCTGGTCGTCTTCCTGGTGGGCGTCGGCTCGGCCTGGGCCCGCGGCCTCCGGATCGACTGCGGCTGCTTCGGCAACGGCGGCGAGGTGGCCGCGGGGGAGACGGCCTATCCCCTCGAGGTGCTGCGCGACGTCGGCCTGCTGCTGATAGCGCTGCTGCTCGCCGGCCGGCCGGTCTCCCGGCTGGCTCTCGGCGGCCGTCCGGTCGTCGCACCGACGGAATCCGAGGAGTTCTCCCGTGCCCGCTGACACCACCCGCCAGGCCAACCGCGATCGGCTCGCGGCCCGCCGTGCCGCCGAGGCGGCCGCCCGGGCGCGGGCCGAGCGCCGCCGGCGCACCATCCTCGGCGGGGTGGTCGCGGCGGTCGCCGTCCTCGTCGCGCTGGTCGTCGTGATCGCCGTCCAGATGCAGCGGACGTCCCCGTCCGCCGGCGCGGCGGTGCCGGCCAACGTCGACGGGACCGTCATCTCCGTCGGCGCGGCCGACGCCCCTGTGACCGTCGATCTCTACGAGGACTTCCAGTGCCCCAACTGCAAGGCCTTCGAGGACGCGACCGGCAGCACGCTCGCCCAGCTCGTCGCCGACGGCACCGTGCAGGCGCGCTACCACGGCATGGCGTTCCTCGACACGAGCGCCAACGACCAGTACTCGACGCGCGCCCTCGACGCCGCCGCCGTGGTCGTCGTAGCCGGCGGCTCCGAGGCGTTCCAGACGTTCCACGACCTGCTGTACGCCAACCAGCCCGACGAGGGGCGGCTCCGGCCTGACCGACGACCAGCTCATCGCCTACGCAGCGCAGGCCGGTGCCTCGGGCAGCACGGTGGAGCAGGACATCCGGGACCTGACCTACGGGGACTGGGTGGCGACATCCACCGACCAGGCGAGTCAGGAGGGCGTGACGGGCACCCCGACGGTCCTCGTCGACGGCCAGGACCTGACCGAACTGTCGCCGGCCGGACTGACCGCCGCGGTCACCGCCGCCCAGGCCGGCTGACCCCTCGGGGAGACTCGGAGACATGTCGACCTCGACCCTGACCCGCACCCGGTTCCCCTCCGCCCTGCTCGTCGCCGTCGGCCTGGCGGCGGGCTTCGGCATCGCGCAGGGCACCGGCATCCGCGCGCTGGGCGGGGCGGTCTTCGCCCTCGGGGGCCTGGGCGCTGCCTGGCTGTGGGTGCAGCGGCGCGGCTGGGCGGTGGCTCTCGGCCTCGGCGTCCTCTACGTCGCGGCCTTCGTCCTGGCCCACGTGCTGGCGCTCGGCGCCGGTTTCCCGGCCTGGCTGGCGGTGAGTCTGGTCACCCTTGTCTCCGCAGGAGTGACGTTCGCGGTGGCCGATCGCCCGCGGACGGACGCCGAAGGCATCTGAGCGACTACCATGGGAAGGTCGCCGGGCCGGCGACCGTTACTCCCATGACGGGCGCACCAGAGCGCCGAATCCCCGAATGACTTTCTGAGGTGCTTTTTTTCCATGCCCACCCGCGACGACCTGCGCAACGTGGCGATCATCGCCCACGTCGACCACGGCAAGACGACCCTGGTCGATGCCCTTCTCCGTCAGGCGGGCGCCCTGGGGCGGTCCAAGGGCGAGGGCACGGACAACGACTCGACGCAGGACCGGGTCATGGACTCGATGGATCTCGAGCGCGAGCGCGGGATCACCATCCTCGCCAAGAACACCGCCATCCACCTGGCTGACGACAACGGCAACCCCGTGGTCATCAACATCGTCGACACCCCGGGCCACGCCGACTTCGGTGGCGAGGTCGAGCGCGGCCTGTCGATGGTCGACGGCGTCGTCCTGCTCGTGGACGCCTCCGAGGGCCCGCTGCCGCAGACCCGCTTCGTGCTCCGCAAGGCGCTCGGCAAGGGCCTGCCGGTCATCCTCGTGGTGAACAAGACCGATCGTTCCGACGCCCGCATCGGCGAGGTCGTCGACGAGACCTACGAGCTGTTCATGGAGCTGCTCGAGGACTCCGGCATGGACGTGGACAACCTCGACTTCCCGATCGTCTACAGCAACGGCAAGACTGGCCAGGCGTCGCTCACGCGTCCGGAGGACGGCACCTCACCCGACAGCCCCGACCTCGGGCCGCTGGTGAAGACGCTGCTCGACACGATCCCGGCACCGGTCTACGACGCCGAGGAGCCGCTGCGCGCGCAGGTCACCAACCTCGACGCCTCGCCCTACCTCGGCCGCCTCGCCCTGCTGCGCATCCACTCCGGTGAGATGAAGAACGGCCAGCAGGTCGCCTGGTGCAAGGTCGACGGCACGATCAAGAACGTCAAGATCACCGAGCTGCTGGTCACCGAGGGCCTCACCCGCACGCCGGCTGACAGCGCCGGCCCCGGTGAGCTCGTGGCCATCGCCGGCATCGAGGACATCATGATCGGCGACACCCTCGCCGACCCGAACGACCCGCGGCCGCTGCCCCCGCTCACCGTCGACGAGCCGTCGATCTCGATCACCATCGGGATCAACACGTCGGTGCTGGCGGGCCGGTCGGGCAAGAAGCTCACGGCCCGGCTGATCAAGAACCGGCTCGACCAGGAGCTGGTCGGCAACGTGTCGGTGCGGATGCTGCCCACCGACCGTCCCGACACCTGGGAGATGCAGGGCCGCGGCGAGCTGGCGCTGGCCATCCTGGTGGAGCAGTTGCGCCGCGAGGAGTTCGAGCTCACCGTCGGCCGGCCGACCGTGGTCACCAAGGAGATCGACGGCAAGCTGCACGAGCCGGTCGAGCGCGTCACCATCGACGTCCCGGGCGAGTACGTGGGCACGCTGACCCAGGCGCTGGCCAGTCGCCGCGCGCGGCTGGAGAACCTCGTGCACCACGACACCGGCTGGGCGCGGATGGAGTACATCATCCCGTCGCGGGGCCTCATCGGGTTCCGCACCGAGTTCCTGACCGAGACCCGCGGTACCGGCGTCCTCAACCACAACCTCGAGGGCTACGAGCCGTGGCTCGGCGACATGCGCGCGCGCCCGACCGGCTCGCTCGTCGCCGACCGGCAGGGTGTGGCGACGACGTACTCGATGTTCTCGCTGCAGGAGCGCGGCTCGATGATGGTGCAGCCCGGCACCGAGGTCTACGAGGGCATGATCATCGGTGAGAACTCCCGTCCGGACGACATGGACGTGAACATCACCAAGGAGAAGAAGCTCACTAACATGCGCAAGTCCACCTCCGAGGAGCTGGAGCGGCTGATCCCGCCGCGCATCCTGAACCTGGAGCAGGCGCTGGAGTTCTGCGCCGAGGACGAGTGCGTAGAGGTCACCCCGGCCACCGTCCGCATCCGCAAGGTGGTCCTGGACCAGACCGAGCGCGGCAAGGCGAAGAACCGCAAGCCCAAGCCCGCCTGAGCAGTCTCCTGCCTGCCCGCAGTTGATCATCGCCTGCGTGCCCGGCCGGTCGGCGCGTCCAACCGCGTTCGCCTGTGTCGCGTGCACGCAGGCGATGATCATATTTCGGGTGGCGAGAGGGCTGACGTGGCGAGAGGGCTGACGTGGCGAGTCGGGCACGGGTCGTGACGACCGGCCGGTGGACGGCGACCCGCCCGTCGTCCCTTGCGCGGACGGCGCGCTGACCTCGACGTACGTTCCTCTCGGGTCCGTGTGGACGGCCCTGGCGACGACGAGAGAGGCGCTGATGACGGCGATCACCCGAACGGCTCTGGACGCGGGGTTCCGGGGCGGGATCGACGTCCGGGTGAGTCTCCGAGCCGACGCGGGCGACCGGAACTCGGCGTTCGACGGGGCGTGGTTCCCGCGCACCCGTGAGCTGGCGGTCGAGGTGCCCGAGCTGATCGCCGAACTCGACCGGCGCGGCGTCCGGGTCGAGCGGTTCACCTACGCCCTCGACGCCTGGTCACCGGCGGCCCGCAAGCTGGTCGTCGGCGACCGGATCGTGCGCACCGGCGGCTTCCGCAGCATGGACCCCGGCATCGTCTGCCTGACCTGGGACGCCGGCACGCGGCGGGCCGACCTGCTCGTCGTGCCCCCGGAGACCGACGTGCTGACCGGCGCCCGCGCGCTGCGGCTGTGCACCCGCCGTGGCCTGCCGCGCTCGCCGCAGATGGTGCTGGCCGCCGCCCGGTCGACACCGCTCCCGCAGGTGCCGGAGTACCGCCGAGCCGTCTGAACGCGGCCCGTAATGATCAGGAGACCTGATCATTCGGGGTCCTGGCTCACTGTCGACGGTGAGCCAGGACCCAGCATGCTGAGCCAGGACGACGAAACGTCCGCCTGACGACTGCGGGCCGGGCTCTACGCCTCCGGCGAACCGGCTGGACGGCGGGGGCGGGACTCGGCTGGAGTGGGGCCATGCGACTCCTCGTTCTCGGTGGCACCCACTTCCTCGGCAGGCACGTCGCGACGGCGGCGCTCGAGCGCGGGCACGACGTCGCGACGTTCACCCGCGGGGTCTCCGGCGAGCCTCCGGAGGGGGCGCGGGCGCTGCACGGTGACCGGAACGACCCCGACGCCTTGCCGGCGGCGCTCGACGGTTGGGCGCCCGAACTCGTCGTTGACACCTCCTGCCGGACCCGCGCCGCTGCCCGGAATGCGGCGGCGGCCCTCGGCGACGTCGCCGGGTACGCGTTCGTCAGCAGCCTCAACGCGTACCGGAACTGGCCTCCGGGCCCGGTGGGCAAGGAGGAGGACGAAGCAACCTGGTCGACCGAGGACGACGACTACGGCCCCAACAAGGCCTTTGCCGAGCGGGAGATCGGGTCGGCCGTCGGGACCGGCTTCCTCACCGCGCGGGCGGGGCTGATCATCGGCCCGCACGACTACGTCTACCGGCTCGGCTGGTGGCTGGACCGGATCGCCCGCGGGGGTCGCGTCGTCGTGCCGGCCGAGGGGCTCGCCCAGCCGATCGCCTTGGTGGACGCCCGCGACCTGGCCGGCTGGCTCGTCGACATGGCCGAGCGCGGCGAGACCGGAGCGGTCAACGCCACCGGGCCGAACGGGATGACCACCTTCGGCGGCCTCCTCGACCTCTGCCGGGACGTCACCGGCAGCGATGCCGAGTGGGTGCCGGTGCCGGAGGCGGACCTGCTCGACGCCGGCGTCGAGGAGTGGGTGCACCTGCCGCTGTGGTTGCGGGCGGCGGACGCCGGCCCGGGATGGGACATCGACACGACCCGGGCGCGGTCCCTCGGGCTGCCCAGCCGGCCGCTGGCCGAGTCGGTGGCCGACACCTGGGCGTGGCAGACAGCGGACGGGGGGCCGTTCGTCTCCCCGTTCGGCTCTCCGCAACCGGGCCTGCCGGTCGAGCTGGAGGAGCGGCTGCTCGCGGGCCGCTAGGCCTCCGGCGCCGGTCTAGTCGCGGGGGGCGCTCGGGCGCCCGGCGGGGACCCGCGCCTCGGCCGGCTCGGGGTCGACGTCGGCCGCGACGTTCGCCTGGATCTCGGCCTGGGCGGCGACCGCCTCGGCGGACTCGAGGACGCGATCCTTGCGGTACGCGCGGAAGGAGTGCACGACCGCCGCGGCCCAGACGACGTAGATGACGGCGTAGACCGAGTAGCGGACGGCGTCGCCGGCATCGATCCAGTCGCTGGTCAACAGCGTGCGGGTGTTGGTCTGGACGATCATGCCGCCGACCAGCGAGCCGAGCAGGCGCGGCGGGACGTGGCGGACGAGCCAGGCGGCGATCGGGGCGGCGACCAGCCCACCGGCCAGGAGGCCGAGTGCCCAGGTCGCGTCGACGCCCTGGGAGCCGAGCGCGAACAGGAAGCCCAGGCTCGCGGCCAGGGCGATCAGGAACTCCGAGGTGTCGATCGAGCCGATCACCTTGCGCGGCTCCATGCGCCCGCTGGCCAGGATCGCGGGCGTGCCGATCGGCCCCCAGCCCCCGCCGCCGGTGGCGTCCACGAAGCCGGCGACCAGGCCGAGCGGGGCGAGGAAGCGCTTGCGCATGGGCTTTCCCAGGTGCCGGCGGTCGATCCCGCGCAGGGTGAAGCGGATGAGCAGGTAGAGACCGAGCGCCAGGAGGATCAGCGACATCGCCGGCGCGGCCAGGGCGGTCGACAGGTGGGACAGGAAGGTGGCGCCGGCAAAGGCACCGACGGCGCCCGGGACGCCGATCTTCGCGACCACCTTCCAGTCGACGTTGCCGAACTTCCAGTGCGCGAGCCCCGACATCAGGCTGGTGCCGATCTCGGCGAAGTGGACCGTTGCGGAGGCGGCGGCCGGGCTGGTCCCGATCGCGAGCAGCAGCGTCGTGGAGGTGACGCCGTAGGCCATGCCGAGGCTGCCGTCCACGAGCTGCGCGCCCAGGCCGACGAGGGCGAGCAGGACGATGGTCTTCACGGGAAGTGGACTCCGAGTCAGGGGACCGCGGGCGCCCGGACACGGCGCAGCACAGCGGGTTCAGCAGGGGCGGGGGGAGACGCGGGGCGTCAGCAGCCCGGACAGCGACTCGCGCAGACCCGCAGCAGGTCGACGTGGATCCGCCCCACGAGGAGCACCGCCGTCGCCGCCACGTGCATATGTCTACCAGGCCGATCGACATATGCAACGTGGCGTCCCACACCGCGGGACTACCCCTCGAGGACGTCGTTCCGGATGGTCAGCCACGAGACCACGCCACCCGCGGCGAACAGGGCGGCGCACGCGATCAGCGCGATCCGGAATCCGCTGGTGAAGGCGGTGGGGTCGGCGTAGTCGTCCCCGGAGAGGCCCACCGCCACCGGCAGCGCGGCCACGGCCAGCAGCTGAGCGGCACGGGCCACGGCGTTGTTGACCCCGCTCGCGATCCCCGCCTGCGCGTCCGGCGCCGCACCGAGCACCGTGGCGGTCAGCGGAGCGACGACTATCGCCATGCCCAGCCCCTGGAGCACCGAGCCCGGGAGGATCTCGACCACGTAGGGAGCGCTGCCGTCCACCCAGGCCAGCCACAGTGTGCCGACCGCGACGATCAGCGGGCCGACGGTCATCGGCAGCCGCGGGCCGATCCGCGTCGCGAGCGCGCCGGCCCGGGGCGACAGCAGCGTGATCAGCGCGATCGTCGGCAACGTGGCCGCGCCGGCAGCCGTGGCGTCGTACCCGAGCGTGGTCTGCAGCTGGAGCACCAGGAACAGGCCGCTGCCCCCGAGCGCCCCGTAGACGGCGAGCGTGGCGAGGTTGGCGCCGGTGAACTGCCGGTCGCCGAACAACCCCAGCGGCAGCATGGGGTCGGCCGCCCGCTGCTCGCGCACCACGAAGGCCACGCCGGCGGCGAGGCCGATGGCGACCGAGACCACCACGTCGGCACGCGTGAACGATTCGCCACCCGCGATGAGGGCGTAGGTCAGCCCACCGAGCGCCAGGGCGCCCAGGGCGGCGCCGAGCACGTCGAAGCGACCGTGACCACCCGCGTCGTGGCTCTCCGGGACGTGCCGCCCGGCCACGGCCACGATGACGACGGCGAACGGCACGTTGATGAGGAAGACCAGTCGCCAGCTCACCGTGTCGACGAGGACCCCGCCGAGGAACGGGCCGATGAGACCCGAGATGCCGGCCAGGGACGACCACAGGCCGATCGCCCGGGCGCGGTCCTGCGGCCGGAACGAGGACTGGATCAGAGCCAGACTGCCGGGGGTCAGCAGCGCGCCGCCGACCCCCTGGAGGGCGCGGGCCGCGACGAGCTGCCCGGTGTTCTGGGCCAGGCCGCAGAGCAGGGAGGCTGCGGCGAACCAGCACACCCCGATGACGAAGACGCGGCGGCGGCCGTAGCGGTCGCCGAGCGAGCCGCCGAGCAGGATGAGCGACGCCAGCGTCAGCGTGTAGCCGGTGACCGTCCACTGCAGGCCCGACAGCGAGGCGTCGAGCTCGCGGCCGATCGAGGGCAGCGCCACCTGCACGGCCGTCGCGTCGAGGAACGCCATGCCCGACGCCAGCACCGTGACGACGACCAGCCACCGGCCCGGTGCGGTGCCGAGCGCGACCGACTGCCGTGCAGGAGCGTCGGTCATGAGCCGCTCAGCCGATGACGAGATCGGTCAGGTAGAACGCCACCGCAGCGACCGCGCCGGCGGCCGGCAGCGTGACGATCCACGCGAGCACGATGTTGCCCGCCACGCCCCAGCGGACCGCCGACAGCCGACGGGTCGCGCCCACGCCCATGATCGAGGTGGTCGTGATGTGCGTCGTCGACACGGGGACGGCGAACACGGTGGCCGTGGTGATCATGACGCCCGAGGCGACCGTCTGGGCGGAGAAGCCCCCGGCCGGGGTGAGCTGGATGATCCGTCGTCCCATGGTCCGCATGATGCGGAACCCGCCCGCGTAGGTACCCGCGCTGATCGCCGCGGCGGCCGCCAGGACCACCCAGAAGGGGACGTCGAACGTGTCGATCTCGCCGGCGGTGAACAGCGCCAGGGTGATGATGCCCATCGTCTTCTGAGCGTCCTGCATGCCGTGGCCCAGCGCCATGGTCCCGGAGCTGACGATCTGCGCGTAGCGGAATCCACGGTTGGCCTTCGACACGTTCGCGCCCCGGAAGGTCCACAGGATGCCGAGCATGAAGAGGTAGCCCAGCCCGAAGCCCACCAGCGGCGAGAGCACCATCGGGATGATGACCTTGTCGAAGATGCCCATCCACTTCACGGAGTGGACGGCGGCCAGTGCCGCGCCGACCAGGCCGCCGATGAGGGCGTGCGACGACGACGACGGCAGGCCGAAGTACCAGGTGATCAGGTTCCAGGTGATCGCCCCGATCAGGGCGGCGAAGACGATCTTCAGCCCGTCGGAGCCCCGGGGAGCGTCGATGATGCCCTCGCCGACGGTCTTGGCGACCTTGGTCGAGATGAGGGCGCCCACGAGGTTCATCACCGCGGCCAGCGCCAGGGCCACCCGCGGCGTGAGTGCCTTGGTGGAGACCGCCACGGCGATGGCGTTGGCGGCGTCGTGGAAGCCGTTGGTGTAGTCGAAGGCCAGCGCTACCGCGACGATCAGCAGCAGCGCGAGGAAGGCCGCATCCATGCGGGGTCAGGACTCCTTGACGGCGATCGTCTCGACCACGTTGGCGACGTGCTCGAACGCGTCGGCCGCCTCCTCGAGCTGGTCGGCGACCTCCTTCAGCTTCATGATCTCCAGCGCGTCGAACTCGCCGCTGTAGAGACGCGAGAGCAGCCGGCGGTACAGCTTGTCGGCCTCGTTCTCGATCCGGTTGACCTCGATCCAGTAGTCGGAGAGGTCCTTCAGGGTGCGCAGCCGGGGCATGGCCTCGGCCGTGGTGTGGGCGCAGCGCTGCAGGAGCTCGACCTGCTGGTGCATCTCGGCCGGCAGCGTGCCGAGACCGGTCAGGATGACCAGGTCCGCGGCCGCCTCGACGAAGTCCATGACGTCGTCGAGGTCACTGGCCAGGTTGTAGATGTCCTCGCGGTCGAACGGCGTCACGAAGCTGGTGTTGAGCTGCCGGAAGATCGCGTGCGTCGTCTGGTCGCCGGCGTGCTCGAGGTCGCGCAGTTTGTCGTTCAGTTCCGGACGTCGGGCGTGGTCGTGGACGAAGTCGCTCAGGACGTCGGTGGCGGCCACCAGGTTCTCCGCCGAGGCGGTGAACAACGGGTAGAAGCTCGAGTCCTTGGGGGTCAGGCTGAAGGGCACGCGGCGGCTCCGTATCGGGATGGGAAACGGACGGCGTCATGGAGATGACGCACGGCCGTCGGGCAGCATAGGTGCCCCACGGAGGACGGATGTCCCCGGCAGCGTCAGGCGTGGGCGGTGTCGCCCCGGGGATCGTCCTCGGCCACCCCGCCGAGGGAATCGACGAGGTCCGCCCGGGCCCGCGCGATCCGGGACCGGATGGTGCCGACCGGGCAGCCCGCCACCTCCGCCGCCTCGGCATAGGAGAGGCCCAGCAGCTGGGTCAGGACGAACGCCTCACGGCGGTCGGGGTCGAGCCGGGCCAGCAGATCCGCGGCCGCCGCTCCCTCGGCCACGGCGTCGACGAGTGCCCCGTCGCGCTGGAAGAGCTCGAGGTCGGCGTCGTCCCGGACCAGGGTGAGCCGCCGGCGGCGGCGCGAGCGGACGGCATCGGCGCACACGCGGCGGGCGATGGCCAGCAGCCAGGTGCGCACCGACGAGCGGTTCTCGAAGCGGTGCAGCGACCCGAAGGCGCGGAGGTAGGTCTCCTGCGTGAGGTCGTCCGCCGAGGAGCGGTCCCCAAGGGCGGCGCACAGCCGCCAGACGTCGGACTGGGTGGCCCGCACGAGCGCCGCCGCGGCCAGGGGATCGCCCCCGGCGGCGCCGGCCGCGATGCGCTCGAGCTCGTCCATGTCTCCATCTTCATCGGCTGGTGCAACCCCGCCGGGAACCAGGAGGCCTCGGCGGACGACTAATCAACCATGACCTGTGTGCCCTTCCGGGAGGCGATCTCCGCGCGGCTCGATGCCGAGCCCCTCGGGATGCCCGGATCCGAGCTCGACAGCCACCTCTCGACGTGCGCCGCCTGCTCGGCCTGGGCTGCCGACGCCGCTCGGGTGACCCGCCGTGCCCGGCTGTCGGCGGCACCGCCCGTTCCCGACCTCACGGCCACGGTCCTGGCCGCGCTGCCCCGTGAGCTGCCGGGCGTCGGCGCCGCCGCACGGGTCCGGCTGGTCGACACCGCGCTGCGGCTCGCCCTGCTGGCCGTGGGCGTCGCGCAGGCCGGACTGGCCTGGCCGGCGCTCGCCTCCGGGCAGGCCGCCATGAGCGCGCCGGTGCACATGGCGCACGAGACCGGCGCCTGGAGCCTGGGCGTGGCAGCAGCGTTCCTGGCCGTCGCCGCGTCCCCGCGGCTGGCCGCCGGGGCGTTGCCGTTCCTGGCCACGGTCACCGCGCTCCTGGTTCCGGTGACCCTCGCCGACCTCGGGGCCGGGCACGTCCACGCCGACCGCGCCGCCGTCCACCTGCTGCTCCTCGCCGGGCTGGCGCTGGTGGCCACGGTCGCCTGGCGCGGGCACCGGCACCGCGCCCGGGCGGTCTCCGGGCAGCGGGTGCCCGCGTGAGGCGTGCCCCCCTGCTCCTGCTCACCCTGCTGGCCGGCTGGTTGCTCGCCGGCGTCGTCACGGCCGGGCCGGCCTTGGCGCACGCGACGCTGATCTCCACCGACCCGGGCGAGAGCGCCCGGGTGGACCAGGTGCCGGCGGCGGTGACCCTCGAGTTCAGCGAGGGCGTCTCGCTCGGTGCCGGGTACGCCCGGGTCCTGGGGTCCGACGGCGAGCGCGTCGACGCCGGGACGGCGTCGGTCGGCGGCGGCGTCCTGACGATCCCGCTGCGCAGCGGGCTGCCGGACGACGGCTACCTCGTCACCTACCGGGTCATCTCCGCCGACTCGCACCCGATCTCCGGCGCCTACTCCTTCGTCGTCGGGGACGGCGAACTCGTGCCCACCTCCGCGGCCGGCACCGAGGACCCCACCGACCCCGTCGTCGCGGTCGCCCTGCCGCTCTTCCGCTGGCTCGGCTTCGCCGGCGTGGCCCTGGCGGTCGGCGTGCCGGTCCTCGCGCTGCTCTGCTGGCCCGGCGGCTGGGCCTCGGACCGGCTGCGCCGGCCGGCGATCTGGGGGGCCGTCGCGGTCGCGGTCGGCGCGCTGGGCAGTTTCCTGTTCCAGGGGCCCTACGCCGCGGCCACCGGTCCCGGCTCCCTGCTCGACCCCTCCCTGCTGCGCGCCACGGCAGCGGCGGGCGCCGGCTGGGCGCTCCTGGCCCGCTTCGTCCTGGCGCTCGCCCTGGCCGGGGTGCTGCTGTCGGTCTGGCGCCGAGGCACTGCGCCGTCCGCCGGCCGGGTCGTGCTCGGCGGTGCCCTCGCCGCCGGGCTGGTGATCAGCACGGCCGCGATCGGCCATCCGGTCGCCGGCCCGTGGCCCTGGCTCGCCGTCGCCGTCACCGTGGTGCACGTCGCGGCGATGGCCGTCTGGCTCGGCGGCCTCGCGGGGCTGTTCCTCGCCGTGCTCCGGCCGGAGGTCCCGGCCGGCGAGGTCGCCGCCGTCGTGCCCCGCTACTCGCGGATCGCGTTCGGGGCGGTGGCGGCGCTCGTCGTCAGCGGCACCGTGCAGGCGGTCCGGGAGGTCGAGTCGCCCACCGCGCTCTTCGTCACCGCCTACGGCTGGTTGCTCGTGGCCAAGCTGGTCCTGGTCGCCGTGGTGCTCGCGGCAGCCGGGATCTCGCGGGTCTGGGTGCAGCAGCGGCTGGGGGTGCGCCGCTCCCGCCGTGGCGGGAGCCGCAGCCTCACCGCCCACGCCTTCGCCGCCACGGCCGACCCGAACGGGAGCGTGCAGACTGCCGCGGACGTGCGGGGGCAGACGCAGTCGGACAGCGCGGCCGAGCACGTGCCGGCGCTGCGCCGTTCGGTGCTCGTGGAGCTCGCCGTCGCCGCTGCCGTCCTCGCGCTGTCGGCGACCCTGGTCGGCCTTCCACCGGCGCGGGCGGCCGTCGCCCAGCCGGTCGACGCGCTGCTGCCGCTGCAGAGCGCCACCGGCCCGTCCGGCAGCGTGCAGGTGTCGGTGGACCCCGCCCGGCCCGGCGGCAACACGCTGCACGTCTACCTGTTCGACGACACCGGACGGCTCACGCAGCCGGCCGACATCACCGTGAGCCTGACCGAGGCGAGTCAGCAGATCGGCCCGCTGGACGTCGAGCTCTCACCGGCCGGGCCCGGTCACTACGTGAGCGACGCGATGGACATCCCCGGCGCCGGCACCTGGACCCTCGCCGTCAGCGTCCGGCTCGACGAGTTCACCGCCACCACGGCCAGCACCGACTTCCCGGTCCGCTGACCGGTACACGTCCCACCCCGATGAAGAGGAGTTCCGTGTCCTTGCCCCGCCCCCTCGCCCGTCTCGCCGTGGTCGTCCTCGCTGCAACCACGGCCGTCGCGGCCTCCAACGGGCTCGCCTCGGCCCACGTCAGCGTCTCGTCCCCGGACGCCGCGGCCGGCGGCTTCGGCAAGCTGACCTTCCGCGTGCCCAACGAGAGCGACACGGCCAGCACCACCACGATCCGGATCCAGTTCCCCACGGACACGCCGCTGGCGTCACTGCGGACGCAGCCGGTGCCCGGCTGGACGGCCACCACCACCCGCAGCGAGCTCGACCCACCGGTCACCGACGACGACGGTCAGCGGATCACCGAGGCGATCTCGGTGGTGGAGTTCAGCGCGGACGCCGGCGGCGGGGTCGGGCCGGGGGAGTTCCAGGAGTTCTCGCTGTCCGGCGGCCCGTTCCCGGACGCCGACTCGCTCGCCTTCCCCGTGGTGCAGAGCTACAGCGACGGTAGCGAGTCGGCCTGGATCGAGCCGACCGTCGACGGCCAGGCGGAGCCGGAGCACCCGGCCCCCGTGCTCTCGCTCGCCGCCGACCCCGCGGCCGCGACCCCGACCGCCGCCGCCACGGACGAGGCGTCCGTGCACTCGCACGGGGACGACGTGTCGAACGCGCCCGCAGGCCTCGCGCTGTTCCTCTCGATCCTCGCGCTGCTCGCGGCGATCGGCGGCGTCGTCCTCGGGTTGCGGGCGGGCCGACGTACCGTGTCCTCGTGAGCTCCGCCGTCCTTAGCCGCCGTAGGCGCCAGGCCCTGGCGGCGCTGCTGCTCGCCTCGGGCCTGGCTGTGTCGGCCTGCGGGACGGCGACCCCCGGGGCCGACGCCGGCCACGACCACTCCGCGAGCTCCGGGCCGGCCACGGTCGAGGGACCGGAGGACGTCTATGCCGGCCTGGACCTGGCCGAGCCCTACCGCCGGCCCTCCTTCACGCTCACCGACACCGCCGGCGCGTCCTTCGACTTCACGGCCGCCACGTCGGGCCGGCCGACCCTGCTGTTCTTCGGCTACACGAACTGCCCGGACGTGTGCCCGACGACGATGGCCGACGTCGCGGTGGCCCTGCGCGGCCTGGACGCGGCGCTGGTCGAGCAGCTGCAGGTCGTCTTCGTGACAACGGACCCGAAGACCGACAGCCCCGGGGTGCTCGGGGAGTACCTGGCCCGCTTCGACGCGGACCTCCCACAGCGGTTCATCGGACTGACCGGCGACCAGGAGGCGATCGACCAGGCGCAGCTGTCGACCGGTGTGCCGCTGGCCGAGGAGGAGGGGCGGCTGCACTCGTCGTTACTGCTGCTGTACGGAACGGACGACGAGGCCCACGTCGCCTTCGACGCGGCCAACACCTCGCGAGACATCGCCGACGACCTGCGCCTGGTGGCGGGCGCGGCGTGAGACGGGTGGCAGCGCGGCTGCTGGTGGTCGCGCTGGCCACACTCGCGAGCGTCGCGCTCGCCGGACCGGCGTCGGCGCACGTCGGTGGTGGGGCGGCAGGCAGCGACTTCGACGGCCGGGTCACCTCGGTCAGCCCTGACCTGCCCGGCGTGACGGTCCGGATCCTGCAGTTCGGGGACGAGTTCGAGCTGGTCAACTCGAGTGACACCGAGGTCACGGTGCCCGGCTACGAGGACGAGCCGTACCTGCGGATCGGCCCGGACGGCGTCTGGCGCAACGCCCGCAGTCCGGCGACCTACATCAACCTCGACCGGTACGCCCGCGTTCCGCTTCCCGGGGACGTCGACCCCCGGGCCGACCCGGACTGGGTGCAGCTGTCCACCGAGCCGCACTACGTCTGGCACGACCACCGGACGCACTGGATGAGCCAGGGCCAGCTGCCGCCGGTGGTGGCCGCCGATCCCAGCCGCAGCCACACCGTCTTCGAGTGGACGGTGCCGCTGCGCTACGGAGACAGCCCGGCCGAGGTGGCCGGGGTGCTCACCTGGACCCCGCCGCCGTCGCCGTGGCTGGTGTGGCCGCTCTATGCGGCGCTGGCGCTGATCGCGGCGGCGGCCGGCGTGCTGGCCGGGTCGGCCCGCCCGCTGGGGGCGCTGCTGCTCGTCGGGGCGGCTGCGGCGCTGTGGCACGCCGGGGCGACGCCGGTTCCGGCCGTCAGCATCTCCTCCCACACCGGGGCGATCCTCTCGGCCCTGCTGCCGGCGCTCACCGCCGCGGTCGTGGCCGTCCTGGGCTTCCGGGCGTCCCGGCGCGGGCGCGGCGCGATGACCGGTCTGTTCGCCGTCGTCCTGGGCTGGCTGCTGCTGGTGCAGGGGCTGCCCGACGTCGACGTCCTGTGGTCGGCGAACGTGCTGTCCAACGGGCCGCCGGAGGTCGGCCGGGTGGCCGTGGCGCTGCTGCTGGCGCTGGGCGCCGGGTTCGTGGTCGCCGGGATCGCCGCCGTCCGCCGGTTCCGGGAGGCCGACGTGCCGCCCGAGGGGGCGGACGCCGGCCGGCCCGTTCCGGCCGCCTGACGGGTCAGCCGACCTCGGCGACCTCGGCCAGATCGGAGACGTGTCCGCGGGTGCCGGGCAGCAGCGTGTTCGCCCGGTGGAGGTCGGTCTCGAAGTCGACCTCGACGGCGGCGAACTGGGAGATGTCGAGCGGCCGGAAGCGCAGTCCCTGCCGCTCGATGGCGGTCTCCATGCCCCGCTCGAAGTAGTCGGTGACGTCGCAGGCGTCGAGGTTGTCGATCAGCGTGGCCTTGTCGGCGGCGGAGACGTAGTTGATGCCGACGGCCTCGCCCAGCCCGCCCACCACGGTCTTGGACAGCTCGGCGACGTAGCCGTCGGGGTCGAGGGTGTACTTGACCTCTTCGTCGGCGACCGTGTTCGTGTCGACGCAGACGAAGCTCTGGTCTGCGTGCACGAGCGGCAGCGCGAGATCCACGACGGCCGGGTCGAACACCACGTCCCCGTTGAGCCAGAGGACGCCGCCGTCGCGAGAGGACCGGAGCCCGCGCAACAGGCTCTTGCAGGTGTTTGTCGTCGCGAAGTCGGGGTTGTAGACGAACGTCAGGTCGGGTGCGGCCTGCATGATCATCTCGCAGCGGAAGCCGACGACGACGGTGATCGGGACGTCGTTCCCGAGCACCGACCGCAGGCCGTCGAGCTGACGCTGGAGGATGCTCTGCCCGTCGTTCAGCGGGGTGAGCGGCTTGGGGTGGTCGCGACCCAGCCGGGTGCCCATGCCCGCAGCGAGGATGACGACCTCCATGGGTGGGGTCGCCGTCCGGAGCCTCGGCGGGTGGGCCGAGGAGGGGGAGCGACCCCGCAGGACGTTGTTCAGAACTCGATCAGAGGTCCGCATGGTTCTCATCTCCCTCGGGGTCTTCGGTGGGGGTGGTGGGGAAGAGCAGGTCGAGGACGCGCTGGGTGGCTGCGCCGTCCTCGAGATGGGTGAAAGTCTCCCGGAAACGGGCGTAGTCCTCCGCGCTTTCCGCGGCGATCGCATCGATGTCCGTGATGGCGTCGACGAGTTCCTTGCTGGTGCGCAGCAGGGGCGTCGGGGCGGCCTCGGCGAGGTCGAAGTAGAAGCCGCGCAACTCGTCCCGGAAGTAGTCCAGGTCGTAGGTGAAGAAGACGATCGGCTTGCCGGTGATGGCGAAGTCGAACATCGTCGAGGAGTAGTCGGTGACCAGCAGGTCCGCAGCCAGGTAGAGGTCGCGGATGTCCGGATAGCCGCAGACGTCGCGCACCGGCGATCCCTCGGGAATCTCCAGCCGGTCCATGACCATGTTGTGCAGCCGGAGCAGCAGCACGTGGTCCTCGCCCAGCCGCGCGGCGAAGTCGTCGAGGTCGATCGGGAACTCGAAGTCCTGGGGTCCGGTCTTCTGGAACACCAGGTCGTCGCGCCAGGTCGGCGTGTAGAGCACGACCTTCTGGTCGTCGCCGATACCGAGCTCGGCGCGGACGGCGGCCCGGACCTCGCCCGCGCGCGGCGAGCTCAGCAGGTCGTTGCGGGGGAGTCCCGTCTCGTGGATCGGGCCGCTGAACCCGAACGCCCGGCGCAGCCGCTCGGTGCTGGCGGCGTTGGGGGACAGCACCAGATCCCAGCGCGCGATGTCGTGCTCCAGGTAGGCCAAGCGGCCTTCGGGCGCCCAGAGGACGTCGTTGTGGATCCGCTTCAGCGGCGTCCCGTGCCAGGTCTGCAGGTAGGTCGCGCCGGGCCGCTTCTCCCAGTCGAGCGGGATGTGGTCGTTGGAGACGACGACGTCGGCGGCCTCGAGCGCGGCGACGGACGCGGGGGTGCCGAACTCCGCGGTGCTGACGCCGTCGGGGAACGTCGCCTGGGTGTGCGGTGCCGACAGCCAGGTGACGTCCGCGTCGAGGCCCCGCTCGAGCAGGGCCTCGTAGATCGCCCGCGGGCTGTCGGAGAAGTGGCCGCGGAACGCGGTGAAGACGAGGTTCATCGGGCCGCTCCGGTCACGAGGTCGTCGGCCGCCGAACCGCGGCGGGCGAGCACCGGCAGCAGCAGATCGGCCAGTTCCTGCCAGGAGCTGACGACGGCGAGCGCACCGGCGGCCCGGAGCGCCTCGGCGCGGTCGGCACGCTCGTCGGGGAGCACGAAGAGCAGGTTGCCGATCGTGGGGCAGCCTGCGGCGACCGCGGACCGCACGCCGGCCACGGCGTCCTCGACCGCCAGACCCGCCTCGGGTGCGATGCCGAGCTGGGCGCAGGCGTGCAGATAGACGGCCGGGTCGGGCTTGCTCGTGGGCGTCGGCAGCGAGTCCTCGGCGCTGTACCGGCGGGCGGGCGGGATCAGGTCGTCGAGGCCGGTGGCCGTGAAGCACGCAGCCAGGCGCGCGAGTGCGCTGGAGCTCACGGCGGCGAGCGGCAGGACGGCGGCGAGGTCGGTCAACGCCGCCGACGTGGGGAGATGTGGCCGCAGCGTGTGCCCGAGGTGGGCGGTGACCGCCCGCTTCTCCTCGGCGACCCAGGGGTCCACGTCGATGTCGGTGACCCCCTCGGCGGCGGTCAGGCGCAGGGCCGTCGTCCGGAAGTTCATGCCCGTCGCTTCATGGCGGAGCTCGTCCGCGGTGAAGCGACGGTCGCTGCCGATCTCGGCCAGGAAGGCGTTGGTCACCTCGACGGAGGCGTCGAAGGCCGGCTCCTCGGAGGGGAACAGGTTGCCGTCGGCGTCGCAGAGCAGGATCTGCACCCGCTCGAGGAGCGGCGTCGGGTCGGTCGGCACGGGTCGGGCTCCTCTCGGTGCGGGGTCGGTCACGGCGTCGGCTCCTGGCGCAGTCTCCGGGTGCGCAGGACGGCTGCCGCGAGCGTTTCCCGGAGGCCGTCGCGTTCCAGCCCCTCGAGCGCCGAGCGGAGTTCGGCCACGAAGCCGAGGCAGTCGCCGAGGTCGCCGAAGATCGACCGCTCGGCGAGCAGCGGCCTCGGGTCGGTTCGTCCGGATCGGGCCAGGGCCTGCAGGGCGTCGGCGCGCGGGTCGTCGACGGGAATCGGCCGACCTGCGGCGTCGGTGCTCTGGAGGTAGCGGAACCAGGCGGCGACGGCCAGCGTGAGCAGTCCGTGCGGCCGGCCCTCGGCCACCGCCTGCCGCAACGACGGCAGCAGGTGGTGGGGCATCTTGGTCGAGCCGCGCCGGCAGAGCCGCGAGAGGTGGTCGGCGATGGCCGGGTTGGCGAACCGCTGGAGCAGGGTTCGCTTGTACTCGACGAGGTCGATGCCGTCCGGCGGCGGCAGCAGCGGCGTCACCTCGACGTCCATCAGCTGGGTGACGTACTCGGCCAGGTCCGGGTCGGCCATGACGCGGTCGATGCTGGCGTAGCCGGCGAGGGAGCCGAGGTACCCCAGCGCGCAGTGGCTGGCGTTGAGCAGCCGGGTCTTCATCAGCTCGTACCGGGCGACGTCGTCCACGAAGCGCACACCGACGTGCTCCAACGGCGGGCGCCCGTTGCAGAAGGTGTCCTCGATGAACCACTGGGAGAAGGGCTCGGTGATGACCGGCCACCGGTCGTCGACGCCGTACCGCTGTGCCACGGCCTCGCGCTGGTCGGGCGTCGTGTGCGGCGTGATCCGGTCGACCATGCTGCTCGGGAAGGCCACGCGGTCGGCGATCCAGCGGGCCAGCACCTCGTCGCGCAGCCGGGCGAAGCCCACGATCGCGGCCCTCGCCGCGTCGCCGTTGCGATGCATGTTGTCGCAGGACACGACCGTGAAGGCGGGCAGCCCGGCGCGGCGGCGTCGGTCCAGGGCCTCGACGACGAAGCCGAAGACGGTCCGCGGGGAGTGCGGGTGCGCGAGGTCCCAGCGGACGTCGATGTCGTCGGCGTCGAACGCGTCGGTCTGCGGGTCCAGCCGGTACCCGCCGCCGGTGATGGTCAGCGAGACCATGCGGGTGCGCTCGTCGGTGAGGACGTTGAGCACGGTCGAGGGCTCATCGGGTGCGTAGTGGTAGTCGACCATCACGCCCACGACGCGCGCCCGTTCGCCGTCGGGGCTGCGCTCGACGACGGTGTAGAGGTGGTCCTGGGGGGCGAGGGCGTCCTTCATGGTGCGGCTGTGCAGCCCCACGCCGACGACTCCCCAGCCGGTGCTGAGCCGTCGCTCGGCGAGCTCGTCGAAGTACAGGAGCTGGTGGGAGCGGTGGAAGCCGCCCACGCTGAAGTGGACGACGGCCGGAGTGAGCGCGGCCCGGTCGTAGGTCGGTACGAGCAACTGCTGGCCGTGGTGCTCCAGCGTCTCGTCCCGGAGCGGGCGGATGCCGGTGTGGGAGGCGGCGACGTTCGGCAGCTCGGGCAGCCCGATCTCGGGGGGAATGGCTCCCGCGCTGGGGAGTCCGGAGCCCAGGGGGAGGGGGCGGAAGATGTCTGCCTGGGTCAACGCATCCCTCCGTCTCTAACGTCTGTGGGCACGGCTCATCGCGGTCGTCCCAGTTCCGGGCCGACGCTCACCAGCAGTACACGTGTGTCGCGCGGTTCCGCGCAATGGTTCCGGCGCCGTGGCGCCCGTCCGTTGTGCGATCGATAGGCACGGAAGGGGCGCGGTGGTTTCACGCCGGAGGTAGAGCATGCCCCGGCGCGGGGCGCGCGAAACAATTCGGCCACTCGACCGGGTGCACGGCCCCTCGTCCGTGCGGGCGACCGTGGGCGGCCTCACAGCCCCGGCAGATCGCTCTCCCGCGGCCGTGTGCGAATGACATCGATGAGAGTAACGCGTGGGACTGGGGAGGTCTGTGAGGCACGTCGCACGGCGTGTCCCGGACGACGCGCCGCACGCCCGGTCACGGAAGCGTCACGGAATGTTTGTATAGCGCGCAGCCAAACCGGTGATCTCCTCCATCAGACGGGCAGGTGCATGGACGCACGTATGGGCCAGGAGGCCTCGACAGAGCTCCTGACTGCGGTTCGTCCGCCCGTCGCCACGGTGCCGCCGGCCGGCCCCGTCGTCCCGCCCCTCGCCGTCCTGCCCTGCTGCTGAGCGCGCTCCTCGCCGGCGGCGTCGCCGCTGCCGTCTTCGGTGTGAACGGCGCGACGGTGGCGTCTGCCGACGGGACCTCCGTCCTCGCCGCCCAGCAGGCGCTGCTGGCCGGCGACGAGGGTGCCGAGGTGCTGCCGCAGGCCTCGATCACCGTCGCGGAGGCCCAGGCCCGCCTCCAGGAGGTCGCTGCCTCGCGGGCCGCGCGCGCCGAGGCCGAGGCTGCCGCGGTCGAGGCGGCCCGGCCGAGAGCCGTCTTCCCCATTGATGGCGCCCGGTTGACCAGCACCTTTGGACCGCGTTGGGGAACGATGCACACGGGTATCGACCTCGCGGCACCCATGCTCACTCCGGAGTACGCCGCCGTCGACGGCGTGGTGCTCCGCGCTGGCTCGGCGAGCGGTTTCGGGCTGGCCGTCTACATCCTCACCGACAACGGCGACGTGATGGTCTACGGCCACATGGAGAAAATCACGGTCGAAGCCGGCCAGTACGTCGACGCGGGCGACACAGTGGCCCTCGTCGGCAACCGCGGCCAGTCCACCGGGCCGCACCTGCACTTCGAGATTCAGTCGGGCGGCATGGAGGGCAAGCGGATCGACCCCATGGTCTGGCTTCGCGAGCGGGGTGTGGACACCGACGCGGCCGTCTGACCGCGTGATCTGATCGCCAGGTGAGCCGCGCGGTCGAGGAGTCGAATCGTCGGCTGCTGCGGGCACGGGACGCGATGGACCGCCGCTACGCCGAGCCGCTCGACGTCCCGGGCCTGGCGCGGATCGCGCACGTCTCTGAGGCGCACTTCATCCGCACGTTCCGCGCCACGTTCGGGGAGACCCCCAACCGCTACCTGCAGCGGCGGCGGGTCGAGCGGGCGATGTTCCTGCTGCGGACGGGCGAGCGCAGCGTCACTGACATCTGCATGGACGTCGGCTTCTCGTCGTTGGGGACGTTCAGCCGGGTGTTCCGCGACATCGTGGGGGAGCCGCCGAGCGCCTACCGCCGTCGTGGGCCGCTGCCGCCCGTGCCGTCCTGCTTCGCGATGGCGTGGCTTCGACCGAGCAGTTTCGGAGAAGCAGCGGGGGAGTGACGGCCCCTAGCGTTCCTTGCATGTTGAACGCGATCACCATCACCCAGATCTACGTGCCCGACCAGGACCAGGCGCTGGACTTCTACGTCGGCAAGCTCGGTTTCGAGGTCACCAACGACATGCAGTTCGGCCCGATGCGCTGGCTGACCGTCGCCCTGCCGGGGCAGCCCGACCGGGCTCTCCTGCTGGAGAAGCCGGGGCCGCCGTCCATGAGCGAGGAGACCGCCGCCCAGGTGCGCGAGCTGATCACCAAGGGCGCCGCCGGCGGCCATCTGTTCTTCCGGTGCGACGACGCCTACAAGACCCACGCCGAGCTCAAGGCGAAGGGCGTGGAGATCACCGAGGAGCCGGTCGACCAGCCGTACGGCATCGACTTCGGGCTCCGCGACCCCTTCGGCAACCACATCCGCATCGCGCAGATGAAGCTGGGCTGACCTGGTCTGCGGGTGGCGGCGGCCGCCACGGGCGTCGCCACCCCTGCGCGGGATCGAGCGTCGCGCCCTGTACTGTTGCCACCGGCTCGGACACACCAGACCGGGTCGGCAAGGGGCTGTGGCGCAGCTGGTAGCGCACCACACTGGCAGTGTGGGGGTCAGGGGTTCGAGTCCCCTCAGCTCCACCCATCTGAGCAGGGCTTTCTTCGTCCTGCCCGCTTTCAACCAACTCCGTGGTTGCAGTTCTGGTTGCAGTTTGCCTGCCCTTACCTGTCAGCAGCAGGGCGCCCATCCGGTCCGCCGCCTCGCGGGCCAGCGCGGGCATGACGTGGCTGTAGATGTCCATCGTCGTGCGCATCTGGCTGTGGCCGAGCAGCTCCATGACCACGCGCGGGTGCACGTTCTCGGACAGCAGCAGGGTGGCGGCCGTGTGCCGGCCGTCGTGCAGCCGGACGTGGCGGACGCCGGCCTGCTGGAGCAGTCGGGTCCAGTCGTCGTAGTCGGTCTTCTTGTCGATCGGCCGGCCGTTGGGCTGGGCAAAGACCAGGTCCTCGTCGTGCCACTCGGAGCCGGCCAGCATCCGCTCGCCGAGCTGGGCGGCCTTGTGCCGGTGGAGTTCGGCGACGAGCGGTAGCGGAAGCGCCAGGGTGCGCTGGCTGCGCTTGCTCTTGGGCTCCTCGTAGATCAGCCCGCCGCCGCGGACGCGGTGGATGCTGCGCCGGACGGTGACGGTGTTGGCCAGCAGGTCGATGTCCTTCCACTGGAGGGCGAGGGCCTCGGACTGCCGCAGGCCCAGGGCCAGCGCGACCGTCCATCGGGCCGAGTTGCGCACGGTGGCGGCCGCTTCCAGGACGGCGCGGGCCTCGTCGAGATCAAGGGCGGTGGCCAGGTCGCTCGGCCGCTGCGCCGGCGGGTCGACGAGCGAGGCGACGTTGCGCGGGACGTGGCCGCGCTGGACCGCGACGGTCAGGGCCCGGGACAGGATGCGGTGGTGCCGCAGAACGGAAGCGGGGGAATAGCCGGCGTCGAGCAGGGCGGTGTAGAGCTGGTCGAGGTGCTCGGGCCGCAGCCGGTCGAGGCGGTGGCGGCCGATGCCAGGGATCAGGTGCTTGCGGACGGCGGACTCGTAGCTTTCCAGCGTCCGCTGGCGCACCCGGCGCGGCGCGATGGTGGTCAGCCAGTGCTCGAGCCACCCGCCGACGGTCGGGGTCGACGTCTCGCTGACCGTCCCGGTGTCGCGCCGGCGTTCGAGCTCTCGGACCTTCGCGACCACGACGCCGCGGCTCTTGCTGCTGACGTGCCGGCGGTCGAGCTTGCCGTCGAGCGTGAACCCGACGGAGACGTAGCCGTGCCAGCGCCCGTCGGCGCCCTTGTAGATCGTCGACTCTCCGTTCGACGCGCGTCCCGCCATCCGCTACCCCTTGAAGCTCTCTTGGAGGCTGAGTGTCCTGGAGCGCTGAGGTAAAGGGCAGGCTCGCTGTGGATTCACGCGGCGTCCGGCGAAGGCTGTGGACGAGATGGGAGAGCCTGGAGCCGGCGCACGTAGCGCTCGACCTCTGCCTGGGATATTCGGCAGCTGCGGCCGATGTGTACCGAGCGCAGCTCCCCGCTCTTCATGAGCGCGTACACCGTCGTGCGACCGATGCGTAGGACCTCCGCGGCCTCTTCGGGCGTGAGGAGGAGACGGTCGGCGGCCATGACTTCCCGAAGCGGCTGCGGATCATCCATATCGACATCTCCCGGATCAGTCGCGTGCTACGTGGAGGCTTGCGCACGACGGTGGGGGAGTGGCCTGCCGAACATCTCCAGTGCCTCACCAGTCAGGCCATCCCCATGGTGACCGTCGCCGACTCGGAGACCGGAGCCGCTGCTTCCTACTACTGCAGAAGTACTGGAGCTCGGGTTCAGTCCAGGTCGGGAGCGCCGGTGAGGTGCGCACGTCGCCGGTAGTTCTCCAGTACGGGTTCCAGAGCCCGCGCCAGGGCGGGCAAGTCGCGGTCGTAGACCCGCCCGTCGTTCAGCCGCGCTGCGAGGTCGCTGAGCAGTCTGGGCCAGTCGCGGCGGGTGGGCACTAGAGGTACCTGGACTTCGACGCGCCGCTCGATGACCTCCACCGCGGACAGACCGGAGGCCGCCGCCCGGGCCTGCTCCCAGGCGCGGTGCCGGCACGTGGCTGAACACCACTTGGGGATCGACCCCCGGCTCCCGGGTGTCATCGGCCCACCGCACCACCCACAGGTCGTCGCGGCGGCTCGCCGCTCCGGACCGTGCACGTCCGAAGCGGCTGGGCCCGAGGTGGCCTTCGGGGTCGTCAACCGGGCGTCCTGACGCTGTTGCCGCTCGCGCTCTCGCCGTCGGGCTCGATACTCGGGCTACCTCTGGTTCCCATGCCGCCAAGGCTCCGGATGAGTCTCCAGAAATCCGTCAGCACGAATCGGCAGACCCTGAGGTGCATGAGTGTGACGGTAAGGATCTTGAACTGCTGCCCGGCATGGCTCGATGTCGGCGCAGGAGTCGTGGACCGTCTGCGTGCGAAGGTCGAGGTCTGTGCTGGCGGTACCTGCCGGGGGTCGACCGTGGCAATGGCGGACTGTCGCGCGCCCGGGGAGGCGACCCACCCGCGCCGGGACAGGACAACTCCACCAAGGCGCAGATGAGCCATGGGCGCCGACCTCCCAAATGTGATGTGAGCGTTCTGCGTAATGGTGTAGCGGTGTGTCGCCTTGGTCTAGCAAAGTGTCCACATCGCAGGTCTTCAGCCTGAGGCGTCGTGCCGGCCGCCAGGCTTCGGCAAATCGGAACAGGGGGCGAAGGTCGTGGCCGACATGGACGCTGGCGACGAGGCCCCCGTCTCCCCTGGAAGCGCGGCTGCTGCCGCGCCTGACGCGGCCGCGGCTGTGCCTGGAACCGATCCGCGGGCGATCCTGGCTGCTTGGGCAAACGACAGCGACGAGTGGGTCCGATTCGTAGTCCGGCAAGTCCTCGACACCGGCCGGCCTCTGTCGCTTGAAGACGCTGAGGACGCGTACCAGCTCTTCCGGCAGGAGAAAGCGTTCGACAAACGCACCGCCCCGGAGGTCCCAGCGCTAACGACCCCCGCCAGCGCTGACGAGGCCGACGAGCCCCTAACCATTAAGAAGTTGTGCGACGTGAGCGGCGTCAATGCGCTTGTCGCCGGCGCTGTCATCGAACCCCACGAGGGACTCACGATCCTCTTCGGGGAGAACGGCACGGGCAAGACCGGATACTCGCGAATCTTCAAGGCACTCGCCGCGAGCCGGACGGCGGACGTCATCCTCGGCAATCTCGCCGCCGCCTCCAACGACCCGCAGTCGGCCACCATCGTCTACAAGCTCGGCAGCGACACCAGGACACTTGCATGGACCGGGGAGCGCGGTGTCTCGCCGTTCATCCGCATGTCGATCTTCGACAGTCCCTCGGTGAACTTCCACGTTGACGACGACCTTGAGTACACATACGTACCGGCGGCGTTGGCGCTGTTTAACCACGTCGTCGCCGGCCTGAAATTGATCCAGGCGAAGATCGATGACGCCGCCAAGCATCTCACCTCGGGCGCGACCACCCTGCTGAGCCGGTTTCCCAAGGAGGCCACGGTTCATCCGCTGATCGAGACGCTCGGGGCCTCCACCGACCTCGAAGCGCTCAAGGCGAAGTCCGATCCCGACCCGAACATCGAGGAACGCATCGACGTCCTGCGTCAAGCAGTCGCAGCACTCGAGGCGAACACCATCGGCACGCAGATCATCACCTTGACCCGCGTGGAGCGGGTTCTCTCCCAGGCGACCACCGTCGCGGCCACCCTGACCGCGTTCGATAGCTTCGGCTATCGGTCGCTTCTCGCTACTCGAGTTGCACTGGACGCGGACTACAAGAAGTTTCGCGACGAACTGTTCAGCGCCGCAGACCTCCCTGCTGGACCGGAGGAGTCCTGGGGAGAGTTCGTTGCCGCCGGCGAGCGATACCGGCGGCACCTGGAAGAGATTGGTTCACATGATGTCGCCCGCTGCCTGTACTGCCGGCAGCCACTGGCCGACCCAGCTCGAGAACTCCTCGCCAAGTACGCCGACTATTTGGCGGACAAGATCAGCAACGATATCGCCGCCACCGATGCCAGCATAAAGGCCACGGTTGCCCCGGTGCTCGGCATCGACTCAACCGACATTGCCTCGTTCGTCGCCGAGTACGCGGACGCCGGCGAGACCCCGCCCTTCTATCCGGCGCTCAGGGAGTTGCACTCGACCCTGACGAGCGTCCAGAAGATGACGGCGGTCGGCTCCGCAACCGAGGCCGACCTCCACGCGACGGTCGCGCCACTCTCGGAGACCCTCGCCGAAGCGCATGCGGCCGCCGAAGCCCTGCTGGTCTCGCTGCGGACTCAGGCCGACAACCGCACAACAGCGCTGGCGCAGAAGAAGAAGGAGCGCGACGAGCTGATTGCCGCCGCGGAGCTGGCCAAGTCGTGGCCCATGATCGACTCGCACGTCCGCAACGCGAAGGAAGCCGACCGCCTAGGCATCCTGAGCAAGCCTCTGCCAGGCCTGAGCCGCAGCTTGACGGCCTTGGCTAAGACCGCCAGCGATCAGTTGATCAACCAGAGCTTCGACACGTTGTTCCAGGAGGAGTGCGCCGCACTGCGAGCGCCGGAGCTACGGATCGAGTTCCTCGGGCGGCAGGGGAAGGCTCAGCGGCGGAAGATGATTGGCGGCAAGGTGAAGCCGTCGAAGGTGCTGTCCGAGGGCGAGCAGAAGGTCTTAGCGATGGCGGACTTCCTCGCAGAGGCTCGGCTGGCCGGCATCGACGCGCCGGTCGTTTTCGATGACCCGGTCTCGAGTCTTGATCACCGCCGCATCCGCGAGGTGGCCACGCGAATCGCGATGCTTGCCGAAGACAACCAGGTCATCGTCTTCACGCACGACATCTTTTTCGCCTCGACCCTGCTGGGCTTGTTCGAGAAGTCCAAGCGCTGCACCTACTACCAGATCACCGACGAAGCGGGGAAGGGTGAGGTTGCACGCGCGACCGGGCCCCGCTGGGACACGGTCGGAAACATGAAGAGGAAGATTAACGAGACGATCCAGGCGGCTCAGAAGGAGAGTGGTGAGGCTCGGGCGGCATTGGTTCGGACGGGCTACGGCTGGATCCGGTCGTGGTGTGAGGTGTTCACCGAAAGTGCGCTGCTCCAAGGCGTGACCCAGCGCTATCAGCCCAACGTGCGCATGACCACCCTGTCGCAAATCAAGGCAGCCGCTCTGCCGGTCGCCATCGAAACCGTCACGCGAATCTTCGAGGACGCGTGTCGGTACATCGACGGACACTCGCAGCCACTCGCTTCGCAGAACGTGAGCCCGACGCTCGCCGGCCTCGAGGCACACTGGCAGGAGCTTCAGGAGGCCCAAAAGGCCTACGGCCAGGCCGGGGGCTGACGCATGCGCAGGGCATGCCACCTCAACATGTGAGGACGGTGCGTGTGACCGGCCCGTTGGGGCCGCGGAAGATGGGACCGGAACAGGAGTTCGCCGTTCCTAGCGCTGGACCCGGGTGCACCAGAAATCGAGCGTGCCGAGCGGGAGGCGTCCAGTTCGGCCGGCGGGACGTACAGGGGACGCCTATGGCGCGGAGTCGCTGGGGGGCGTCTAGGCGGAGAGGGACTGTGGGCCGTTTCCTCTTGCTCGCCCCCCAACCCGGCCGCTAGTGTCCGCACGTCAAAGCGGGTTGGCGGGGAGATTGGCCGACGCTCTCGTGTGCGCAGAGAAGGCAACATTTGCGGTGCGCGAACGCGCTTGTCAATTGCGGCGACGCTATTCGGACATTACTTGAACAAGTTTGAACCAGAGTGCGCAGAACCCACCCTATTGCGCCGGGCATTCGGTTCCTCACGACCGCAGGCGATCCTAGCTATCCCCCTGGTCCTCACACTCCTTTTCATTGCAGTCGAGTTTCTGGCTCGGGAGCCTGGTCCTGCAAGTGTATGGTGGCAGGAGAGCTGCACATTACTCAGTCATGCCATTCCATTTGTGCCGCTGCCAAACTATTGCACCGACCAGCTTGTCCGCCCGTTCTTTCCGCTATCCCGCGACCTCCTCTCTATCGGGACGCTCGTCATCCTGGCGATCACGCCTGCCCTGATCAACCATCAGTGGCGCGGCTACCGCGATCTCCATGGGCAAATGACAAATTGCGGCGCGCTGACGTTCCGAACACCCGCCTCTGCAGCCGTATTCGACGCCAGGATCGACGCTGCCAATCGCAACTTTCGCGTAATTGCAAAGGTTAGCTGGCTGATATTCCTCTTCGCCTTGATTGTAGTCTGGACGCTCAACACGCAGACGTCTGACGGCCCCTATGAGGCGCTCGCGCCCGACGGACCGGCACGCGGCGCGTGGCTTGAAGCTGCACATCAAAGCTTGTGGGCGAATCCGCGAGTCAACTTCTTTGGATTCTCGGGCTATCTTCTCCTGGGGTCCTACGGCGTCTACATCATCACTTTGCAGAATCTTGTGGGCCTCAATGTCATCTGGGCCTACTTGGCATCGAGACACCACGTTTCATTCGGGGCGGACCCGGTAAATCGGGACGAGTTCTATGGTTGGCTACCGGTAAGGCGCGTGCTGACTGCGACGTATATCGAAATCGCCATTCATGGTGTGGCACTTGCGGCCGTCGCCATCTCGCTTCCCTCGGCCATCATACTTGGACCATTCCTCTTCGTCGCTGGACAATGGGCGATCACCCTGCCGATCTATCTGGGGTTCCCGTTCATATTCGCACGCCGTAGAATCTCCGCATACAAGAAGGTGGAACAAGCCCGCTTAGAAGCGAGCATGGCTACCGAGATGCTCGGCCAGGGGGCAGCGCGGGTTATTGAGATAGAGAACCTCTTCGCAGGTCGAATCGCTCAAATCCGCTCCATCCCGTCACTTCCGTTCCGCCGCCCGCGCGACGTCCTTGTCTTCTCGATCAGTCTCATTGCCGATCTATCGGCCGTGTACATCCTGCTATCCAACGCCTCTGGAAGGACCTGACAATGGGGCCGTGGTCTCGCGTTACCTCTCAACTCGAGGCGAATCTCGATCGATTTCTCAAGAATTGGGGACCGATCACGTGGCGGGATGAGGTCTCGGCGATGAAGGATGAGTCGGATCCCCGTCTCGGCCGACTATTCTGGGCTCTGGCTGGGGTGGAAGACGACTCGCGTCATATGCGGGTAAAGCTACATTGGTCGGGAGCCGACCGCTCTACTGTGATACAAGACTTCAATGTTGTCTGGCTGGCGGAGGAAGCGGAGCATTCCCGGGCGTTCATGGCAATGGCTAGCCGGCTCGGCTTTAATGTTGACTTACCGTCTCACGCGACGCTTCATCGCGACCGGAGGGCGGTCATCGCGGCTGGTGCGCTGCGGGCCGGCTCTGTATATAAGGCTGGCATGCTTGCAGCGTATCTGTGCCTGGGCACGCTTCAGGAGCATGTGGCGCTGAGCGCCTACAACGCAATCGCCCGAGACCCGCGAACTCCTCAGGTCATCGAGCCCGTATTGAAACGTATTGCGGCGCAAGAGGGTCGCCACATGCGGTTCTACCGGCAGGGCGCTATAGCCGTCTTCGAGTCATTCCCCGAGACCAAGGCCTTTGTCCGAGCTGTGTCCCGACGGACGTGGCGCCCGCCCGGAGTGGACCTTTTGGGCAAGCGCGCGTGGGCTGACGTGTTCTTACCGGTCCTTGATTCTGAAACGGGAGCGATGATCCGAAACGTCGATCACATCGCGTCAGAGCTCCTTGGGGAACCGATGAGGCTCATGGAGCGATTCGAGCGCGGCCTCCGCGGAAATGCTGCAAGAGTAGTTCTACCAAGGCAGTCGAATGCTCCTCTGGAAGCCAGTGAGAGCCGTCAATCTCCTCGAAGTCAAATGGTCCAGCCACGTACCGCCGGGTTAGCTTCGCCGCCGCGACCGTGACGACTTGATCCCCCCGGGACCATATGTACAGCGTTCTTGGTGTGATTGGGAGATTCCAAGGCTCTTGCATTATGTTTAGCGGAATTGCCCTGTACCAGTTGAGTGGACCGGTCAATCCGTGTGGACCTTCTTGCATTCGCTCAAGGTGTGCTTCGGCAGTCTTGTCGTCCAACCCTGTGCTGGCTAGCCATGCCTGCGCCAGGCGCGGGAAGAATCTTGCGACCTGCTCCACGAGGCTGGGAATCATGAGGGGAATCACGTACCAGCTTCGCAGTGCTTGAGAACTGACAAGAAGGGATCGCGCTAGCGCCTGAGGGTGTGGCATCGAGATTACCGTTAAGGATTTCACTAAATCCGGTCGCCTATGGGCTAACGACCAGGCCACCGACCCGCCCCAGTCGTGTCCAACAATATGTGCCGACGTGCTCCCAATCGATTCTAGCAACCCGATCACATCGTCCACCAATAGGCGCAATCGGTAATTCCTTACCCCCCTGGGTACTTGAGTGTCAGGGTAACCCCGCTGATTAAGGATGAGGCTGCGAAACCCCTCCTGTTGCAATCGGTCGGCGATTGGCATCCAGACGTCAGAAGGCTGCGGGAACCCGTGAAGATGAACGACGATTTCCGCATGATCCGGCCCAAGGGTTCGATACTCAAGGCGAACGTGTCCGCTCTCGTAGTACGGCATGCCCAACCCTATTGCCATGCGGTGCGCCATGTATATGGCCGGGGGGCCGCAGGCCTGATGGACGCGGCGAGCGCTGGCCGCAACTTGTTGGGCTTACCCGACGCGGCCCTAAGGTCCCGGCCAAGTTGTTGGGGCAGTTCTTGCAGCAGGTCGCACTGCTGGGGGTCGTCGTCATGGGCCTGGTTCCTGCTTGTCCTTCAGGTGCCGAGCCGCTCGAGTAATAAGGACACCGGGGGCACGGCCTGCCTGACGCGCCGTTCCACGCAGGGTTCAGCGCCGGAACAGCCAGTACGCCCTCTACTCCGCCGCCCCCACGAGGCCTGCCCCCCGATCTCCTCACGGACGGCGGCTGGCAGACACCGTCGTGGCCGTACGCCGCGCACGCCGGCTTCGTCCGCAGCCGGGCAGCAGCCGAACTCCTCGGCGTTCCGCTTTAGAAGATCGGCCGGCGGATCGCCGCGCGGCATCACCTTGATTCTTCGGACGACGCCGGACTGCGGTGACCAGCCCGGTGAGGCGTCAGCGTGACCTATCCGTGGGCACGGTGGCCCCTGCAGCGAGACGTTCAGCCGCCTTGACCTGTGCGTATCCGGGCTCGCGGCGTGACGTATTCATGACCTATCCATCGGAAACAGGGGTCTCTAAGGGTCAAATCGGGGGCCTTCAGAGGGTCCTGCGGGACTCCTCCGGTATGCCTAACAGGCCATTTGACCTGCGGTTTTACGTGGAGCGGGTGACCGGGATCGAACCGGCATGGCCAGCTTGGAAGGTCGGATCGGTCAATTCGACTTTACTGGTCAGTCGCCTATTCGCTCAGTGGAGGTCCTCTTGTCGTACGTGCCCTATCGCGTCCTACAGCTGTCACTCAAGGGTTCCAGTTCGTCGGTGGGTGACTCGTGGCCGCGCTAAGCATTGCGACGATGGCCATGGCGATCTCGGCGTCACGGTCGCCGGCAGCTTGCTGGACAGGAGCGCGGCGACGGGGGAGGAGCGGACGAGGTGCGGCGTGAACTGGTTGCAGCGGTTGCTTGCCGATCCGTCACAACGAGTCCCTCTACCTCAGATGCAAGACGTGTAACGGTTGCGATCTTGATCGCTGCCCTTGCGGATGAGAATGCTGTCGGGGTCCGGCGACGTCGTTGCACAGTGGTGCGGGTGAGCCCGTAGATGTGTATGGCGCGGGGCCCTCGGGTGCCCCTTGATTGCTGCCGTGAGCGCGTGGGTCTGTGTCCTGGCAGAGGGCCCTCCGGACGACACCCCATCGGTGTCGATGCGAAGGAGGAATCCGATGGAGGTCATGCATGAGCGGGTCGCCGGGCTGGATATCGGCAAGGCGACGCTGACCGTGTGCGTGCGGACGCCGGGCCCGCGAGGCCGGCGCAGCAGTGAGACGCGGACGTTTCCCACGACCACCCGAGCGCTGGAGGTCATGCGCGACTGGCTGCTGGAGCGCGGCGTGACGATCGCGGCGATGGAGTCGACCTCGACGTACTGGAAGCCGGCGTTCTACTGCCTGGAGGAGGTGCTGGAGGTCTGGTTGTGCAACGCCGCGCACATCAAGGCGGTGCAGCGACCCAAGACCGACGTCAAGGACGCCGAGTGGATCGCCCAGCTGCTCGAGCACGGGCTGATCCGCCCGTCGTTCGTGCCTCCGCCGGAGATCCGCCGGCTGCGGATGCTGACCCGCTACCGGGTGCAGCTGATGGGCGACCGCACCCGGGAGGTGACCCGGCTGGAGCTGATGCTGGAGGACGCCAGCATCAAGCTGTCCTCGGTGGCGGCCAGCCTGACCAGCGTCTCGGCCCGGGCGATGCTGACCGCGATGATCGCCGGGGAGCGCGATCCGCAGGTGCTGGCGGAGATGGCCAAGGGCAAGATGCGGATCAAGATCCCGCAGCTGGTCGAGGCGCTGACCGGGCACTTCAACGCCCAGCACGCGCAGCTGGCGCGCACCATGCTGCACCGCCTCGAGCTGGTCGAGCATGCCCTCGCCGAGCTCGACGCGGTGATCGCCGAGGCGTGCCGGCCCTGGGCGCACCAGCTCGAGCTGCTGCAAGACCATTCCCGGAGTCGGGCCGAAGGTGGCCCAGGTGATCCTCGCCGAGACCGGTGGGGACATGTCCCGCTTCCCCTCCGCGGCGCACCTGGCCTCCTGGGCCGGTCTGGCGCCGGGCATCTTCGAGTCCGCCGGTAAGCGCCACCAGCCCGAGGCCCAGCACGGCAACAAATGGCTCACCTCGATGCTGGTCGAGGCCGCCGGCTCAGCCGGGCGCATGAAGGGCAAGAACTACCTCTCCGCCCAGCACGCCCGCTTGACCGCTCGCCGCGGGATGGGCCGCGCCCAGGTCGCAGTCGCCCACTCCATCCTCGTCTCGGCCTACTGGATGCTCACCCGCGACGAGCCCTACCGAGACCTCGGCGCGGACTGGCTGGCCCGCCGCAACGACGAGGCCCACGCTCGCCGGCTGGTCGCCCAACTCGAACGCCTCGGCCACACCGTGGTCCTCGACCCGGCCGCCTGACCCAACTGCAGAGGAACTGGAGGACGGGCTTCGCCCGCCCGCGCTGACGCGCGCCTGCAACCCACCTATTCACGGGTCTGTGATGGCCCGTGATCTTGAAGGCTTGAGTAGAGCCGCTTGGTAGTTCCCGTGTCAGTGTCACCGCCTACGGTTGTGCGGCAGATCGGGTCCGGAGCGGCGGAGGTCAAGTGTTCGGAGGCAAGTGCGGCTGTTCAGCAAGCTGGACCTGGTGAGCATCGGCGACGACACCGGCGCGGACGAGCCGAACCCGGAGGCTGCTTCCGAGCACCTGAGTGAGGCGGATCCGGACGCCGTCGGCGACGCCAGGGACTCGGCCGAGGACACGCAGGCGGCTGCCGGTCAGGGCCGGGGCTTCCAGCTGGCCGGAGAACTCGACCGGACGCTCGCCGCTGTTGCCGGCGCCTTCCCCACGACCTCAGTGGCTGCGGAGGCGACCACACTCAGCGAGCAGTTCGCCGAACTGCCGCGCAGCGCGATGCCGAAGATGCCAAAGCTGTTCCCCGATCTGCCGCCTCATCCGCTCCATGCTGAGTTCAGTCGGATCGGTGACCTGGCCGCGGAGCTGACGCGGAGGCAGCTGCCCGAGCCGCCGTGGTCCGCCGAGATGAGTCGGATCGGTGAGCTGGCCGCGGAGCTGACACGAACGAAGCTCCCCGAGCCGCCCTGGATTGCCGAGTTCAGCCGAATCGGTGGGCTTGCCGCGGAGCTGTCGCGAAGCGCGATGCCGGAGATGCCGCGACTGTTCGCTGACCTGGTCGACAATCTCCCAGCCGCGTCGTTGACCACGGAGTTCAGCCGGGTGAGCGAGTGGGCCGCCGAGCTGTCCCGCAGCGCAATGCCGGACACGACCCGGCTGTTCGCCGAGCAACTGAAGGTGGTCGACGAACTCACCCCGTCGCCCCTGCAACGGATGGAGCTCGCCGCGACAGCGGAACTGGCCCGCAGTGCATTCCCGAACTCCGGGCTGGAGACCTGGCGGCTGTCCCTGCTCGCCGAAGCCGACGCCGCGCGCCTCGCGGGTGTGCGGCTGCCAGAGAGTGTCCCGGGACTGCTCGAACAGCTCGGCGCCCGCACCAGCCTGGCCGCGAACCTTGCTGAGCGGCTGGCCACCGTGGCGCCGGCGGGGGCCCTGACGGCGGCGACGACCACCACCACGCGCGCGTGGGGCCGGTACATCGCGCTGAACCCGACCGCGCACCGGTTGCAGATGTCCACCGTCGCTGGGACGACGGTCGGCGGCCTCATCGGTGGCGACCTGCTGCTGCGACCAGACGACGTCGACGTGGAGGAGGTGGCCGAGGAGGTCGAGCAGCGGCTCGTCGAGCCCTGGCAGACCGGCCCGGCCGGTGCTCGCGTCGAGCTCTTCGCGGCCCTGCGCGCCATCGACGCGAACATCGTTGCCTTCATCGAAGGCGGTTGGGACGACGTACAGCGGAGCGGCTCGGCCGCGCCGTCGAAGATCGCGCACTGCGTCGTGGAGGCCGTCGACCACACTCTGCGAGCCCTCGCCCCGCACGAGGCGGTGCACGCTTGGCTGCATAGGGACGGACGGAAGCCCACGAAGGCGGAGCTGGACCAGAAAGGCAACCCCACCCGGCCCGCGAAGGTGGCCTACGTGTTGCGCGACCGGACCGGGGACCGACGCCTCGTCCAGAGCCAGGAGCAGGCCCTCGGCAGCCTGGTGGGTCGGATGCTCGACCAGGCCCAGGGGATCAAGCACACCCCCGGCGCGGCGACGGTGATGCAGGCCCAGATGCTGTTGGTGACCGTCGAGGCGTTCCTGATGCAGTTGGTCCTGTCGTAGTGACGGCGACGCCCGGCCATCCACCAGACTGGACGTTCCTCGTCGCAGAGAACTCCGGTGCACGTTGGGCCGCAGGCCTGCAGTTCGTCATCGGCATTGCCCCTGGCTAGCCCGATGTTCAGGCAAGCGAACAGCGACGGTAGAGGCCAGCAGTGCACAGGTCACCACCGAGAGGCCCCTCGCGGCGACCTCGGCGCTTCAGGCGCAGGTCACGCAGGTTCTGTGCAGATCGACACGCAGCTTAACCACTCAAAGTGTCGCATCTCGCGGGGTTACGGTCCCCGAGTGACCAGCAGTACGCCTCCCCTGCTCCGGACATACGTCGACGAGACGGGGGACCGGGGGCGCTCCGGGAAGAGTTCTCGCTTCTTCGCGATGGTCGGAGTGACCATCGCCGATGAAGATGACCACCTCCTCCGGAGCGCCGTCCAGACTGCTCGGCAACTGTTCGGAGTTCCCTCCACGAAGCCTCTGCACTGGGCGGATCACGTGAAGACGTTCGCCCGACGTCAGGCCATGACGTCGTTGCTGGTCCCTGTTCCGGCGCTCGTGAACATCGTCATCTTCGAGAAGGCGTCGATACCGACGGGGGCGGTTCTGTTGACCGACCAGAGTCGCTTCTACAACTACGCGGCTGGGATGCTCATGGAGAGGATCTTGCTCACTGCCAAGTACTGGGCCGGTGGCCCACGAGACGTCATCGTGAACTTTGGTCATGTTCGAGGCTTCAACCACCAGGAGACACAGAAGTACTTCAACCTCAAGGAGCAGCAGGATCCCGCTTGGGTTCCGTGGGCTCGTCTTCACGGGCAGCCCAAGTTCCTCGGTATGGGAAGCCTCGACGGGTTGCAGGCGGCGGATCAGTACGCCGGCATGCTGAGTGCCGCGATGGTGGCCGATCCGTACGGCGGCTATGAGGAGCACCACCTGCTAGCCATCCGTCACCGAATCCGACGGAACCCGCAGGGGAAGTGCGAGGGTTTTGGCTTCAAGGCCATGGTGGGACCGGCCACCCTGCAGTCGTACCCGTGGTGGCCGGCCGGTGGCCTTTAGACGACGCGAGGCGGCCAGGAAGCCCGGGGCGCCTCAACCGGCTTGAGCCGGAAGGGTCTGGCAGCAGACCTGGCGTGATCCCCGCGGCCTCCTGGCCGCCTCGCATCTACAACGCTAATGGTGTGTACGTCCCTTGTAATCCCTCAATGCGATGAACCGCCGTGTCGTAACGCTCAGTATTCACAAGTTTCACAACTTCTTACGCAGCGTGATAGTCCGTCCGGTAGGGCTGCCGCCGAGGGAGTCGCTGATCTGTCACATCGCATGAGCGTGGCGCGAGGTAGCGACCTCGAGCTTCGCCAGCTCCGACGCGCCACTTCACCGGGCGCCCACTTCCGTGGGCGGGGCAGCAATCCCTACGGTCAGAACATGGAGCCCTGGGAGACCCTGCTCGTCCGCGCCGAGGCCGGCCACAACCCGCAGTTCGTGCTGCTTCCGTCGCAGCCCAACCTCGCGACCATGGTCGCACCGAACTACGACACCACCGTTGCGCTGCTGAACCAGCTCGGCGAGCAGGGCTGGCGGCTGGTGAGCGCGGACATGTCCGACAACCGCGCTCGGACCGGCGTCTACTGGCTCACCCGACCGAAGCCTCAGTCCGGGGGTAGCTGGGCAGCCAGCGTCTGACCGGCCGAACCGACAGCAGCCGGTGGAAGGCCGGCCGCGCCTACCCGTTGTCCCGGACCGAGATGTGCCCGTCGTACAACTCGACCACGTCGGGCCGCGTGACGGCTCCGGCGGCCAGGACCCAACTGGCGAGCGTGCCGGCCACGTTGGTGTTCTGGGCGCGGGCCGCGTGCTCGTCGGCAGGGACGTCCTCCGTGCCGGCCACGTTGACCTGCATCCTCCTGCCCTGTTCCAGGAAGTACGCGTCGGCCAACTCGCGGGCGGCGGCCCAGTCCTTGACCTCGAGGTCGAACTCGGCGGTGATGTGGAAGCGCATGGCAGGGAAGGTATTGCGTGCCTCCGACGTTCCTGGCCCGGTCCAGTGCTGGACCTTAGGGCCGCCGCGCTGTCCCTGAACGGGGCCCACTATGCTAACGGACAAGTTCGACACTCAGCTCATGATCGTCAGCGTGGTCAAGGTTGGTTCGACGCCTTCGAGCTGGGAATCGGCGACAGATTGCGTCGCAAGATCGACTACGGCCGGCCCACAGCAGTTTCGGCGTCGTCGTGCTGTCCAGCTCCCTCTTCGCCAAGGGCTGGACTCAGTACGAACTCGACGGCATCGTGACCCGCGCCGTCGCCGGCGAGCAGAGCCTCCTACCCTTCTGGCACAAGCTCACCAAGGCCGAGGTGATGGCCCAGAGTGCGTCGTGGGCCGAGAAGATCGCCCGCAACACCGCGGAGTACACCGTCGAAGAGATCGCCGAGGAGATCGCTCGTCAGGTTCGCCCAGACGCCTTCAACGACTCGATCGACGAGGTTGCTGTCCTCGACTGAGGCGCGACGATCGGGCCAGGCCGTCGCCATCCAAAGAGGCGCCACGCGTGTCAGACCGTTCGTCCAACGCTCGCCGCCAAGCGCACGGCCGCCGACGCGTGTGTCAATAGTTGAGCAAGGAACGGCTTAGCCCAAGTCTTCCCGTCGGCCTCGTAGGCGTGCAGACGAATTGCTAACGTGAGCGGCACGATGATCCCGCCGTCTTGAAGTGCTCGGCGGACTCCCTCCTCTGCGATTTGGTCGATTGGATCTTGATCAAGGCGTTCGATCAGGCATGCGGCTGCGCCGCTGCGTATCGCAGGGTCTGGGTCCGTAAGCAGCACAAGCCAGCCAATGGCCGACCCCGCAAGGCGGGAGAAGTGCAAAAGGCGGGCCGCTTCTGCTCGGTTGACGGGGTTCAGTAGAGCTGTAGAGATCACCGCTGCTACTTCATCTTGCGCGAGCCCGCCGCTCGCCATCGCCAGACGCATTGTGCCGCTAGGAATTGGTCGGCCGAAGTCGCCCGTGAGCTCTGGCATCGAGACCAACGTGTGCGCTTCGGCTCGGATTTCCTCCTGCACATCTGGCGGTAGAGACTCAAACTCCTCCGCTAGGAGGCGGCATGACTCGTTCTTGTCGTGCGCCCCCACCCTTGGGTCTAGTAGTAGCGCGAGCAACTCGTCCCATCTTGCGAGCGACGGCCAGTGGAGGCTGAGCAACGCGACAATGTGAGCTGAGTCGTGCCCACCAAAGCCCCAGCTGCTTCCCGCTGCGGACTGTCTGATGTTTGCAAGAGCGTCAACATGCTTGCCGATGAGAGCCGACACGACTTCTGGGGCGAGCTGCCGCACATCTCCGAGCGCCCCTAAGGCGTCATCATCCCCCGTAGCCGCTCGACTTTCGAGTTCTTCGCGCAACTCGCTGTCGGCGGCGAGTTCAAGAAGTGCCGCTGAAAGGCCCGTATCGGACTGTCGTCTTCCAGCGTCAGCCAGGCCCTCGGGCCAGTCATCCCTCTCCGCCTCGACGTACGGCAGCAGCCGCGCAACGAGACTGCTCCAGTTTGCTGCAAGGACGGAATCTCCAACGTCCTGCAGAGAGACCAGAGCCAGGACAATCTCTGCGCGAACCTCCTTCGAGCATGCCCGGGTCAGGCCACGCAACGCGTCGACAACGTGCTCGCGGACAGAAAACGAGGGTCTCACGTCCTCGAGAAATTGCGACGGATCCCTGAGGATGCGCAACAGGTCCTTTACCGCCTGATCCGCCAGCTCTTCGGCGATGAAATCCCCGCAACGAGTCCATACCTCAAGTGTGCTTCTGCTTGTCGAATGCGCCCACCGTGCGGGTATGGTCGCAGGGCCCGTCGCTGCAAGAGCGGACAATGGGCCGTTCCGCTCTAGATACTGAGTGACTATCTTAAGTAGGTCCGTGTCGGTAGATTGACGCAACGTGTCCAGCGCTTTGGTGACATGTTGGGGTTTGCCCTCGAGGGTGCTCTGTGTCAATTCGTACATTGCAAGCTGTCGAAGGTGGCTGCGGCACGTTGCGTAGTCCCCGCACAATTGTGCGGTGGTCGCAGCACTCCATATTCTGGATGCGGCTACATCCTCAAATGACCATCGCGTCGTAGTGTCTCTGAACTGCGCCCGAAACGAAGCGACTTGCGCCTCTGCGAGGCCGTAGCTGGCAGAGTTCTGCCGCCACCAGGAGAGGTAGTTGTCTGATGCCGACAAGAGCACCCCCAGCTCCGGGCCTCGGAGCCCGGCGTTGGCATTGTGGAATACGGCCCAGGCGGCTACGGACTGCATTGCAATGGTGGTCAAGTCTGCATGGGATGTTCGTATTCCTTGCAGGAGTTCGGTCGCAGCCTTTATTGCTTCGGCATAGTCTCCGACCTCGCTCTCGAGTGATATCCTATGTGCTGTTATCCAGGCGTGGTCAGCAGGCTCCAAGTTGTCGGACTCGAACATTGAGCGCGCAAGCTGGAGGGCGTCTTGCCAACGTTCCTCGTTCAGATACGCGCAGATAAGAAGCGCGCATGCTGCCGCCGAGTCGGTACTCCCGGGGCGTGCAGAATCATGCATGACCCTTAGGAGGGGGATGGCATCATCTTCTCCTGTAGCTGCACGCCAGGCCGCGCCTACTAGTCTCCATCGCCACGTCCTGTGAGTCAGGGCCTCCTCGGGCGCTGGTACGCGTTCCACTTGCTGGCTGATCGAATTCAGATCGCGGAGACGACCCTGCATAACAAGCGCTAGGGCCTCCTCGGGCTCCAGTTCGATGCTGAGCCCGGCGTTGCGATGCGGGGCGATCAGGCGTGGCGCCAGCAGCGCATACCGGAGTCGCCTGTCCAAGCCAATAGTTCGGGCACTGCCGGACCATACTGATCCCTGATAATCGTTGCCTACAGCCGGGGTTGCAACTGCCAGTAGAGCGGGAAGTTGAGACGGTTCAATCACCTGAGTTCGAGGCACACGTACCTTAGCGCCTTGGCCTGTTGGCACCAGGGCTTCCGCTGTGACCTGTGCCCAATATGTTGTGCGGGTAACCTCGTCGTTCAGGGCGAGGATGTGGGGGAGGCTGTGCTCCGTCCAATAGTCGAAATGTCGGGGTGTCTCTTCGTAGAACCACCAACCGTCGATGTCGCCATTCTGGTCGTACGTGGGTTGTTCGAACCAGCTCGGGCCAGATTTAACCTGAACACCGATGAGGGTTCCTAGATCAAATCGTCGTTCGTCCCGAATCTGAACAAAAAGATCGGTACCGAGGTCATGGTTCGGGTTCTCAACTGGGCCCCAGCCGATGCGCTGAAGGTTGCCCTGAACGTCACTGACCCCGACTGCCCCAGTTCTTTCGGCTCGACTGGCTCTCAAGGCTTTCTCATTCCTGCGCGATGTTCCTGTTTTGCGGCACCGATGACTAAGACTATTGCCAAAGATGGAGACTACTGGTTGGCGGGGGCATCGTTGGCGGCGCTGCGGCTGGACCTCTCCCGCTCTCCGCCGCTCTCCGCCGCTCGCCGTCGGCCGAGGTCGGGGCGGGTGGGGTGGCCGTGGCCGTGGCTGTTGTGGTCTACCGGGGAGTTGAAGCTGCGGTAGCAGGCAGTGCGCGGGTGCTCCGGCAGGCCCCAGAACGAGTCGACGCCCCGGACGGCGACCTGCTCCTCGGTGAAGTTGTCGGCGTCCCGAACCGGGTGGATCACCCGCGGCGTGATGCTCAGCAGCAAGCGGGAGGTAGCTGCCGCGGGGGAGGAGGGCGGCGAAGCGGCTGATGACCCGCTCCAGGCCACCGAGTCGACCGGTGAGGGGTTGGCGCAGGCCAGGGATCGAGAGGTGTCGTTGGCGGCCCTCAAGGCGCCGGAAGAAGAACTGGCAGGTGCAGCACCACCAGCTCAGCTCGAAGGCAGGCTTTTCGTCCAAGAACAGCACCCGGCGTCCGACGCCGTCACCGGCTGGTCGCTGCTCCCCGCCGACACGAGCCGGGGCGCCGGACTGTCCAGAGACATCGCTTTGCCGGCCGCCAGGAGCACGTCCAGCACTAGCCCGGCCGGTGCTTCCACCCGGGGAGCCGCGATGGGCGCCTGTCCTGCCGAGCGCTAATGAGCCAAGTTAACAAGAGGCATTCTTGGTTGCAGTTCTGGTTGCAGTTGGCCCACTTCGATCTTGGTTCACGCTCGTTCGCCGTCGTCCGGCGAAGCGCCGAACCGCCTGCTCACCAGGCCTTTTCGGACTTCGGCGGGCATCGGCGAACGCCGTCAGGTCGGCCTGGCAGTGTGGGGGTCAGGGGTTCTAGTCCCCTCAGCTCCACCGCTACGATCACGCCGTTCTCCTTCGAGGGGGCTGCCCGAGGCGTCTCTGGCACAGCAGAGAGCTCCGCGTGAGCTGGGACCGCCACCTCAGTCCATCGGCGGGCTCATGACCCACAGCGAGCGGGCCGGGACGTCGCCGCCGTTCCGGTATTTGTGCGGCAAGCGTGGCTCCAGGAGGAGCGAGTCGCCCTCCTGAGCACGTACTCCTGGCCGTTGGCGGTGACCGTGAGCCGGCCGCCCTGCACGATGACGACCTCTTCGTCGGCCGCCGTTGACGCGGTCGTCGCAGCAGGCCTACTTTGCAGCAGGTCTACCTACCGGCTCCTCTGGCCGGAAGTTTCACGGGGGTTCCCGGTGCCTGATGCCACGCGTTCTGATGGAAGTGCCCGGCCGGGAGGGATGCGCGGTGATGGCGGCGGCCGCGCCAGGCCACGCCGCATCCAACGGAAACACCATCGTCTGACGGCGCGTCTCGGCACAGTGATCCCGGTCGTCATGACTGTGCTGTCCGGCGTCCATGTCGCGTCCGCGGCCGCACCCCCAAGCATCTCGACGCAAATCATGATCGACACCGATTCGGTCGACACCGACGAGCTCTGTGACCCCGGTGGAATCTCGACCGTGTCCTTCACTGCCTCGGGAACCGCTACGGGGACCTACTCGGGTCCTTTCACCGCGTCCGGCTCGTATCAGATCGGCCCGCAGGTCATGCCGGGCGGCAGCTCATCCAACGAATTGGCCGTCGGGCCATTGCTGTCTTTCGACGAGACCTTCAGCATCGACTCGCCGGCGGGGACCATCAGGGGCACCACGACCCTGAAGGCCGACGTACCAGCCGATTTCTCCACGTCGGGCGGGCCGATCAATTCCGGGGCATGCAGTAGTTTCGCTGATCACACGCTGAGCCAGGTCACCGGTGCCAGCGGAACCCTCAACCTGGCGCTGGCCTACGTGGCGTACGACGCGACCATTACCGGGCCTGGTGGAAAGTCGCAGGTCACCGGCGACTCCTTCATGCAGGTCAACCAGCAGCACGTGCAGGATTCCTCCGTGGGACCCTTTGTGGCGGGTGAATTCTTCGAGCTCTTCTATCGCGCCCTGACCACGACTCCGATTGCAGTGGGCAGCGTCGACGTCGAGCTCGACGGCTCGGGTGCGCCGTTCAGCACGGGCGACGAGGCGACCCCCGACCTGCCCGTGGTGCTGACCATCGACCCGCCGGACGGGATGACAGGGCACGTGAGCGCCACGCGGCAGCCGAGCGGCGGTCCGGCGCCCGCCGGCTACGCCCTGTTCGCGGCGGACGGTGTCGACTCAGCACTGGCGATCGAGGGCCCGAACGCGACCACCGCCGACCCGTACGTCATGACCTTCGCCGTCGACGCGACACTGCTGGACGGCATCGCCCCGCAGGACGTGCAGGTGTTCCGGAACGGGGCGGCGGTGGCCGACTGCACGGGGACGGGGGCGACTCCCGACCCCTGCGTCTCCAACCGCAGCGTCACCGCCGACGGCGACGCCGTCCTCACCGTGCGGACGAGCCGGTTCTCCACCTGGGAGGTCGGCCGGCTGGAGTACACGGCATCGGGGCCGTTCGCTCCGCTGCGGGCCTATCCGCAGCCCAACCGGGTCAAGCCGGGATCGATCGTGCCCGTGCGCTTCGGCCTCTCGGGCGCCCGCGGCTCCGACGTGCTGGCCGCGGGTTACCCGAAGCTGATCACCTGCGCCGGCACGCCGGTCGCGGTCGGTGCGTCGGTGCTCGCACCGATCCCCGTCGGCCGCGGTCAGTACCTGCTGCTGTGGGCCACCCCTCGGCGGGCGTCGGGGTGCCACGACCTGGTGCTGCGCTTCCGCGACGGCGACGAGCTACGAGCGCGGTTCGACCTCCGCTAGCGAGCGGTGCGTGCCATCGGGGCGGCCGCGTCGAGGACCGCGCCCGACCTGCGCCACTCGTGATCGACCGCATCGGGCGGGGCTGAATCCGGGGAGCGCGAGTCTGGGCGGCCCTCGCCCAGCGCGGTCGGGAAGGACTCGTGGTGGCACCTCGGGCTGGAAGGCCGGAGGCGGGCGGTTCCGCGACGAAAAGGGCTGGCCCGACGTCGGCAAGATCGGCCCAACGGGAAAGCTGGGGTAGGCGCGCGCGTCCGGGTCGACGCGGTTAGGCGGCCACAGGATGGTGCCAGGACGGTGGCCACGGGCCAGCCTTCATGGTCGTTCGTCGAAATCTGCTGATGGCCATGCCCGTCTCTGACTTGCGAGGATGTACTTCGACGAACGTTCCCGGACCCCCACCAGCCGAGCTGGCAGTGTGGGGGTCAGGGGTTCGAGTCCCCTCAGCTCCACCCATCTGAGCAGGGCATTCGTTGTTTCGCCGGCGTTCAACCAACTGCGTGGTTGCAGTTTGCCCGCCCTTACTTGCCAGCAGGAGAGCGCTCATGCGGTCCGCCTCTCGCGGGCCAGAGCGCTGGCCAACAAGTGCCCCGTGCCACCACCAATGCCGCGACTCTGCGTCTGCCGACGCCGGGTAGCTGAAGCCGGGAGGCGCCGGTTCATCGCCGATGCGGCTCGAGGTCCCACCGTCTGGCTGCCTGTCCGGGCAGCGGGTGCGGCAGAGGCCCGCGGCTGTGACCGGCCGGCGAGGGAGCGGACCGCTTGAGGGTGACCGAGCTGATCCGGTCGGCGAGCTCGGCGGGGATCTCCCAGTCCTCGGGTGCGCCGGTGAGGCAGGCTTCGTGGGCCACCGCGGCGGCGAAGACCGCTTTCGCGTCGGACTCGTCGAGCCCGGTGAAGCGGACGCGGGCCTTCTGCGGTCCGTCGACGGCGACCACGCCCTCGTCCGGGCAGCCGCCCAAGCATTGGACGTTGCGGACGGCGACGGTGGTTTCGGGCTCGTTGTCGGCGACCCGGGCAATCGCGGCAGTCAGCCGGCGGCCGAACTCGCCAGTGGCGCGGGGGTCGTAGCGGGGGCAGGTGCGGCAGATCAGCAGGGTCATCGGCGGGCTCCGGTTAGAGGGGTGCCGGCGATCAGGGTGAGCTGGTCGCCGGCACCTCGATCGACATCAGGGCCGGTGCGTCACGACGGACTCGGCCATGTCGTGCACCAGGTCGGTCGGCCGCGGCGGCGCCGGGGTGTGGTCGTCTCCGGCGTGCTCCTTGTGGAACCGGCCGTCCTTCATGACGTAGTTGATCTTCGAGTGGTCCTGCAGAACGGTGATGTCGGCCAGCGGGTCGCCGTCGACCAGGATCAGGTCGGCGAGGTAGCCGGGCTGGACCTTGCCGAGCTCGTCGGGGCGCAGCATGATCTCGCCGCCCCACGCGGTGGCCGAGATGATCGCCTCCATGGGGGTGAAGCCGAGCAGTTCGACGAAGTGCTCCAGGTCGCGGGCGTAGGTGCCGTGCGGGGTCCAGGCGAAGCCGTAGTCGCCGCCGGGCAGGACCCGGATCCCACGCTGGTGCATTTCGCGCAGCCCCTTGACGGCCGTGTCCAGCTCCTTCTTGTAGCCGACGGCCTCAGCAGCCTCCTGCGGGAAGCCGAACGCCTCGGCCTCGTAGAGGGTCGCGATGAGCCAGTTCAGGCCGGGGGCGACGAACACCCAGTCCTTGTTGGCCTCGAGCATGTCCATGCCCTCGGCATCGGTGAAGCTGGCGTGATAGATGATGTCGACCTTGTTCCGGACGCACATTTTCACGCTCTCGGCGCTGCGGGCGTGGGCGCAGACCCGCTTGCCGCGGCGGTGGGCTTCGGTGACGGCGGCGGCGGTCTCCTCGTCGGAGAAGTACGTGTCCTCGGCGCGCTGGGTGCCGGTGATCTCCTCGCCGGTCATGGACAGCTTGATCTGGTCGACGCCGAGTTCGATGAGTTCGCGGACGGCCTTGCGCATGCCCTCGGGGCCGTCGGCGAACTTGGTGATGCTCTTGATCAGCGCGCCGCCGGTGACCGCGATTTCCGGGCCGTTGGCCAGGTAGCGGGGTCCGGGGAAGCGTCCGGCGTTGATGGCGTCGCGGCAGACGACGTCCAGGCGGTCCTTCGCCGACGCCGCACCCAGGCACATGGTGTAGCCGGAGTCGATGTAGGTGCGGGCGGACTCCAGGGCGAACAGCAGGTGCTCCTCGACCGGCATGGTGCCCAGGCCGTCGAGGTCGGCGCTGTTGTTCCAGGTGAAGTGGGTGTGCGCGTCGCACAGCCCGGACATCAGGGTGCGGCCGCGGCCCTGGATCACGCGGGCACCTTCGGCGCGGGAGGCTTCGACGGTGCCGACGACGGCGATGCGGTCGTTCTCGACCAGGACATCGCCGGGGTAGGGGTCGGCGCCGGTGGAGTCGAGGATGCTGACGTTGCGGAACAGCGTCTTGTCGATGGGGACGGGCACGGTTGCATCTCCTTTGCGTGAGGGGAACGCCGAACGGTTCGCCGGCGCCCTTGGGCGCGCCCGACGGGCGCCAATCAACGGTGCTGGGGTGCGGTACTGCTGGAGTGGAGCGGCGGTTCAGAGGAACTTCAGCAGCTGGTCGGCGACCGGGCGTGCGGCCTCGAGGGCGGTCCAGTGGCCGACTCCGGGAAGGATCTCGACCGTGGCGCTGCCGTGGGCGGCGGCGAGTTCCTGGCTGGCCTCGGGCGGGCCGACCTTGTCGTCGCTGCCGGTGACCAGCAGCAGCGGCAGGCTCGGATCGATGGGTCCGGGATCGGTCGCGGCGGCGAGTGCCTCACAGTTGCGGGCGTAGCCCTCCGGGTCCTGGCGCATGATCAGCTCCCGGACGAAGGCGGCGACCTCGGGCTTGTCCCGCCGGGTGGTCTCCGACAAGGCGTTGGCGACCACGGCCGGGGCGACCGCGGCGGTGCCCTTCTCGCGCAGCAGGGCGGCCCGGTCGCGTTGGGCCTGCCGGCCCGCCTCGGCCGGCTCCCGGACGGCACCCAGCAGCGCCAGCGCGGACACCTTGTCCGGGTAGCGGGCCGCGAGATCCCGTACGACCAGGGTGCCCATCGAGTGGCCGACGACGGCGGCGCCGGCGACCCCGAGCTCCTCGAGCAAGGCCGCGAGGTCGTCGGCGTGCGAGGCGATGCTGATCCCGTCGGCGACCGGGGATCGGCCGGCGCCGGCCGAGTCGACCCGGATCACCTGGAACCGGTCGGCCAGGGCGTCGGCCTGCACCTGATAGAAGTTGGTCGTGCCGCCCAGGCCGTGCACCAGCAGCACCGCCGGGCCCCGGCCGTCGATCTCGACCGCGAGTTCCTTGCCGTTGATGTTCACGTCGTCCCTCCCTCCGGCCGGCTCAGGCGATCCGGTTGCGCTGCGCGCCGAGCCCGGTGATCGAGATTTCGATGACGTCGCCGCTGGTCATGAACTTGGGCGGGTCGAAGCCGATGCCGACCCCGGCCGGGGTGCCGGTGGCGATGATGTCGCCGGGCAGCAGCGTGATGCCGGCGGAGATGGTGGCGATGAGCTCCGGGATGTCGAAGATGAGGTCCTTGACCGACGCGTTCTGGCGGAGCTCGCCGTTCACGGAGCTCTCCACCACCAACGCGGTCACGTCGGGAACCTCGTCGGCGGAGACGGCGTAGGGGCCCATCGGGCAGTGCGTGTCCAGCGACTTCCCGATCAGCCACTGCTTGTGTGTGCGCTGCAGATCGCGGGCGGTGAAGTCGTCGATGATCGTGTAGCCCCACACGTGATCGAAGGCCTGCTCTCGGCTGATCCCGCGTCCGCCGCGGCCGATGATGACGCCGAGCTCGGCCTCGTAGTCCAACTCGCCGGTGACCCCGTGGTGCGGGTCGATGTCATCGAAGGGACCAGTGACCGAGGTGGTCGCCTTCGAGAACACCACGGGCGCCTCGGGCATCTCCTGCGAGCGGTCCGGGCTGTCGTAGCCGCTGCGCCCGAACTCCAGGACGTGGTCCCGGTAGTTCTTGCCGACGCAGAAGATGCTCCGCCGCGGCGCCGGGATCGGCGCCAGCAGGCGCACCGCGTCCAGCGAGTGCTCCGGCTGCCCGGCGGCCTGCTGCTGCAGGCGCGGGCCGAACTCGGCCCATCCCTCGATCAGCTGCAGGATGCCGGTGCCGTCGGGGAGGACGGTGGTGACGTCGTGGACCACGCCGCGCTCGACGGCCACGACGCCCACCCGCTGGTCCGTACCGGTGGAGTACGTCACGAGCTTCATGTATGAACCAATCTGAACCATTGTGACCAATGTTCGGCTGAAAGGGACGCTACGGGGTGACGCACGCCATGTCGAGGGGTGATTTGCGCCTATTTTCGGTCACTACATTGGTCTCGATTGGTTCATGTGCGGTAGGGTGGCTGCATGCTGAACGCCGAGCAGTCACTACGCGCCCTCCTCGACGAGGGGACGGCGAAGGGTTCCCTCGTCCCCGGCGCGAAGCTGCCAACCGAACGGGAGCTCGTGCAGCGGCTGTCCGCGCCGCGCAGCGCGATCCGTCGCGCGCTCGACGTGTTGGAGGAGGAGGGGCTGGTCATCCGCCAGGTCGGGCGGGGCACGTTTCTCAGCGAACTGGCGCAACGACGGGCCGACGCGCCGGCCGACACCAGCCCCGCCGAGATCATGCAGGTCCGGTTGGTGATCGAGCCGCCGGTGGCCGCACTCGCCGCCCGCGTCGCCACCCAGGCGGACCTTGATCGGATCACCATCTGCCTCGACAGCGGCGGCGCTAGCGACGAGTTCGAGGCGTTCGAGTCCTGGGACGCGAAGCTGCACCGGGCGATCGCCGAGGCGGCCCACAACGGCCTGCTGATGAACATGTTCGACGTCATGAACACCGCCCGGTCACTGCCGGTCTGGGGCAGCCTCAAGCGCCGCACGTCCACCCCTGAACGGCGCCGCTGCTACCACGCCGAACACACCGCGATCGTCGAAGCGCTGTGCGACCGCGACCCCGACGGGGCCGAAAAGACCATGCGCACCCACCTGGACAACGTCGCAGACAACCTCCTCGGCCGTCGCTGACGTATCCCAGCGGCGGCTGGTTGTGCACGTGGCTGCGGCTGAACCGCGACGCGCGCTGAGTCCTCGGTGCAGCCCGAGCACGTGCAAGCCGGAGTGATCGGTCCACGTCCGGGTCATGAGCTGGCCCCGGACGCCGAGCGAGGGCGGTCCTGTCAACGTGACGCCTGAGCTGCGGGGTGGCCGTCGTGTAGGCGACGGGAGGCAGCCCCGCCCAGTTGCTCAGGGTTCGACCGGCTAGCCGAGGATCGGCCCCAGTGCGTCGACGACCTCGTGCTTGAACTCGTCGCATGCTCGCTGCGATGTGAAACCCGTTGAAACGGTCTCGCCGTCATTCGCGAATAGCGTCAGCACATGCATGAACGAGCCGAGCGCCGAACCCTCACTCGTGTTGATGCGCTCGGTGAAGCTGCTCAGCGGCCAACTGGCGACCTCGTCGAGACGTTGCTTCATCATGCCGCGACGCGTAAGGACGATAAATCGCCGGCCGGTGATGACGACGTGCGGCTTTGGCGCAGATGCGGCGTGCTGGCTCGCGAAGTACCCATCCGCCGGCACGGAGGACAGGACGCGCTCTCCGGCTTGGAGATCAACGCTGAGGTCACTTCCGGGAAGAGTCGTCATGGCCGGCGATCGTAACGGCGGGCAGGCGTCAGATCTGCGCCTAACGCCTTGGGCAGTGGGGCTGCTCGGGAACCCACGGAATGCAGCGGAAGGCCCTGAACGCGATCATGGCGGCCTGGCAGTGGGGGATCAGGGTTCGACTCCCTCAACTCCACCGCCCTCTCCAGGACCCTGACCGGGCAGCGGTCGGCGGTTCTTCCGTTCGCCGCTCAGTCGAGCATCCCGAGGCACCCGAGCGTTCACTGCTGTGATGCCCGGTCTCCACATCGCGGTCACAAGTTGGTCCCGCACCCCGCGTTGGCTCCGCAGGACGCAAACACGATGAAGGGGACCCGATGAACCTCGGACCGCTGGAGATCGGCCTCATTCTCCTGGCCATCCTGCTGCTCTTCGGATACAAGAAGCTCCCCGACGCCTCCCGCTCGCTGGGACGCTCGCTGCGCATCTTCAAAGGCGAGATGAAGGGCATGAAGGACGACGACGCGACCCCTCAGGTGCCGGCGCAGATCCTGCCGCCGTCCACGGTCCTCGACCGTGAGGCGCGGGCCGCCGCGCTCCGGGGCGGTGAGGACCCAGCGCCCAACAGCGCCCGCTGACGGCGTCCGGACCCGCCGTGACGACCGAGGGCCGTGGACGGCGTCTCCGCCGTCGCCGTGCTCCGCGGGACAGCACGGCGACGATGACGCTCATCGCCCATCTCGTCGAGCTGCGCCGACGGGTAGCGATCGCGCTGCTCTTCGTCCTCGTCGGCACCGCCGTCGCGTTCTGGTGGTACGAGCACGGGCTCGGGGAGTTCATCCGCGCGCCGTACTGCGACCTGCCGGCCGACCTGCGCTACAACGACGCAGAGGGAGACTGCGGGCTGCTGATCACCGACGTCTTCGGGGGCGCGCTCATCCGCCTGAAGATCAGCTTCATCGCCGGGGTCGTCCTCTCGGCACCCTGCTGGCTCTTCCAGCTGTGGCGGTTCATCACGCCGGGCCTGAAGGCCAACGAGAAGCGCAACGGGCTGCTGTTCGTCGCGGCGTCCTCGGCACTCTTCGCCCTGGGCGCCGCGCTCGCCTACGTCTCGCTGGCGGCGGGTCTCCGTCTGCTGCTGGGGCTCGCCGGCGACGGCGTCATCGTCGCGCTCACCGCGCAGGACTACATCGGCTTCGTCATCTCCCTGCTCCTGGCCTTCGGCGTCTCCTTCGAGCTGCCGCTGATCGCCGTCGTCCTGAACCTGGTCGGGGTGCTCTCCTACGCGGCGCTGTCCCAGGCCCGCCGGTGGATCTTCTTCCTCACCATCGTCTTCGCCGCGTTCGTGACGCCGACGCAGGACCCGTTCACCATGCTGGCGATGGCCGGACCCATGGTCGTGCTGTTCGAGGGAGCGATCCAGATCGCGCGCATCGTCGACCGCCGGCGCGCACGCCGGGCCGCGATCGAGTCGTTCCACGACATCGCTGACGGTGAGGCCTCACCGCTGGACGCGTCGCCGTCCGAGCTGCCCGAGGTCCGGCCCCGCTAGCCGGGCGGTGCTGTTCCACCACCGTTCATCCGGTCGTCAGCGCCGAGGCGCTGCTGCTTCTCCTCGTCGGCGTCGGGTGAGCGGGCCCCCACCCCGAGACAGGGAGTTCCACTGTGACATCCACGCATTCCCGCCGCGGCTTCCTCGGCCGCGGCGCCGCGGTCGGACTCGGCATCGCCTTCGCCGGCAGCATCGACGCCATCGCCGGTACCGCGGCCAACGCAGCCACCCGGAGCGGGTCCGGCTACGGACCGCTCGTCCCCGACCCGGCCAAGATCCTCTCCCTGCCCCAGGGCTTCTCCTACCGGATCGTCGCGGAGGCCGGGAAGACCGTGATGGAGGACGGCACCCTGACGCCGACCGACATGGACGGCATGGGTGCGTTCCGCCGCGACGCCGGGACCACGATCATCTACAACCACGAGATCAGCGGCACCGAGGCGCCGCCCGTCCCGCCCGTCGCCGGGCTCACGTACGACCCCAAGTCCCGGGGCGGGACGACGACGATCGACCTCGACCGCGGGGGCAGCCGCATCCGGGAGTACGTCAGCGTCGCCGGCACCGAGAACAACTGCGCCGGCGGGGTGACCCCGTGGGGCACCTGGCTGACCTGCGAGGAGACCGAGACGCTCGCGGGCGCGACCCGCGACAAGGACCACGGATACGTGTTCGAGGTCTCCCCGGTGCAGGGACAGAACCCCGGACAGGCCAACGTCCCGCTGAAGTTCCTCGGCCGCTTCGCCCACGAGGCCGTCGCGGTCGACCCGAAGACCAACATCATCTACGAGACCGAGGACGCCGGTGCTCCGAACGGCCTCTACTTCCGCTGGGTGCCGCCGCGTGGCTTCACGGGGAAGCTGCACTCGCTGGTCGATCTGGCTCGCTCGCCCGGCGGCGACACCGCCGGGTCGCTCCAGGCGATGAGCTGCTCGCGGGGCAACCGGCACATCGCCGACCTCGCCGAGGCCACCCAGCCAGGTACCCAGTACAAGGTCACCTGGGTGGACGTTCCCGACCGGGACGGCATCCCGCTCTCGGTGCGCAAGCAGTTCACCAACGACCAGGTGACCCGCTCCCGCAAGCTCGAGGGCCAGTGGTGGGCCGACGACGGGGTGTACTTCGTGGCGAGCTTCGCCCGGCTCTCCGACGGCAGCGTCAACGAGCACGACGGGCAGGTCTGGTTCTACGACCCGCGCAAGGAGACGGTCACCCTCACGACCATCTTCGGCGTGAACCCGAACCCCGACGTCGACGCCGACAACTACGACGGCCCCGACAACATCACGGTCAGCCCCTACGGCGGCGTCATCCTGGCCGAGGACGGCGAGGGCGTACAGCACCTCGTGGGCGTCACCGATCAGGGCAAGGCCTACACGATGGCCCGCAACGATGCGAACGGCAGCGAGTTCACCGGTCCGGTGTTCAGCCCGGACGGCAAGACGCTGTTCGCCTGCGTCCAGTCCGAGCCCGGTCGGGTGTTCGCGATCACCGGCCCCTGGGGTCGGCCCGGCAACGGCAACGGCAACGGCAACGGCAACGGCAACGGCCACGGCAACGGCCACGGCAACGGCGACGGCGGCCACGGCCGCTGACGTCTCGAGCGTTCCGGTGCCGGTCCCTCGCCAGGGATCGGCACCGGTCTGCCCGGCCAACGGCGCAGAGCAGGAGGTGAGGGAACGGTGTTCAGCTCGATCGGCTGGGGCGAGATCGTCGTCCTCGGGCTGGCGGCCCTGTTCATCTTCGGTCCCGAGCGGCTCCCGCATCTCGCCAGGGACGCCGCGGCCGGGCTCAAGCGCGCCCGAGGCGCGATGACCGGTGCCCGCGGTCAGTTGCACGACGTCCTCGGCCCGGACTTCGACCACCTCAAGGACGTCGACCTGCGTCAGTACCACCCGAGGTCGATGCTCCGCCGTGCCCTGATCGACGAGGACGACGACCCATCCGGTCGGGACACGGGAACCGTCGCCCACCTGGCGGCCGGACGAGCACGGGTCGCCGACGGACAGCGGTCACCTCACGACGACGAGGCCACCTGAGGCCTGAGTCGGCTACTGCTCCCGCGTGTGGTGGACGCGGCTGTGGATCCACCCGATGAGGCAGTACAGGGCGGCATGCCCCTCGGCGGAGGCGAACCCCTGCTCGGTGCGTGCCGCCTCGAGGAGTTCGGCGCTGTCGATGGAGCCGTTCCGGAAGAAGCGGCCCAGCACGCGGCCGGAGATGGTCTCGCTGCGGAAGATGCCGGCGATCCCGAGGGCGACCGAGTCGGACACGGCGATGCTCACCGGCGGGTGCTTCATGGCGCCGCGGCGCTCCAGGACGTGCGAGACCTCGGCGGCGACCTCCAGGTCCGGGGCGGGCCTGGACGTCCTGCAGCTCACGATCACCTGATGCTCCTTCCGCGGCGAGGTCCACGACTCCTTCGATCCATCGGCACGGAGGCGGCCCTGCTTGAGTACGCGCGAGTCGAACCGGGCCGCATCTCACCCCGGCGGGGAGGAGGGCTCTTCCCGTGTTCTCAAGGAGTCCCCGCTTCCGGTCGATCCTGGGGTCAGGCACGGAGGGACACCGGGCAGGCGGAATCGATGGCGAGGGAGGGTTCGTGGGCGCGGAGCGGCTCGCAGCTCGCCGGTCGGGAGGCCGGCTGGCCCTCGTCGGCATCGCCGCGATCGGACTGACCCTCGTGCCCGGAACGGCCTCGGCCGCCCCCGCCGACGCACAGCTGAGCGCTGCGCAGCAGGCCGCGAACGAGGCCGCCGCGCAGGTCGGCCAGGTGCTGGCCGAACTCGGCACCGCACAGGCGGCGGTGGACTCCGCGCACGCCGACGCCGCACTCGCGCGCGCCCGGTACGAGGAGACGCGGTCGAACTCCGAGATCGCCCGGGTGGCCGCGGACCGCGCCTCCGTGGCGGCCGCACACGCTCAGGACGACCTGGCCATCGCGCGAGCCGGCGTCGCCGCCTTCGCCCGCAGCACCTACATGCTGGGGAGCACCTCCCCGCACGTGCAGGCGCTGCTGACGGCCACCGGCCCCGCGCAGCTGTTCGAGCGGGCCGCGCTCCTCGACGCCGCCGGCCAGGGCCGGTCCGACGTCCTGGACCAGGTCGTCGTCGTGCAGCAGCAGGCCGCCGACACCGCGGCCGTCGCGCAGACCACGCTGGCGCAGGCCACCGCGCTCGAGGAGCAGGCTGCCGTCGCGCTGGCCACGGCCGACGAGGTGGAGACGGCGGCGCGCCAGACCGCCGCGACGGTCCAGTCGCAGCAGGCCGCGATGCAGGGCCGGCTCCAGCAGGCGCGGACCACGCTCGTGACCCTGCAGGCCCAGCGGACCGCTCCCCAGCAGCCCGCGCCCCGCCCATCGGCGCCGACCAACTCCGTCGGTGGCCCGGCGCCTCCCACGCGTGACTGGAACGCGGTCGCCCAGTGCGAGTCCGGCGGCAACTGGAGCATCAACACCGGGAACGGCTACTACGGCGGGCTCCAGTTCAGCCAGTCCACCTGGAACGCCTTCGGCGGCGGCGCCTACGCACCGCGGGCCGACCTGGCTGCGCGGGCCCAGCAGATCGCCGTCGCGGAGAAGGTCCTGGCCGTCCAGGGCCGCGGCGCCTGGCCGACCTGTGGCCGCAACCTGGCCTGAGGCACCCTCAGGAGACGGCGCCTCGCAGCCGGCGTCGCTCGTCGTCGGTGAGCTGGAGCCGGGCGGCGTCGAGGCTGTCGAGGATCGTCTCGGGACGGCGGGCCGCGGGGATGGGCAGCACGACCGGCGAGAGGTCCAGGGCCCACGCGAGGGCGACCTGCTGCGGCGAGACCCCGCGCTCGCGCGCGACCGCAGCGAACTCCGGGAGTTCCCGGCCGAGGTCGGCGGCCCGTGCGCTGCCACCCAGGGGGCTCCAGGAGAGGAACGCGATCCCCTGTGCCTCGCACTGCTGCAGCACCGGCAGGGCGCCGAGCGACCACGGCGAGAGCTGGTTCTCCACCGCGACGACGTCGACGACGGTCTGCGCCTCGGCGAGCTGGCGACGCCCAGCGTTGCTGATGCCCACGCGCTGGATCTTGCCCTCGTCCCGCAGGTCGGCCAGGGCACCCATCGACTCGGTCAGCGGGACCTTCGGGTCGACGGCGTGCAGCAGGTAGAGGCCGATCGAGTCCACCCCCAGCGCCCGCAGGCTGGTCTCGCACGACCACCGCAGGTTCTCCGGGCTGGCGTCCTGCACGAAGGTCAGCTCGTCCGTCCGCAGGTTGCCGCCCTTGCAGACCACCAGCACGTCGTCCGCATCGCCGTTCCACGACGCGAGCGCCCGCGCGACGAGCGCCTCGCTGTAGCCGAGCTCGGCCGCGTCGGAGCCGTAGTTCACCGCGGTGTCGAGCAGCCGCACCCCGGCGCCGAGGGCGGCGTGCACCGTGCGCAGGGCCTCCGCCTCGTCGGGCCGGCCCTCCATCGCCAGGCGCATCACCCCGAACCCGATCGGCGGCGTCGAGAGGTCGGCGATCCGCCGGTCGGGGTAGGCGCTGGGCATGGTGGTCACCCTCGGGACTCCACCAGAGCGGGGTCCGGCCCTGCAACGGCCGCCCCTGACGGGCTCCTCTTACCGGGGCGGCGGCGGTAACGTCCGACTGTCGGACGTGAGAGAGGGCGGGCGATGGTCGACCGGACCGGTCAGCTGGGGCGATGAGCGATCTCGCCGCCCCGACAGGTGAGCTGACGGCCCTCGAGCAGGCCATCGCCGCGCTGGAGGGACAGCGCGCCGTCCTGGGCGACCAGGTGGTCGAGACGGCGCTGGCGCCGCTGGTCGACAAGCGGGACCGTCTGCTCGCCGCCTCGGTCGGGGAGCAGCGCAAGCTGGTCACGGTGCTCTTCGCCGACCTCGTCGACTCCACGCCCCTGGCGCAACGGCTGGACGCGGAGGACCTGCAGCAGGTCATGAGCCGCTACTTCGCGGCGGTGCGCGCGGCGGTCGAGGCCGAGGGCGGGTCCGTCGAGAAGTTCATCGGCGATGCGGCGATGGCGGTCTTCGGGCTCTACCGCGCACGGGAGGACGACGCCGCCCGCGCGGTGCGGGCCGGGCTGGCCATGCTCGCGGCGCTGGAACAGCTCAACGTCCAGCTCGAGGCCTCCAACGGGGTGCGCCTGCAGATGCGGGTCGGCATCGACACCGGCGAGATGGTCGTGACCGGGATGGCCGAGCGGGCCTCCGGGGAGTTCCTCGTGGTCGGCGAGACCGCCAACCGCGCCGCCCGCCTGCAGACGGCCGCCGCCCCGGGCACGGTCCTGCTGTCGGCGGACACGACGCGACAGGTCCGGGGCGAGTTCGGGCTGCGCCGGATCCGCGGGCTGCAACTCAAGGGCATCGACGGCCCGGTCGACGCCTACGTCGTGGTCGCCGGCGACCGGGAGGGTTTCTGGCCCGAGACCCGCGGCGTGGAGGGCGTCGTCACCCGCACGATCGGCCGCGGGCCGGAGCTCCGCCAGCTCCAGGACGCCTTCGCCGCCGTCCAGAGCGAGCGTGCCCGGCGGGTCGTCACCGTCGTGGGGGAGGCCGGCGTTGGCAAGTCCAGGCTGGTGCACGACGTCGACACGTGGCTGGCGCGACTGCCGACGGAGGTCTGGGTGCTGCGCGGGCGCGCGTCGCCGTCCACCGAGAACGTGCCGAACGCGCTGTTGCGCAGCGTGTTCGCCGAGCGGCTCGGCATCCGGTCCACCGACTCTCCCGACAAGGTGCGCAGTCGCTGGACCGAGGGCTGGGCCCACCTGCTCGGCACGGAGGCGCCCACCGACGGCGCTCCCGAGACGGTCGCTGCGTGGCTCGGGTTCGCCATCGGCGCCGAGGGCCTGGCGGCCATCGGCACGACCGATCCGGAGTCACTGCGGCGGCGGGGCAGCGCGCTGGCACTGCGGCTGCTCGACCGGCTCGCCGAGCGCGCCCCGGTGTTCGTGCTGCTCGAGGACCTGCACTGGGCCGACTCCGCGAGCCTGGAGTCGCTGGAGGGCCTGGCCCAGGCGCCGGGCGGCGGTCCGCTGCTGGTGCTCGCGACGACCCGGCCCACGCTGCTGGAACAGCGTCCGACGTGGGGACGGACCGGCAACGTGCACACCCGGCTGCAGCTCGACCCACTGACCGAGGACGACGCCCGGGGGCTCGTCGCGGAGATCCTGCAACGGGCCGACGACGTGCCGCCGTCCCTGGTGGACCTCGTCGTCCGCACCGCCGACGGCAATCCGTACTACGTCGAGGAACTGGTCAAGTGGCTCGTCGAGGAGGGGGTCGTCGACACCAGCGCCGACCGCTGGCGCGTGGCCGCGCGGGCGGTCCGCACGGTGCGCGTGCCCACCACCCTGCGCGGCCTGCTGCAGGCCCGCCTGGACTCCCTCGCGGTAGCCGAGCGCACGGTCATCGGCGGGGCGGCGGTCGTCGGCCGGATCTTCTGGGACCAGGCCGTGGCCCGGCTGGCCACGGCGCTCCCCGAGCCGACCCGGGCGGGCGCGCTCGAGGGGCTCACCGAACGCGAGGTGATCTTCCGGCGGTCCAAGTCGACCGTCTCCGGGAGCCGCGAGTTCTCCTTCCGGCACGCGCTCATGCGCGACGTCGCCTACGAGGGCGTGCTGCGATCGGTGCGCCGGGCGCACCACGCCCTGGCCGCCCAGTGGCTGGAGGAGGCCGTCGACCTGAGCCAGCGCCCCGACGAGCACGCGGCGGCGGTGGCGCACCACCACGAGGAGGCGGGGCACAAGGCGGCCGCCGCCCGCTGGTACCTGCGCGCCGGCCAGCACGCGGCGCGCAGCTTCGCGGTCGAGGAGGCCCTGCGGTTGTTCGCCCGCGCGCGGGCCCTCGTCCCGAAGGGCGAGCAGGAGCTGTGGGCCGACGTGCTGCTCGCCCAGGAGGCGGTGCTCGACCGCATGGGACGGCGCGAGGACCAGCGGGCCACGCTGGACGAGCTGGCCACCGCGGACAAGCTCGATCCCGGACGGCGCGCCCTGGCCCGGCTCGCCGAGGGCCGCTGGCTGTTCTTCCGCGGCGAGTACCCGGCCGTGCCCCCGGTCGCCGAGGAGGCCGCCGACCTGGCCCGGCGGGCGAACCGGGCGGACCTGGAGTCCGACGCGCTGATGCAGGGCGGCCGGAGCCTGGCCTACCTGAACGAGCACGACGCGGCGCGGGTGCTGCTGAACCGCTCGCTCACGACCGCCCAGGAGCTCGGTGACCACAAGCGGGCGGGGGAGGTGCTCCGCCTGCTCGCCGTCGTCGCCACCAACCGCGGCTGGAACGACGAGGGCCTGACTCTCCTGGACGCCGCCGGCGAGGAGCACCGGCAGATCAACGACCGCGAGGGCGGGGCGATGGTCACCGGCCAGCGCGGCGCGCTGCTGATGCAGGTGGGCCGCCTGGAGGAGGCCCGGATTGCCTCGGAGGAGGCGCTCGAGGTCTTCGTGGAGACCGGGCACCGCTACCGCGAGGGCGTGATGCTCACCAACCTCGCCCGGATCGCCATGGAGCAGGGCCGCCTGGACGCCGCCCTGGACGGCGGGCGGCGGGCGCTGCACCTGACCGAGGAGATCGACGACGCCGAGGGTGTGGTGGCCTCGCTGCACAGTCTGGGCGACGGACACCGGCTCGCCGGCAACCACCAGCTCGCTCGGGAACACCTGGAGCGGGGGCTGGACGAGGGGCGGCGGCACGAGCTGCCGTACTTCACCTCCCTCCTGTACGCCTCGCTGGCCGCGGTCGACCTCGCCGACGGCCGTCTCGCCGAGGCCGTCACCCACGCGGCCGAGGCGCAGGCCGCAGCGTCGGCCGACGACGTCCCGCACGCGCAGGCGCGCGCCGACCTGCTGGCCGGGATGGCCCTGCAGGACGCCGGCGACGCCTCGGCGGTCGAGCCGCTGCGGGCGGCCGTGCGGCGGCACGCCGAGCTCGGGATGGAGGCCGACCACCTGGAGAGCCTGTCCGTGCTGGCCCTCGCCCTGGAGGACGCCGGGGACGACGCCGGCGCGATGGAGGTCGTCGAGGTGATCCTGCCCGCGCTCGAGCGGGGGGCGACGCCGGGCATGGTCCAGCCCGGGCGGGTCCTGGCCGACGTCCACCGGGTCCTGGTCGCCGCCGGGGACCCCCGGGCGGACGACGTCGCGCGGCGGGCGGCGGACTATCTGCGCGAGCAGGCCGAGCAGATCCACGACGAGGACCTCCGCGCCCGGTTCCTGGCCGCGCCGGTGAACCTGCGGCTCGCGAAGATCGCGACGTCTGTCGGGGCCTGACCGGGAAGGTGGACGAGCTGCGCAGATTTCCCTCCACGGAGCGCCGCGTCGTCGCTACCCTCCGGCGCAGGAGCTGGAGCGTCCCCGCGCCGGACGTGTCGACGACGAGGGGGAGCCGCTGATGGACGTCGTCCCGCGGCCGACGCGGACCGTGAGCCCGCCGCCGACGATCGCCTCGCTCTGGGCCGAGGTGAGCGGCGACGAGATGACCGACGCCACCCTGGAGTGGCCGGCCGACGTCTTCGCGCTGGTCGGCAGCGTGCTCGGGCGCACGCACGCCTACCGGTTCGCGGTGTCCCCGCCGGCGGGCCTGCACTGGCCCCCGGGCGGTGCCGCCAGCTGGAACAGCACCGTCTGCGGCGCGGCGGAGAGCTGGGCGGCGTGGGCCGAAGCCCCCGAGGGCCCGCCGCCGGCCCTGGTGGCCGATGCCTGGGCCGTCCTGCGCGACGGGGCGTCGGCCACGCTGGACGACATCGCCGACGGCAGGAACTGGGCGGTCTGCGAGGCGCTCCTGACCCTGCTCGCCGCGAGCGACGAGACGTGCGCGGGGGTTGCCGCCGCGCTCGACCCCGTGCGGGAGTCCGGCTACCGGTTCCGCGCCCGCGCCGACGAGCTGCTGTCGCGGACCGGTTCGCTGTCCCTGCTCCCCACGCACCGGCTCCGAGTGCTGCCCAAGGTGCGCACGCCGCCCGGCGGCATCTCCTTCAGGTCGCTGTCGCGGTACCTGTGCATCCGCGGTCCCTCCGTGGACGTCGCCTGGCACAAGGTGCCCGCGCGACGCTCGGGGCTGGGCCAGCAACAGGCCAACGTCCTCCTGATGCCGTGGCCGTTGCGGGTCCGCCAGCGTGACTTCCGGCCACTGCCCGGATCGGTCCACCGCGCCGAGAACGAGCCGTTCGGGGTCTTCGAGTTCGCCCCGACCGAGGGCTTCGACCTCGACCTCGTGGAGCGCACGCTGCGGGGAGCGCTCGACGAGGTCGACGGTGTGGACGCGGTGATCTTCCCGGAGAGCTGCGTGCCCGTCGGCGACATCGAGCCACTGGAGGCGCTGCTGGCCCACTACGGGGTCACGGTGCTGCTGGCCGGCGCGCGCGAGACCACCACCACCCCCGGGCGGCTGCCCGCGAACTGGCTGCACCAAGGCGTGCACGTCGGCGGCTGCTGGGCGCACTACCGGCAGAACAAGCACCACCGCTGGTTCCTCGACGAGAGCCAGATCAACCAGTACCACCTGGCCGGTGCGCTGCACCCGTCCGTGCGCTGGTGGGAGGCCATGGAGGTGCCCCGCCGCTCGCTGCAATTCCTGGAGCTCAGCGAGGGGCTGACCCTCGTGACCGTCGTCTGCGAGGACCTGGCCCGCATGGACGAGGTCGCCGAACTGATCCGGGACGTCGGCCCGACCCTCGTCGTGACCGTCCTGCTCGACGGGCCACAGCTCGCCACCCGCTGGACGGCGCGGTACGCCGGCGTCCTCGCCGACGACCCGGGCACGGCCGTGTTGACCCTCACGGCACACGGGATGGTCGAGCGCAGCCGGCCCACGGGGATGCCGCCGTCCACCGTCGTGGCCCTGTGGAAGGACCCGACGCGCGGCCTGCGCGAGATCTCCCTGGAGCCGGGGGCCACCGGCGTTCTCATCAGCCTCGCGGCCACCCGGGCGCGGCGTCGGGTCGCCGACGGGCGGACGCCGGTCGACAACGCGACGGGACTGATGGTCGCCGGGGTCTTCCCCGTCGCGCCCGCGCAGGAGGTGGTGCCGCACGCCGGCGGCGAGCGCACGGTGACCGGCGCGGCCCTGGATGCGCCGGACCTGACGATCGTGACCGCGTGGTCGGACGCGGTCGCCGAAGCCCTGGAGCACGCGCCCGAACAGGTGGACGCGCTGGTCGACGACGCCCGCCCGGGCACCCCGTGGCGGCGGGACCTCGGGCTGCCGGAGCCGTCCGAGCCCCTGGCCGAGGCGCTCACCGCCGTCGCCGACATCGTCGAGGCGGTGCAGCCCGGGGGGAAGGTCCCCCGGGACGCCGCGATCCTCGCCCTGCTGCAGACCGCGTCGGCCGACGGCCCGGCCGCCGCGTCCCTGGCCAGGGCGGTCCTCCGGTCGGCCCTGGAAGCGCGGCAGGACGCCCGCGCCGTCATCTCGCGGCATGGCTGACCACCGCGGGGGGCACCCGGGCGGCTACTCGGGTCGGCCTCCACGCAGTACGTTCCGGCCTGTCTCGTTTCCGCCGGCGACGGCATCCTGGGGAGAGCGATGAGCCGACCGGTCCTGATGGCCGTGGACGACGACGCACCGGTGCTGGCCGCCGTGGAGCGCGATCTGCGGGATCGATACGCCGAGCACTACCAGGTCATCACCGCGTCCTCGGGGGACCAGGCGCTCGACCTCCTCCGCCGGCTGCGGCTGCGCGAGGACACCGTCGCCCTCCTGCTGGTCGACCAGCGGATGCCCGGCATGAGCGGCACCGAGTTCCTGGCGGCCTCCCGTGAGCTGTATCCCGACGCCAAGCGGGTGCTGCTGACCGCCTACGCCGACACCGACGCCGCGATCCGGGCGATCAACGACGCCGACGTCCATCACTACCTGCTCAAGCCCTGGGACCCGCCGGACGAGCGGCTCTACCCGGTGCTCGACGACCTGCTCGAGACCTGGCGGCGTCCCGCGCCAACGGCGAACCTCCGCGTCGTCGGCGACCGCTGGTCGCCCAGCAGCCACGCGGTCCGCGAGTTCCTGGCCCGCAACCTGGTGCCCTACAAGTGGCTCGACGTCGAGGCCGATCCGCAGGCCCGCGTCCTGCTCGATGCCGCCGGGACCGACGCCGGGACCCTGCCGGTCCTGGTGACCGACGACGGCGAGGTGCTCGTCGACCCCGACCTGCACACGGTCGCGGAGCGGATCGGGCTGCAGGTGCGCGCCGTGCGGTCGGCCTACGACCTGGTGGTGGTCGGTGCCGGCCCGGCGGGCCTGGCGGCCGGGGTCTACGGGGCCTCGGAGGGCCTGGCCACCCTGGTCCTGGAGTGCAACGCACCAGGCGGGCAGGCGGGCACGACGAGCAAGATCGAGAACTACCTCGGCTTCCCGGTCGGGCTCTCCGGCGCGGACCTGACGCTGCGGGCCCGCGAGCAGGCGATCCGGTTCGGGGCGGAGATCCTCGTGCCGACGGAGGTGGCGGGACTGCGCCGGGAGGACCCGTACACGGTGATCCGGCTGTCCGATGGCAGCGAGGTGAGCGCCTCGACGCTGCTGATCGCCTCGGGCGTCAACTACCGGACGCTCGACGTGCCCGGGGCCGCCCCGCTCACCGGGATGGGGGTCTACTACGCGGCCAGCCGCGCGGAGGGTGTCGACCACGCCGGCGGCCGGGTCTTCGTCGTCGGCGGCGGCAACTCGGCCGGACAGGCCGCCATCTTCATGTCGCAGTTCGCCGCGTCGGTGACGGTGCTGGTCCGCGGACCCGACCTGACGAGCACCATGTCGAGCTACCTGATCGACCGGATCGAGGCCTCGGAGAAGATCTCCGTCGAGTACCGGACCGAGGTCGCCGGCGCCCTCGGTGCCCGTCGGCTGGAGGGCCTGCGGCTGCGCTCGAACGGCACCGACGAGCAGGAGGTCGCCGCCGACGCGCTGTTCGTGTTCGTCGGGCAGGCGCCCCGCACGAGCTGGCTCGAGGGCGTCGTCCGCCGTGACGACAAGGGCTTCGTCCTGACCGGCGGCGACCTCGGCCTGCCGCCGCCGGACTGGCCGCTGACGGTGCCGCCGCTGCCGCTGGAGACCTCCGTGCCCGGTGTGTTCGCCGCGGGCGACGTCCGGCACGGTTCGGTGAAGCGCATCGCGTCCGCCGTGGGGGAGGGCGCGATGGCGGTGCGCTTCGCCCACGAGCGGCTGGCTGGTCGGTGACGGCGGCGCCGGACCTGGATGTCGCAGCCGCGCTGCGCGGGTCGCGGCTGTTCGCCGAACTCCCTCAAGCCGACGTCGCCGCGCTCGCCGCCCACAGCAGAAGCGTGGCACTCGCGCCGGGCGAGGTGCTGATGAGCGAGGGTTCGCCGCCGGACGCCATGTACGTCGTCACCGAGGGCGAGCTGGAGATCAGCCGGCACGCCGTCGGCGCCGACCTGCTGCTCAACGTGTGCGGCCCCGGTGACCTGATCGGTGAGCTCGGCGTCGCCCACGGCCGCCCGCGGTCGGCCACCGTGCGGGCCCGCGGCCCGGCCCGGGTGCAGCGCATCGGGGCGGAGGCCCTGGACCGGCTGCTCGCCCACCCCCCGTCGGCGCGGGCACTGCTCACCGCGACGTCCCGCCGGCTGGACCGGGAGGAGGGCCTGCTCCGCCAGCAGGAGCGGATGGCCGCCCTGGGTGCGCTCGCCGCCGGCCTGCTGCACGAGGTGAACAACCCGGCGTCGGCCGTGCAGCGTGGCGCCGCGCGGCTGCGAGTCCTGCTCGCCGAGGACGACGGCCCGGTCAGCCCGCTCCAGCCGCTGGTGGGACAGGTGCCGGTACCGGACGACCCGCTCGCCCGGGCGGACGCCGAAGCCGCCGTCGCGCGGGCGCTGGCCGACGCCGGCGTCGACGGCGGCTGGAGCGTGGCGCCCGGGCTCGTCCGTCTCGGCGTCGATCCCGACGACCTGGTCCGGACGCTGGCCGGCCTGTACGCCGGTGAGCCCGGCCAGGTCGTGCGCGACCTGGTCCGCTCCCAGGAGATCCGGGCGCTCCTGGAGGAGGTGTCCGCCGGCGCGGACTACCTGTCGAAGATCGTGTCCGGGGTCCGCCCGCTCGCCTACGCCGCCGACCAGTCGCTGAGCGCCGTCGACGTCCATGCCGGCCTCGAGCAGGCGCTCGTCCTGGTGCGGCACAAGGTGCCGCCCGGCGTGCGGGTCGTCCGCGACTTCGACCCCCGGCCACAGGTCGTCGAGGGCTGGCCCGCGGACCTGGCCATGGTCTGGACCAACCTGCTGGACAACGCGCTGGCCGCAGCCGGTTCCGACGGCGAGGTCACCGTGCGGACCCGGGGCGAGCCCGACGCCGTCACGGTGGACGTCGAGAACACCGGCCCGACGGTGCCCCCCGAGGTGCTGGCGAAGGCGTTCGACGCCTTCTACACGACGAAACCGATCGGTCAGGGCACGGGCCTCGGCCTCGCGACGTCGCTCGCGGTGGTCGCCCAGCGGCACAAGGGCAGCCTCACGCTCACCTCCGAGGACGGCGTCACGCGTGCGCGCGTCGTCCTGCCCCGGCACCGGTGAACGGTTGAGCCCTCCGCTCTTGCGCTGTTTCCCCTGCTCTCGCGCTGTTGCATCGGCGCACGAGGGTGTGCAATCGCGCAAGAGACCACCAGGACGGGCGCGCGCCCCGCGGGACTAGGCCGCCCAGTCCTTCCTGAGCAGGGCCCGGCAGACCGCCGCCATGTCGACGAGGCCGACCAGCCGCCCGTCGTCGACGACCGGTAGGTGCATGACCGACTGCTCCAGCATCCGTTCGGCTGCCTCGGCCACCGACATGCCCGGGTGGATGACGGTCGGGCGGCCCAGGTGCAGCTGGTTGATGCGGGTGTCGTTCAGGTCGCGTCCGTCGGCCACCGCCTGGCTGACATCGGCATCGGTGATGACGGCGATCGGGAGTCGCCCGTCGAGATCGGCGGTGACCACCAGCGCGCTGTCGTGCGAGCGCTTCATCAGGTAGGCGGCCGAGGCGACGTGGGAGTCCGGTTCCACCGTCGTCGTGGGGGCTCGCATCAGGGAGCCGACGGTGGGCTCCCCGAGCGAGCCCGCAGGGGCGCCGTCGGCGGCGGACTGGCTCTCGGACATGGCAACTCCTCGTGGGTGTGCCGGGTCTTGTCCGCCATTGTGGGGCCCATCCCCCCGGCGTGGACACGCTTCGCCCCGGTTGTTGCGCAGATCGCAGGCAGCCGCACCGGTTTGTGCCGGTCAGCGGCCGGACGTACGGTCCGACGCATGGCTGCCGACGGCCCTCCGACCACGACCATCGTCGTCATGGGGGTCTCCGGCTCGGGCAAGTCGACCGTCGCTGCGACCCTCGTCGACCGCCTCGGCTGGGAGTTCGCCGAGGGCGACGACTTCCACCCGCCCGCCAACGTCGAGAAGATGCGGGCCGGGCACCCGCTGGACGACGAGGACCGCTGGCCGTGGCTCCGGAGCCTGGCCGACTGGATCGGGTCGCACGAGCGCGCGGGCCGCTCCGTCGTCGTCACCTGCTCGGCGCTCAAGCGCAGCTACCGCGACCTGCTCCGCGACGGCCACCCGTCGGTGTGGTTCGCGCACGTGACGGCCGATCCGGAGCTGATCCGCGAGCGGGTCGAGCACCGCACCGGGCACTACATGCCGCCGTCGCTGCTCGACAGCCAGCTGGCCACCCTCGAGCCACTGGCGGACGACGAACCGGGGGCGGCGATCTCCGGCGCCGGGTCACCGCCGTCCGTGGCCACCGAACTCCTCGCCGCGCTCGACGACGAACGCGGCCTCCACCTCAGTGCCCAGGAGGCCTCGTCATGACCGTTCTCGCCGCCGCCGAGGGGGCCAGCGACTTCCGGCTGGTGCTCGCCGCGGTGCTGGGCATCGCCGCCGTCGTCCTGCTGATCACGTGGCTGAAGGTGCACCCGTTCCTGGCGCTCATCCTCGGCTCGCTGTTGCTGGGTGCCGTCGCCGGCCTGGGGGTGTCGGACACGATCACCAGCTTCACCACCGGGGTCGGCGCGACCGTCGGCAGCGTGGGGCTGCTGATCGCGCTCGGCGCCATGATCGGTGGCCTGCTGGCCGAGTCCGGCGGCGCGGACCGGGTGGTCACCGCCTTCGTCGACCACGTGTCGACCCGGCGGCTCCCGTGGGCGATGGCCGGGGTCGCCGCCCTGATCGGCATCCCGCTGTTCTTCGAGGTGGGCGTCGTCCTGCTCGTCCCGATCGTCCTGCTCGTCGCCCGGCGCACGCAACTGCCGGTGCTCGCCGTCGGCATCCCCGCACTGGCCGGCCTGTCGGTCCTGCACGGTCTCGTGCCGCCGCATCCCGGTCCGCTGGTCGCCATCGACGCCCTGGGCGCGGACCTGGGCCGCACCCTCCTCTTCGGCCTGATCGCCGCGATCCCGTGCGTCGTCCTCGCCGGACCGGTGTTCGGCTCCTGGATCAGCCGCCGGCTGGACCTGCCGATCCCCGCACGCCTGGGGGGAGCCGGCCCGGCCGACGGCCCGGACGGCGGGACGGCGCGCACCGGCACCGATCTCGGCACCCCCACCGAGACCGAGCAGCGCGCCTCGGCGACCGCCACCGCCACCTCCGTCGAGGCGCCCCCGCGTCGGCTCCCGAACCTCGGCGCGACGATCTTCACGATCCTGCTGCCGGTCCTGCTGATGCTGCTGCGCGCCATCGGCGAGCTGACTCTCGACGAGGACAGCGGGCTGCGGTCCACGCTCGACCTGATCGGCACCCCGGTGATCGCGCTGCTGGCCGGCGTCATCCTGGCGATGTTCACCCTCGGCACGGCCGTCGGCTTCGGCCGGGAGAAGATCTCCTCGACCGTCGGCGGCTCGCTGCCGGCCATCGCCGGCATCCTGCTGATCGTCGCGGCCGGCGGCGGCTTCAAGCAGGTGCTGATCGACGCCGGGGTCGGCGACCTCGTGGGCCGCGCCGCGGAGGACCTCAACCTCAACGCGCTGGTCCTGGGCTGGTTGGTCGCCGTCGGCATCCGGCTGGCCACCGGGTCGGCCACCGTCGCCACCATCACGGCCGCGGGCATCGTGGCGCCGCTCGCGGGCGGTCTCGACGCGAACACCGTCGCGCTGCTCGCCCTGGCCATCGGCTCCGGGTCGCTGTTCTTCTCCCACGTGAACGACGCCGGTTTCTGGCTGGTCAAGGAGTACTTCGGGATGACCGTCGGCCAGACGATCAAGAGCTGGTCGGTGATGGAGACGATCATCTCCGTCGTCGGCCTATTGTCGGTCCTGGCGCTCTCGGTCGTCGTCTAGCGCCACTCACCCGAACGGGGCTGCCGGACGGCCATCGGGGGTTACGACCGTCCCGACCTGGCAACCTGGACAGGTCGGCCCCGCACGGGCGAGGGCAGCTGTTGCTGATGGGGGGCCGGGTGGAAGCGCGAGGTGGCCTGCTCGGCAACCGGTACGAGCTGCTCGTCGTGCTGGCCAGCGGGGGGATGGGCCGCGTCTGGCGCGCCCGCGACACGCTGCTCGAGCGTCCGGTCGCGGTGAAGGTCCTGCGCAGCGAGTTCACCGGCGACGCCACGTTCCGGGCCCGGTTCCGCGCCGAGGCCCAGCACACCGCCGCGCTGCACCATCCCAACATCGCCTCGGTCTTCGACTACGGCGAGCTCGTGGAGGACGGCGAGCAGCTCGCCTACCTCGTCATGGAGCTGGTCGAGGGCGAAGCGCTCTCCGCCCTGCTGGAGCGCGTGGGGGCGCTCGACGCCGCGCGGACGCTCGACATCGTGCGGCAGACCTCCGCCGCCCTGGGCGCCGCACACGCCGCCGGTGTGGTCCACCGCGACGTCAAGCCGGGCAACGTGCTCATGGGCACCGACGGCGTCGTCAAGATCACCGACTTCGGGATCGCCTGGTCGGCGTCCAGCGTGCCGCTGACCGGAACCGGTCAAGTGATCGGCACCGCGCACTACCTGTCCCCGGAGCAGGCCGAGGGCGGCAAGGCGACCCCGGCCAGCGACGTGTATGCCCTCGGGACGGTGGCCTACGAGTGCCTGGCCGGACGGCGGGCCTTCGAGGGCGAGAACTCCGTCCAGATCGCGCTCAAGCAGATCCGTGAGGAACCCGAGCCGTTGCCGTCGGGCGTCCCCGCGGCGATGCGCGAACTGGTCCACCGGGCCATGGCCAAGGACCCGGCCGCGCGCTATCCCGACGGCGCCGCCCTCCGGGCGGCGGCGGACGCCGTGACCCTCACCGGTGGCACCGCACCGATCGGCCGGACCGGCACGCACGGCACCGCGGTCCTGCCGCTCCCGCCGGTGCCGCTCGGGCGCACGCCGGCGTCGTCCCCGGCTCGGCGGTTCCGCCGGCCGTCGCCGGTGCTGCTCGGGGCTCTCGCCGCCCTGGTGGTGCTGGCGGTGGTCGTCGCCCTCCTGCAGACGGGATCCAGGACGCCGTCGGAGGCCGGATCGCCGTCGGGCACGACAGCTCCCGGGACGACGACGTCGGCCCCGGCGCCGCCGCCCACGATCCCGGTGGCGGCGGGCGGCTTCATCGGACGGCCGGTCGCGGAGGTGCAGGCCGAGCTCGTCGGCCGGGGCCTGCAGGTCCAGCTCGCGCCGGTGGACACGGGCGACGTCGCCGCCGGACTGGTCACGGCCGTCGGCCCCGAGGGGGAGCTCGCGCCGGGGACCGTCGTCACCGTGTCCTACGCCGTCCCGCCCGTCGTGATCCCGGCCCCGGTGGACACCGGCACGGGCGCCGGCACCGGGGGCAACGGCAACAACGGCAACGGCAACAACGGCAACGGCAACGGCAACGGCAACAACGGGAACGGCAACGGCAACAACAAGGACGACGAGGACGACTGAATCCGTCCGACGAAGAGTCGGAGTGGCCGGCCGTCCCCTGGGTATGGGCGGGCGCACGTGGGTCACGGGCCCCGCGGCGCGGTCACGGGGGGCTGTACGGGATGGATGCACGCGGCTCGGTCAGGGGTTCCACATCCGCGGGGCTGTACGGCAGCCAGGTCGGGCGGCGTCCGGTCCGCGCGGCGGTCGCCGAACTGGTCGGCACCGCGGTGCTCGTCTACGTCGGCACCAGCGCGGCCGTCGCCGGCGCCGTCCGAGGCGAGACGGTCTACGACACGCTCGCCATCGTGCTGGCCTTCGGCCTGGCGCTCGTCGCGCTGGTGGCCGCCTTCGGACACGTGTCGGGCTGCCATCTCAACCCTGCCGTGACCATCGGCCTGGCCGTGACCCGCCGGTTCCCCTGGTCCGCGGCGGCGATCTACGTCGGGGCCCAGCTGGCCGGTGGGCTGGTCGGTGCGCTGGCCACCTGGGTCAGCTACGGCGGGAGGGCGCGGAGCGAGGGGGCGCTCGGCGCCACCCACCCCGCGCCCGGTGTCTCCATGGCGCAGGCGTTCGTCGTGGAGGCCCTGGTGACGTTCGTGCTTGTGCTCGTGGTCGTCTCGGTCGCCACCGACGAGCGGGCCGTGGGGGGCGTCGCGCCGATCGCCGTCGGCTTCGCCCTGTCCGCGGCGATCTTCGTGGCCGGACCACTGACGGGCGGCGCGGTCAACCCGGCTCGCGCGTTCGGTCCGAACATCCTGGCCGGTGAGCTGGCTCCGCTCTGGCTCTACCTGGTGGCGCCGACGCTCGGCGGCATCCTTGCCGCGCTGCTCTACGACCGGGTCCTGTCCGCGGCAGAGCCGCCGGAGTAGCCGGCACACCCATCCGTCAGGCGGCGGAGAGCTGGGCCTCGCTCGGCGGCAGCATGGCCTGCAGCTTCTGCCGCAGGGCGCGCGGGTTGGTGCCGGCGAGGATCTCGCAGACCCCCTCGAGCACGAGCTCCATCTCGGCCGCGCGGAGATCGGCGTTCCGGCGGATCTTCACGCTGATCGGCAGCCAGATGAAGTTGGCCGACAGCACGCCCCACAGGGTCGCGACGAAGGCGCTGGCGACGAGCGGGCCGAGCACGGTCGGGTCCTGGAGGCTCTTGAGCACCTGCACCAGGCCCACGACGGTCCCGATGATGCCGATGGTCGGCGCGTAGCCGCCCATCTTGGCGAAGAAGCGTGCCGCCACGAGGTCATCGGACCGGGTGGCCTCGATCTCGCGTTCCAGCACGTGCCGGACCTGCTCCATGGGGACGGCGTCGATCGCCAGCTGCAGACCGCGGCGCAGGAACGGGTCCTCGACGGTGCGGGCCCGGTTCTCCAGCGGGAGCATGCCCTCCTTGCGGGCCATCGTTGCCAGCTCGACGAGCTGGGCGATGAGCGAGCCGGTCGTCGACCCGCCGTCGGGGCCGAAGGCCATCCGGAACCACGAGCCCAGCTTGCGCAGGTCGGCCATGGCCGATCCGGCCACCGCGGCGCCGAAGGTGGCGCCGAAGACGAGCACCAGCGGCGGCAGCAGGACGACGGCCAGGGGGCTGGAGCCCTCCAGCAGCATCATCGCGATCAGCGACCCCAGGGCCAGGGCCATGCCGACGAACGTTGCCGGTATCACCGGTCAGTCCTCGTCGTCGCCCGCGGTGGCCGGGACGGGGGAGGACTCGGTGTCGCGGCTGCGTGCCCGTCGTTCGACGAAGAGCGCGGCACGAGCGGCGTGGTCGGCGATCTCCGCTGTCCCGCCGGCGAGCTGCTTCTGCGCGACGAGCACGGTCGCCCGGTGGTCGGAGATGGTGCGCAGCAGGTCGTCGAAGGTCTGGTCGACCACGTACTTGGTGCCGTCGACGAGGTGGACGACGGTGTCGGGATCGGTCTCCACCCGCTCGATCTGCAGGGGGTCGACCGTGAAGTGCTCACCGTTGCGGCAGGTCACAGCGATCATGGGAGCGGTCCTTCCGCTCGGGCGGGGTAGCGGACCCCGATGGCGCCGGTGAGGGCTCCCTCCCCATCGGCCTCCGGCGTCCCGACCTGTAGCCGAATGCGGGGCGCGTCACCCGTGCGGGGGGAGATCTGCGCAGGTGAGCGGTCAGAAACCGAAGAGCAGACCGAGCCCGCCGACGGTGAACAGCACCATGACGATCACCAGCGGCAGCTGGTCGGAGGCGCGGGCACGCCGGGCCGACAGCAGCGCGCGCTCGTGCGCGAGGGTGACGCCCACGACGTGGCCGGTGACGATCGCGCCGACCTGCACGAGCGCGATCGCGTCGGAGCCGACCGCCGTCAGGTCGACGACGTTGCCGTAGGTGCCGAACAGGTCGACGGCGACCAGGCCGAACGGGTTGCTCGCCAGGATCCAGGTGGTCTGCCCGTCGAGCAGGAACAGGCTGAAGTAGTGCGCGACGGTGTAGCCGAGCGCGATCGGGATGACCGTGCCCGCATAGCGCCGGGGCTGGATGCCCTCGGGTTGACCGGCCAGCCGCCCCGACAGCCGGGCGCCGAGCACGTAGAGCCCGGCCACCACCCCGATCATCACCAACAGGCCCACGGTGCCGGACAGGCTGTCGTTCGCCGCCCCGGGCCCGGTCTGCCAGAACACGGTCCGGGAGAGTCCGTCGAAGGCCGTCGAGCCGAGCAGGACGACGACGACGGCAGCCAGTCCGCGGTCGACCGGGGCCAGCGTCGCGTTGACCAGCGGGTTGCGCAGCACCAGGCGCCCGTCGTCCCGCCGTCCCCACGGCGAGAGCCGGGCGATCACCGTGGAGTAGACCTCGAACCCGTCTCCGGCGGCGAACCAGTCCTCGCCGAACCACAGGGCCAGCCCCACGTGCACGACGGCGTAGCCGATGAGGAAGACCGCGACCGTGCTGGGCTCGGCGCGGTCGGGGTAGACGAGCTCGAGCCACAGGAAGACCAGCAGGGACGCCGTCGCGGGCCAGAGCCCGAGTTCCGGGAGGCGCCCCGCGCCCGGTGCGGCCGGGAGCACGACGCGTAGCCCGCGGTGCACCAACCGCAGGGGATTGATCACCCGCCAGACCGGCCCGAGCAGCAGGCTGGCCGGCACCAGGCCCACCCAGAACGTCACGTACAGCACCCACGGCGCGAGATTGCGGGCCGTCTCGGCCGGTCCGGCGACGGCCACGGCGGTGAGGAGGACGGTGACCGCCAGCGCGGCCGCCTGCAGACCCCGGCGCACCGCGGTGCTGTCCAGGAGCCGCTGCATCGCGGCCGGGACGGGGAGCCCCGACGAGGGCCGGTCCAGCTTGGGTTGCCGCCAGAAGAGCAGCAGCACCACGAAGCTGAGCAGGATCGCGGCACCGGCGCCGTAGAGCGCCAGCCCGAGCGGGATGGGGAGGTCCGTGCGGGACCCGACCCCGTGGGCGAGGAGCTCCACCTACCCGACCTGGAGGGAGAGCAGCAGCGTGCCCGCCTCGTGCAGCTCCACCTCGAAGACCCCGCGGATGGTCGCGTCGAACGCGAGCTCGGCCGGCTGCCCGGGAGACAGCTCGGCCTCCAGGTCGTAGCCGTGCACGTGCACCTCGTCGGCGGCGTCGCTGGTGATGACCAGGGTGACGTGCTCGCCCACCGCGACCGGCACGCGGCCGGTGTCCCCGCTGGCCCCACCGCCGCTCACCTGCACCTCGATCCGCTGCCCCGCCGGGGTCGCGGCCGCGGTGGACGCCGACGCCGCTGCGGACGTGCTCGCCGCCGCCGACGACGAACTGCCGACCTCGTCCGGCGCGGCGGTACCGGCGCAGCCCGTCAGCGCGACAGCCAGAGCGAGGCCTAGGGCAGCAGGGAACCGGGAGGGACGAACGGTCACGGGAGGGAACTCCAGGGATGAGGGCGTGCGGGGTCAGCGGGCGCCGAGCCCACTGTCCGCTCGGGTCGTGTCCGGCTCGTCGGCCGGCGCGTCCGGGAAGGGCTCACGGACGGCGGCCCGCCGGGAGTAGCGCGCCACGCCCCAGGAGATCGCGGCGATCAGCGCCAGCGTGCAGGCCAGGACGACGAGGTTGGCCAGCAGCCACAGGCCCCCGCCCGAGGACTTCAGCTCCCGCTGCAGGATCTCGATCTCGGGGATGGCGGCGCGGGTCACGCCGTCGTCGGCCGTCATCGCCTCCGCCGGGATGGCCTCGTCGGCCGGCAGGTAGATCGGGACGGCGCTGAGCATCCGGCCGTCGTGGATGCGCAGCAGCGCCTTCCAGTCGTCGTGGATCGGGATCGGCCGGGTCGTGCGGTACTGCCCCTCGCCCGTCCGCTCGAGGGCGTCGACCACCAGGCCCTGCCCCTGCCAGGAGGTGATCTGCACCCAGGACGGGTCGTCGAGCGCGTCCGCCGGCTCCAGCTGGACGGTGATGTTCGCCGTCCGCGGGTCGTCCTGGACATCCTCGATGCCGAGGGTGGCCTCGACGTCGTCGGGCACCGTGGCCAGCAGGCCGTTGGTGACGCAGGCGGTCAGCACGACCAGGGCGCCGAGGAGGACGGTGCGCGCGACGGCGGGGCGCGGCAGCCGCCGGCGCAGCCCCGTGGCGAGGAGGGAGCCGAGCAGCCCGCCCGCCACGCCGCCCGCGATCGCCATGAGCGTGCCCTCGACCAGGATGTCGCTGCCCCACGACAGGGTCTGCGTGAGATGCGTCCAGCCCCACTCGGTCGCGTGCCCGACCGTGCCGATCGCCACCCCGGCGACCGCCCCGAACACCAGCGGCCGACGTGCCAGCGGCAGCACCAGCGCGAGCGCTTCCACGACGATCGCGGAGCCGAGATAGAGCGGGAACATCGGCACGATCTCACCGAAGCCGGGGCCGACGATCAGCGCGATGCCACCGCGGATGACCAGGAAGAATGCGGTCGCGGCGAGTGCGCCCCCGCGGCCGATGAACAGCCGGGCAGCCACCAGCGCCATGCCCGCGGCCGCAGCGATCATGAACGGCTCGAGGACCAGCCGGAACTGCGGGACGTCGAAGTCGTACTCGCCCTGGAACACCGACAGCCCGAGCAGCAGGCCGCCCATGGCCGACGCCTGCCGGACGAAGCGCGTGATGCTGCCGACCTTGCGGTCTCCGTCGTCGGTGGACAGCCCGCCGTGGCCTTCCTGCTCGAGGATCAGCAGGCCGATGATCGACAGCCCGGCGCCGGTGATGAGCATCAGGTGCGTCGGGCCCCAGAGGGTGACGTCCTGGCCGAAGAGCCGGTGCCAGACGTCGTCGAGCGGGAAGCCCAGCAGTGCGTAGAAGCCGGCGCCGGTGAGCAGGACGCCGCCGACGGGCACGTCCCAGCCGCGGATGAAGTGGATCGCGGCCGGGCCGGGCTTCTCGTCCAGCGGCATGGCGCAGGCGAAGATCCCGCCGGCGAAGACCCCGAAGAGGCCGAAGAGGATCAGGTAGTGCGCGGGATTGGCCAGCGGCCCCTCGTCCCGGCCGACACCGATGTGCAGCGAGATGTCCCAGAGCATCCCGAGCAGGGCGACGAGCAGCGAGAGCGTCGTCAGCACCGTGGGGAGCGCGACCCAGGGCGGCACCCCGGTGGCCTTGCCGAGCCGGGTGCCGACCCGCGTCAGGAGCTGGGACCGGCGGGTGCGGTGCAGGAAGACGAGGCCCAGCAGCACCGCGGTCAGGCCGAGGCCGATCGCGGACGCCAGGATCACCTCGCCGATCGCGGCGCCTCCGGCAGGACGTGTGTCAGCAGCGAGCAGCACGGAACCCCCTCTGGCCATGCCGGACATGGAACACCCATCACCGTGACATCGCCAACTGACACATAGAACGAGCGGTTTACCGTGGGGTCACGATGCCTAGGGAGTGGTGGTGACCACGTCGGCCGAGCCTGAGCTACCCGGCGAGGACGCCGATCGCGAGCTGACGGTCGACGAACTCGCCGCCCGGGTCGGGGTGACCGTGCGCAATGTGCGCGCCTACTCGGCGCGGGGGCTGCTGCCTGCGCCGCGCATGGTGGGCCGGACCGGCTACTACGGCCGGGAGCACGTCGCCCGGCTGCTCCTGGTCCGCGAGATGCTCGCCGAGGGGTACTCGCTGGCGATGATCGAGCGCACGCTCGCTTCGGCGCCGCCGACGGCCAGTTCGGCGACACTCGCCCTGCACCGGGCCCTGCTGGCGCCCTGGCTGCCGCCGGAGCCGGAGGACCTGACCGGCGCGGAGCTCGCCGCCCGCGCGGGTGTCCCGGAGGACCCCGACCTGGTCGACCGGCTCGTCGGCCTCGGCCTGGTCGAGCGCCTCGGCGAAGGGGAGTTGCGTGTCCTGGATCCCGCACTGCTCACCGCCGGGCTGCAGGTCGTGGCGTTGGGCGTGCCGCCGGACGACCTGATCGACGCCCAGACGCGGGTCAACGAGCACGTGCGCGAGATCGCCCAGACCTACGTGCGGATGTTCCTCGGGAGCGGTCTGCAGGCGTTCGTCGACGCCGGTGCCCCGCCCGATCAGCTGCAACGGGTCCAGGACACCGTCTCCCGGCTCCAGCCGGCCGCGGCGCAGGCACTGCTGGCGGCCTTCCGGACGGAGATGGCCTCGGCGGTCGAGCAGGCGATCGAGTCGGTGCTCAGTCGGCTGGGGGAGGAGTAGGGATCTCCTCCCGCTCCATCGCGGCGCGCTGCGCCTCCTCCGCCTCCTCGCGGGCATTGAGCCGGCGGTCGCGGACCACCGCGAAGACGACCAGCGCGATGAGGATCGCGGCCGGTACGAAGAAGCCGAGGGTCCCGAGGACCTTCAGGCCGTCGGTGGCCGTGACATCGAAGGAGACCGGCACCCGCCCATGTGACACCGTCCGATGTCAGGGTGTCAAACGGAGGTCACCTGGACCGTCGCCGCCCGAGGTGGGTCAGCGCGGCGGCTGCGAGAGCCAGCGCCCAGGCGAACTGGACGGCGATGGCCACCGGTGACGGGTCGACGCCGGTGAGCAGCACCACGACGATCGGGACCGTGCCCACGAGGCCGATGTCGGCGCCCTGCACGAGCGTGGCGACGATTCCGGCCGGGAGGACGCCCATGGGTGTGGCGACGACCGGACCCGACCAGTCCAGCTCGGGTCGGTAGGCGCCGCGGAGGGCTGCCGCCGTCCACGCCGGTACGGCGCCCAGGGCGAGCGCTGCCCAGGCGAGGGGATCGGGGCTGCCGAGCCCGACGAGCAGCCCGCTGAGCCCGCACACGCCGGTCAGCACGAGGACGGGCGCCACGCAGCGCGCGGCGACGACCTGCCCCGACGACAGCGGCAGGAGGCGGTCGATGGCGGGGGCGGCGTGCGCGAAGCGGCTGGGGTGCCCGACCGTGACGGCGGCGGCCAGCCAGCCGAGTAGCAGGCCGACGGTGGCCGCGGCGGGAAGCCGGTCGAGCCCGTCGGTGCGGGCGGCCAGGACGGGTACCGCCGTGGCGACGACGAGCTGGCCGCACTGCCACGGACTGCGGGCCAGCAGCAGGAGGTCGGCCGCCGCCACGGCCTGCCACGGCCGTCGGACGAGGGCGAGCCTGCGCCCGCGGCCTCGAGGCCGGCGCGGTCCGGCCGACAGCGCCCGCCCGAGGTCTCGGGTGTCCAGGGAGAACACCGACGCCGACGCGAAGGAGGCCGCGGCTCCGGAGGCCCGCAGCGAGCCCGCGTCCAGGCGGCCGAGGCCGCGGTCGGCGGCGACAAGGAGGAGCGCCGCCACAACGGCCAGGCCGACCGCGGCGGGCCAGGAGACCCCGGGGAGCCCGCCCCGGGTCAGGTCGGCGACCGCA
>NZ_SPQK01000039.1 GCF_004570875.1 Blastococcus sp. CT_GayMR16 | reverse complement strand
GGGCCGCGCGGGCGGCCAGGGCCCCGGCCAGGCCCAGCCGTGCGTTGCGCGCCGCCGTCATGGCGTCGCGGCGGGCACCGGCGGGACCGGCTGGGTGTCCTCCCCGGTGCCGTACTTCCCGGAGGTGCCTTCGCCCTCGCGTCCCAGCGCCAGGACGGTGCTGATGCGCCCGGCGGCGGTGTCGACGTTGTCGACGGTGGAGACGGCCGCCGAGAGCGTGGTGTCGGAGCGGAACAGGCCGACGAGGCCGTTCTCTCCTGCCGAGGCGGCATCCCCGGCCACCACCGCACCGGACCCGGCGGTGTCGAGGGCCGTCACGAGGTCGGCGACCGTGTCGTTGCGCTCGGCAGCGTCCTCGCCGGAGAAGGCACCGGCGGTGAGGACGACGGCGTAGTCCGCGGGGGCGATGGAGTCGCCTTCGGGGGTGAGCACGTCTAGTGCGGTGAGCCCGGCCATGACCGAGGAGACGGCGGCCGCGTCCGGCGCGACGCCGGCCGGCGGGATCATCAGCACCTGGGCGAGCAGCGAGCCGACCAGCTGACCGGCGTCGTCGACCGCCGGGAGCTGGACGCCGCTGGGCAGGCCCGAGCCGGTGACGTAGTTCTGCAGGCTCGTCGCCGTCGAGGGGTCGCTGTACTCCGGCTGAAGGGTCAGCGTCCCGCTCACGGTGCCACCGGCGTCCCCGATCAGTGTCGTGACCTGGTCGACCGTCTCGGGTGCGACGTCCTCGTTGGTGACGACGAGGAGGACCCGGCTGCTGGTGAGGGTGCCGTCGACGAGCGCGGGTGCGACGGCCTCCTCGAAGGCGTCGGAGGTGTCCAGCTGGGCCTGGAGGTTCTGGGTCCGGTCCTCGAGCGAGCGCTTGTCCTGCTCGAGGTCGCTGACCTGGTTCTTGATGTCGGCCAGGATCGGCTCGTTGAGCGCGGTGGTGCCGATGACGATGCCCAGTGCGACGGCCAGGAAGACGGCGATCAGCGAGACCAGGTGATAGCGGAAGTCGATCACGAGAAGAGGTTCTCCAACCAGAACAGGAAGCTGTTCCATTGGTCGAGCAGGAGGTCGAGGTAGACCTGCCCGGCCGCGGACACGGCGATGGCCGAGCCGATGGCGATGAAGGCGGCGAGGACGAGGACCACGAGCGCGGCCGTCGAGATGCGGCTGCGGTAGAGGCGGCTCACGCCCTTCGCGTCGACGAGCTTGCCCCCCAGCCGTAGCCGGGTGAGGAAGGTGGAGGCCATGCCCCCGCGGCCCTTGTCCAGGAACTCGACCAGGGTGGCGTGGGTGCCGACGGCGACGATGAGGCGGGCGCCCTTCTCGTCCGCCAGGAGCATCGCGATGTCCTCGCTGGTGGCCGAGGCGGGGAAGGTGATCGCCTCGACCCCGAGGTCCTGCACCCGGGCGAGCCCGGGAGCGCGGCCGTCGGCATAGGCGTGCACGACCACCTCGGCGCCGCAGGTGAGCGAGTCGTCGCTGACGGAGTCCATGTCTCCGACGATCATGTCCGGCTGGTAGCCGGCCTCGCGGAGCGCGTCGGCCCCGCCGTCGACGCCGATCAGGACCGGGCGGTAGTCCCGGATGTAGGGGCGGAGGGCCGCCAGGTCCTCCTTGTAGTCGTAGCCGCGGACCACGACCAGCACGTGCCGGCCCTCGATCTGCGTGACGACGTCGGGCACGCCGACGCCGTCGAGCAGGAGCGCGCGCTCCCGCTTCATGTACTCCATCGTGTTGGCCGCGAACGCCTCGAGCTGGACCGACAGGCCCGCCTTCGCCTCGGCCATCGCGGCGGAGACGGTCTCGTCGTCCTGGGCGATGCCCTCGGCGAGCACCGTGCCGTCGTCGGCGAGCAGCTGGGCGCCGTCGAGCCGGACGTGGGTGCCCTCCTTCAGGCGGGAGAACACCTCGCGGCCGACGTCGTCCAGCAGCGGGATGCCGGCGGCCAGCAGGATCTCGGGACCGAGGTTGGGATAGCGCCCGGAGATGCTCGGCGCGGCGTTGACGACCCCGGCCACCTTGCAGCCGACCAGCGCGTCGGCGCTCACGCGGTCGATGTCGACATGGTCGATGACGGCGATGTCGCCGGGGCGCAGCCGCTTGGTCAGGTTCTTCGTGCGACGGTCCAGGCGGGCGGTGCCGCCGACGCCGGGCCCCGCGTCCTCGGTCCGGCCGCGCCGAAGGGTGCCGATGCGCATGGCCCGCATCGTTTCACGCCCTCCTGAGGGCCCCGCCGTCCGACGCGCAATCGCGACCTGTCAGTTACTCACCGTGTCCGACACCACGGGAGCAGCGACACGCCCGCATCGCGGCCTCCGGTGCCCGAGCGGGACCGTTACCTGCTCGTGACTAGCGTTGCGGATGTGACTGGAGTGGCCCACGCCCTGCCCCGAACCGCACCCCTACCTGGGCAGTCGTCCGCCGGGGAGACCGCATCCGCGGCCCCGGCGCGAGGCCCTGCCGCGAGTCCGTCGACGGGAGCAGTGATCCGGGCGGTCCCCGCTGTCCGCGCCGAACCTGCCGCGTCGCCGGCGCCGGTCGAGACGCAACCAGCAGGAAAGGGCCGTCGCCGGGGGCGTGCCGAACGTGGCCCCGGCCGGCGGGAGCTGCGCCGCCAGGAGACCCGGGCCAGCATCGTCGACGCCGCCGCCGAGCTGTTCGCCGAGCGCGGGTTCGACGCCGTGAGCGTCATGGAGATCGCGAAGCGCGCCGGGGTGGTCGAGAAGACGGTCTTCAACCACTTCCCGGTCAAGGAGGGGCTGGTCTTCGACGCCGACCCGCCGATGCGCGCGGCGCTGCTGGACGCCGTCCGTCGCCGGCCGTCCGGGGAGTCGGTGTCCGCCGCGGCTGGGAGCTTCGTCGTGTCGGCCATCGGCATGCTCGGCTCCCCCGAGGCGGCCGAGGGCGTCGCGCAGATGGCGCGCGTCATCCGGGGCAGCCGCGTCCTGCAGGTGCGCGAGCGGGAGATCCTGGGAGAGCTGACGAACTCCCTCGCCGGCCTGATCGCGGAGGAGACCGGGGCGCGGCCGGGGCAGGTCGAGCCGTGGCTGGCCGCGCACGCCGTCCTCGGGCTGTACGCCTCGCTGCTGGAGCTGGCCCGGGACCGGGTCCTCGACGGGGTCGGGGGCTCGGAGCTCACCGCCGAACTGCTGCGGCAGGGCCGGCGCGGCCTCTCGCTGCTGCAGTTCGGGCTCGCCGGCTACGCGAAGCGGAGATGAGTCCCGGCCGACTCAGACCCTGATCTGCAGGCTGCGGAGGAGCTGGTCGGCGCGGTCGCCGGGGACGTCGGGGTTCCGGGTGAAGAGGGCGACGGCGACCATGTAGCCGTCCGTACCGGCCCAGCCGCGGCCCTGGGCGCAGATCCGCTCGATCTGGCGGCGGACCTTGGGCTCGTTGCTGTACGGGCCGAAGTCCAGGCCCATCGCCAGGAAGTTGGCGACGCGGTAGCCGTGGTCCTCGGCCGTGCGCACCGTCGCCTCCGGGTCGGAGTAGCTCGCCACGGCGGCGATGACATTGTCGTAGCCCGCCTTGAGGAGCTGGAGCACGAGGTCGTTGCCGTGGACACCGCCCCAGAGTTCCGGCATCAGGATGTCGCGGTCGGGGGCCGGGATGTAGGGCGGGTTGGAGATGACCGTCGACACCGGCGGGCCACCGGCGGAGTCGGCCTGGTCGAAGAAGTCGCCGAGCTCGACGGTGTAGCGGTCGGCGATGCCCCGCGCGGCGATGTTGGCGCGGGCCGTCTCGACCGACGGTGCGCTGATGTCGAATCCACGGACGCGGAGCGCGGGCAGCGCGTTGACGACCTCGCCGATCGCCGTGGCGTCCCCGGTGCCGAGCTCGACGACGCCGTCGGTCTCCCAGTTCAACTGGGAGCGGTACTGCTCGAGCAGCATGCAGACCGAGAATCCGTAGTGCGCCGATTCGTCGGCGGAGGAGAAGCAGCTCACGACGGCCACCTACCCCGGTACCGGAACGACCACGCGCGGCATCACTCGTACGTGGCACGCGCCACACTCGTCCCCGGGTCAGCGCCTGGCCTCGGCGGCGACGGTCAGGAGTTCGCGAGCGTGCGCCTGGCCCGTGTCGCTGTCGGTGAGGCCGGAGAGCATCCGCGCCAGCTCCCGCACGCGGTCCTCGCTGTCCACCGCGCGGATGTCCGTGGCGGTGACCCCGGCGCCGGTGTCGGGGGTCTTGTCGACGACGATGTGGGTGTCGGCGAAGGCCGCGACCTGCGCGAGGTGCGTGACGACGACGACCTGGTGCCTGCGGGCCAGCCGCGCCAGCCGCCGGCCGATCTCGCCGGCCGCCTGACCGCCGACGCCGGCGTCCACCTCGTCGAAGACCATGACCGGCACGGGGTCGGCGCCCGCGAAGACGACCTCGATCGCCAGCATGACCCGGGACAGCTCACCGCCGGAGGCGCCCTTGTGCACCGGCCGCGCCGGGGCGCCGGGGTGGGCGGCGAGCAGCAGGGCGACCTCGTCGATGCCCTCGGCGCCCGGGTCGTCGGGGTGGCTGTCGACGGAGAACGAGACCGTCGCGCTCTTCATGGCCAGGCCGGCCAGCTCGGCGCCGACCTCCGCGGCGAAGCCGTCCGCGGCGGCTCGGCGGCCGGCCGACACCTGCGCCCCCAGCTCGTCGACCTCGGCCCGCGCGGTGTCCCGGGCGGCCGCCAGCGCCTCGAGTGCCTCGTCGGAGACGTCGAGCTGGGACAGCTTGTGGGCGGCGTCCTCGGCCCAGGCGAGGACGCCCGCCAGTCCCTCGCCTGCTCCGGCGTACTTGCGGACCAGCGCGGTGATGACCGCTCGCCGGTCCAGGACCTCGGCGAGGCGGCCGGGGTCGGCGTCCAGGTCCGCGACGTAGCCGGCCAGCTGCGCGGCGACGTCGGAGACGACGGCGACGGCGTCGGCCACGTCCTGCGCGAGAAGGACGAGTGCGGGGTCGTCGGAGGCGGCGAGCGCCCGCTGCGCGATGGACAGTGCGGCCGTCGCGTCCTGCGGGAGGTCGTCGCCGCCGAGGTCGCCGGTGACGTCACCGACGAGCGACGCCCGCGCCTCGTCAGCGGCGGCACGAAGCGCGTCGGCGTCGCTGAGCCGCTTGGCCTGGGTGTCGAGGTCGGCATCCTCCCCCGGCTCCGGCGCGACGGCCTCGATCTCGTCCAGCCCGTGCCGCAGGACGTCGGCGGCCTGGGCGAGCTCACGCGCCTGGCTGCGGCGGCGCTCGAGATCGGCGGCGAGCTCACGCCAGCGCTGGTAGGCGAGGCGGTAACGGTCGAGCAGCTCCAGGTGTGCGGCGCCGGCGTAGCGGTCGAGCGCCCGGCGCTGCTCCGCCGGCCGCGACAGTCGCAGCTGGTCGGACTGGCCGTGCACCGCAAGGAGCCCTTCGGCGAGCTCGGCGACGACGCCCACGGGGACACTGCGGCCGCCGAGGAAGGCCCGGGACCGGCCCTCGGCGCTCACCGTGCGGGCGAGGATCAGGCTGCCGTCCTCGTCGGGGTCGGCGCCGGCATCGGCGGCGCGCTCCCATGCCGGAGAGTCCGCGGGCAGGACCAGGCGGCCCTCCACCCCCGCGCGACCGGCGGCACGGACCCGACCGGGGTCGGCGCGGCCGCCGAAGAGCAGCGTCAGTCCGGTCACGACCATCGTCTTGCCGGCGCCGGTCTCGCCCGTGACGACGGTGAGGCCGCTGCCCAGTTCCAGGGTGACGTCGTCGATCGAGCCCAGGCCGCGGATGCGCAGCTCGGTCAGCCGTCCGTGCGTCCCCGGCTCGTCGGGCGCCGGGGCGGGCCGGAGGTCAGGCGTCGTCGTCGGCGCTGGCACCGCTCCCCTCCCCTGCGCGCAGGACGTGGCCGTCGCCGGTGACGATGTCCCTGCCCAGGACGGTGCGGCTGGTGAACAGCTCGTGCCCCGGTCCGGCGTGGTGACGGGCGTCGCGGAAGCCGCGGACGGGCAGCCCGAACTTGGCCACCAGCCGGTCACCGAAGGTCGCCGCGTGCACGCGCGCGATGCGCACGGGGCGCTCCGCCCGCCGGACGTCGACCCGTCCGCCGTCCGGGATCTCGACCAGGCGCCGTCCGTCGGCCGAGACCCGGGCCCGGTTGCCGTCAGCCGGCACGGCCACGGTGAGGACGGAGTTCGGGGAGGTCACCAGGGGGCGGGCGAAGAGTGCGTGCGCGTTGCTCGGCACGAGTAGCAGCGCCTCGACATCGGGCCAGACCACCGGCCCGCCGGCGGAGAAGGCGTAGGCCGTCGAGCCGGTGGGGGTGGCGCAGAGGACGCCGTCGCAGCCGAAGCTGGTCAGCGGCCGGCCATCGATGGCGAGGACGACGTCGAGTACGCGGGAGCGCTCGGCCTTCTCGACCGAGACCTCGTTCAGGGCCCACGTGCCGCCGGTGACCGTCCCGTGGGCGTCGAGGACGTCGACCTCGAGGGCCAGGCGCTCCTCGACCGAGTACTCGCAGCGCTCGATCGCGATCAGCGTCTCCTCGACGGCCTCCGGCTCGGTCTCGGCCAGGAAGCCGACCCGGCCGAGGTTCACGCCCATCAGTGCGGCGTCGGTGTAACGGGCCAGTTCGGCGGCACGCAGGAACGTGCCGTCGCCGCCGAAGACCATCACGATCTCCGCGCCTCGGGCGGCGTCGGCATCGGCGGGCACGACCTCGGCGTCGGGGATGTCGAGGTCGGGGGCCTCGTCCTCCAGCAACCGGACGACGATCCCGCCGGCGGTCAGCCGTGCGGCCGAGGTGCGGGCCAGCTCGACGATGTCCCGCCGGCCGGTGTGCACCGTGAGCAGGACGCGGCGAGGCTCGTCCTGCTCCGGGTTCGCGCCCTCGGTCACTGCGGCCCCTCCTTCACTGCTCGTCGGACCTGGTCCTCCTGCGGGGCACCGGCGTCGCGGCGCAGCCACAGGAAGAACTCCACGTTGCCAGCCGGTCCGGGCAGCGGGCTCGCCACCACCCCCGCGGTCCCCCAGCCGAGGGACGCCGCGGACCGGGCGACCTCGAGCACGGCCTGCACCCGGTGCTCCGGGTCGCGGACCACTCCCCCGGCGCCGAGTCGCTCCCGGCCGACCTCGAACTGCGGCTTGACCATCGGCAGCAGGTCGGCGTCCTCCCGGGCACAGGCGGTCAGGGCGGGGAGCACCAGGCGCAGCGAGATGAAGGACAGGTCGGCGACCACCAGGCCGACGGTCCCGTCGATCGCCTCGGGCGTCAGGGTGCGGACGTTGGTGCGCTCCTGCACCCGGACCCGGTCGTCGGTCCGCAGGCTCCAGGCCAGCTCGCCGTAGCCGACGTCGACGGCGACGACCTCGGATGCGCCCTTGCTGAGCAGGACCTCGGTGAAGCCACCGGTCGAGGCGCCCGCATCCAGGGCCCGACGCCCCTCCACGACCACCGGGAAGGCATCCAGCGCCCCCAGCAGCTTGTGCGCGCCGCGGGAGACCCAGCTGGGCTGGTCGGGGTCCGTCCGCACGACGACCGGTGTGCCTGCCTCGACACCGGTCGCCGGCTTGGTGGCGGCGGCCCCGGCGACGGCGACCCGCCCCTCGGCGATGAGGGCGACGGCGTGCTCACGTGATCGGGCCAGGCCCCGCCGCACGAGCTCCGCGTCGAGTCGGCTGCGTCGCGCCATCAGAGCTGGTCGATCGTGCCGAGCTCCCGCTGGAGCCGGGAGTGCTCGGCTTCGAAGACAGCGACGTGCTCGGCGACCGGCTGCTCGTCCAGGTCGGCGAAGCGGTCCTCCCCCGTGCCACTGGGCTCCGGGGGCGGGGGGACGTCCGCCGGCGGCGGTGCGGCGACAGGCAGCGGCGGACCCGGAACAGGTCGCGTCGGGCTCTGCTCGGTCATGGTGGGAGGTTACCGGCCGCCGGGGACGGGCACGGGTGACCGCAGCCGGAGCGATAACGTCGCCGGACCCTGTTCGACGATCCACATCTGGGAGGCCGGCCCGCGTGGCGACGATGGACGAGTGCTTGACGGCCCTGAAGGGGATCCTCGGGGACATTGCGGCGCATCCGGCCGCGGCCGGGCTGGACCGCAGCCTGTCCTGCCGGCTGACCGACCTCGAGCAGGTCGTGCTCGGGCGGCTGAGCTCCGGATCGGTGCGCGACCTGCACGTAGTCCCTGCTGAGGACTCAGTTCCCAAGGCCGACATCCGCCTCACGATGAGCAGTGACGACCTGATCGCCCTGACCGACGGCCGCCTGCACTTCGGCAGCGCCTGGGCGACCGGGAAGGTCAAGCTGGAGGCGGGCCTTCGGGACCTGCTGAGGCTGCGCAAGATCCTCTGAGCCTCAGGCCGCGGTGCCGTCGGGCACCAGGCCCCATCGCTCGAGCCCGGCGGCGGCCCGCTCCCCGCGCGGGACGATCCGCGCCGGGGCACCGTCCGCCGGGTGCCGGGCCCAGTGCGCGACGCAGAGCGCCCGCAGGCCGTCCAGCTCGTCACCGTCCCCCTCGTCCTCCGGCCCGTCCGCCTCGAGGACCAGGACGTCGTCCGCCTCGGCAGGGCGGGCCGTCCAGCTCCTGCAGCGACGTCCCTGCCCTTCGGCGACGACGGCGGGATGCGGTGTCAGCAGACCGGCGGCATCGGCGGAGAGCAGGTCCGGCCGGTGGTCGGGCCGGGCGGCGAGGAGGGTGGCGGGGTCGGTCACCCCGGAGAAGACCAGCAGGCTGGCGGCCCCGGCACGACGGGCTCCCTCGATGTCGGTGTCCAGCCGGTCGCCCACGACGAGCGGGCGTCGCGCACCCGTCCGGCGGACGCATTCGGCGTGCATCGCCGGATCGGGCTTTCCGGTCACGAGGGGCGCCTGGCCGGTGACGTCGGTGACGACCCGGACCATCGCCCCGTTGCCCGGGAGCGGGCCGCGGGGAGAGGGGATCGTCGCGTCGAGGTTGGTCGCGACGTGCCGTGCGCCGTTGCGGATGGCCACGATCGCCTCGGCCAGCTGGACCCAGCCGACCCCGGGGCCGTAGCCCTGCACGACCGCAGCCGGCTCGTCCTCGGCCCGGTCCACGACGACCAGCCCGGCGGCGGTCAGCGCGGCGGCGACACCGGGGCCGCCCACGGGAAGGACCCGCGCCCCGGGCGCCAGCAGTCCGGCGACGACGGTCGCGGCCGCTTGGGAGCTGGTGATCACGTCATCGGCGGCGGCCGGCACGCCCAGCTCCGTCAGGTGGTGGGCGACCTCGTCGGGTGTTCGGGCGGCGTTGTTGGTGACGAAGCCCAGCCGCATGCCGGCCGTTCGGGCGGCGGCCAGGGCGTCGGGAACCCCGGGCACCGCCTCCGGTCCGACGTACACCACGCCGTCCAGGTCGAGCAGCGCCACGTCGTAGACGTCGCTCGGCGGGGCAGCACTGCCTGCAGCGAGTGGTTCGGATGGGGTCATGCGGACTCCGTCGCGCGTCGGGCGCGGACCCCTCGAAGGGCCCGCGCGTAGTGCCCGAGGTCCGGCCGCATCGCCACCGCAAGGGCGAGATGCTCTGCGGCCAGCCTGAGCTGGCCGGCCTTGCTCGCTGCAAGGCCGAGACCGAAATGGGCGTAGTCATCGGTGGGGTTCCGGGCGATCAAACCGGTGAAGGTGTCCATGGCGGCCTCGTACCGTCCGGCGTCGTAGTGCGCACGGGCGAGAGCCTCGAGGATGCTTCGGGACCCGGGTTCAGCCTCGGCGGCACGGCTGAGCAGGATGGCCGCCGCCGCCGGATCGCCGTTCCCGAGCAGATCGAGCCCGCGGCGGTACCACTCGTAGACGCCACCTTCGGGAGAGCTGTCCTCCGGCACCCGTCCTCCCTCTCCGGCCGAGCCGACCACCGCCTCGTCGGCGTCATGGAGCAGCACGCTCCTACGATCATTGTCGTGCCCATGTCGTCGGAGTCCCGATCGCTGGCGGCGTCGGGGCTGGAGATCCGGCCCTTCCGGGCCCTGACCTACCGGCAGCGGAACCCCGAGCACCTCGCCCGGGTGAGCTCGCCAGCCTACGACCTGGTGACCCCCACCAGCCGTGACCGGCTGGCCCACGCCGACCCGCACAACATCGTGCGGCTCATCCTCCCTCGCCCTGCGGACGGGGGCAGTGCAGCCAACGGGGATCCGGCACACCAGGCAGCCGTGATGCTGAGCAGCTGGCAGGACGACGGCGTTCTCGACCGCGACGACGAACTCGCGCTGTGGCTCTATGAACTGCAGCCCCCCGATGGCGCTCCCGCGACGGTGGGGTGGGTAGGCGCGGTCGCTCTCCCACCCGTCGGGTCGGCGGCTGTCCTGCCGCACGAGGACACCTACCCCGGCGCGGTCGAGGGCCGTCGCGCCCTGCTCGCGGCGACGGACACCGACCTGGAGCCCATCGTCCTGGCCCACGACCCGGAGCCGACGGTCGCCGCCCTCACCGAGGCCGCCCGGCGCGGCGACCCGACGCTCGAACTGCGGGACTCCGACGGCGTCGCCCACCGCCTGTGGCGGGTGACCAACCCCGCCACGCTGTCCCAGGTGACGGCGGCGCTCCGGTCGACCGGTGCGGTCATCGCCGACGGACACCATCGCTTCGCCGCAGCCCGGGCGAACTCGCGCGCCGAACCGCCTCGCGAGGGTAGCGACGCCGTGCTGGCGCTGGTGACCCCCATGGGTCCTGGCGGCCTGCGCGTGGCGCCGATCCACCGCGTCGTCCCCGACCTGGCTTTGGACGACGCACTGACGGCCGCTCACGGCGCGTTCCGCGTGGCCGCCCTGCCGGTCGGCGACGGTGACCAGATCGCGGTCGTGGCCGCGATCGACCGCTGGCTCGCGACCACGGACGAGTCCGGATTCCTCGTCACCGACGGGCACCGGCTCTTCCAGCTCACCCATCCGTCCGAGAGCGTGCTCGCCACGGTGCCCTCCGAGGCGCCGCCCGCCTGGCGCCACCTCGACGTCGTTCTCGCCCACCACGGGCTCCTCGCCGGGCTGTGGCAGCGCCGCGACGATCCCGAGTCTGTGCTCATAGCCCACACCGCCGAGGACGCGGTCCGCACCGCGGCCGAGCGGGGCGGTGTGGCGCTTCTGCTGCGGGCGCCCTCCCCGGAGGATGTTGCCGCGGTCGCTCGCGCCGGGGCGCGGATGCCCCGGAAGTCGACCCTGTTCGTCCCGAAGCCGCGGACAGGACTGGTCCTCCGGCCGCTGGCCGACTGACCAGCCGCAGCGCCGTCACGCGCTGCGCTCCTCGGAGCTGCCCGCAGAACGCGGCACCTTCCGCCCCCTGCGGCAGTTCACCTCGCAGACCGACGCGGTGCCGGTGCCCGTCCGCCAGAACCGGCGCTGCAACGCACCCTCCACCTCGACGACGTCACCGGGTTGCCACAGCGCCATGCGGCGCTGCAGCGCCCGGTCGTAGGTGATGCAGGACAGCACGTCGACCGACTGCCCGCGCGCCCGCGGCACCGGCCGGCGCACGACCAGCCGGAAGGTCAGCAGGTTGTCACCGCTGGGCAGAGTCCGGATCTCCGCCGGAGCAGAGACCCGGCCCCGCAGGACCACGTCGTTTCGGTCGATCACAGCCACGCTCATGCAGCGAGCCTGCTGTCCGGCCCGCTCCCGGCCCAGACCCCGATCTCATCTGTGGACGACGATGCGGGGTGTGGACGGGCCGCCGACGATGGTCAGAGGTCAGTGCTGTGCGTCGTCCGTGTCGTCGGAGGGCGTGTCCGTCGGCGGGTCGATCTCGCCGAGCAGTTCGGCGACCTCGGCCTCGACCTCGTCGTCGAAGCTCGCGCCCAGGCCATGGGCATCCTCGGGGAGCTCCTCGACGATCTCCGGACCTCCGGGGTGGTCAGACGTGCCGTTCTCGCTCTCGACCTCCACCTGAGGCTCAGCCTCGACAGCGGCATCGACGTCGTCCTCGAGACCGTCCTCGAGATCGATGAACTCGATCCCGAGACGGTCGACCGCGCCTGTGAGGTCCTCGGGGTCGGCGGCGGCGACGGCGGTCAGCCACGCCGCGGCCAGCTCCTCCTCGCCCTGGGACTGCAGGATGTCCGCGTAGGCCGACGCGAGCCGCACGCGCGCCGCGTCCGTCGCGTCGAGGGTGGACGGGTCGGGCCGGCCGCCCAGGGCGCTCTCGAGCACGAGACGCGCTGCCGCGTCCTCCCCGAGGTCCAGGCGCGCGCCGGATTCCACGATGCGCAGCTCGAGGGCCTCGCCGGCGTCGGGGTTGTCGGCGAGCGCCTCGGCGACCAGACGCAGGGCAACGTCCGCTCGTCCCAGGGCTCGCTCGCAGTCAGCGAGGACGGCGCGGTATCCCTGATCGCCACTCATCCGGCGGTACGCGCGGATCTCCCGAGCAGCCTCGGCGAAGTCACCGGCGTGGTACGCCGCGACCCCGACCGCCTCGCGGACGGCCGCAACACGGGACGCTCGGTCACGAGCGGCCCGGGCGTGTGCGAGGGCAGCCTCGGGGTCCTCGTCGACGAGGGTCCCCGCAGCCACCAGGTGGGCGGCGACCCGATCGGCGTTGCGGGGGTCGAGTCCCCGCAGGGCGCCGCGGACCGACGGATCCAGCTCGCGAGCGTCGACCCAGTCCGGGATCTCGGGTCCGGGCGGCAACGGCGGACGCCGGTCCTCGCGGTCGGCGCCAGGGCGGCCCTGACGATCGCCGGACGGGCGACGGTCCTGCCAGCTGCCGCCGACGCTGCGGGGCCCGCCGGAACGCTGGGGGCGGTCACCCTGGGGCTTCCGGTCCTGCCACTTCGGTCGATCCCCGGTCGGGCGGTCCCCCTGAGGCCGACGGTCGCCCCACTGACCCCTGGGGCTGGGGCGATCGCCCATCGGACGGTCCCCCGAAGGCGTGCGGTCCTGCCACTGCGGGCGGTCGCCGGTCGGCCGCTCACCCTGGGGACGGCGGTCCTGCCAGTTGCTGCCGCCGGCGCGCGGAGGGCCGGAACGCTGCGGTCGGTCGCCGGCAGGCCGGTCGCCCTGAGGACGGCGGTCCTGCCACTGCGGGCGGTCCCCGGTCGGCCGCTCACCCTGCGGACGGCGGTCCTGCCAGCTACTGCCGCCGGCGCGCGGAGAGCCGGAACGCTGCGGTCGGTCGCCGGCAGGCCGGTCGCCCTGAGGACGGCGGTCCTGCCACTGCGGGCGGTCGCCGGTCGGGCGGTCGCCCTGGGGACGGCGGTCCTGCCAGTTGCTGCCGCCGGCGCGCGGAGCGCCGGAACGCTGCGGTCGGTCGCCGGCAGGCCGCTCGCCCTGGGGACGGCGGTCCTGCCAGTTGCTGCCGCCGGCGCGCGGAGGGCCGGAACGCTGCGGTCGGTCGCCGGCAGGCCGGTCCCCCTGGGGACGGCGGTCCTGCCACTGCGGACGGTCCCCAGTCGGGCGGTCGCCCTGGGGGCGGCGGTCCTGCCAGCTACTGCCGCCCGCGCGCGGGGCCCCAGAACGCTGGGGACGGTCGCCGGTCGGCCGGTCGCCCTGGGGGCGGCGGTCCTGCCACTGCGGGCGGTCACCGGTCGGCCGGTCGCCCTGCGGACGGCGGTCCTGCCACTGCGGACGGTCCCCGGTGCGCGGGGTGCTCGGACGTTGCGGACGGCCACCCTGGGGGCGGCGGTCCTGCCAGCCGGCCGTTTCGTCACGGGAGCCGCTGGAACGGCCGCCTCGCGACGCATCGCCCTCGCCCTGCGGACGAGGACGGCGGTCACCGGCTCCGGCGGGGCCTCCGCGCGATGCCGATCCACTCCGAGGGGCACCTGAGCCCCTCGGGTTGCCGGCGCCGCGGCCGTCTCCGGAACCGCGGCCGCCGCGGGGTCCACCAGGACCGCGTCGCGGAGTAGTCATGATTTGTTGGTACCTCTTCGATTGGCGGCGCGCACGTTCAGCAAGTCGCTGACAGCATCAGCCGGACATAACAACGCGAACGGGGGCCAGAGCACGTGGCTCTGACCCCCGTTCGGTAATGGTTGTCCGGCGGCGTCCTACTCTCCCACCCCGTCTCCAGGGCAGTACCATCGGCGCTGAGAGGCTTAGCTTCCGGGTTCGGAATGAGACCGGGCGTTTCCCTCTCGCCATGGCCGCC
>NZ_SPQK01000038.1 GCF_004570875.1 Blastococcus sp. CT_GayMR16 | reverse complement strand
GGCCCGCGGCGACGCCGACGCGCTCACCGTCCGCGTCGGGTGTGGCCCCGGCGCCACCAGGGTGACCCGCGTCCAGCCCGACGGGACCCGCGTCCGCGCGACCGCCGCGCACCTGCCGGTCGCCGTCGACCTCCGGACGGGCGGGGGGCTGGCCGTGGTGGGCCCGCGCGAACGCGCCCTCGGGGTGCTCACCACCGTCGTCGCCCAGGTGACCGCACTCCACGCCCCGGGGGAGGTCGAGCTGCTCCTGCTCACCGATGCCACCCGACTGCACGACTGGGAGTGGGCCCGGTGGCTCCCCCATCTCGATCCGGGCGCGGTGCACGTCCGTCCGACCGATGCAACCGGCCACGAGGGCGACGAGCACCTGAATGCGTGGCTGACCACGCTGACCGCGCGGCGTCGCGCAGTGTCCGGCGACCGGGCCGGCCATCCAGGGCCGGTGTCGGCGTCCGGCTGGCTCGTCGTCGTGGTCGACCGGCCACTGGACGCGCGCATCGCGGCCACGCTCCGCGTTGCACGCGACGCCGGAGTCCTCACCGTGGCCGCGGTGGACTCCGTCGAGGACGTCCCGGTGCCGGTCGATGCCGTGCTGCGCCTCTCCGGGGAGACGGGGGACGTGGCGGTACTGAGCCGGGAGGGTGTCGCCGACCGTGCGGACGTGCGCGTGGACCGGTTCCCCCGGGCTACGGCAGCGGAGTTCGCCCGCGACCTGGCCGGTCTGGCGCCGGTCCGCTCCGGCAACGCGCTCCCCCGGCGTGTCCGGCTGCTCGACCTGCCCTCCGCGGGGCTGACCCTGGACGCGTCCGGACGGATCGACGGGCACTGGGACACCGCGCGCGACCGGCTGGTGGCCACGCTCGGGCGGACGGCCCAGGGGCCCCTGCAGGTCGACCTGTGCCGCGAAGGCCCGCACGCCCTCGTGGCGGGCACCACCGGATCCGGGAAGTCCGAGCTGCTGCAGACACTGATCGCCGGCCTGGCGATGCAGCATCCGCCCGACCGCTGCTCCTTCCTGCTGGTCGACTACAAGGGCGGTGCCGCCTTCGCCGAGGCGGCCACGCTGCCGCACACCGTCGGTCTGGTCACCGACCTCGACGGCCAGACCACGGCTCGCGCCCTGCGGTCCCTGGGCGCCGAGCTGACCCGGCGCGAGCAGATCCTCATCGCGCACGACGCGCCGGACATCGCGGCGTTGCCCGATGACGTCGCACTCGCACGACTCGTGATCGTGGTGGACGAGTTCGCGACGCTGGCCGAGGAACTGCCGACGTTCGTGCCGGGCCTGATCTCCATCGCCCAGCGGGGCCGGTCCCTGGGTGTGCACCTCGTCCTGGCCACGCAGCGGCCCAGCGGGGTGGTCTCCCCCGAGATCCGGGCGAACTGCACACTGCGGATCTGCCTGCGCACGACGGACGAGGCCGACTCCCGCGACGTCCTCGGCACCACCGACGCCGCCCATCTACCGGTGGACCTGCCGGGCCGCGGCTACCTGCGCTCGGGCAGCGGAGCGCCCCTTCCGCTGCAGGTCGCCCGGGTGGCCGGAGCCGCGGACACCCGCCGCGGGACCGGTCCGGAAGCGCACCTCCGCGTCTGGCCGGTGGGCGTTCCGCGGTCCGTCGAGAGCACGCCGGACGTCACCGACCTGACCCGCCTCTGCCGTGCGGTCAGCGCGCACGCCGCGACCCTCGGCCGACCCACCCCTCATCGGCCGTGGCGCCCCCCGTTGCCCGACTCCATCCCGGCGGCCGGGCTCGAGGAGCATCACGGCGCACCGCGAGGGGCCCAGGAAAACCGGACCCGGCTGGCGGTCGGTCTGATCGACCGCCCCGACATCCAGTCCCGCGGGCTCCTCGAACTCGACATCGAGGAGGGCGGCACGTGGCTGGCCGTGGGTGGCGCACGCAGCGGACGGACCACGCTGCTCCGGACAGTGCTGGGCGAGGCAGTGCACCGCTTCGGGCCCGACGAACTGCACGTGCACGTGATCGAGTCCGGCGGCGGCTCCCTGGCCGCCGATGCCGCAGCACTCCCGCACGCCGGGACGACCGTTCGCGGGGAGGACGCCCTCCGGACGGTCCGGCTGATCGACCGGCTCAGCCGGGAGGTGGCCGCCCGTCGAGCGGGCGCTGCTCCGGGCAGGTATCCACTTCTCCTGCTGCTCGTCGACGGCATGGAGGCGCTCACCGCGCTGCTGGACGAGGCGGACCCCACCCGTGGATCGGCCGGGCTCCTGCGGCTCCTGCGGGACGGAGCCGCTGTCGGCCTCACCTGCGTCGTGACCGCCGACCGGGCCGTGCCCGGCGGTCGACTCGCCGCGGCCGCGCGGCAGCGGCTGGTCCTGCCACTGCCGGACCGCGCGGACTACGCCGTCGCCGGCATCGCCGCGCGCGCCGTGCCCGAGCTGCGGACGCCGGGACGTGCACTCATCGGAGAGGACGCGCTGGAGTGCCAGCTCGCCCTCCCCCGTGCGCTCGACGCGGTCGAGACGTCCCGCCACCGGTTCCCGCCGCCGGTACGGATCGTGGAGCTGCCGGCGGAACCGGTGTTCGTGCTCCCGTCGCCGGCGTCGTCCACCGGGCAGTCGGTCGACGGTGGCGTGCTCGCCCTCGCTGTCGGACCGGGCGGTGACGAGGGCGATCCGCTCGTCGTCGACCTGCTGCGCACCGGTGGTCTGCTCGTGTCGGGGTCGCCGGGCAGTGGGCGCTCGACGGCGCTGGACGCCTTCGCCCGGCACCTCACGGCCGTCGGGGCCGCCGTGCTGCGCGTCGGACTCCCGTCAGGAGGCTCCAGCGGGTCCGACGCCCCGTCGGCGTGGATCGACCCGGGCGACGAGGCCGCTGTCCGCGCCTGGATCCAGCAGCTGGCCGGACGTCCGGGGGTGGTCGTCGCCGACGACGTCGGCGCACCGGCCGAGAGCGCCGCGCTCGGCGCGCTCCCTGCCCTCGGGGCCCGCGCCGGCGTCGCCCTGATCGCGGCAGCGGGCGCAGGGCAGCTGTCCGGGCACTACCAAGGACCCGTCGCCGCCCTCCGGCGCAGCCGGAGCGGTCTCCTGCTGTGTCCGGGACCGGGCGACGCCGACCTGCTGGGCATCCGGCTCCCCCGGACACCCCTGCCCGTGCGGCCCGGCAGCGGATGGCTGGTCACGGGGGCGGTCCTGGAGCGGGTACAGGTCGCCCGGCGGGTCCCGGCCGGCACACCGGCGACGCCGGCGGGTCAGAGCAGCTCCAGCGCCGGCCCGATCTCCTGCGTCGCGTACCAGGCGAGCTCGTGACCTTCGGCCTGGTCGACCAGGAACTGGGCATCCTCGCTGCCGAGGTCGGCCTCGAGGACCACGTTGACCGCCGCGCGGACGTCGTCCTCGGCGTCAGCGCCGTCGATGTGCGCGCTGGCGACGTCCTGCACCCGGATGTCCCCCTCGACCCGGGCAGCGCCGCGGTCGGTGTCGGGATCGTCCATCGGGCTGACCGCGGCGTCGGGCACGTCGGCCGCGATCACGACCCGGCGCCGAGCCGCGGTCGGGTCCGCGTCGACCAGCCGCAGACTCGCCCGGGCTGCAGCGAGCAGGGCGGCGTACTCCAGTTCCTCGGTGTCGGCGTCGGCGTCGCTGAGCTCGTAGAACTCGCGGAGCTGCGGCGTGACGGCGAAGACCGTGTGCGGTCCGGGCAGGACGCCGTCCTCCACGAGGTTCCGCAGGACGCTCGTCGTGGCAGGCAGGTAGACGCGCACCCGGCTCGTTCCCTTCGTCGATGAGGGGCGACGGTAACCCGGCCCGCCGATCAGCCGGCCGTCTCGACGAGCTGACCGACCTCCTGCTCGATGAGATCGGCCAGGACGTCGACGTCCCCGACACTGTCCCGGTCGGCGTTCAGCCCGAAGTAGACCCGCCCGTCGTAGCTGGTCATGCCGATGGACAACCCCTGGCCGCGGGCCAGCGGGACCACCGGGAAGACCTCCAGCATCCGACTCCCCGCCGCGTAGAGCGGGAACTGGGGGCCGGGCACATTGGTCACCACGAGGTTGAACAAGCGGCGCGACAGTCCCCGCGCCGCCCGTGCGCCCAGGGCGTGCAGGGTCGGCGGCGCGAACCCGGTGAGAGCGATCAGGCTGTCCGCTCCCACGGACTGGCCGTGCTGGGCGATTCCGCGCATCGCGTAGCTGAGGCGGGTCAGCCGGACCCGCGGATTGGGTTCGCCCACCGGCAGATCGACGAGGTAGGACGACACCCGGTTGCCGGCGACCGGGTTCTCGTCCTGCATCGAGACCGGGACGAGCGCCCGGACCGACGTGCCGGCCACGACCGGTTCTCCGCGCGAGAGCAACCACTCGCGCAGGGCTCCCGTGACGACGGTCAGTAGCACGTCGTTGACCGTGCCGCCGTGCGCCTTCCGGATCGTCTTGAGGTCGTGGAGGTCGGCCCGCGCGACCGCGACCCGCCGCTGGCGGCCGACGGGTGAGTTCAGCGGACTGTGCGGTGCCGCCAGCATGGTCTTCCGTGCCGTCCGGAGCAGTCCCCCGGCCACCCCGGTCAGCCGGGCCGCCGTCGACCGGACGTCGGTGACCGCTCCCCGGGCGGTGTCCACGATCGCGGACGGGCGTCGGGCGTACTCGTCGAGCGCCTGCCACACCAACTGGGCGCCGTTCGGCGGTCGCTGCGGTCGCCAGGTGCCGGCCTCGGGGGCAGGGGCGTCGGGTTCGACGTCCAGCAGCACCTGGCCGATGTCGATCGCGCTGAGTCCGTCGACGAGCGCCGGGTGGGTCTTGGTGACGACCGCCACCCGGCCGCGGGACAGGCCCTCGACCAGGTACATCTCCCAGAGCGGACGGGTGCGGTCGAGCGGCCGCGATGCCAACCGGGAGACGAGGTCGAGCAGTTGGGCCTCGGTGCCCGGACGGGGCAGCCCGTTGCGCCGCAGGTGGTAGGCGATGTCGAAGTCGGGGTCGTCGACCCAGACGGGGTTCGCGAGATGGCCGGGAACCTCCGCCACCCGCTGGCGGTACCGCGGCACGAGTGGCAGCCGCGCCTCCACGAGCGCGGCGAGCGCGTCGACACCCCCGGGCGGTGCCTCGAGGATGAGGACGCCCCCCACGTGCATCGGGGTGTCCGGTTCCTCCAGATAGAGGAACGAGGCATCCAGTCTCGTGAGCCGCTCGACCATCGATCTCCTCAGGGGTGGGGTGGCTCACGCTACGGGCGGCGTCAGGCCACCGACACCTCGACGGTCATCCGGCCACGCGGTCACGCCGCCGGCCGCGTCGGCCGGCTACCGGCTCGGCCACCTCGACCAGCTCGGCGGCCAGTGCCCGGAGAGCGACCCGCAGCGGGGAGGTCGCCGCCACCTCGGAGAGCGTGCGACCGGCAGCCAGGGCGGCGTCGGTGGCCCGCCGGTCGGCAGGCAGGAAGAACCGCGCCTCGCGGCCGGTGAAGCGCTCCAGGGCGGAGGCGATCTCGGCTCTCGCGTCACCGGGGACCGGACCGCGGCGCACCTGGTTGACCACCAGGACGGGCTCGACCTCCGGCAGCACCTCGCGCAGCTCGCCGAGCGCCCGGATGCTGCGCTGCAGCGCGACCGGGTCGGCGCCGCTGACGCACAGCACCGTGTCCGCACCCTCCAGCACCGCGAGGGTGGCGCCGTTGCGCCGCGGGGCCGCCGTGTCGAAGGAGAGCTCCTCGTCGTCCTCGAGGCTGAACGAGCAGTCGACGACGGTGACCCCGGCCAGGCGACGGGCCTCATCCAGCACCGCCGTCACGGCGCGAGGTCGCAGCTCCGGCCACCGGTCGGCGCGGGCGAGCCCGGTCAGCACCCTCAGGTGCGGGCGCACCGACCACGCCAGCCGGACCAGCCCCGCGGAGTCGAGGGTGCCGGAGCCGGCCAAGCGGGCGGCGCCGGCGAGACCCGGCGACTCGTCGAGCAGGCCGAGCATCTGCGCCACGACGCCCCCGTAGACGTCGGCGTCCACCAGTAGCGTCGATACCCCCAGCCGGGCCGCCTCGTCGGCGACACCGACGGCGACCGTGGTGCGGCCCGGGGCCCCGGTCGGTCCCCAGACGGCGACCACCCGGCCACGTCCGTAGGGCCGCTCCTCCGGCTCCACGGGCCTGCCGAGGGCCGGGAGCGCGGCCCGGGGATCAGCGACGTCCCGCCCCTGTGCGGGGACGCCGGCCACGGCCTCACGCAGCGCCGACGCGATCGCCTCGGGCTCGGCGTCCGCAGGCAGGACCCGACGCACCCCGAGCTGACGCAGACGGTCGGCGGCTCGCTCGTCCCCGGGCTCCACGAGCCCCACGACGGCGACGCCGGCGGCCTCGAGGCGCGCGACCGCATCGCCGTCGAGGCGGCGCAGTTCGGCGGAGAGCAGCGCGGCCTGGCCGGTGCCCGTGGCGGCCACCGCCAGCAGTTCGGAGACGTCGACGCACCGGCGGACGACGGTCACGCCGTGGTCGGCGCGATCGAGCGCGCCGACGAGCGCCGACTCCCACGCGGCCCCCGTGACGGCCGTGAACACCTGCAGCGCCATCAGCCGGTCGGCCCCGCCGCCGGGGCCCGTCCCGCACTCGCCGTGCCGGAGTCGGCGTCCACCGAGTCGTGCACGACCACGACCAGCGGGCGGCCGGCGATCGCGCCCAGCACGTCGGGTGCGTCCCGTGCGGTCACCGCGACCACGACCTGGATCGCCGTGGTCGGCGTGGAGAGAACGCCTTCGGAGCGGCCGGAGATGGCCTGGACGGGCGCCTTGCGGACCACCAGGGTGACGCTGCCGTCGGCGACACCGGTCGCGCCGGCCGCGGGGTCGGCAACGGCGTAGACGTCGACCAGCTGCCCCCGTTCGAGGCCAGGGGGGACGTAGCCGGACTGCACGGGAAGAGCCAGCTGCACCAGGTCGCCGACCTCCTCGAGCGCGGAGCGCGGCAGCAGTTCCCCGGCGCGGACCGCACGGGAGAGGGTGCTGCCCTCCGGCTCGGTGCCCGCCGACAGGTAGGAGCCGGCCGCATCGCCCAGCCGGACGTCCACGATCCGCAGGTCGTCGACGGTCAGCTCCGTGCCGGCCGCGAGATCTCCGGTGGCGGCCCAGACGGGAACGGTGGCGTCCGCGGCTCCCACGACCCTCGCGCCGAGGAGCACCGAACCCAGGACGAGCAGCACACCGAGAACGAGGCGGAGATCGAGCCATCGGGGCGGCCGGATCCGTCGCGGCGTCGGGCCGGGCAGCGCCTCGGCGGCAGCCGGCACCGCGGTGGCCGGAGGTCGAACCGCGGTCACAGCACGATCACCTGGTTCAGCTCCCCTTCCCGGGCCGAGACGCCGGCGACCCGGTGTGTCGCATACCGATGTGCCGGCATGGCAGCGTTCGAGTGCAGATGATGCGTCATTCATGCGATGGAGCGCACTCGTCATCCACACGTTCGGGTGTGGATGGTTGCCACGAACCACCGATGTGGCTGACAGACTGACCCGGACCGGACGGAGAGGACCCGATGCCCACGCCCCGCTTTCTGACGCTCGATGACGTCGCGGAGATCCTCAACGTGTCGTGGTCGCAGGCCTACGCGCTCGTCCGTCGCAAGGAACTGATCGCCATCCAGATCGGCGGCCGGGGCCAGTGGCGGGTCGAGGTCGACGAACTCGAGCGCTTCATCCAGCAGAAGTACGCGGAGGCGCGCGCCGGCACGGCGCCCGCCGCCGACAGCAGTCCGGAAGCGGTCGATCAGGACGCCGACTCCCGCTCCTGAAGGCGCGGCGGGCTCAGTCCAGGCCCGAGGTCACCGTCCGGACGACGGCGATCCCCGCGATGACGACCGCCCGCACCCCCTGTACCGCCTCCGATCGGCGGGGCAGGTCCGCCGGGTGTTCGGCGAGCTCGACGTAGTCCGCCCCGACCCGGTCGAGCGTTCCGCCGAGCACACTCCCGTCGTCCAGGACGATCTGGACCGCGCTCCGGTCGCGCGCCAGGCCACGTAGCGCGCGCCTCAGGTCCAGCCGTCCGCGGACCTCTCCGATCAACTCCGGCGCGGCGGTCCGCCGCCCGAGCCCTGCGGCCGATCGGACGGCAGCCAACGCGACGAGGGTCGGCCGACCGCCGTCGTCCTCCACGAGCAGCCAGTCGGCGCCGACCTCGACCAGCACACCGGCCACCGTGCCCGCGCCGCGACAACCGAGGACGAGCGGGAAACCCTCCGCGCCACGCAGTCGGTCGGCGAGGCCCGACGCCCCGACCTCGGCCCGCGTCCGCGAGGCGGATTCCGCCTGCTCGATCGCACCTTCCTCGGCCTCGAACTGCGCCTGCAGGTCCGCGAACAACTGCTGCCACCGCATCCCGCTCCACCTCCCCGCTCAGCCTAGATCTATGCCAAGACTTGCGTTTGCTTGCATTTGCTTGCTTTAGTGCTCATCCGTCAGTCCTGAGGAGGTCGAGATGTCGATACGTCGCCTAGTGGTCACGACGGCGGCCATGGCCGCCGTCGCCGTCGTCCTGGCCGCCTTGACGCCTCCGCTGCCAGCCATGACGAGCGCCCTCACCGCGGCCCAGCGGACGGCGGACACCCAGGGGCCCGACGTCCTGATCACGGCTGCGACCGGTCTGCTGGCCTGGGTCGTCTGGACCTGGGGTGCCCTGGGCCTTGCGCTCACGGCCGCGTCCGCGCTGCCGGGCGTCCTGGGTGGGGCGGCACGACGGGCCCTGCAGGTCACGCTCCCCGCGGGAGCGCGACGGAGCGCAGCGCTGGTTCTCGGGCTGGGGCTCGGCGTGGTCGGCCCGCTGGCCGGCACCGCGGTCCCGGGGCTCGTCGCGACGGCGTCCGCCGCCGCGCCTGCGGCGGCCGTCCCGGACTGGCCACTCGCACCCGGTGACGCCCGCACCCCGGTGCCCGACTGGCCCACCGGGGCGGAGTCCACCGACCTGCCGATCGCCGCCGAGCGCGTCGTCATCCGCGGCGACTGCCTGTGGCACATCGCCGCGGACTCGCTCCTCGGCCAGCTCGGCCGGCTCCCGACCGACGGCGAGGTGGCCACCGCCGTGCAGGCCTGGTGGAGCGCCAACGCCGACGTGATCGGCCCCGATCCCGACCTGCTCCTGCCCGGCCAGGTGCTGCGCCCCCCGGGCCCGCCATGAGCGAGCAGCCGCAGCCCGACGTCCACCGCCAGCGCCACCACCCTGGGAGAACCCGATGACCGCCTCGCTCCGCCCCGCCGCCGACAACGCGCCCGAACCGTCGCCGCTGCGGCTGGTCGTCGTGCCGACGCCGCAGCCGCCGCTCGTCGACGACCGCATCCCGGTCCGACTGGTCCGGCCCGGCGTGGGCGTCCCGCGCCCGATCCACCGCCCGGGCCCCCGGCCCGTGGCCGCGTACCCGCCCCTGCGCGACGACTTCGGCCCGACCTGGTCCAGCCGGACGGACCTGCCCGACCCCCGGGAGACCGGACGCCGGCTGATCACCCTGACCCTCGAGGCGCTGGCCGGCCGGCGGCCCCTCCTCCAGGTGCAGTCGATGACCTCACCGGGCGTCTTCGCTGCACTGTCCGGCGGTCGCCGGCCCCGCTGGTGCGTCGCCAGCTCCACGCCGCTGCTGGTCGGACGGGTGCACGTGCACGAACCGGTCGACGGCGTCGCCGAGATCACCGCGATCGCCCGGCGGGACGGCCGGGCGCACGCGGTGGCCGCCCGGCTCGAAGGCATCGACGGCCGGTGGCGCTGCACCGCGCTGCAGATCGGCTAGACCACGGGGTGCTTTCTCAGTTGCTGGAGGCCCCATGGCAGAACTTGTACTTCTTGCCCGAGCCGCAGGGGCACGGTGCGTTGCGCGACGGCTCCTTGGAGCCGGTCACCGTGGCGGTCTTCGCCGCCTTGGCCGATCCGCTCTCCTTGGCCGAGCCGTCGAGGCTCGGCGCCGAGTACTGCAGGTTCTCCGGCAGCCGCGGCTGGTCCAGACCCTTGACCGCAAGCTGCGGCCCGGTGCCCGACGGCTTCGGCGCCTCGACGACCGGAGTCGCCGCCGCGGGGGCCTTGACGGCCCCGCCCTTGCGGGCGCTGGCCTGCGCCGGAGCCTTGGCCGGAGCCTTGGCCGGGGCCTGCGCCGCGGGAGCCTGGGCCTGAGCCGGTGCCTGCGCAGCAGCTTCGGCCGCCTGGCGGGCCAGCACCCGCGCCGTCCCCTCCTGGGCGGCAGCGAGGGCGGCGGCCTCGGCCTCGTCCTGCTTGGCCTTGGCCTCGGCCTCCTGCTCCTCCTTGGTCTTCACCTCGAGGTTGAACAGGAAGCCGACGGACTCCTCCTTGATGCCGTCGAGCATCGCGTTGAACATGTCGAAGCCCTCGCGCTGGTACTCCACGACCGGGTCGCGGTTGGCCATCGCGCGCAGGTGGATGCCGGCCCGCAGGTAGTCCATCTCGTAGAGATGCTCGCGCCACTTGCGGTCCAGGACGCTGAGCAGCACCCGCCGCTCCAGCTCCCGCATGACGTCCGAGCCGAGCCCGGTCTCGCGCTCGTCGTAGGCGCGGTGCACGTCGGCGAGCAGTTCCTCCTTGAGCGTCCCGGCCGAGAGCGCCGCCTGGTCGCCGTCGGCGACCCGCTCGAGCAGCTCGGTGCGGTCCAGGCCCACCGGGTACAGCGCCTTGAGGCCGGTCCACAGCAGCTCGAGGTCCCAGTCCTCGGAGTAGCCGGTCTCGGTCGCGCCGTCGACGTAGGCGCCGATGACGTCGTCGACCATCGACTGGATCTGGACGTGCAGGTCCGCACCCTCGAGCACCTTGCGCCGCTCGTCGTAGATGACGGTGCGCTGGCGGTTGAGGACCTCGTCGTACTTGAGGACGTCCTTGCGGACCTCGAAGTTCTGCTGCTCCACCTGGGTCTGCGCCGAGCGGATCGCGCGGCTGACCATCTTCGACTCGATCGGCTGGTCGTCGGGAACCCGCAGCGTGGTCATCATCGACTCGAGCATCGGGCCGTTGAAGCGGCGCATCAGGTCGTCACCGAGGGAGAGGTAGAACCGTGACTCCCCCGGGTCGCCCTGGCGGCCGGAGCGACCGCGCAGCTGGTTGTCGATCCGCCGGCTCTCGTGCCGCTCGGTGCCCAGTACGTAGAGGCCACCCACCTCGACGACCTGCTCGTGCTCGGCCTTGACCTGCGTCTTGGCCTCCTCCAGCGCCTCGTCCCAGGCCGCCTCGTACTCCTCCGGGGTCTCCGACGGCGACAGGCCGCGGGCCCGCAGGTGCTCGTCGGCGATGAACTCCGGGTTACCGCCCAGCACGATGTCGGTACCGCGGCCGGCCATGTTGGTGGCCACGGTGACGGCACCCAGCCGCCCGGCCTGGGCGATGATCGCCGCCTCACGGGCGTGGTTCTTGGCGTTCAGCACCTCGTGCGGGATCCCGCGCTTGAGCAGGTACTTGGCCAGGACCTCGGACTTCTCGACGCTCGCCGTACCGGCCAGCACCGGCTGCCCGGCCTCGTGCCGCTCGGCGATGTCGTCGACGACGGAGTCGAACTTGGCCTTCTCCGTCTTGTAGATGACGTCGGACTTGTCCTCGCGGACCATCGGCCGGTTGGTCGGGATCGGCGTGACGCCCAGCTTGTAGGTCTGGTGCAGCTCGGCGGCCTCGGTCGAGGCCGTACCGGTCATCCCGGAGAGCTTCTCGTAGAGCCGGAAGTAGTTCTGGAGGGTGATCGTGGCGAGAGTCTGGTTCTCGTCCTTGATCTTCACCTTCTCCTTGGCCTCGATGGCCTGGTGCATGCCCTCGTTGTAGCGGCGGCCGGCCAGCACGCGGCCGGTGAACTCGTCGACGATCAGGACCTCGCCGTTGGCGACGATGTACTGCTGGTCCTTGTGGAAGAGCTCCTTGGCCTTCAGCGAGTTGTTGAGGTAGCCGATCAGCGGGGTGTTGGCCGCCTCGTAGAGGTTGTCGATGCCGAGCTGGTCCTCGACGAACTCGACGCCCTCCTCGGTGATGGCGACCGTGCGCTTGCCCTCTTCGACCTCGTAGTGGACGTCCCGCTTGAGCAGCGGCGCGATCCGGGCGAACTCCCCGTACCACTTGGCGCTGGTCTCGGCGGGGCCACTGATGATCAGCGGGGTGCGGGCCTCGTCGATGAGGATCGAATCGACCTCGTCGACGATCGCGAAGTGGTGCCCGCGCTGCACGAGGTCGTCCTTGCTCCACGCCATGTTGTCGCGGAGGTAGTCGAACCCGAACTCGTTGTTCGTGCCGTGCGTGATGTCGCACAGGTACTGCTCGCGTCGCACCGGGGGCGCCTGGCCAGACACGATCGTGCCGACCGTGAGACCCAGGAACCGGTGCACCCGACCCATCCACTCCGCGTCACGGGCGGCCAGGTAGTCGTTGGTGGTGACCACGTGCACGCCGTCGCCGGCGAGGGCATTGAGATAGGCCGCCAGCACACCGGTCAGGGTCTTGCCCTCACCGGTCTTCATCTCGGCGACCTGGCCCAGGTGCAGCGCGGCGCCGCCCATCAGCTGCACGCGGTAGTGCCGCTGGCCCAGCGTGCGGGTCGCCGCCTCGCGGACGACGGCGAACGCCTCGGGCAGGAGCTCGTCGAGGGACTCACCCTCGGCGTACCGCTCCTTGAACTCGTCGGTCTTGGCCCGCAGTTCCGCGTCGGTCAGCGCGCCGGTCTCGTCGGCGCGGGACTCGACCGCGTCAGCGATCTTGGAGAGCCGGCGGACGATCTTGCCTTCACCGGCACGGAGCAGTTTCTGGAACACCACACCCCCAGCGTAGGCGGCAGACCTGGCAAGGTCGCCCATGCCGGGCCGCGGCGTCGTCCGTAGCCTGCAGCGGTGGCCCGCGACCCGTCCGACCCCGGCCCCGAACTGCTCGCCTTCCTCGCCGAACGGCACCTGGCGACGCTCACCACGCTGCGCCCCGACGGCACCCCGCACGTCGTCCCCGTCGGCGTCACTTACGACGCCGCGACCCGTACCGCACGCGTGATCACCTCCGGCAGCTCGGCCAAGGTCCGCCACATCCGAGAGGGGCAGCCGCTCGTCGCCGTGTGCCAGGTCGACGGGCGCCGCTGGGTCACCCTCGAGGGGACGGCGGTGGTGCGCGACGACCCCGCCGCCGTGGCCGACGCCGTCGAGCGCTACGCCGGTCGCTACCGGCGGCCGCGGGAGAACCCCGCGCGGGTGGCCATCGAGATCTCCGTCGACCGCATCCTGGGGAACGCATGACCCTCGACCTGTCCGCCGTCGACCTGCGCACCGAGGTCGTGCGCACCGAGCGGCTCGTGCTGCGCCCGTTCCGGCCCACGGACGTCGACGCCGTCCACCGCGCCTCCCAGGACCCGGAGACGCAGCGCTGGATCAGCGGCATCCCTGTCCCGTACACCCTCGAGGACGCCCGGAAGTTCGTCGAGGACATCGCCATGAAGGAACGCGCGGACGGGCTGGGTCTGTCCTGCGTGATCGAGGCCGACGGCGAGCTCGTCGGCACCTGCGGGCTGTACCTGCGCGGTGGCCGGCTGGGGCCCGAGATCGGCTACACGATCGCACCGTGGGGCCGCAGGAAGGGCTACGCCGCCGAGGCGGCGCACGGGCTGGCGGACTGGGGCGTCGCACTGGGCGCACCCCGGGTGCACCTGTTCGTCGACGTCGGGAACACCGCCTCCCAGGCCACGGCGGTGCGGGCCGGGTTCACGCCGGAGGGAACCGTCCGCTCGTGCCTGGACCACCGCGACGGCTCCCGCCGTGACGCGGTGCTCTTCGGCCGGCTGGCCGGCGACTGAGCGGCCGGTACGGGAGGGCGCGGGATGCCGCGCCCTCCCGGCCGGATCAGGCGGGCGCGGCGGCCTCGCGCGGCGCGGTCTGCGCGGTGTGGGCGGGGCCGGCGCCGTTCTGCGCCACCTCGGTCAGGCGGATCAGGCCGTAGTCATAGGCGTGCCGGCGGTAGACGACGGTCGGCTGACCGGTCTCGGCGCACTGGAACAGGAAGAAGTCGTGGCCGACCAGTTCCATCTCGTGGAGGGCCTGGTCGACGGTCATGGGGGTGGCGGGATGGTGCTTCTCGCGGACGACCCGACCGGGCAGGTGTTCGTCCAGATCGGTGACGTGCGGCCCCGCGGCCAGCTGCCGGTCCAGGTCCAGGGCGCCGACCGCGGCGACGTCGCCGTCGACGGCGGTGTTGCCGGTGAGGCGGACGCTGGCGGGGGTCCTGCGGCCGTGGTGCACGCGGCGGCGGTCGGCGGCCCGGCGGAGCCGGGCGTCGAGCTTCTGGGTGGCGAGGTCGAGCGCGGCGTAGAAGTCGGCGCCGTCTGCCTCGGCGCGGACGACCGGGCCCTTGCCGCGGAGGGTGATCTCCACGCGCTGGCAGTGTGCTGCCTGGCGAGGATTCTTCTCGTGGAACAGCTCCACATCCATCCGGAGCATCTTCAACTTGCCGTCGAACCGTTCGAGCTGACCGACCTTGTCCTCGACGTGCTGGCGGTAGTGCTCCGGAACCTCGACGTTACGACCACGGACCACGATCTCCATGTGACCTCCCGGTTGGACGGGTGTAGTCGCTTCGACGCTAGTCCCTCGCACCCCGTCCCGACAGTCGATCAGGAGGGTCGTCCGGCTCGTTCTCGGGTCACGTCGCGACAACCCGCAGGTGGCTCCCCGAAGTCGCTCCGACGATCCGACGCGGGGTCGCGGCGACCACGGCCGCAAGCACCGGCGGATCGCCCGGACGGACGGCCGGCGACAGTGCTGCCGCGGCCTCGGTGAGGGTCGCGCCACTCGTGACGACGTCGTCGACGAGCACCAGCAGCGATCCGGGGGCCGCCTCCCGGGTCCACCGGAACGTGCCGGCCAGGTTGGCGCGGCGGGCGGCCGCCGACAGCCCCGCGGAGTCGCGAGCCTGCCCCTCCCGCTGCAGCAGCCGGGCCTCCGCCGTGGGCATTCCCGCGGCCCGCAGCTCCGCCACCGCACCGGCGGTGAGCTCCCGCACGTGGTCCCGGCCGCGGGTACGCAGCGCCGTCCGGGAGCTCGGCACCGGCACGAGCAGCACCGGCCCGCGGGCGTCCGGCACCGCGCTCACCACCGCGG
>NZ_SPQK01000037.1 GCF_004570875.1 Blastococcus sp. CT_GayMR16 | reverse complement strand
CGACCGTCGGGGTCACCACCGCGGGCCACCACCGCCGCCAGCTCCTCGGCCGCTCGTCGCGGCGTCCAGGCCGCCTGCAGCGGAACCCTCACGTCGAGGGCGGTGGCCGCCAGTTCGTCCCACAGGGCGCCCGCGGTCCCGGCCGCGAGCCGGCGTCGGCGCTGCAGCGCCCGGACGACGGCCGGCGTCCCGAAGCCGACGAGGAGGACCAGCGCGAGTCCGCCCCCGGCCAGCACCGGCCAGGGCGTGCCGCCGGTGCCCTGCCCCTCGCCGGCCGTCGAGGCGGCGTCGCCGGCCCGGTCCTCGCGGAGGGTCGGTGCGGCCGCCGTCGGCGGCAACGGCAGCGGGAGCACCTCGCCCTCGTCCGTGCGGGTGGTGGAGTCGGCCCGCGGAGCCCACGGGAGCGTCACCGCACGGTCGGTCCCGATCGGTGTGGGGTCGAAGGGCACCCAGCCGAGGCCCTGGAAGTAGACCTCCACCCATGCGTGGGCGTCGTCGCTGGTGATCAGCCGGCTGCCGTCACGCTGTTCCTGGCCCGGCGTGTACCCCAGGGCGACCCGTGCGGGCACCCCGGCGGCCCGCACCATGACCGCCATCGCCCCGGCGTACTGCTCGCAGTACCCCCGGCGCAGCCGGAGGAAGTCCACGAGGTCGTTGCCGCTCGTGCCGGGCTCCGTGGAGAGGCTGTAGCGGAAGTTGTTGGCGCGGTTGGTCAGGAATGCATGGATGCCCCGGACCCGGTCGTAGGGCGTGACGGCCCCGACGGTCGCCTCGGCGACGTAGTCGAGGATCCGCGGGTCCAGTTCCGGCAACCGGGTGTAGAGCAGCTGCATGCCGTTGTCCGGGGGCAACGGCTGCGAGGCCGCGAGCAGCCCGGCGGCCGGCCGCGCCTCTTCGGCGACCACCGTGTAGCTCTGCCCGGCGCTGGTGACGTCGCGGCCGAAGACCGTGCCGGTGGTGGGGTCGTAGCGCCACTGGCCCTCCCCGTCGTCGTGCATCCGCACCGTCAGGGGGGACGTGGGAACGGGCAGGAACCGGTCGTCGTGCTGGATGGCCCGGATGACGGCCGTCACCTCACGGGCCTGCTGCCTGGGCGGGAGCGGGGCCAGCCGGTCGTTGTCGGCGATGGACTCCTCACCGGCAAGGTTGCTCATCGTCCAGCCGACGTCGCCGTCGTAGTCGTCGAGGGTGACCGCGCGCAGGTAGCCCGGGTCATCCACCGTCGTGTCCAGGCGGAGCAGGTCGATCGGCTCGGGCAGCATCAGCTGCCCGGTGAGCTCGGCCACCGGGTCGAGCGCGGTGCCCGTGGCCGAGCCGGAGCCACCCCCGAGGCCGGTGGCCAGGGACCCCTCGGCCAGCGTGGGGACGACGGTGCCGACGACGAGGCCGCTGAGCAGCGCCGCGGAGCCGATCCGCAGCGCCGCCGTCGTCCCGGTGCCGAGCAGCGCGGCGAGCCCGGGCTCCGACGGTCGGCTGGCCGGCCCCACCCGGCGGCGCTGATCGGTCCACAGCAACACGGCCAGCCCGACGGCGGGGGCGGCGATGGCCACGAACCCGATGCCGCCGGTGATGGTGGCGACCGGGACGCAGTAGAGGACGAGCAGGCCGAGGCCGGCCAGCGCTGCCTGGCGCCCGGCGACGGCGAGGAGGTCGACGACGACCGCGACCAGCCCGACGAACAGCGTCGTCATCGCCAGCAGGCCGGTCAGGGGCAGTGCGGGCGTCGCCTGCTCGCGGAGCTCGGCCCCGCCGTCGGCCAGCACCGCGGCCAGCTGGGCGAGGCTGTCACGCGTGGGGAAGACCCCGCCGAAGGCCTCTCCGGGGGAGTACCGGGCCGTGAGGAGCGATAGGACCAGGAACAGCTGACCGGCGGGGACGAGGGCCACACCCAGGGCGGCGATCCGGCCGGGCACCGGCCGGCCGTGCGTGAGCCGCGCCCAGAGCGCCGGGCCGCCGACGCGCAGCAGCAGGCCGCCCGCGAGGACGACGAGGACGACGGCGACGACCGGCAGCAGCCAGGCGGCCGAAGAGAAGACCGGCGTGAGGGCGCACGCCCCGAGGACCGTGGCGGTGGCGGCCGCCCCGGCGGACCGGACGTCGGCGGCGTTCACGCCGGCGCCCCGAGCGGACCCGCGGCCATGGACACCGACGGCAGGCCGGCGGTCCCGCCCAGGGTGGCCCAGACGTCGGCCACCGACCGGTCGGCACTGGCGACGGCGACCCGCCAGCCGGCCGATCGGAGCAGCGACACCGCGTCCTCGCGCTGGCTGGTCAGCACGCCCCGCGCGGCGGTGGCAGCGCCGCGCCGGGACCGCGCGAGCCCCGGGTCGGACCAGCTCTCGATGTCGAGCAGGATCGCGGCGTCGCTGGTGGGACCGGACCGCCCGCGGATGAGCTCGACGACGTTGTCCGGCCCGACCGCACCGAGCAGGCAGATGACCGGGCCGTCCCCGGCGGCGCGGCACAACTGCTCCACGCCGGCGCGCAGGCCCGGCACCCGGGACGGGCCGACCGTGGCGAGCCGGTCCAGGAGTTCCTCGGCACTGAGCCGGCCGCGGCCCGAGGTCGGCACGAGTTCGCCCGCGTCGGTCACCGCCCGGAGCACCGCACCGCGCCGGGCGAGCGTCGTCCCGATGCTGGCCGCCGCCTCGATCAGCCACTCCAGGCTGTCGGGGGGCGGGCAGTCGTCCCCCTCGGGTCCCGGCAGGACGACGGGGGCGTGCCGCGGGGAGACCAGGTGGGCGCGGGCGCGGGTGTCCAGCAGCAGGGTGGCCTGGGCCCGCCAGGGGCGTTCCTCCAGCCGGACCATGAGCTCACCGGTCCGGGCCGTGGCCTTCCAGTGCACCTTGCGCAGGTCGTCGCCGTGCCGGTACTCACGGGTGCTCACGTCGTCCTCGCCGTGGACGGCGATCGTGCGCCGTGCGCCCTCGCCGCCGTTGCCCTGTCCTCCGGCGGGCCCCTCGGAGCCGAGCGGGCGCACGCGCGGGACCACGAGCAGGGCCGCGGTGTCGGTGCCGACGGCGCTGCGCTCGACGAGGCCGAACGGGTCGACCAGCCGCAGTCGCAGCGGGCCGAGCAGGTGCCGGCCGCGCCGGTCGCCGTGCACGCGGTACCCGAGGGTCGCCGTCCCGCCGCCGGGCAGCCGGTCGACGACGAACCGCTTCGAGCGCCCCAGGTCGGCCGGGATCTGCTCGGTGAGCACCCACAGCCCGCCGGGGCGGGTGTCGGCGTTGCTGACCTCGAGCAGGACGTCGGCGGTCTCGCCGCGGGGGAGGCGGGCCGGGGTGAGGGTGCGCCGGGAGGCGAGCCGGAACCGCTCCCGGGCCACGGTCAGCGCGGAGATCACCGGCAGGGCCAGGACGAAGACGGCCAGCTGCGCGAGGCCCTGCTCGCCCAGGAGGATGCCGAGCAGCAGCAGCGCCACACCGGCCCCCACCAGGCAGCGCCCCCGGGCGGTCAACGAGGAGAGGACGAGCCCGGCAGTAGGCACCGCGGGTCAGCGTCCGCGCGGGACGGGCACGGCGGAGAGCAGCTCCGTGACCACCTGCTCCGCGCTGCGGCGACCCAGGGTCGCGTCGGCGGTGAGCAGCAGGCGGTGCGAGAGCACCGGTCCGGCGAGGGCCTGGACGTCGTCGGGCAGCACGTGGTCGCGGCCGGAGAGGGCGGCCGAGGCGCGGGCGGCGCGCAGGAGCTGCAGGCCGGCCCGCGGCGAGGCGCCGAGCCGCAGGTGCGGGGAGCGGCGGGAGGCCTCCACCAGGGCGACGACGTAGCGGCGCACCCCTTCGGACACGAACAGGCCGCCGACGGCGTCGACCAGATCGCGCACCGTCGCGGCGTCGGCCACGGGGGCCAGCCCGACGAGCGGATCGGAGGTCGCCCGGTCGTCGAGCATCGCCAGCTCGGCGTCGCGGCCGGGGTAGCCCATGGAGACCCGCGCGGTGAAGCGGTCGCGCTGGGCCTCGGGGAGGGGATAGGTGCCCTCCATCTCCAGCGGGTTCTGCGTCGCCATCACCAGGAACGGGCGGGCGAGCTCGTAGCTGACGCCGTCGACGGTGACCTGCCGCTCCTCCATGCACTCCAGCAGCGCGGACTGGGTCTTCGGCGAGGCCCGGTTGATCTCGTCGGCGACGACGATGTTGGCGAAGATCGCCCCGGGCTTGAACTCGAACTCCCGGGTCTCCTGGTCGTAGATCGCCACGCCGGTGACGTCGCTCGGGAGCAGGTCGGGGGTGAACTGGATCCGCCGGACGCTGGCGTCGATGGATGCCGCGAGCGCCTTCGCCAGCGTCGTCTTCCCGACGCCCGGGACGTCCTCGATCAGCAGGTGGCCCTCGGCGAGCAGGACGACCAGCGCCAGCCGAACCACGTCGTCCTTGCCCTGCACCACGCGGCCGATGTTCGCCACGATCCGTGCGCCTTCCGCTGCGACGTCGACCGAGGGACCGGCCGCTCCGTCGGCGGTACGTGTCGCCTCCGTCACGTCTTCCACCGTACGTGCCGTTGGGCGTTCGTGAACGGCTCCCGGCGTCACCCGGCCGCGCGAGGCGTCCGGCACGCCTGACCTGCGGCGGGACCACGTCGGCGGGCGGTGGGGAGAGCAGGTCACGACACGGCGTCGAGTGGTGTCCAGTGGGGGCTAGTGGGTTACTGTGTCGCCCGGTGGGGAGGCAGGGACCGTCGGGGTCGCTGCGGGGCCCACAGGAGGACCGATGCAGGGGGTGATCCGGTGTTCGTCGGCAGCTACCCCTTGCGGCTCGACGAGAAGGGCCGGCTCGCCCTCCCCGTCCGCTTCCGCGACCAGGTGGCCGACGGCATGGTGATCAAGAAGGGCCAGGAGCGCTGCATCTACGGCCTGACCATGGGCCGGGTCGCCGAGCAGAGCGCCGCGATGGCCGCGATGGCGCCGTCGGACACCTCCGGCGCCCGTATGGCCGCCCGCATGAGCTTCGGGTCGATGGTCGAGATCGAGCCCGACAAGACCGGCCGCATCACCATCCCCGCGAGCCTGCGGGAGTACGCGGGGCTGGACCGCGACGTCGTCATCGTCGGCGTGGACACCCGCTTCGAGATCTGGGACGCCGCCAACTGGGAGGCCTACGTGGCCGAGCAGGAGGCCGCCTACGCCGACATGGAGAGCGAGGGGATGCCGACGCTGTCGTGATCCCAGGGCACGTCACCGCCCGCTGATGCGGGCCTGCGCAGCCGCCGAACGAGCCGCCTTCCCTGCGGCTCGACCGGTCCGGGCCCCAGCCGCCTTCCCCGCGGCTCGGTCCCGAAGCACTGCGACGGCCCACCACATCGGCACGGAGGAAGCCCACCGCCCCCGCGGGGCACCACCTGACGCTCTTCCCCGACGCCAGGCGGAGCCCCGCGGGGGGCGGCCACACCATCTCTGCCCCCACTGCGCTCCACTTCCGCCCGCCCGCCCCAGCTGCTTCCGCCCGCCCGCCCACCGAGCCCCACCCGCCCCACTCGGCTCCACCGGAACCGATTCGCACCGCATGCAGCCCGCGTCCCACCGCAGGGCGCCGGTGCGCGGCACCATCGCCGGAGCAACCCCGGACCGTTCGAGAGGCAGTCGACGATGAGCAGCACGGGACCTGCCGCGGCGCCGGGCCCATCGGGGCCCGCGGTGCACGTTCCCGTCCTGCTGGAACGTGTCACCGAACTCCTCGCCCCCGCGTGCGCGGTCGACGGCGCCGTCCTGGTCGACGCCACCCTGGGGCTGGCCGGGCACTCCCTGGCCATGCTCGACGCCCACCCCGGTCTCCGGCTGATCGGCCTGGACCGCGACCCGGACGCGCGCGCCGAGGCAGCCCGCCGGATCGAGGCGGCCGGGTACAGCGACCGGGTCACCCTCGTGCCGGCCGTGTTCGACGAGCTCCCGGACGTGCTCGCGCGGCTCGGCATCGACGAGGTCCAGGGCGTGCTGTTCGACCTCGGCGTCTCCTCGCTCCAGCTCGACCGACCCGAACGGGGCTTCAGCTACTCCGTCGACGCGCCGCTGGACATGCGGATGGACCCGGGCGCCCCGCGGACCGCCGCCGAGATCGTCAACACCTATCCGCCGAAGGACCTCGCCCGGGTGCTCCGGGTCTACGGCGAGGAGCGGTTCGCCTCGCGGATCGCGGCCGCCATCGACCGCGAGCGCACCCGGGAGCCGTTCACCACCACCGCCCGCCTCGCCGAGCTGGTGCGCTCCTCCATCCCCGCCGCCACCCGGCGCACCGGCGGACACCCGGCCAAGCGCACGTTCCAGGCGCTGCGCATCGAGGTCAACGACGAACTCGGGGCCCTCGAGCGGGCCCTGCCGGCCGCCGTCGAGGCCCTCGCCGTCGGCGGCCGGGTCGTCGTCATCACCTTCCACTCCCTCGAGGACCGCATCGTCAAGCAGACGCTGGCCGCCGGCGCCGTCGACCGGACGCCGCCGGAGTTCCCCGTGCCGAACCCCGAGCTCGGCCCGGTCCTCCGGCTGCTCACCCGCGGCGGCGAGGAAGCCGGCGAGGCCGAGACCGCAGCGAACCCGCGGGCCGCGTCCGCGCGGGTCCGCGCCGCCGAACGCATCCGGAGGGCCGCATGACCGGTCGCGCCACTGCCCGCGTTCCCTCCCGCAGCACCGCGCCGTCCGCCCGGACGACGACGGGCACGACCCGGACGACGCGCAGCGGGACCCGCAGCACTCCGCGGCCCACCCCGCGCCCCGAGCTCCGGCTGGTCCCCGGCGTTCCCACCACGCGCCCGCGCCGCCGTCCCACGTCGGCCCTCCGGCACAAGCGCGCCCCCTACGTCCTGCTCGTGGTCGGCCTGCTGGTCGGCACCACGCTGGCGCTGCTGGTCCTCAACACCGTCATCGCGGTCGACTCCCTGAAGGCCACCCAGCTGCGGGCGGAGAACGCTGAGCGGGCCCAGGAGGTCCAGCGCCTCGAGCAGCAGGTCGTCTCCGGGAGCACGCCCGCCGAGGTCGCCCGTGCGGCGGTCGCGGCCGGCCTCGTGCCCGCCGGCCCGGCGGCCTACCTCGTCATCGAGCCCGACGGCTCCGTCCTCCGCGGTACCCCCGAGCCCGCTCCGGCGCCCGGCGACGCCGAGGGCGGGGACTGAGCAGTGCCGAACACGGTCCGCCCGGGGGCGTTCACCTCTCGCCGGGCCCCGGGCAGCCGGCGCAGTGGCGCCGGGCTGTCGGTCGATCAGCGCGGGCTGCGCAATCGCTGGGGCCTCGCCCTGATGATCACGCTGCTGGTGCTCGTCGTCGGCCGGCTGGCCGTCCTGCAGGGGGTCGACGGCGCCGCCTACGCCAACGCCGCCGAGCAGGACCGGCTGCGCACCTATCCCATCGCGGCGCTGCGCGGCGCGGTCCTCGACCGCGACGGCAACCCCTTCGCCTACACCGTCGCAGCCTCCCGGGTCGTGGCCGATCCGACGGTGGTCTCGCACCCCGCGCGCACCGCCCGGGAACTCGGCCCGCTCATCGACGTCCCCGAGGCCGAGCTGGCCGAGAAGCTGTCGCAGGACGACCGCTACGTCGTCCTGGCCGCGCAGGTCTCCCCGGAGACCACCGACGCGATCGACGCCCTGGAGCTGCCCGGCATCTCCTTCGAGGACGACCCCGTGCGGCTGTACCCGGCCGGCACCGTGGGCGGCCAGGTGATCGGATTCGTCGGCCGCGACGGCGAGGGCCTCGCCGGCATCGAGCAGACCTTCCAGGACGAGCTCGCGGGCACCGACGGCCATCGGCGGGTGGAGGTCGGCAGCGGCGGCAACCCGATCCCCTCGGGGATCGACGAGTCGACGCCGGCCACCGACGGCGACACCGTGACGCTGACCGTCGACCAGGACCTGCAGTACGTGACCGAGCAGCGGCTCGGCGAGGCCTGCTCCGACGGCGCCACGACCCGCGCGTCGGCGGTCGTCCTCGACGTCCACACCGGTCAGGTCATGGCGATGGGGTCCTGCCCCGGCTATGACCCGGGGAACTATTCGAAGACCGACCCGAACCTGCTGGGCAACCCCGTGGTGTCCGACGTCTTCGAGCCGGGCTCGGTGATGAAGGCCGTGACCCTGTCGGCCGCGCTGGAGGAGGGGGTGGCGACCCCGGACACGGTGCTGTCGGTCAACGGGCACATCGCCGCCGGCGACCGCGTCGTCACCGACGCCCACGACCACGCGCCGATCGAGTGGACGGTCACCGGCATCCTCGCCAAGTCCAGCAACGTCGGCACGATCATGCTGGCCCGCGAGGTCGGCGACGAGAAGCTCGAGCACTACCTGCGGGCCTTCGGGCTGGGCGACACCACCGGCATCGAGCTGCCGGGCGAGAGCGCCGGCATCCTCGAGGACTCCGCGGACTGGACCGCCAGCCGGGCGGCCAACGTGCCGATCGGCCAGGGCGTCTCGGTGACGACGCTGCAGATGGCGTCGATCTACCAGACGATCGCCAACGACGGCGTGCGGATCGAGCCGCGCATCGTCGAGTCGGTCACCGGGCCGGGCGGGCGGGTGACCGAGGCGCCGGAACCGGAGAGCACGCGGGTCATCAGCCAGTCCACCGCCGACCGGATGGCCTACATGCTCGAAGCGGTCGTCGGCCGCGACGGCACCGCACCGCTCGGCGAGATCGAGGGCTTCCGGGTGGCCGGCAAGACCGGCACCGCCCAGCGGGCCAACCCGGAGTGCAACTGCTACGAGGGCGGCGGCTACGTCACGACGTTCGTCGGGTTCGCGCCCGCCGACGATCCCCAGTACGTCGTCGCCGTCGACCTGGAGCGGCCCACGAGCGAGGCGGAGGGCGGCCAGGTCGCCGCCCCGGTCTTCGCCGACATCATGCGGTACGCGCTGACCGCCGACGGCGTCGTCCCGTCGGGCACACCCCGGCCGGACTTCGTCCTCACCGGTACCCCCTGACCCCCTCGGCGGGCGCCTCTCCGTCCTGGCGGAGGGGCCTGCGGCGTGCGGTGCCCCCCGAGGTGCGCGGGCGCAGCACCCTCCGCCGGTAGATTGGAGCCCCGTGACCCCGACCGACGCCGGGTCGGTGCCCCGGCCCACGGGGAACCGACCCCTGTCCCTCGCCGAACTGGCCGACCTCGTCGGCGACCCCGTGAGCGGTCCGGCCGACGGCACGCAGATCCGCGGCGTCACCCTGGCATCGGCTGACGTCCAGGCGGGTGACCTGTACGCGGCCCTTCCCGGTGCCCGCACCCACGGCAGCCAGTACGTCGCGGACGCGGCGTCCCGGGGCGCTGTCGCCGTCCTCACCGATCTCACCGGGCAGGCGGCCGCCGCCGAGTCGGGCCTCCCGGTCTGCGTGGTGGACGACCCCCGCGCCGTGCTCGGGGAGGTCGCGGACCGGGTGTACGGCGAGCCGAGCCGCCGGCTGACCGTGCTCGGGATCACCGGCACCAACGGCAAGACGACGACGGCGTACCTCGTCGAGGCGGGCCTGGCCGCCGCCGGGCTCGGCACCGGCCTGATCGGCACCGTGCAGACCCGCACCCGCGGTCGGGACGCCGCCGGGCAGCCGACGGTCACCGCGCTCCCCAGCGTCCGCACCACCCCCGAGGCGCCCGCCCTGCACGCCCTGCTGGCCGAGATGGCCGAGTCGGGTGTCTCCGCGGTGGTCATGGAGGTCTCCAGCCACGCACTGGTGATGGGCCGCGTCGGCGGGATCCGGTTCGCCACCGCGGGCTTCACCAACCTCGGCCGCGACCACCTGGACTTCCACGGCGACCTCGAGGAGTACTTCCAGGCGAAGGCGATGCTCTTCGACGGGCGGGCCGCGCGGGAAGTGGTCACCGTCGACGACGAGGCCGGCCGCCGGCTGGCGGGGCTGCGGCCGGACGCCGCGACGGTGTCGATCGCGGGCCAGGCCGACTGGACCGCGACCGACGTCGAGCCGGCGCCCGGAGGCGGCTCGACCTTCACCCTGCGCGGCCCGGACGGCGCGACGTGGCCGGCGCGGCTGCGGCTGCCCGGCCGGTTCAACGTGGCCAACGCCGTCCTGGCCGTGGCCCTGCTCGACGCCGTGGGGGTGCCGGTCGTGACCGCGCTCGCCGGGCTGGCGGAGACCGTGGTCCCCGGACGGATGGAGCCGGTCGAGGCGGGCCAGCCCTTCGTCGCGGTCGTGGACTACGCCCACACCCCGGATGCCGTCGCGACCGCCCTGGCGGCACTGCGGGCCGACACGGCCGGCCGCGTGATCACCGTCCTCGGCTGCGGCGGTGACCGCGATCCGGGAAAGAGGCCGGCGATGGGGACCGCTGCGGCCCTCGGCAGCGATGTACTGATCGTGACCGACGACAACCCGCGCTCGGAGGACCCGGCCGCGATCCGCGCCGCGATGCTCGACGGCGTGCAGCAGGTGCCCGCCGACCTCCGCGCCGAGGTGCTCGAGGTCGCCGGCCGCCGCAACGCGCTGGCCGCCGCGGTCGCCCTCGCAGCACCGGGGGACACCCTGCTGGTCGCCGGCAAGGGCCACGAGACCGGCCAGGAGGTCGCGGGCACCGTGCACCCCTTCGACGACCGCACCGTGCTCCGCGAGGTCCTGGCCGGGATGGGGACACGCACGTGATCGAGCTTGCGAGGGCACGCAAGAACACAGCATCGCCGAGCACAGGGGCGACGAGCGCCAGCGAGGAGTCCTTGTGATCCGGCTGACCCTGGCCGAGGTGGCCGAGCTCACCGGCGGCGAGCTGACCGGTGACGCGGACGCGATCGTCACCGGTGCGGTGACCCTCGATTCCCGGACCGTCGCGGCGGGCGACCTCTTCGTCGCCGTCGCGGGGGAGCACGTGGACGGCTCCGACTTCCTGCCGGCCGCAGCCGCCGCCGGAGCCGTCGCCGCGATCAGCACGCGTCCGGACGACGCCCTTCCGTGCGTCGTCGTCGACGACCCGGTCGACGCCCTGGGGCGGCTGGCGGCGGGCGTGCACGCGCGGCTCGTGGCCGGGGGGCTGCAGACGCTGGCGATCACCGGTTCCTCGGGCAAGACCTCGACCAAGGACCTGCTCGGCCAGGTACTGGCCGCCGCGGGCACGACCGTGAGCCCGCCCGGGTCCTACAACAACGACATCGGCCTGCCGATCACCGTCCTCAGCGCCGACGAGCAGACCCGCTTCCTGGTGCTGGAGATGGGCTCGCGCGGGCGCGGGCACATCGCCCGGCTCTGCCGCGTCGCCCGGCCCCGCATCGGCGTGGTGCTCAACGTCGGCTCCGCCCACCTCGGCGAGTTCGGCAGCGCCGAGGGGATCGCCGTGGCCAAGGGGGAGCTCGTCGAGGCGCTGCCCGACGACGGCACCGCCGTCCTCAACGCCGACGACCCCCGGGTGCTCGGCATGGCCGCCCGCACGCGCGCCACCGTCCTGACCACCGGCCGGAGCGAGGACGCCGCCGTCCGTGCGGTCGACGTCGTTCTGGACGGCGCCGCCCGTGGCGCCTTCACCCTGGCCGCCGCGGGGGAGGAGCACCCCGTCGCGCTCCAGGTGGTCGGTGAGCACCAGGTGGCCAACGCCCTGTCGGCCGCCGGCGCCGCACTGGCCGCGGGCATGGCCCCGGCGGAGGTCGCCGCCGCCCTGTCGGCCGCCGGACCGCGCAGCCGCTGGCGCATGGAGGTGTCCCGCCGCGACGACGAGGTGACCGTCGTCAACGACGCCTACAACGCCAACCCAGAGTCGATGCGGGCCGCGCTGGCCGCACTCGCCGGCCTGTCCGGCACCCGCCGGATCGCCGTCCTGGGCGCCATGGCGGAGCTCGGCCCCGACGCCGCGGCGGAACACGAGCGGCTCGGTCGGGACGCGGCCGCCGCAGGGGTCGACCTGATCGTTGCCGTCGGTCCCGATGCGGTAGGCATAGCCGACGGCGCGGCGGCTGCCGGCCGTCGCGCAGGAGAGGAGTCGGTGCACGTGCCGGACCGGGCCGCTGCCCGCGAGCTGTTGTCGAAGGTGCTGCGGCCCGGGGACGTCGTCCTCGTCAAGGCCAGCCGCTCCTACGGACTGGAACTGCTCGCCGCCGATCTGCTGACCGCAGGGGCCGGCGCGTGAGGTCTGTCCTGATCGCGGCCGGTTTCGGCCTGATCATCTCGATCCTGATCACCCCGATCGCGATCCGCGCGTTCCGCCGGCAGGGCCTGGGCCAGGAGATCCGGGACGACGGCCCCGAGAGCCACCTGTCCAAGAAGGGCACGCCCACCATGGGCGGGACGGTGATCGTCGGCGCGACCCTCGGCGGGTACCTGGCCGCCCATCTCCTACTGAACGGCCAGGACAACTGGGGGTTCACCGCCACCGGCCTGATGCTGCTGTTCCTCATGACCGGCATGGGCACGGTCGGCTTCCTCGACGACTACCTCAAGATCCGGCACCGCCGCAGCCTCGGGCTGAACAAGACCGCCAAGCTCGTCGGCCAGCTGGTCGTCGGCGTCGCGTTCGCCGTGCTGGCGATCAACTTCCCGAACAACCGGAACGTGACGCCGGCCTCGACCGTCGTCTCCTACGTCCGGGACATCGCGCCGTTCGCGCTGGGCTCGGTCGCGTTCGTGATCCTGGCCTATCTGTTCATCGCCGGGTTCTCCAACGCCGTGAACCTCACCGACGGCCTCGACGGGCTGGCCGCGGGGTCCTCGGCGATGGTGTTCGCCTCCTACGTGTTCATCTCCTTCTGGCAGTTCACCCACGACTGCGCCAACGAGCTGATCGAGGGCTGCTACACCGTGCGGGACCCGCTGGACGTCACTCTCGTGGCGGCCGCGGCGCTCGGGGCCTGTCTGGGATTCCTCTGGTGGAACACCAGCCCGGCCCGCATCTTCATGGGCGACACCGGCTCGCTGGCGCTCGGCGGTCTGCTGTCGGGGCTGGCCATCGTCACCCGCACCGAGCTGCTGCTCGTCGTCCTCGGCGGGCTGTTCGTCGCGGTCACCCTGTCGGTCGTCATCCAGGTCGCGTTCTTCCGCGCCACCCGACGGCGGGTCTTCCGGATGGCCCCGCTGCACCACCACTTCGAGCTCGCGGGCTGGACCGAGAACACCGTCATCGTGCGGTTCTGGCTGGTCACCGCCATGGCCGTCGCCTTCGGTATCGGGTTGTTCTATGCCGACTGGCTCGACTTCGTCGGGCTCTAGCGATGCAGCTGAACGGGCGCACGGTCCTGGTCGCCGGCCTCGGGGTCTCCGGGGCGGCCGCGGCCCGGGTGCTGCTGCGCCTCGGCGCGAGGGTGCTGCTCACCGACGCGGCCGAGCCGGCCGTCGTCGCCGAGCTCACCGCGGACGGCGGCACATGGCTCGGCCCGCGGGAGACCGTCCCCGACGGCGTCGACCTGGTCGTCACCTCGCCGGGCTGGCGCCCGGACGCGCCGCTGCTGGTCGACGCCGCCGCCCGCGGAGTGGAGGTCGTCGGCGAGCCGGAGCTGGCCTGGCGCCTGCGCATACCGGGCGCCGACGGCACGCCGGCGCCGTGGCTCGCGGTCACCGGCACCAACGGCAAGACGACGACGGTCACCATGCTCGAGGCGATCCTCCTGGCCGACGGCCGCCGCGCCGTCGCCGCCGGGAACGTCGGGCGACCGCTGGTCGAGGTGGTCACCGCCGTCGAGGACGACAGCACACCCACCTACGACGTCCTCGCCGTGGAGCTCTCCAGCTTCCAGCTGCACTGGTCGTCGACGCTCGCGCCGGCCGCGGCCGCCGTCCTCAACGTGGCCGACGACCACACCGACTGGCACGGGTCGTTCGCCGACTACCGCGACGCCAAGGCCCGGATCCTGCGGCTGGCCCCGGTGGCGGTCGCCGACGCCGGCGACCCGGTCGCCTCCGCCCTGGTCGCCGGCCATGCCCGCCCGGTGACGGTCACCCTCGGCGAGCCGGCGCCCGGCCAGCTCGGGGTCCGGTCCGGAGCGCTCGTCGACCGGGCGTTCAGCGCCGACCCGGCGGGGGAGCTGCTGCTGGACCTCGCGGACCTGCAGGTCCCCGGGCCGCACAACCGGGTCAACGCCCTGGCCGCCGCGGCGCTGGCCCGGGCGATCGGCGTGCCGGCCGAGGCGGTCGGCCGCGGGCTGGCCGGCTTCCGCGGCGGGGCGCACCGCAACGTGCTCATCGCCACGGTCGACGGCGTCGACTACGTCGACGACAGCAAGGCGACCAACCCGCACGCGGCCGGCGCCTCGCTCGCCGCCTATCCGCGGGTGGTGTGGATCGCCGGGGGTCTGCTCAAGGGCGCCGACGTCGATCCGCTGGTCGCCGCCGTCGCCGGGCGGCTCGGCGGCGTGGTCCTCCTGGGCCGCGACCGGGCCGATATCGCCGCCTCACTGGCGCGACACGCCCCGATGGTCCCCGTGGTGAGCGTGGCCAGCGGCGACGATGACGGGATGGACGGGACTGGTGTGACGGGCGAGGCGACGATGACGCAGGTCGTCGCCGCTGCCGCCGGGCTCGCCCGCCCCGGCGACACGGTCCTGCTGGCGCCCGCGGCCGCCTCGATGGACGTCTTCCGCGACTACGGCCACCGCGGCCGGGCCTTCGCCGACGCGGTGCGGGCCCTGTCCCGGTGACCACGAGCACCCGGCCGCGGTCGGCCGGCGGTGAACGCCGCGCGCCGGCCGCCCCCACCCGGTACGAGCGCGCGCCCACGTTCCGCGGCCCCGCCTGGCTCGACGGGCCCATGACGAGCGCCCACCTGGTGTTCGGCGCGGCCGGGCTGCTGCTGACCATCGGGCTGGTCATGGTCTTCTCCGCCTCCTCGATCGAGGCGGCCCTCGCCGACGAGCCCGCCTGGGCGCCCGGCGTCCAGCAGCTGATCTGGGCCGTGCTGGGCGTCGGCGCGATGCTGGTCGCGCTGCGGCTGCCGGCCGGCTTCCTCCGGCGGTGGTCGCCGATCGCGCTGATCGTGGTCGCCGCGATGCTGCTGCTGGTGCTCGTGCCGTTCATCGGCGTGAAGCTCAACGGCGCCCGGCAGTGGTTCAACCTGGGCTTCGCGTACCTGCAGCCGTCGGAGATCGCCAAGCTGGTGTTCGCGCTCTGGGGCGCGCACGTGCTCGCGCTGCGCGAGCGATACCTGACGACGACGTCGCTGCTCGTGCCGGTGCTGCCCGTCTTCGCCGTGCTGTCGCTGCTGCTCATCGCAGAACCCGACTTCGGAGCGGTCGTCACCCTCGGACTCGTGCTCACCGGCCTTCTCTGGGCCGGCGGTATGCCGGTGAAGTACTTCGCGTGGGCCCTGGCCGGCTTCGCCGCCCTCCTCGCTCTCGTCGCGGCGTTGTCGCCGGAGCGGCTGGAACGGCTCACGTCGTTCCTCGACCCGTTCGCCGATCCCTCGAACGCCGGCTTCCAGGCCGTCCGAGGCATGTACGCCCTCGCCACCGGCGGGCTCTGGGGCGTCGGGCTCGGCAACAGCGCGATGAAGTGGAACCTGCTGCCGCACGCGGAGTCCGACTACATCTTCGCGATCATCGGCGAGGAACTCGGCTTCCTCGGCTGCCTCGTCGTCGTCACCCTGTACGGCGTGCTCGCCTACGCCGGCTTCCGGATCGCCCGCCGCTCGGCCGACCGCTTCGTGCAGCTGGCCAGCGTGGCGATCACGGTCTGGCTCGTGGGCCAGGCGGCCATGAACATGGGCTACGTGGTCGGCCTGCTGCCGGTCACCGGCGTGCAGCTCCCGCTGATCTCCGCCGGTGGGACGTCGCTGGTGCTCACCCTCTTCATCGTCGGTCTGCTCGCCCGGTTCGCCCGATCGGAACCGGCGGCCATCGAGGCGCTACGCGGCCGGGAGCGCGGCCGCCTCGCGCGGATCTTCCTGCCCGTGCCGGTGGCGTCCGTCGACCCGGTGCGCCCGCGGCGGCGCCCCGAGGACCGGCCGTCGGCCCGCCCGGTGGTCAGCGGCGGCCGCACCGTCGTCC
>NZ_SPQK01000036.1 GCF_004570875.1 Blastococcus sp. CT_GayMR16 | reverse complement strand
CGGCACCGGGTTCCAGCACCTGGCGGAGGGATTCCCGGTCGGGATGCGCTTCCACTCCGCCCCCGTCGTCCGGCTCGCCGACGCCAAGCCGGTCCAGCTCGGCCACGTCGCCCGTGCGGACGGCGCCCAGGCGGTCGTGGCCCGGTCCGTGGCCGCAAGAGCAAGAAGCAGCGTCGTCAGGAGTTCGACTCCATGGCTGCGCCCAGCATGGGCGGCGTCAGCCTGCCCCGCGGCAACGGGCAGACCGTCCGGCTGCCCCGTGGCGCCTCGCTGACCGACCTGGCCGAGCGGATCAACGCCGAGCCGGCCGCGCTGGTCACCGCCCTGTTCCACCTGGGCGAGATGATCACCGCGACGCAGTCGGTCAACGACGAGACGTTGCAGCTGCTCGGTGCCGAGATCGGCTGGGTCATCCAGGTCGTCAGCCCCGAGGACGAGGACCGCGAGCTCCTCGAGACCTTCGACCTCACCTTCGGTGACGAGGAAGGCGACGAGGGGGACTGGTCGTCCCGTCCGCCAGTGGTGACCGTCATGGGTCACGTCGACCACGGAAAGACCAAGCTCCTCGACGCGATCCGGCACGCCAACGTGGTGTCGAAGGAGGCCGGTGGCATCACGCAGCACATCGGCGCCTACCAGATCGTCACCGAGCTGGAGCACAACGAGCGTCCGATCACCTTCATCGACACCCCGGGTCACGAGTCGTTCACCGCGATGCGTGCCCGTGGCGCGAAGGTCACCGACATCGTCGTGCTCGTGGTCGCCGCCGACGACGGCGTCATGCCGCAGACGGTCGAGGCGCTCAACCACGCCCAGGCCGCCGACGTGCCGATCGTGGTCGCGGTCAACAAGATCGACAAGGAGGGGGCCAACCCCGCCAAGATCCGTCAGCAGCTCACCGAGTACGGGCTGGTGGCCGAGGAGTACGGCGGCGACACGATGTTCGTCGACGTCTCCGCGACCACCCGTCAGGGCCTCGACGAGCTCCTCACGGCGATCCTGCTGACCGCCGACGCCTCCCTGGACCTGCGCGCGAACACCGAGCAGGACCCGCAGGGTGTCGTCATCGAGGGCAAGCTGGACAAGGGCCGCGGCCCCGTCGCCACGGTGCTCGTCCAGCGCGGCACGCTGCGCCAGGGCGACTCGATCGTGGCCGGCGACGCGTACGGCCGCGTCCGGTCGCTGCTCGACGAGCACGGCAACAAGCTGAAGGAAGCCCTGCCGTCCCGTCCGGTCCAGGTCGTGGGACTCACCTCGGTCCCGCGTGCCGGCGACACGTTCCTCGTCGTCGACGAGGACCGCGTGGCCCGGCAGATCGCCGACCGTCGCCAGGCCCGCATCCGCAATGCGCAGAACGCGTCCATGCGGAAGCGGATCAGCCTGGAGGACCTCGACGCGGCGCTCAAGGAGACCCGTCAGCTCAACCTGATCATCAAGGGCGACAACTCGGGCACCGTCGAGGCGCTCGAAGAGGCCCTGATGAAGATCGAGGTCGACGACGACATCTCGCTGCGGGTCATCCACCGCGGCGTCGGTGGGATCACCAAGAGCGACATCGACCTGGCGCTTGCCGACGACGTCATCGTCCTGGGCTTCAACGTCCGGGCCGAGGGTCAGGCCACCGAGCTCGCCAACCGCGAGGGGGTGGACGTCCGGTACTACACGGTCATCTACCAGGCGATCGACGAGATCGAGGCCGCGCTCAAGGGCATGCTCAAGCCCATCTACGAGGAGGTCCAGCTCGGTACGGCGGAGGTCCGCGAGGTCTTCCGGGTGCCGAAGATCGGCAACGTCGCCGGTTCGCTGGTCCGCAGCGGCACGATCGTCCGCAACTCGAAGGCGCGGCTCATGCGTGACGGTGCCGTGGTCGCCGACAACCTGACGGTGGAGTCCCTCCGCCGGTTCAAGGACGACGCGACCGAGGTCCGCGAGGGCTACGAGTGCGGTATCGGCCTGGGGTCGTTCAACGACATCAAGGTCGACGACGTGATCGAGACCTTCGAGATGCGCGAGATCCCGCGCACCTAGCAGGCACATCGGGGAGGCGGTGAGCGTGTTCACTGGCACGCTCACCGCCGACCTGCTGCTGGGCGACGTCCACTCGCTCAAGGGCAAGCGCGCCGTCGTCCGGCCGATCGTGGCCGAGCTGCGGCGCCGCTACGCCGTATCCGCCGCCGAGGTCGGTGACCAGGACCTGCACCGGCGCGCGCAGGTCGGCGTCGCCACCGTCGCAGGCGATCCGGGACAGGTCACCGACGTCCTCGATGCCTGCGAGCGGTTGCTGGCCGAGCGGCCGGAGGTGACGCTTCTGTCGACACATCGGCAGTTGTTCTCCGACAGCGACTGATCGCGGACACGTTTCCGCCCCCCGTCCACCCGGCGTCGTCCGACGCCCTGACCCAGGAGGTCCGATGGCCGATCCGGCCCGCGCACGCAAGCTGGCGGTGCGCATCCGTCAGATCGTCTCCGCCGCGATCGAGATGCAGATCAAGGACCCCCGACTGGGCATGGTCACCGTGACCGACACCAAGGTGACCAGCGATCTCCGCGAAGCCACGGTGTTCTACACCGTCTACGGCGACGAGACGCAGATCGCCGACTCGGCGAAGGCACTGACCAGTGCCACCGGCATCCTTCGCGCCACGGTCGGCAAGCAGACCGGCATCAAGTTCGTGCCGACGCTGACCTTCATCGCCGACATCGTCCCGGACACCGCCCGCGAGCTCGAGGAGGCACTCGAGCGTGCGCGGCACGCCGACGCCGAGCTCGCCCGGGCCCGTGAGGGTGCGCAGTACGCCGGCGAACCCGACCCCTACCGCAAGCCCGCCGAGGACGAGGACGACGAAACGGACGCCGACGACACGGTTTCCCCGGCGACTGCCGATGACAGTGTCGACGACGTGCCCGTCCAGAGCAGGAGTGCACCGTGAGCGAGCTTGCGAGCGAACCGATGAGCACAGCAGCGTCGCGAGCGTCGGCGACGAGCCCCAGCGAGGAGCCGTCGTGAGCGAAGTCGATCCGGACCCGTACGAGCCCGGCGAGGGCCAGGGGGAGTCGGTTCTCGGCGGCCGCGACGTCCCCGGGGGCGGTGACCCGACCGACGGCGGCAAGCACGGCGAGGTCGGCGACGCGGCCAGCATCCGCGCCGACGAGCCCGACGACGGCACCACCTACCCCGTCGGCGGCGGCAGCGTGACGGAGGAGCGCGACGCTCCTCCGGTGGCCGACCCAGGCCCGGGCGCCTGATCACCGTGGCTCTCTCTTCACCCCGTGCCGCCGCGAAGCCGGCCCGGACCGCCGCGTCGGTCCTCGCCGAGGCCGCGGACGCCCGGGCGACGGTCGTCCTCTCGGGACACGTGCAGCCCGATGCCGACGCACTGGGCAGCACCCTTGCCCTGGCCGAGGGTCTCCGACGCCGGGGCGCGCGGGTCCTGACCACCTTTCCCGATCCGTTCACGCTGCCTGCCTCCCTGGGGTGGCTGCCCGGCGCGGAGGGACTCGTGTCGTCCTCCGCGGTGCCCTCCTCGCCGGACGTGTTCGTCAGCCTGGACGCCGCGTCACCCGGCCGCCTGGGCGAACTCGCGCCGCTGCTCGACAACGCGGGTGTCTCGATCGTCGTCGACCACCACGTCAGCAATCCCGGTTTCGGGGACGTCCGGCTGATCGACGGCGGCGCCCCTGCCACCGTGACCCTGGTGGCCGGCCTCCTCGACGAGCTGGGTGTCGGCCTCGACCGGGACCTGGCGACCTGCCTCTACGCCGGCCTGTCCGCGGACACCGGCTCGTTCCGCTTCGGCAACACCCGGCCCGAGACCCACGAGCTCGCCGCCCGGCTGCTGTCCACCGGGATCGACCACTCGGAGATCAGCCGGCAGCTGTTCGACACCGCGCCCTTCGGCTGGCTGGGGCTCCTGTCGGCCATCACCGGGCGCGCGGTCCTGGAGACCGACGTCGGGCTGAGACTGGTCTGGACCTGGTCGAGCACCGCCGAGGCCGCCGAGTACGGCCTCCCCGGCGAGCAGCTCGAGGCGCTGGTCGACGTCGTGCGGTCGACCCAGGAGGCCGACGTCGCCTGCGTCCTCAAGGGTCAGGACGACGGGTCGTGGTCGGTCTCGCTGCGCTCGCGGGGCCGCACGGACCTCGCGCGGGTGGCCATGGCTCTCGGCGGCGGTGGGCACACCCTGGCCGCCGGCTACAGCTCCTACGTCGACCGCGAGAAGACGATCGAGAATCTGCGCGCAGAGTTGTCGGCGGAGTTCCCCGCTGCCTGATCGTTCCTCCCCGACAGCTCCCCGAGCCGCGCGCTCGGTGCTGTCCCTCGCACTCCCGGCGTTGGTCGTCCTCGCGGCCGAGCCGCTGTACCTGCTCGTCGACACGGCGGTCGTCGGCCACCTCGGCGCCGTTCCCCTGGGTGGCCTCGCCGTCGGCGGCGGACTCCTCGCCTGGTCGGCCGCCCTGCTGAACTTCCTGGCCTACGGCACGACCGCCCGTGCCGCCCGTCGCGCGGGTGCCGGCGACCGCGCGGGGGCGGTCGCGGAGGGCGTGCAGGCCACCTGGCTGGCGCTCGGGCTCGGCCTCGTCGTCCTCCTGTTCTTCCAGCTCCTCGCCGGCCCGCTCACCCGGACGCTGGCCGGCGGTCCGGGTTCGGTCGCCGAAGCTGGTGAGGACTGGCTGCGCGTCGCCGGTCTGGGCGCCCCGCTGCTGCTGGTGTCGCTGGCCGGGAACGGCTGGCTGCGCGGCGTGCAGGACCTGCGGCGGCCGGTGCGGTACGTCGTGGCCGGCAGCCTCGTGAGCCTCGTGCTCTGCCCGCTGCTGGTGCACGCGGCCGGGATGGGACTCGTCGGCTCGGCCGTCGCCAACGTGACCGGGCAGGCGCTCACGGCAGCGCTGTTCCTGCGGGCGCTCCTCCGCGAGGACGTCCCCTGGCGTCCGCGCGCGGCCGCCGTCCGCACCCAGCTCGTCATCGGCCGCGACCTGCTGCTGCGCGCGGCGGTGCTCCAGCTGTCGTTCCTGGTGGCCGCCGGGGTGGCCGCCCGCGAGGGCACCGCCCAGCTCGGCGCCCACCAGATCGCGCTGCAGCTCTTCTTCTTCCTCGCGCTGGTGCTCGACGCCTACGCCATCGCGGCGCAGACGCTGGTCGGGCACGCGCTCGGCGGCAACCGGCCCGAGGAGGCCCGGGCCACCGCCCGCCGCGTCGCCCTGTGGGGCCTCGGCACCGGACTGGTCGTGCCGGCCCTCCTGCTCGCGTTGCGCGACCTCCTGCTCCCGTTGTTCACCGGCGATCCCGCCGTCCTCGGTCAGGCCGAGGTCGTGTGGTGGTTCCTGGCCGCCATGCAGCCACTGGCCGGCGTCGTCTTCGCCCTGGACGGCGTGCTGATGGGTGCGGGGGACGTCGGATACCTGCGCACCGTCACGATCGGGTCGGCAGTGGTCGGCTTCCTGCCGCTGTCGCTGCTGTCCGGCCCGCTGTCGTGGGGCCTGGCGGGAATCTGGACGGGGCTGTGCCTGTTCATCGGGCTGCGGCTGGTCGCCGTCCTCGCGCGGGTGGCCGGTGATCGCTGGCTCACCGCGCCTGGAACGGTGGGCACGTGAGCCGCCGACCCGATGCCGACGTCCCGCCCGGCCTGTTGCTCGTCGACAAGCCGGGGGGCATGACGTCGCACGACGTCGTCGCCCGGGCCCGCCGCGTGCTGTCGGTGCGCAAGGTCGGGCACGCCGGGACGCTCGACCCGATGGCGACCGGGCTGCTGATCCTCGGGGTCGGCGCCGCCACCCGGCTGCTCGGGTACGTCGGCGGGCACGACAAGACCTACGAGGCCACGATCCGGCTCGGCCAGGCCACGGTCACCGACGACCGCGAGGGCGAGGTGCTCACGACCGCGTCGACGGCGGCTCTGGACGACGACGCCGTCCGGACGGCGCTCGCCGCGCAGACCGGACCGCTGCAGCAGGTGCCCTCCTCCGTGAGCGCGGTCAAGGTCGACGGCCGGCGCTCCTACGACCGCGTACGGGCCGGCGAGGTCGTCGAGCTCGCGCCGCGGTCGGTCACCGTCCACCGCCTCGAGGTGCACCGGATCGAACGGCCGACGCCCGAGCTGGTCGACGTCGAGGTGACCGTCACCTGCACCGCGGGCACCTACATCCGTGCGATCGCCCGCGACGCCGGCGTCGCGCTCGGGGTGGGCGGGCACCTCACCGCCCTGCGGCGCACCGCCTCCGGGCCGTTCACCGTCGAGCAGGCGGCGCCGGTCGAGGACGCCGGTGCGGCCCTGGTCGCCGGCGGGGGAGCGGGCTTCCTGGCACTTCCCGAGGCCGCCACCACCGTCTTCCCCGCGCGGGTGCTCACCGAGGAGGAGACCCGCGCGCTGTTCTACGGGCAGCGCATCGCCGCGACCGGGGCGCCCGGTCCGCACGCCGCCGTCGACCCCGACGGCCGGCTGGCCGCGTTGATCGAGGACGCCGGGGCCACCGCGAAGGTCGCCGTCGGATTCCCGCAGTCCTGAGGTCCGTCCCTCCGGGTCGCACGCGGTCGCCGAGGAGCGCCAGCCCGACCAGTCCGGGAACCACGACCTCGGTCACCGACAGGACGGCCACCACGGTCGCGACCGCGCCCCGGCCCATGGCGCCGGCCAGCACCACGGTCCCCGTCGCACCGAAGACGAGGACGGCGTAGGCAAGTGGTTCGGTCAGCAGGTCCCGCACCGACGTCCACAGGGACGACGCGATGTGCACCGCCCGCACCGACAGCGAGACCCCGCCGAAGGCGACCCCCGCCAGCGCGGCGCCCAGCAGCGGGGACCTCGACCGCACGGCCACCGCCGCCAGGACGACGAGGAGTGCCGCGGTGAGCAGGACCGGTGTGTCCGGCAGTCGATCCGTCGGGGGCTCCCTCCGGCGGCGCTCATCGCGGTGACCGGCACCGTTCCGGCCAGCACCGACTGGACGGCGAACCCCGGCAGCACGCGCAGCGCCGCCACGGAGAGCGCCCATCTCAGGCCGTCGCACGCCAGCCCGGCGAGGTACCTCGGCTGCCGCCACGTCGCGCGCCCCGGCGTCGCCCGGCGGCTGCCCGAGGACTCCAGCAGCGAGGCCAGGCTGTTGGCGAGCATGGCCGCCACGGCAGCGGCGAACGCCAGTGCGGTCATCCGTCTCCTCCTGTGGCAGCCTCGGCGCGTGCCCGGCGCCATCTCACCCGATCTGTTGCTCGACCAGCGGCTCGACGCTCTCGCGGCACAGTTCGCGCCGCTCCCGGGGGTGCTCGTCGCGTTCTCCGGCGGTGTGGACTCCGGCGTGGTGCTCGCCGCGGCCGTCCGGACGCTCGGCGCCGACCGCGTGGTGGCCGCGACCGCCGTCTCGCCGAGCCTGCCGGCATCCGAGCGCGGCCTCGCCGCCGGCTTCGTCGCCTCCCTCGGGGTCCGCCACGAGCTGCCGCGCACCGACGAGCTGTCCCGGGAGGGGTACCGCGCGAACGCCGGCGACCGCTGCGCCTTCTGCAAGTCCGAGCTGGTCGACGTGCTGACCCCGCTGGCGGCGCGGCTCGGCATCGCCGACGTCGTCACCGGCACCAACGCCGACGACCTGCGGGCCGGCTTCCGCCCCGGCATCCGCGCCGCGGCCGAGCGCGGCGCATGGGCACCCCTGGCCCGCGCCGGCATGACGAAGGACGACGTCCGTGCCGCGGCCCGCCGGTGGGGTCTTCCGCTCGCCGACAAGCCGGCCGCCGCCTGCCTGGCCAGCCGCATCGCCTACGGCGTCCCGGTGTCGGCCGCGGGGCTGGCGCGGGTCGAGTCCGCGGAGGCGGGGTTGCGCGCGGCCCTCGTCGGTGCGGGGCTGGTCGTGCGGGACCTGCGGGTGCGCGACCTGGGTGCGGACGTCGCGCGCGTCGAGGTGGATGCCGGGCTCGTCGCCGACCTGGACGCCCGCCCGGAGCTGATCGCCGCGGTCGCGGGCTTCCGGCGGGTCGAGGTCGATCCGCGGGGTTTCCGGTCCGGCTCGATGAACGAGCTGCTGCCGGACCCCGTCCGCTACCGCTGAGCCGATCTCGCGATCCGCGCCGCGGCCACCCCCGCGCCGAACCCGTTGTCGATGTTGACCACCAGGACGCCGGGGGCGCAGGCGGTGAGCATGGTCAGCAGGGCGGCGAGCCCCTCGAACGCAGCGCCGTAGCCGACCGAGGTCGGCACCGCCACGACCAGCCGGTCGGTCAGGCCGGCGACCACGCTCGGCAGTGCGCCGTCCATCCCCGCCACGACGACGACGACGTCCGCGGCGGCGAAGTCGGGCGCAACGGACAGCACCCGGTGCACGCCGGCGACGCCGACGTCGTCCACCCGGCGGCAGCCGACACCGCCGGCGGCCAGCGTCGCGGCGACCTCGGCGGCGACGGCGCCGTCGGAGGTCCCGGCGGTGAGCACGAGCACCTGGCCCACGGGCTGCGGGAGCTCCCCGACGAAGACGCAGCGTGCTTCGGGATCCACGAGGGCGTCGGGCCAGCGCTCGAGCACCGCGGCGGCTGTCGCGTCGTCCACCCGGGTCGCCCAGGCGAGCGCGGAGCCACCGTCCCGGAGCGCGGCGAGGCATGCGACGGTCTGCTCCGGCGTCTTCCCGGCGGCGTACACCACCTCGGGTGTTCCGGTGCGCTGGACGCGGTCGAGGTCGAGGCGGGCGAAGCCCAGGTCGGCGGTGCGGTGCGCGCTCACGGCCACCAGCGTGCCCCATCGGGCGGTTGATCTTCGCCGCTCCCGGGAAGGGGAGCGGCATGAGTGTCGTGAAGATCAATGCCGTCACGGTCCCGCCGGACAAGCAGGCACGCTTCGAGGAGCGCTTCCGTGGGCGGGCCGGCGCCGTCGAGAAGACCCCCGGCTTCGAGTGGTTCGAGCTGCTCCGCCCGCTCGAGGGCACCGACCAGTACCTCGTCTACACCCGGTGGAGCAGCGAGGAGGCCTACCAGGACTGGCAGTCCGGTCAGGACTTCGACCGGGCGCACGACGGGGGCGGCGACACCCTGGCGCCCGCGGCCGCCGACTCCCACCACCTCTGGTCCTACGAGGTCCTGGAGTCCGCCGGCCCGCACACCGGTTAGGAGGACGTCCTACGAACGGCGGCTACTGTGGCGCCATCGGCACCCGGAACCCGGCGCCGATCCGTCGCACTCGCAGGTGGGAGCCATGACCGACACGCTCGCCGACAGCCGTACCTCTTCTCGGATGTTCACCGAGGGCGTGCCGCTCGTGGTGGAGGACGTGACGGGCCGCCCCGCGACCGAGCGCGCCGCCATGCTGGCCAACCCGGGCTTCGGCCGGTACTTCACCGACCGGATGTTCATCGCCCGCTACCGGGCGGGTGAGGGCTGGTACGACGCCCGGCTGACCGCCTACGGGCCGCTGCAGATCGACCCGTCGACCGCGGTCCTGCACTACGCCCAGTCGATCTTCGAGGGCCTCAAGGCCTACGCCCAGCCGGACGGCAGTGTCGCGACCTTCCGCCCGGAGGCCAACGCCGCCCGCTTCGCCCGGAGCGCCAAGCGGCTGGCCATGCCGCCGGTGCCGGAGGAGGCGTTCGTCTCGGCGGTCGACGCGCTTGTCGACGCCGACCGCGACTGGGTGCCGACCGGCGCCGACCAGACCCTGTACATCCGTCCGTACCAGATGGCCAGCGAGCCGTTCCTCGGCGTCCGGCCGGCCCACGAGTACCTGTTCCTGATCATCGCCAGCCCGGCCGGGCCGTACTTCCCGCGGGGCGTGCAGCCGGTCTCGGTCTACCTCTCCGAGGACTACATCCGGGCGGCACCCGGCGGCACGGGCGACATCAAGTGCGCAGGCAACTACGCCGCCAGCCTGCTGGCGCAGGAGCAGGCCATCGCGGCCGGCTGCGACCAGGTGGTCTGGCTGGACGCATTCGAGAAGCGCTACGTCGAGGAGATGGGCGGGATGAACCTGTTCTTCGTCCTCGGCTCGGGCGACGACGCCGAGCTGGTCACTCCCGAGCTGACCGGCACGCTGCTGCCCGGCATCACCCGCGACTCGCTGATCGAGGTCGCCCGGTCGATGGGTCATCCCGTCACCGAGCGCCGCTTCTCGGTGGACGAGTGGCGGGCGGGCGTGGCGGACGGCACGGTCACCGAGACCTTCGCCTGCGGCACGGCTGCCGTGATCACCCCGGTCGGCGAGGTCAAGGCGCGTACCGGCGACTTCGTGGTCGGCGACGGCTCGCCCGGACCGCTCACCATGCGGCTGCGCGAGACCCTCCTCGACATCCAGCACGGGCGGGTGGCCGACACCCGCGGCTGGCTGCACCGGGTCGCCTGAGCGACCGGGCCTGAAGGAACTCGACTCGCAGTGCTGCGCTGGCGCGGACTGGAGGCCACCCCCGGCGACCTCGGGCGGACGGTGGTCACCATCGGGATGTACGACGGCGTCCACCGCGGGCACCAGAAGCTGATCGGGGCCGCCGTCGCCCGGGCACGGGCGATGCGCCGTCCGAGCCTGCTGCTCACCTTCGACCCACACCCGTCGGAGGTCGTGCGACCCGGGTCGCACCCGGCGATCCTCACCTCGATGGACCGCAAGGCCGAGCTCGTCGCCGAGCTGGGGGTGGACGCGATGTGCGTGCTGCCGTTCACCACGGAGTTCATGCGGCTGTCGCCGGAATCGTTCACGCACACGGTCCTGGTCGAGCACCTGCACGCAGCCGAGGTGGTGGTGGGGGAGAACTTCACCTACGGGCACAAGGCGGCCGGCACCGTGGCGACCCTGCGGGCCGAGGGGCGGCGCTTCGGCTTCGCCGTCGAGGGGATCCCGCTCGCCGAGGACGCCTCCGACGAGGGGGAGGTGACGATCTCCTCGACCTACATCCGGGCCTGCGTGGCCGCCGGCGACATGGTCTCGGCCGCACGGGCCCTGGGCCGGCCGCACCGGGTGGACGGCATCGTCGTCCGGGGTGACCGCCGCGGTCGCGACATGGGCTACCCGACGGCGAACGTGGAGAGCCCGCCGTTCACCGCGATCCCGGCCGACGGCGTGTACGCCGGGCACCTGGTGACCCGCGACCCCCGCAGCGGGGCGAGCCGCGAGCGGTTCCCCGCGGCGATCTCGGTGGGTAGCAACCCCACGTTCCAGGGCAGCCGCCGCACGGTCGAGGCGTTCGTCCTCGACTACGACGGCGACCTCTACGGCGAGCACGTCGGCATCGAGTTCGTCGAGCGGCTCCGTCCCATGGCGGCGTTCCCCGACGTCGACGCCCTGCTCGTCGCCATGGCCAAGGACGTCGTCGACACCCGCCAGGTGCTGGGGATGCCCCCGACCGTCTGACCGGCCGCGACGGCACGGTGTGTAACCTTGATGACGACGTCGGGAGACCGACGTGTGTGCAGGCTGCCCCCGTGATTCAAACCGGGGGCCACACGTGACCCGCCCCGGAGGCAACCATGGCGCTCGAGAGCGCGCTCAAGAAGCAGATCATGACCGAGTACGCGACGGTCGAGAACGACACCGGCTCGCCCGAGGTGCAGGTCGCGATGCTGACCCGACGGATCAGTGACCTCACCGAGCACCTCAAGATGCACAAGCACGACCACCACAGCCGGCGGGGCCTGCTCCTGCTGGTCGGACGTCGTCGCCGCCTGCTGAACTACCTGGCAAAGACCGACATCACTCGGTACCGCACGCTCATCGAGCGACTCGGCCTGCGCCGCTAGTACGTCGAGGGGGCCGCTCCCGGGACACCCCGGGGCCGGTCCCCTTCCTCGTGCGGCACCCGCCGTACGAGGAGAACGGCCAGCCGCCGGATGCGTCCCGCAAGGGCCGGTCCTCGGTAGTGGCCCCCGGGCACGTTCGGTTCACCCCTCGCGGGGAACCCAGGTCCCGAGGGCTTCGATCGAGCACCGGTCGACCCGGACGAAGACGGCAGTACCCGTGAGGGACTGGCCGCAAGAGGAGTCGCAGGTCGGCACGACGCCGCTGCGACGAGAAGAGAGAAGGACACATGTCCGCACCCACCACCAGCCCGATCGCCGCCGAGTTCGACCCGGAGGACGGCGTCACGACCGCCACCGCGGTCATCGACAACGGCAGCTTCGGCAGCCGCAGCATCACCTTCGAGACCGGCCGCCTCGCACGTCAGGCGGCCGGCTCCGTCGTCGTCACCCACGGCGACACGATGCTGCTGTCGGCCACCACGGCCGGCCGTCAGCCCAAGGAGCAGTTCGACTTCTTCCCGCTGACCGTCGACGTCGAGGAGCGGATGTACGCCGCCGGGCGCATCCCCGGCTCCTTCTTCCGCCGCGAGGGCCGCCCGTCGGAGGACGCGATCCTCACCTGCCGCCTGATCGACCGCCCGCTGCGCCCGACCTTCGCCAAGGGCCTGCGCAACGAGGTCCAGGTCGTCATCACCGTCATGTCGCTGGACCCCCAGCACCTCTACGACGTGCTCGCGATCAACGCCGCCTCGGCGTCCACCCAGCTGTCGGGCCTGCCGTTCTCCGGCCCGGTCGGCGCCACCCGCGTCGCCCTCATCAACGGCCAGTGGGTCGGCTTCCCGACCCAGACCGAGCTCGAGGACGCCGTCTTCGACATGGTCGTGGCCGGCCGCGTCCTCCCGGACGGCGACGTCGCGATCATGATGGTCGAGGCCGAGGCCACCGAGAAGACGATCGAGCTGATCGCCGGCGGCGCCACCGCCCCGACCGAGGAGGTCGTGTCGCAGGGTCTCGAGGCCGCGAAGCCGTTCATCAAGGCGCTGTGCGACGCACAGTCCGCGATGGCCGAGAAGGCCGCCAAGCCGGTTGCCGACTTCCCCCGCTTCCTGGACTACCAGGACGACGTCTACGCCGCCGTCGAGGCGCAGGTCGGCGACAAGCTGTCGCAGGCGCAGCAGATCGCGGCCAAGCACGAGCGCGAGGACGCCACCGACGCGCTCAAGGACGAGGTCAAGGCCGCGCTGGCCGGCCAGTTCGAGGGCCGCGAGAAGGAGATCTCCGGAGCCTTCCGCGCGCTGACCAAGAAGGTCGTCCGTCAGCGGATCCTGCGCGACAAGGTCCGCATCGACGGTCGTGGCCTCACCGACATCCGGCCGCTGTCGGCCGAGGTCGAGGTCATCCCGCGCGTGCACGGCTCGGCGCTGTTCGAGCGCGGTGAGACGCAGATCCTCGGTGTCACCACGCTGAACATGCTCCGCATGGAGCAGCAGCTGGACACGCTCTCCCCGGTGACCCGCAAGCGCTACATGCACAACTACAACTTCCCGCCGTACTCCACCGGCGAGACCGGCCGCGTGGGTTCGCCCAAGCGCCGCGAGATCGGCCACGGCGCGCTCGCCGAGCGGGCGCTCGTCCCGGTCCTGCCGAGCCGCGAGGAGTTCCCCTACGCGATCCGTCAGGTGTCGGAGGCGCTGGGTTCCAACGGCTCGACGTCCATGGGTTCGGTCTGCGCCTCGACGCTGGCCCTGCTCAACGCCGGTGTACCCCTGAAGGCCCCCGTCGCCGGCATCGCCATGGGCCTCGTCTCCGACGAGGTCGACGGGAAGACCGAGTACGTCGCGCTGACCGACATCCTCGGCGCCGAGGACGCGTTCGGTGACATGGACTTCAAGGTCGCCGGCACCAAGGACTTCGTCACGGCCCTCCAGCTGGACACGAAGCTCGACGGCATCCCCTCCGACGTCCTCGCCGGTGCGCTGACCCAGGCCCGCGCGGCCCGGCTGCACATCCTCGACGTCATGGGCGAGGCCATCGACGGCCCCGACGAGATGAGCCCCTACGCCCCGCGGGTGACCACGGTGCGCATCCCGGTCGACAAGATCGGCGCGGTCATCGGCCCCAAGGGCCAGATGATCAACGCGATCCAGGACGAGACCGGCGCCGACATCACCATCGAGGACGACGGCACGATCTACGTCGGCGCCTCCGACGGCCCCTCGGCCCAGGCCGCGGTCGACCGGATCAACGCCATCGCCAACCCGACCCTGCCCAAGGTCGGCGAGCGCTTCCTCGGCACGGTCGTCAAGACCACGCCGTTCGGCGCCTTCGTCTCGCTGCTGCCCGGCCGTGACGGCCTCGTGCACATCAGCAAGCTCGGTGGCGGCAAGCGCATCGGCAAGGTCGAGGACGTGGCCAACGTCGGCGACAAGATGCAGGTGGAGATCACCGACATCGACGCCCGCGGCAAGATCAGCCTGGTGCCGGTCGCCGAGGGTGACGCCGCCAGTGCCCCGGCCCCGGCCGAGGCAACCGCCGGCGCGCCTGCGGGTGAGTGACGGCTGACATCACGGGAGCCGGGGCGGGTGCTGTCGCACCCGCCCCGGCTCCTGTCGGGCAGACCGCGCTGCTCGACCTCGACGAGGTCGGCGGCCGGGTGGAGCGCACTGAGCTACCGGGTGGCCTGCGGGTCCTGACCGAGACGATGCCCGGCGTCCTCTCGGCGACCCTGGGCATCTGGGTGGGCGTCGGCTCCCGCGACGAGAGCCCTGCCGTGGCCGGGTCGTCGCACTTCCTCGAGCACCTGCTGTTCAAGGGGACGACGACCCGCAACGCGCTGGAGATCGCCACGGCGATGGACGCCGTCGGCGGTGAGATGAACGCCTTCACCGCCAAGGAGCACACCTGCTTCTACGCCAACGTCCTCAGCAGCGACCTCCCGCTCGCCGTGACGCTGCTGTCGGACCTGGTGACCGAGGCGTGCAACACCGCGGCCGACCTCGAGTCCGAGCGCACGGTGGTGCTCGAGGAGATCGCCATGCGCGACGACGAGCCCTCGGACGCCGTGCACGACCTCTTCTCCGAGACCCTCTTCGGCGACACCCCGCTCGGCCGGTCGGTGCTCGGCACCGTGGAGTCGATCGAAGGGCTGACCCGCGACGACGTCGACGGCTGGTACCGCAGCAGGTACGTCATGCCCTCGATCGTCGTCACCGCGGCCGGTCGGGTCGACCACCAGCAGGTGCTCGAGCTCGTCACCGCCGCGTTCGCCGACCGGCTCGGGGGCGACGCTCGGCCGGCGCCCCTGCGGTTGGGTGAGGGATCGCTCGCCCGCCCGGCCCGGCCGGCGGGACTGATCCACCGGCGCACCGAGCAGACCCATCTCCTGCTGGGCACGCCCGCCATGGGCCGGCTGGACGAGCGCCGCTACGTCGCCGCCGTCCTGGACGCCGCCGTGGGTGGCGGGATGAGCTCCCGGCTGTTCCAGGAGATCCGGGAGAAGCGCGGCCTGGTCTACAGCGTCGGCTCGGCGCTGTCCCACTACGCCGGCGCCGGGGCGTTCTCGGTGTACGCCGGCTGCTCGAAGAAGCGGGTGCCCGAGGTGCTGCGCCTGATCCGCGGCGAGCTGGACCGGGTGGCGGCCGAGGGCATCACGGCCGAGGAGGTCGCGCGTGGGCGCGGGCAGCTCAAGGGCGGCCTGGTCCTCGGCCTGGAGGACACCGGGTCGCGGATGAGCCGGCTGGGCAAGAGCGAGCTGTCCTACGGGGAGTACCTGCCGGTGCGGGAGGTCCTCGCGCGGCTGGATGCGGTCGACGAGGGGCAGGTGCGGGCGGTCGCCGCCGAGCTGTTCGGTCAGGACACCTGCCTGGCCGTCGTCGGTCCCTACCGCGAGTCCGACCTCGACCGGCTCTGATCTCCCCGTGCGCGACGCTCTCCAGGTCCACGGCCCGCTCTCCCGCGGCGCGTTCGCCGTCGCCGTCCTCGTGTCGCTGGCCGTGCTCTTCGCCCCGGCGGACGACGTCCCGTTCGCTCCGGCCGGGGTGGACAAGCTCGTCCACGGCGCGCTGTTCGCCGCGCTGGCCCTGACCGGCCGGTGGTCGGGCATCGGGCGGGTGGTGCTGGTCCCGGTCCTGGTGCTCTACGCCGCGGTCAGCGAGGTCCTGCAGGGCATGATCGGCCGCGACGCCACCGTCGGCGACTGGATCGCCGACGTCGTGGGCGTGCTCATCGGAATCCTGGTGTGGCAGCTGACCGCCCGCCGCGCAGCGCACTGACCCACTCGGCTTGTCTTGCGTCCGGGACGGATGACGGGAAGCCTGACCTGCGTGACCACCAGCACCTCCCTCCCGGACCAGCAGCCCGTCGGATCGCCTGACGGCGAGGCCGCCCTGATCAACGTCGGGGTACTGGGCGCCCGCGGCCGCATGGGCACCGAGGTGGTGAAGGCCGTCAATGACGCCGACGACCTCGAGCTCGTCGCGATGGTCGACGACGGTGACTGGCTGTTCGACATCGCGAACGCCGGGGCGCAGGTCGTCGTCGACTTCACCCGTCCCGACGTCGTCATGGACAACATCAGGTTCTGCATCGACAACAACATCCACTGCGTCGTGGGGACGACGGGCTTCGACGAGGCCAAGCTGGCGACCGTCGCCGAGTGGCTCGAGCCCAAGCCGGACGTCGGCGTGATCATCGCCCCGAACTTCGGCATCGGTGCGGTCCTGCTGATGAAGTTCGCACAGGAGGCGGCGCGGTTCTTCCCGTCGGTGGAGATCGTGGAGCTGCACCACCCCAACAAGGTCGACGCACCCTCGGGCACGGCGATGCGCACCGCCCGCCTCGTCGCCGCCGCCCGCCGCGCCGCCGGCCTGCCCCCATCGCCGGACGCCACGACCGACTCGCTGCCCGGCGCCCGTGGTGCCGACGTCGAGGGGGTGCCGGTGCACGCGGTCCGGCTCACCGGGCTCGTGGCCCACGAGGAGGTGCTCATGGGCGCAGCGGGGGAGACCCTGACCCTGCGGCATGACTCCTTCGACCGGGCGTCCTTCATGCCCGGCGTGCTCCTGGCCGTCCGGGAGATCAGCCGGCGCCCGGGCCTGACCGTGGGGATCGAGACCTTCCTCGGCCTCTGAGAAAGGACCCCATCCCTCTCACCCTTCGCAGGCTCAGGGCGAGCCTCCGGATGGGGCCTGAGACCCCCCTGCACGACCCCCTCGGGTTCGTGTATGGTTCTCCATGCGCCGCGCGGCCCGGAAGGGTCGCCGGACCGGTTGCTCCTGCGGGGGTGCTGGAAACCGGCGTAGTGTTGGACATCCAGCCAGCGAGGACGCCCGGAAGGGTCGAATTGTTGCGCGT
>NZ_SPQK01000035.1 GCF_004570875.1 Blastococcus sp. CT_GayMR16 | reverse complement strand
TCCGATCTCCGGCCCCCGCGGCGACGGCCTCGGCGGCCTGCCGCTCGGCCTCGGCGCCGGTGGTGGCGGGCAACAGGCGTGGGGACAGCCCGGCCGCGCGGAAGGCGGCCAGGACGTCCTCGGTGAGGACGCCGGCCCGCCCGCGGCCGGCGGTGGGGCTGACGAGGACGGCGACGTCCGTCACGTGCGGGTAGGCGTGCTCGTGGGGTCCAGCGCGTCGTCGAGCGTGGACGGGCGGGCGTCGAGCGGCGAGGCCTCGTCGTCCCCCAGGTCGTGGAAGCCCTCGACGGCGGCCCGCCGGGCCCGTCGCTTGTCCACGAGCCGGGCGATCTGGATGGCGAGTTCGAACAGCACGATCATCGGGCCGGCCATGAGCAGCATCGTGAACGGGTCCTGCGTGGGCGTCACGAACGCGGCGAAGACGATCGTGAGGAAGAAGATCCAGCGCCGGCTCTTCCGCAGCACCTCGTAGCTGAGCACGCCGACGAGGTTGAGGGCGATCGCGATCAGCGGGACCTCGAAGCTGACGCCGAAGGCGACCAGCAGCGAGAGCACGAAGCCGATGTAGTCCTGCGCGGTCAGGGCGATGACCACGCCGTCGCCGGCGAGCCCCAGCAGCAGCCGCAGCCCGGCCGACAGGGAGATGTAGGCCAGCACCGCGCCGAGGGCGAACAGCAGGGAGGAGACGGCGACGAAGCCGATGCCGTAACGCCTCTCGTTCTTCTTCAGGCCCGGGGTGATGAACGCCCACACCTGGTAGAGCCAGAACGGCGCGGAGAGCACCGCGCCGGCCAGGAAGCTGACCTTGAGCCGGATGAAGACGCCCCCGAAGACGTCGGTGATGAGCAGCCCGCAGCCGCCGGAGTCGTCGCCGCCGTAGCGGAGGTCCTCGGGCAGGTCGCAGTAGGGGGCGCGGATGAAGTCACCGAGGCCCTGGTCGTACCACCAGAACGAGACGGCGGTGGCGACCAGCAGCGCCAGCAGGGACAGGGCGACGCGGTTGCGGAGCTCGGTGAGATGCGCGATCAGCGACATCGTCGCCTGCGCATCGCGCGGCGGTCGCCGTCGTCGTCCCCGCGGCGCCTCGCTCACCGTCGTGCTGCCTGGACCGGGTGGGTCAGCGGGTGCCGTCGGCCGTGCGGGTCTGCTCGGCGCGGGCACGGAGCTCGGCGGCGCGCGCGTCGGCGATCCGGGCCTCCTCGTGCAGCTGCGCGGTCAGGTCACCGGTGGCCGTCGTGGTGGGGGTGACGATCTCGCCGCGGACGGGCGCGGTGGTGTGTGCGACGTCCTTCGTGCGGACGCCTTCACGGGCGTCGTCGTCCTTCATGCCCTTCATCTCGCCCTTGAAGATGCGCAGCGAGCGACCGAGCGAGCGGGAGGCGTCCGGCAGCTTCTTGTAGCCGAACAGCAACAGGATCGCCAGGATGATCAGGCCGATCTCCAGCGGGCCGAGTGAGCCCATGACGGGTCCTCCAGAGGTGAGTGGCACCGGCGATGCTACGCCGGAGGGTGTTCGGATCCGGGGCTGTGCGCGGATCCCGCGGGTCGGTCAGTCCTTCGTGGCCGCTCGGGCAGCGGTCGCCTGAGCCTGCTCCAGGAGCGGGCGAACGTCCCGCTCGGCGGCCTCCAGCTCCCGGCGCAGCCGCCCGGCGGCGCCGAGCACGCCGAACCCGATCGCCCCGAGAACGACGAGGGCGAGGACCCCGACGACGATCCACACGATCAGCAACACCACGCAGCGACCCTATCCGGCGGAGCTGGACACCTGCTGTGGACCGGCTCCGTACCGGCTGAGCGCCGCCCGGGCGTCCGCGGCGATCTCCGCGGCCAGGCCGGCCGGCTCCTCGACCGTGGCCTCGCCACCGAGGGAGGCGACCAGCCGCCGGGCCCAGGCCAGGTCCGCGGTGCGCACCGTGACGCCGAGTCCGCCGTCGTCGAGCGGGGTCACCGAGTCGACCGGGTAGTAGTCGGCGACCCAGCGGGCGCTCCGGGACAGCCGCAGCCGCACCGCCGGGGCGTCGGGTTCGGGCTGGTAGACGCCGTTGTCGACGTCGCGCTCGTGGGCCTGTGGCGGCGGCGCTGCCGGCTCGTCGAGGACGACGACGTCGTCGACCCGGTCGAGACGGAACAGCCGCACCCCCTCGGCACGCCGGCACCACGCCTCCAGGTACCACTTGCCGTCGACCAGCAGCAGCCGCATCGGGTCGACCGTGCGCTCGGTGCGCTCGTCGCGGGTCGGGACGTAGTAGTGCAGGTGCAGGGCCCGCTTGCGCTCCAGCCCCTCCTTGACGACGGCGAGGGCCTCCTCGCGGGCGTCGACGCTCACCGCGACGGGCGTGACCCGGTCGGCGGCGTGGCCGGCGGCCGCGGAGACCTTGGCCAGGGCGCGGCTGACCGCCTCCCGCTCGGCGAGCCCGGGCAGCTCCAGCAGGGTGCGCAGCGCCACGACCAGGGCGACCGCCTCGTCGGTGGTCAGCCGCAGGGGGCGGCCCATGCCCGCCGTGAAGGTGACCCGGACCCGGTCGCCCTCGAAGGCGAGGTCGATCAGGTCGCCGGGGCCGTAGCCGGGCAGGCCGCACATCCAGAGCAGCTCGAGGTCGCTGCGCAGCTGCCGCTCGTTGACCCCGAAGTCGCGGGCCGCCTCCGTGACGCGGACACCCTCGGGGCGCGCGGTCAGGTACGGGACGAGCGCCAGGAGGCGGGTCACCCGGTCCGGGGTGCTGGTGGGCGTCATGCGGTCTCCCCCATCGCGGCCAGCCGGGTGAGGCGGGCGATCACGGCGTCCCGGACGGCGGCCGGGGCCTCGACGACGACGTCCGCGCCGTAGGCGGCGATCTGGTCGGCCAGCCGCCAGGGCTCGGTCGTGCGGAGCTCCAGGCGGTCCTCGCCGTCGTCGGTGCCGCCCAGCGGGGTGGCGAAGCGGCGCAGGCCCACGGCGGTGCCGGGGCGCGCGCGGATGACGACCAGGTGCTCCTCTCCCCCGACCTGTCCGGCGACGACGTCGGCGAGGTCGACGTCCGACGGCGGCTCGAAGGCGCCGGACGGACCGCTCGCCTTCGGGCTGCCGACGACGCGGGAGAGCCGGAAGACCCGTTCCGCGCCGCGGTCGAGGTCCAGGCCGACGAGGTACCAGCGGCCGTGCCAGGCCACGACGCCCCACGGCTGGACGTGCCGGCGGGCGGGCACGTCCTCGTCGGGGCGCTGGTAGTCGAACTCGAGCGCGCGCCGGTCGCGGGCGGCGGCGTAGCAGGGCTCGAAGGCGGGTTCACCGGCGTCCAGGCGCGGCTGCAGCGGGATGGAGCGGGAGGAGTCGACCTCGACACCGGCCGCCTTGAGCTTGACCAGCGCGCTGTGTGCGGCGCCGGCCAGCTGCGCGGACTCCCACAGCCGCAGCGCCAGGCCGACGGCCGCGGCCTCCTCTCCGGTCAGCCGGATCTCGGGCAGCTCGTAGTCGGCGCGGGCGATCCGGTAGCCGTCCTCGGTGTCGAACGCGCTGGTGCGGCCGGTCTCCAGCGGGACGCCCATCTCACGGAGCTCGGCCTTATCCCGCTCGAACATGCGCTTGAAGGCTTCGTCGGCCCGTTCCGAACCGTCGTCGGCCTCGTAACCGGGCACGGTGGAGCGGATCCGGGCAGCCGTCACGTACTGGCGGGTGCTCAGCAGCGCGATGACCAGGTTCACCAGTCGTTCAGCCCGCTTCGCCGCCATGCCGCTCAGGCTAGTCAGCCGGGGGCCGCCCGCCTGCGCCGGTCAGCCGACGTCGGTGGGGCTGGCTAGCCTCAGGGCCATGCCCTACTCCGCCTCTCCCCCTCCGCCCTCGCGCATCCGCTGGCGGCGCGGGCGGGTGACGGCCACCGGCCGCAGGGGCCGGGACAGCCTGGAGCTGACGGTCGAGGTGCCGGACGACGGGCAGGTGCGGGCGCTGGCCTACCCGTCGCTGGTCGGGATCCCCGAGGTCGGGGACGACGTCCTGCTGAACACCACCGCCCTCGCGCAGGGGCTCGGCACCGGCGGGGTGGCCCTCGTGGTCGCCGCCCCCGATCGGCTGCCCCCGGACCCCACCGGCCCCGGGCACCTGGTCAAGGCGCGGTACACCCCGCTGCAGGTGACGGTCACCGGCGTGGACGAGCAGGAGACCGAGCACCACGCGCTGATGGCCGAGGCCGACGATCTCGGTGGGATGCCGGTCGTCGTCGCCGATCTGCACTCGGCGCTGCCGGCGGTGCTCATCGGGATGCTGGCCACCGACCCGGACCTGCGGGTCGCGTACGTGATGCAGGACGGCGGGGCGCTGCCCGCGGCGTTCTCGCGGACGCTGGACACGCTGGCGGCCTCGCTGGCCGGGGTGGTGACGGTCGGGCAGGCCTTCGGGGGCGACCTGGAGGCGGTGACCGTGCACACCGGGCTGCTGGCGGCGCGGCACGTGCTGCGGGCGGACCTGGCGATCGTCACCCAGGGTCCGGGCAACCTGGGCACCGGGACGCCGTGGGGCTTCTCGGGGGTCGCGGCCGGTGAGGCGTGCAACGCGGTCACCGTGCTCGGTGGTGAGGCGATCGGCGCGCTGCGGATCTCCGATGCCGACCCGCGCCCGCGCCACCGCGGGGTGTCCCACCACACGCTGACGGCGTTCGGCCGGGTGGCGCTGGGCGGGGTCACGCTGGTCGCGCCGCGCGGGCTGTCGTCGGAGCTCGGCGGCCAGGTGGACGAGGACCTCGCCGGTCAGCCCGACCGCAATCCGGTGGTCTGGGTCGACACCGACGGACTCGACGACGCGCTGGTGCTCTCCCCCGTCCCGCTGCGGACGATGGGCCGGGGATATCCGGAGGAGCGCGCCTACTTCCTCTCCGCGGCTGCCGCCGGCCGGTATGCGGCCCTGCGCGTGCCGGTGCCCGACGCCGATGTGGCGGCGGACGCTGCGGCGCAGCCCGACGCCACCGCCGGGGCCTGAGACCCAGTCCGATGATCATCGTCGCGGGCTCGTTGCGCCTCGAACCTGCCGACCGCGACCGCTACCTCGCCGCTGTCGCCGACGTGGCCCGGCAGGCGCGCGAGGCGGACGGGTGCCTGGACTTCGTGCAGGCCGCCGATCCGATCGATCCCGAGCGCATCAACATCTTCGAGCGCTGGGAGTCCGACGCGGCCCTCGAGCGGTTCCGGACGTCGGGCGACCCCGGTGCGCCGGAGCCGGATCTTCCCGACGTGCTGTCCGCGGAGGTGCGGAGGTACCGGGTCGCCGCGGTCGAAAGCCCCTGAAGGTCGTCCCGAATGGGCCCGGAGGGGTCCGCGCAGGGACGACGGTGGGGGCTCCGCGGCGGTGGGACGGCATCTGGCCGCGGTGTGGTCCGGAGGATCGCAGATCACGTGGTGCGGTCCGGAGGACCGCAGATCACATGGACGCGATGAGCTTGTCGACGCGGTCGTCGACGGACTTGAAGGGGTCCTTGCACAGCACGGTGCGCTGCGCCTGATCGTTGAGCTTGAGGTGCACCCAGTCGACGGTGAAGTCGCGGCGCTTCTCCTGCGCCTTGCGGATGAACTCCCCGCGCAGCCGGGCCCGGGTGGTCTGCGGTGGCACGTTCTTGGCCTCGAAGACGCGCGGCTCGTGCGCGACGCGGTCGACCTGTCCGGCCCGCTCGAGCAGGTAGTACAGGCCCCGGCGACGGCTGATGTCGTGATACGCGAGGTCCATCTGGGCGATCCGCGGGTGGCTCAGCGGCAGGTCCCGCTTGGCGCGGTAGCGCTCGATGAGCGAGAACTTGGTGGCCCAGTCGATCTCGCGGTCGATGAGGCTGAGGTCCTCGGTGTCGACGGCCTTGAGCACCCGGCCCCACAGTTCGAGCATCGACCGGTGCTCGGGGTCCGCGCCCTCGCGGTCCACGAACTCGGTGGCCCGGCTGTGGTACTCCGACTGGATCTCCAGCGCCGACATCTCCCGGCCGTTGGCGAGGCGGACCTTGCGCCGTCCGGACATGTCGTGGCTGATCTCGCGGATGGCCCGGATCGGGTTCTCCAGCGTCATGTCCTTGATCGGCACGCCGGCCTCGATCATGCGGAGGACGAGGTCGGTCATGGTGACCTTGAGCAGCGTCGTCGTCTCGTTCATGTTCGAGTCGCCGACGATGACGTGCAGCCGGCGGTAGCGCTCGGCGTCGGCGTGCGGCTCGTCGCGGGTGTTGATGATCGGGCGTGAGCGCGTGGTGGCGCTGGAGACGCCCTCCCAGATGTGCTCCGCGCGCTGGCTGACGCAGTAGATCGCCCCGCGCGGGGTCTGCAGCACCTTGCCGGCGCCGACGACGATCTGCCGGCTGACCAGGAACGGGATCAGGACGTCGGCGAGCCGGCTGAACTCCCCGTGCCGGCCGACCAGGTAGTTCTCGTGGCAGCCGTAGCTGTTGCCCGCGGAGTCGGTGTTGTTCTTGAACAGGTAGATGTCGCCGGTGACGCCCTCCTCGGCGAGGCGCTGCTCGGCGTCGACCAGCAGGCCTTCGAGGATCCGCTCCCCCGCCTTGTCGTGGACGACGAGCTCGGTGAGGTCGTCGCACTCGGCGGTGGCGTACTCGGGGTGGCTGCCCACGTCGAGGTACAGCCGGGAGCCGTTGCGCAGGAACACGTTGGAGCTGCGACCCCACGAGACCACCCGCCGGAACAGGTAGCGGGCAACCTCATCCGGGGAGAGCCGGCGCTGGCCCTTGAAGGTGCACGTGACGCCGTACTCGGTCTCAATGCCGAAGATCCGTCGGTCCACGATCCGAGCCTAGGCGCCGGATGTGACGGAGGCGGTGTCCCGGCGCGTCGGGCGGGTCACCAGCACGTCAGGCAACGGTCTCAAGCATCGCGCTTCTGGTCGACCTCCCGTCAGTTCTCGGGCGCATCCTCGGTGCCGTTGGCGTCTGGACCGCCCGCCGTGTCGGGGTTGGCCGGGTCGCCCAGGCCGGGCGGGGTACCCGGCTCGGGCACGCTCGGCGGGTGGTGGGCGGCGGTGGCCGGCGCGTCTGCGGTGACGTCGGGGGTGGCCTCGTCGCCGAGCAGCGTGCGCAGGGCAGAGCCGGTGATCCGCCGGAAGGCCCGCTTGGGACGGCGGCGGTCGAGAACGGCGACCTCCAGCTGGGCGGCCGTGAGCTGCGCCGCGCTGCCGTTGCCGGACCCGGCGGTGACCGGGCTGACCGCGGACAGCGCGCGGACGCCGACCTGCAGGGCGTCGGAGAGGCCCATGCCGGTGGAGAAGTGCTCGCGCAGGTGGCCGCTGACGGCCTCGGCCTGCCCGCCCATGACGACGAAGTCCGGCTCGTCGACGATCGAGCCGTCGAAGGTCAGCCGGTACAGCTGGTCGTTCTCGGCGTCGTCCCCCACCTCGGCGACGCAGAGCTCCACCTCGTAGGGCTTCATCTGCTCGCTGAAGACCGCGGCGAGGGTCTGGGCATAGGCGTTGGCGATGACGCGGCCGGTGACGTCACGGCGGTTGTAGGAGTAGCCACGGACGTCGGCCAGGCGGATGCCGGCGACGCGCAGGCTCTCGAACTCCGAGTACCGGCCGACGGCGGCGAACCCGATGCGGTCGTAGAGCTCGCTCACCTTGTGCAGGGTGGAGCTGGGGTTCTCGGCGATGAACAGGACGCCGTCGGCGTAGGTGACGACGGCGACGCTGCGGCCGCGGGAGATGCCCTTGCGGGCGTACTCCGAGCGGTCGCGCATGACCTGCTCGGCGGAGGCGTAGTACGGCATGGTCATGGCTCAGGCCTCCCGGTTCATGTTCTCGCGGTCGGCCTGGGCGCGGTCGGTGACGATGCCGTCGGCGACGGCGGCCACCTCGGCGTCGGTCAGCCGGACGGCACCCTCGCCGTCGACGCGGTAGACGATCGGGTAGAGCCGCCGGACGGGGTCGGGACCGCCGGTCGCGGAGTCGTCGTCGGCGGCGTCGTAGAGCGACTCGACGACGGTGCGGACGGCGGCATCGGCGGGCAGTCCGTTGCGCCAGGTCTTCTTCAGCGAGTTCTTCGCGAACAGGGAGCCGGAGCCCACCGCGGCGTACCCGCGCTCCTCGTAGTTCCCGCCGGTGATGTCGTAGCTGAAGATGCGGCCCGGGCTCGTGCCGGGGGCGGCGTCGAGGTCGAATCCGGCGAACAGCGGAACGACCGCGAGGCCCTGCATCGCGGCGCCGAGGTTGCCGCGGATCATCGCGGCCAGCCGGTTGGCCTTGCCGTCGAGGGAGAGCGTGAGGCCCTCGATCTTCTCGTAGTGCTCGAGCTCCACCTGGTAGAGGCGCACCATCTCGATCGCGATGCCTGCGGCGCCGGCGATGCCGATGACGCTGTAGGAGTCGGCCGGATAGACCTTCTCGATGTCGCGGGAGGAGATCAGGTTGCCCATGGTGGCGCGGCGGTCGCCACCCATGAGGACGCCGCCGTCGTAGGTGACGGAGACGATCGTGGTGCCGTGCGGGATGTCGCCCATCGGCAGCTGCGGGATCGGGCGACGACCCGGCAGCAGGTCGGGCGCGGTGACGCCGAGGAAGTCGGTGAACGAGGAGCCCACCCTGTCCAGATACGCGGGCGTGAACCCGCTCCGGCCAGCCGACGACTCGTTCAAGGATCCGCCTCTCCCGCCTGCGTGCGCCGGCGTGTACCGCTGCTCCGTCCGGTGTTCCGCGTGCCGGTGGCGCGCGCTCCTGGACGTCGTTGCGACCCTACCGGCGGCCCCCCCGGGCGGCTGGCCCCCTCCGGTGGGTGGGCAGCCGCGGCGAGCTCGGCCGCGATCTCCTGCCGCGCCGTGTGGAAGGCGACGTAGTACGCGGCCGCGTGGAGAGCCTCAGGGTTGTCCTTGAACTGGCCGAGGCCCCCGTTGCAGTTGAAGCAGAGCAGCGCCCGCACCGCACCCGTGGCGTGGTCGTGATCCACATGCGCTGCGGGGGCGGACTTGCAGATGGCGCACAGCCCACCTTGGCGCTCCAAGAGGAAATTGGCCTCTTCGGCGGTGATTCCGTATCGACGCGATAGGTGGTAAGTGCGGTATCCGCCGCGCTTGTCCGCATTCGCGCGGCAGCGCACCGCATGACAGGGCAGGCAATAACTCCCATACCCGCTCCGACTGGCTCGCGTTCGGACGAACTCGTCCATCGACTTGACTGTTCCACAATCACCGCACCACTTGTGCCCATCGGGGATCACTAGGGCCGGGGGTGGCAGCCGCTTGACCCGAGGCTTCGTACGTCGTGCTTCCCGACTGCGCAAGGAGCGTTCAGCAAGGTGCTCGCGGCAATAGAACGCAAGCCCGTCTCGACACCGAGCATTTTTCGAGAACTCGGAAACCGGACGATAATCGCCACAGTCTCTGCAGTATTTGGTGTTCACGAATCATTTTGTCCGAAGTTATTCACTCACCCCCTTTTTGCACGTATTGGCGAACGAACTCTTCGGAATTCTCCTCGAGCACCTCGTCGATCTCATCGAGAATGGAATCGACGTCCTCGGTCATTTCCTTGTGGCGTTCGGCGACCTCGGTGTCGACCGACGCCTCGACCTCGTCGGTCTCCTCGCGCGTGCGCGTCGCCTTCTGCTGCCCGCCGGTGTCCCTGGTGGCCATGTGTGCCCTCCGGTGCTGCTCGTAGCTGGTGCTTGGCAGAAAGCTACCCGCAGGATGTGACATCCCGGGTCACCCAGAGGTGTCTGTGGATCAGCCGCCGGTGATCGTGTCGACGAGTTCCTGCGCCGTCGCCGAGGCCTCGAACAGCGCCCCCACGTGCTCGCGGGTGCCCCGCAGCGGCTCCATCGTGGGGATGCGCACCAGGTTCTCCCGGCCGAGGTCGAACACGACCGAGTCCCAGGACGCCGCGGCCACCTGGGCGGGGTAGCGCCGCAGGCACTCGCCGCGGAAGAACGCGCGGGTGTCCGACGGCGGCGTCCCGATCGCACGGGTCACCTCGTCGTCGGTGAGCAGTCGCTGCATCGAGCCGCGGGCCACCAGCCGGTTGTAGAGCCCCTTGTCGGGCCGGACGTCGGAGTACTGCAGGTCCACCAGGTGCAGCCGTGAATCGCCCCAGCCGAGGCCGTCCCGCGACCGGTAGCCCTCCAGCAGCCGCAGCTTGGCCGGCCAGTCCAGCTGGTCGGCCAGACGCATCGGGTCGATTGCCAGGTCGTCGAGCACCTCGGCCCAGCGGCGCAGCACGTCGTCGGTCTGCTCGTCGGCCTCCCCTCGCGCCGCGACGAACTTTTCCGCCTGCTCCAGGTAGACCTGCTGGACCTCCAGCGCGGTGAGCTGCCGTCCGTCCCGCAGACGCACCTTGTGCGTGAGCGACGGGTCGTGGCTGATGGCCTGCAGGGCCTCCACCGGCTCCTCGAGGGTGAGTTCGCGGGGCAGGGCACGCGCCTCGATCATCGCCAGCACGAGCGACGTCGTCCCCACCTTCAGGTAGGTCGAGAGCTCGGCGAGGTTCGCGTCGCCGATGATCACGTGCAGCCGGCGGTACTTGTCCGCGTCGGCGTGCGGCTCGTCGCGGGTGTTGATGATCGGGCGCTTGAGCGTCGTCTCCAGGCCGACCTCGACCTCGAAGAAGTCCGCGCGCGAGGAGAGCTGGAACCCCTGCGTGCGCCCCTCGGTGCCGATACCGACCCGGCCGGCGCCGGCGAAGACCTGCCGTGTCACGAAGAACGGGATCAGGCCGCGGATGATGTCGATGAACGGCGTCTTCCGGTCCATCAGGTAGTTCTCGTGCGCCCCGTACGAGGCGCCCTTGCCGTCGGTGTTGTTCTTGTACAGTTGGATGGGCTGGGTGCCCGGCACGCGCGCCGCCCGGCGGGCCGCCTCGGCCATCACGAGCTCCCCCGCCTTGTCCCACAACACGATGTCGCGAGGGTTGGTGACCTCCGGCGTCGAGTACTCGGGGTGCGCGTGGTCGACGTAGAGCCGCGCGCCGTTGGTCAGGATGACGTTGGCCATCCCGGTGTCCTCGTCGAGGTCGTTGTGGTCCAGCGCCTGCGCCGGCGACAGGTCGAAGCCCCGCGCGTCGCGCAGCGGCGACTCCTCCTCGAAGTCCCAGCGCGGACGGCGCGGCGTCGGTGCCTCGGCCACCGCCCACGCGTTGACGACCTGACTGGACAGGGTCGTCGGGTTCGCCGTCGGCATCCCGGGCACCGAGATGCCGTACTCGATCTCGGTGCCCATGACCCGCCGCACGCTCATGCACCAACCCTAGGCCGCACCCCGGTCACGGTCGGTCAGCGCCCCGGAGCGGCCACGAACGACAGCGGCCCGGCCCCCGAAGGGAGCCGGGCCGCCGTCGGCCTCGTCCAGGTGCCCGCCGTGAGCGTCCGAAGGGTGGGGAGGACGAGGTCCTTCTTCTACAGGTACTGACCGGTGTTCGTGGCCGTGTCGATGGCCCGCCCGGACTCGTTGCCCTTGCCGCTGATGAGCGTGCGGATGTAGACGATCCGCTCGCCCTTCTTGCCCGAGATCCGCGCCCAGTCGTCGGGGTTGGTCGTGTTGGGCAGGTCCTCGTTCTCCTTGAATTCGTCGAGGCACGCCGCCATCAGGTGGCTGACCCGCAGGCCCCCGGCACCGGTCTCGAGCTGCTCCTTGATGGCCATCTTCTTCGCGCGGTCGACGATGTTCTGCAGCATCGCGCCGGAGTTGAAGTCCTTGAAGTACAGGACCTCCTTGTCACCGTTGGCGTAGGTGACCTCGAGGAAGCGGTTCTCCTCGCTCTCGGTGTACATGCGCTCGACGGTGCGCTGGATCATCCCGGCGATCGTGGCCTCGCGGCTGCCGCCGTGCTCGGCCAGGTCGTCGGGGTTGATCGGCAGCGACGTCGTCAGATACTTCGTGAAGATGTCGCGCGCGGCCTCGGCGTCCGGACGCTCGATCTTGATCTTCACGTCGAGCCGGCCCGGCCGCAGGATCGCCGGGTCGATCATGTCCTCGCGGTTGGAGGCGCCGATGACGATGACGTTCTCCAGCCCCTCCACGCCGTCGATCTCACTGAGCAGCTGCGGCACGATCGTCGACTCGACGTCGGAGGAGACCCCCGACCCACGGGTGCGGAAGATCGAGTCCATCTCGTCGAAGAAGACGATGACCGGCGTGCCCTCGCTCGCCTTCTCGCGGGCCCGCTGGAACACCAGCCGGATGTGCCGCTCGGTCTCACCGACGTACTTGTTGAGCAGCTCGGGGCCCTTGATGTTGAGGAAGAACGACTTCCCCTGGCTCTTGTCGTCGTCGCCGTTGAGCGCTGCCACCTTCTTGGCCAGCGAGTTGGCCACCGCCTTGGCGATCAGCGTCTTTCCGCACCCGGGCGGGCCGTAGAGCAGGATGCCCTTCGGCGGCCGCAGCTCGTACTCGCGGAACAGATCGGCGTGCAGGAACGGCAGCTCGACGGCATCCCGGATCTGCTCGATCTGCCGCGACAGGCCACCGATGTCGCTGTAGTCGATGTCGGGGACCTCTTCGAGGACGAGCTCCTCGACCTCGCTCTTCGGGATCCGCTCGTAGGCGTAGCCCGACCGGGTCTCCAGCAGCAGCGAGTCGCCGACGCGCAGCGGCTGACCGGTCAGGGAGTCGGCGAGGAAGACCACTCGCTCCTCGTCGGTGTGCCCGATGACCAGGGCCCGCGGGGTGACGCCGTCGATCGGCTCGAGCAGCTCCTTCAGCATGACGATGTCGCCGGAGCGCTCGAAGCCACGCGCCTCGACGACGTTCATCGCCTCGTTGAGCATGACCTCCTGGCCGATCCGCAGCCCCTCGACCTCGACGTTCGGGGAGACCGACACCCGTAGCTTGCGGCCGCTGGTGAAGATGTCGACCGTGCCGTCGTCGTAGCCGGTCAGGAAGATGCCGTATCCCGACGGCGGCTGGCCGAGGCGGTCGACCTCCTCTTTGAGCGAGACGAGCTGCTCGCGGGCGTCACGCAGGGTGCCGGCGAGCTTGTCGTTGCGCTCGGACAGGAACGCCGCACGCCCCTCGGCCTCGGCGATGCGCTCCTCGAGGGCACGCACCTGCCGCGGGCTGTCGGCCACCTTGCGGCGGAGGAGACCGATCTCCTCCTCGAGGTAGGAGATCTGGCTGAGCAGGGCCGAGACGTCGCGCTCGCGCCGCGCTCGCACCTCGTCGGGACCGTCGACTGAACCGGGGCCCATCGCGCACCTCCACACACATCGGGGGAGCCAAGACGCAAATCTATACACGCGCTGCGACAGTTCGCCGTGGGCTCGCGGGTGTGATGGACCGCCCAGTCACAGGTGCCGCAGGAGTGCTCAGGGGTCCGCAGGGATCCTCAGCCCTTGTGAGCCCGCCGCTGCCGGATCGGGGCCACCGTCCCCTCGGCGAGCCGGCGGGACGTCACGAGGAACGCGGTGTGGGCGACCATCCGGTGCTCCGGGCGCACGGCCAGTCCGACGGCGTGCCACGGCCGCAACAGCGACTCCCAGGCGTGCGGCTCGGTCCAGACCCCCTGGGCGCGGAGCGCCTCGACGTAGGTGGACAGCTGGGTCACCGTCGCCACGTAGCCGATCAGGACGCCCCCGGGCCGCAGCGCGGCGGCAACGGTGGGCAGGACCGCCCAGGGCTCCAGCATGTCCAGGACGGCGCGGTCGACCACCTCGTCGGCGGGATGCTCGGCCAGGTCCCCCAGCCGCAGCAACCAGTTGCCCGGGTCCTCCCCGAAGAACGCCCCGACGTTGCCGCGCGCCACGTCGGCGAAGTCCTCGCGGCGCTCGTAGCTGGTGACCGCTCCCCCGCTGCCGACCGCCCGCAGCAGCGAGCAGGTGAGCGCGCCGGACCCGGCGCCGGCCTCCAGCACCCGCATCCCGGGGCCGATGTCGCCGAACCCGACGATCTGGGCGGCGTCCTTCGGGTAGATCACCTGCGCCCCGCGCGGCATGGACAGCACGAAGTCCTGCAGCAGCGGCCGGAACGCCAGGTAGCCGGTGTTCGCCGTCGACATGACGACGGACCCCTCGGGGGCGCCGATCAGGGCGTCGTGCTCGATGGCGCCGCGGTGGGTGTGGAATTGCTTGCCGGGCTCGAGGACGACGGTGTGCAGCCGGCCCTTCGGATCGGTCAGCTGCACCCGGTCGCCGACGACGAAGGCCCCCGGAACGGGGTCCCGGGGGGCGGGAGGTGCCACGTCGGGCCGGCTCGGGACGTCGGGAAGATCGACCTCGGAACGCTCCTGCTGCATGTCCACGGGCGGCCAGCGTACGGAGGCCGCCGATGTGACCGGTGTCCCCTGCACCCGCCCGCACGGTGCGCGTGTGACGGCTGTCCACTCCTGGGCGCGGTGGATGGGAACTGTCGGTGGGGACACCTAGCCTCGGGGACATGACGCTGACGGTGCAGACGGACCCGGTCCCCGCGGCTCCGGCCGGGCACGCGCTCGACGCTGCTCAGTCCGACGCCACGCCTCTGGACGTCACGGCGCCGCGTCGTCCCTCCCTCTCCCCCAGCCGCGCGGCCGACTTCAAGACCTGTCCGCTGCTGTACCGCTTCCGCACCATCGACCGGCTGCCCGAGCGCAAGAGCCTTGCCGCGGTCCGCGGCACCCTCGTCCACTCGGTGCTCGAGCGGCTCTACGACCTCCCGGCCGCCGGCCGGACGGTGGAGGCCGCCCAGGAGCTGCTGGAGCCGGCCTGGGCCGAGCTGCGGGAGGAGCCCGGGGTGGCCGAGCTGTTCGCGGCGGCCCAGGAGGACGGCGCGGAGACCACACCCTCGGCGCCGGAGTCCGTCGAGTCGTGGCTGCTGTCGGCCGGCAAGCTGGTCGAGAAGTACTTCACGCTCGAGGACCCGACCCGCATCGAGCCGCACGGCCGCGAGGAACTGGTCGAGGTCACATTGCCCGACGGGCTGCTGCTGCGCGGCTTCGTCGACCGCCTCGACGTCGCGCCGAACGGCGCCCTGCGGGTCGTGGACTACAAGACCGGCGCGGTGCCGCGCGAGGCGTTCGAGGGCAAGGCGCTGTTCCAGATGAAGTTCTACGCGCTGGTCCTGTGGCGCACCCGCGGCGTCGTCGCCGCGCAGCTGAAACTGCTCTACCTCAAGGACGGCGACGCGCTCACCTACGCCCCCGATGAGGAGGAGCTGATCCGGTTCGAGCGCACGCTCGTCGCCATCTGGGCCGCCATCGAGCGCGCGGTGACCACGGGCGACTTCCGGCCGAACAAGACCCGGCTGTGCGACTGGTGCGACCACCAGGCAGTCTGCCCGGCCTGGGGCGGCACTCCCCCGCCGTTCCCTGTCGAGGCGGTCGCTGCCGCCGGCTGGCAGACCCAGCTGCCGGTCGTGGAGCTCAGCTCGTCGGAGGTAGGCGCCGGCTGAGGCGTGTCGTGGAGCTCGGGTACCGCGGCAGGCTGGCGCCGGAAAGGATCCGTCCCGTCCGGCTCAGGCGGGCGCGTCGGCCAGCGCGCGGTCAGCCAGCACGGACGTCAGCTCGGCGGGTCCGACGCCCACCAGGCCGTCGCGCAGGGTGAGGCCCGGCTCCGCCGCCACGGCCTGCACAGCCGGCACACCGAGGACGGCCGCGCCGGCTGCCAGTCCGGCGGTGATGCCGGCCTGCGAGTCCTCGATGACGACGCACTCCCCGGGCTCGACGCCCAGCGCGTCCATCGCCTGCAGGTACGGAGCGGGGTCCGGCTTGCGCGCCGGCACCTCGTCCCCGCACACGGTGATGTCGAAGGGGTCCTCGCCCAGCCCGTCGCGGATCGACCGGAGCACGATCTCGGCCAGCCTGCGCGGCGTCGTCGTCACCAGTGCCGTCGCCAGACCCGCCGAGCGCACGCTGCGGAGCAGCTCGGGGGCCCCCGGACGCCAGGCCACCCCATCGGCCATCAGCTCCGCCGTGCGGCTCTCCACCCACGCGGCGTCGGCCTGCAGCTCGGCCTCGCTGCGGACGACACCGAGATCGGCGTGCAGGATCCCCATCGCTGTCCGCATGCTCGTGCCGACCGTGGCCGCCCGGGCCTCGTCGGACATCCGGCCGCCGAGCCGGGCGGCGAGCTCGAACATCGCGTCGCCCCAGAGCTGTTCGGTCTCCACGAGCGTGCCGTCCATGTCGAACAGCACCGCTCGCAAGGGAGGAGGTGCCGCTCCGGGATCCGTCGTAGCCATCCCCACCACAATAGGCACCGGCCGTCGTCCGGCGGCTCCGCTCGGTCAGCGCGTGGTGTACGGCCCGGTCGTCTCCGGGTGGTAGCCCTTGGCTCCGATGCTGGTCGCGAGCGCACTCCGGGGTTCCGCTCCGGCCCCGAGCAGGTCGAGCGCGTGGCGGAAGTCATAGCGGGGTTCCCAGCCGAGGTCGGCGCGCGCCCGGGCATTGACGTAGACGCGGTCGATGCCGGAGAACATCCGCCAGCCCAGGCGCTCGTAGAGCTCCGGTTGGTCGGGGAACAGCCGCTCGACCACCGCCGGGGCGTTCCGGCGCAGCTCGGCGAGATCACCGGGTCCGAACGGCGTGGTCGCACTCACGACGTACCGCCCGAAGCCGAGCCGCGGCGCCCGCTCCACGGCCGCGACGTGCGCCCCCACGACGTCCGCCAGATCGATGCGCCGGTACAGCAGCTCGTTGAGCTTCACATTGGCGTCGGCGTGACCACCCCGCACCTGCTCGCTGTCGTCCTGCTCCGGGAAGAACCGGGAGGTGCGCAGGACCAGACACGGGAGGCCGTGGTCACCGGCGACGAGCTCGCAGAGGTCCTCTGCCGCGACCGTGGTGGCCCCGTAGATGTTGCGGGGCCGCGGGACGACCTCCTCGGTGATCCAGGCCGCGGGATCGCCGGCGGCCGGCGTGAGGGACCTGCCGAACGCGCTGGTCGTGCTGGTGTAGACGAATGCCCCGACCCCGGCGGCGACGGCCTCCTCGAGCAGGACCAGTGTGCCGGTCACGTTCGTGTCCACGAACGCCTGCCGGGGATGGGACCCCACGTGCGGCTTGTGCAACGTTGCGGTGTGCAGCACCGCCTCGGCGCCGTCGATTCCCGACCGGACCGCGGCGCGGTCGGTGATCGACGCGACGACGTCGGTGTGCGCCGAATCCAGGAGATCGAGGCCCACGACGTCGTGGCCGGAGCCGCGCAGTGTCCGGACGAGCGCCTCGCCCAGGTGCCCGGCACTGCCGGTCACGAGGATCCGCACGGTGTCCTCCCGGACGTCGCCGCTGGGGAGCTCACCCCAGGTAGTTCACGTGCACGTGGTCCATGTGGTTGGCCGTCGGGCTGCCCCGGTTCTCCATCATCTTCCAGGCACCGCCGGGCGAGGAGAGCATCCGCTGCTGCCAGATGATGTATTCGACGCCGAGCTCGTCCCAGTGGGCGATGTGGTACGCCGCGATGGCGTCACCGAGGGCGACGCCGCACATGTAGTCCAGCGCGAGTCGAAGACCGACCCGGCCAGTGCGCCGCTCGAGGTACGGGCGACGAGTGCCGGGGCGACGCCACCGAACCGGGCGGCAAGGGCGTCAACGTCGCCCGCGCCGTCGCGGCCGCCGGCGGCGACGTCGTCTCGGTGCTCCCGGCCGCCGCCTCCGACCCGATCGTCACGGCGCTGCGGGCACTGGGC
>NZ_SPQK01000034.1 GCF_004570875.1 Blastococcus sp. CT_GayMR16 | reverse complement strand
GACTGGTCGAAGCCGTCCCCCAGCGCCGCCCGTCGGGCCAGCAGCGCGGCGCTCGGCACGTAGGAGACCGCCGACAGCGCGCGGACGGATGCCGGCCACGGCCCCATGTCCAGGGCACTGACGGCGGTCTCCTACGTGCCTAGCGGCGAGCAGCGCCGCGCCCGTTCCGTAGAACGCCCGCCGCCGCAGCCAGTCGGCCGTCCGGGCCGGGTGCTGGTGGGCGACCAGGGCGGCGGGCTCGTACCGCACCCGCCATCCCGCACCGGTCAGGCGCCAGACCAGGTCGACGTCCTCGGCCACCCGCATCGACTGGTCGAAGCCGTCCCCCAGCGCCGCCCGTCGGGCCAGCAGCGCGGCGCTCGGCACGTAGGAGACCGCCGACAGCGCGCGGACGGATGCCGGCCACGGCCCCATGTCCAGGGCACTGACGGCGGCCTCGTACGCGGTCAGCCAGGTCCGCTCGCCGTCCGGGAGGGCGACGATCCGGGGCGCGACGACGGCGAGGCGGGGATCGGCGAGGTGCGGCATCAGGCGCTCGAGCCATCCCGCGACCGGCACGCAGTCGGAGTCGAGGAAGGCGACGAACGGTGTGCCCGCCGCGCGCAGGCCGGCGTTGCGCGCGGCCGCGGGGCCCCGGGCGGTCGGGTGCCGCACCAGCCGGACGCCGTCCGTGGCAGGTACGGGATCGCGCGAGCCGTCGTCGACGACCACGACGGGGAGAGCAGCCGTTGCGGGGTCGGCGCGCAGCGCGGTCAGCAGCCGGGCGAGGCCGGCCGGGCGGTCCCTGACCGGGATCACGACGGTCACGTCCGCCGGGGGGGCGGTCCCCAGGTCGGGAGCGGCCAGTCCGGCGTCCAGCAGCCGGCCGGCGAGCTCGGCGCCGGTCGCGTCCCGCACGACGAGCCGCCCGTCGTCCAGGAGACCCTGTGCGCGGGCGGACAGCCGCATCAGCCGCAGCGGTGAGCCACCCAGCAGCGCGCCGTCGGCCCGACGGCGCACCCGCGGATCCAGCCGGACGACGAACCCGTCGGGCAGCCGGCCGGCGGGCACCGTCATCGCCCCGCCAGCACCTCGGCGGTCGTGGCGAGCTGGACCAGCGGCGCGTACAGGCTCATCACGCGCAGTGCCCGGTCGTGGTCGTCGTCGCTGGAGCCGGCGCAGGCGTCGGAGACCACCCGGACCGCCACCCCGGAGTCGGCGGCCGGGAGCACCGTGGAGATCACGCAGCAGTCCGTGGCCACGCCGACGACGGTGACCGGGCCGTCGCCGACGAGCGCGGCCAGCTCCGGCCCCCACTTGCCGAACGTGGTCGCCACGACGACCGGTTGCGAACCCGGGTCCTCGACCAGCTGGTAGAGCGGGGCGTCGGGCGGCTGGAGGGCGAAGCGGAACTGCTCGTAGTACTGCTGCCACGCCCCGGCCGGTCGCTGCGGTGCGACGAAGCGGGTCCAGACGACGCGCTCGCCGAACGCGTCGACGAGCTGCCGGATGCGCGGGCGGACCTCGGCGAACCGGGGCGCCGTCCAGGGGGAGTCCTCGTCGGCGAAGACGTGCTGCAGGTCGACGACGACGAGCCAGCCCTCCGGAGTCACCGGGAGAGTGTCTCCTGGGCGCGGACGGCCGACCGGCGCAGGGCCAGGGTGCCCAGCAGCCCGACGAGGAAGGCCACCAGGACGCCGAGGTTGGCGAAGGCCCAGGCGCCGTCCTTCCCGCCCAGTCCGAAGGCCTCGAGCAGGTAGCCCTGCCAGTCGAGCCACTCGGCGAACGTGTTGGTGACCAGGCCCCAGCCGAGCACGGTGCCGATGGCCAGCAGGGCCAGCGGGACCGGCTGCACGCTGCCGTAGCGCCCGCGGGGGTCGAACAGCTCCGGCTCGGCGTAGTCGCGGCGGCGCAGCGCGATGTCGGCCAGCATGATCCCGCACCAGGTGGCGATCGGGACGCCGAGCGTGATCAGGAAGCCCTGGAACGGCCCGATGAAGTCGTCGGCGAAGAAGACGACGGCGACCGTGCCGATCACCATCAGCACGCCGTCGATCATCGCGGCGACCGGGCGGGGGACGCGCACCCCGGCGGCGAGCAGCGACAGCCCCGACGAGTAGATGTCCAGCAGCGCGCCGCCGATCAGGCCCAGGACCACCACGACGATGAACGGCACGAGGAACCAGGTCGGCAGGATCGAGCCCAGCGCACCGATCGGGTCGGCTCCGATGGCGGCGGACAGGTCCTCGTCCGACCCGGCCAGCAGCAGCCCGGTGATCAGCAGGAGCACCGGGGCCAGCGCCCCGCCGAACGTCGTCCAGCCGACGACGCCACGGGTGGAGGCCTGCCGAGGCAGGTAGCGGGAGTAGTCGGCGGCGGCGTTCACCCAGCCGAAGCCGTAGCCGGTCATGGCGAGCACGAAGGCGCCGATGAATGCGGCGGTCGAGCCCGAGGGCAGCGACGACACCGCGGACCAGTCGATCTCGGGGGCGACCAGGACGATGTAGACGACGGTGAGCACACCGGTCACGACCGTGATGACCGCCTGCATGCGGATGATCAGGTCGAAGCCGAGCACCCCTCCGGCCACGACGAGCGCCGCGACCACGAGCAGGGCGACGAGCTTGGTGGCGGTGCCACCGCTCCAGCCGAGCTGGGTGAAGACCGCTGACGTCGCCAGGGTGGCCAGCGAGACCAGCGCCGTCTCCCAGCCGACCGTCAGTACCCAGGACAGGACCGACGGTACGCGGTTGCCGTTCACGCCGAAGGCCGCCCGGCTGAGGACCAGCGTCGGCGCGGAGCCCCGCTTCCCGGCGATGGCGACCAGGCCGCAGAGCAGGAACGAGACGACGATCCCGACGACGCCGGCGACGACGGCCTGCCAGAACGAGATGCCGAAGCCGAGGAGGAACGAGCCGTAGGCCAGGCCGAACACGCTGACGTTGGCGCCGAACCAGGGCCAGAACAGTTGCCGCGGCGTGCCCTTGCGCTCGGCCTCGGTGATGACATTGATGCCGTTCGTCTCGACGGCGACCCGCGGGGTGGGCGCCTCGCTCACCCGGCCGGCGTCGTCGGTCGACTGCTTCGCCATCGTGTCCGTCCTTCGGTCAGGGGCTCCCCGGTCGCGTCCGGAACCCCGCTCTCGGGCGGCACAGTAGCCGCGCATCGGCCGACTGCCGCGGTCGGACGCGGGACCGGTGACCCATCCGTGATCATGCTGTGCTTAGGTGAGCCTTACCTGACTTACCGAAGGAGCACTCCATGCACGTCCGCAGCGTCACTGTCCTGGCGGTCGCCGCCCTGCTCACCGCCGGCTGCGGCTCCGATTCCCCCGAGGACTCGGGCGGTACGGCACCGTCGGGCGCGTTCCCGGTGACCGTCAGCACGGCCTTCGGCGACGTCACCGTCGAGGAGGAGCCCACCCGCATCGTCGCCGTCGGCTGGTCCGACGCCGAGACGGCGCTCGCGCTCGGCGTCCAGCCCGTGGGCGCAAGTGACTGGCTCGGCTTCGGCGGGGAGGGCGTCGGCCCCTGGGCGGAGGGCCGCTACGACGAGGCCCCGGAGATCATCGAGACGCTCGAGCCGAGCTACGAGGCGATCGCCGCCCTGGAGCCCGACCTCATCCTCGACACCCGCTCCGACGGCACCGAGGAGCGGTACGAGCTGATGAGCGCCATCGCGCCCACCATCGGCGCGCCCGAGGGGGTGGGGCCGTACCAGACCACGTGGCAGCAGCAGCTGGAGATGGTCGGTCAGGCACTCGGCAAGGCCGACGAGGCCGCCGCGATCCAGGACGACGTGGACCAGGCGTTCGCCGACGCCGTGGCGGCCAACCCGGACTTCGACGGCACCGAGGTCGCCGTGGGCGCCTATACCTCCGAGGGTTTCGGTGCCTACGTGCGCGGGGACGGTCGGGTCGACTTCATGGAGCAGCTCGGTTTCCAGAACAAGCCGGAGATCCAGGACCTGGCGGAGGAGAACTTCTTCATCCCGGTGAGCGACGAGCAGGTGTCCCTGCTGGACGCGCAGCTGACCGTGGTCTTCCCCATCTTCGTCGACGCCGCGGAGATCACCGCGAACCCGCTGTGGGGCACCCTGCCGTCGGTCCAGGCGGGGCACGCGCTCGTGCTCGAGGACGAGGACCTGGTCAGCGCGTTCTCCAGCGGCTCGTCGCTCGGCATCCAGTACGCGCTGGAGAACGCGGTGCCGATGTTCGCCGACGCCCTTTGAGGTTGATCATCGTCTCCGTGCTCGGCTCGGCGGCGTGTCCGCCCGTGTCCGTGCGTGTCACGTGCACGGCGGCGATGATCAACTAGCGGTGCGAGGGTCAGCCCGACAACCGGCCGGTTTCCTCGACGTCCCAGGTCCGGGCGGCTGCCACCAGGCGGTCGACCAGGCCGGCGAGCAGCACCGCCCCCTCCACGGCCGACGCCCCCGCAGGGTCGCCCAGGACTCCGGTCGGGCTCACCCCGCGCACGCCCTCGGCCCGGAGGCGGGGCAGCAGCTCGCCGATCGGCGTCGTCACCCCGGCGACGGCCCGCTCCCCCAGCACCCACCCGGGTTCCACGTGCAACATCAGTGACGTCTCGGTCCGGCCGGCATGGGCGTCGCCACCGCGGAACCCGCCCGGGAACCAGGCGACGTCCCGGCCCTCGGCCCGCAGCAGGGGGACGGCGGACCGCAGGGCGTCGAGGTTGCCGCCGTGCCCGTTCACCACCAGGACCCGGCTCGCCCACCGGCAGGCGGAGCGGCCGTACTCGACCAGCAGGCCGGTCAGCGCCTCGGTGCCGATCGAGACGGTGCCCGGGAACCCCTCGTGCTCGCCGCTCGCCCCGTAGGCCAGCGCCGGCGCGAGCAGGACGCCGTCCAGTGAAGCCACCGCCGCCTCGGCCGCGGCGCAGGCCACGGACGTGTCGGTGCCCAGCGGCAGGTGGTGACCGTGCTGCTCGACCGACCCGAGGGGGACGACGAGCGTGGGCGCCTCGGGGAGTTCCGGCCAGACGGAACCGGCCAGAGAGGTCACCGGCGCAGGATAGGTGCCTTCATTCGGTGGTCCTGAAGATGCGGGCCGCCAGCGAGATGACGCCGAGGGTGATGACGGCGACCGTGAGCAGCTGCACCCCGATCGGCACCTGCCAGCCGAACCAGGTCAGCACCGGCACCAGCCGCTCCTGCTCCGCGGCGGTCAGCGACAGGCTGTCGAGGGTGAAGTGGCGCATCGGCTGGACGACGTAGGTGAGCGGGTTCAGCCGGGTCAGCACGGCCAGCCACTCCGGCAGCCCCGAGATCGGGAACAGCGATCCGGACAGGAACATCATCGGCATGATCAGCAGCTGGCTGACCGGCATGGCCGCCTGGATGGTCTTGATCCGGGTCGACAGCAGGACGCCGAGCGCGGTGAGCAGCAGCGCGCCGAGGAACAGGCAGCCGATCAGCTCGACGATGAGCACCGGTGAGTACGGGATGCCGACGGTGCCGAGGAGGGCCAGCAGCACCAGGCTCTGACCGGTGGCCACGATGGCCCCGCCGAGGCACTTGCCCCAGATGATCGAGCCCCGCGAGATCGGGGCGACCATCATCTCGCGCAGGAAGCCGAATTCCCGGTCCCACACCAGCGAGATGCCGGCGAACGCGGCCGTGAACAGCACCGACGTCGCCAGCACGCCCGGGAAGAGGAACGTGCGGAAGCTCGTGCCGCCGCCGGTGTCGACGATGCTGCCGAGCCCCGTGCCCATCACGAAGATGAACAGCAGCGGCTGCAGCAGCATGGTCACCATGCGGGCCTTGTCCTGCGTGAAGCGCAGCAGTTCGCGCCGGGTGACCACCCAGGTGGCCCGCACCTGGTGGCTCATGTCGCTGCGCACCTCGGGCAGCAGGTCGACCGGCTCCATGGCGGCGGGGCGGTCGGTCGTGTCGCGGGACGTCATGGTCATCGCCTCCCGGCGAACGGGAACGTGGGGGCCTGGGGCCCCTCGGAGTCGCGGATGGTGCGGCCGGTGTAGGTCATGAACACGTCGTCGAGGCTGGGGCGGGTCACGGTGACCGAGCGGATGCCGACGTCGAGCTCGGTGAACAGGCGGGGGACGACGGAGGCTCCGTCGGCGACGGCGATCGTCACCTGCCCCTCGTGCACGCCGGCCTCGACGCCGAGCCGCTCGCGGATGCGGGCGATGGCGAGCTCGTCGTCGTCCGTGCGCAGGGCGATCCGGTCGGTGCCGATGCTGGACTTGAGCGCCTCGGGGGTGTCTTCGACGACGATCTCGCCGTTGTCCATGATCGCGATGCGGTCGCAGTGCTCGGCCTCGTCCATGTAGTGCGTGGTCACGAAGACGGTGATCTCGGTGCGCTGGCGGAGGTCGTGCAGGTAGTCCCAGATCGCCGCCCGGGTCTGCGGGTCCAGGCCGATCGTGGGCTCGTCGAGGAAGAGCACCTGCGGGGCGTGCACGAGTCCGCGGGCGATCTCCAGCCGGCGCTTCATGCCGCCGGAGAACTTCGTCACCGTGTCCGAGCGCCGGTCGGCCAGCGCCACCATCTCCAGCACCTCGTCGATCCGGCGCTCGGCGTCGGCCCGGCCGAGGCCATAGAGGTCGGCGTGGAACCGCAGGTTCTGCTCCGCGGTCAGCTGCAGGTCGAGGGTCTGCTGCTGGAAGACCAGCCCGATCCGGCGGCGGACCTGGTCGCGCTGCCGGACGACGTCGAAGCCCGCGACCCGGGCGGTGCCCGACGTGGGGTTGCGGATGGTGCAGAGCATCTCGATGGTCGTGGACTTCCCGGCGCCGTTGGGGCCCAGGAAGCCGTAGGTCTGGCCGGCCTCGACGCGCAGGTCGATGCCCCGCACGGCCTCGACCGGGTGGTCGCCGGACTTGTAGGTCTTCGTCAGCCCGGCGACCTCGATCGCGGGCTCTCTAACGGTGTTAGACACGGGGGCAACCTCCCCTAACACCGTTAGGGTGTCAAGCGTGTTGTCGGAGAGCGCAACCGAGCGGGCCCCGGTGTCCCGCGAGGCGATCGTGCACGCCGCCCTCGCGCTCCTGGCCGACGGCGGACTGGAGGCCGTCTCCTTCCGCCGCATCGCCAAGGCGCTCGGGGTCTCCGGTCCGACGCTCTACTGGCACGTCGAGAACAAGCGGCAGCTGATGGACCTCATGGCCGAGGAACTGGTCCGGCGCACCGGACGGTCCTACGACGGCCCCGAGAAGGGGCAGCCCTGGTGGGAGTGGCTGCGCGCGGACGCCCAGCGGATGTTCGACGCGCTCGTCGCCACCCGGGATGCGCCACGGGTGCTGGCCGGCAACCGGCCCAGCCCGGACAGCTTCGCGGGGATCGAGCGCGTGCTCGGCGAGTTGGTGGGAGCGGCCGGGATGACGCCGGCGCAGGCCCAGCAGACGCTGTTCGCCATCGGGGCCTACGTGATCGGCAGCGCCACGGAGTGGCAGGCCGAGGCGGAGCGGGCGACGTCCCAGCCGCTGCCCGACCCGGCGGACGAGGAGCTGAACGCCCGGCGCGCGCAGGCCCTCGCCGACAAGCCGATCATGCTCGCCGCCGTGAACGAGCGGCTCGCCGGACCCTTCTCCGCCACGTTCGAGTACGGCTTGGACCTGCTCATCACCGGGCTGCGTACCCGCTACGGAGTGTCGGACCAGACCACCGTGGGCATCGGCAACCCATGACTGACGACCAGACGCGCAAGGTGGCCGAACTGCTGAAGGGCGAGCGGTTCGCCTTCCTCACCACGGTGATGAAGGACGGCCGGCTCGCCAGCCGGCCGATGACGCTGCAGGACGTGGAGTTCGACGGCGACCTGTGGTTCTTCGCCGAACGCGACTCCAACCCCGTCCGGCACATCACCGATTCGCCCCAGGTGAACGTGGGGGTGGGCTCGGGCGGCACCTGGGTGTCGGTGAGCGGCGACGCCGTCCTGGTCTCCGACGTGGCGAAGAAGCGGGAGCTGTGGAACTCCGCCGTCGAGGCGTGGTTCCCGCAGGGTCCGGACGACGACAGCGTCGTCCTGCTCAAGGTCGAGGCCGACTCGGCGGAGTACTGGGACAGCCCGGGCGGACGGCTGGCCACGGTGTTCAGCTTCGTCAAGGCGAAGGTCACCGGCGAGCGCATCGAGGGCGGGGAGAACGAGAAGGTCGAGCTCTGAGCCTCAGGCGGCGGGAGAGCCCTCGAGCCGCTCGACGGCGGGGACGCCGGCCTGGGCCGGGATCCGCGCGGTGAGCGCGGCGACCGAGCCCGGCAGGGAGCTCCCGCACCGGTCGGCCGGCTCCGGCCGGGCGAACAGGTAGCCCTGGGCCTGGGCGCAGTCGAGCTCGCGCAGCGCCTGGCGCTGGTCCTCGGTCTCCACGCCCTCGGCCACGACGTCGAGGCCCAGAGTGCGGGCCAGCTCGACGATCGAGGTGATCAGCGTGGTCGCCGAGCGCCCGGTGGGCAGGTCGCTGACGAAGCTGCGGTCGATCTTGATGATGTCGGCCGGCAGGTGCCGGAGGTAGGACAGTCCCGAGAAGCCGGTGCCGAAGTCGTCGATCGCGATCCGGATGCCGAGCGTCCGGAGCGCCTCGAGCTGGGCGACGACGGCGTCGACGTCCCGCACGAGCACGCCCTCGGTGACCTCCAGGGTCAGCTGTCCGGCGGGGAAACCGGTCTCCTCCAGCGCGGCGACGACGTCGGCGACGACGTCCCCGTCCTGGAACTGGCGCGGCGAGAGGTTCACGGCCATGCGTAGCGGCGTGCCGGTCGTGGCCGTCCACTCCGCACCCTGGCGAAGGGCCTCGCTGAGGACCCAGCGGCCGATGCCGGTGATCGCGCCGGTCTCCTCGGCGAGCGGGATGAACTCCACGGGCGGGATGAGACCGCGGTCGGGGTGGTTCCAGCGGACCAGCGCCTCGAAGCCCGTCGTCCGGCCGTCGGTGAGCCGGACCGTGGGCTGGTAGTGGACCGCGAGCTGGCCGGAGTCGGCGGCGCGGGCCAGGTCCTGCGCGAGGTCGGCGCGGCGGCGGGCCGCCTCGGCCATGCCGTCGGCGTAGGAGACCAGCCGGTTCTTGCCCTGCGCCTTGGCGAGGTACATCGCGAGGTCGGCGTTGCGCAGCAGGGCACCGGCGGTGCGGTCCCCGCTGTCCTCGGAGGAGGCGACGCCGACGCTGCCGTGCACGGTCACCGTGCCGTCGTCCAGCGGCACGGGGACGGCAAGGGAGATCAGCACCCGCTCGCCGATGGCCTTGGCGACGTCCGGGCCGCCGTTCACGACGACCGCGAACTCGTCGCCGCCGATGCGGGCGACGACGTCACCGGGGCGGACGCAGGCGCCCAGCCGCTCGGCGAGGACGAGGAGGAGTTCGTCGCCGGCGGCGTGCCCGCGGCTGTCGTTGACGCCCTTGAAGTCGTCGAGGTCGATGAACAGCACGCTCACCGCGCCGCCGCGCTGGAGCACGCGGTGGGTGATCTCCTCGAGCAGGGTCCGGTTGGCCAGCCCGGTGAGCGGGTCGCTGAGGACCTGGTCCTCGTTGAGCCGCCAGGCAGCCAGGTGGGCGAGGCTCGCCGCGAGCACGAAGGCACCGTGGATGCCGGCCCAGAACCAGGGGTTGTGCAGGGCGTCGTGGCTGAAGACCACGTGCGGGTACAGCGTGCCGACGACGCCGTGATGGAGGATGACCATGACCAGGGCGATGCCGTAGGGCACCCAGTCCTGGTAGAGCGAGACGACGCCGACCATCACGAAGAAGATGAAGTGCGACTCGGTGACGCCCTGCCACAGGTGCACGAGGGCCACCGACGCGGCCATCAGGCTGACCGTGGTGGCGGCGGCCTGGCCCTTGCGGCCGAGGCTGGTGAGAGTGGCGAGGAGTCCGGGTCCGGCGACGGCGACGAGGATCGCGACGGCCGCGGGCTGCCCGTAGCCCCGCAGCCAGCCGAAGAGCACGAGCAGGGCTGCTGACACCAGGCACAGGCGCACGATGGCGCGGTGCCGGCGCTGCCAGACGGCTTCGGGCAGCAGGCGACCCTCGGGGAGCAGGCGCGCAGCCCGGTTCCGGAGTTCGAGGATCACACCGCGAAGATCGGCTCGTTCCGGAACTTCCTGGAGCGGGAGTTTCGGCACCTGCCCCCAACGGGGGGAATCAGCGCAGGTCGAGGCCCGCCACGGGGGACTCGTCGCAGATCTTCACGGGCGGGACGGCCGGCATGCCGAGCAGCGTCGGCTGGCCGCGCACCGGCCCCTTGTGCGAGTGGTCGATCGAGCTCTTCGGCGTGGCCAGGTCCAGGTCCCGGGCGGCCAGGGCGGTCTCGCCGTAACCCTGGACGCACTCGGGGTCAGGGCCGTCCAGCGGCAGGCCGGTGAAGAACTTCGCCGCCATGCAGCCGCCGCGGCAGGCATCGAAGTGCGCGCACTTGGTGCAGGCGCCGCCGGTCTGCGGGCTGCGCAGGTCGGCGAACAGCTCGCTCGACTGCCACACCCGCTGGAAGCCGCCCTCGCTGCGCACGTTGCCCGCGAGGAAGTTCTCGTGGATGGCGAACGGGCAGGCGTAGACGTCACCGACGGGGTCGATCAGGCAGACCACGCGGCCCGCGCCGCACAGGTTGAGGCCCGGCAGCGCCTCCCCGAACGCCGACAGGTGGAAGAACGAGTCGCCGGTGAGCACGTTGTCGCCGTTGGCCAGCAGCCAGTCGTAGAGGTCGCGCTGCTGCTGCTGCGTCGGGTGCAGCCGGTCCCAGACATCGGCGCCGCGGCCGGACGGGCGGAAGCGGGTGATCCGCAGCTGGGCGCCGTAGCGGTCGGTGAGGGACTTGAAGTCGTCGAGCTGGCCGGCGTTCTCCCGGGTGACCACGACGGAGACCTTGAAGTCCTTCATCCCGGCCTCGGCCAGGTTCTCCAGCGCCCGGGTGGCGGTGGCATAGGAGCCCGCCCCGCGGACGGCGTCGTTCACCTCGGCGGTGGCGCCGTCCAGGGAGATCTGCACGTCGACGTAGTCGGTCCGGGCCAGCTGCTGGGCGCGCGCCTTGTCCAGCTTGATGCCGTTGGTGGAGAACTTGACGCCGACGTCGTGGCCGATGGCGTAGTCGAGGAGGTGCCAGAAGTCCGGGCGGACCGTGGGCTCGCCGCCGCCGACGTTGACGTAGAAGACCTGCATCCGCTGCAGCTCGTCGATGACCGCCTCGGCCTCGGCGGTGGAGAGCTCCCGCGGGTCGCGCCGTCCCGAGGAGGACAGGCAGTGCACGCACGCGAGGTTGCAGGCGTAGGTGAGTTCCCAGGTCAGGCAGATGGGGGCGTCGAGGCCGTACTCGAACTGGTCGATCAGCCGCCCACCCGTCGGACGCTGCGGAAGGACGGCGGTCATGGGGCGGGCTCCTGGGGCTCGATCATCTGCGAGCGGGCGAGGTCGGCGAGCGCCTTCACGTAGGCGGGCCGCTGCGCGTCGGGGACGCCGCTGGCGTCGATCGCGGCCAGCGCGCTGGGGTGCTCGGCGAGGTTCTCCACGACGGCGACGAGAAGTTTCGACTTCAGGAAGGAGAGCTTCCGGTTGCCGAAGTGGTAGACCAGCGCCCCGAACGGCTCGGGCCGCAGCGCCACCGAACGCGCCTTGCGCCACGGCGCCGCCGGATCGAAGGCGACGTCAGCCATCAGCATGGTGCCGGGACGCTCAGTAGACGCCGCACATGCCGTCGATCGAGACCTCCTCGACCAGCGATTCCTCGACCAGGGCGTCCTCCGCGGGGGCGGGCGCCTCGGCGACGGGGGCGTCGGACTGGGGCGTCTCGGGCATGGGGGCCTCCGGGGGCGTCGCACGGGGGTGGTCCCGCCGGACGTTAGTGACACCCGGTGCCAGGGGCAACAGCGGGTCGGCGGAGGCGATTCGTCGTCCCGTTCCTCTCCGGAACGGGTGAGAATGCGCCCGTGACCGACGCGCCGGGAGACGCCTGGGGAGACACCCGCGCCCGCGTCGAACAGGCCGCCCTGGACCTGTTCACGCTCAAGGGCTTCGAGCAGGTCATCATCGACGACGTCGCCGCTGCTGCCGGCATCAGCCGGCGGACGTTCTTCCGCTACTTCGCCACCAAGGCCGACGCGGTCTGGGGCGACTTCGGCACCCATGTGGCCCGGCTCGAGCGCCTCCTGGCCGACACCGACCCGGCCGAGCCGGTGCTGGCGTCGGTCTGTGCGGCCTACGTCGAGGTCAACGACTACGCCGAGGCCGACCTGCCGCTGCTGCGAGAGAGGATGCAGCTGATCCTGACCGAGCCGGCCCTGCTGGCCCACTCCCAGCTGCGTTACGCCGACGTGGACCGCGTCGTGGCCGAGCACGTCGCGCGCCGGACCGGGACGACGCCGGCCGCGCTCGTTCCACGGCTGGTCGCGGCGAGCACGCGTGCCGCGGCTACGACGGCGTTCCAGATGTGGCTGGCCGACGAGGGCTCCTCCCTCACCGTGCAGCTGCACCAGACGCTCGACGAGATGGCCCGCGGCTTCCCGACCCTGCGCCCCTGACCCGTCACCCGTGTGAGGCGCGCCTCCGCGCCGCTAGCATGGCACTCAGTGCCACGGCCCCACGGCGGCCGGGCCGTGGTCCGCCCGGGGCCGGAGCGACGAGGAGTCCGACGATGGCGAACGCATGGTTCGAGACGGTGGCCGAGGCGCAGCGGCGGGCGAAGCGGCGGCTGCCGAAGGGCGTCTACGGGGCGCTCGTAGCCGGGTCCGAACGGGGGCTCACCGCGGAGGACAACACCCGCGCGTTCGCCGAACTCGGCTTCGCACCGCACACGGCGGGCCTCGCGAACGAGCGGGACATGGGCGTGACGGTCATGGGTCAGTCGATGTCGATGCCGGTCATGATCAGCCCGACCGGCGTGCAGGCGGTGCACCCCGACGGCGAGGTCGCCGTGGCCCGCGCGGCGGCCGCCCGCGGGGTGGCTCTGGGGCTCTCCTCCTTCGCCAGCAAGCCGATCGAGGAGGTCGTCGCGGCCAACCCGCAGACGTTCTTCCAGATGTACTGGGTCGGCACCCGCGAGGAGATGCTCGCCCGCATGGACCGGGCCCGGCGGGCCGGCGCGGTCGGGATGATCGCCACCCTCGACTGGTCGTTCTCCCACGGTCGCGACTGGGGGAGCCCCTTCATCCCGGAGAAGATCAACCTCGAAGCGGTGCGGAAGTACGCCCCGCAGGTCGCGCTCAAGCCGCGCTGGCTGCTGGACTTCGCCCGGAGCGGGAAGCTCCCCGACCTGTCCGTCCCGAACATGGTCGCGAACCCCGGCGACCCGGCACCCACCTTCTTCGGCGCGTACGGCATGTGGATGCAGTCGCCGATGCCGACCTGGGACGACGTCGCGTGGCTGCGCGAGCAGTGGGGCGGGCCGTTCATGCTCAAGGGCGTCATGCGGGTCGACGACGCCCGGCGCGCCGTCGACGCCGGCGTCACCGCCATCTCGGTGTCGAACCACGGTGGCAACAACCTCGACGGGACGCCGGCGTCGATCCGAGCCCTGCCGGCCGTTGCCGACGCCGTCGGCGACCAGATCGAGGTGCTGCTGGACGGCGGCATCCGCCGGGGTGGGGACGTCGCCAAGGCGCTCGCGCTGGGCGCCAGGGCGGTCATGATCGGCCGCGCCTACCTCTGGGGCCTCGCGGCGAACGGCCAGGCCGGCGTGGAGAACGTGCTGGACCTGATGCGTGACGGGCTGGGCTCGGCGATGGTCGGCCTGGGCCGCCCGTCGGTGTCCGACCTCGGGCGCGAAGACATCGTCGTCCCGCCCGGTTTCGAGCGTCACCTCGGCGACGACACCGTGCCCGACGCCCCGCTCGAGAGCATCGCCCGCCGCGGCCGCGCCGGCGCCTGAGCCGCCCGCGCCCGGCGGGGGGAGTGCCGGGCGCGGACGGAGTTCAGTCGTCGGAACCGGAGCCGGAGTTGTCGGTCCCGCCGGATCCGTGTCCGGCGCTGTCCTCGCCACCGCGATCCCCACCGTGATCCCCGCCGCGATCCCCACCGTGGTCGTCGCCCACGTCGTGGCCGGGACCGTCGTCGGATCCGTCGTGCCGCTGGTGCGTGCCGGTCGGCATCGACGGGGTGGACGTCGCGACCCCGTCGTCGGCGCCGTGACCGCCCCGGCCACGGTCGTCGATACCGGTGGGCGACGCCGTCGACGAGGCGGTCGACGAGGCAGGCTCGGAGGTCGTCGATGAGGTGGTCGTCGACGAGGTGGACGGCGACGAGGTGGACGTCGACGACCCGGTGGCGGGGGAGAAGGGAGTGACCACGGAGGAGTCCTCCGTGGACCGGCCGTCGGGTGCGGCGGCGTAGGCGAGCCCGGCCACGGAAGCGGTCATGACGAGTGCGGCTGCGGTGATGGTGGTCTTCCTCATGGCGAGGACGATCCGTCCGCCGGGGTGAAGGCCACGCTAAGCCGCCCTCAAGGCTGACCATCCGGCCGGTGCGTCGCGTCGCCTAGCGGGCGGCCCGGACGATCCGGTCCGGACGGATCTGCGCCGCGGACGCCGAGGCGCCGGTCAGCCAGCTGGTGAGCGCGCCGCCGTCGTCCTGGACCTGCACCGGTGGCCGGCCGGCGACGCGGAGCGTCAGCTCGCCGGGGCGCACGAGGGCGAGTTCGGCGCCCGTGGCCCCGTCGAGCACGCGGTCCAGGACGTCGTCGAAGCGGCAGCGCCGGCCGTCGACGACGACGTCGGGCTGGGGTACGAGGCTGCCCGCCAGGCGTCGCCCCGCCCGGCCGCGCCGCTGCACCTCGGGTCCGGCGGCCAGGGGTGGCGTCCGGCTGTCGGTCGCCAGGCGCGCAGCCGCGGGGATGCGGCGGGCGACGGCCAGCACACCGCGGCGCAGCACGTCGCCGGCCCGTCCGCCCCGGGTCATCAACCGGCCCAGGAGCTGGGCGACCCCGATGAGCGCGCGGGCATGCGGCTCGCGTTCGGCCTGATAGCTGTCGAGCAGGTCGTCGCCGCTCTCCCCCGCCAGGACGGCGGCCAGCTTCCAGGTGAGCTGGTGGACGTCGCGCAGCCCGAGGCCCATCCCCTGCCCGACGAACGGCGGGCTCAGATGGGCCGCGTCGCCGGCCAGGAGGACGCGGCCGGCCCGCCACCGGTCGGCGACCTGGGCCCGGAACGTGTACTCGACCGCCCGGACGATCTCGACGCCGTCCGGGTCGACCGGCGCGAGCAGGGCCGCGAGCCGGTCCGGGGTGGTGACGTCCTGGACGGTCTCCCCCGGCGCCATCCGGCTCTCCCAGCGGTACCGGTCGCCGGTGACGGGCATGAAGGTCGCCGGCCGGCGCGAGTCGCAGACCTGGTGTGCGCCGGGCCAGACCGGCAGCGGGGCAGGGGAACGGACGTCGAGCACCAGCCAGCGGTCGGCCGGACCCAGGTCGCGCATCGTCGACCCGATCAGGTCCCGCACGGTGCTGCCCGCGCCGTCACAGCCGAGGACCGCTGCCGCGCGGACGGACCGGTCCGCCCCGTCATCCCTCATCAGGACGGTGACGCCGTCGTCGTCCTGGCTCAGCCCGGTGACCTCGACGCCTCGCGCGACCGTGATCCCCGGGGTGGCGGCAGCCGCGGCGGCCAACACCTCCTCCAGGTCGGGCTGGTGCACGAAGGAGCCCTGCGGCCAGCCGTTGATCCCGACCTCGGGCCGGCGCCGGAACTCCGCCAGCACCCGGTGCGACCCGTCGAGCAGCCGCAGTCCCGCGAACGGGCGGCTGCGCGCTTGCACCTCGTCGCCCACGCCGGCCGCCTGCAGGACGCGGAAGACCTCGTCGTCCAGGTGCACCGCCCGGGGCAGGGGATAGGGCTCGAGGTGCTTCTCGACGACGAGCACCGGAAGACCGCGCCGGGCGAGCAGCAGCGCCGCCGTCAGCCCCACCGGCCCGGCCCCCACGACGACGACGGGGTCCGCGGGCACGCCGTCAGTGTTCCCGAGCCGCCACACACGTTGCACGGCACGCGCTCCGGACGCCGCGAACGTTGCACCGCTCTTTCCACTGTGTGACCTGGGCCATAGCGTGCAAGACAGTCATGCGTACCCACGCGTGCACGAACGGCCCTCGACGACGAGGGCGACGAGGAGGTCCCTGTGCCCGTCAACACCCGCGGCGCGATCATCCGGTCCGCGCCCGGCAAGTTCGAGGTCGTCGACCTGGTCTCCGACGACCCCCGCACCGGGGAGATCCAGGTCACGCTGGCCGCCTCCGGGATGTGCCACTCCGACGACCACCTAGCCACCGGCGACATCCCGGTCGCCCACTACCCGATGACCGGAGGCCACGAGGGCGCCGGGGTGGTGAGCGCCGTCGGCCCCAACACCAAGGGCTTCACGGAGGGCGACCACGTCGTCTTCTCGTTCCTGCCCGCCTGCGGCCGATGCCGCTGGTGCGCGAGCGGCATGTCCTACCTGTGCGACCTCGGCGCGGGGTTGCTGCTCGGCGCCCGCTTCGACGACCCGGAGAGCTTTCGCTTCTCCACCTCCGACGGGACGCCGGTCGGCCAGATGTGCGGCCTGGGCACGTTCTCGGGGGTGACGACGGTGAACGTCGAGTCGGCCGTCAAGATCCCCGACGACATCCCGCTCGATGTCGCCTGCCTCACCGGTTGCAGCGTGGGTACCGGCTGGGGTTCATCGGTGACCGCGGCGAAGGTGGAGCCGGGCGAGACCGTGATCATCATGGGCATCGGCGGCATCGGCAGCAACGCCGTCCAGGGCGCGGCGTACGCGGGTGCCAGCCATGTGATCGCCGTCGACCCGGTCGCGTTCAAGCGCGAGAAGGCCCAGGAGTTCGGCGCGACCGAGACCTTCGAAGGCATCGAGGAGGCCGCCGAGTTCGCGCGCAGCGTCACGAACGGCCAGGGCGCCGACAAGGCGATCGTCACGGTCGGGGTCACGACCGGTGAGCACGTGGCCCAGGCGTTCGCGGCGATCCGCAAGGCCGGCACCGTCGTCGTCACCGGTCTCGGTGACATCACCGATGCGTCCGGCATCCCGATCTCGGTCGGCGAGTTGACCCTCTTCGCCAAGGAGATCAAGGGCGCGATGTTCGGCGACTCGAACCCGCACACCGACATTTTGAAGATGCTGCGGCTCTACCAGGAGGGCAACCTCAAGCTCGACGAGCAGGTCACCAAGCGGTACACGCTCGACGAGGTCAACCAGGGCTACGAGGACATGCACTCGGGCAAGAACATCCGCGGCGTGATCATCTACGACTGACAGCGGACGAGACGACCGGGGCGCTCCCTCAGGGGGCGCCCCGGTCGCGTCTGCACGAGGAGGTCCCGATGACGAGCACCGCCGCCCGGCTGGACGTCGCCGGCATGGTGCGGGTCGCGAGGGAGCGCGTCGTCGCCCGGATCCGGGAGGCGGAGGTCGTCGCGGCCGCCCTCTCCGCCGGCCGCAACGTCATCCTCGAGGGCCCGCCCGGCACCGGGAAGACGACGCTGCTGCGGTCGCTCGCCGACGGCGCCGGCGTGCCGCTCGTGCTGGTGGAGGGCAATGCCGAGCTCACCCCGACGCGACTGGTCGGCCACCACGACGCCTCCCGGGTGCTCACCGAGGACTACCGCCCGGAGAACTTCGTGCCCGGCCCGCTCACCCGGGCGATGACCGAGGGCGCGCTGCTCTACGTCGAGGAGTTCAACCGGGTGCCCGAGGAGACGATGAACGTCCTGCTCGGGGTGCTGTCGGAGCGGGACATGCATGTGCCGCGGTACGGCCGGGTCGCCGCCCGGCCGACGTTCCGGCTGGTGGCGGCGATGAACCCGTTCGACGCCGTCGGCACCGCCCGGGTCACCCCCGCGCTCTACGACCGCTCCTGCCGGGTGGCGATGGGGTACCAGGACGAGGCGGCCGAGCTGCAGGTCGTCGCGTCCACGACCGGCGCGCCGGCCCCGCTGGTCGCACGGGCGGTCCGCGCCGTGCGGATCACCCGCGACCATCCCGAGCTGCGGATCGGTGCCTCCGTCCGCGGCGCCATCGACAGCGTGCTGATCGCCGTGGAACTGGCCACGGTCCGGGGGACGACGGCCGACGAGGACGGCACCGGGCTCGACGCCGCCCTGGCCGCGCTGACCGGCAAGGTCACCCTCGCCGACGGGGTCGGCCGGCCGGTCGAGGACGTCGTCGCCGACATCTGGCGCAGGGCCGGCGCCGAGCTGCGGGGTGCTGGTGAGGAGCCGGGAAAAGCCTGACGCCCGGGCAGCCCGGGCCGCCACCGCCCGCGGGAGCCCACGGCTCCCGGCCACCGCAGCCGCGGGTGGTCGACGACCCGGAGGCGGTAGCGGAGCTCCTCCTTTCGCAGTCCGCCCGCCGCAGCAGCCGCGACCAGCTCTCCCGCAGCAACCCCGACTTCGTCGCGGTCTCCCCGCAGGCGGGCGAGCTCGACGCCGCCGCCGTCGCCGAGCTCGCGGCCCGTGACCCCGACGCCGCCGTCCGCGTGCTCGCCGCCGCGGCCCGCGCATTCGACCCGGCGCTCCGCGCG
>NZ_SPQK01000033.1 GCF_004570875.1 Blastococcus sp. CT_GayMR16 | reverse complement strand
CTCGGCGGCCACGCGGGCGGCCTCGGCCTGCGCGTCCAGGACGGCCTGGTCGGCGGCGGCCTGCGCCTGGGCGGCGGCGACCTGGTCGGCGTCGCGCTCGCTGCGGCTCGCGGTGAGCTGCTCCAGCGGGCGGACGGCCTCCTCGTGCGCGATCTCGGTCTCCTGGGCCGGGATGCCCAGCTCCGCGGCGATGCTGACCGAGGTCGGCTGGGCGTCGGCGTGAGCGGCGGGCTCGCCGGCGGAGAGCACGTTGACCATCAGGGCGCCGGCGGTGGCGACGCCGAGGTAGAGGGCGGGGCGCCGGCGGGAAACCGGACGGAAGCCTCGGGTACGGGCAGAAGCAAGGGTGCGGAGGTTCATGAGGTGCGGGTGCTCCGGGAGTTCGGGCGCAGCGGACCGGCCCGCGCAGGGCGCAGGCGTAGGACTGCGGACGTGGAAGGTGCAGCGCGGCAGGTCCGGGCCGTGCGGGCCGGGGTCAGCGCGGGAGGAACCCGCGGGACTATCCGTGCCGGCTGCTGCTCCGTGCAGGGTGTGCCCGTGGACGCGCCACGGGACGGCTCTCCGTTTCTTCCGACGGCCGCCTACCGAGTTAGCTGACGGATTCGGGCGGGAAGAAGCCCTACCCGCCCTCGAGCGGAGCTCGAGGGAAGGATTCACCCCAGTACTGCGATGGGTCCCCGGCTCACCCGGATCTCGTCAGAGACCGCAGGCGACTCGGCGGCGTCCGGCGCGGACTCCCCGGTCGGGGACGTGACGACCTGCCGGACGCCAGCCACGGTAGCCGTCGTTATCGAGTCGTGACAATCGGGAGCCCGGAATTCCACACGTGATGCATCTCGCGGCCCCGGTTCAGGGCAGCCGCCAGACCGTCGTCCGGCGGACCTGCACCCCTTCGGGATCGGCGACGTCGAACGTTGCCACCTCGACCAGTCCCTCCTTCGGGACGTACGGCCGGCCCGGGTCGCCGAGGTACACCGCCGCTCCCCCGAGCCATGCCTTCCCCAGGAACGGCAGGACGCGCGCGGTCATCTCGCGGTCGTAACAGACGTCACCGGCCAGGACGACGTCGATGTCGTCGTCGGGGTCCTCGTCGAGCAGGTCGCCGACCACCGTCACCGGCCCGACGCCGTTGTCCTCCACGTTCGCCGTGATCGCCGCCATTCCGTAGGGATCGACCTCGCTGGCGATCACCGACCCGGCCCCGGCCAGCAGCGCCGCGACGGCGACGAGCCCGCTGCCGGAGCCCAGATCGAGCACGGTGCGCCCGGCGACGACCTCGGGGTGATCGAGCACGTACCGGGCCAGTGCCTGACCCCCGGGCCACGCCGCCGCCCAGAACGGCGGCTCGGCCTGCGTCCGGCCCCGCTCCTCCACCGCTTCCCAGAGGGCCACGACGTCGTCGGCCACGTGCAGGGTGACCTCGGGGACGAGCGGCGGGTGCGCCGGGCGCGTGTGCGCGCGGACGAAATCCGGGGAGACGTCATGCTCGGCGGTCACTCCGTCAGTCCATCGGACGGGACGGCTCGCGGCATCACCGGGGCGGGGCGCACCGGTCCGATCACTGATCGTTGCGACACGCAAACGGCGCGTCACTCGACACCTCGTTGACCCAGCCGACGCGGTGTCACTAGCGTGCGCCGCCGTGTGGCCTGCGCCACACAGCCACCCTCTCGCCTCGGCTCACCGCCGGGAAGGAATCGACGTGACCACGACGACAGCTCCGAGCCGCGACGCGGGAGGCCCGGCCGCAGCACCGAGCGGCCTGCGGCGGCTCTGGGACCGGAAGCTCCCCCACTACCCAGAGACGGGGATGCGCTCGCTCTACCTGGCGATCACCGTCCTCGCCACGATCGTCCTGTACTACGAGCTCTACATCGGGGGCGCGGTCGCCACCCAGATCATCGCCGAGTTCGGCATGTCGTTCACGTACTTCGTGTTCGTCTCGGTCATCGGGAACGCGGTCGGCGCCTTCGCGTCCCTGTTCGCCGGCCTCGCCGACCGCTGGGGCCGCGCCAACCTGGTCGTCGGTGGCCTGCTGATCACCGGGCTGCTCATCGCCGTCGGGCTGCCCAACGCCCCGAACAAGACCGTCTACACGGTCCTCTTCGCCGTGCTCAGCCTGGTCGAGGGCGTCGTCCTGGTCGCCACCCCCGCGCTGATCCGCGACTTCTCGCCCCAGGTGGGCCGTGGCGTGGCCATGGGCTTCTGGACCCTCGGCCCGGTGCTCGGCAGCCTCGTGGTCACCACCGTCTCGAGCAACACCCTCGACAGCCACCCGGACTGGCGGTGGCAGTTCTACGTGTGCGGCATCGCCGGGCTCGTCGTCTTCGTCGTCGCCCTGCTTGGGCTGCGCGAGCTGTCCCCCGCCCTGCGCGACCAGCTCATGGTGAGCATGCGCGACCGCGCACTGATCGAGGCGAAGGCCGCCGGGCTCGACCCGGAGCAGGCGCTCAAGGGCTCCTGGCGGCAGATGCTCCGGTTCGACATCATCGGCTCCGCGTTCGCGATCAGCATCTTCCTGCTGGGCTACTACATCCTGGTCGGCTTCGCCGTCGTCTACTTCGCCACCGTCTACGGCTACTCCGAGGCGCGGGCCAACTCCCTGGCCAACTGGTACTGGATCGCCAACGCCGTCACGCTGGTCGTCACCGGCGTGCTCTCGGACAAGCTGCGCGTGCGCAAGCCGTTCATGATCGTGGGGACGGCGATCAGCCTCGTCGGAGGCATCCTCTTCGCGCTCTCGGTCACCGAGCCGGACACCGGCTACTACACGATCGCCTGCTACTTCGTGCTGAGCGCCACCGGCGGCGGCATGGCCTACGTCGCGTGGATGGCGAGCTTCACCGAGACCGTGGAGCGGCACAATCCCGCGGCCACCGCCACGGGCCTGGCCATCTGGGGCTGGATCCTGCGCATCGTGGTCACGGCGTCGCTCGCGGTCCTGACCGTGGTCGTGCCGGCCACCTCGATCCTGGTCGACCAGGGATCCCGGATCACCGCGATGCAGGAGGAGCACCCGCAGGAGTTCGCGATCGTCACCGGCATCGACCCCGACCTCGCCGCCCGGGTGGAGGCCGACCCGACCGACCAGGACGCCCTGGCGACCCTGCTCGGCCAGGTCGCGCGGGCCGAGGGTGCGAGCGAGGACGAGGCGAGCGGCGTCGAGTCGGTCGTGAGCGGCGGCCAGCTCGCCACGGTCACGGTGATCGAGCCGGCCACCTTGGCCACCCTGCAGTCCAACCCGTTCGACCAGGCGGCCCAGGCCGCCGCGGTGGGTCAGATCATGGCCGGTCTCGGGGTCGACCAGGCGACCGCGGTCCAGCTGCTCACCAGCCTCGCCTCGGCCGACGTCCAGGCCGGTCTGCAGGCGGCCGCGACGTACGCCGGTGACCTGCAGGGTGCCGCGTCGGCGTTCAGCGCGGACGACCTCGAGTACCTCTCCGCCAACGGTCCCGACGTCGCGAAGGCGGCCGAGGAGAACCCGGGGCAGTGGCAGACCTGGTGGTGGGTGTGCGTCGCCGGCCAGGTCCTCTTCCTGCCGTTCGTGTTCGTGCTCAGCGGCCGGTGGACCCCCCGCCGGGCCAAGCAGGACGAGGTCGAGCACGAGCAGCGCGTCGCCGACGAACTGGCCGCTCTGCAGGCCGGCCGCTGACGGGTCCGGGCCGGGAGGCGTCGCTTCCCGGCCCGGTCCGCCGTCAACGCGGGGCGGGGCGCCCCGCCCGGCGGGCGATCAGCTTCCAGTACGACCCGGGCATCAACCGCACCAGGACGTCGGGGACCTTGGCGCTCCAGCCGATGAGCAGCCGCGGCCGGCGGTTCTCGATCGCCTCGACGATCTGCGCGGCGGCCTTCTCCGGGGGCATCGTCAGCAGCTTGGCGAACTGCTTGCGCCCCTGCTCGTACTCCTCAACCGAGACTCCCGACCCGGTCCGCGCGCTCTCGGCGATCCGGGTCTTGATCCCGCCCGGGTGCACGACGGTCACGCCGACGCCGTCCTCGGCCAGCTCGTGGCGCACGGCCTCGCTGAAGCCGCGGACGGCGAACTTGCTGGCCGAGTAGGCGGCCTGGCCCGCGGGGGCGAAGATGCCGAACACGCTCGAGACGTTGACCAGGTGCGCGCCCGGGTGCGCCTTGAGCGCCGGCAGCAGCGCGTGGGTCAGCCGGACGACGGAGCGGAAGTTCACCGCCATGACCCAGTCGAACTCCTCGAGGGTCACCTGGTCGAACCGGCCGCCCAGGGCCACGCCGGCGTTGTTGACCAGCAGCGTGGTCTCCGGGTGGTCGGCGGCCAGCGTCGCCGCGAGCGCCGCGGTCTGCTCGTCGTCGGACAGGTCGGCGACGTGGGTCGCGACCGTCAGGCCGGGGTGGGCCGCCCGCGCCCGGTCGGCGACGTCGCCCAGCCGGTCCTTGTCGCGATCCACCAGCACCAGGTGGCTGCTGCGCTCGGCGAGCTGGGCCGCGAGCGCCTCCCCGATGCCGCTGGCCGCCCCGGTCACGACCGCGGTGCCGCCGGCGAACCGGTAGGCGTCCATCAGGCGACCGCCTTCTCGATCGCGGTGACCGGCGTGCGCCGCTGGAAGGTCATGCCCTCGTCCTCCAGGGAACCGCGGCGCATCAGCCGCACGTCGCGGATGTAGTTCTGGTGCAGGCGCCACGGTGTCCGGGAGCCCTGCTTGGGCAGGTTGTCGAGACTGCGCTGCACGTAGCCCGACGCCAGGTCGAGGAACGGCAGGTCGGCCCCTTCGGGCGGTGCGACCGGCGTGGCCGACGCGTAGCCCTCGGCGTCGAGGTGGTCGAGCAGCCGGCAGACGTAGCGGTTGACCAGGTCGGCCTTGAGCGTCCACGAGGCGTTCGTGTAGCCGATCACCATCGTGAAGTTCGGGACGCCGGAGATCATCATCCCCTTGTAGGACACCGTCTTCGACACGTCGACGGGCTCGCCGTCGAGGCTCAGGGTCATGCCGCCCATGGGCAGCAGGTTCAGGCCCGTGGCGGTGACGATCACGTCGGCGTCCAGGTGCTCGCCCGACTCGAGCTGCACGCCCTTCTCGGTGAAGTTCGCGATCCGGCCGGTGGCGATGGAGGCGTCCCCGCGGCGCAGAGTGCGGAAGAGGTCGCCATCCGGGACGAGGCAGAGGCGCTGGTCCCAGGGGTCGTACGGCGGGTTGAAGTGCGTGTCGAGGTCGAAGCCGGGCAGCTGCTTCTCGGTGAGCCGGCGGATCAGCTTCCGCGCGGCCGCGGGGCGGCGGCGGCTGAACTGGAACAGCAGCGTCGAGAGCAGGACGTTCTTCCACCGCACGATCGGATAGGCGAGCTTCGCGGGCAGCTTGTTGCGCAGCCACTGCGCCAGGGGGTCGCGGCCGGGCAGCGACAGGATGTAGCTCGGCGTCCGCTGCAGCATGGTGACGTGCTCGGCGTCGGGCGCCAGGCTCGGCACGAGCGTCACCGCGGTGGCGCCGCTGCCGATCACCACGATGCGCTTGCCCGTCGCGTCGAAGGCCTCGGGCCAGTGCTGCGGGTGGATCAGCTCGCCGGTGAAACGGTCCTCGCCCTCGAAGTCGGGCCGGAAGCCCTCGTCGTAGCGGTAGTACCCGGAACAGGCCGACAGCCACGAGCAGGTCAGCTCCACCGTCTCGCCGGTGTCGCTGCGCCGCGCGGTCACCGTCCAGCGGGCGTCCTCGCTCGACCAGTCGGCCGACACGACCTGGTGGTGGAAGCGGATCTTGTCCTCGACGCCGTACTCGCGGGCGGTGTCCTGGATGTAGTGCCGGATGGCCTCGCCGTCGGCGATCGACTGGGAGTCCTTCCAGGGCCGGAACGCGTAGCCGAGGGTGAACATGTCCGAGTCCGACCGGATCCCGGGGTAGCGGAAGAGGTCCCAGGTGCCACCGATCGCGCCCCGGGACTCGAGGATCGCGTAGGTCTTGCCGGGGCAGTCCTCCTGCAGGTGGCAGGCGGCCCCGATGCCGGACAGCCCGGCTCCGACGATCAGGACGTCGACGTGCTCCGTTGCCATGTGCGCTCTCCAAAGACTGGTCCGGGGGACGGCGCTGCCGCGACGCTGTGCCTCGCCAACGGTGCTGCACCGACGTTATCGACGTGCTGTTGAACGAGTCAACAGGGTGTCGAGAAACGGGGAGCGCCGGTATTCTTCGATCGTGCCGGTGCCCGCGAGCGACTCCCCCACCTCCCGTGGGCGGCGTCCCGTGCGCCCGTCGGGCGACGACCGCGAGCTGGCCATCCTCACCACGGCCGAGCGGCTGCTGGCCGAACGACCGCTGAGCGCCATCTCCGTCGACGACCTCGCCCGTGGCGCCGGCATCTCCCGGCCCACCTTCTACTTCTACTTCGCCTCGAAGGACGCCGTCCTGCTCACTCTGCTCGACCGGGTGGTCGCCGAGGCGGATGCGGCGACGACCGACGCGTTCGGCGGCCGCGCGAGCGGCCCGCGCGAGGGCTGGCGGCGGGCCATCACCGCCTACTACGAGACGTTCCGGGCGCACCGGGCGCTGACGCTGGCGTGGGCGGAGGCGCGCTCGACGAACGCCGAGATCCGGCAGCTCTGGGCGCAGGTCTTCGAGGGCTGGGTGCTCCGGTGCGCGGAGGCGATCGAGTCCGAGCGCCAGCGGGGCGCGGCGCCCGCGGGGCCACCGGCCCGCGACATCGCCGTCGCACTCACGTCGATGAACGAGCGGGTGCTCTATGCGACCTTCACCGGCGACGGCCCGGCGATCGCCGAGACGGGGGCCGTCGACGTGCTGCTCGAGATCTGGCTGCGGGCCATCTACGGCACGGCACCGTCGGACTGAGACCCAGCGGCATCAGGCCGGGGGCAGCTCCCGGCCGAAGGCGCCGGTACGGACGACGGTGACCGGGCACGGGGCGTGGTGGACGAGCTGGTCGCTCACCGAGCCGAGGAGCAGCCCCGCGAAGCCGCCATGACCGCGAGCCCCCACGATCAGCAGGTTCGCCCCCTCGGCGGCGGCGGTCAGCGCCGGCGCGGGCGCCTTGTGCACCACGGAACAGCTCACGCGGACGCCGGGGTCGAGTTCGGCCACTGCGACGTGCCGGGTGAGCTCGTCGAGGACCGCCTTCTCCCAGTCGACCAGCGGCGGCACGTATCCCGGCGTCCAGGTGGCCGGCCGCGGCGCGGTGGTCAGCGACCAGGAACGCACGACATGGAGGTCCAGGTCGGCCCGGAGGGCCAACCGCCCGGCCCACTGGAGCGCCTCCTGTGCGCACGTGGACCCGTCGTGGCCGAAGAGGATCCCGCCCTCGACCGTCACGGCCTCGCGAACCTCGTCCACGGCTGCCTCCTCGTCGCGGCACCCGGTGCGCCTGGGCGAAGCCTCTCATCCGCCCGCGCTGCCGCTCCCTGCCGGGCGCGGTCAGGAGGGAACGGGAGACGGCCGCCCCACGAGCACGCGCACGTCATCGGCCGCGACCATGCCCTCCACCGCCACGTTGGTGCCGCGCATCTCGTCCGGCCCCGTCGCGGCGACCGCCTGCAGCGCCTCCCCGATCCGGTCGGTGAGCCCGCGGAGGGACTGCCGGGCCTGGTCCCGCTGCCGCCGGAGGTCGTCCACCTCGGCCTGCACACCGGCCAGCCGGGCCGCAGCGGCCTCGGCGAGGCGGTCGCGCTCGAGCGCCGCCTGGGCGTCGAGCCGCTCCCGCTCGACCGCGGCGGCGCGCAGCAGCTCCGCGGCGTCCCGCCGGGATTGCTCCAGGGCCGCGGTGGCCTCGGCGCGGACGCGGCGCGCCTGGTCGCGCAGCTCGTCGGCGGCCACGACCGCCATCTCCTTGATCTCGTGCGCCTTGCGCAGCCGGGCGTCGGCCTCCGTCCGCGCCTCGGCGAGGATCTGCTCGGCCTCTTGGGCACCCGCATCGGTCAGGGCGGCGGCCTCGTCGGAGGCGAGCTGGAGCATCTCCTGCACCCGGTCGGACACCGGGAACACGACCTCTCGCCCCCGGGGCGCGTCGGCCAGCAGCCGGCGGGAGATCTCCAGCTCGGCCGAGCAGTTCCCGAACCGGACGAGCAGGTGGTCGACCTCGCGCCGGAGGGTGGTCAGCTCCGTCTCCACCCAGGCCGCGTAGTTGTCGACCTGGAGCGGGTCGTACCCGTGGATCCGGGTCCGGAAGATCGGCCGGACCCCCAGCAACTCGTCGAGATCGCCGGCCAGATTGGGCCGGGAGACCGGCCCGCCCGACTGACCGGCGGCATCGCCACCCGCCACTTTTTCCATACGCCGACCCATGGTTCCCCCTCCAGCACGACGTCCTGCTCGCGGTCGGACAGTGCCAGAACCGGACCCGGCGGAACGGCTCCGTGACCTGACCGTGAAGTACCACCGGCGTAGTTCCGCTGGCTGTGCCAGGACGGCTACGTTCCGTCGATGTCCGACCGGTTCCTGGCCGCGTTTCCGGCGGATCCGGGTGTGCGGCTCCGGCTCGGGCATAGCGACCGGGTTCTCTGTGTTGAGCCGATCAGTAGTTGCACTTTCAACTAGCAACGGAGATCGAGATGCAGTTCGGAATCTTTTCCGTCAGCGACATCACGCCGGATCCCACCACCGGGCGCGCGCCCACCGAGGCGGAGCGGATCAAGGCGATGGTGACGATCGCGCAGAAGGTCGAGGAGGTCGGGCTCGACGTCTTCGCGACGGGAGAGCATCACAACCCGCCCTTCGTGATGTCCTCCCCCACGACCTACCTGGGGTACGTCGCGGCGAAGACCTCCACACTGCTGCTCTCCACGGCCACGACGCTCATCACGACCAACGACCCGGTGAAGATCGCCGAGGACTACGCGATGCTCCAGCACCTGGCCGACGGCCGGGTCGACCTGATGATGGGCCGAGGCAACACCGGCCCGGTGTACCCCTGGTTCGGCAAGGACATCCGCGACGGCATCGAGCTCGCCGTCGAGAACTACGCCCTGCTCCGGCAGCTCTGGCGCGAGGACGTCGTGAACTCCGAGGGCAAGTTCCGCACGCCGCTGCAGGGCTTCACCTCCACGCCCCGACCGTTGGACGGCGTCCCGCCCTTCGTCTGGCACGGCTCGATCCGGAGCCCGCAGATCGCCGAGCAGGCCGCGTACTACGGCGACGGCTTCTTCCACAACCACATCTTCTGGCCGCCGGAGCACACCCAGCGGATGGTCGAGTTCTACCGCCGCCGCTTCGAGCACTACGGCCACGGGAGCGCCGACCAGGCGATCGTCGGCCTCGGTGGACAGGTGTTCATGCGCAAGAACAGCCAGGACGCCGTCACGGAGTTCCGCCCCTACTTCGACGTCGCCCCGGTCTACGGCCACGGCCCGTCGCTGGAGGAGTTCTCCTCGCAGACGCCACTGACGGTCGGCAGCCCGCAGCAGGTGATCGAGCGGACGCTGGGCTTCCGCGACTACGTCGGTGACTACCAGCGCCAGCTGTTCCTCATCGACCACGCCGGCCTGCCGCTGAAGACGGTCCTCGAGCAGCTGGACCTCCTCGGCGAGGAGGTCGTACCGGTCCTCCGCAAGGAGTTCGCCGCGCTCAAGCCCGCGCACGTGCCGGAGGCGCCGACGCACGCGTCGCTCGTGGCCGCGGCCGGTGGGGCCCGCGACGCCACCGTGTACGCCGCCACCGACTCTGTGACGGGGCAGGCCGCCGCGGAGGTGGAGGCCTGATGACCACCCGCACCCTCGCCGTCGTCAGCGCCGGGCTGAGCAACCCCTCCTCGACCCGGCTGCTGGCCGACCGGCTGACCGCCGCCACCGTCGCCGCGCTCCGCGCCCGCGGGGACGACGCCACCGTCGAGGTGGTCGAACTCCGCGCGCACGCCCGCGACCTCGCCGACAACCTCGTGACCGGCTTCCCGAACGAGTCCCTGCGCGGCGCGGTGGACACGGTCTCCGGCGCCGACGGCCTGATCGCGGTCTCACCGATCTTCTCGGCGTCCTTCAGCGGGCTGTTCAAGACCTTCTTCGACGTCCTGGACAAAGAGGCGCTGGTCGGCAAGCCCGTCCTCCTCGGCGCCACGGCCGGCACCGCCCGGCACTCGCTGGCACTCGAGCACGCCATGCGCCCGCTGTTCGCCTACCTGCGCGCGGTCACCGTGCCCACCGGCGTGTTCGCGGCGTCGGAGGACTGGGCAGGGGCGGGCGGTGTCGACCGCGCGCTGGCCGACCGCATCGACCGGGCGGCCGGCGAGCTCGCCGACCTGGTGTCCGGCCGGCCGGCGGCGGCTCGGCCGGTGGACCCCTTCGCCGACCCGACCACGGACTTCGGGGAACTCCTCCGCGGTAGCTGAGCGGGGTCAGCCGACGGCGTCGTCGGACGGCGGCGCGCTGCCGCCCTGGGGTGCCTCGGTGGTCATGATGCGGGCGATCTCGGCGCGGTCGGTAGCCGACGGGAGTCCCCAGCCCGGCCGGTAGTCGTACACCTCGTGCAGCGGGGTCGACGCCGTCCGCCCGGTCAGCACCTCCACCGCGCTGCTCTCGATCAGGCCGGGGTGCTCGACCCCGCAGGCCTCGGCGACCTTGAGCAGGTCACGGCGCAGGGTGCTCACGTAGTTGGCCGCCCGCACGGACTTCAGCGCCGGGTCGAGTCCGTGCGAGAGCCAGGCGTTCTGCGTGGCCACCCCCGTGGGGCAGGTGTCGGTGTGGCACTTCTGTGCCTGGATGCACCCGATCGCCAGCATCGCCTCGCGGGCGACGTTGATCATGTCGACGCCGAGGGCGAAGCCCACGATCGCGTTGTCCGGCAGGCCGAGCTTGCCGGCGCCGACGAACACGACGGATTCCTGCAGGTCCCGCTGCGCGAACCTCGAGTAGACGCGCGTGAACCCGAGCTGGAAGGGCAGCGACACCGAGTCGGTGAAGATCATCGGGGCCGCGCCCGTGCCACCCTCGCCGCCGTCGATCGTCACGAAGTCGACGCCCCGACCGGTCCGGCTCATCAGGTCGGTCAGCTCGTCCCAGAAGATCATGTCGCCGACGGCGGACTTGATCCCGACCGGAAGGCCGGTCTCGCTCGCCAGCAGCTCGACCCAGTCGAGCAGGCTGTCGGTGTCGGAGAACTCCGCATGCCGGGACGGGCTGATGCAGTCGACGCCCTGGCGCACGCCCCGGGCCTCGGCGATCTCCGCCGAGACCTTCGCTGCCGGGAGGACGCCACCCAGCCCCGGTTTCGCCCCCTGGCTCAGCTTGATCTCCAGGGCGCGCACCGGTGCGCCGGCCACCAGGTCCTTCAGCCGCTGGAGGTCGAACTTGCCCTCGTCATCGCGGCAGCCGAAGTACGCCGTCCCGATCTGGAGGACGAGTTCCCCACCGTGCCGGTGGTGCCGGGAGAGCCCGCCCTCGCCGGTGTTGTGCATGCACCCGGCGATCGCCGCGCCCCGGTTGAGCGCCTCCACCGCCGCGCCCGAGAGCGAGCCGAAGCTCATCGCCGAGATGTTGACGACCGAGTTCGGCCGGAAGGCCTGCGCCCGGCCGCGCGCGGCGCCCAGCACCTTGGCGCACGGCAGGGGCACGTTCTCCCCGGCCTGGACGTGCGTCGGCGGCACCGCCCGGCCGAACGTCTTGTGGTTGATCACCGGATAGCCGGCGGTGTATTCGAGGTCGTTGTCGGTGCCGAAGCCGAAGTAGTTGTTGTCCTTCTTCGCCGAGGCGTAGACCCAGCGCCGCTGGTCGCGGGTGAACGGCCGCTCCTCGTTGTTGCCCGCCACGAGGTACTGCCGCAGCTCGGGGCCGATCTCCTCCAGCAGGTAGCGGGCGTGCCCGATCACGGGAAAGTTGCGCAGCAGCGTGTGCTGGCGCTGCACGAGGTCACGGACGGCGACGGCGGCGAGAGCGCCGAGCCCCGCGGCGGCCGCCCGAGACACCCGGTTCATGACGGTCACTATCCACGCCCGCGCGGGTCAGCGGTACGCCGAACCGCCTCGCAGCCGGGCGCCGACCGCGACGTGCAGGGGCGCCAGGACGACGCCGTCGCGGGCGAGCCGCTCGCGCAGCTCCCGACGGTGCCGCAGCACCCCGACCAGCCCGATCGCCCAGAACACGTACTGCACCGAGAACGCCGCGCGGAAGGCGCCGAGGTCGTAGTCGGTCGACGAGCCCGGCGTGAGCAGGTCGAGCACCGCGCCGACGGCGAGGATGGTCAACAGGGAGGCGACGAACCCGCCGACGTTGACCACGCCGCTGGCGCTGCCCATCCGCTGCGGCGGGTTCTCGGTGCGCGCGTAGTCGAAGCCGATCATCGAGCCGGGCCCGTTCGTGCCCAGGACGACGACGAGCACGACCAGCAGCGGCAGCGGCGCCCGCCCCGGCCAGAGCAGGACGACGGTCCAGATCGAGGCCGTCGCGGCCAGGATCGAGAAGACCAGCACCGACCGGCGCAGCGGCCACCGGCCGCACAGCCGGCCCAGCAGCGGGCCCACGCCCATGCCGACCACGACGAGCAGGGTCAGCAGCCCGGCCGCGGTCGTCGGTGAGCGCCCCTCCCCCACGACGAGGAAGGGATAGCCCCAGAGCAGGGCGAAGACCGTGCCGGAGAACTGGGTGACGAGGTGCGTGTAGAGCCCGATGCGGGTGCCCGGTTCGCGCCAGGTGTCGGCGAGGTTGCGCTTCAGCTCGGCCAGGCCGGCCGGCGGCGGGGTCACGGTGCCGGCCGGGGCGTCCCGCAGGGCGACCAGGACCAGCACCGCGACGACCAGTCCGGTGGCGGCGGCGCCGAGGAACGTCGTCCGCCACGAGGTGCCGTGCAGGAGGGCCACCAGGGGGTAGGCCGCCGCGATCGAGCCCAGTTGCCCGAGGATGCCGGTGAGCTGGGTGATCAACGGGACGGTGCGGCCCGGGAACCACAGGCCGATCACCCGCAGCACGCTGATGAACGTCATCGCGTCGCCGGCGCCGACCAGGACGCGGGCGGCGATGGCGGTCGGCACGTCGGTGGCCAGCGCGAGCACCAGCTGTCCGGCGGCCATGGTGACCGCGCCGGCCAGGATCATCCGCCGGCTGCCGAACCGGTCGAGCGCGACGCCCACCGGCACCTGCAGCGCGGCGTAGACCGCCAGCTGGAGCACGAGGAAGAGGGAGACCGCCGACGCCCCGGCGGAGAACCGTTCCTGCGCGTCGACCGCGGCGACCCCGAGGGAGGCGCGGTCGAACACCGCCACCACGTAGGCGGTGAGCGCCACGAGCCAGACGACGTACGCGCGGCGGGACGGCCGGGCGGCGGGCCCGGTCACCGGGAACGGACGTGCAGCATGGTCACCTCAGGATGACGTCGTCCCGGCCGAACACCTTCCGCTCCGCCCCGGTGAGTTCGGTCACCGCAACGGATCTGCCCGTTACAGTCGCGCGCGATGCGCAACCTCGTGGATCCCGCCGACGACCCGGCCGTGGACGACGGACACCGTCGTGGCCGGATCCTGTGGGCGCTCGCCTCGTGCATGACGGAGAAGGGCTACCAGGCGACGACGATCTCCGACATCGCCCGGGAGGCGCGGGTCTCCAAGACCGTCGTCTACGCGCACTTCCGGGACAAGGAGCAGTGCCTGCTCGAGCTCTACTCCCGCGCGAACGACAACGTGCTGACCGTCGTGCGGGAGGCCCAGGAGCGCGCCCGGTCGGCGGGCCTGCCCTGGCGGGATCGGTTGCGGCTGGGCATCGGCGCCTACCTGGAGACGCTCGCCGACGGCCCCGCCGTCGCCTGGACGGCGCTCGTGGAGGTGCAGGCGGCCGGCCGGCCGGCGCTGGCCCTCCGGCGGGTCATGATCGACCGCTACGTCGACCTCCTCTGCGAGGTGGCCGACGGCCTCGCCGTGGAGCACCCCGACGAGGTCCGCCCGGTCAGCCGCGAGCTGGTGCTGGCGGCCGTCGGTGGCATCAACGAACTCATGCTGGCCCGCGTCGAGCGCGGTGAGACCGAGCAGATCCGCGAGGACTGCGACGTCGCCACGGCGGCCGTCGTCGGGCTGCTGGAACAGCGCGGCTGAGCCCGACGTCGGCCGGGATTCCCCCGCCGGAGTGAGCTTTCGGCCTCCGCCGCACGCAGCCCGGCCCTCTGCTACCGGTCGGTAACAACGGCATCTAGGCTGCTCGGGACCTGTCTCAGGTGAAACGGAGCCCGATGAGCGCACCCGCGGACGTCAGTGTCGACGTCATCGGGGATACCGACCCCGGTCGACCGCGACGATCCGTCGCGATGCCGCGCGTCGACCGCGAGGCCGTCGTCCCGATGGTTGCCGGGATCCTGGTGGCGCTCTCCCTGCTGGTGCGGTTGTGGACGGCGTCCGGCGGCTGGTTCCTGCGCCAGGACTTCCTGGCCGCCGCGGCAGCGGCCGGCCTGCCCGTCGACGTCCCCGGTCCTCCTGGCGCCGCCGCGCTCGCCCGGGTCATGGCGTCCCTCGCGCCGATGTCGTGGCCGGCGTTCGTCGCCCTCGAACTGGTCGGGCAGCTCGCGGTGGACCTGCTGCTCTACGGGCTGCTGGTACAGCTGTTCGGCCGCCGCCCGGCCGTCCTCCTCCCGCTGGCCGTGTACCTCGCCAGCTCCCTGCCCCTGGTCGGTGGACTGTGGTGGAGCGCGGCGCTGGTGCAGCTGCCCCTGCAGCTCGCCCTCCTGATCGCCGTCACCGGGCACGTCCGCCACCTGCGCACCGGCCGCACCGGCGCGATGGCGGCCAGCGCGCTCGCGGTGGCGGTCGGGCTGCTGTTCTCCACCGGGATGGCGCTGGTGCCGCTGCTGCTCCTGGTGGGCACCGCCCTGTGGGGCACCCTCGCCGGTTCCCGCCAGGTGTGGCTGGCGCAGGGAGCCGCGGTGGCGGTCGGGCTGGCCGCTCGCGCGCTTTCCTCAGCGGGGCCGCCGGTCGACGTCTCGGCGCCGGCGGACAACGCCCGGGACCTGCTCGGGACCCTGATGCGCACCGTGCTGCCCGGTCTGGTCGGCGGTCCGTGGGAGTGGTCCCCCGCCGTCCTGCCGCTGGCGGTTCCGGACCCATCGGCCGCGTCGGCCACGGCGGCGGCCGTCGCCGTCGCTGCCGTGATCCTCACGACCGTGCTGGTCCACCGCGGGGCGCTGCGCGCGTGGCTCCTGGCCGCGGCGACGACCGTCGTCGTGCTCGTGAGCGGGGCCTTCTCCCCCACCGCGGCGGCCGATCCCGAGCTGCCCGCCGGCGTCGTTCCGCCCGCCGTGGTCGCGCTGGTCGCCGCGCTCGGGCTGGCACTCGCGTCCCTCCCGGTCCGGGGCGCACCGACGGTGCTCCGCCGTCGCGGCTGGGTCACCCGCGGTGCCGGACGGCGGGTGCTCCGCTGGGCGACCCGCCCCGCCCTGGGCGCCGTCGCCGTCACCGCGCTGGGCGCCGGGCTCCTCGTCTCCTCGTCCGCCTTCGGCCAGCACTGGTCGGACAACGCGGCCCACGAGTTCGTCGACGCCGCACGTGCCGGGCTGACCGGCCGGACGGACCTCGTGCTCGTCGACGCCCCCGTGCCCGAGGCCGTGATCCCGGGCGCCCTGGCCCCGGCCCACACGACGGCCGCCGTCCTGGCGGGGGCTCCCGGGCTCCCGTGGGTACTGCAGGAGGGCGAGAGCGCCAACCAGCTGACGGCGCTCGACCCCGCGGGACGGCCGCAGCTGGCGGCGGTCACCGCCGTGAGCACGTCGAGAACCGGACCGGAACCGGACTGCGGCTGGCTCGTCGGCGCCGACGCCGCGGACGTGCCGCTCTCCCGGGCGACCAGTGACGACAGCTGGATCGTGAAGGTGTCCTACTTCGCGGGCGAGGCCAACGTCGTCCGGGTCGAGGCCGGCGACACCGTCACGGGAGCTCTCGTCGGCACCGGGCTGCACGACCTGTACGTCCAGGTGAGCGGCTCGGTCGACCGCGTCGTCCTGGCGGTCGAGGACCCCGCGCGGCCGATCTGCGTCGGTGTCGTGACGGTCGGGCGCGCCCTCCCCATTCCTCCGGACGCGAAGTGAGCCCCATGCGCTACCCCAGCCTGAACGGCCTCCGGGTGATCGCTGCCACCGCGGTGGTGGCCACCCACACGGCCTTCTGGAGCGCGTCGTACACCCCGGACACCGCCGGCCACGCCCTGGCGCGCCTGGACGTCGGGGTCGCGCTGTTCTTCGCGTTGTCGGGTTTCCTGCTGTCCCAGCCCCTGTTCCGCGCCGCGGCCGAGGGCCGTCCGGCCCCCCGGACGGGCGCCTTCCTGTGGCGGCGCGCGCTGCGCATCCTGCCGGCGTACTGGCTCCTGGTCGTGGCGGCGATGTCGTTCCTGCCGGGCAACGAGGACGCCACCGCCGGCGACTGGTTCCGCTTCCTCGGGCTCGTCCAGCTCTACTCGCGGGACTGGACCGGGAGCGGACTCGACCACGCCTGGAGCCTGTCCACCGAGGTGGCGTTCTACCTGGTCCTGCCCTGGTTGGTGGCCGGGCTCCTGAAGGTGGGCGGCTCCGGATGGCGACCGCGACGGCTGCTCGCCGGGCTGGGACTGCTCTCGCTCGTCGGCCCCGCGTGGATCTACTGGTCGGCCTCGGACGCGCTGGTGCTGGCTCCGCTCGAGCTGTGGCTGCCGGCCTACCTGCCCTGGTTCGCCGCCGGCATGGCGATGGCCGTGCTGTCGGTCTCGGCCCCCGGGTGGGCGCCCGTCCGCCGGGCCTCCGAACTGGGCTCGAGCCTTTGGACGTGCTGGGCCGGTGCCGCAGCGCTGTTCCTCATCGCCTCGGGCCCGCTCACCGGACCGGTCAGCCTGGACGTGGCATTCACGGGAGCGGAGGGGGCCACCAAGGTGGTGCTCTTCACGGCGATCGCGGCCCTGGTGCTCTGGCCGCTGGTCTTCGGGGACCAGACCGCGGGCCGGACCCGCCGGCTGCTGGCGAGCCGGCCGCTCAACTGGCTCGGTGAGGTCTCCTACGGCATCTTCCTGTTCCACATGCCGCTGATGCTGGTCCTGTGGGAGCCCTTCACGCACTCCCTGCCCGTCGTCCTGGTCGGCACGTGGGGCGTCGCCGTCGTGGCCGCTGCCCTGTCCTACCGGTTCCTCGAGCGGCCGCTCGTGCAGCGGTTCCGGAACGTCGTGCCGGACCGCCGTGGCGCCGTTCCCGAGCCGGGCGGCGCGGGTCACGCCGGCGGGGTGTCCCCCGCTCCCGACCGGCCGGCGGAGTCGCTCACGACCTGAGCGGGACCGCCGCTCCGGAACGGCCGCCGCCCGGGAGCCGCAGCGCCGAGGCCACGACCGCGCCGAGGGCGATCACGGCCAGGACCTGCCGCGCCGTGCCCGTTCCGCCGGGATCGACCAGCAGGAGGACACCCGCACCGCCGAGTGCGGTCGCCGCCACGGCGCCGAGCCAGGCTGCTCGGCGCCGCCCCGCCAGCGTGCCTCCGAGAGCCGCCACGAGCAGGGCACCGAGGCCGACGATCCCGCCGACCAGCGCCGTGCCGGCGATCGCCGCGACGACGACCAGCGCGTCGGCGGACCACCGTCGCCCGGACGGGGACGACGGGCGGGCGGGTCGCCCGCGGAGGACGGCGAGCGCGATCAGCAGGAGCACCGCCCCGGCGCCGATGCCCAGCGCCCAGCGGTAGAGCAGCCCGGGCCCGAAGTCCAGCTCGACGGTGCCGGCCGCCCCGGCCGGCAACACGTAGCCCTGCTGCCACCCGTCGACGGCGACCGTCTCCAGCCGCTGTCCGTCCAGGGTCGCCGTCCAGCCGGGGTTGGTGTTCTCCGGGACGACGAGCAGCGTGGCCTCGCGGCGGGCGGCCACGTGCACGCTGCGGTTCTCGGCGTCCCACCGGGTAATCCGCACGGCCGTCCGGGAGCCGGTGCCGGAGACGTCGCTGCCGACGCGGGTCAGCGTCGCGGAGTCGACGGCGAGGGTGTCGGTGCCGGCGGCGACCAGCCGGTGCTCGCCGGCCGCCAGATCGGCGGTCGCCGCGCCGGCGCAGAGCGTGAGCTCCACCGGTTCGAGGTCGTGCAGCGCACCGGCCGTGGTGCGCACCGAGGTCTGCCGGGGCGTGCCGTCGACGGTGACGACCGGCCCCTCTCCGCAGGGCACCGACACGACGGCGTCCGGGTCCAGGGACCGGGCCGGCGGCGCGTCGCCCAGCTCGAGCTCGCTCACCCCGACGCCCAGCGGGGTCAGGGCCCGCGTGTAGGGGTCGAACGAGGTGAGCTCCAGCGGAAGGCCGAAGGTCAGGCGCAGCCGATCGGTGGTGACCGGGGCGAACGTGGCCCGGCCCGATCCGTCCAGGTTCAGCGTCCGGGGGAAGTTCCCGGCGTCGATGGTGACGGTGGTCGGGACCGCGGCGGCCAGCCCGGGGCGGGTGAACACCCGCAGCGAATCGACGGTGCGCGGCTCCGGCCAGGTCAGCTCGAGCGTCGGCTGCCGGTCGGAAGGGGCGGCCAGCCAGGCGGTCGCCGGGTCGCCGTCGACGGCCGCCGCGACGCTCCCCGACGGGTCGGGCACGGCGGTGCTGCTCGCCGTCACGCCGATCCGGCTGCCGGACGCCGTCGCGAGGAGGGCGTCGAGCGCCGGGCCCGGCCGCGGGACGGCGGTCACCGTCATGGCGTAGTCCGCCCGCCGCTCGACCGCGAAGGCGCGGTCCAGCCCGCCCGCCTCCTCCGCGCCGGTGACCAGGGCGGCCGCGCACCGAGGTTCCCCGTCGGCGTCGGTCACGCACCCCGACGCCGCGGGGCCGGCGGCGTCGAACGCGTACACGTCGACGGGACCGGCCGGTTCCGGGGTGACGACCGTGCGCGTCACGGAGACCCCGGGCACCCGCACCTCCGCCAGGGCGAGCCCCGGGTCGTCCCCGCCGCCGGGCAGGGGTGCCGAGCGGATGGTCAGGGTGTCGGTGCGCCCGGTCGGCACCGGCAGCAGCTGCGGCTGGTCGGTGTCGGCCAGCGCGACGCTGAACGAGCCGGCGTCCGTGGTGATCCGGACCCGGTCGGGTGGGTCGCTCGCGCCGCCTGCGGGCAGGACGACGGTGATGGTGCCGGCGAGGAGGAACGGGCGGTCGGTCTCCAGCCGCCACCAGACCGCCTGGGGCTCACCGAGCCGGTCGGCCGGGCGCCATGCGGTGGTGGGATCACCGTCGAGCGCGGCCCACGGCTGGGCGTCGGGCCGGGTGCCACGGAGGCCGTCGGGGTCCGACTCGGAGCTCGAGGCGCTCGGCACGCCGCCGCCGTAGCGCACGTCGCTCTCCGTGCGTTCCGGGAGGGCGACGGCGTAGTCGCGGGCCGGGCCCTCGAGTCGCAGGGGGTCCTCGGGAGCGAGCCCGGCCGATGCGGCGTCGGTGATGCGGCCGAAGGTGCGTTCCCGCCGCAGCAGGGCATCGCTCACCATCGTGGTGCTCACCCCCGCCGGAGCGGCCCCGGCCGCAACCGTCGGGCGATCGGTCAGCAGACCCCGCTCCTCGAGCGCCAGCACCGCCTCCGGACCGCCGGCCACCTCGACCGCGTCACTCAGCGGCGCGGTCCAGGCCCGGGGCGCGGGATCCGCGACCTCGTAGATCTCGACGGCCGACCCCGGCTCCCCCAGCCCGGCGTCGTAGACCAGGCCGGGCAGCAGGAGGTTGCCCGGGAAGGGCGGGCCGAACCCGGCAACGCGCTCGATCCCCGGCGAGTTCTCCAGTGCCTGACGGACCAGCAGCGGACGGGTGGAGCGCGCGACGCTGCTGTCGAGGTCGTTGCGCAGGACCAGGTGGGAGATGCCGGCCCGCGCGAGGAAACGGGACAGCCCGGCCGAGCCCTCGCCGCGGGCCAGGCTCTGCTCGACCCCGTCGAGCATACGGATGTGCGCCTCGGGGGTCAGCGGGATGGCGCTGCGGACCTCCCACGGGGAACGCGCGAGGGGCTGCAGCGGCTCGTCGTTGGGGCTGCCCCAGGCATAGGTGGCGAACGACGACCCGGGCACCAGCAGCGCCCGGCCACTGGGCTGCGCCTCGGCGAGGTAGTCCGCGGTCTGCTGCCAGTACGCCGGGATCTGCTCGAAGCCCGTCGGCGGCGCGAGCCTTCCGGCCACCGCCGGGGAGGCGGTGCAGATCAGCGCCAGAGCGAGCAGGACGAGGCCGGATCGGGCGCCGTCCCGTGCGACGCGGCGTCGCCAGGCCGCCGGTGCACGCGGGACGTCCTGGCGGCCGCGACGGAACAGGAGCGCGGCCAGGTGGGCGAGGCCGAGCACGAGCGGCAGCCGCAGCACGGGATCGAACTTGTGCACGTTGCGGAGCGGTGCGAGAGGGCCGTCGAGCGCGGCGTGCAGCGGATCGGCGAGCAGCCCGTCGACGGTGGCGACGTGGCCGAGGGTCACCAGCGCGGTGCCGGCCAGCACGCCGAGCACCAGCCAGGTGCGTTCGGGAAGTTCCGCACGGGTCAGCGCGACGAGGCCGGCGACCGCCAGGAGCACGGTGCCGGCCACCGGCAGGACGTCGTGCACCAGCGCCCAGCCGGCCGGCCAGTGCGGCCCGGTCGGCGACCCCAGCGAGGCGACCCAGTGCGCCGTCCCGCGCAGCACCGACAGCACGTCGGTCGGCGCGGTCGTCGTCCCGGCGGTCTCGATGTAGTCGAGGAACGGTGGGCTGTACCGCCCCAGGAGCAGCAGCGGACCGACCCACCAGGCGGTGGCGAGGACGACGGCCGCCGCCCACCACGCCGCCAGGCGCCGCCGCGCACGACCGGCCGGCCGGGTGAGCAGCCACAGGACCGGCAGCGGGAGCACCGTGGCCGCGGCGACGGCGTTGACGCCTCCCGCGCAGAAGACCGCCAGCCCGGAGAGTGCGGCGGCCCGGCGGGGGAACTGCCCCGCCGCGGCTCCGACCAGGGGCACCAGCACCCAGGGGGCCACGGCCATGGGGACGATCTCCACGGACGTCGCCCCGAGTGCGGTGATCACGCGGGGCGCCAGCGCGTACGCGACCCCGGCGAGGAGCGCGGTGGCGGGGGTGCCGATGCCCAGCCGCCGCGCCAGAGCGACGACGCCGAGGAAGGCCGTGCACAGCAGCAGCGCGAGCCAGAGGCGCTGCACGATCCACGCGGGCAGGCCCACGACGTCGCCCAGGGCGAAGAACGGGCCCATGGGGAACAGGTATCCGTAGGCCTGGTTCTGCACCTGCCCGGCGAAGCCCTCGGCGTCCCAGAGCTGCAACGCACGGCCGAGGAAGGCCAGGGGGTCCACGGCCATGTCCAGCTTGGTGTCGGCCAGCACGCGCCCGGGCGACTGGGACAGGGCCAGCCCCACGAAGCCCAGGCACGCCGCTGCCAGCCGGGCCCGCCACAGGAGCACGGAGCCCGACGACGACGGCGGCGACGCGACGGGTGCCGCGGACGCGCGGGAGCCCGCCGGACGAGGTCCGGCGGGCTCCCGCTCGAGCGTGATCACCATGGCGTGCGTCAGGGAGAGAGGACCTCTCGCGTCGGCTCAGGAACGGGCAGGGACGGCGTACTCGGGAACGTCGGCATCCGGGGCGCTGTGCGCGCCCCGGCGCCCCGTCAGGACGAGCAGCAGACCCACGAGGGCGAGCACGACGCCCAGCGCGGCGAGCGCCCAGGGAAGCACCGTGCTGATCAGCGTGATCTGGTCGCGGGTGTCCGCGGCCTCGGCGGCGCTGTCGCGGACGGCTGCGTCCTCCGGGGAGAACTGGGCCGAGAGGATCGTGACGCCGGTGGACCCGTTCGGGCCGCGCAGGACGGTGACCGGGTTCTCCGTCACCTTCACGATCTTTCCGCTCGTGGGCTCCACGAGCAGCGTCCGGTCGTTGCTGAAGACGACCTCGGCGGTGACGTTGCCGCTGCCCGACCCACCGGCCAGCGCCGCCGGCACCTCGCGCTCGTCGATGACCGTCTCGGGGATGGACTGCTCGAAGCGGTAGACCGTGACCCCCTCGACCTCCTCCTCGCCGACGTAGCGCGCGGGGACCGCCGCGCCGATGTTGGAGTTCCAGACCTCGTAGTCCCGCGCCTCGGTGCCGAGCGGGAACGTCACGGTCAGGCCCTCGATGTCGGTGGGCTCGTCGTTGATCTGCGCGGCATCACACGGCACGGACTCCGCGCTGTGCCGGTCGAGGCAGATCGTCGACTCCGTGGTCGGGGTGACGAGCTCGCCATCCTCGTCGGTGATCGCGGTGCCCGAGAGCCACACGGCGACGTCGGAGTCGGCGTCCTCGGCCTCGGGGTCGCCCTCCACCTGCACGTTGGCCTCGACGAAGCCGCTCTTCTGCTCGAGCTCCTTCATGTCGAAGTACGTCGCGTTCTCGTCGGAGACGGTGGTCGACCCGGTCTGGTCGAGCGGCAGCCGGACCATGACCGGAACGAGGAACACCCGCACCGCCAACGCCGCGGCGAGCAGGAACGCCCCCACCCCCAGCAGCCCCAGCCCGATGGCGCGTCGTCGCATGCCGTTTGCTCCTCAGCTCAGCGCGCCGGCTCCATCGCCGTCGCAGCGGCGCAACCCTACTGGCGGGTAGCCCCAAACCCAATACCGGTCGGTACGGAGGCGTACCAGGAGTGAGTCCAGTCACTCCAAAGGATTAACCGGGCCGCTGGTACGCCCCGGTATCGAGGGCGGTACGGGTCCGTACCAGGCCGGACTACCGCTTCCGGAGGACGAGGACCAGGTTCCAGCAGACGATCTCCCGCAGGCCGGGCACGTGCACGACCCAGGCCGCCCACCACGGGTGGTAGCGCGGATAGGCCGCCACCAGGTCGGCGTCGGCGCACCGCCGGGCCCAGCGCAGGGCGGCACCCACCGAGACCGGGAACAGCGACTCCCCGAAGCGGTTCTTCGGCTCGTGCCCGAACCTGGCGACGAACCGCCGGCGGGCCCGGTACCCGCCGAGGTAGTGCCACGGGCCGGTCTCGTGGCCACCGTGGGGCGACAGCCACGGGGTGTAGGACAGGAAGACCGTGCCTCCTGACCTGGTCACCCGGACCATCTCGGCGGCCATCGTCCAGGGCGAACGCACGTGCTCGAGGACGTTGGAGGAGTAGCAGACGTCGACCGAGGAGGTCCGGACCGGCAGCGCCTCGCCACTGGCGCGGAGGGTGCCCGGCTCGACGGTCCCGCGGGCGGCGAGCTCGCCGGCGTCGGGCTCCAGGCCCACGTAGGTGGCGCCGGCCCCCCGGAAGGCGTCGGCGAAGTACCCGGGGCCACCGCCCACGTCGAGCACGGTCACCCCGTCGAGGGAGACGTGTCCGCCCAGCTGGGAGACCGAGTCCGCCGCCAGGACGCCGTAGAACAGGTCGGGATCCGTCTGCTCCTTGAGAAATGCGCCGAACAGCTCGACCGATCGGGACAACGTGCGGGTGCGAGCCATTTCCTGGCGTCCCGTCCTTTGCGGTGAATGGGCTGGTGGAAACATAGTTACTCGCAGGTAGTCTCCCGCGGTGCTCTTTCGATCAACGTCGATCGATGTCCTGTTCGTCAACTGGCGGGACGTCTCTCACCCCGAAGGCGGGGGTTCGGAACGCTACGTCCACCGCATCGCGGAGGGCCTGGCGGCCTCCGGCCTGCGCGTGTCCATGTTCTGCGCCGCCCACGACCGTGCTCCCGCCGAGGAGGTGGTCGAGGGCGTCCGCATCGTGCGCCGCGGCGGGCGCTTCGGCGTCTACCCCCGCGCGCTCCTGCACGTCCTGCGGCACCGGCCCCGCCTGGTCGTCGACGTCCAGAACGGACTGCCGTTCGGCAGCTCCCTGGTGACCCGCCGGCCGGTCGTCGTCCTCGTCCACCACGTGCACCGCGAGCAGTGGCCGATCGTCTTCGGCCGGATCGGCGGCGCCGTCGGCTGGTGGATCGAGTCCGTCGTCGCGCCGCGCATCTACCGCCGCAGCCGTTACGTCACGGTCTCCGGGGCGACCGCCGAGGAGCTCGCCAGCCTGGGCATCGCGGCCGACCGGGTGACGGTCGTTCCGAACGGTGTCGAGCCGCCGCCGGCCGTCGCCGCCGCGCCGTCGGCGCAGCCGCGCCTGGTCGTGCTCGGACGCCTCGTCCCGCACAAGCGCGTCGAGCACGCCATCGAGGTGCTGGCCCGGCTGCAGGACCGCCGGCCGGGGCTGCGGCTGTCGATCGTCGGCGAGGGCTGGTGGGAGGGCGAGCTACGGGCTCGCGCTGAGGTGCTCGGGGTCGCCGAGCTCGTGGAGTTCCACGGCTTCCTCGACGAGCAGGCCAAGCACGAGGAACTCGCCCGGGCCTGGGTGCAGCTGTGCCCGTCGGTGAAGGAGGGCTGGGGCCTGGTGGTCACCGAGGCCGGTGGGCACCGGGTGCCGACGGTGGGTTACCGGTCGGCCGGGGGTCTGCGTGAGTCGATCCTCGACGGGCGGACCGGAGTCCTGGTCGACGACCTCGACGAGATGACCGAGGCCGTCGACCGGCTGCTCACGGACGGGCCGGCTCGCCTCCGGATGGGCGAGGCCGCGGCCCGTCACGCCGCGGCGTACACCTGGGCGGCGAGCATCAGAGGCTTCGCCGGGGTGCTGTCCGCCGCGGTGCGGGGATCAGCCGCGGTTGCCGTACTGCAGGACGTCGATCGGCTGCTGGTTGCTCACATCGACGGTGTCGGTACCGACCGCGGCCTTGACGCCGACGACAGCAGCGATTCCGAGCACGGCTCCAGCGCCGAGCGCCAGGAGCGCAGCGACGAGGGTCTTCATTCTGTGACTCGCTTCCGTAGGGGACGACGACGGAGGGTGACCGTAGAGGCCGCTCCCATGATCCACAACACCGCCCCCACCACTACTCCGAGTGCACACGCGTGAGCGAGCACGACAGCTGTCACCCGACCGGGGGACGGCTCCGGGCCACTGACGGCGCCGGGGACCCGGTGCAGGTCGAGGTCCTCCCCGTCCATCGCGAGGGGCAGCGCGGCGACCGCCGACGCCACCGGCGCACCGGGTGTGCCGTGCTCGACCAGCACCCAGCCGACGCCCAGCCGCGCGAGGCCGACGGGGTCCCCGGCGGCGTCGGCCACCTCCGCGGCGCGGGCGTCCTCCCCCGCCACGGAGCGGTCGCCGACGACCAGTTCGTCGTCCACGACCGTCGGGCGGTCCAGCCACCGCGGAGCCGGGTCCAGCTGCGGGCGGTCGTCGTTCCAGGCGAAGGACCGGTAGGCGCCGACCGGCAGGACGAGCACGTCTCCCGGACCGTCGTCGTCGGCGAGGACGTCCCGTACCCGCTGCCAGTCGGCCGGGTAGGCCACCGGCTGCAACCGGCCCCCGACGCCCCAGACGAGGTCGGGCACGGCGATCAGCGGGAGCAGCAGGGCGGCTCCGGCGACCGGACCGGCCAGGACGACGGGTCCGCGGGTCCGCACGGCCGCAGTCAGCCGGCGCGCCCCGAGGCCGGCGCCGATGGCGAGCGGCAGCGCCCACCAGGCGGCCCACTTCTGGCTGTCGCGGAGGATCCCGGCCCCCGGGACGGTGCGCACGGCGGCCTCCAGGAGGTCCGCTCCCCCGGGCACGGCCGCCGCGCAGGCGAGGACGACCCCGACGACGCCCAGCACCACCAGTCCGTGTCCCGCCCCGCGCAGGGCGTCCCGGCCGAGCCAGCCGAATCCGGCGAGTGCCAGCAGGAGCAGCGTCACCACGGGGACCAGCGCGGACCCGCGGCCGGGCGGCACGGCGCCGGCGTTCCAGATGCCACCGGTTCCCAAGACGGCGAGCAGCGTGCCGCCCCAGTTCTCGGCGCGTGCGGCGAAGGCCGCGATGCCGTCGGGATCGGACGTGCCGCCGGAGGGCGAGAGCGCACCGGCGACGAGCCACGGCAGCGCCATGGCGCCGACGGCGGCCAGCGGGAGGGCGCCGCGGCGGACCCCGG
>NZ_SPQK01000032.1 GCF_004570875.1 Blastococcus sp. CT_GayMR16 | reverse complement strand
GCCCGGACCGGCCCGTCTCCCCGCGTCCTGGGAGCCCGACAGCCGGCCCTCGCGTCGCAGCGGGCCGATCCCGCCGCTCCCCGGGCTGGCGACGCCGCCGGGCCCGCCCCCCGAGGGCCGGCGACGACGGCACCCGCACACCCCCGAACGCCCGCCCGTGAGCCCTGGACGGCGCCGGCTGGGCCGCGTCCTCATGGCGCTGGCCGCGGTGGTCGGAGTCGTCCTGCTCTACCACCTCGGCCTGTACTTCTACGTCGACCAGAAGATCGACCGGGTCGACGCGCTGGCGACCGACGGCCCGGAGGTGCTGGCCCCGGGACTGCAGGCCGGCGCGGACAACTACCTCGTCGTCGGCAGCGGCATCCCGGGCCAGGAGGGGGCGGCGTCGGTCGCCACCCTGCTGGCCTCGGTCTCCGCCGAGGGCGACCGTGCGGTGCTGGTCAGCTTCCCGCCCACCGCCCTGGTCGACACTCCGGAGTGCCGGACACCGGACGGCTCGCTCCGCGGCCCGGTCACCGAGGCCTTCGCGTCGTCGCTGCTCGAGGGCGGGCCGTCGTGCATGGTCCGTGCCGTCCAGCAGCTGTCGGGCCTCCGGGTCGACCACTACCTGGACGTCGATCTGGCCCGGCTGCCCGGGATGATCGACGCGCTCGGCGGCGTGCCCGTCTGCGTCATCCCGTCGGCAGCCACCGACGCAGCCGCCCGGCCGCTCCCCGACGGGCTGTCCCAGCTCACCGGGGACGCCGCGACCGGATATCTGCAGCCCGGGGACACCGGATCCGACGTCACCGGTGCCGCGGTCGCCGAGCGGGCACAGCGGCTGCTCACCTCGACGCTGCGGGCCGCGATGTCGACGGGCACGATCGCGGATCCGCTCACGCTGACCCGCTTCCTCAACCGCGCCGCCGACGCGCTGACCGTCGACGAGCAGACGACGCTCGGCGACCTCCGCATCCTGGCCGGATCGCTGGGCGATCTCTCCGGCGACGCGGTGCAGCGCGCGGGGCTGCCGGTGGCGCAGGTGGGCTACGTGCCGGCCGGGACCGACCAGGCCTACGTCCTGCTCGACCGCACGGGTACGCGGAACCTCTTCGACGCCATGATCGAGGGGAGCCCGGTCCCCCAGGAGCTCACGACGGGCAACGACGAGCCGGCCGTGGACAGCACCGCCGAGGACCCGGCCGCTCCGGTCGCCGAGGCTCCTGTCGCACCGGAGGCCACCCCGGAGGCGCTGACGGTTCCGCCTGCGGCGGTCACCGTGGACGTCCTCAACGGGACCGCGACGACCGGGCTGGCCGCGACCGTCGCCGACCAGCTGCGCGCTCAGGGCTTCGTGGTCGGCGCCCTCGGCAACGAGGCAGGGACGGTGAACGAGAGCGTCGTCCGGTACGGACCGAACGTCCTCGAGGCGGCCCGCACCGTGGCCGCGTCCGTGCCCGGTTCGGTGCTGCAGCCGAGCGACTCCATCGGGGACGCCGTCCAACTGGTCATCGGACCCGGCTACTCGGCCGTCGTCCCGGTCACCATCGGCGCACCCGCCGTCGAGGAGGCTCCGGCCGACACCACCGTCCCGGAGCCGACCACCGCGGCGCCGGTCAGCTGCTAGAACATCGCGCTCCTCCGGAGCGCAGCGGGGTCCTCTTTCAGCCGAAGCGGCCGGAGATGTAGTCCTCGGTGGCCTTCTCGTCCGGGTTGCTGAAGATCTTCTCGGTCGGGTTGAACTCGACCAGCCGGCCGGGCTGTCCGACACCGGCCAGGTTGAAGAAGCCGGTGGACTCGCTCACCCGTGCGGCCTGCTGCATGTTGTGCGTGACGATGACGATCGTGAAGCGCTCCTTCAGCTCCGTCATCAGGTCCTCGATGGCGAGCGTGGAGATCGGGTCGAGCGCCGAGCACGGCTCGTCCATCAGCAGGACCTCGGGCTCCACGGCGATCGCGCGGGCGATGCACAGCCGCTGCTGCTGGCCACCGGAGAGCCCGGAGCCCGGCCGGTTCAGGCGGTCCTTGACCTCGGTCCAGAGGTTGGCGCCCTTGAGAGACCGCTCGACCAGGTCGTCGAGCTCGGCCTTCTTCACCTTCTTGGCGTTGAGCCGCAGGCCCGCCGCCACGTTGTCGTAGATCGACATGGTCGGGAAGGGGTTCGGCCGCTGGAACACCATGCCGATCTGGCGGCGCACGTCGACCGGGTCGACGTCGGCGCCGTAGAGGTCCTGGCCGTCGATGACGACCTTGCCCTCGACCCGGGCACCCGGGATGACCTCGTGCATGCGGTTGAGCGACCGGAGGAACGTCGACTTCCCGCAGCCGGAGGGCCCGATCAGCGCGGTGATGCTGCGCGGTTCGATGGAGATGTTGACGCCCTGCACGGCCAGGAAGTTGCCGTAGTAGATGTCGAGGTCGGAGACGTCGATGCGCTTGGCCACAGGAGTTCCTCCAGGTCGAACCGGTCAGCGACCGGTCTTGGGGGCGAAGAAGCGGCTGATCAGGCGGGCGACGACGTTGAGCGCCATGACCAGGATGATGAGAATCAGGGCCGCCGTCCAGGCCCGGTCGATCGCGAATTCCGGTGGGAAGCCCGGCTGCGTGAGCTGGTAGTAGGCGAACACCGGCAGCGTGGCCATCCGGCCGTCGATTGGGTCGAGATTCGTGCCGTTGATGATCCCGACCGTGATCAGCAGGGGAGCGGTCTCGCCGATCACCCGGGCGATGGCCAGGGTCACGGCGGTCGCCAGGCCGGCGATGGCGGTCGGGATGACGACTTTGACGATCGTCCGCCACTTGGGCACGCCCAGGGCGTAGGCGGCCTCCCGCAGCTCGTTGGGCACGAGCTTCAAGACCTCCTCCGAGGACCGCACGACCACCGGGATCATCAGCACCGACAGCGCCGTCGCGCCCATGATGCCGAGCCGCACGCCCGGGCCGAAGAAGATCGCGAAGAGGGCGAAGGCGAACAGGCCGGCCACGATGGACGGGATCCCGGTCATCACGTCGACGAGGAACGTGATCGCCTTCTTCAGCCGGCCGGTGCCGTACTCCACGATGTAGATGGCGGTGAGCAGGCCGATCGGCACGGAGATGAGCGCGGTCAGACCGGTGATGATCAGCGTGCCGAGGATCGCGTGGTACGCCCCGCCGCCCTCACCGACAACGCCGAGCATCGAGGAGTTGAAGAACTCGCCGTCCAGCCGGCGCAGACCGCGGCCGAGGACGGTCCAGATCAGCGACACCAGCGGGACCATCGCGACGGCGAACGCTGTCGTGACCACGCAGGTCACGAGCCGGTCGACGGCCTTGCGGCTGCCTTCGACGGACCGGGACGCCACGTACACCGACAGAGTCCCGAGGACGACGGCGTAGATGACGGCCAGCACGAGGTTGAAGCCGGTGAGCACCGAGGCGAGGACACCGACCACGGCACCCACGGCGAAGAGACCGGCAAGAGCGAAGCGGGGGAGCTGGCGGTGGCGCTCGACCAGGCCCTGCTGCTCGGTGCCGCCCGGCGCGGGCTGGGTAGCGGTGGTCATCAGTTCGCTCCGGAGAAGTCGGCGCGCCGGTTGACCACCCAGCGGGCGAGCATGTTGACGGCGAGCGTGATGACGAACAGCGCGAGGCCGCTGGCGATCAGGGTGTTGACGTCCAGGCCCGTCGATTCCGGGAACTTCAGCGCGATGTTGGCCGCGATCGTCGAGGGATTGCTGTTGGAGATCAGGTTGAAGGTGATCCCGCCCGAGGCCGACAGCACGATCGCGATGGCGAGCGTCTCGCCGAGCGCCCGGCCCAGGCCCAGCATCGCTCCGCCGATGACACCGGACTTGCCGTAGGGCAGGACCGCCATCTTGATCATCTCCCAGCGGGTGGCGCCGAGGGCCAGGGCTGCTTCGCGGTGGAGGGCAGGCGCCTGGCTGAACACCTCCCGGGAGATGGCCGAGATGATCGGCAGGATCATCACCCCCAGCATGAGTCCGGCCGTGAGCATCGTGCGGCCGGTGGCCGAGGCGGGGCCGGCGAAGAGCGGGATGAAGCTCAGGTGCTCCTCCGCCCAGACGTAGAACGGCACCATGGCCGGGGCGAGGGCGGCGATGCCCCAGAAGCCGTAGACGACGCTCGGGATGGCGGCGAGCAGGTCGATGACGTAGCCCATGCCGGCGGCGAGGCGCCGCGGCGCGTAGTACGTGATGTAGAGCGCGATCGCGACCGCCAGGGGGGTCGCGACCACGAGCGCGATCACCGCGGCCAGGAGGGTGCCGAAGATCAACGGCGCGATGTAGGCGGTGAGCCCGTCGCCGCCGGGAATGTCGCCCGCGGGAGCGGTCACCGCGGGCCATGCCTCGCTGACGAGGAAGGCCGCGACCCCGGCCAGCACGACCAGGATCAGGATCCCGGCGCCGGTGGCGCTGCCGGCGAAGATGCGGTCGCCGACGCGCCGCTTGGGTCGCGGCGGCTCGGGTGGTGCGCTGGTGGTGGTCACCGATCGCTCCGTCTGGTCAGTGCGGGGATTGTCCACGGTTCGCCGGTCGGGTCGACCCTTCCCGGCACGGCGCGACGGCCCGGGGCGTCCAAGCGGACGCCCCGGGCCGCGCGGGGCCGGTGGTCGGTCAGCCCGCAGCCGTGATCGCGTCGACCGCGGTCTGCGCCTGCTCGCGCAGATCGGCCGAGATCGGCGAGCTGCCCGCGGCGTCGGCCGCAGCCTGCTGACCCTCCTCGCTGATCACGTAGGCCTCGAACGCCTTGACCGCGTCGGCCTTCGCCTGGTCGTCGTACTCGACACAGCCGATGTGGTAGCTGACCAGCACGATCGGGTACTCGTCGACCGACGTCGTCTCCCGGTTCACCGAGATGGCAAAGTCGAAGTCCCCTCGGCCCGGTACCCGCTCGGAGTTGGCGACCACGGCGGCCGCGCCCTCGGCCGACGGGGCGACGAACTCCTCGCCGACCTTGATGTTGGCGATGCCGAGGTCGCCCGCCTGGCTCTCGTCGGCGTAGCCGATCGTGCCCTGGCCGCCGCTCACCGAGGCGACGACGCCGGAGGTGCCGTTGGCGGCCTCGCCGCCGGAGATCGGCCACTCGCCGACCTTCCCGTCGGTCCAGACGTCACCGGCGGTCTTGGCCAGGTAGTCGGTGAAGTTCTCCGTGGTGCCCGACTTGTCGGCGCGGTGCACGGCCGTGATCGCGGTGCTGGGCAGCGTGGCGTCCGGGTTGTCGGCGGCGATCTTCGGGTCGTTCCAGGTCGTGATCGAGCCGTTGAAGATGCCTGCGACGGTGGCCGGCGACAGGTTCAGGTCGGCGACGCCGTCGAGGTTGTAGATGACGGCGATCGCCGAGATGTAGTTCGGCAGCTCGAAGACGCCCGAGGAACCGCAGACCTCCTCGGCCGCCGTCAGCTCCTCGTCGTCGAGTGCGGAGTCGGAGCCGGCGAAGTCCACGCCACCGGCGAGGAACTGCTCGCGGCCGCCGCCGGAGCCGACCGGGTCGTAGCTGAAGTTCACGCCCGGCTGGTCGGCGTTGAAGCCGGCCTGCCAGGCCTGCATGGCTGCCTGCTGGGCACTCGAGCCCGCGCCGACGAGGTCGCCGCTGAGCTCCTCGGCGCTGCTGCCGGAGGAGTCCGAACCGCTGGCACCCTCGTTGGAGGCCCCGCACGCTGCGAGGGAAAGGGTGCCGGCGAGGGCCGCGGACAGGACCGCGGCGCGCGTCGTGGTGCTGAGCTTCAACTCAGGGCCTTTCGACTGAAGGAACCCGGCCGTCGTGACCGGGCAGGTGAGGTCGAACGAGTGAGGACGCTAAGCAGCCGAAGTGGACGGATCCGGGTGCCTCGGTGAACGGAAGATGAACGCACCCTGAGGCTTGCGTCACCGGCGGACGGCGCCGGTAAGGCCAACGGGTGAACCGCCCTCGCGCGGGGGCCGTCAGCGGGGGTCGCGGCGCCAGGAGACGTCGACGGAGAAGCGGGCGAAGCCGCGCCCCTCGTACAGCCGCACGGCAGCCGCGTTGTCCTCTTCCACGTATAGGAGGACCTGGCTGAGCCCCCGGCCGCGCAGGTACGCCAGGCCGAGGTCGGTCAGCGCGCGGCCGAGCCGCAGGCCCTGCGCATCGGGGTCGATGCCCAGTACGTAGACCTCGCCGACCGGCTCGTCCGCGGCGTCCCCGGCCGGGTGCACCTTGGTCCAGTGGGAGCCGAGCAGGACGCCGCCGTCGTCCGGATCCCCCCGCCAGGCCAGCAGGAAGCCCGCCGGGTCGAACCACGGCTCGGCCTCGCGCAGCGCGACGTCCTCGGCGGTCCAGCCACCCTGCTCCGGGTGGGAGGCGAAGGCCCGGGCGTTCACCCGCAGCCAGGCCTCCTCGTCGCGGCCGGGCACGAAGGGCAGCACCTGGACGTCGTCGGGCAGGGCCGGCCGGGGGTCGGGGTCGACGCCGTCGAGGTCGCGCCGCATCTGCAGCAGCACCCGCGCCCGCTGGAAGCCGTGCGGTGCGAGCAGCTCGGCCGATCCCGGGAGGTCACCGTGCGCCCAGACGGAGAGCTCCCGATCGCCGTTGTGCTCGAGAACGCGCTCCAGCAGAGCGGTGCCGAACCCCCGCCGCCGCGACGCCGGGCGCACGACCAACTCCGCTGCGCCGTCGTCCAGCCGGGCGTAGCCGACGACGGAGTCGCCGTCCCGGACCAGGACGTCGTGGCCCGGTCCGCCGTGCCGGAGCCGGAGCTCCGACTCCTCGGACAGCGGGCGGACGCCGTCGGCGACGGTGGCCGACGCGAGCAGCGCCGAGACCTCGGCGAGGTCGCGCGCGTCCAGGGAGCTGCTCAGGCCGACCTGCTCAGACCAGCTCGGCGTCGACGGCGGGATCGGGGGTGGCAGCCCGCGCTGCAGCGGCCGTCGCGTCGGCGACCTGCTGGTCGAGCTTGTAGCCGACGTTGCGGACGGTGCCGATCAGCGCCTCGTGCTCGGTGCCGAGCTTGGCCCGCAGCCGCCGCACGTGGACGTCGACCGTGCGGGTGCCGCCGAAGTAGTCGTAGCCCCAGATCTCCTGCAGCAGCTGCGCGCGGGAGAAGACCCGGCCCGGGTGCTGGGCCAGGTACTTCAGCAGCTCGAACTCCTTGTAGGTGAGGTCGAGCGGACGTCCGCGCAGCTTGGCCGAGTAGCTGTGCTCGTCGATGACGAGCTCGCCGGCCTGGGTGACCCCGCCGTCGGCGCCGTCGGCGGGCGTGGCCGCGGCCACCCGGCGGGCGGTGGCCCACTTCAGGCGGGCGTCGACCTCGGCCGGTCCGGCGGTGTCGAGCAGGACGTCGTCGACCCCCCAGTCGGCTGAGAGCGCGACCAGCCCGCCCTCGGAGAGGACGGCGACCAGCGCGGCGGCGACGCCGGTGGAGGACAGCAGGCCGCACAGGGTGCGGGCCTGGATGAGGTCGTGGCGGGCGTCGACGAGGACGACGTCCCCGGAGTCGCCGTCGAGCAGGCTGGAGAGCTCGGGTGCGACCACGCGCACCTGATGAGCGAGGAGTCCCAGCGCGGGCAGCACCTCGGTCGTCGCCTGTCGTGCCGCGGTCATGAGTACGAGTCGCATGTCGTCTCCTCACGGGGCCGGGGACGACCGATGTCGCCCTCGGACCTACGACGGCGCTGTCGAGGTGAGAGGGCAGGATAACCGACGTGGTCGCCGATGACCCCGTCATGGCGGGAGTTCGGCGGTTGGCCGTCCGAACCGAGGACGGCACCGACCTCGCCGGACCGGTCGGACACGCCGGGAGTGGCGCCGCCGATCCGCTCGTCGAGCGGATCGGACGCGTGGCTTCTGCGACGATCGACCCGTGAGTTCCCTTGCCCTGGAGTCCGCGCTGCCGGCCCGGGCGCACCACCTGCCCGCCGCCGGCGTCGCGGCGGGGGCCGTCGCCCTCCTCGTCGTGCTGCCGGAGCTCCTGGGAGACCTGGGCCGGCTGGCCGCGGTCATCGTGCTGCAGCTGGGCCTGGTCCTCGTGTGGGTGCTGGTCACCGGCACGCAGGGGTTCGCCGGTTCGCTGACCGTGGGCACCGCCGCGGCGGTCGCCGCCGACCTGGCGCTGGTCCTCCCCGCGCGGCCGGCGATGGGCGCCCTGCTGGCCGTGTTCGGCGTCGGATTCCTCGCCGCCGTCCTCCAGCAGATGCTGCGACGCCCCCGGCACGACCTGGTCGCCTCGCTCGCGGGGGCGGCGCTGCTGCTCGCCGTGACCGGTGCGCTGGCATCCCTTCTCCTGCTCGGCCGCACCGACGCCGGGCACGGCCGGGCGCTGGTCGCCCTGCTGGCGGTGGGGGCGGCGTTGGTGGTCGGGCACCTGGTCGACCTCGTGCTGCCGCGGCCGCAGCTGGCCGAGGGGGTTCCGTGCGGATTGCTCGGGCTGGTGCTCGCCGTCGTGGCGGGGGCGGCGGTGGCGTTCCTCGGCCGCGACGTCAGCGGGACGGTCGACCCGTTGAACGCCGTCATCTACGGCGCGGTCCTCGGCGGGGTGGCGGCCATGGTGTCCCTCGTCGGGAGCTACCTCGTGGTCGAGGCGGGCGCCGCCGATCCGCCGGCGGGTGACCAGGCGCCGCCGGTCTGGGCGCTGTCGGTGATCCAGGGCGTGCTCCCCCTGGCCGCGTGCGGTCCGGTCGCCCTCGCCCTGCAGAGCGTCCTGTGACGGCGCTGCTGTGAAGGCGCTGCTGGTCGTCGTCCTTCTGCTCCTGGGTCTCGCCGTCCTCGCCGACCGGGTCGCCGTGGGCATCGCCGAGGACCGCGTGGGCAGCGAGCTGGCGACCAAGGGCGGCCTCCAGGGCACCCCCGAGGTGGACATCGCCGGGTTCCCGTTCCTGACCCAGGCGATCGGCGGCCGCTACGACGAGGTGCGCATCTCGCTGACCGCCGACGAGCTCGGCCAGCCCGCGGGCACCGAGGCCGACGTCGTCCTGCACGGCGTCCACGTGCCCCTGTCCAGCGTGCTGTCCGGGTCGGTGTCGGAGGTCCCGGTCGACCGCATCGACGGGACGGCGACGCTCTCCTACGCGCTGCTGTCGGCGCAGCTCGGCGGCGATGCCACCCTGCGGCCCGAGGGCGACGGGGTGCGGATCACCAAGACCGTGGAGCTGCTCGGGCAGACGTTCCCGCTCACCGCCACCGGCACGGTCGCGCTCGACGGCAACGAACTCGTCATCGACGTCGACCGGGCGTCGGGCGCCGGGGTGGACGTTCCGGAGTTCCTCGTGACGCGGGTCAGCGACCTGCTCGACCTGCGCTACGCCGTCCCGCCGCTGCCCTTCGGGCTGCAGCTCACCGACGTGCAGCCCGGTGAGGACGGCGTGGACGTGCGGGTCGCCGCGCAGGACACCGTCCTCAGCGGCTGAGGAATAGCGGGCGGCACCGCCGAGGTTCCTTCCGGCAATGAGCGGAATCGGAGCGGCCGTCGTCGTCGCCGCGCTGGTGCTGACCGCCGTCGCGGCCTGGTGGCTGCGCACGCGGAACGGCGCCGTCCGCGCCACCGGGGGAGGCGGGGCCGTGACCGGTGACGCCGTCTTCGCCCGGCTCGGTGTCCGCCCCGCGGACGCCGACCTGACCGTCGTCCAGTTCTCGACCGCCTTCTGCGGTCCCTGCCGCGCCACCAAGGCCCGCCTGCAGCAGTTGCAGACCACCCGGCCGGGCCTGGCCGTGGTCCACGTCGACGCCGAGAGCCACCTCGACGAGGTGCGCGAGCTCGACGTCCGCCGCACCCCCACGCTGTTCTATCTCGACCGCGACGGACAGGTGATCGGCCGCAGCAGCGGAGCTCCCCGCCCGGACGAGCTGACCGCTCTCGTCGACGCCCATGCCGGAGCGGGCACGTGATCGGCTACTCTCGCGGCGTGGGCACCCTGCTGACGTCGCGACGCACAGTTGATCTGTGCCGTGTCGACAGCTGCCTCTGTCCGACCTTCTGAGGTCGGTCCCGACCGACCAGACGCGCCCTGTCCGCCGTCCGAAGGTCACTCCTGCAATGACTGCAGCACCCCGTCTCGTCGATGTCCGGGGTCCCCGCTTCGCCGCGTGGATCACCGCCGTCGTGCTCGCCGTCTCGCTCGTCCTGGGCAGCGGCTCGCTCGTCGCGGTCCAGGCGGTCGTCTTCGCCGTCGGGGCCTTCGCCGGTCTCCGGTACGCCCCGTACGGGGCCCTCTTCCGCGTCGTCGTCGCGCCCCGGCTGGGTCCGGTGCGCGAGCGGGAGCCGGAGGCGCCGCCCCGTTTCGCCCAGCTCGTGGGCCTGCTCTTCGCCGTCGTGGGCGCGGCGGGCTACCTGCTCGGTGCGCCGGTGCTCGGCGCCGTCGCCACCGGGTTCGCGCTGGTGGCGGCCCTGCTCAATGCGGCCACGGGCTTCTGCCTCGGCTGCGAGCTCTACCTGATCGCCCGGCGGGCCCTGCCGGCCCGCGCCTGACCATTCGCACACCGAACCGACCACACCACGCACCACCACCGACCGGAGGAACATCCCATGAGCCGCAATGACGTGCTCGTCACCGCCGACTGGGCCGAGGAGAACCTGGGCACGCCCGGGCTCGTCTTCGTCGAGGTCGACGAGGACACCAGCGCCTACGACGGCGGCCACCTCGAAGGTGCCGTCAAGCTCGACTGGAAGACCGACCTGCAGGACCCGGTGCGCCGCGACTTCGTCAACAAGGAGGCCTTCGAGGCGCTCCTGTCGGCCAAGGGCATCAGCAACGACGACACCGTGGTGCTCTACGGCGGCAACAACAACTGGTTCGCCGCCTACGCCTACTGGTACTTCAAGCTCTACGGCCACGAGAACGTGAAGCTCGTCGACGGCGGCCGCAAGAAGTGGGAGCTCGACGGCCGCGCGCTGTCGAAGGACACTCCTGCGCGCCCGGCCACCCAGTACAAGGCCCAGGACCCCGACCTCTCCATCCGGGCCTTCCGCGACGAGGTCGTCGCCTCGATCGGCACGAAGAACCTCATCGACGTCCGCTCGCCCGACGAGTTCTCCGGCAAGATCCTCGCCCCCGCCCACCTGCCGCAGGAGCAGGCGCAGAAGGGCGGCCACGTGCCGACCGCGAAGAACATCCCCTGGAGCAAGGCGGCCAACGAGGACGGCACCTTCAAGAGCGACGAGCAGCTCGAGGCGCTGTACGCCGAGCAGGGCTACGACGGGAGCTTGGCGACCATCGCCTACTGCCGCATCGGTGAGCGCTCGAGCCACACCTGGTTCGTGCTGCGCGAGTTGCTCGGCAAGTCCGATGTCAAGAACTACGACGGCAGCTGGGTCGAGTACGGCTCGCTCGTCGGCGTCCCGATCGAGAAGTGAGCAGCTGACATGTGCGGAGCACCGAAGCAGGGCGGCACGCTGGCCGGCGTCGACCTGAACACGCAGACGGTCATCCAGGGTTCGGTCTGGCACGACGGCGCCCCGGTGCCGGGTGCCTACGTGCGGCTGCTGGACTCGACCGACGAGTTCACCGCCGAGGTGGTGACCAGCCCCGAGGGCGAGTTCCGGTTCTTCGCCGCCCCGGGTCAGTGGAAGGTTCGCTCGCTGTCGCCGGTCGGCAAGGGCGAGCAGGTCCTGTCGGCCGACGTCGGGCTGAACGAGACCACGGTCGCGATCAGCTGACCGAACCCGAACCGCACAGCGCCCGCTCCGGCACCGCCGGGGCGGGCGCTGTCGCGTCCGCCTGTCCCTGTTCCGGCACGGCATGGGCCAGGATGACCGGATGCAGCGTGACCCGGCCCCGCCGCAGCCCTCCACCGCGGCGAGCGGGAGCACCGGATGGCTCGTGCTGCTCTGGGTGGCCTGGGTGCTGGTACCGGCGGGTCTCGCGGCGGGCGCCCTCGGCAGCCTGCTCACGTTCTTCGGTGAAGGACCGACGGAGGCCGAGCGGGCGGACGCCAGGCGGCTGTTCGTCCTCGCCGCGATCGCGGGCGTCGCGATCCCCGTCGCCGGGCTGATCGTGAGCCTGCGCGCCCGGCGGCAGGGCAGCGCGACGGCGTTCGGCTTCGCCGCGGCCCTCGCCTTCATCGGCGCCGTCCTGGTCCTCATCGGTACGTCTCCACGGCAGCCGGGCTCCGCCGTCCCGTCGCACGCTCCGGGGGGCGCGTGCCAGGAGCACAGCGGCGGCGACACCCGCTGTCCGGGCGGCTAGCGGCTGCTCAGAATCCGATGAGCCGGGCGAGGTCGCCCATCGCGCGGTCGAAGTAGCGGTCGGCGTCCTCGACCGACCCCACGAAGTGGCCGAACAACTCGAAGCTGATCGTTCCGAACAGCGCGCTCCAGGCGAGCAGGGCCCGCACCCGCACCGTCTCGTCCAGGGCGGGGTGCTCCCCGCCGAGGACGGCGACCGCGTCGTCGCTCACCAGGTCGGCGTCCCGTTCGCCCGACCCGTCGGCGAGCGCGCCTGCGCGGGCCGCCTCCCCGAGGATCCGGCCGAGGACGATGCCCACCCGCGAGGCGGCCGGAACGGTGTCCTTAGGTGCCTGGTAGCCGGGGACGGGGGAGCCGTAGAGCAGCGCGTACTCGTGCGGGTGCCCGAGCGCCCAGGACCGCACGGCGCGGCAGACCGCCAGCCACCGGTCGGCCGGCCCGGCGGTCGGGTCGTCGACCGCTTCCGCGGCGGCGCCGAGGTCGTCGTAGCCGTCGATGATCAGCCGGGTGAGCAGGTCGTCGCGGCTCGGGAAGTACCGGTAGACGGCGGAGGACACCATGCCGACCTCGCGCGCGACCGCCCGGAGCGACAGCGCTGCCGCGCCGACCTCGGCGAGCTGACGCCGGGCGGCGTCGGTGATCTCGGCGGTCAGCTCGGCGCGGACCCGTTCGCGGGCGGAGGGCATGCCCCGATGATGCCCTGATGCGAGCACCGTTCGCAAGAGAGAGCAATGCTCTTGACACGACGTGTCGGGCGGTGGAGTCTCGGAGCCGAACGAGAGCACCGCTCTCGCCATTTGCATCGAGGAGTCCCCATGGCACTGCATGTGATCGTCGGCAAGGGTCCGGTCGGCATGACCACGGCCGAGGAGCTGGTCGCGAGAGGGCACGAGGTGCGGGTGCTCTCGCGCAGCGGCGGGCGGTCGACCGATGCCGTCGAGCACCGGCAGGTCGACGCGACCGACGCCGATGCCCTGACCGACGCGACGCGCGGCGCAGCCTCGATCTACAACGCCGTGAACCCCGCCTATCACCGCTGGGCGGCCGACTGGCCGCCCGTCGCGACCGCGCTGCTCACCGCGGCCGAGCGCACCGGCGCCGTCCTGGTGACGATGGCCAACCTCTACGGCTACGGCCGGCCCGCCGGCCCGATGACGCCGGAGACGCCGCTGGCCGCCACCGACGTCAAGGGTCGGGTGCGCATCCGGATGTGGAACGACGCCCTGGCCGCTCACGAGGCCGGCCGGGTGCGCATCACCGAGGCCCGCGCGGCGGACTTCGTCGGGCCGCAGGTGCCGGCCGAGCACTCGCACCTGACCCGCCAGCTCTCCGCCCTGCGGAAGGGGCGGCGAGCCTGGGTGATCGGCGACCCCGACGCCCCGCGCACCTGGGCGTACCTGCCCGACGTCGCGACCACGCTGGCCACCCTGGGCACCGACGAGCGGGCCCTCGGCCGGGCCTGGCACGTGCCGAGCAACCCACCGCGGTCGCAGCGGCAGGCGCTCACCGATCTCGCCGCCGCGATGGACCTGCCGCCGGTCCCGGTCAGCGGCATCCCGTGGCCGGTGCTCCGGGCGCTCGGGGTGGTCGTCCCGATGATGCGGGAGGTGGCCGCCATGCGACACCAGTTCGACCAGGAGTTCGTGATCGACGCGAGCGCGACGACCGCGACGTTCGGACTGACCCCCACGCCCTGGCAGGAGGTCGTCGCCGCCACCGTGGGTGCGGTGCCGATGACCGCCTGAGAGCGGCCGCCGCCACCTCATTACCGTGGGGCGCATGGAAGCTGGCTGGGTCCTGGTCACCCTGGCGTCGCTGGCCGCGCTCACCTGCGCCTACGGCGCCCTTCGGCTCGCCCGCCGTCCGAAGGGCACGCGGCGATGAGCGGCCCGACCGAGCTGCCGGTGCCCGACACCGCCGACGTGCGCAGCGGCCCGGAGGTCTCCGCGGAGCTGCTCTCGGTCCTGCCGCTGCTGGGTGAGTGGCACGGCGAGGGTGTCCTGAGCGGCGCTGCTGCCGGCTCGGATCAGGATCTCCGGTTCGGCCAGTGGATCCGGTTCAGCCACGACGGCCGCGGCTTCCTCGCCTACGAGTCCCGCACCTGGCGGCTCACCGACGACGGGTCGATCGTCGGCCCGGACGCCCGGGAGTCCGGCTTCTGGCGGCCGCGCGGCCAGGACGACGTCGAGCTGCTGGTCACGAGTCCGGAGGGGATCGTCGAGATCTACGTCGGCACCGCCCGGACGACGACGAGCTGGGAGCTCCGCACCGACGTGCTGGCCCGCACCCCCGACGCGCCCGACGTCAGCCGGGCCGTGCGGCTCTACGGCATCGTCGACGGCGCCCTGCTGTACGCGATCGACCGCGCCGGTGCAGACGAACCACTGCGGCCGCTGATGTCCGCCCGACTCGAACGGATCCGATGACCCCCACCACTGCCCGCCAGGTCGCCGATCGCTACGTCGACGCCGTCTGCGACCTGGACCCGCTCGTCGCCACGTCGCTCGGCACCCGCCCCGGTGACGACCGGCTGCCCGACCCCAGCCCGGCCGGGCTCGAGGCGGAGGCCGCGCTCACGCGCGAGACGCTGGCAGAGCTGGACCGGGTGCTGGCCGCGGACCCGTCGCTGACCGACGACCCGATCGAGCGGAACTGTGCCCGCCTGCTGCGTGAGCGGCTGGGCGCCGAGCTGGCCGCGCACGAATCGGGCGAGGGGCTCCGCGCGCTGTCCAACCTGTTCAGCCCGGTGCACTCCATCCGCCAGGTCTTCAGCCTGATGCCGACGGTGACCGAGGAGGACTGGTCCGTCATCGCCCGCCGCATGGCACGGGTGCCGACGGCGTACCAGGGGTTCCGGGAGAGCCTCGAGGAAGGTGCGCGCCGGGGGCTGCTCGTCGCTCCCCGCCAGGTGCGCACCGTGGTCGCCCAGCTCGACGAGTGGCTGGCCGGTCCCTACTTCGCCGGCTTCGTCGCCACGGGCCCGGAGGCGGTGCGTGCGGAGCTCGCCACCTCCGCCGCCGCCGCCGATGCGGCAGTCGCCGCCATGCGCGACTTCCTGCGCGACGTCTATGCGCCTCTGGCCGAGGGGACGTCGGACGCCGTGGGCCGGGAGCGGTACGCGACGGCGGCCCGGCGCTGGACCGGCTCGGACCTGGGCGCGGGCACAGGCCTTGAGGAGGCCTACGCCTGGGGCTGGTCGGAGCACCGGCGGATCCTGGCCGAGCAGCGGATCGAGGCGGAGAAGGTCCTGCCCGGCGCGACCCCGATGGAGGCCATGCGCTGGCTGGCCACCTTCGGGCCGGCCGTCGAGGGCGTCGAGGAGGTTCGCGCGCGCCTGCAGTCGATGATGGACGAGGCGATCGCGGCGATGGACGGCACGCACTTCGACCTCGCGGAGCCCGTGCGCCGGGTCGAGGCGATGATCGCCCCGCCGGGCAGCGCGGCCGCGCCGTACTACACCCGGCCGGCGCAGGACTTCTCCCGCCCGGGCCGCACCTGGCTGCCGACCCTGGGCCGCACCCGTTTCCCGCTCTGGGACCTCGTCTCCATCTGGTACCACGAGGGCGTCCCGGGCCATCACCTCCAGCTGGCCCAGTGGGCCTACGTCTCGGCACAGCTGTCGACCTACCAGACCTCGCTCGGCTCCGTCGGGGCGAACGTCGAGGGCTGGGCGCTGTACGCGGAGCGGCTGATGGACGAGCTCGGCTACTTCAGCGACCCGGGCGAGCGGCTGGGCTACCTGGACGCGCAGCAGTTGCGCTCGGTGCGGGTGGTCATCGACATCGGCATGCACCTGGGACTGCCGGTCCCGGACGACGCCGAGGGCTCACTGGCGGCCTTCCGGGGCGAACCGTGGACCCCGGAGCTGGCGCGGGCCTTCCTCGGCGAGAACTCCGGCGCCGGCCTCGCCTTCCTCGACAGCGAGCTGGTCCGCTACCTCGGCATTCCCGGACAGGCGATCAGCTACAAGCTGGGGGAACGGGCCTGGCTGGAGGGCCGCGAGGCCGCGCGTCAGGCCAAGGGCGCGGACTTCGACCTCAAGGCCTGGCACATGGCCGCGCTGTCGCAGGGCTCCCTGGGTCTGGACGACCTGGCCGCGGAGCTCGCGCAGCTCTAGACCGGGTCCTCCGGGGCTGCGGGCAGGGCCTCCACGCCCGGGGCCGCGAGGAGCTCGGCGATGCACGCGGCGCTGCCGCCGACGTAGGTGCTCATCAGGTCGATGTCGGTGACGACGCACCACGCCTGGTCGGCGGGCCACCAGAGGTTCGCACTCTGCTCGTGCGGCTCCGGGGCCAGGTTGCGAGTGGCGTCGGCGACCGTGCCGCGCACCAGCACGACGTCGTGACCGCCGCGCAGCAGCAGCCGCGGCGGGGCATCGGGGTCGGGCAGGTCGAAGCCGAAGCCGTCCCACCGGCCGAACAGGCAGTCGTGGGGCGTCGTGGTGTGCCGGCGGAGCACGGCGCCCAGGCGAGCGGCGAGCGCGACCGGGAGATGCCCCTCGCTCGGGCCGTCGTCCCAGACCGGCGGCTGGCTCTCGACCGGTCCCCGGGTGAGGCCCACCCACCGCATCAGCGGATCGGCGTCGGTGCCGTTGTGGGCCGCGACCTCGGCCCACGGGACCTCGATGTCGTCGTCCCCGGCGTAGCGCACCGCGGGGTGGAGGACCCGGGCATATGCCTCGAAGACGGTGGGGACGAGAGCCCCGACGGTGCCCGGCGCGCCACGGCGGCGGGACGAGGAGATCCAGACCCCGGTGGAGACGTCGGCCTCGACGGGCAGACCGGCGAACTGCACGAGGGGAACCTACCCAGGGAACGGACAACCCCCGGGCTGCTCCGCGGCGCTGCCCTCGAGAGGAAAGCGGCACGCGGGCCGACTGGACAAATGTCGGCGGCCCGGGGGTCGGGTGACTGTCCGGTTCTCGCTCGCCGCCGTTCGACGGACGGGCGATCTGCCGTCGTTCAGACGCGAGTCTGAACGGGCGGCCCATCTGGACGGCGGCTAGCGGACAGCCACCTCACGAGTCCTGTAGCTCAGCAAGTTACGGACCACCTCCTCTCTCGTGTACGACGAAAGTACGTCGCTTCCGGAGGGTCGGCAACGAGGATTTTCAGCTCTCCGCGGATGGCCGTTGGTAGACGTCCGGGATCCCGTCGCGGTCGGCGTCGACCTGCTCGGCAGCGGCGATCTGCCGGTAGCGCCGATTGCGGAGTCGCAGGAGCACGGTGGCGAGCAGAGCGGCGGCCACCGTGCCGACGAGTACACCCACCTTGACGTGCTCGTCCCGCACGCTGCCCGTGCCGAACGCCAACTCGCCGATCAGCAGCGAGACGGTGAAACCGATGCCACCCAGGAGCGCGAGGCCGACGACGTCCCACCAGCTCAGGTCATCGTCGAGCTCGGCGCGGGTGAACCGGGAGACCAGCCAGGTGGCCGCGGTGATGCCGACCGTCTTGCCGACGACCAGGGCGGCGACGATCCCCAGCGCGACGGTGTCGGCGAGTGCGTCGACCAGCCCGGAGAAACCGCCCACCGTGACACCCGCGGCGAAGAAGGCGAACACCGGCACGGCCACCCCCGCCGACAACGGGCGGAACCGGTGCTCGAAGTGCTCGGCCATGCCCGGCCCGGCAGCCGGGCCTCCGGCGCCGGAGCTGCGCGCCACCGGAACGGTGAAGGCGAGCAGGACCCCGGCGACGGTCGGGTGCACCCCCGACGAGTGCATGAGCACCCAGGTGAGCGCGGCCAAGGGAAGGAGCACCCACCACACACGAACCCGCCGCTGCACGAGGAACGCGAAAAGGGCGAGGGGTAGCAGCGAGAGCGCGAGGAAACCAACCGACAGCTCCGCCGTGTAGAAGATCGCGATGATCGTGATGGCCAGCAGGTCGTCCACGACGGCGAGGGTGAGCAGGAAGGTGCGCAGGGCGCTGGGCAGGTGGGTGCTGATCACCGCGAGGACGGCGAGGGCGAACGCGATGTCGGTCGCCGTCGGGATGGCCCACCCGCGGAGGGCGCCGTCCCCGGTCCCGAGGTTGACCAGGACGTAGATCAGCGCCGGAACGGCCATGCCGCCGACGGCTGCGGCGACCGGCAGCGCCGCGCGCCGCGGGTCGCGCAGGTCGCCGGCCACGAATTCGCGCTTCAGCTCGAGTCCGGCCACGAAGAAGAAGATGGCGAGCAGGCCGTCGGCCGCCCAGGTGCCGAGGGTTAGGTCGAGGTGCAGGGACGCCGGCCCCACCCGGGCGTCCCGCAGCGAGGCATAGGCCGCCGACCACGGCGAGTTGGCCCAGACGAGCGCGACCACCGTGCCCACGAGGAGCAGGACACCGCCGACGGTCTCCTTGCGCAGGACCGTCGCGATCCGGCTCGTCTCCGGCCAGGAACCGCGGGAGAACAGGCGGGTGGAGGTGGAGGTCACTGGGCGGCTCCGAGGGAAGGGGTCGGCAACGACGTTGCCGACCAGACTTCCCGGCGCACCGGGGCCGACCCTACCGGGCGAGCAGCGCCCGGACGCGCGCCGTGAGTTCAGCGTCGCCCCGCGGGACGCCGTCCAGGGTGTGCACGACCGCGGCGAGGCGGACGCCGGACAGCAGCCACACGGCGTCGGCGGCGTGCAGGTCCTCGAGGGTGCCCGGGGTGGAGGCGGTGGGCCAGCCGTCGTCCTCGGCACGCTGGAACAGCCGCGCCACGGTGGTGCCGGGCAGGATTCCGGTCTCCAGCGGCGGGGTGTGCAGGGTGCCGCCCGCCGCCCAGACCACGGTCGAGGTCGGACCCTCGAGAAGCCGCCCCTCGAGCGAGGTGAGGACGACGTCGTCGGCGCCGACCGCGTGCGCGTGCCGCAGCGCGGCCATGTTGACCGCGTAGGAGAGCGTCTTCGCCCCGCCGAGCAGCCACGGCGCCTGCGCGCGGAAGTCGGCCGGGACGCCGAGGCCGAGGCTCACCACCGAGATCCCCTCGGACCGCTGGCGCACGGTCTCGGCGGGCACGGGGGCCAGCAGGGCGAGGGCGGTCGGAGGGAGTCCCTCGCCGAGCCCGCGGGTGAGGAACAGGCGGCACACACCTTCGACGTCGGCCGGCCAGTCGGCGAGGACGCAGTCGAGCAGGGCGCGCCACACCGGCTCGCCGGGATCGGTCAGCTCGAGCAGCGCCGCCGAGCGGGACATCCGCGTCAGGTGCGCGTCGAGATGGGGGGCGCGGGCTCCGGCCACGGCGATGGACTCGAAGACGCCGTCCCCCCGGCCGAGTCCCTGGTCGAACGCGGTCACGACCGGTTCGTCGGCCGCGACCGCTACCGCTGCGCCGTCCCGCCAGACCGCCACTCTGCGCTGATCCGTCACGGGCCCAGCCTGCCCGACTCCCGGCCTAGGCTCCTCACATGGGTACCGAGCACAGCCCGGCGCCGCTCGCCGAGCGGCTGCGGGCCCGCGGTCTGCGGTTGACCGCCCAGCGCAAGCAGGTGCTGGCGGCGGTGACGTCGCTGGAGCACGCCACTCCCGACGCGATCGGTGCCCGCCTGCGGGAGGAGGCCGGTGCCGGTGGCGCGGCTCCCGACGCGTCGACCGTCTACCGGAACCTGGAACTGCTCGAGCAGCTCGGCCTGGTCTGGCACACCCATCTGGGCAAAGGCGCGCCCGTCTACCACGCCGCGGAGCACCCCCACCTGCACGTCGTCTGCCAGTCCTGCGGGGAGATCTCCTCGGTCGCGCCGGACCTGCTGGACAGCGCGGCGGAACGTCTGACGGCCGATCTGGGTTTCACGGTCGACGTGGGTCACGTGGCGCTGTCCGGGACGTGCCGCGCGTGCCGCGAACGAGCTGGATCGGAGCACTCATGAACGCATCCCCCCTGGTCGGCCGACCGGGCGCCGTGAAGATGGAGCACGGCGCAGTCGCCGTCCACTACGGCGACCCCTTGCGCGAACAGCGGCTGCTGGCCGAGGGCGCCGGCCTGGTCGACCGCAGCAACCGCGACGTCGTCGCCGTCCCGGGGGCCGACCGGCTCACCTGGTTGCACAGTCTGACCAGCCAGCACCTGGACCGGCTGGGCGACGCATCCGGCAGCGAGGCCCTGGTGCTGTCCCCGAACGGCCACGTCGAGCACCACCTGGTGATCGCCGACCTCGGCGGCACCACCTGGGCCGACACCGAGCCCGGCACCGGCGCTGCGCTGGTCGACTTCCTGCAGAAGATGCGCTTTCTGCTCCGCGTCGACCCGGCGCTGGTCACGGACCAGTGGGCCGTGCTGACGATCGTGGGCCCGAAGAGTGGCGAGGTGCTGACCGCGGCCGGAGTTCCCGCCCCGGACGCTGAGTACGCCGTGGCCGCCCTCGACGGTGGGGGCTTCGTCCGGCGCATGCCGCCGACCGGCGCCGGTGTGGCTGCGTTCGACCTCGTCGTCCCGCGGGGGGAGATCGAGGCCGTCGCGGACCGGTTGGGCGCGCCCCTGGCGGGCATCGCCGCGTACGAGGCGCTCCGGGTCGAGGCGCGGCGGCCGCGCTTCGGCGTCGACAGCGACCACCGCACGATCCCGAACGAGCTGGAGTGGCTGCAGACCGCCGTCCATCTCGACAAGGGCTGCTACCGCGGCCAGGAAACCGTCGCGCGGGTGCACAACCTGGGCCGCCCGCCCCGCCGGCTGGTCCTGCTGCACCTGGACGGCGTCAGCGAGGTGCTGGCCGAGCCGGGGACGCCGGTGCTCGCCGGCACCCGCGAGGTCGGCCGGGTCGGGTCGGTGGTGCGCCACCACGAGCTCGGCGTGATCGCGCTGGCGCTGGTGAAGCAGTCGGTGGCGATGGACGCGGCGCTGACGGTGGCCGGTTCGACCGCCGCGATCGACCCGGACGACGCCCCGGCCGGCCCCGACGACACCCTGGTCGCGGCCCGGGAGCGCGTGCGAGCGGTTCGGTCTGCGACGATCGGACGGTGACCTCCGGCACCCTTCTCACCGTCGCCCCGACCGGCGCGGAGTCCGCGAAGGCCGACGTCCCGGCGCTGCCGGTGACCGTCGAGGAGGTCGCGGCGACGGCGAGGGACTGCGAGCGGATCGGCGCCTCGGTGATCCACCTGCACGTCCGGGACGCCGAGACGCGGCCGACGCTCGACCTGGTCCGGGTGCGGGAGGTGGTGGCCGCCGTCCGCGAGTCCACCGACCTCGTCGTCCAGCTCTCCAGCGGGGGTGCCGTCACCGACCCGTTCGACGCGCGCCTCGCCGTCCTCGATGCGCAGCCCGACGCGGCCTCTCTCACGCTGGGCACGGTGAACTTCGGCCGCGACGTCTTCAGCAATCCGTGGGACCTGATCGTCGAGCTGCACACCCAGATGCAGCAGCGCGGCATCGTTCCCGAGTACGAGGTCTTCGACCTGGGCCAGCTCGCGACCCTCGCGCGGCTGCTCGACAAGTACGGGCCCCCGCACGGCGGCCACGTGCACGTCGACCTGGTCATGGGCGTGCCCGGCGGGATGCCCGGCACCGCGCAGGCGCTGACTGCGTGCCTGCCCTTCCTGCCGCAGGGGGCGACGTTCGCCGCGACCGGGGTCGGCCGGACCTCGCTGCCGGTGATGCTCGCCGCGCTGTCGGCGGGTGGGCACCTCCGGGTGGGCATGGAGGACACGCTCACCTACGCTCCGGGCGAGCCGGTGCGCGACAACGCCCAGCTCGTCGCCCGCGCGGCCGGGCTTGCCCGCATCGCGCAGCGCCCGCCGCTCAGTACCGACGACGCCCGCACGTTCCTGGGGATCAAGCCGATGGAGGCAGTCCGATGAGCCCGAAGCCTGCCCCCGCTGGGGGAGCCGCCGTCGACGCGCTCCTGGACCCCACCTTCCTGGAGAACGCGACCACGCAGCCCATGAGCGAGGTGCGGCGACTGCGCCGCGAGGCCGAGCAGCAGGAGGTCAACCTCTCCTACACGCGGCGGCTGCTGCAGGGGCGGCTGGACATCGTCCGCCGCGAACTGCAGCGCCGGGCCGAGCACGACGGCCGCTCGCTGGTCGACCTGCTGCCGGAGATCCTGTCCGAGAAGGGGCGTGGTCCCGCGCACGGCCTGGGCCGCCACCAGACGGTGCAGCCGCACGCGCCCGAGGAGTACGAGTCCTGGGTCAACGGCCTGACCGCCGGTATCGACCTGTCGGCCATCTCCGACCTCAGCGACGCCAAGCTGCAGAAGGCCGCCCGGGCGCTGGCGGACGCCGAGAGCGGGCTGTCCGAGCGCCGGCGCGGCATGCAGCACGTGATGGACGGGTTGGCCGGCGAGCTCGGCCGTCGCTACCGCGACGGTGAGGCCGACGTCGCCGCGTTGCTGGCCGACGAGGGTCGGCACTGAAAAAGGACCACTCTTCCCCCCAGGCCTCGCACGCTCGGCCCGGGGCCCTGAAGAGTGGCCGTTCCCGCACGTCACCTTGGCCGGAGAACCCGGTACTGGTCGAGGTCGAGCGGTCTGGCTTCCTGGAGTCGGTGCACCGCGGTTCCCTCGTGGTTCTGGACGCCGACGGCGAGGTCTCGTTCGCCGCGGGTGCGGTGGACCGGCCGACGCTGCCGCGGTCGGCCAACAAGCCGGTGCAGGCGACGGCGCTGCTGGCGGCCGGCTGGGCTCCGCGCTCGCAGGCCGAGCGGGCGATCGGCGCGGGCTCGCACAACGGTGAGGACGGCCACCGGAAGCTGGCGGCCGCGATGCTGGCCGCGGTCGGGCTCGGTCCCGACGACCTCGGCTGCCCGGTCGCGCTGCCGCAGCACGAGCTCACCCGCGGGCAGTGGCTCGCGTCCGGCCGGGCGCCCGATCGGCTGGCGATGAACTGCTCGGGCAAGCACGCGGCCATGCTGTCGGCCTGCGTCGCGGCCGGCTGGCCGACCGAGGGTTACCTGGACCGCGGCCACCCGTTGCAGCAGGCGATCGAGTCGCGGCTGGGCGAGGCGGCCGGGGAAGCCGTGACGGCGGTCGTCGTCGACGGGTGCGGTGCGCCGCAGCACGCGCTGTCGGTGACCGGTCTCGCGCGCGGGGTGTTGTCGCTGGTCCAGGCGCCGGAGGGCAGCCGCGAGCGTTCGGTCGCCGACGCCATGCGCGCGGAGCCCTGGTTCGTGGCCGGTACCGGTCGTGAGGACACCGACCTGATGCAAGCGGTGCCCGGCCTGCTGGTGAAGGGCGGTGCCGACGGCGTGCACGTGGCAGCGGTGCCCGGTCGCGGCGCTGTCGCGCTGAAGATGGACGACGGCGGCGAACGCGGGCGGACGCCCGCGCTGAGCGCGGCCCTGCGCCGCCTCGGAGTGTCCGCCGAGGCGCTTGCTCCGTGGTTGCTGACGCCCGTCTCCGGTGGGGACGGTCTGATCGGCGAGGTACGTCCGGCCGACATCCTGGTGTCCTGAACTGCGGATTTGCGTGTGACCCGCTTCACGCCGATCTGCTAGCTGTTCCGCTTGCAGGAGCTAGCACCCCCGGCTAGGGTCGTTCATGTGCAGACACCGAGTGAGTTCGTCCGCGAGCAGGTGACGACGGTCCGGGAGAAGGTGGACCGGGTCGCCAGCAACGTCGTGGAGACGGTCTCCGACGCCCCCAGCGTCGCAGCCGTCAGCTCGCAGGTGGGTGACTTCATCCGTGAGCAGCGCAGTGCCGCGCGTGTCTCGCTGCGCGAGCTGGCCCGCACGGCCGGTGTCAGCAACCCCTACCTGTCCCAGGTGGAGCGGGGCCTTCGCAAGCCGTCAGCGGAGATTCTCGCGTCGATCGCCCGGGGCCTGAAGATCTCCGCCGAGACGCTCTACGAGCAGGCAGGGATCCTCGACCGGCGTTCCGGGAATCCGGACACCGTGGCGGCAATCCGATCGGACAGCGACCTGTCCGAGCGACACAAGGCAGTCCTGCTGGAGCTCTACGAGACCTACGTCCGTGAGCACCGTGCGTCTTCCCAGGCCGCCACCCCGAACGTCCCGCCCGCACCTCGTGGGTCCACCGACAGCCCTTCGAAGGAGTCAGCATGACCCCCACCCAGACCGTGAAGCAGTACAGCGACCTCGCCGTGGCCCAGACCCGGACGGTCGCCGAGCAGGCCAAGACCCCGTTCCTTGCCGTCGTCGGCGCCGGTGACCTGGCCGTCGAGCGCGCCAAGACCGCCATCGCCACCTTCCGCTCGAAGGCCACGTCCTCGGTGCTGGCGCTGCCGGGCGAGGCGCAGGTCCAGGCGGACCTCGCCGTCAAGGAGGCCCGTACCCGGGCCACCGAGGCCGCCGGCACCGCTCGCAGCACGGCCCAGCAGTTCGCCGGCGCCGTCCACCCCGAGGCGCTGCGCAGCACCGTCGTCGGCTTCGTCGAGACCGCCCGGACCCAGGCCGTCGCGACCATCGAGAAGCTCGCCGAGCACGGTGCCGAGGTCGTCGAGGAGCTGCGTCAGCAGCCCACCTTCCGCCGGGTCGTTCGTCGGGCCGAGCGGGCCGTCGACACCGTCGAGGACGCCCTCGAGGACGTTCTCGAGGACACCGCCGAGACCGTCGTCGACGTCTCCAACAAGGCCACCTCGGTGGCGCAGAAGACCGCCGCCCGGGCGACCAAGGTTGCGGCGAAGGCCGAGGACAAGGTCGAGGACGCCGCCAAGACCACCAAGGCGAGCGCCGAGAAGGTCGTGGAGGCCCCCAAGTCGGGCGCCAAGCCGGTGACGGCGAAGGCCACCCCCGCCACGATCGCCCCCGCCACGACCGCCCCGGCCAAGAAGAGCACCCCGGCCGCGCGCAAGGCCTCGCCCGCCAAGGCGACGTCTGCCCGCGTGAGCCGCGCCCGGACCGCCAAGCCGGCGAACCCGACCGCGATCCCCGCGAAGAAGAACTGACGTCCGCGTCTGACTTCTGACGTCAGATCACTGACGTCGCACCCTGACCAGGGCCCCGGAGCTGCACCAGCGCTCCGGGGCCTTGTTCTGTCGCCGGCTCCCTCGTATGGGGCGCGGAGCCCTGTCGGAGCGCCGGATCCGGGGGCGCCGGCGGGTACGCTGCCGGGTATGGCGTCGTTCGACGGGTTGCTGCTGATGGTCCTGACCTATGGCGCCCTGGCTCTCGCTGCCTGGGCGTTCATCGACGCCCTCGTCCGGCCGGCGTCGGGGTTCATGGCGGCCGGGAAGCTGACCAAGCCCGGCTGGGTGGCCATCACGGGCATCGCGATCGCGGTCGTCTACTTCTTCGGGCTGATGAGCTTCTTCGGCCTGCCCGCGATCATCGCTGCGATCGTCTACCTGGTCGACGTGCGGCCCGCCGTGCGCGGCCTCAAGCGCGGCAACAGCTGGTGACGACGCTCTACTGAACCGCCGTCAGTCGGCCGGGATCAGCAGCCAGAGCAGCAGGTAGGCGATGAACTGCGGTCCGGGCAGGACGCAGCTGATCACGAACGCCAGCCGTAGGCCGCCGCGGGAGATGCCGTAGCGGCGCGCGATACCGGCGCACACCCCAGCGATCACCTTGTGCTGAGTGTCCCGGCGGAGCCGGTAGGGCGCGGGCGCTGTCATGCCGGCAACCCTACGGTCGGGTCATGGACCTCCGGGCGGTGCGTGGCGACATCACCGAGGCCGACGTCGACGTGATCGTGAACGCCGCGAACCCGGGACTCCTCGGCGGCGGTGGCGTGGACGGCGCGATCCACCGGGCTGCAGGGCCGGCGGTCCTCGCGGAGTGCCGGACGATCGTCGCGCGGTTGCCCGGTCACCGGCTGCCGCGCGGGCAGGCGGTCGCGACGACGGCCGGCCGGCTCCCCGCGCGCTGGATCGTGCACACCGCGGGCCCGATCTGGTCGGCCTCGCGGGACCACTCCGCCGTCCTGCGCTCCTGCTACGCCGAGAGCCTGCGGGTGGCCGACGAGCTCGGTGCGCGCAGCGTGGCGTTCCCGGCGATCTCCGCCGGCATCTACGGATGGCCGGTCGAGGACGCGGCTGGCCAGGCCGTTGCCGGGGTGCGGGCGACGGCTGTCGACCACGTGGTGGAGGTCCGGTTCGTGTTGTTCTCCGACCCGGTCCTCGCCGCGTTCGAGGCGGCGCTCAGCGGTTGAAGACGCCCTCGGGGGGCTCCGGTGAGGCAACGGACTCGGAATCGTGGACCGGCCGTGCCGTCCCGGCGAAGCGGGCGAGGTCGTCGCCGTGGACGACGCGGGCGGGCATCGGGTCCTTCGCGCAGCGGCGGACGTAGCCGTCGATCGGGAGGTCGGCGTCGGACGCGACCGCGACCAGGTTGCCGAAGCGCCGGCCGCGCATCGTCCCGGGCTCGGCGAGCAGGCAGACGTGCCGGAAGAGCGAGCGAAGGGTGGCGACCTGCCCACGAGCGAACCGCAGAGGCGGGCCGTCGGCGACGTTGGCGGCGTAGACCCCGCCCGGTCGCAGCACGCGGTGGACGTCGGCGGCGAACTCGGCGCTGGTGAGGTGTCCGGGGGTGCGGGCACCGGCGAAGACGTCGCAGACCACGACGTCGGCGCTCGCCGTGTGCAGCGCGGCCAGGCCGACGCGGGCGTCGTCCGCACGGACCCGGATCCGGGCGCCGCGCGGCAGCGGCAGGTGCTCGCGCACCAGGGCGGTCAACGGCTCGTCGATCTCGACGACCCGATGGCGTGATCCGGGCCGGGTCACCGCGACGTACCGGGGGAGGGTGAGTGCGCCACCGCCCAGGTGGACGACGTCGAGAGCCACGCCGGGCTCCGCGGCGAGGTCGAGGACGTGACCCATCCGCCGGACGTACTCGAACTCCAGGTGCGTCGGGTCCTCGAGGTCGACGTGCGACTGCGGGGTGTCGTTCAGCAGCAGCATCCAGGAGCCGTCGCGGTCGGCGTCGGCGAGCAGTTCCGCGGTGCCGCCGGCGACGGCTGTGGGCCCGGGCGGGACATCCATCTGCCGAGGCATCCTCATCTGCCGCGCAGCAGGGCTTCGGCGGCGGGATCGCCGTCCACGACGACGTCCGCCGGCCGACCCCACAGATGCAGGAGCAGCTGGGTCGCGGTGCCCTGCGCGTGGGCGTCCTCGCTGCCGGACAGGTCTGCCCGGACGGTGACGGCGCCGCGGACGAGGTCGACCGACCAGGTGCGGCCGGTGTCGGTTGCGGTGACCGCGACGCAGGCGTCCGCGGTGGCGAGTGGCTCGGTGTGCGCCCAGCGCGGCACGACGATGCTCACGAGTTCGTCGACGCCGTCCTCGGCGAGCGCGGGGTCGAGAGGAGCGTGCGGGACGCCGGCTGCGCCCTCGAGGTCCATCCGGTGGACGGCGAGTTCGTACGCCTGCCGGCGGGCCCAGGAGGCGGCGACCTTCTCCGCGGTGGGACTCATGTGCCAGGCGGGGGCGTCACCGGGCGTGGTGCGGAGGGTGGCGACCAGTTCGACGAGGCCGATCCCGTACCAGTCGAGCAGGTTCTCATCGGCCGGCGGTGCCTGCGTCGCGTCAGGGGGCGGCGGTTCGGTGCTCCCCGCCCGAAGGATGGTCGTGGCCCACCGGTGGACGGTCCCCAGATGGCCGATCAGGTCACGCGCCCGCCAGGCGGGGACCCACGGAACCGGCGCGTCGAAGCCGCCGCTGACTTCGGTCAGCCCGGATGCCAGCTCCTGGGCCAGGATCCCGAACCGCTCGCCTTCCTCGACGACCGCTTCGATCCACCGCTGACGCAGCGCTTCACCGGCGAGAGGGGTCACGCCGTCATCGTGCCCGACCTGCTGGACGAACCCCGGGCCGGTCCAGCGGTGTCTCAGAACGGCGCGGGCTCACCGTCGGGGTCCCGTGCGGGTGGTGGCCAGCGGCGGAGCTGTTCGAGGGTCGTGAGGGGCCGGGTCGCGATGGCAGTGTCCGCAGCCGGCCTCCCGGCCCTCGGTGGCGGGAGGTTGTCGTCGGTGCCGTAGCGGGGTGGTCGGGTGGTGACGGTGTCGCCGCTGGGGGTGGTCCATCGCAGGGCGCCGTCGGGGAGGCGGGTCATGGTCCAGCCGGGTGCCTGGTGGCTGAGTCGGTGGTGGTGGCGGCACAGGCAGCACAGGTTGGTCTCGCTGGTGGGTCCGGTCGGCCAGGGGGTGTTGTGGTCGAGGTCGCAGCGGATCGC
>NZ_SPQK01000031.1 GCF_004570875.1 Blastococcus sp. CT_GayMR16 | reverse complement strand
CGCCGAGGGGGAGGCGCACGTGATCCGCAACGCCGGGGGCGTCGGCGCGCAGCACCGCCCGCCGGGCCGCCACCTTCAGCTGGGTCACCGTCCTGCCCTCGGCGCCGCCCAGCAGCCGGGCCTCGACCTCCGCGCGGGCCTCCTCGGTCACCGGCCCGACGATCTCGGCCATCGCCCGCGCGTGGTCCCAGCCGATCACCCCGGCCTCCAACGCGGCCAGCGTCGCCGGCAGCCGCTCGGTCAGCGTCACCGACTCCGCCAGCAGCCCGGCCGCGGCACGCGACGACAGGCCGAAGGCGACCATCACCTCATCGACGGCCCACTCGCTCACCGCCGTCAACGCTTCCGCTCGGGCCGCCCGCGACGCGACCGCCGCCGCCCCCACCTCCTCATCGGACCGGTCCAGCACGACCGCCGGCCGAGACCTGGCGAACGCGGCCAACGACCGGGCCTGCACCGCCGCCAGCCGACGCTGCTCCGCCTGCGCCGCCCTCGCCGCGGCCAGATGACCCGCACCGGCCTCCAGCAGCCCGCGGAAAACCGTCAGCCCCGGGAACCGGTCGTCGTGCTCCGCCGGAGGCGCTACCCGGCCGTCCGGTCCGATCCTGAGCACCCGCGCACGACTGCCGAAGACCCCGTCGACCAGGGCGCGCATGTGCTCGATGGCGGCCTCGGGAAGGGCCGCGTCTCGGGTGGAATCGGAGTCGAACACGTGTTCGATCATATGGAAAGGAGGGGGCCTCTGACCAGCCGAAACGGGCCTGTGGATAGAAGGGTCGGCTGTGGACAAGCAGCGACAAGGAGCGTGCGAAGCGTGGTCAGATCGGGGCGACCGCGGACCACCGCACGGTGACCTCACCGTGCCGCCACCGGCGGGCCGAACCGACCAACGGCCAGCCCTGGTTCCCGAGGGTCTCGACGGTGGCGACCCATCGCTGCCGCGGCCCGAAGGTGGACAACCCCGCGGCCGCCGCCCAGGCCGCATCGAACGCTCGGAGGAACTCGTGGACCGGCTGTCCTGGAACGTTGTGGTGGATCAGTGCCTTCGGCAACCGTTCGGCCAGGTCCGAGGGGGTGTCGATGTCGGACACCCGGGTCGCGAACGTGAGGGTGAGGGGTCCGTCGGAGTCCAGGGCGACCCACGCCGAACGCCGTCCCCACTCGTCGCAGGTGCCTTCGACGATCACCCCACCCGGGCAGAGAGCGGCCTGCATGGTGTCCCAGGCCTGGGCCGCCGAGGCCTCGTCGTACTGGCGCAGCACGTTGAACGCCCGCACGAGCACCGGCTGCAGGCCGGCGAGCTCGAAGCCCCCGACGCGGAAGTCGACCCGGGGCGGATCCCGGTCGGCGGCGACGGCAGCCACGCGGGCCGGGTCGATCTCGAGCCCGACGACCTCGAGGCGATCTACCTCCGGGGTGAGCCGGTCGACGAGTTCGAGCGTCGTGACGGCGGACGATCCGTAACCCAGGTCGACCACGAGGGGCCGGGCGGAGTCGCGGAGGCGCGGGAGCTGTGTGGCGAGGAGCCAGCGGTCCACCCGGCGCAACCGGTTGGCGTTGGTGGTGCCGCGGGTGGGCAGTCCCAGCGCCCGGGCCCGGCCGGCCGCCAGTCGAGGGGCCCTCCGCTGTGGGGGCGGGGACAGATATGCCCGGCGCTTGTGGTCGCTCCTGGGCTCCTTCACCGGTCCGGAGGGTAGTCCCGGTTAGCGTTGCGTCGTGCAGGTTCTCCGCGCGGTCCCGCTGGCCGGCCTCACCACGCTCGGCGTCGGTGGCGTCGCTGAGCGCGTCATCGAGGTGGAGGACGCCGCGGAGCTGGTGACCGCCGTCCGCGAGGCCGACGAGGCGGGCCGCCCGTTGCTGCTGCTCGGCGGCGGGTCCAACGTGATCGCTCCCGACGACGGCTGGGACGGCGATGTCGTCGCCGTCCGGACCTGGGGCATCGAGCGCTCCGGAGGCGAACTCCTCGTGCAGGCCGGCGAGCCGTGGGACGAGCTCGTCGCCTACGCCGTCCACCACCAGCTCGCCGGCATCGAGGCGCTGTCGGGAATCCCGGGCTCGACCGGCGCCACGCCGGTGCAGAACGTCGGCGCCTACGGCCAGGAGGTCGCCCAGACGATCACCGCCGTCCGCGTCTACGACCGCGCCGAGAAGAGCGATCGCACCCTTACGCCGGCCGAGTGCGGCTTTGCCTATCGCGACAGCCGGCTCAAGCGCGAGGCAGGCCGCTTCGTCGTCCTCGAGGTCACGTTCCTCCTCGACGAGAGCCCGGCCTCGCGTCCGGTCGCCTACGCCGAACTGGCGAAGAAGCTGGGTGTGCAGATCGGCGACACTGCCCCGCTGGCCGACGTCCGGGCCGCGGTCATCGAGTTGCGCCGCGGGAAGGGCATGGTCCTCGACCCGGCCGACCCCGACAGCCGCAGCGCCGGCTCGTTCTTCACCAACCCGATCGTTCCCGCCGCCCAGTCGGTCGACGGTTGCCCGAGCTGGCCCGCCGGCGACGGGCAGGTGAAGCTCAGCGCCGCCTGGCTCGTTCAGTCCGCCGGGTTCGGCCGCGGCACGAGGGACGGGCACGTAGGGACGTCGTCACGTCACAGCCTCGCCCTGACGACGGAACCCGGCGCGACGGCCACGGAACTGCTCGCCTTCGCCGATCGCGTCGTCCAGTCGGTCCGCGATCAGTTCGGCGTCACCCTCGAGCGCGAGCCCACCGCGGTGTGACCCTGTCGTGCCGAGTGGGCCCCGGAGGGGTTCGCGCAGGCGCGACTCGGGGGCTCAGTGGGGGTCGGGACGGCTCGTGGCCGCGGTGTCGTCCGGAGGACGGCGGTCAACCTTGTGCTGGGCGGCCTGGGCGAGGGGTCGCACGACCATCAGGTCGATGTTCACGTGGGGCGGGCGGGTGACCGTCCAGGCGATGCAGTCGGCGACATCGTCGGCCACGAGCGGCTCGCGCACCCCGCGGTAGACGGCGTCGGCAGCCGCGGCCGAGCCGAGCCGGTTCAGTGAGAACTCCTCCGTGCGCACCATCCCGGGCGCGATCTCGACGACCCGCACCGGCTCCCCGTTCAGCTCCAGCCGCAGCGTCTCGGCCAGCGTGTGCACCCCGTGCTTCGCGGCCGTGTACGACGCCCCGCCCTCGTAGCTGACCAGCGCCGCCGTCGAGCTCACGAACACGACGTCCCCGCCGCCGGACGCCCGGAGCGCCGGCAGCAGCGCCTTGGTCAGCCGCACGGTGCCGAGCACGTTCACCTCATAGCTTCGCGTCCACGAGTCGAGGTCGGCGGCCGCGACCGGCAGGGCGTCGAAGGCTCCGCCCGCGTTGTTCACCAGCACGTCGACCCGGTCCAGCGCCGCCGCGAAGGCCTCCACGGAGGCTGCGTCGGTGACGTCCAGCGGCAAAGCCCGCCCCCCGATGGACGACGCCAGCTCGCTCAGCCGGTCGAGGCGGCGGGCCCCCAGGACGACGTCGAAACCGTCGGCGGCCAACCGTGTCGCAGTGGCCGCCCCGATCCCGCTGGAGGCCCCGGTGACGACGGCGGTGCGGCCGGCGCCCGGGAGCGGACGACGGTCGGGGGAGTGGGAAGGATCGGTACCGGGCATGAACACCATCCTGGCGCTGTTGCAGGATGAACAGTCGACAGGGGCCGGTCAGGCCCCCACCACCGGACTACTCGAGCGGGAGGTTGCACGTGCCCGCTCGTCGTTTCTCCCGCCCGGGCCCGCCCCGGCGGGTGGCGACCCTGTCGGTGCACACCAGCCCGCTCGACCAGCCCGGCGCCGGCGACGCCGGGGGCATGAACGTCTACATCGTCGAGGTGTCCCGCCGCCTGGCCGCCCGCGGCATCGCCGTCGACATCTTCACGCGCGCCACCTCCAGCGGCCTCCCGCCCGTGGTCGAGATGAGCCCGGGCGTCACGGTCCGCCACGTCAGCGCCGGCCCCTTCGAGGGCCTCGGCAAGGAGGAGCTCCCCGCCCAGCTGTGCGCGTTCACCGCCGCGGTGCTGCGCGAGGAGGCCCAGCACGAGCCCGGCTACTACGACGTCGTCCACTCCCACTACTGGCTGTCGGGCCAGGTCGGCTGGCTGGCCCGCGACCGGTGGAGCGTGCCGCTGATCCACACCGCGCACACCCTCGCCAAGGTCAAGAACGAGGCGCTGGCCGACGGCGACCGGCCCGAGCCGCGCGCCCGGGTCATCGGCGAGGAGCAGGTCGTGGCCGAGGCCGACCGGCTGATCGCCAACACCGACGAGGAGGCCCGCCAGCTCGTCCGCCTCTATGGCGCCGACCCGGCCCGCACGCTCGTCGTCCCGCCCGGCGTCGACCTCGACCGCTTCTGTCCCGGCGACCGCGCCGCGGCCCGCCGTGCGGTCGGCATGCCCGAGGACGCCCTCGTGCTGCTCTTCGTCGGCCGCATCCAGCCGCTCAAGGCGCCGGACGTCCTGCTGCACGCCGCCGCGCAGCTGCTCGCCGACGACCCGGAGCTCCGCGACCGGCTCCGCGTCCACGTCGTGGGTGCCCCCAGCGGCTCCGGCCTCGAGGCTCCCGAGCAGCTCCAGAAGCTCGCGGGATCGCTCGGCATCGCCGACGTCGTCACCTTCTTCCCGCCGCAGCCGCCGGAGCGGCTCGCCGACCACTACCGCGCAGCCGACGTCGCCGTCGTCCCCAGTCACAACGAGTCCTTCGGTCTGGTCGCGCTCGAGGCGCAGGCCTGCGGCACCCCGGTCGTCGCGGCCGCCGTCGGCGGCCTGCGCACCGCCGTCCGGGACGGCGTCTCCGGGGTCCTCGTCGAGGGTCACGACCCCCGCAACTACGCCGCCGCCGTCCGGGCTGTCCTGGGACGACGCGAGCTCCTCAGCGCCGGCGCCCGCCGGCATGCGGCGCTGTTCTCCTGGGACCGCACCGCCGACTCGCTGATCGCGGCCTACACCTCCGCCGCCGAGGACATGGCCGGCGCCGCCCGCCCCGTCCGTGCCCGCGCCCTCGGCCCGCTGCGCGCCCTCCCCGGCATCCAGGTCGCCCGATGAGCGAGCAGGTCGTCGCGCAGCTCGACGCCGTCATCGAGCAGGCGCTGCGGGACGGTGACCTGGTGCACGACCACCCGGCCCCGGGCCGCTGGCTGGTCGACCTCCCCGGCACCAAGAAGCTCAAGACCGTCTGCGGCCTCATCGTCGGGGAGCACGCACTGCGGGTCGAGGCCTTCGTCTGCCGCCAGCCCGACGAGAACCGCGAGCAGCTGTGGACCTTCCTGCTGCAGCACAACGCCCGCATGTACGGCGTCGCGTACTCCGTCGACAGCGTCGGCGACATCTACCTGACCGGCCGCCTCCCGCACGCCTCGGTCACGCCCGAGGAGATCGACCGCGTCCTGGGTGCCGTCCTCAGCTACGCCGACGACCACTTCAACGCGATGCTCGAGATCGGCTTCGGCACCTCGATCCGGCGCGAGTGGGACTGGCGGGTCAAGCGCGGGGAATCGCTGCGCAACCTGGAGGCCTTCGCCGCCTTCGCCGATCCGTCGAACCGGCCCGAGCAGCAGTGACCGCGACGGACCGCACGTCACCGGCGACCACGGCGGACGACGAGCGGCCCGGTTACGCCCGGCGGTGGTGGGTCCTCGCCACCATGACCGTGTGCCTGCTCGTGGTGATCACGGGCAACACGATCCTCAACGTCGCGATCCCCACCCTGCAGCGCGAGCTGCAGGCCACCCAGGGGGAGCTGCAGTGGGCGGTCGACGCCTACATCCTGGTGTTCGCCGGGCTGCTCTTCTCCTGGGGCGTCATCGGCGACCGCGTCGGCCGCAGGCGGGTGCTGCTGATCGGGCTGAGCATCTTCGCCGTCGGCTCGGTCTTCGCCGCCTTCAGCAACAGCCCGATCGAGCTGATCGGCTGGCGTGCGGTCATGGGCATCGGGGGCGCAGCCGTCCAGCCGACGACGCTCGCGGTCATCACCAACGTCTTCCCCCCGCGCGAGCGCGGCCGCGCCATCGGCGTCTGGGCCGGCACGGCGGGGATCGCCGTCGCGGGCGGGCCGCTCGCCGGCGGCGCGGTGCTCGAGCACTTCTGGTGGGGGTCGGTCTTCCTCGTCGGCGTCCCGGTCGCCGTCGTGGGCTTCATTGCCGTCCTGGCATTCGTCCCCGAGTCCAAGGACCCGTCGCCCGGACGACTGGACGTGCCCGGCGTCCTGCTGTCCATCGTGGCGCTGGCCGGCCTCGTCTACGGGATCATCCGCGGCGGCTCCGGCGCCGGCTGGTCGACGCCCGGCGTCCTGATTCCGCTCGTCGGCGGCGTGCTGCTGCTGGGGCTCTTCGTCTGGCTCCAGCGGCGTTCCACCCATCCGGCGCTCGACGTCAGCCTGTTCCGCAACCCCGCCTTCTCCGCGGCGGCCGGTGCGCTCGGGCTGAACTTCTTCGCCCTCCTCGGGGCGACGTTCTACCTCGTCTACTACCTGCAGGGCGTGCGCGGCTACACCCCCTTGCAGAGCGGCGCCGCCCTCATCCCGGTCGCCCTGGGCATGGCCCTGATGGCACCGCGCAGCTCCGGTCTGGCCGAGCGCTACGGCGCCAAGGCGGTCTGTGCCACCGGGTTCGCGCTGATCGCCGCGTCCTTCCTGGGGATCCAGCTGCTCGACCTCACCTCGCCGGTCTGGCTGCTGCTCGTCGTCCTGTCCGTGCAGGGCCTGGGCATGGGCATGGTGATGGCGCCGGCCACGGAGTCGATCATGTCCGTGGTGCCGCGGGAGAAGGCCGGCGCGGGTGCCGCGGTGAACAACTCCGTCCGGCAGGTCGGCGGCGCACTGGGCGTGGCGATCCTCGGCTCGGTCCTGGCCGCCTCCTACGCCGCGCACCTCGGGTCGGCGGTGAACGTCCTGCCCGCCGAGGCCCGCGAGAGCGCCGGGCAGTCGATCGTGGCGACCCTCGAGGTGGTCCGGCAGGTGGAGGCCGAAGGCGACGAGGACGCCGCCCGCGCCGCTGCGGCACTCGTCGAGCCGGCCCGCGAGGCGTTCGTCTCGGCCATGCACGTCACCGCGGTGTTCACCGCCGTCGCCGCGGTCGTGGCCGCGTTCGTCGTCCTGATGTGGCTGCCCGGCAAGCGACACCGGGACGCCGCCGGCCCGCCCTGACCGCGGTGGCGTCGGTCACGGAGTGACCCGATGGTGTCAATGTCGTCATTGACGGTCACGTTCCGTAGGGGACACTCTGAAGGTGAGTGCAGCGGGACTCCCCCGTGCCACAGAAGGGAGACCCCGTGCCGGACGAGCGCCGTGCGTACCTGACCGGCCGCCGGGATCCCTTCGCACCACTGCTCGAGAACCCTCTCGCTGAGCTGTTCCGGCAGCACACCGCCGCGGGCGTGGCCACGCAGGCGGTCCCGACCGGTGGGGCCCCGCAGGCGGTCACGCTCTACGACGACGGCCGCCACCGGATCAACCTCGGCAGCAACAACTACCTCGGCCTCGCCGGCGACCCGCGGGTCATCGAGGCGGCCGCAGAGGCGGCGCGCCAGTTCGGCACCAGCACCTCCGGCAGCCGCGTGCTCAACGGCACGACCCGGCTGCACCTCGCGCTGGAGGAGGAGCTCGCCGACCACTACGGCACCGAGGCGGCCGTGCTGACCTCCTCGGGGATCAACGCCAACCTCGCGCTGCTGTCCACGGTCGGCCATCCCGGCGACGTCCTGCTGGTCGACGCCCACGCCCACGCGAGCGTGCACGCGGGTGCCGCCGCCAGCCGGGCCACCGTGAGCCGGTTCCGGCACAACGACCTCGGCTCGCTCACCCAGCGGCTCGAGGGCATCGAACCTCGCGCGGGCGCGGTCATCGTCGTCGACGGCGTCTACTCGATGACCGGCGAGATGGCTCCCCTCGCCGAGATCGCCGTCCTCTGCGACCGGTACGGGGCCCGGCTGGTGGTCGACGAGGCCCACGGGCTCGGGGTCCTGGGTGCCGAGGGCCGGGGTGCGGTCGAGCAGGCCGGCGTCCTCGACCGCGTCGACGCCGTCACGGTGGCGTTCAGCAAGTCCCTCGCGAGCGTCGGCGGTGCCGTGATGACCTCCCGCGCCGCGGCCGACGGCATCCGCGCCTCGGCGCTGCCCTACGTCTTCAGCGCCGCGAACGATCCGGCCTCAGTGGGTGCCGCGCTCGCCGCGCTGCGGCTGCTGCGCAGCGAGCCCGAGCGGATGACGCGCACCCGCGAGAACGGTGCGCTGCTGCGCCGCGCACTCGGGGAGGCGGGCACGGCGCCGCTGCCGGGCCGGGGAGCGGTCATCGCCGTCCCCACCGGCGAGGAGGAGGTCACCGCGGCCGCCTGGAAGATCGCGTTCGACGCGGGCGTCTACTGCAACGCCGTCGCCTATCCGGCGGTGCCCCGCGGACGCGGCGTGCTCCGCCTCTCGGTCATGGCCACCCACACCGGCGAGCAGCTGCAGCGGGCAGCGGAGGTCGTCGGCGCCGCGGTGCACCAGGCGCGGGCGATGGTCGAGGGCGGCCCCACGGAGGCGTCGGCCGCCGTCGCCTGACCGGCGGTCCGTCCGTGGCGCGATTAGCGTGGACGGCGATGGTGGAGCGCAGATCCGAGCCCGAACGCCGGGCGCGGGCCCTCATGGGCGTGGTCGCCGCCTCGGCGCTGGCCTATCCGCTGGTGGTCTGCGCCGTCGAACTCGTCTTCGCGCAACTGCTCACCGTCGACGTGGTCGCGGTGGTCGGCTGGCTGGCGCTCGCGCTCGTCTGCAGCGTCGCCTTCGTCGCCGCGGTCCGCTGGGGGGCCGCCCGCCGGATCCTGAGCCCGTGGCTGCTGCTCGGCATCGCCCCGCCGGCCCTCTACGAGCTGTGGCTGACCTGGCCGCTGCTCACGGCGTGACCGCGTCGGGCAGGATGACCGCCGTGACCACCGCCACCCCTCCAGCGACCCTCGTGCTGCTCCGCCACGGCGAGAGCGAGTGGAACAAGGCCAACCTCTTCACCGGCTGGGTGGACGTCCCCCTGTCGGAGAAGGGCCGGGCGGAGGCCGCGCGCGGGGGTCAGCTCCTGGTCGAGCACGACCTGCTCCCTGACGTGCTGCACACCTCGCTGCTCAAGCGGGCCATCAGCACCGCGGAGCTGGCGCTGGCCGAGGCCGACCGGCAGTGGCTGCCGGTCCGCCGGTCGTGGCGGCTCAACGAGCGGCACTACGGCGCGCTGCAGGGCAAGGACAAGGCCGCCACCCTCGCCGAGTACGGCGAGGAGCAGTTCATGACGTGGCGCCGCTCGTACGACACCCCGCCGCCGCCGATCGAGCCCGGCAGCGAGTTCGCCCAGGACGGCGACGCGCGCTACGCATTCCTGCCGACCGAGGCGCGCCCGGCGACCGAGTGCCTCAAAGACGTCGTCGTCCGGATGCTGCCGTACTGGTACGACGCGATCGTTCCCGACCTGCGCAGCGGCGCGACCGTCCTCGTGGCCGCGCACGGCAACAGCCTCCGCGCGCTGGTGAAGCACCTCGACGGCATGGGGGACGACGAGGTCGTGGGGCTGAACATCCCGACCGGGGTGCCCCTGCGCTACGACCTGGACGACGACCTGCGGCCGATCAAGGCCGGCGGGCAGTACCTCGACCCCGACGCCGCCGCAGCCGCGATCGAGGCCGTCAAGAACCAGGGCAAGAAGTAGCGGACCGACTCAGGGCTGCTGGATCGCCCGGACGGCGACGGTGTTGTCCCGTTCGCCCGTCACGAGGTAGACGACGCGTCGGGCGACGCTGACTGCGTGGTCGGCGAACCGCTCGTAGTAGCGGCCCAGCAGCGTGACGTCGATCGCCGTCTCGACGCCGTAGGGCCAGCTGTCGGAGAGCAGCTCCCGGAACAGGCCGCGGTGGATCCGGTCCATCGCGTCGTCGTCGGTCTCAAGCTCCCGGGCCGCCTCGACGTTCCGGGTGGCGATCACCGTGCCCGCCTTGGCCACGAGCATCTCGGCGACGTGGCCGGCCTCGAGGAACGCCGGGCGCACCTCCTGGGGAACGGCGTGCTCGGGGAACCGCATGCGCGCGACCTTGGCGATGTGCTCGGCGAGATCGCCCATGCGCTCCAGGTCGCTGGCGATCCGCGTGGCGACGACGATCGTGCGCAGGTCGGTGGCCACGGGCTGCTGGCGGGCCAGCAGGGTGAAGCAGCGCTGGTCGATGCTCTCGCGGGTGGCGTCGATCTGCTCGTCGCCCGCGATGACCAGGTCGGCCAGGGCCACGTCGGCGTCCAGCAGTGCCGTCGTCGCGGTGCTCATCTGCGAGCCCACGCTGTTGGCCATCTCGACCAGGCAGCCCCGGATGTCCTCGAGCTCCTCGAAATAGCTCTCGCGCATGTTGTCGTCCTCCCGTTGAGCGTCGTACCGAGGGTAGGACCGCTGCGCCCTTCGTTCCTATTCCTCCGGTGAACGGCCGCCCACGCCGAGGTGAACACTGACCCGTCCGGGCGGCACAACCCCCCGGATCGGGTCGAAGATGGCTTCGGCCGACCTAGCATCGGGTCGTGAGTCCGCTGGTCGCCCTGGTGATCGGCCTCCTCCTCGGCGGGGTGGTGGCCGCCACGGTCATCCTCCGTTTCCGCCACGATCCCGCCGCCGGTCCGGACGTGGCCGTCGTCGCGCTGCCCGAGGCCGCCCTCGCCCGGCGGCTCTTGGACCTGATGGACCCCGCCGTCGTCTTCGTGGACGTCGACGACGCGGTGCTGCTGGCCAACCCGGCCGCCCGGGCCATGGGGATCGTGCGCGGCACCCGTCTGCTCGTCCCGGAGCTGCTCACGCTCGCCCGGACCGTGCGCTCCGGCGGCAGTCGCCGGCTCGACGTCCGCCTCCCCGGCGACCTGGTGGGCTCCGGGCCCCGGCTGATGGGCGTGCACGGCGTCCGGCTGCACAGCGGCACCGCGCCGCCGCCAGGACCGGTCGCCCTCGTGCTGCAGGACATCACCGAGACCCGCCGCACCGAGGCGGTGCGCAGGGACTTCGTCGCCAACGTCGGCCACGAGCTCAAGACACCGGTCGGCGCGCTCGCCCTGCTGGCCGAGGCGATCGAGCAGGCCGCCGACGACCCCGAGGCCGTCCAGCGGTTCGCCGGCCGGATCGCCCACGAGGCCGACCGGCTGAGCCGACTGGTGCGCGAGCTCATCGACCTGTCCCGCCTGCAGGGTGGCGAGCCGTTGCCCGAGCTGGTCCCGGTGGACGTCGACCGTGTGGTGGCCGAGGCCGTGGACCGGACCCGTACGGCCGCCCGGGCCAAGGATCTCGAGATCGCCGTCGGCGGCGAGTCGGGGCTCGTGGTGCGGGGAGTGGAGAGCCAGCTCGCCACCGCGGTGACCAACCTGCTGGCCAACGCCGTCGCGTACAGCGCGGGAGCGAACCGGATCGCCGTCGCCGCCCGCGCCCGGTCGGGGTTCGCCGAGATCGCCGTGACCGACAGCGGCATCGGCATCCCGCGCCAGGACCGCCAGCGGGTGTTCGAGCGCTTCTACCGGGTCGACCAGTCCCGGGCCAGCAGCACCGGGGGTACGGGCCTCGGCCTGGCCATCGTCAAGCACGTCGCCAGCAACCACGGCGGCGCGGTGTCGGTCTGGAGCGAGGAAGGCCTCGGCTCCACGTTCACGCTGCGCATCCCGCTGGATGCGGCGAGTACCCCCGCCGTCGAAGCTTCGAAGGGAACCTCATGACCCGAGTGCTGGTGGTGGAGGACGAGGAGTCCTTCTCCGACGCGTTGTCCTACATGCTGCGCCGCGAGGGCTTCGAGGCCGTCGTGGCCGGCAGCGGCCCGGACGCGCTCGCGGAGTTCGACCGCGGCGGCGCCGACATCGTCCTGCTCGACCTGATGCTGCCCGGCCTGCCGGGCACCGAGGTCTGCCGGGCGCTGCGCAGCCGCAGCAACGTCCCGATCATCATGCTGACGGCCAAGGACGGCGAGATCGACAAGGTCGTGGGCCTGGAGCTCGGCGCCGACGACTACGTCACGAAGCCCTACTCCGCCCGTGAGCTGGTCGCCCGCATCCGGGCCGTGCTGCGCCGCCGAGGGGACGCCGCCGAGACGCCACCGGCGGTCGGCGTCCTCGAGGCGGGGCCGGTCCGGATGGACGTCGAGCGGCACGTCGTGGCCGTGGACGGCGAACCGGTCGCCCTGCCGCTGAAGGAGTTCGACCTGCTCGAGTACCTGCTGCGCAACTCCGGCCGGGTGCTCACCCGCGGCCAGCTCATCGACCGGGTGTGGGGAGCGGACTACGTCGGCGACACCAAGACCCTCGACGTCCACGTCAAGCGGCTGCGGGGCAAGCTCGAACCGGACCCCGCGAATCCGAAGTACCTGCTGACAGTCCGCGGGCTCGGCTACAAGCTGGAAGCCTGACGGCCCCCTGCAGGGTCCCGCCGCGAGCGTGCGAGCGTTGGGGGGCAGGGGGTCCTCTTACTAGTTCTTCAGGTCGTCGATCTTCTGCGACGCCTCGGCCTTCGTGAGGTCGTCAGGCACCTCTTCCTCGGTGCCGCGGGACAGCGTCTCGAGGTAGCTCTTCTGGGCACCCGTGGCCGGCTCGTCGCCGGTGACCCAGTCCGACGGGTCCTTCTCGGTGGTGGGGTCGGTGGTCGGCTGCGATTCGCTCATGTGTTCGATCCTAGGCGGCGACGAGTTCCTTCGCCTGGGGAGCCGGAGCGGGAACGGGGTCGAGCTTCGCGCCGGTCCGGTAGACGTGCGCGCCGCCGCACGCCGGGCACTCGACGTGCATCGCGATGTGGGTGAGGTGGTTGACGACCGATCGGATCCGCCGGTCTGCGACCAGCTCGTCGGTCCTCGTCACGGGGCAGGTGATCAGCAACATGGACAGAGCCTGCTCGCGCCCGGACGCGGATACGAGTGGCAGAAGTGACCGCTATCGCACCTTTTCTGCCATGATGCTCGCATGGCATCCCAGGACCGCCCCCTCGTCGTCAGCGTGGTCGTCGCCGACGGTCTCGTGGGCAGCTTCGGGCTCGGCGTGTGCGCCGAGGTCTTCGGATACGACCGTCGGGACATGGGGCTGCCGCAGTTCGACTTCGCGCTGGTCAGCGAGGCGCCGGGCGTGATGCGCACCGACACCGGCATCCCCATCACGGTCGAGCACGGGCTGGAGCGGCTCGCCCGCTCCGACATCATCTCGATCACCGCATGGGAGCTGTTCGACCGCGTTCCGTCGCCGGCGTTGCTCGATGCCTTCCGGGAGGCGCACGCACGCGGGGCCACGATCGTCAGCCACTGCACCGGCGCCTTCGTGCTCGCCACGGCCGGCCTGCTCGACGGGCTGCGCGTCACCACGCACTGGAAGTGGGCCGGCGAGCTCGCCGCCCGGTTCCCCGCGGTCCAGGTCGACCCCTCGGTGCTCTACGTCGACAACGGCCGGATCATCACGGGCGCCGGGACGGCGGCCGGCGTGGACACGCTGCTGCACCTCGTGCGCCGGGAGTGGGGCTCGGGTGCGGCGAACGCGCTGGCCCGCGAGATGGTCGTCCCGCCGCACCGCGACGGCGGGCAGGCCCAGTTCATCGACGCCCCCGTCCCCGCCTGCGAGGACGACCTGCTCGGCGCCGTCCTGGAGTGGGCGAGCAGCCACCTCGCCGACGACATCAGCGTCGAGGTCCTGGCCCGCCGGGCGCTGATGAGCCCGCGGAGCTTCGCCCGCCGGTTCAAGGCCACCACGGGGACGACGCCGCACGCCTGGCTGCTCGGCCAGCGCCTGGCAGCAGCCGAGGCCCTGCTCGAGGAGAGCGACGCCCCCGTCGAGGAGGTGGCCCGGCTGGTCGGCTTCGGCACCGCGGCCGGTCTCCGGGAGCAGTTCGGCCGCCGCCGCGGCGTCTCGCCGCGGGCCTACCGGCAGACGTTCCGGGCCGGCGCCGGTTCAGCCGGGCCGGCGCCGGTGCAGCTGGACGGACACCGGACGGGGGCTGGCCGGGTGGGGGGCGACCATGCCCTGGTCGAGGCGGAGTTCGGTCAGCCGGCGTAGCTCGGCGTAGGCGACCTCGCCGAGCAGGGCGATCAGCTCCGCAGCGTAGGTCTCCACCAGGGGCTCGGGGGAGACGTGCGCCGCCGGGGCGCCGGTGCACCACCAGTGCAGGTCGTGGCCGCCCGGCCCCCAGCCCCGCCGGTCGAACTCCCCGATGCTCGTGACGAGCACCGTCGTGCCGTCGGGCCGCTCCACGTGCTCCTGCTCCCGACGCACCGGCAGCTGCCAGCAGACGTCGGGCTTGGTTGTCAGGGGGTGCACGCCGGTGCGCAGCGCCATGCCGTGCAGCGCGCATCCGGTGCCGCCGGGGTGGCCGGGCCGGTTGAGGAACACGCAGGCGCCGTCGACGGTGCGGGTCCGCAGCGAGCGCACGCCGGCCTCGGCGTCCTCCGAGGAGTCCTCCTCGGTCCAGGACGCGCGGCCGACCGGGGCCAGCTGCCAGTCGTCGTCGGTCAGCAGGCCGACCGCCGCCGTCACGCGGGCCAGGTCGTCCTCGTCGGTGAAGAACGCCCCGTGGCTGCAGCAGCCGTCGTCGGGCCGGCCCTCGACGACGCCGGCGCAGCCCCGCCCGTAGATGCACGTCCAGGCCGACGTCAGCCAGGTGAGATCGGCGCGCACCCGGTGGTCGGGATCGGCGGGATCGGCAAACTCCACCCATTCCCGCGCGAAGTCCAGAGGGACTTCGGGGGGTGGCTCGTCGGGCACGCGGCCAGCGTAGGCCGTGGCAGCCTGGTCCCATGGCCACACCCGATCCGGCCGTCGACGCCTACGTCGAGCAGGTGACCGGTCCCCGCGCCGATGCCGTCCGCACCTTGCGCGGCCTCTGCCTGGCCCACCTCGACGGCTTCACCGAGGGCATGACGTACGGCATGCCCGGCTACTGGCGCGGCCCGGTCGCCGAGGGGGAGGGGGAGATCGCCTTCGCCGCGCAGAAGCAGTACCTCTCCTTCTACGTCGTCCGCACCGACGTCATGGCCGCCCACCGGGACCGCCTGGCCGGCCTCAGCGTCGGCAAGGGCTGCGTCCGGTACCGCACGCCCGAGCAGCTGGACGTCGACATCGTGACCTCGATCCTCGAGATGGCTGCCGCCACGCAGGGGCCGATCTGCTGACCCGGCAGACTGGCCCCATGCGACTCGGGGTGCTGGACGTCGGTTCGAACACGGTGCACCTGCTGGTGGTGGACGCCCACCGCGGCGCGCATCCCACGCCGATGCACGACGACCGCTCGGTGCTGCGCCTGGCCGAGCACGTGGGGCCCGACGACATGCTGTCGAGGGCGGGGGAGAAGGCGCTGCTCAAGGCGGTGCAGGAGGCCTGCGACCAGGCCGAGAAGCAGGGCTGCGACGAGCTGCTGGCCATGGTCACGTCCGCGATCAGGGACGCCGCGAACGGCCTGGAGGTGCTCGACCGGATCCGCGAGCGGACCGGGGTCGACCTGCAGGTGCTCACCGGCGAGGACGAGGCCCGCCTGACGTTCCTCGCCGTCCGGCGGTGGTTCGGTTGGAGCGCGGGCCGGCTGCTCATCCTCGACATCGGCGGTGGGTCGCTCGAGCTGGCCAGCGGGGTCGACGAGGACCCGGACGTCGCCCTCTCGCTGCCCCTGGGTGCCGGGCGCATGACCCGGCGCTTCCTCCCCGACGCGCAGCACGGTGGGCGGCCGGACCTGGCGGCGCTGGAGCAACTGGACGCCTACGCCGCCGACCTCCTGGCCCCTGCGGCAGAGAAGCTGTGCGCCCCCGGACGGCCCAACCTGGTCGCCGCCACGAGCAAGACCTTCCGGACCCTCGCCCGGCTGACCGGCGCCGCCCCGTACTCCGCCGGCCTGCAGGTCCCGCGGGAGCTGAACAACGACGGACTGGGCCAGTTGGTCGGGTTCGTGTCGCGGATCGAGAGCTCCGCACTGGCCGAGCTGCGCGGGGTCTCACCCGACCGCGCGCACCAGGTTCCCGCGGGCGCGGTCGTGGCTGCCGCAACGATGCGTGCGCTGGACGTACGGTGCGTGAGGATCTGTCCGTGGGCGCTGCGGGAGGGTGTCATCCTCCGCAGGCTGGACTCGTTGGGAGGAGCGTGATGGCCGAACCGGACTGGAACCCGGACACGGGAGGGCGCTCGCTCGCCGAGATCCTGCGCGAGGCCGGCATCGAGTCCGCCAACCGCGCTGCGCGCCGCCGCTCCTGGGACGACCCGGAGGAGACCGGCATCCGCCAGCGACGGGCCGAGGCGGCCGCCGCCGGGCGACCCGATCTCGGACGGCGTAAGAGCGACCGGTCCGACGAGGAACCCCCGGTCCCCGAGCGTCGCGCGGCACCTGAGCGGCGAGCCTCGGAGCGCCGGCCGGCCGCCGATCCCCGAGCGATGCGGCGTCCCGAGCCGGGCCCGAGCACGGCGGCCATCCCCGGGCTGCGACCCGACCGCAAGCCGGGCGTCCCCGTGGTGGGGACGCTGGCCAGCGCCCCGGTGCCCACGCGCAAGCCAGGCGAACCACCGGCGCAGCGTTCGGTGGAGCGGCTGGCCCAGCGGTCGACCGACCGCTCCGCCCAGCGGGTCGCCCCGGCTGAGTCGCACCCGATGACCGGCCCCATCCCCGTCGTCCGGCCCGAGCAGTTCGAGGACGCCGACGACCTCGACTCGACGCCGCAGGAGAGCGCGCTCGCCTGGCTGCGGTTCGCCGGCGAGCTGATCATCGCCCTGGCCGCCGGCGTCGGCGTCTACTTCGCGGCCACCCTGCTGTGGGAGAACCTGCCGCACGTCGCCGTCCTGCTCGCGCCGCTGGCGGTCACCGCCCTCGTCGCCGGCGTCGGCGTCTGGCGGCAGAAGCAGGGCCGCGAACCGGTCGGGCCGCGATTGCTGGCGGTGCTCGTGTTCGCGGGCACCCTGCTCACGATCGCGCCGGCCGCCGGGCTGCTCGCCGCCGGTTCCTGACCCGCCGACGAGCGACGCCGATCAGTCGGCGTCCTCCTCCTCGGCGTCGCTGCGCGCGAACTCCTCCACGATGGCCGCGCTGAACGCGTCCAGGTCGTCGGGCTTGCGGCTGGTGATCAGGTTGCCGTCGACGACGACCTCCTCGTCCACCCAGTCGGCACCGGCATTGCGCAGATCGGTCTGCAGCGACGGCCACGACGTCATGCGCCGGCCCTTGACCACGCCGGCCTCGATCAGGACCCAGGGCGCGTGGCAGATCGCCGCGACCGGCTTGCCGGCCTCGAAGAAGGACGTCACGAACACGACCGCGTCGGCGTCGGCACGGAGGAAGTCGCCGTTGATGACGCCCCCGGGCAGGACCAGCGCCCCGTAGCTGTCCGGATCCGCCGAGCTCACGACGGCGTCGACGGTCTTCTTGTCCCCCTTGTCGATGTGGTCGTAGGCGGTGATCGTGCCGCCGTCGAGGGACACGAGCTCCGGTTCGGCGCCGGCCTCCTCGAGCGCCTGCCACGGCCGGTCCAGCTCGACCTGCTCCACACCGTCCGTGGCCAGCACGGCCACCTTCATCCCGTTCAGTTCTCCTGCCATGTCAGCGCCGCTACCCGGGCCTCGAACAGGGCACACACCGGCGCACTACGGTTTCCGACGTGCCCGTGCGAAGCAGTGTCGGCCGTACGCTGACCGCTCTCCTGTCCGGGCGCCTGGTGGCCGGCGCCAGGATCGAGGACGCCGTCCGGGTCGCCGGGGAGCTGGTGAGCGACGGGCGCCGGGTCGCGCTGGAGCACACGCCCGCGCCGGAGGACGACGCCGAAGCCGAGCTGGCGACCCTGGTCGCGGAGATCCACGCGGCGGGGCTGGCCGGCGACTGCGAGCTGACGCTGCCGGCCGATGACCTCGGTGCCGCGGCCACCCGTCGGCTCTCCGACGTGGCGCGCGAGGCAGGACTGCTCGTCGTCCAGTCCGGTCGGACGGCCGGCGTCGGCGAGGGGCCGGGCGCCGGAGTCGTGATCCCCGCTGAGGACCCGGGCGCGGAGGCGCACTGCCGGGGGTTTGCGGGCGACCGGGTGCGGCTGACCGAGGGACCTCCTCTCGGCCGGCATCGCGCCGCGGCCGACCTCGCGTTCGTGCGCTGCCTCAACGTCCTCATGGCCGGCGACGGCCACCCGGAGATCGCCGCCTCCGACCGGCGGCTGATCGCCATCGCCGGAGAGCGGGCCGCCTGGTTCGGCCGAACCCCCGACAGCTGGGAGCACGTCATGCCGTACGGAGTCCTGACCGACGATCAGCACCGCCTGGTGGCAGGTGGCTACACCGTCCGCGTCGCCGTCCCCTCCGGTGCAGGTGCGGCCACGCTGGTTGCCCGGCGTCTGGGTGGCCGCGCGTGAGCGCCGACGGCCGCCGCGGCCTGGCGATCATCGGCGGCGGCAAGATCGGTGAGGCGCTGCTCTCCGGGCTGGTCCGCCGCGGGGGACCCGACGGTCTGCTCGTCTGCGAGCGCAGCCCCGAGCGGGCCGCCCAGCTGGCCGAGCGCTACGGCGTCCCCGCGCTGGACCTCGCCGATGCCGCGGCCCGCGCCCGTGTCCTCCTCGTGGCGGTCAAGCCGCAGGACATCGACACCTTGCTCGCCCTGCTGGCAGACGTGGTCGACGACGGGCACCTGGTCGTCTCGGTCGCGGCCGGGGTGCCGACGGCGCGCATCGAGGCGGCCCTCCCGGCCGGCGTCCCCGTCGTCCGGGTCATGCCCAACACCCCGGCCCTCGTCGACGAGGGCATGAGCGTGCTCTCGGCGGGCGCGCACGCCGGGGAGGAGCACCTGGACGAGGCCGAGGCCCTGCTGGCCGCGGTCGGCCAGGTGCGGCGGGTGCCGGAGAGCCAGCAGGACGCCGTCACGGCGCTGTCGGGCAGCGGCCCGGCCTACTTCTTCTATCTGGTCGAGGCGATGGTCGACGCGGGCATCCTGCTGGGTCTGCCGAGGACGCTCGCCGCCGACCTCGTCGTCCAGACAGCGCTCGGGGCCGCGGTGATGATGCGTGATTCGGGGGAGCACCCCGTCCAGCTGCGCGAGGCGGTGTCCAGCCCCGGGGGCACGACGGTGGCGGCGATCCGCGAGCTGGAGCGGCACGGCGTCCGGGCGGCGCTCATGGCCGCGATCGAGGCAGCCCATGCCCGCTCGCAGGAACTGGGCCGGGACACGACCTGACGCGAGGGGGCCCTGGGGTTCATGCGGCGGCTGCGACGGCGAGCCGGGCACAGTAGCCCACATGTCGACACGGGGCCAGCACTGTGCGTCATCGGTTCGTGACCGTGTCTCGAAACTCGCCGCACAACAGTTCTCAGGCGTTGCATACGTGTACTTCTGCCGAGGACGGACCGGTCCGCCTGTTCGATTCATCCATCGCACCAGTCACGTCCGTCCCCTTACTCTCTGTACCAGCGCATGCGTGTTCAGTTGCCGGTGGGGAAGCCGGCGCCACGACGTGAGCTGGTACCGGAGACGAAGACATGACCATGCCCCAGCGCTCTGCAGCCCCCGCCCTCGGTCGTCCGGGTGTCCCCGGACCCCGTCCGATCGGCCGCCCGATGGCCGCCACCATGGCGCGCCCCGTGCCCGCCGCCCACCCGGCCGCCATGCCCGTCGGCCGCCCGAGCGTCCCCCAGCCCCGCCAGGCCGTGACCTTCCTGACCGTGGCCGAGGTGGCCGCGATGATGCGCGTCTCGAAGATGACCGTGTACCGCCTCGTCCACGCCGGAGAGCTCTCCGCCGTCCGCGTCGGCCGTTCCTTCCGCGTGCCGGAGCGGGCCGTCCAGGACTACCTGCGCGACGCGTACACCGACATCGCCTGAGAGAGCACAGGCGACAACGTCGTCGCCAGATCGTGGTGTCTCGCCGAGTGGGCCCCGAAGGGGTCCGCGCAGGCGGGACGGTCCGGCTCCACCCGACAGGAGCCGGCACGTGGCCGCGGTGTCGCCCGGAGGGTGACCGTGTCACCGCCGCGGGGCGGCCGGTACGCTCGGACACCGAGTGACACCGGGGCGCGACCCCAGGAGTCACGTTCGAGCTGATCATCCTCAAGACGACGTCGGGAGCACCACGTGGGTTCGGTCATCAAGAAGCGGCGCAAGCGGATGGCGAAGAAGAAGCACCGCAAGCTGCTGAAGAAGACGCGCGTTCAGCGTCGCAACAAGAAGTGAGCTGACGCTCGTGCCGCCTGCGGTCGTTCTCGTCACCGGTGTGAGTCGGTGGCTAGGTGGTGCCCTGGCGGCCGAGCTCGCGGCCGATCCCTCCATCGAGCGGGTCATCGGCGTGGACACCGTCCCGCCGTCCCCAACGATGCTCCGCAGGCTCGGGCGCACCGAGTTCGTGCGGGCCGACATCCGCAACCCGCTGATCGGCAAGGTCATCGCGGCGGCGTCGGTGGACACGGTCGTGCACATGAACATCAGCTCCACGCCCGCCGGCTCCGGCGGGCGGGTGCCGATGAAGGAACTCAACGTCATCGGCACGATGCAACTGCTGGCCGCCTGCCAGCGGGCTCCCACGGTGCGCCGGTTCGTCCTGAAGTCGACCAGCGCCGTCTACGGGGCCTCCTCGCGTGACCCCGCGGTGTTCACCGAGAAGATGCAGGCGCGCGCCGTCCCTTCCGGTGGGTTCGCCAAGGACAGCCTCGACATCGAGGGCTACGTCCGGGCCTTCGCCCGTCGTCGTCCCGACGTGGACGTCGTCTCGCTGCGGTTCACCAACTTCATCGGTCCCCGGATCGACTCCCTGCTCACCGGCTTCTTCCGCATGCCGGTGGTGCCCACCGCCCTCGGTTACGACGCCCGCGTGCAGCTCCTCCACGAGGACGACGCGTTGGCGGTCCTCACCCGCGCCACGACCGGCGACTTCGTCGGCACGGTGAACGTCGGCGGCGAGGGCACCATGCTCCTGTCGCAGGCCATCCGCCGGCTGGGCCGGATCGAGGTGCCGCTGCCGACGCCGGCGCTGGGGTCGGTCGGCCGGCTCTCCCGCCGCTTCGGCTTCGTCGACTACTCGCCCGAGCAGATGCGGTTCCTCAACTTCGGTCGCGTCGTGGACACCACGGTGCTGCGCGAGGACTTCGGCTACATCCCCCGCTACACGACGGAGGCCGCGTTGGCCGACTACGCCCGCACGGTGCCGCCGGTGGTGTCGCCCCGACTGGTCCAGTCGGCCACCGGGCGGGTGCGGTCGCTGCTCGAGCGCGCCGGCGACACCGCCTCGGCGGTCGGCGAGAAGCTGCGCCCGACGCCCCCGGCGCCGGGCCTCCGGGCGGTGCGCGATGCCTGAGGCCCGCGTCATCCCGCTGCGGCCCGACGACGACGAGCCCTACGTCCCGCCCGCGCCGGCCCCGGGCTGGGAGGACCAGCTCGCCGGCGGCCTGGAGTTCCTCCGCCGTCGGCTGACCGGTGAGTACGAGACCGACGAGTTCGGGTTCGACCCCGACCTCACCGACCACGTCCTGCTGCCGATCCTGCGGCCGCTGTTCCAGAAGTGGTTCCGGGTCGAGACGCAGGGCCTGGAGAACGTCCCCTCGACCGGCGGGGCGCTGGTCGTGGCCAACCACTCCGGCACGATCCCGGTCGACGCGATGATGACCACCGTCGCCCTGCACGACGACCACCCTGCGCAGCGTCGGCTCCGCCTGCTCGGCGCGGACCTGGTCTTCGAGCTGCCGGTCATCGGTTCGATGTCGCGCAAGATGGGCTCCACCCTGGCCTGCAACGAGGACGCCGAGCGGCTGCTCACCGAGGGCGAGCTCGTCGGCGTCTTCCCCGAGGGCTTCAAGGGCATCGGCAAGCCGTTCCGCGACCGGTACACCCTGCAGCGGTTCGGCCGCGGGGGTTTCGTCACAGCGGCTCTGCGGACCGGCGTCCCGATCATCCCCTGCGCGATCGTGGGCGCCGAGGAGATCTACCCGATGATCGGCAACGCGAAGACGGCGGCCCGCCTGCTCGGGCTGCCGTACCTGCCGATCACCCCGACGTTCCCGCTGCTCGGCCCGCTGGGGCTGGTGCCGCTGCCGTCGAAGTGGCTGATCGCCTTCGGCGAGCTCATCGAGACCGCGTCCTACGGTCCGGCCGCGGCCGAGGACCCGATGCTGGTCTTCAACCTCACCGACCAGGTCCGCGAGACCATCCAGCACTCGCTGTACCAGCTCCTGCTCCAGCGCAGGAGCGTCTTCAGCTGAGCTGGAACGGCAGCTTGTTCCGCCGTCGCAGTGCGAGCGCGCCGCCGACCAGGCCGCCGGACAGCGCCGCGGCAGCGACCGTCGGGACGCCGATCTTCGCCGCCTTCCGGCCGGTCCGGAAGTCGCGGATGGTCCAGCCCCGTGAACGGGCGATCGCCCGCAGCTCGGTGTCGGGGTTGACCGCGACCGCGGTGCCCGTGAGCGAGAGCATCGGCAGGTCGTTGGCCGAGTCGCTGTAGGCGGTGCACCGGGTCAGGTCCAGCCCTTCTCGCGCAGCCAGCGCCATGACCGCCTCCGCCTTGGCGGGGCCGTGCATGAGCTCGCCCACCAGCCGGCCGGTGTACTTCCCGTCCACCACCTCGGCCACGGTGCCGAGCGCGCCCGTGAGCCCGAGCCGGTGGGCGATGATCGAGGCCAGCTCCACCGGTGTGGCCGTGACGAGCCAGACCCGCTGGCCGGCATCGAGGTGCTTCTGGGCGAGCGCCCGGGTGCCCGCCCAGATGCGGTCGGCCATCAGCTCGTCGTAGATCTCCTCGCTGGCCTGCACGATCTCGGCCACCGGCCGCCCGGCCACGAACGCCAGCCCGTTCTCCCGGATCGCGTGGATGTCGTCGGCGCTGCCCTCGTTGCCGGCGATGCGGAACTTCGCCTGCTGCCAGACGAAGCCGGCCATGTCCCGCGCCGTGAAGTACTTGCGGGCGGCCAGGCCGCGGGCGAACCAGAACAGCGAGGCGCCCATCATCATCGTGTTGTCGACGTCGAAGAAGGCCGCTCCGGTGCGGTCGGGGGCGACGGCCGTCGGTGCGGCGACCTCGGCGGCGGCGGCGGAGGCGGTACCGGCGACGTGCGCCCGGGTCTCCTCGTCGACCGGACCTGCTGACCGGCGACCGCGCAGCGGCACTCGCGGCACGGGACCTCCCAACGATCGACTGACTGCGACCCTATCCGGGGGTCGGTGCGCTCAGGCCAGCGGCCGGAGGCTCAGCAGACGAGCGGAGGGAGGCAGATCTCGACGGGGCCGCCGTCGGGGAGGTCGATGATCGGCCCGGACGGCTCTGTACCGGGGAGGGTGATCGTCGGCAGCCCGGGAATGGTGGGCGTGGGCAGGCCGGGAATGCTCGGGCCACCGGGGACGGTCGGCGCTCCGGGCACCGGCAGACCACCCGTGCCACCGCCCGTTCCGGTGCTCCCGGACCCGGTGCCGGAGCCTGGCGGCGTCGGGAGGCCGGGCGTCGTCGGCTGAGTCGTGGTGGAACCGGTGCCGGGCACGCCCGTTCCGGTGCTCTGCGCCGGGCCTTCCGGGGCGGCCGGCACGCAGGTGGCCGGTGTCGGGCCGAGCTGGTCGGCGGCACCGACCGCAGGACCCGAGGCGCAGTCGAGTGCCACCTGCAGCTCGCCGGTGCGCGCCGAGACCTCGGTGAGCAGCGCGAGCGAGTGGGACACGGCGGCCCCCGCCGCGTCGGGCAGCTGAGGAGCGAGCGCGGCCAGCTCGTCGGTCTGCGCCGTCACCCAGACACCCAGGTCGTCCAGCGGACCCTCGTCCTGGGTGGTGACCGCCCGGTCGGTGAGCCAGGCGGTGCCCTCGCCGGTCTGGTCGTCCATCGTCTCGAGCGTGGAGATCACCAGCTCGGGGTCGGCGCCCGCGGCGAGCACCGTGGTGGCCGAGCCGGTACCGCCACCAGTGGCCGGCAGCGCGCTCGGCGCGTCGGCGACGAGGGTCTCGAGCTCGTCGAGCCGGGTGCTGGCGAAGTCGAGCAGCGTCTGCCCGCGGGAGTCGCCGGCCAGGGCGAGCTGGGTCTGCTCGGTGCCGCGCTTGAGCCCGTAGAGCACGTCGCCGGGCTGGGCGCCGGAGGAGAGGGCCACGAGGGATGCCCCAGCGGTGACGGTCAGCGCGGCGCCGGCCAGGCCGGCGGTGAGCCGCGTCCGCCACCGGGACGGGGCGGCGTCCTCGGCGCGGGCGGCCAGGAGGCGCTTGAAGCCGGAGACCGGCTCGGGCTCCGGCGACCGGACGGCAGCCATCGCGACCAGCCGGGCCCGGGTCGCGGCCCGGAAGGCGGGGTCGGGCTCGCCGTCGAGGTGCGGCGCGAGCTGGTGCAACGCCGCGACGACCATGTCGTCACGGGCGTGGCCCTCCCGGTCTCGCACGCTCATGCCCTGCCTCCGGTCCCCGTGTACGCCGGGCGGCCCATGATCGGCGCACCCCGCTGCACCCGATCCAACGACGGCGCACGATATTCGGTTACGGCCCCGACGAAGGTCTTTTTCCTCATCGCAGGCCGTCCGGGAGGAGGCCGGCCAGGCGGCGCACGGCGCGATGCTGCAGCGCCTTGATGGCGCCGTCCTTCTTGCCCATGATCTCGGCGGTCTCGGACACCGAGAGGCCGTGGATGAAGCGGAGCACGATGCATTCCTGCTGCTCGCTGCCCAGTTGCTGCACGCAGGCCAGCAGCTCCCGGTTCGCCAGGTGCTGGACGACCGCGTCCTCGGGGCCGTCGGTGGCCTGGTCGGCGTCGCGCATGTCCGCTGTCGCGACCTCCAGCCGGTAGCGGCTGCTCTTCACGTGGTCGCGGATGATGTTGCGGGCGATCGTGACCAGCCAGGCACCCACGTCGCGCCCTTGGAAGGACAGCGAGTCGATCCGGCGCAGGGCCCGCACGAAGGTCTCGCTCGTGACGTCCTCGGCCGTCGCCCGGTCGCCGACCCGGTGGTAGGCGTAGCGATGGACCATCGTCACGTAGTGGTCGTAGAGCTCCCCGAACGCCTCGGCGTCACCCTCCTGCGCCCGGTGCACCAGGCCCCAGACGTCGACGCCCTGGGGAGCGGGGACGAGCTCCTCGGGCGCGACCTCGAGGTCGTCGGCCGCGGCCGGGACGGTGGTCACCGTCAGCGCCTCGCTGCTGGCCCGCGGGACGGGCGTCGGCCGAGGGCGCGCGCCAGCAGGCGCCTGCGCGGCCGTGCGCTCCGCATCCAGGGGGTGGGGCATGCGGGCGTTCGACCTCCTCATCGGCCCGCCGAACCTGGACCGTCGTCTCCCGACGCGCACGTCAGGGGACGGGCGCGTGTGCTGCGGGTCAGCCCCCATGGTGACAACATCGCCCCAGCCCGTCCACGCGAGACTGCCCAGACGCATCGTCTCGTACACCCGGACGGGGCTGGCCAGGAGCTCCAACGGAGGAGATGACCGGTGACCGAGGCAGGCGCGTCCCTCGCGGCGCTCGTACGGGCCGCGGCCGCGCAGCGCCCCGACGCGCCCGCCGTCGTCGCGGGGCAGGAGCGGCTCTCCTGGGGCGAGCTCGACGCCGCCGTCGACCGGTCCGCCGCGGGCTACGCCGCACTCGGGCTGGCGGCGGGCGACCGGGTCGCCGTCCAGCTGCCCAACGGCCTGCCCTGGCTGCGCGCCGCGCTCGGCGCCCTGCGCGCCGGCCTGGTCGTCGTGCCGGTGAACACCGCCTACACCGACCCGGAGCTGGAGTACGTGCTCGGCGACTCCGGTGCCGTGCTGCTGGTCACCGCGGCCGACCGCGCGCCGGTGGGCGGCGTCCGCGTCTGCGTCGGACCACCGGAGGACGACGGACCGGCACCCGACGTGGCGGCGGACCCCGGCGCCCCGTCCTTCCTGGCGTACACGAGCGGGACGACCGGGCGCCCGCGCGGGGCGATCCTGACCGCGGCCGCGCTGCGGGCCAACCAGGAGCAGTGCCTCGCGCTGACGCCCCCGCCCGTCCGCGCGGACGACCGGGTGCTGCTGGTCCTGCCCCTCTTCCACGTCTACGGGCTCAACGCGGGCTTCGGGCTGGTCGCCGCCACCGGTGCCTGCGCCGTGCTCCAGGAGACCTTCGATCCGGCCGGCTCGCTCACGCTGATGGCCGAGGAGCAGGTGAGCGCCGTGCCGGGGGCGCCGCCGATGTTCCAGGCCTGGCTGGCCGCGGCCGACGCCGCCGGCAACGACGCGGAGCTGCGGCGGGGGTTCGCGGCCATGCGGATGGCCTCCTCCGGCGCGGCACCGCTGCCCGAGGAGATCTGGCTGGCGATGCGCGACCGGGCTGCCGTGACGGTCTGGGAGGGCTACGGCCTCACCGAGGCGTCCCCGGTCGTCGCCAGCACCCTGGCCACCGGCCGGGCCAAGCCCAACTGCATCGGCGGGCCGTTGCCCGGCGTCGAACTCGAGCTGCGCGACACCGCGACGTCGGAGTCCGGCGGCGACGGACCCACCGACGACGACCACCTGGAGGGACCGGGGGAGATCTGGGTGCGCGGGCCCAACCTCTTCGCCGGCTACTGGCCCGACGGCGCGGACGGGCCGGGGGCCGACGGCTGGCTGGGCACCGGTGACCTCGCCTACCGGGACGCCGACGGCGACCTGCACCTCGTCGACCGGCGCAGCGACCTCATCCTCGTCAGCGGGTTCAACGTCTATCCGGCCGAGGTCGAGCGCGTGCTCGACGGCCATCCCGCCGTCGCGGAGAGCGCCGTCATCGGCGTCCCCGACCCGCGGACCGGGTCCGCCGTCCGCGCGGTCGTCGTCCTTACGCCGGGTGAGGACCTCACCTTCGAGGCACTCCAGGAGTTCGCCGCCGAGTCCCTGGCCCGGTACAAGGTGCCGACGTCGGTGCACTTCCTGCCGTCGCTGCCCCATTCGCTCACCGGGAAGGTCAGCCGCGCCCGGCTCCGCGAACTGGGGCTGACCGGCTCCGAGAGCGAACCGGTGGCCGTCGGTGAGTGAGGCCCGCCTGACCCTGCTCACCCGGGCCGGCTGCCACCTCTGCGAGACCGCCGCCGAGACACTCGCCCGGATCGGTGCCGAGGCCGGGCTGGTCCCCGAGTCCATCGATGTCGACGCCGATCCCGAACTGCAGGCGGAGTACGGCGACCGCGTGCCGGTCGTGCTGGTCGACGGACGCGAGCACAGCTACTTCACCGTCGACGTCGTCCGGCTGCGGAGGGACCTGAACCTGACCGGCTAGGGTGGCGTCCACCACAGCGCCACCCGTTCGGGCCGGTCAGCGCCCCGGGGCGCGTCCAGCGACTTTGTTCCTGCGTTCACAAGCGGTTACCGTGGCCGACGCGGGCCTCGCCGAGTGCCCGCGTCACCCGCGTCCTGACCATTCGGGCGCGACCGCTGTGGAGAGCCCGTGATCCAGCCGCGGCCCCGGACGATCCCGGAGGCCACCGTCGCCCGTCTGGCCGTGTACCTGCGGGTGCTGTCCGCCCTGGCCGACGCCGGTCGCAGCACCGTCGCATCCGGCGAACTGGCCGCGGCGGCCGGAGTCAACCCTGCCGGACTGCGCAAAGACCTCTCCCACCTGGGCCCCTGCGGCGTCCGTGGTGTCGGGTACGAGGTCGCGACGCTGCGGGACCGGATCTCCGGCGTCCTCGGGGTCGAGCGCTCGCGGGCCTGCGTGCTGGTCGGCATCGGCAACCTCGGGTCCGCACTGGCCGACTACGCCGGGTTCGGGTCCCGGGGCTTCGAGTTCGTGGGGCTGTTCGACGCCGCGCCCGCCCGCATCGGGCAGCGCATCGGCGGGCTGACGGTGCGCCCCATCGACGAACTGGAGGACGTCGTGACGGCGACGCAGGCCTCCATCGGTGTCATCACCACGCCCGCCGAGGTCGCGCAGTCCGTCTGCGACCGGCTGGCCGACGCCGGCGTGCGCAGCATCCTGAACTTCGCGCCGGTGACGCTGGCCGCGCCCGACGGCGTCGACGTCCGCAAGGTCGACCTCTCGGTCGAGCTGCAGGTGCTGGCCTTCGTGGGCCAGCAGAGGCTCGTGGGTGAGCCCGCGTGAGCCTCCTCGCGGTGGGCGTGAGCCACCAGACCGCTCCCGTGGCGCTGCTCGAGCAGTTCGCCATGGGTCCCGACGACCGGGTGAAGGCGCTGCACGAGCTGGTCGCCGGCGACCACGTCAGCGAGGCCCTGGTGCTCGCCACGTGCAACCGCATCGAGGTCTTCGCCGAGGTGGAGAAGTTCCACGGCGGCGTCGCCGACGTCAGCCGGGTGCTCGCCCGCCAGGCCGGCGCCACGGTCGAGGAGCTCTCGCCGTACGTCACCGTCCACTACGAGGACCAGGCCGTGTCCCACCTCTTCACGGTGGCCGCCGGCCTGGACTCGATGGTCGTGGGCGAGACCCAGGTGCTGGGTCAGCTGCGCGCGGCCTACGCCTTGGCGCGCGAGGAGGGCACCGTCGGACGGGCCCTGCACCCGGTGGCCCAGCGGGCGCTGCGCGTGGGCAAGCGCGTGCACACCGAGACCGGCATCGACCGGGCCGGCGCCTCGCTCGTCTCCGTCGCTCTCGACCGCGCCGAGGAGCTCATCGGCAGCCTGCGCGACCGCACCGTGCTCGTGGTCGGCGCCGGCTCCATGGGCGCCCTCGCGGCGACGACCCTGGCCCGTCGCGGCGCAGCCGTCGTGATCAGCAGTCGCACCGAGGTGTCGGCGCACCGGCTCGCCGGCAGCGTCGGCGGCCGCTCCGCGCCCCTCGCCGACCTGCCCACCGAGCTGGCCGCAGCCGACGTCCTGGTCACCTGCACCGGCGCGACCGGCCTCGTCGTCGGCACCGACGTGGTGGCAGCCGCGATCGCCGGCCGCGGCGGACGGCCGCTGGCCGTCGTCGACCTGGCACTGCCCCGCGACGTCGACCCCGGGGTGGCCGGGCTGCCGGGCGTGCACGTCGTC
>NZ_SPQK01000047.1 GCF_004570875.1 Blastococcus sp. CT_GayMR16 | reverse complement strand
GCAGTTGGCCGGAGATTTCTTCGACGACCGCGATCTGCGGGAGGTGGGCGAGGCTGGTGCCGGCGATGGTGCGGAGGCCGAGCAGGTCGGCCAGCCGCCCCGCGGGGGGCTCCATCGCGACGGCGGCCGGCTCGACCGAGGCGTTCTCGGTCGTGTCGCCGTAGGTCTCGGTTTCGGGGGCTTCGGGGGCATCTGGTCGCGGGAGGAGGCCGAGGGTGTGGGCGAGTTCGCGCACCAGGACCGCCGGGACGGGCTGGCCGTCGACCTCGCCGGGTTCGTCCCCGCCGGTCAGCGTGTCTACCCCGGCGACCACGGTCAGGCCGATCTGCACCGGACCGTTGCTGCCCGGCCGCAGGATCAGATCGACCAGGCAGTCGGTCATCCGCTGGTCCTTGGTCCGGGTGTCGCCGGGGGTGCGGCAGTCCTCGGCGTAGGCCTCCAAAGCCTTCCGGCACGCCTGCGCGACCGGCAGCGGCAGCGTCGCCGACAGGCTGCCCATGCCGTCCTCACCCGGATACACCCGCACGCTGCGGTCCCGGA
>NZ_SPQK01000030.1 GCF_004570875.1 Blastococcus sp. CT_GayMR16 | reverse complement strand
GCGCCGAAGGAGTTGCCGAACAGGTTGCGGGCCGCCTGCACGACCGAGGACACCGGGTTCCATTCCGCGAAGTGCCGCAGCACCGACGGAAAGGTCTCCAGCGGCACGAACGTGTTGGCCACGAAGGTGATCGGGAAGATCACGATGAAGCTGGCGTTCTGCACCACCTCCGGCGTCCGGACGATCAGGCCCACCAGCGCCATCAGCCAGGACATCGCGTACGCGAACCCGAGCAGGACCAGGAAGCCGCCCACCGCCTCGGCGAACGAGGTGTGGATCCGCCAGCCCACCAGGAGCCCCGTGAGCGCCATGACCACGATCGACAGCGCGTTCAGCGCGAGGTCGGCGACGGTCCGGCCGACCAGCACCGCCGAGTGCGCCATGGGCAGCGAGCGGAACCTGTCGATCAGGCCCTTCTGCAGGTCGTCGGCCAGGCTGGCGCCGGTGATCGTGCTCCCGAAGATCACCGTCTGCGCGAAGATCCCGGGCAGCAGGAACTCCGCGTAGCTGACGTCGCCGGGCACGTTGATCGCCCCGCCGAACACGTAGCGGAACAGCAGCACGAACATGATCGGCGACAGGGTCGCGAACACGATCAGATCAGGGACGCGCTTCACCTTGATCAGGTTGCGTCGGGTGATCGTCAGGCCGTCGGAGACGGTCATCGCCAGCGAGGTCATCGCGCGCTCCCCACGGTAGCCGCCTCCGAGTGGCCGGCTTCCGGTCGTTCCGGTTCGGGCTCCTTGCCGTTCTCGGCAGCGTGGCCGGTGAGGGTCAGGAACACGTCGTCGAGGTCGGGCCGGCGGAGCCCGACATCGAGCACCTCCACGCCGCTGCCCTCCAGCCGGCGCAGCGCCTCGGCCAGCACCTCGGTACCGCCGCGCACCGGCAGGCTGAGCCGGCGGCTCTGCTCGTCGGCCCGCGGCTCGTCGATGGCCAGCTCGCGCAGCCGGGCCGTCGCCTCGGCGACGTCGACCGGTCGGCCGAAGGTGAACTCCAGCCGCTGACCGCCGACCTGGGCCTTGAGCTCGTCGCCCGTGCCCCGGGCGATCACCCGGCCGTGGTCGATGACCACCATCCGGTCGGCGAGGCGGTCGGCCTCCTCCAGGTACTGGGTGGTCAGCAGGATCGTCGTGCCGCCGTCGGCGAGGTCGGCGATGAACTCCCACATCGCCAGCCGGCTGCGCGGGTCGAGCCCCGTCGTCGGCTCGTCGAGGAAGAGCACCCGCGGGCGGGCGATCAGCGAGGCCGCGATGTCGAGCCGTCGCCGCATCCCGCCGGAGTAGGTCTTGGCCGGCCGCTGGGCGGCGTCGGTGAGGTCGAACCTGGCCAGCAGCTCGTCGGCCCGTGACCGGGCCTCGGCCTTCGGCAGGTGGTAGAGCCGACCGACCATCTCGAGGTTCTCGAAACCGGTGAGGTACTCGTCGACGGCGGCGTACTGGCCGGTGAGACCGATGGAGGCGCGCACCTCGTCCGCGTCGCGCACCACGTCGAGCCCCACCACCTCGGCCCGGCCCGCGTCGGCGCGCAGCAGGGTGGTGAGGATCCGCACCACCGTGGTCTTCCCGGCGCCGTTGGGGCCGAGGAGCCCGAGCACCGAGCCCTCGGGAACGGACAGGTCCACTCCGTCGAGCGCCGTGGTGGCGCCGAAGCGCTTCACCAGCCCTTCGACGACGATCGCATCGGTCATGACGGGCACGCTATGTCGTACCGGTGACAGTTCCCGACCGCTTTTCGCGACCGGTGAACAGGATTTCGGGGTTCGTTCAGATGCATGCAACCCAGACGAGCGGCCGCCCCGGAACTCATCGGCCCGCGCGGCCGACACCCCGGCCGGGCGACGGGCTCAGCCGGAGATGACCGGGAAGCCCGCCCGGGTCAGGGCCGCGGCCACCTCGGCGGCGTGGTCGGGACCGCGCGTCTCCAGGACGACGGACACCTCGACCTCACCGATGTGCAACTGGGTGTCGGTCCGCTCGTGCTCGACCTCCAGCACGTTGGCGCCGACCGCCGCGAGCTCGGCCAGGACCGCGGCGAGGGACCCCGGCCGGTCGGGCACCCGGAGGCGCAGCGAGAGGTACCGCCCGGCGGCGGCCATGCCGTGCTGGACGACCTTCAGCAGCAGCACCGGGTCGATGTTGCCGCCCGAGATGATCGCGACCACCGGGGGCGGGAACGCGCTCGGGTCGGCGAGGACGGCAGCGACCGCGGCCACTCCGGCGGGCTCGACCACGAGCTTGGCCCGCTCCAGGCAGAACAGCAGGGCTCGGGAGAGGTCCTCCTCGGTGACCGTGCGCACCTCGTCGACCAGTTCGGCGCAGAGGGCCAGGGTGAGCTCGCCCGGCGAGGCCACCGCGATGCCGTCGGCCATCGTCGACATGGCCGGCAGCGCGACCGGCCGGCCGGCGGCCAGGGAGTCGGGGAACGCCGCTGCCCCTTCGGCTTGGACGGCGACGACCCGCACGTCCGGACGGCGGTCCTTGACCGCGGCCGCGACCCCACCGAGCAGTCCTCCGCCCCCCGCGCTGACGACAACGGTGGCGACGTCCGGGCACTGGTCGAGGATCTCGAGGCCGACCGTGCCCTGTCCGGCGATCACGTCGGGGTGCTCGAACGGATGGATGAACACCGCGCCCGTGCGCTCGGCGTGCTCGGAGGCAGCCACGAGCGCCTCGGTGAGGGACTGCCCGTGCAGGACGATCTCCGCGCCGTAGGCGCGCGTGGCCGCGACCTTCGGCAGCGGCGCGGTCTCCGGCATGAACACCGTGGCCTTCGCGCCCAGCAGGCGCGCCGCCAGGGCGACCCCCTGCGCGTGGTTGCCGGCGCTGGCGGCGACCACTCCCCGGGCCCGCTCGGCGTCGGTCAGCCGGGAGATGCGCGTGTAGGCGCCGCGGATCTTGAACGAGCCGGTGCGCTGCAGGTTCTCGCACTTGAGCCAGACCGGGCCCCCGACGAGGTCGGCCAGACCCCGGGAGTGCCACAGCGGGGTGTGCCGGACGACGTCGGCGAGCAACTCGGCAGCGGCCTCGACATCGGCACCACTGACCAGGGAGAGCTCGCCGGGACCGGTCACGGGCCAGATCCTCGCAGGAGGGAGCGTGAGAGACGCGACCGGCGTCAGGTCGCGTCGAGTCGTCCGCGCAGGCGCGACGAGGGCGCTCAACGCACCTGGGGACGGAAATTGGCCGCGGTGTCGTCCGGAGCACGACAGGTCACGACGACAAAGGACATGGCCAGATCACATCGCCGTCGTACCGTGGTCGAGGTGACGGACATCCCTGGAGCCACCTCGGCGCCCAGCAGCCCTTCCCCCGCCCCCACGACCCTCGGTGAGCTCCGCGACGGCGGGGCCACCTTCCGCCCGGTCAAGGCCGAGCTCCGCACGAACCTGCTCGCCCGTCTCGGTCGCGGCGAGCCCAGCCTGCCCGGCATGGTCGGCTTCGAGGACACCGTCCTGCCCGAGGTCGAGCGGGCGATCATCGCCGGCCACGACCTGGTCCTGCTCGGCGAACGCGGCCAGGGCAAGACCCGGCTGATCCGCACCCTCGTCGGCCTGCTGGACGAGTGGACGCCGGTCCTGGTCGGCAGCGAGCTCAACGAGCACCCGCTGCACCCGATCTCCGTCTGGGCCCACCGCCGGATCGCCGAGCACGGCGACGCCACCCCCGTCGGGTGGCTGCACCGCAGCGACCGCTTCGGCGAGAAGCTGGCGACGCCGGACACCAGCGTCGGCGACCTCATCGGCGACGTCGACCCGATCAAGGTGGCCGAGGGCCGCACCTTGGGCGATCCCGAGACGGTGCACTACGGGCTCGTCCCGCGTACCAACCGCGGCATCTTCAGCGTCAACGAGCTGCCCGACCTCGCCGAGCGGATCCAGGTCGCGCTGTTGAACGTGCTCGAGGAGCGCGACATCCAGATCCGCGGCTACCGCGTGCGCCTGCCGCTGGACCTCCTGCTCGTGGCCAGCGCCAACCCCGAGGACTACACCAACCGCGGCCGGATCATCACGCCGCTGAAGGACCGCTTCGGCGCCGAGGTGCGCACCCACTACCCGCTCGAGCTCAGCGACGAGATCCGGCTGCTGCACCAGGAGGCGCACGTCGCCTGGTCCGACGGCGCGCACGACGCCTTCGAGCACCCGATCATCCCCGAGCACCTGGCCGAGATCATCGCCCGCTTCACCCGGCTGGTCCGCGAGTCCAGCCACGTCGACCAGCGCTCCGGCGTCAGCGCCCGCTTCGCCATCGCGAGCCTGGAGACGATCGCCGCCTCCGCCGTCCGCCGGGCGGCCATCGCCGGGGAGACCCGGCCGGTGGCGCGGGTCGTCGACCTGCCCAGCGTGGTGCCGGCGAGCCGCGGCAAGGTCGAGTTCGCCGACTCCGGGGCCGATCCGGACGACGAGCGGGAGCTGGAGATCCTGGAGCACCTGCTGCGCCAGGCCACCGCGCAGACCTTCCGCGCCCGCTGCGCCGGACTCGACCTCACCGGGCTGCAGGAGCACTTCACCGGCGGGGAGACCGTGGAGTCCGGCGAGCTGGTGCCCGCGCCGGTGCTGCTCGGTCAGCTCGGCACCATCCCGAAGCTGGCCGAGCTCCTGGGCCGGCTCGGCGTCCCGGAGGGCGAGCAGTCGGCCGAACAGGCCGCCGCGGCCGTCGAGTTCGCGCTCGAGGGCCTCTATCTCACCCGCCGACTGGCGAAGGACACCGACGGCACCCGCACGATCTACGGGGCCTGACGTGCCTGCCAGGAGGGGCGGTCGCGGATACCGCTACGGCCGGTGGCACGGCGGGCCCGACCCGCTCGCGCCCCCGTACGACCTCGGGAACGCGGTCGACGAGATCGGTGACTCGGTGCTGGCCGGCAGCGGGGTGCGGGAGGCTCTGCGCGAGCTGCTGCGCCGCGGCACGGAAGGACGACGGGGCCTCGACGAGCTGCGCCGGTCGGTGCGCGAGCGGCTGCGGAAGGCGCGCACGGCCGGGCGCATGGACGGCACGCTGCAGGAGGTCCGCGAGCTGCTCGACCAGGCGGTGACCGCGGAGAAGCGCGAGCTCTTCCCCGACCCCGACGACGCCGCCCGGCTGGCCGAGGACGAGCTGGACGCACTGCCGGACGACACCGCCGGCGCCGTCCGGGCGCTCAAGGACTACCCGTGGCGCTCACCGGAGGCCCGGCAGGCCTACGAGCAGATCCAGGACCTGCTGCGCCGGGAGGTGCTCGACAGCTCCTTCGCCTCGATGAAGCAAGCGCTGGAGAACGCCACCGACCAGGACATGCAGGCGGTCAAGGACATGGTCGCCGACCTGTCGCAGCTCATCGACGCGCACAACCGCGGCGAGGACACCGACCAGCGGTTCGCCGACTTCATGGACAAGCACGGCCAGTTCTTCCCGGACAACCCGGAGTCCATCGAGGAGCTGATCGACTCCCTGGCCCGCCGGGCGGCTGCGCAGGAACGGATGATGGCCGGACTGTCCCCGGACCAGCGCGCCGAGCTCTCGGACCTGATGGCCCAGACCATGGCCGACATGGGCCTGGCCAGCGAGATGTCCCACCTGCAGGACGCCCTCCGCCAGGCCCGGCCCGACCTGCCGTGGGGGCAGCGCGGGCAGGTGCCCGACGGGGAGCAGGCGCTCGGCATGGGCGACGCGACCAGCGCCGTCGCCGAGCTCGCCGACCTCGAGGCGCTGTCCAGCCAGCTGTCCCAGGGGTACGCGGGCGCCTCCCTGGCTGACATCGACGAGGAGCTGCTCGAGCGGGCCCTCGGCCGCCCGGCGGTCGACGACCTGGCGGCGCTGCGCCAGATGGAGCGCGAGCTGGAGCGGCAGGGCTATCTCAACCGCTCCGACGGCAAGCTCGAGCTCTCCCCCAAGGCGGTCCGGCGGCTCGGGGCGACGGCGCTGCGCCGGGTGTTCGCCAAGCTCGACGCGACCGGCCGCGGTGACCACGACGTGGCCGATGCCGGCTCCGCGGGCGAGCTCACCGGCAGCTCCCGGGAGTGGCGGTTCGGCGACGAGCAGCCCCTGGACGTCGTCCGGACGGTGAAGAACGCCGTCCTGCGCACCGCCGGCGAACCACGCACCGAGCACCAACGCAAGGTGAGGATCGCCGTCGAGGACTTCGAGGTGGTCGAGACCGAGCGCCGCACCGGCGCCGCGGTCGCGCTGCTGGTCGACCTCTCCTACTCGATGGCGCTGCGCGGCACCTGGGGTGCGGCGAAGTCGACGGCGATGGCGCTGCACTCGCTGGTCACGACCCGCTTCCCGCAGGACGAGATCCAGATCATCGGGTTCTCCTCGGTCGCCCAGGTGCTGCGTCCGGAGACCCTCGCCGAACTGTCCGTGGACACCCTGCAGGGCACCAACCTCCAGCACGGGCTGATGCTCGCGCGGCGGTTCCTCGCCCGGCACCGGGACGCCGAGCCCGTCGTCCTGGTGGTCACCGACGGTGAGCCCACCGCCCACCTGGAGGACGACGGGACGCCGTTCTTCTGCTGGCCGCCCATGCCGGAGACGATCGCCCGGACCGTCGCCGAGGTGGAGCGCGTGGCCCGCACCGGCGCGACCGTCAACGTGTTCGCCCTCGACCCCGACCCGGGACTGGTGCACTTCGTCCACGACCTCACCCAGCGGGCCGGCGGGCGGGTGTTCCAGCCGGATCCCGAGCGGCTGGGCGAGTACGTGGTCGCCGACTATCTGCGGACGCGCCGGGGGCGCCGCGCGCACTAGCACCAGACTGGGGCGGTGACCTCCGACGCACGTGCGCCCCTGACCGTCGACGAGGCGACCGCCGAGGTCACGTACGCCCTGCGCGGCGCGGTGCTGCGCCCGAACGGCGGCGAGATCACCTGGGCCGGGGACGAGGACCCGGCGACGTTCCACCTGGCGGCCCGGACGGCGGACGGCGCCGTCGTGGGCGTGGTCCGCTTCTCCCCCGCACCCTGCCCGTGGCGGTCGGCCGCCGCTCCGTGGCAGCTGCGCGGGATGGCCACCGACGCCACCGTCCGCGGGACCGGCGCCGGACGGGCCCTCGTGGTCGACGGGCTGGCCCGGGTGGCCGATCGCGGCGGCGACCTGGTGTGGTGCGACGCCCGGGTCGCGGCCGCCGGGTTCTACGAGCGGATGGGCTTCACCGTGGTCACCGAGGAGTTCGACAAGCCCGGCATCGGCCCGCACGTCGGCATGGTGACCAACCTGTCTGGGCAATACACCTAGATCAGGCGAGCGCCAGCTCCGGTGACCGGAACAGGTCGGCGATCTCCGGCGCGTCCGGCGTCTCGGCGACCGGGCGGAACCGGCCGCCCTCCCGTCGGTACAGCCCGGCGCGCAGCGTGATGTCGGCCAGCCGGGGGTTGTCGAGGATCAGCAGGTGCCCACCCTCGTCCAGGCTGGCGAGGAGCGCCCGGAGCGCCCGCAGGATGTCGGCGTCGCTGAAGTAGAGCCGGCGCAGCAGGTTGGCGACCTTGATGACGTCGGGCGCGGGTGCCCCCCACGGCTGGAAGACGTCGTGGACGCGCGTGCTCACCCGCGGGTCGGTGCGGGTCAGCCGCCGCGCCTCGGGTCCGAGGAGCAGCACGTCGCGGCTGGGGCGGCGACGGGCCCGGGCGATCAGCGGGGCGACCACGAGCCGCACGGTGCGCGAGAGCGTCGGCCAGGCCAGCAGCCGCCGGCCCGCGACCAGGACACAGTTGTCGTCGGCGTCGAAGAAGAGCACGTGCCGGCCGACCTGCACCGACCGCAGCGTCAGGTAGAGGTCGGCGATCACGTAGGACTCGAAGTCGGGCAGCTTGGCGATCAGTTCGACCGACGTCGAGCCGTCGGAGGCCCCGAGGTCGACGATCGAGGCACCGGTCAGCGGGACGTTCTCCAGCAGCAGCGCGTCCGCGGCACCGTGCCGGTCCGCGTCCGTGATCTTGATGGTCTCGCCGACGTGGATGATCGACATCGCCGCCCGGAAGTCCTCCGGCGTGGGCTCCTCCTCCAGCAGGACACGGGGGTCCACCCGGAAGAGACGGGGAAGGCGACGTTCCCACGAGCTGGGCCACTGGCCACGGACGAGTCGAACAGGCGCGCGCATGGGAACCGACGGTAGTGGCCGGACGGCCCCAGGAGCAGGGGCCGAGGGGTCGGTCTCGCCCCAAGGAGTTGCCCCGCCGGAGGACGTCAGGGCGCGGGGTGGGAGCCGCTGGAGCTGATCCCCGGGATCGCGCCGGCCCGGAACGCGTCGACGAAGAGCCGGTGGTCCTCCTGCGTACGCCGGGCGTAGTCGTGCGCGAACTGCACGATGTCCGCGACGAACTCGTCCTGGCGGTTCCCGATCATCGAGGTGATCGCCTCCTCCATCTGGAAGGGCACGAGCGAGTGGTCGCTGTCGGCGTCGCCGACGCAGTGCAGCTTCGCGGTCGCCTTCCCCAGCTGTGCCATGACCGGAGCGATGTCCTCGGGCTCGGTGAGGTCCTCCCAGTCGAGGTCCAGCTCGTACGGGGAGAGCTCCGCGACGACGAAGCCGACACCGTCGATCTCGGTGTAGCCGAGGAACTGGGAGGCGTTGGCCTGGAGCGCCCGCTGGCTCATCGCCGTCCGGTGCCCCTCGTGCTCGAAGTACCCCCCGAGTTCCGCGTCGTCGACGATGCGGCTGGGCGCCGCCACGTTGCCCTGCTTGATCGACAGGACGACGTCGTTCTCCAGCGCCTGGTCGTACCCCTCGAGGAGCACGTTGTAGGCAGGCAGCCCGGCGCTGCCGATCCCGAACCCACCGGTGCCGACGACGTCCTTCACGTCGTAGGCGACGTCGCGGCGCCGGCGCGGTGGGGCGACGGTCTCGCGGTAGCGATCGAGGGCCGCCATGACCTTCTCGCGCTCCTCGTCGTCCAGGCGGCGGTTCTGCGGGCGGTCGGAGAACCGCCGCTCGTGCTCCTCGACGACGGTGATCCGCTGGAGCAGGGACAGCCGCGTCCGCGTCGCCGTCTCGAGGATGACCTCGTGCACCGCACCCTCGGTGTTGGCCTTGACGAGGGCGAACGAGCGGTCCTCGTCGGAGCGGGTGAACGCCTCGACCTGTTCGAGGTAGGACGTCAGGTAGATCGCGATGAGCTCCCCGATGGCGTCGTCGGAGAGCGCCTTGCGCCAGGCCATGAGCGCGAAGCTGGCCGCGAACCTCCGCAGGTCCCAGCTCACGTGACCGAGGTAGGCCTCGTCGAAGTCGTTGACGTCGAAGACGATCCGACCGGCACTGTCCATGTAGGTGCCGAAGTTCTCCGCGTGCAGGTCACCCTGGATCCACACCCGCGACGTCCGCTCGTCGCTCCAGCGATCCTCGAGTGTCGCCATGTCGGCGTAGAACAGACACGCGCTCCCCCGGTAGAAGGCGAACGGATCGGCCGCCATCTTGCGGAACTTCGACCGGAAGGCGTCCGCGTCGGCGGCCATCAGATCGGCGAACGCGTCCACCAGGACGTCGACGATCAACTGGGCCCGCTCGGGGAGATCTGTGGAATGGGTCACACGTGCGGGTGAGGAGGCCACAGGTTGAACGGTAGAGGGCCGATAACCTCACTGACGGAGTGATCAGCACGCACGACGACCAGGGCGGAGGCAGCGTGACGCGAGCGACGACGGCGAAGCGGCTGGCCACCGCCACGGTCTACGGCGGCGGCAGCGTCGCCCTGGGCGGAGTCGCCCTCGCCGCACTCCTGCGCGAGGAGGCCCGCGCCGCCCGTCGCAAGGTCGAGGCGCGCACCTCCAAGGACGATCCGCCCTCGGGCGACGGGATCTACGGGCGCGGTCGGGGGAAGCCGCTGGTGTTCGCCGTCCTCGGCGACTCCAGCGCCGTGGGCCTCGGCGTCGACCGGGCGTCCGAGACGCCCGGCGTGCTGATCGCGGCCGCGCTCACCGAGCTCGCGGAGCGGCCCGTGCGCCTGGTCCGGGTGGCCGTCACGGGTGCGGAGTCCCGCGAGCTCGAGGAACAGGTCGACCGCGCGCTCGCCGAGCACCCCGACGTGGCCCTGATCATGATCGGCGCCAACGACGTCACGACGCTGACCAAGCCCGCCATCTCGGTGCGGCACCTCGAGGACGCCGTCCGCCGGCTCATCGCCGCCGGCTGCGAGGTCGTCGTCGGCACCTGCCCCGACCTCGGCACCATCCGACCGATCGCCCAGCCGCTGCGGACCTTCGCGCGACGCTGGAGCCGGCAGATGGCCGCCGCCCAGACCGTCGCCGTCGTCGAGGCCGGTGGGCGGACGGTGTCGCTCGGCTCGGTCCTCGGACCCGCGTTCGCCTCCGACCGCAGCATGTTCAGCATCGACGAGTTCCACCCCAGCGCCGTCGGCTACGCCCAGGCCGCCGCCGTCCTGTTGCCCTCGGTGGCCGACGCCGTGGGGGCCTGGCCCGCGACGGCCGACCGCGGGCTGCGCCCGATCCGCCGGGGCACCGTGCGGCCGATGGCCGAGGCCGCCGTCCGCGCCGCGAGCCGGACCGGCACCGAGGTGCAGCCCACCGAGGTCCGCGGGTCCGACAGCGGTCCGCGCGGCCCCTGGGTCCTGCTGCGGCGCCGCCGGCCGACCGAGCTGCCGACCCCCGAGCAGATGGAGGAGTCGGCCGAGGAGGCCGTCGTCGGATGACGGTGGTGCAGCCCGCGTGGCGGCCAGGTACTGCGGAGTAGTTTCGGGGGCGACCCGCCGTCCGCCGATCGTCCGCGGAACCCGCCTCATCGTGGAGGACCCATGCCCGAAGCCGTCATCGTCGCGACCGCCCGCTCCCCCATCGGCCGCGCCTTCAAGGGGTCGCTGAAGGACCTGCGTCCCGACGACCTCGCCGCCACCATCGTGCGCGCCGCCCTCGACAAGGTGCCCGAGCTCGACCCGCGCGACATCGACGACCTGATGCTCGGCTGCGGCCTGCCCGGCGGCGAGCAGGGCTACAACATGGGCCGTGTCGTCAGCGTCCTGCTCGGCATGGACCACCTGCCCGGCACGACGATCACCCGCTACTGCTCGTCCTCGCTGCAGACCACCCGCATGGCGCTGCACGCGATCAAGGCCGGTGAGGGCGACGTCTTCATCTCCGCCGGCGTGGAGATGGTGTCCCGGTTCGTGAAGGGCAACAGCGACTCGCTGCCCGACACGAAGAACCCGGCGTTCTCCGACGCGGAGGCCCGCGGCGCCAAGGTCGCCGAGAGCGGCGCCGACAGCTGGCACGACCCGCGCGAGGACAGCCAGATCCCCGACATCTACATCGGGATGGGCCAGACCGCCGAGAACCTTGCCATCCTGAAGGACGTCTCCCGGCAGGACATGGACGAGTTCGCCGTCCGCAGCCAGAACCTGGCCGAGGAAGCCATCAACAACGGCTTCTGGGCCCGCGAGATCACCCCGGTCACGACGCCGGACGGCACGGTCGTCAGCACGGACGACGGCCCGCGGGCCGGCACCACGCTGGAGGCGCTGTCCTCGCTGAAGCCGGTCTTCCGGCCGGACGGCCGCGCCACGGCGGGCAACGCGTGTCCGCTCAACGACGGCGCTGCCGCGGTGATCGTCATGAGCGACACCAAGGCCCGCGAGCTGGGACTCACCCCGCTGGCCCGGATCGTCTCCACCGCGGTCACCGGCCTGTCGCCGGAGATCATGGGCTACGGCCCGGTCGACGCCTCCAACCTCGCGCTGCAGCGGGCCGGGATGAGCATCGGCGACATCGACCTCGTCGAGATCAACGAGGCGTTCGCCGCCCAGGTCATCCCCAGCTACCGCGACCTCGGCATCGATCTCGACCGGCTCAACGTGCACGGCGGCGCGATCGCCGTCGGCCACCCGTTCGGCATGACCGGTGCGCGCATCACCGGCACGCTGATCAACGGCCTGCAGACTCGGGACAAGACCTTCGGCCTGGAGACCATGTGCGTCGGCGGCGGCATGGGCATGGCGATGGTGCTCGAGCGCCTCTCCTGAGGACGAACGACGAAGGCCCGGCCCCACTGTGGGGACCGGGCCTTCGGTTCGTTCAGGTCAGTCGCGGAAGTAGCTGAGCAGCCGCAGGATCTCCAGGTACAGCCACACGACGGTCACGAGCAGGCCGAAGGCGATGTACCAGGCGAACTTGGCCGGAGCGCCGCGACGGATCGCATCGTCGGCCAGGTCGAAGTCCAGCAGCAGGAAGAACGCCGCGACGCCGATGACGACGAGGCTGAAGACGATCGCCAGCGGGCCGCCGGAGCGCAGCCCCAGGCCGTCACCGCCACCGATCCAGGCGGCCAGCAGGTTGGCCAGCATCAGCACGAGCACGCCGATCCCGGCGCCGACCACCCAGCGAGTGAGCTTCGGGGTGACCCGGATGGCACCGGTCTTGTAGACCAGGAGCATGCCGGCGAAGACACCGAAGGTGCCGATCACCGCCTGTGTGACGATGCCCGGGTAGATGGAGTTGAAGGCCTCGCTGATCGCCCCGAGGAACACGCCCTCGATGGCGGCGTACGCCAGCGTCGCCGCCGGGTTCATCACCGTCTTGAACGTGATCACCAGGCCGAGCACCAGGCCGACGACGAGTGCGGGGAGCGCCAGGCTCCAGCCCATGTCGCCGGGCAGGGCCCAGATGGCGGCGGCGGCCAGCACCGTCACCAGGAAGGTGATCCCCGTCTTGGTGACGACGTCGTCCATCGTCAGGTAGCGGGTCGTCGTCGCCGCGTACGGCGACGGCGCCGAGTAGGGGTCGTACTGGGTCGGGGTGCCGTACTGGCCAGGGGCACCGTTCGGCTGCGGCTGTGCGCCCCAGCCGGGGTTCTGCTGGCCGTTCCCGGCATCGCCGAACCGGCTGAAGGCCGGGTTACTGCTGGGCATCGTCATCTCCCTGAGGTGACTGGTCGGTCCGTGGAGTCCACGGTGCTGCACTCCACTCGACCAGGTCAACGCCCTTAGGTCCCTGTACGTTCCGGCGTGTCGCGGTTTCCCCCTGGCGGGTGCCCCCCGACGCACGACGGCGCGGCTCCGGTCCGGGGACCGACGCCGCGCCGCCGCGCGAGGCGGAGCGAGTGGTCAGGCCGCGGGTGCCAGACCTCCCGAGCCGGCGCCGTGGCCCCGGTGACCGCCACCGTGACCGCTCCCGTGGCCGTTCCCCTGGCCATGGCCGTTGCCGTTGCCGTGATGACCGTTGGAGCCCGCCGGTCCGGCGAGCGTCAACGTCGCGTAGGCGACGGCGTCGGCGTTCTGGTCGAGCACCTCGGCGTTGATGTTGCCGATGTCGTCGCACGCCTGGTGGTAGCAGGGGTCGAACGGCTGTCCCGCCGTCCCGCCGTACCGGGTGGCCTGCTCGGCCGACTTGATGTCCTCGGCCCCGCTGAACAGGCCACCGGAGGGGATGCCTGCGTCGGCGAACGCCTGGTAGTCGCTGCGTCCGTCGAACTCGGTGTCCTCGTAGGCCAGGCCCCGCGAGTCGTAGAACTGCTCGAAGATCGCCTCGATGGCCGAGGACTCCGGGGTCACGTAGCCCTCCGGCGCCTCGAACGTCGAGCCGTCACCGTCGTAGACGAACCGGGCGAAGTTCGGCGAGCCCAGCATGTCGAAGTTGAGGTAGGAACCGATGCGCGCGAACTCCTCCTCGGTCAGGGAGTCGACGTAGGCCTGCGAGCCGACCAGCCCGGCCTCCTCCGCACCCCACCAGGCGAACCGCACCGGGTGGTCCGGGCGCGCCTTGTGCAGGTTCTGGGCGAGCTCGAGGATCGCGGCGGTACCCGTGCCGTTGTCGTTGATGCCCGGCCCTTCGGACACCGAGTCGAGGTGGGCACCGACCATGACGACCCCCTCGCTGCTCTTGCCGGGGAGTTCCGCGGTGAGGTTCTGCGTCGAGCGGATCTCACTGATGGCCTGCAGGTCGATCGCCAGTGTCGTACCGGGGAGCGTGAGCCCGATGGCGTTGGTCGTGTCCAGCACCGGGATCCCCACCGGGGTTCCGAGCGTGCCTCCGATCAGCCCGAACCGGTCGGGTGCCGCACCGTCGTTGTAGATCACGGCTCCGGTCGCGCCGGCCGCCTCGGCGTTGGCCGCCTTGAGGCCGAAGTCGCACGCACCGCGCTTGATGATCGCGATCGCGCCGACCGGGAAGCCGGCGAAGTCCGCCGCCTCGCATCCGCTGTCGGGCCCTTCGATGTCGACCGCGACGGCCGGCGCCTCCGGGGTGCCGGAACCGGAGAGACTCATGTCCGAGAAGTCGGTGCCGTAGACGTAGGTGGTCGGGGTCGGCGCCGTCTGCGCGAAGGTCGGGTCCTCGCTCGTCTCGTAGAACGGGAACTCGAAGTCCTGGCGGGTCACCGTGTAGCCGGCCTTCTCCAGGGTCGACTCGACGTAGTCGGCCGACGCCGCGTACCCGGGCGACCCGGACGCCCGGTTGCCACCATTGGCGTCGGCGATCTCCTGCAGCGCGGAGAGGTGTTCCTTGACCCCCGTGCCGTTGACGCACTCGAGCAGCTTGCTGATCGTGTTGTTGTTCCGCTGCTCGCAGCTGTTCTTGCCGCCTCCGGCGGCGGCAGGTGCGGCGGTCGCCAGCGTCCCCGCGACGGCGAGCAGGCCGGCCGCGGAGGTCGCTATGAGCCGCGTTCGGCGGCTCTGATGGGCGTGATTCATGAGGCTCCCCAAGGTCTTGTCGGGTGGACATTTCCTGTGTGCCGGGTTGGCGTTTCCTGAACGCCTGACGACGACCTTGCGGAAGGGTCACGCAGGGTGTCAACCCCTGGACAATCCGTTCCGGGAGGACTAGAACCGCCCGTTCTCCTAACCGCCCGAGCCCGGGGACGCGCCTCCCACCAGCACGGATGACGCAGCGCGACGACGTGCCCCCGGTCGGGATCGAACCGACACTGGGACCCTTTTAAGGGGCCTGCCTCTGCCACTTGGGCTACGGGGGCGCTCTGCGCACGCTAGCGGTGCGCTCCGGGGAACGACGGCGCCCGTACCGTGGCCCCGTCGTTCCCCAGCACCGGAGGGCCCCGTTGGCACGCACCCCGACCGTCGTCCCGGGATGAGCCGACCGCAGATCCCGGCCCGGGCGATGCGCGCCGCCGTCCGCGGTCTGGTGCGTCCGGTGCTCGGCCCGCGGCTGCCGGTGTCCCTGCAGCGGCGGTGGCTGGAACTGGTGACCCGGATGACGCCGCTGGCCGACGCGGTCGACGTCGGGACCGGCAGGCTCGGCGACCGGCCGGTGGCGGTGATGACGCCCCACCACGGGGACGCCTCCCGGAGCGTGCTCTACCTCCACGGTGGCGGCTTCACGATCGGTTCGGCCGTGACGCACCGCGCGCTGGCGACCCATCTCGCCGCCGCGAGCGGCGCCACCGTCCACCTCCTCGACTACCGGCTCGCCCCGGAGCACCCGTTCCCGGCTGCCCTCGACGACGCGGTCGCGGCCTACCGGAAGCTGCTGCGGAACGGGGCCGACCCCGGGCGCACGGCCGTGGCGGGTGACTCGGCCGGCGGCTGGCTGGCCCTGACCGCCGCCCTGCGGCTGCGCGAGGCCGGAGATCGGCTGCCGGCCGTGCTCGGGCTGGTATCCCAGTGGCTCGACCTCCTCGGCACCGCCTGGCCGGCCGACCGCTCCGACGCGATGCTGCGCCCGTCCTGGTTGCGCCGGTGCGCGGCGGGCTTCGCACCTGGAGCCGACCTCGGTGCCCCGCAGTTCGCGCCGCTGACGGCGGACCTGGCCGGGCTCCCGCCCCTGCTGGTGCACGTCGGCAGCGAGGAGATCCTGCTCGAGGACGCCGTCCGGCTGGCCGTGCACGCACGGGCCGCGGGCGTGCCCGTCGACCTGCGCCGGTGGGACGGCCTCTGGCACGTGGCGCACGCATCCGCCGGGATGGTCGCGGACTCGACGACCGCGGTCACGACGCTCGGCACCGGCCTCGCCGCGCATCTGGCCCGGGTGGACCTGCGGCACCGGGCGGGCTGAGCGCTCGGTAGCGTCAGCCAGCGTTGAACTTCGCCGTGGTGATGTTGAAGGCGATGGCGTTGGGCGGGCGGATCGACTGCTGCAGTGTGGTCCAGGCCGGGTGGTTGGTCATCCGGGCCAGCTGAACCGTGATCAGGTCGCGCAGGCCCTCGACCGACCAGCGACTGCCGCCGATGTCGGTGCGGGCGTTGAGTTCGCGCATCACCCGCTCGAGGACGCCGGAACCGAGTTCGGGGCCGCCGAGGTGGGCCAGGCGGGCGCGGACTTCGGGGCGAAGACAGGTGAAGACCTGGTCGCGGGCACCGGCGAGGAGTTCGCCGGCGGCGTGGTGGCCCTCGGCGGTGACGGTGGCACAGAAGGCGTCGTAGGCGGCCAGTGCCTGGGGGTGGCTGAGGTGCTCGCGGGCGACCCCACGCAGTAGCGCGACCAGCTCGCCGCGCTTGGCATTCGCCCACGGGTGGGGGGCCTTGTCGGCGTACAGCGCCCAGCGCAGCGCCCGGGGCAGGTGCCACCAGCAGCGCTGGATCGGCACGTCTGGCCAGACGGACTCGGCCAGCGCGGTGATCGCCACCTCGCCGTCGACGACCACGACCGTCGGCGGGTGCAGGCCGCGCAGCTGGTCGGCCATCGTCGTCCACGGCTGGGCCAGCGTCAGGCCGAGCAGGACGGTGCCGGCCTGTCGGCGCCGCCGCGAACCGGTCCGACCGGTCACGCCCAGGGCGATGTTGCAGTTCACGCCCAGCCGCCGGGAGCTGGCCCGCATGCCGGTGCCATCGAGGATCACCACGTCGGCGCCGGTCGGGGCCTGCGGCAGATCGGCGCAGCCGATGCCATCGAGCATCGGTGCCAGATCCGCGACCGCGGCATGCGCCCGGCCGGGCGATCCGGGCACGCCAAAGGCGGCCGCGATCGCCCCGGCACGGGCGAAGGACATCTGGCTTGCCAGCTCCGCGAGCTCGATCATCAGCCGGTCGGTGCGCCGCTTCCCGGACAGATCGAGCAGCAGCAGCAGGGGGGCGAACACCCGCCCACACGAGCGGCAGCCGACGTTGGCCAACTGGACGTGGACAACCCCGGCAGCGGTATCGAACCGACGCAACCGGGTGCGCCTGCCCTTGCGGGCGAAGTCGCTCATCACCCCGCAGCCCGGACAGCCGAACGGCGCCGGCAGGTCCCGCACCGGCAACCACTTCCGGCCGCACACCTGATCGATCAGCCGGTCCTGCAGGTCCTCCAGTGCGGCGGCCAGCGCCGCCGCGGGCAGCTCCTCGCGCATCGCCACCGCCCACGCCTCCAGCTGCGACCAGGTCAGCGACTCACCGAGCCCAGGCAGCTCCGCAGTCAGAGCAAGGGTAGTGATCGACACAGCGGCGACTCCTCAACGAGTTGCCGCCATCACCCCACAAGATCCGCGAAGTTCAACGCTGCGCCACGCTACCGAGCGCTCAGGCGGTGCCGGTCGGTGGCAGCGCCGTCGCCTGGTCGGTCCGCGGGGGTGGCAGCTGGCCGGCCCGGCCGGTGTTCGCGGCGAAGACGAACTCCCGGCGCGGGTCCTGCAGCTGACCGAGGGACACGACCTCGCGGCGGAACAGCGAGGCCAGCGTCCAGTCCGCGACCACTCGTGCCTTCCGGTTGAATGTGGGCACCCGGCTGACGTGGTAGCCGCGGTGCATGAACCAGGCGGGCCAGCCCTTGACCTTCACTCCGTAGACCTGCGCGACACCCTTGTGCAGGCCGAGGCTCGCCACCGATCCCACGTACTTGTGCCGGTAGGGCGTCGGGTCGTTCCCAGCGAGGACGGCGACGATGTTGTCCGCCAGGTGCTTGGCCTGCCGGACGGCGTGCTGCGCGTTGGGCGCGGTCGTGGCGCCGGGTTCGTCCTTCGTGAGGTCCGGGACCGCCGCCAGGTCACCGGCCGCCCAGGCGTCGTCCATGCCCCGCACCTGCAGCGTCGCCTCGCACTCGACGCGGCCGCGGCTGTCGACCGGCAGGTCGGTCTCGGCCAGCATCGGGTTGGGCTTCGTGCCCGCCGTCCAGACGAGGGTCTCGCTGGGGAACTCCTCCCCGTCGCTGAGCCGGACGACGCCGTCGTCGGACACCGACTCCAGCCGGGTGTTGAGCCGCACGTCCATGCCCCGCTCGGTGAGCTGGCGGACCGTCCACGCGCCCATGTCCAGGTCGACCTCGGGCAGGATCCGCCCGGTCGCCTCGACGAGCACCCACCGCATGTCGGCCGCCGACAGCCGCGGGTAGTAGTGCTCGATGGCGTACCGGGCCATGTCCTCCAGCTCTGCGAAGGCCTCGATGCCGGCGTAGCCACCGCCCACGAACGTGAAGGTGAGCGCGCGGGTGCGTACCTGCGGGTCGTCGGTCGAGCTGGCGGCGTCGAGCCGGGCGAGGACGTGATTGCGCAGGTAGATGGCCTCCCCGACGGTCTTGAACCCGATGCCGTGCTCGGCCAGTCCGGGGATCGGCAGCGTTCGCGCGACCGATCCGGCGGCCATCACGAGGACGTCGTAGGACAGCTCGAACGTCGTGCCCTCGACCGGCGCGATTCGGGCCCGCTTCTCCCGGTGGGTCAGGCCGATCACCGCGCCGGTGATCACCCGGCAGCGGTTCAGCGTCGGCCGGAGCGGCACCACCACGTGCCGGGGTTCCACCGAGCCGGCGGCCGCCTCGGGCAGGAAGGGCTGGTAGGTCATGTGCGGCTGCGGGTCGACGACCACGATCTCCGCCCGCCCGCGGGAGAGCTTCCGCTGCAGCGACAGAGCGGTGTAGAGGCCGACGTACCCGCCGCCCACGACCAGGATCACCGGACGTTGCGCCATGCCGGGCAGCCTAGGCCCGGGGCGGCCCGGCGACAGGGTGAGAGATCCCGCCGGGGACGGTCCGCGCCAGGTCCGTGGCCCGGGTCAGGACGGCGTCGAGCATCGGCTCGGTGAGCCGGCCGGTGAAGGTGTTCTGCTGGCTCACGTGGTAGCTCCCGAGCAGGGTGAGCGGACCCCGCGGCCCGGTCAGCTCGACCTCCACGCCGTGCCCGAACGCCGGCCGTGGCCGGGGCAGCTCGTACCCGGCGGCCGCGAGCACCGGCCACAGCGCCGTCCATCCGAACCCGCCGAGGACGACGACCACCCGCAGCCGCGGGAGCAGGGCCAGCTCGCGGGCGAGCCACGGGGAGCAGGTGTCCCGCTCCTCCGGCGTCGGCGCGTTGGCCGGCGGGGCGCAGCGGACCGCCGCCGCGACCCGAACGTCGGTCAGCTCCAGCCCGTCGCCGACGTGCGTGGACGTCGGCTGGCTGGCCAGGCCCGCCCGCCAGAGCGCGGCGAAGATCCAGTCCCCGCTGCGGTCGCCGGTGAACACCCGCCCGGTCCGGTTCCCGCCGTGCGCCGCCGGGGCGAGGCCGACGACGGCGATCCGCGCGTCGGCCGGGCCGAGGCCGGGCACCGGGCGTCCCCAGTAGTCCCAGTCGCGGAACGACGCACGCTTGACCTGCGCGACCTCCTCGCGCCAGGCGACCAGCCGGGGGCAGGCGTAGCAGCCGGACACCCGCGCGTCGAGCGTGGCCAGGTCGGGGGTGCTGCGGGCGGCGCGCACGACACCGGCCGGCGTGCGCGTAACCGGGAACCCCCCGGCGTCCAGGGCCATCCCGGTCAGCTCCGGGCGAGCCGCAGGGCGATGCCGTCGAGGATGTCGTGCTCGCTCACGACCACCTCGTCGAGCCCGAACTCGTCCATTAGCACGCGCAGCACCAGTGCGCCGGCCCCGATGACGTCGACCCGCCCCGGGTGCATGACCGGCATGGCCGCGCGGCGTTCACGCGTGGCAGCGAGCAGGTCGGCGCTGACCGTGCGGACGGCGTCGACGCCGATCCGCGAGCCGTGGATGGCGTCCGGGTCGTAGCCCGGCAGACCGAGGGCGATGGCGGCGACCGTCGTCACCGACCCGGCGACCCCCACCAGGGTGGCCGCCTCGGCCACCGGCACCTCAGCGATGACCTCGGCCAGCGCGGCCCGGATGTCCGCCTCCGACCGGCGGACCTGCTCGGCCGACGGGGGGTCGTCGTGCAGGTGGCGCTCGGTGAGCCGGACGCAGCCGATGTCGACCGATCGCGCCGCGCGCACGCCGCTGCCGTCGCCGAGGACGAACTCGGTCGACCCACCCCCGATGTCGACGACGAGGTACGGCGAGCGGGGCGCGGGGTTGCCGTGCGCCTGCGCCGCGGCGTCCAGCGAGGCGGTCGCGCCGAGGAAGGACAGGTTCGCCTCGTCGTGGCCGGTGATCACGTCGGGTGGCTGGCCCAGGGTGCGCACGACCATGTCCTCGAAGTCCTGCCGGTTGGCGGCGTCCCGGGTCGCGCTTGTGGCCGCCATGCGCACCCGGGTCGCCCCCAGGTCGCGCGCCTGCGCGGCGTACTCGGCGAGCACCTTCCGGGTGCGCTCGATCGCCTCGGGGGCGAGCCGGCCCGTGGCGTCCACGCCTTGCCCGAGCCGGACGACCTCCATGCGGCGCAGCAGGTCGGTGTGGGCACCGGCCGGCGGGACGTCGGCGACGAGCAACCGGATGGAGTTGGTGCCGCAGTCGATGGCCGCGACCCGGCTCATGCGCCGTCCTCCGACGGCTGGGCACACGGCCCGGCCGCCCACCACTCCCCCATCTCGGCGACCGCGCGGTCGCCGATGGGGTTCACGCCGGGGCCGGCCGCCAGTGCGTGCGCGGCCAGGGCGTGCAGGCACTTGACCCGGTCGGGCATCCCGCCGGCGCTCATGCGGTTCGGCAGGACGTCGCGGGCGTCCCGGGTGGCGAGGAACGCCTCGTGCGCCGCCTGGTACCCCGCCGCCAGCTCGGGGTTCGTGGCCAGCTCGTCCTGCCACTCGCGCATCCGGCCGGCGGATTCGAGCCGGCTGGCCGCGGCGGTCGCCCGCGGGCAGGTCAGGTAGTACAGCGTCGGGAACGGCGTGCCGTCCTCCAGCCGGGGCGAGGTCTCCACGACGTCGGGCTGCCCGCACGGGCACCGGTGCGCGATGGCCACCAGCGCCCGCGGTGGCCGGCCGAGCTGCCGGGCGATGATCGTGCGGTCGTCGCCGGTGACCGGTTCGGTCACGGTTCGCCGTCGGCGACCGCCACCGACTCCAGCAGTCCCTCGTACCAGGGCACCGGGTCGGCGGCCGTGTCCGCGGCCGGGAGGTTGTCGGCATCGCCCTCGACGGTCCGGCCGTCGACCACCACGACCAGCCGGTCACCGGGCAGGACGTAGGTGAGCCGCTCCCGGGCCTGCCGCTCGGCGTAGGCGGGGTCGGCCTGGCGCTCCAGCTGGGCCTGGAGCTCCGCCGCGCGCTGGTCCAGTTCCCGGCCCTCGGCGGCGAGCTGGACGAGCTCCGCGCGGCCGGCCACGTACTGGCGGACCGGGCCCGCAAGAGTCAGCGCGAGCAGGAGGACCAGCGCCCCCAGCAGCACCGCCCGGCCGGTGAACAGCGGACGGCGCCGGACGCCCGCGACAGCCGAGCTCCGCGCCGTCCGTCGCCCCGGGCGCCGCTGGCCGGGCCGGCTGGTCGCGCCGGACCGCAGCCCGGTCCGCACCGGCCGGGTCGAGTGCACGCGGGGGACGCGGCCGGTCGTGCGCCGTCCGTCGGCCGGGGGCCCGCCCCGCCGTCCGCGGGCATTGCTCATCAGGTGCCGCTCATCCCACCAGGCGCGGGAAGGCGGCCGCCCCCGCGTAGCGGGCGGCGTCGTCGAGCTCTTCCTCGATCCGCAGGAGCTGGTTGTACTTCGCGACCCGCTCGCTGCGCGCCGGGGCACCGGTCTTGATCTGCCCGCAGTCGGTGGCGACGGCGAGGTCGGCGATGGTGGTGTCCTCGGTCTCGCCGGAGCGGTGGCTCATCATGCAGCGGTAGCCGCTGCGGTGGGCCAGGTTGACCGCGTCGAGGGTCTCGGTGAGGGTGCCGATCTGGTTGACCTTCACCAGCAGCGCGTTCGCCGCGCCCTGGGCGATGCCGTCGGCCAGCCGGGTCGGGTTGGTGACGAAGAGGTCGTCGCCGACGATCTGCACCCGGTCGCCGAGCGCGTCGGTGAGGGCCACCCAGCCCTCCCAGTCCTCCTCGGACAGCGGGTCCTCGATCGAGACGATCGGGTAGTTCGCCACGAGGTCGGCGTAGTAGTCGGTGAGGTCACCGGCGGTCAGCGTCTTGCCCTCGAAGGCGTACCCGTCCGCGCTGTGGAACTCCGTCGCCGCCACGTCGAGGGCGAACGCGATGTCGGTGCCCACGCTGTAGCCGGCCTGCTCGACGGCCCGGACGATGAGGTCGAGCGCGGCGCGGTTGCTGGACAGGCTCGGTGCGAAGCCGCCCTCGTCGCCGAGGCCGGTGGACAGCCCGTCCTTCTTCAGGACCGACTTCAGGGCGTGGTAGGTCTCGGTGCCCATCGCCAGCGCCTCGGCGAACGTGCCGGCGCCGATCGGGGCGATCATGAACTCCTGGACGTCGACGTTGCTGTCGGCGTGCGCGCCACCGTTGAGGATGTTCAGCATCGGCACGGGCAGCAGATGGGCCGAGGGTCCGCCGACGTAGCGGAACAGCGGCAGGCCCGCGGAGTCGGCGGCCGCCCGGGCGACGGCGAGGCTCACGCCGAGGATCGCGTTCGCGCCGAGGCGGGACTTGTCCGGGGTGCCGTCGAGGTCGATCAGCCGCTGGTCGATCAGGCGCTGCTCGCTGGCCTCGAAGCCCACCAGCTCGGGCCCGATGACGTCGAGGACGCCGTCGACGGCCTTGGTGACGCCCTTGCCGCCGTAGCGGCTCCCGCCGTCGCGGAGCTCCACCGCCTCGAAGGCACCCGTGGACGCGCCGCTGGGCACGGCGGCCCGGGCGATCGTCCCGTCGTCGAGGGCGACCTCGACCTCCACGGTGGGGTTTCCGCGCGAGTCGAGGATCTCCCGCGCGCCTACGGCGTCGATGCTGGGCACGGGGGCAGCCTAACCAGCCTGCGACGACGGCCGTGAACGCCTCGCCCCCCGTGCTGTCGGTACCGGGATTCAGCGGTCGGGCACGGTGCGGGCGGCCGCCTCGGCGTCGAGCTCACCGGCGTAGCGACGGACGGCCTCCCGGAGGGCGTCCTCCACGTCCCAGCCGCGCTGCTCGGCGGCGGTGACGACGGCGAACAGGCGTTCCCCCAGCTCCTCGGGGCTGCCCACCTCGAGCTCGGCGGCCGCCGGGGTGGACAGGCCCGCCCGCCCCGCGCGCCGGACCAGTGCGGCCCCCCACGAGGCGGCCGGCTGCGAGCGCGAGACGCCCTCGGTCGGGGAGCGCCGCTGCTTCTCGGCCTGCTTGATCTCCTCCCAGCCGGCCTCGACCTGGGCGACGTCGCGCGGGCCGGCATCGCCGAAGACGTGCGGATGCCGGCGCACCAGCTTGTCGACCAGGTCACCGGCGACGGCGTCGACGTCGAACCGGCGGTCCGGCGCGGCCTCGGCGGCCACCCGGGCGTGGAAGACCACCTGCAGTAGGACGTCGCCGAGCTCCTCGCGCATGGCCACCGGGTCGTCGTCCACGATCGCGTCGTAGGCCTCGTGGGCCTCCTCGAGCAGATAGCCACGCAGGGAGGCGTGCGTCTGCTCGGCGTCCCACGGACAGCCGCCGGGCGAGCGCAGCCGGTCCATGACGGCGACGACGTCGAGCAGCCGGACCCCGGCGGGCTCCGGGGCGCCGTCGACGACGTTCGGCGCGTCGACGGTGTCCCCCGGGGCGGCCAGGACGACGACGTCCTCGGTCAGCGCGGCCGCCGCGGCGGCGTCGGGCAGGTCGGTGACCGTCCACCCCTCGGTGCGCAGGGCGTCCGCGGTGGCCGCCGCGGACGGCAGCGTGACCAGCGGACGACCCACGGAGAGGGCGCGCCAGCCGGCCGGGTTCAGCAGGCCGGGGAGACGGGGGCTGACGGTGACGACGGAGTGGACGGGCACGCGACCAGTCTCCGCGACGCCCGCGTCCTAGCCGGCGGGGGTCGCTGCCGGGTCCGTGGCCGTGCTCGCCGCGTCGTCCCCGAGGATGTCGACGACGCCGCCGCCACCGGCGACGAGCTTGCCGTCCTCCAGGACCCCGTAGCGCGGGTTCACGGTCACGCCGACGTCATTCCGGACGTCCTCGAGCACCTCGTTCGCCACTGCGTCGATCGCGGTGGTGGCCTCCTTCTCCAGCTGAGGGCGGACCTCCTCGAACGGCGGGTAGACCTTGCCCGCCACGAACGTCACCACCACGCCCTCGACGTCCGCGACAGGACCCGCGAAGCCGGTGTTGGGCGCCGCCGCCGCGATCCCCTCGGCGAGAGCCGCCGGCACCTCCTCCGGGGACCGTGCCTCGACCGTGGGGAGGCTGAGGCGGGGGTACTGCGCCGCCAGCGCGGGATAGCTCGCCGGGTCGGCGGTCAGCTGGGCGAGCACGCCGGCGGCGGTGGCGTCGTCCGGCACCACGATGTAGCCGAAGGACACCTGGGCCAGGTCCTCGCGGACCTCGGCGTACCGCGCCTGCAGTGCCGCCGGGTCCAGCCCGTCGGGCTCGCCCTCGGCCTCGGCGATGCCCCGGCGCACCAGCGACTGCCGCACGTTCTCGAAGACGTCGTCGCGGCCGATGCCCTGCTGCGCGAGCTGGCTGTAGACGTCGTCGGGATCGTCGTCGCCGAGCAGATCGGAGATGCGGGTGCGCACGGCGCTGTTGCCGACCTGCAGGTCGTAGCGCTCGGCCGCGGCGGCGTAGACCTCCTCCTGGACCAGCAGGGACAGCACGCGCCGGGTGAACTCCTCCTCGTTCCCCTCGGCGTAGGCCGCGATGTTCTCGTCGGCCAGCCGGTCGGCGACGGCGGAGTCCAGCTCCGTGACCGTCACCTGCGAGTCGCCGACGTAGGCGGCGACGTTCGGCGACGTCCGGCAGGCGGACAGCCCCGACACCGCGACGGCCAGGAGGAACCCGGACACGAGCACCCGGGGCACGCGACGCTTCAGCACGTCCGGAGAATCCCACACCCGGCAGGACCCCCGACGCAGGGAGCCCGGAACCGGAGCGTCAAGCGGCGACCGGTTGCTCGATGACGGCGCGCAGCACCGACTGGAGGTTGTCCAGCAGGGCGATGTCGCGCAGCGGGGTCCGCCGGTCGGGCCCGACCGGCACCTTGAGCGAGATCGTCTCGACGGCGGCCTTGTAGGACGCGCCGTCGGCCAGCCGGGCCAGCCGCATCTGCTTGGACTCGGGAAGCACGACGGGGCTGATCCGGATGGCGCGACCCTGCAGCGACACCTCGGTGATGCCGAGCGCGCGCACCGCACCGCGGAACCGCGCGACGGCGAGGAGGTTGAGCACCGGGGCAGGCGGCGTGCCGTACCGGTCGGTGAGCTCGTCGAGCACCGCCTGGGCCTGCGCGTCGTCGTGCACCGAGGCGACCTTGCGGTAGGCCTCCATGCGCAGCCGCTCGCCCGGGATGTAGTCGTGCGGCAGGTGTGCGTCGACCGGCAGGTCGACCCGCACGTCGGCGGGCTCCACCGCCGGCGACTCCCCGGTGGCCTGCGCGCGGTAGTCGGCGACCGCCTCGCCGACCAGCCGGACGTAGAGGTCGAAGCCGACGCCGGCGATGTGCCCCGACTGCTCGCCGCCGAGCAGGTTGCCGGACCCGCGGATCTCGAGGTCCTTCATCGCCACGGCCATGCCGGCCCCGAGGTCGGTGTTGTGCGCGATGGTCGTGAGCCGGTCGACCGACGTCTCGGTCAGCGGCCGCGTGGGGTCGTAGGTGAAGTAGGCGTACGCCCGCTCCCGACCCCGGCCGACCCGGCCCCGGATCTGGTGCAGCTGCGAGAGCCCGAAGGTGTCGGCCCGGTCGACGATCAGGGTGTTGGCGTTCGGGATGTCCAGGCCCGACTCGACGATCGTGGTCGCGACCAGGACGTCGTACTCCTTCTCCCAGAAGCCGACCATGATCCGCTCGAGCTCGTGCTCCTTCATCTGGCCGTGGCCGACCGCGACGCGCGCCTCGGGCACCAGGTTGCGGATCTTCGCCGCCGCCTTGTCGATCGACTGCACCCGGTTGTGGATCACGAACACCTGGCCGTCACGCAGCAGCTCCCGGCGGATCGCGGCGGCCATCTGCTTGTCGTCCCAGGCGCCCACATAGGTGAGCACCGGGTGCCGCTCCTCGGGCGGGGTCAGGATCGTCGACATCTCGCGGATGCCGGTCAGGCTCATCTCCAACGTGCGCGGAATGGGGGTGGCCGACATCGACAGGACGTCGACCGCCGTCCGCATGGCCTTCAGGTATTCCTTGTGCTCGACGCCGAACCGCTGCTCCTCGTCGACGATGACCAGGCCGAGGTCCTTGAACCGGGTCGTCGGCTGCAGCAGCCGGTGGGTGCCGACCAGCACGTCGATCTCGCCGGCGGCCAGCTTGCGGACGACCTCGTCGCTCTCGGTCTTCGACTGGAACCGGGAGAGGACGGCGACGGTCACCGGGAACTGGGCGAAGCGCTCGGAGAAGGTCTTGAAGTGCTGGTTGGCCAGCAGCGTCGTCGGCACCAGGACGGCGACCTGCTTGCCGTCCTGCACAGCCTTGAAGGCCGCCCGGATCGCGATCTCGGTCTTCCCGTAGCCGACGTCGCCGCAGATGATCCGGTCCATCGGGACCGGCAGCATCATGTCGGCCTTGACCTCGTCGATGGCGCCGAGTTGGTCGGGGGTCTCCTGGAACGGAAAGGCGTCCTCGAGCTCGCGCTGCCAGACGGTGTCGGGGCCGAACGCGTGCCCCTTGCTCGCCATCCGCGCGGAGTACAGCCGGATGAGCTCGGCGGCGATCTGCTTGACGGCCTTGCGCGCCTTGCTCTTCGTGTTCTTCCAGTCGGCGCCGCCGAGCTTCGACAGCGCGGGGGCCTCGCCGCCCACGTAGCGGGTCAGCTGGTCGAGGGCGTCGGTGGGCACGAACAGCCGGTCCGGCGGCTGGTTCCGCCGCGACGGCGCGTACTCGACGATCAGGTAGTCGCGCTGCCCGCCGTTGACCGTCCGGCTGATCATCTCGAGATAGCGGCCGATGCCGTGCTGCTCGTGGACGACGAGGTCGCCGGGCTGCAGCTGCACGAGGTCGACGGCGTTGCGGCGGCGGGCCGGCATCTTCGACGCCTCGCGCATCGAGGTGCCGCGCTGGCCGGTCAGGTCGTGCTCGGTGAGCAGCGCGAGACCGACCCCCGGGAACGCGAACCCCGACTCGAGGTTGCCCTGGGTCACGTGGGTCATCCCGGCGTCCGGGGCAGCGGCGATGTCGGGGACGAGGCGGACGCCGAGGTCGGCCTCGGCGAACTGGTCGGCGGCGCGCTGGGCCGGGCCGGGGCCGGCGAAGGTGACGACGACCCGCCAGCCGTCGCGCGACCAGCTGCGCACCTGCTCGACCGCCTTCGGGACGTCGCCGGAGAAGCGGTCCACGGTCGTGGCGTCGAGGGTGACGTGCTCGTCGTCGTCGTCCGAGTGGAGGGTGAACGCGCCGGTGGTCCACCACGGCAGGCCGCGGATGCGGGCCGCGGTCTCGACCTCGGCCAGGTCGCGGAAGGACGACGCCCCGAGATCGACAGGAGCCTTGCCCACTCCGTCCTTGTCGCTGGCCGCCGTCGACCACGACGCCGCGAGGAACTCCTCGGCGGTGCGCACCAGGTCGGCTGCCCGGCTGCGCACCCGCTCGGGGTCGCAGACCAGCACGTGCGTGCCGCGCGCGACCAGGTCGGTGAGCAGCTGCATCTCCGCACCTCCGATGAGCGCCGGGATGAGGGATTCCATGCCCTCCACCGCGATGCCCTCGGCGAGCTTGCCGAGGACCTCGAGCAGCTCCGGGTGCTCGACGGCGAGGGCCGCGGCGCGTTCGCGCACCTCCGGCGACAGGAGCAGCTCGCGGCACGGGGGTGCCCACAGTCGCTCGGGACGCTCGTCCAGCGACCGCTGGTCGGCCGCGGAGAAGTAGCGCAGCTCGTCGACCTCGTCGCCCCAGAACTCGACGCGCACCGGGTGCGGCTCGGTGGGCGGGAAGACGTCGAGCAGGCCGCCTCGGACGGCGAACTCGCCGCGCTTCTCCACGAGCTCCACCCGCGTGTAGGCGGCGTCGACGAGGGCCCGGGCGACGTCCTCGAGGTCGGCGGAGTCGCCCGGCTTCAGCTCGACGGGGACGAGGTCACTCAGGCCGGGTGCCAGCGGCTGCAGCACGCTGCGCACCGGGGCCACCAGGACGTCGATGGTCCCGTTGTCGCCGGGGTGGGTGAGGTCGCGGAGGACGGCGAGCCTGCGGCCGACGGTGTCGGCGCGGGGACTGAGCCGCTCGTGCGGCAGCGTCTCCCAGGCGGGGAAGGTCTCCACCCGCCGGCCGGGCACGAAGCAGCGGAGCAGGTCGGCCACCTGGTCGGCGTCCCGCTCGCCGGCGGTGACCACGAGCACCGGCACTCCCGCGCCGGGCTGCTGCGCGGCGAGCGCGGCGGCGACCAGGGGCTGCACGGGGGGCGGGGCGGTGATCGCGAGGCTCGCCCGGCCGGCCGAGGCCACCACGCGGGCCATGCCGGGATCGGTGAGGACGACGTCGAGCACGCCGCGCAAGGTCACGCCTATGACTCCTGAAGATCGGTGGCCGCACACCTGCCGCCGGACGCGACGAGGGGCCGGATCCCCAGTGTAAGGACCCCGCTGCCCCCCACGGCTCGCTCGCTCGCCGCGGGCCCCTGCAGCGGGGCCGGGTCAGACCGGCCCCGTCGCGGCTGTCAGGAGGTGAGGGCGCGGGCGACGCGGCCCACGGGCTCCTGGGCGTCGATGGCGGCGAGCGCCTTGCGCAGGATCGTGCTCGAGGTGTGCATCGTGTACGGGAAGTACCGCACCTCGACGCCGACCTTGGCGAAGTCCCGCTCCAGGCGCTCGCCCTTGGGGGTGCCCCGCCAGTCGTCGCCCTTGAAGATGACGTCGAAGCCGACCTGGCGCCAGGTGTCGAGCTTGTCCGGGACCACCTCGGCATGGACGTCGTCGACGAACCGCAGGTTGCGGACGATCTCCATGCGCTCGGCCAGCGGGATCACCGGCGCCCGGCCCTTGGTGAGCAGGAGCATCTCGTCGGAGACGACGCCCGCGATGAGCCGGTCACAGTTCTCGGCGGCGTGCCGAAGGATGTTGAGGTGGCCGATGTGGAAGAGATCGTAGGCGCCTGGCGCATATCCGATCAGACTCATCCGTGTCTCCCCCGTTGCCGTTCGTAGGCCCGGCCGCAGCTGCGGCGTGGCGCCATTCGCTTACTCTGAGTGACCTGAGGAGCTGTCGCGCTGCTTTCCCAGGCCGTGCCAAGCGGAAGTTACCGGAACTTGCTCACCCACGGTGAACATGGTGAATCGACTCACCCGATCGGAGAATGCGCCTCCGGCAGGGACGCCCCCCAGGGTCGCCGACATCCCCGCCCGCACGACAGTCCGGTCCGGACGCCTCCCCGGATGGGGTGAGCCGGGCCGTTCCGGAAAGGGCATTCCCGCAGCGTGCGACTACCGTTCGGAGTCAGGCCCGACGACAGCGGGGGTGACCAGAAGGACCAGGTGCTCCTCAGTCCGAGGCGCGGACGGAGGACGACATGGAATTCAAGGACTACCTGGCGGCGCTCCGCCGGCACTGGCTCTCCTGGGTCGCGACGACGCTGCTCGGCGTCGCGATCGCCGCCCAGATCCTCCAGCTCAGCGCGCCCACCTACGAGGCGCGCGCACAGGTCTTCGTCGCCAGCTCCTCCACGGGCACGTCCCAGTTCGTGAGCCAGCGCGTGAAGAGCTACCCCGACATCGCCGTCAGCCGTGCGGTGCTCGGACCGGTCATGGACCGGCTGAGCATCGAGGCGCCGTTCGCCGAGGTCCGGCAGCACATCACGGCCAGCAACCCCGTCGACACCTCGCAGATCGTGATCACGGCCACCAGCGACTACCCCGCTCAGGCAGCCGATCTGGCGAACGCCGTCGCCGAGGAGTTCGCCCAGGTCGTCGAGGCGCTCGAGCGCACGGAGTCCGGCCCCTCGCCGGTGTCCCTCACCGTCACCGACCCCGCCACCGAGCCGACCTCCCCCTCCGGCCCCTCCTCGCTGTACGTCATGGGACTGGGCTTCGTGGTGGGCCTGCTGTTCGGCATCGCGCTGGCCATCGCCCGCAGCCGGATGAGCACCGC
>NZ_SPQK01000002.1 GCF_004570875.1 Blastococcus sp. CT_GayMR16 | reverse complement strand
CCGACCCCGCCACCGAGCCGACCTCCCCCTCCGGCCCCTCCTCGCTGTACGTCATGGGACTGGGCTTCGTGGTGGGCCTGCTGTTCGGCATCGCGCTGGCCATCGCCCGCAGCCGGATGAGCACCGCCCTCTACGACGACCGGGACATCCGTGAGGCCTGGGGCGAGGACGAGGACGTGCACGTCCTGACCGCCCCGCCGGGCCGGGCGCGCCGCAGTCCGCTCGCCGGCCGGCCGGCGAGCGCCCTGGCCCGCCGCCTGGAGCTGATGGCGGAGGAGCGGCCGGTGCGCATCCTGCTGCTGTCGCCGACACCGGCGCCGACCGCGCGCCGCGCGGTCCTCGAGTTCGCCGCCGAGGTCGTCGACGAACTGAAGGTGCGGGGCGTCGCAGCGGCCACGGCCGAGTACGACCCCGACACCACCGGTCCGGAATCCGACCCCGACGCCCGGGTCCGCATCGACGTCGGGAACCCGATGGCGCCGCTCAAGGTCTGGCGCCGCGTCGCCCAGGACTGCGCGGGCGTCGTCCTGGTGGTGCGCAGCGGCCGCGTCGTCGCCGCCGACCTGCGGGAGGTGCGCGCGATTCTCCGCACCGTGGCGATCCGGCCCCTCGCCGTCGTCCTGACCAGGCGCCAGCGGGGCCGCCGGGCGGCTGCGCCGGGCTTCCTCGCGGCCGCTCCTGCCGGGCGTCCGGGACGGTCCACCGATTCCGATTCCGATCCGGCGGAGACCGGCGACCGGTCCTCCAGCGCGGTGCGGATGGGCACCCCGCCGGCGCCCCCGGCCGGCAACGCGAACACGGCCACCGCCGTGCGCGCCCGCCCGCTGCTCGGCACCGAGAACCGCGGCAGCAAGCCGACGCGCTGACGCGTCGTCCCGCTCCCCCGCGGCCGGCCGCAGCGCTTCCGGCCGACCATTTTCAGGAGCCGCCAACCGCCCTGGACGACCCGTTCGACCGCGATGTCCCGACTCCCTGTGGAGAGAGGATTTGTCCTCCGTCACACACCGCGACTTGGCGCGGTCCTGCGTCCCCCCAAGGGGTCAATCGTCGTATCGGAGTGTCGATCTTTGGAGCTATCGTCGCTGTACGGGGCGCCTCCTTGATGGTGGGACGCCTCCACGGACCTGGCAGGCAATCACAACAGGAGTAGCGATGTTCAACGCATGGATTGATCGGGCCGAGGAGCTCGCACCGGAGTTCCAGGCAGGCGATCCTTTCCCGCTCCTGGTCATCGACGACTTTCTCGACACCGCGACTGCTGAGCAGCTGCTGCAGGAATTCCCCAAGCCCGACGCGATGCCCAAGTCGCGCGACTACGTCTTCGGCGACAAGCACGAGCTGTCCAGCGTCGCGGAGCAGGGCCCGACGAGCAAGGCCTTCTACGACGCGCTCATGGGTGACCAGTTCAAGCAGTTCATCAGCACGCTGACCGGTAAGGACCTGTTCGTCGACCCGGCCTTCCACGGCGGCGGTTTCCACCAGAGCGGCGACGGCGGCTTCCTGGACACCCACGTGGACTTCAACATGCACCCGCTCCACTCGAACTGGCTGCGGACGCTCAACGTGCTGCTGTACCTGAACAAGGACTGGAAGCCCGAGTACGACGGCAAGCTGCTCATCAAGGCGAGCCCGGACGAGAAGCCCCGGGCGATCGAGCCGGTGTTCAACCGTGGACTGATCATGGTGACCGACGACCACACGTTCCACGGGTTCAAGAAGATGACGCTCCCGCCCGGCGTCACCCGGAAGTCCATCGCCACCTACGCCTACGAGCTCGTGGCCGAGGGCAGCCAGGTCGCGCGGACGACCGGTTGGTCGCCGGAGGCGGCTGGGCCGCTGAAGCGTGCCTTTGCCCGGCACTACGACACCGCGGTCAAGGTCAAGACGAAGATCTTCGGGAGTGCCACCGCGCACAACCGCTGATCAGCGGAGTCCGACCGTCCGGCCCGGCGCATCCGCCGCGGCCGGACGGCCGGCCCCGTCGAGCGACGGTCGCCCGCCACGCGGACGCGCCGGAGGTGCCGCGCGGCCGCGAGCACCGCTCGATGACCACTGCCCGATGAGCACCGCCCCAGGCGCCGGCACTGAGCCGCGTCCGACGTGAAGAAGGGAGGCCGCGATGACGACGCACGTTCCCGGTCCCACGATCATCGCGGTGCACCCGCACGCGGACCTCTACGGCAGTGACCGGATGTTCCTCGAGAGCATCGCCACGATGGCCCCCGATGTCCTGGTCGTCCTGTCCAAGCAGGGACCCCTGGTCGACGCGGTGGCCGGCCGGGGCATCACCCACGAGATCATGGACTTCCCGGTCCTCCGCAAGGTCGAGCTCAGGACGCCGTGGAAGGCGCTGGTCTTCCTCGTCCGGTTCCTCCGCTCGGTGGCCACCCTGACGGCGTGGCTGCGCTCGCGGCGTCCGGCCGTCCTCTACGTGAGCACGATCGCCGCGCCGGAATGGCTGATCGCCGGCCGGCTGAGCAGGACCCGCGTCGTCTGCCACCTGCACGAGAGCGTGCCGGAGATGTCACGCACGTCCAGCGCGCTGCTCCTGTCGCCGCTGCTCGCGGCCCACCTCGTCCTCGCCAACAGCGAGGGGACCCTCGCCTGGATCAGGTCCTCCCTCGGGGAACGGGTCGCCCGTCGCAGCCGCGTGCTGCACAACGGCGTGCGGGAGCCCTCCCGGTCCGCCACCGTGCCGCAGGGCCCCAAGTCGGGCTCGCGACGCCTCGTCGTCGTCGGCCGGCTGTCGGCGATCAAGGGCCAGGACATCGCCATCCGGGCGACCGCACTGGTCCGGAAGGCCGGCTTCGACGCGACGCTGACGCTCGTCGGCGACGGCTATCCCGGCTACGAGGACCTCGTCGACGGCCTGCACGCGCTGGCCGCGAGCGAGGGCGTCAGCGACGTCACCGATTTCACCGGCTTCCAGGATCCGACGCCGTACGTGGCCGACGCCGACGTCGTGCTCATGCCGTCGCGGGTGGAGTCGTTCGGCCTCGTGGCCGTGGAGGCGCTCCTCCTGGGCCGGCCGGTCGTCGCCACGCGGATCGGTGGCCTGCCCGAGGTGATCAAGGACGGCGAGACCGGGCTCCTCGTCGATCCGGACGACCCGCAGGCGCTCGCCGACGCGGTCATCCGTCTGCTCTCCCACCCGGAGGAGGCTGCCGCGCTGGGCCGTGCCGGACTGGCCGATGCCCGGGCCCGCTTCTCCATCGAGGCCTACTCGGCCGCACTGACGGACGCGGTCCTCCAGAGCACCTGACGCGCCACGGGGCCTTGCGCGAACCAGCGAGCTACTCGGTGCGCGCGGAGAGGTCCGACGTGGCGGGGTCGGTGCCGTACGGAACCGGCTGCCGTTCGGGCGGGGCGGCCACGGCCGAGCGCAACCGCCGCCCGGATGCGCGCAGGCGCGTCCCGCCCTCCACCTGCAGCGAGATCGCCACGAGGAGGAGGAATCCGGGCGTCGCGTCGAACAGCCCGCTCTCGAGCAGGCTGCGTCCCACGAGGAAGACCGCCAGCCCGGTGAACAGCATGCGCTCCTCCCGGGGCGCCAGCCGCAGGCCACGGAAGATCCACAGCACCCAGGCCAGCGCGACCAGCAGGCCCACCCAGCCGGCCTGGACCAGCGCCGACACCCAGCTGCTGTCGAGGAGCTGGGTGTTCCACCACTGCCCCGCGACCGGGATGAACTTGACCGACAGGCCGCCGCCGAAGGCGATCTGCCATGCCGACTCCGCCCAGCCCCAGGCGGCCCGCCAGGCGATGAGACGCGAGTCGAGCGTGCTCGTGCCGTCGCCGCCGCGCTCGACGAAGGTGTCCACCACGCCGGTCGTGGCGACCACGAGCACGGCCACGGCGGCGGTGCAGAGCAGGGTGACGACCAGACCCACGCGGGGACGACGGACGTACATCGTCATCACGGCCAGACCGAGCAGCACCATGATCAGCGAGGTGCGGGAGCCGGTCAGCCAGATGATCACCAGGAACCCGAGCACGGTGAGGCTGCCCGGCCACGTCGCGTGGCCCCGGAGGATCCGCCAGGCGGCGGCCAGGACGACGATGCCGGACAGCAGGGCCAGCTCGTTGGGGTTCAGGGGCGGGATGCCACCGCCCAGCCGGCCCTCGGCGAGCGTCGGTACCCCTGTGACCGTGGCGACCACCGCCACGACGGCGCACGCCCGGACGAGCGCACGGATGACGTCGGCGGCCGGTGCGGCGCGGAGCAGGAAGTAGACGGTGGCGGTGAGGATGGCCACCCGGACGACGATCGGCCCGCTGGCCGCCAGCGTCCCGCCGGTGACGGCGCCGAACACCGACGACAGCAGGAAGACCCCGACGAACCAGAGCGTGCCGGTGCCGACGGGGCGCCGCGGAGCCGACTGCGCCAGGCCGACCGCGACCGCCAGGCCGATGAGGCTGAGCAGGCCCTTGGCGGCCACCACCGGGTCGACCGACCCGGAGAAGTAGGTGCCCTGCCGCCAGACGACGGTGCTGCCGACCAGGCAGAGACCGACGATCAGGAGCCGAGCGGAAACCCTGGACACGGGCGGCCAATCATTCGGGCGCCGACGGCGCACCGGCGGGTCGGGGGACGGTGACCGTGCGACTGTAACCGCGCGGTGGTCCGCGGAGCCGTTACTCATCGCGCGGGGCGGGAACTCCGGCCGGACGGTCGACAGCCATCCGCACGAGGATCCGCTGCCGCACGGCCAGCGCCACCGACGCCGGCCCCACCGCCATCGCGAACGGCACCAGGTCGGCGTGGTCGGGGAGCAGGAGGACGACCAGCGCGACCACGAGGAGTCCGGGCACCTCCAGGGACCGCAGCAGGAGCAGACGCCGCTGCTCACGGAGCGCCGCCGCCAGGCCCGCATAGGGCAGGAGGCTGGCCCCGGCCGCCGCGTAGACCGACCAGCCCGCCACCGCGAGGGCCGGCACCTCGAAGCCCCCACCGGTCACGAGCGGCCCACCGACCGGCAGGAGGAGCAGCGCGACGCCGCCGAGCGCGAGGCAGGCCAGCGCGAGCCCGAGGACGGTGCGGTCGGCGACGCGCAGGTTCTCCGTCACCGGACGGTCCCGCCGGCCGACGTAGTGCGGCAGCATGAACGAGTTCACGCCGGTGATCAGCACGATCAGCGGTGCCGTGTAGACCCGCGCCGCCTCGAGCGGGCCGTAGGCGGCGGCACCGGCCACCACCACGACCAGCGTGCGCATGATCGTCAGGACCGTGGGCCGGATGGCCTGGCCGGCGGCCTGCCAGCTGCCGAAGTGCCACACCTGGCGCAGGTCGCTCTCCCGGGTCGGCAGCCAGCGGCGCAGCGACCGGCGCAGGAACCAGACCGCGACCGCGACGGAGACCACCTGGCCGACCGCCAGACCGGCGAGGATCAGCGCCAGGCTGGCGTCCTGACGGGTGGCGCCGGCGGCGATGACGGCCAGCGTGACCGCGATACCGATCGCGTCGACCACGACCAGGGCCCAGAAGCGGCGCACGGCCATGAGTGCCCGGCGGGCGAGGTCCTGCAGCATGAAGGCGCTGGTGGCCGCGGCGCAGGCGAGGACGGCGGTCGTCGGCAGGCCGCCGAGCCAGGCCGCTGGCAGAGCGATCGCCCCGGCCACACCGGTCACGCCCACCGACCACCAGACCAGACCGGAGCGGACTGCCGGGTCCGACCGGTCGAGGACCACGAAGGAGTCGCCGACCAGCCCGCTGGACACGGCCGTGGCCAGCACGATGATGCCGTAGACGAGCGCGAAGACCGCCAGTCCGGCGGCGCCCAGGAGCCGGGCCGCGGCCACGGACAGGACCAGGCCGCCGAGGGCCTGCGTGCCCTGTGCCACGACAGCACCCACCAGGCGGGACCGCCCGGAGCCACTGCGCGCCCGGACGGGCGGATCAGCCGGCCGCGGTGCGGCCTGTGCGGCGTCGCTGTTCATGTTCCCCCGTTCCGCGCCTGAGGCGCGGACCCAGTAAACGCCGCGCGCCGGGCGGGGACGGCGAGGTTCGCCGTTCCCCGCCCGGCGGGTCGGTCGGTCGGTCAGCGGACCCGTCGGACCTCGAGGCCGGACAGGTTGACCGCCAGCGTGCCGACGGCGTTGCCGGCCATGTAGGCGTTGACGCCCACGCCGCCCGGCGCCTGCAGCGACGCGGTCGAGTCCGTCGCCGTGAGCGTCCACGCCGTCGGCTCCGACGCCGTCGCCGGGGAGACCCGGGCGCTGAGCTGCGTCGTGCCGTCGGCGCCGCTGGTGACCACCAGGCGGACCCGCAGGGCCGTGCCCGCGGTGTACGTGCCGGGCAGGGTCACCTCCGAGCCGACCAGCACGTCGGTGCCCGTGCCGGCCAGCTTGGTGAACCCGGCGTAGACCGTGCCGTTGGCCTGGAACCGCAGCCGCAGGCGGTACTCCTGGTTGACCGCGACCCGGCGTCCGGTGAACAGGACGTTGAGCCCGTTACCGGTCGGCGCCTGCGCCAGCGACAGCGTGGTCACCAGGTCGGCACGGTTCTCGGCCACACCGTTGAGGAAGGAGCCCACCTGCGCACCGGGGACCATCGTGAAGGTCCCGGTACCCGGCGCCACCGACTGCCGGACGGCGTTGTACGCGGCCGTCCAGGCGCCACCGACGTCTGCGGTCCCGAGGCCGCCGGTGACGGTCCGGTTGAAGGCGTCCGCGGCGACGATGACCGGCGCGAACACGCTGAGCTGCTGCTCGGCCGTGCCGGTGCCACCACGCTCGTCGGTCACCGTCAGGCGCACGGTGTAGGTGCCGTCGGCGGCGTAGACGTGCGTCGCCGTGGCGCCGGACTCCGACGACCCGTCACCGAAGTCCCACGTGTAGGTGACGATGTGGCCGTCCGCATCCCCGGATCCCGTGGAGTTGACCGAGACGGCCAGTCCGTCGGACGTCGCGGCGAGCACCGCGGTCGGCGTCACGTTCGGCGGCGGCGCGAGCACCGTCACCTGCGCGGTGGCCGTGTCCGTGGCGCCGTCGTCGTCGGTCACCGTGAGCGTGACCGGGTACGTGCCCGCAGCGGCGTACGGGTGGGTCGGCGTGGCGCCGGTCGCCGTGCCGCCGTCGCCGAAGGTCCAGGCGTAGGACGCGACGGATCCGTCGGTGTCGACCGAGCTGGTCGCGTCGAACGTCGCGTCCAGGTACGTGGCGGCGGACGAGAAGCGCGCGTCCGGCGCCAGGTTCAGCGGCTTGCCGGTGCTGCCCAGGCTGAAGTGGTTGGCCACCCGGTCCGCGGGGAGCGCCGCCGTGTACAGCGCGACGTCGTCGATCTGCCCGTTGAACCAGGAGTCACCCGACCAGCTGCGGTCACCGCCGATGCGGAGGTAGCCGTTGTAGGACGAGCCGGTCGTCGTGTCGGCCCGCGAGCCGACCAGCTTCCCGTCGACGTACAGCGCCATGCCGGCCGGGCTGAGCGAGGCGGCGACGTGGTGCCACTTGCCGTCGTTCAGGCCGGTGGCGCTGCTCACCGTGCGCTTCAGGCTCGAGTTGACGCCGAAGATGACCCGCCCCTGCGCGTCCATGTAGACGTGCCGGTCGTAGGTGTTGCTCTGGCTGGTGCGGGAGTTGCCGAAGCCGACGATCTTCCCGCCGGTCCTGTCCGTGGTCTGGAACCACGCCTCGACCGTGAAGGTGTTCGGCGCCGGGGTCGCGTTCTGCGAGTACACGATGCCGCTGCTGGTCCCGCCGAACCGGTAGGCCGTGTCCGTGTCACCGGAGATCGCACCGGGACGGGAGACGGTGACCCCGTTGCCGACCCCGAGGTCGGTGGAGCCGGCGTGGTCGTAGGCGGTGGACCGGCTGGACTCGCCCAGCGTCCAGTAGCCGCTGGCACCGTCGGCGCGGACGGTGGTCTCGTAGGCGCGGAGGCCGCTGCCCCCGGCCGCCACGGTCACCGTGGTCCACGCGGACGACGTCACGTTGCCCGCGGGGTCGGTGGCGGTGACCAGGTAGCGGTGGTCGCCCCCGGTGAGCCCGCCGTCGGTGAACCGCAGAGTGGGCCGGTTCCACCACGTGGAGGCCTGGGTGACCTGCCCGATCGGGGTCGTCGTGTCGCCGTCCCGGTAGACCCGGTAGGTGAGGTTCGCGTTGTCCTGGTCGCTGGTCGCGGTCCAGGAGAGCCGGGTGAGACCCGGGGCGACGGCGGACACCGTCGGGGTCAGGTCGGCGTTCTGCGCGGGACCGACCTTGTTCGGGGCGATGGAGGACATCGCGTACCGGACGAGGCCCTGCTGGCCGACGCCGTTCACGTACGGGAACTCACCGCCGTAGACGACGTACTGGTCGTTGCCGGCCACGCTCCAGCCGGCCTGTGCCTGACCGGTGTAGGTGCCCGGGCTCATGGTCGGGAACCAGTTCTGAAGCGCCGGGGCCGGTGCACCCCGGAAGTTGCTGTTGGTCAGCGTCCGGGAGCCGACGGTACCAACGGGGGCCACGCTGACGGCGATGCCGAACTTGTTGATCCGCGGGTTCTGCTCGGAGAAGCCCCCGATGTTGCCGCAGTCATGCGGGTGGCCGGCCAGGTAGAGCGCCCCCCCGGTCGCGAAGTTCGAGTAGCTGTCCCCGCGGCAGTCGTTGATGGCCAGGATGTTGCCGCCGTCGGCCGTCACCGAGAACGAGCCCTCGAGGTTGCCAGGCCCGTAGTAGTCGTAGGCGGTGCCGAAGACCCGGGTGCCGTCGGTGGTGAGGCTGTAGACCGCCGAGTTCACGCCCTGGTTGGTCAGCAGCTTGCCGATCGCGAACGGGCGGGTGGCGCCCGTGACCGCGTCCAGAGCGCCGACGCCGGTGGACTTGACGCCGTTGAGGGTGTCGAAGCGGCCGGCCGCGACGACCTGGGTGTCGCCGCTGGTGAGGAGCAGCGACATGATGTCGTCGCTGGTGGAGGCGTTCAGCGCCGGATTGTTGGGCACCCGGTTGCCGCTGGTCGAGCCCACGCCCGGCTGCGGAGCCCAGGGCAGCAGCGAGCCGTCAGCGGCCGAGAGGGCCGCGAGGCCGTTGCGCGCCGCCGACCCGATGGCCGTGAAGTTCCCGCCGATGTACACGGTGCTGGTCGTGGCCGCGATGGCGCGGACCTGGCCGAACATGCTGGGCCGGAAGTCGGGCACGAGCGCACCGGTGGCGGTGCTGAACGCAGCGACCCGTGCGCGGGGCTGGCCGTCGACGGCGGAGAAGTCGCCACCGACGTAGATGCGAGAACCGTCGGACGAGACCGTCACGACCATCGCCTGCGCGTTCAGGCTCGGCGCGAAGCTGGTGATCAGCTCGCCGGTGCGGACGTCATAGGCGAGCAGGTTGTTGCGGGTGACCTCCTGGGTCCCCGGAGCGGCGCCGGCCGGACGCGCGGTCGAGAACTTCCCCGCGACGTAGACCGTGTTGCCGACGACCACCTGCGACCACGCCACACCGTTGATCTGCACCGTGGGCAGCGCATCGGCGGTGACGGTCACCGGCGTACCCGGGTCGGCCGGGTTCAGCGGAGCCGAGTCCGCGTTGGCGGCGACGGGTGCCAGCGTGATCGCCGCCCCGGTCGCCAGCAGCAGGCTCACGAAGCCCGCCACCACCTGCTTGGCCGCAGTCAGCCACAGTGCACTCATCGTCGTTTCCCCCCGTGCTACGGATCCACGCGCCGTCGGGCGCGGGACTCTGGCATGAATACTAAGCGTGACGATCATCCTTCGGCCAGAGTCCTTCTGTCACACGACTGGGTGACGACCAGCGAAAACAGCTCCTTACGCGGCCGGGCCGCCCTCACTTTGAGTGAGGGCGGCCCGGCTTTTACGACTCCAGCGGTCCCAGCGACGGGACGCAGGGATCAGTTCACCCGAGCCTGCGGGCCTCCCAGGCGGCGACATTGACCGTCACCGGCACCGTGGTGGCGGCGCCGGACAGGTACCCCATGACCCCGACCCCGCCGGCGGCCTGGAGGGACGCCGTCGTGTCGGTGCGGGCGAGGTTCCACGTCGTCGGTTCCGCCGCCGAGGCATTCCAGATCCGCGCGTTCAGCAGCGTCGTCCCCGTGCCGCTGACGTTCAGCCGCACGCGGAGCGGGGTGCCCGCGACGTAGGCCCCACCGGGGAGCAGCACCTCTGCGCCGATCAGCGTGTCCGCCGTCGAGCCGTTGAGCCGGGTCCAGCCCGCCCACACCTGCCCGTTGGCGAGGAACCGCAGCCGCAGCCGGTACTCCTGGTTCAGCCCCACCCGACGGCCGGTGATCAGGACGTTCACGCCGCCCCCGGTCGCCTGCTGACCCAGCCAGACGGTGCTGGTCAGGTCGACCCCGGTCTCGCTGACCGAGTTCAGGTAGGAGGCGGCCTGGGTGCCCGCGGCGAGGCTGAAGGTGCCGACGCCGTTGTTCACCGACTGGCGGGTCGAGCCGTAGAGCGCCGTCCACGCGCCGCCGGTGTCGGCGGTGCCCAGACCGTTGGTGCCGGTCCGGTTGAACGCGTCCGCGGCGACGACGACCGGCCCGGCCGGTGCCGACACCGCGACCTGCGCCGTGGCGTCGTCGGTGGCCCCGTCGTCGTCAGTGACGACCAGCGTGATCGTGTAGGTGCCGGCCGTGGCGTATGCGTGCGGCGCCGGAGTGGCGCCCGTGGCCGTACCGCCGTCACCGAAGTTCCACGCGTAGCTGTTGATCTGCCCGTCGGAGTCGCTGGACGTCGTGCCGTTCACCGTGACGTTCAGATTGTTGACCGTCGACGTGAAGGCCGCGTTCGGCGGCACGTTGGCCGGGGGCGCGGTGACCGAGACCTCCTTGGTCACCGAGTTGGTCGCACCCTGGTTGTCGGTGACCGTCAGCGTCACGTCGTAGGTACCGGTGGCACCGAAGGTGTGCGACGCCGTCACTCCCGTGTCCGAGCCGCCACCCTCGTAGGCCCAGGCGTACGAGGCGATCGAGCCGTTGTCCGTGGACGCGGAGCCGTCCACGTCCACCGTGAGGCCGTTCACCGTGGAGGTGAAGTCGGCCACCGGCGCCGGGTTCGGCGGCGGCACGTTCGAGGCCAGCGTGTAGTGCTGCTGGACCTGCGAGGCGGACAGCGCGGCCGGGTAGATCGCCACGTCGTCGATGGCGCCGGCGAAGAACGGCGCGCCGGCCCAGGTGGAGTCGCCACCGATCCGCCAGTAGCCGTCGTAGCCCTGGCCCGCGGTGATGTCGCTGCGCGACTGGGCCAGCTGACCGTCGACGTACATGGCCAGCCCGGCCGGGCTGAGCATGGCGACGACGTGGTGCCACTGCCCGTTGTTGAGCCCCGGGTTGCTGTACACGACGCTCGCGTCGCCGGTCCACACACCGAAGATCAGCCGGCCGGATTCGTCCATGAAGACGTGGCGGTCGTAGTTGGAGCTGTAGTTGCCCGCCTGCTCGTTACCGAAGCCGACGATCTTCCCGCCGTTGGTCGTGGTCGTGTTGAACCACGCCTCGATGCTGAAGACGTTCGGCCCGGAGGTCCGGGTCTGCATCGAGGCACTCCCCGACTCCGACCCGTCGAACGTGGCGGCCTTGTCGCCGTCGCCCTGGATCGCGCCCGCAGTCCCCCGGGTCACGCCGGACCGGACCACGAGGTCGTCCTGGCCGGCCATGTCGTAGCCGGCGCCGGACGGCTCACCGAGCCGCCAGTAGTGCGCGGCGCCGTCACTGAGGACGGCGTTCGAGTACGGGCCGCCGGCGGTGCCGGTGGCCAGCACGGTGATGGCGTGCGACACCGTGGCGGTCGCGCCCCGGTTGTCGGTCACCGTCAGCTTCACCCGGTAGGTACCCGGATTGGCGTAGGTGTGCGTCGCGGTGGCACCGCTGCCGGTACCGCCGTCACCGAACTCCCAGGCACGGCTCGCGATCGTGCCGTCGGGGTCCGCGGAAGCGGAACCGTCGAAGGACGCCGCGAGGCCGTTGGCCGACGACGTGAACGAAGCGGTCGGAGGCTCGTTGAACGGCTGCCCGGTGCTGCCGACGGCGAAGTGCCGCTGGGCCTGGGTGAGCGTCAGCGCGGTCGGGTAGGTCGCAACGTCGTCGATGCGGCCGTCGAACCAGGTGCCGCCCTCCCACGAGGTGTCGCCACCGAGCCGCCAGTAGCCGTTGTAGTCCTGGGCGGTGGTGACGTCCCCGCGCTGACCTGTGACCTGGCCGTCGACGTACAGCGCCATGCCGGTCGAGCCGAGCGTGGCGACGACGTGGTGCCACTGGCCGTCGTTGAAGCGGGTGTCGTTGCCGACGGTCGCCAGGAAGCCCGGGTAGACGCCGAACCGGAGCCGGCCGTCGTCGGTCATGTAGACGTGGCGGTCGTAGTTGTCGCTCTGGTCGGTGTTCCGATTGCCGAAGCCGACGAGCTTGCCGCCGCTGGTCGTGGTCGTGTTGAACCACGCCTCCACGCTGAAGACCTGCGGACCCGGGACGGCGGCGGCGGTGGCCGCCAGCCCGTCGGAGGCGCCGCTGAAGTCAGCAGAGGTGTTCGGCGTGCCCGCCAGGGCACCCTCGGCGCCGCGCGTGACACCGGCGGACACGTTCAGGTCGTCGAAGCCGGCCTGGTCGTAGGACTTGGCCGCACCGGCCGCCTCGTCGAGCCGCCAGTAGTGGTTGGGCGTGTCGGCGAGGACCGTGTCGGAGTACAGGCCGCCGCCTCCGGTCGCGTTGGACACCGTCACCGTCGCCGGGCCGCGCATGGCCTGGTTGTTGAACGGGTCGATCGCGTAGACGCGGTAGGTGTAGCTCGCGCCGGGGGTCAGGCCACGGTCGATGAAGCCGACGGTCGGCCGGTTCCAGAAGGTGGACGCGACGGTCGTCTCGTAGACCGGCGTGGCCGGCCGATCGGCGCGGATGACGCGGTACTTCAGGTTCTCGTTGTCGTTGTCGAACGTGGCCTGCCACGAGATCCGGGCGGTGCCGGCCGACAGTGAGACGGCGGTCGGGAGCAGCGCGTCGTTGTAGTCCGGGCCCTGCTTGTTCGTCGCGAGGCTCGGGATCGCGTAGCGGACCAGGCCCTGCTGGCCCACGCCGTTCACGCGGGGGAACTCACCGCCGAAGACGACGTACCGGTCGTTGCCGGTGACGCTCCAGCCGGCCTGGCCCTGGCCGGTGTAGCTGCCGGGGCTCATGGTCGGGAACCACGGCAGCATCTTCGCGGCCGGCAACCCGCGGGTCTGACCGGAGCCGAAGGCGTTGTTGCCGACGACGCCGGCCTCAGCGGTGATGGTCACCGCGGTGGCGAACTTGTTGATCCGCGGGTTGAACTCCGGGAAGCCCGCGGCGCTGCTGCAGTCGTGCGGGTGGCCGGCGAGGTACAGCGCGCCGCCCGTCGCGAAGGCGGAGTAGTGGTCGCCGTGGCAGTCGTTGATGGCGATGACGTTGCCGCCGTCGGCCGTGACCGCGAACGAACCCTCGAGGTTGCCTGGGCCGTAGAAGTCGTAGCCCGTGCCGTAGACGTTGGTGCCGTCGGTGGACAGGCTGAAGATGGAGGCGTTCACGCCCTGGTTGGTGATGATCGTGCCGATCGTGAACGGCCGGGTGGCGCCGGTGGCGGCGTCGAGAGCACCGACACCCGTGGCGTCGGCACCGTTGAGGGTGTCGAATCGACCGGCGACGACGATCTGGCTGCCGCCGTTGGTGGCGACCATGGCCATCACGTCGTGGCTCGTGGCGGTGTTGTTCGCCGGGTTCGGGTGCCAGTTGCCGGACGTGGGACCGTCGCCCGGCTGAGGCGCCCACGGCAAGATGGCGCCGTTGGAGGCCTGCACCGCGGCGAGCCGGTTACGGGTGTTGCCGTTCACCGAGCCGAAGTTGCCGCCGAGGTAGACGGCGGTGTTCGTCGCCGCGATAGCGCGGACCTGGCTCGAGACGCTCGGGGCGAACGTGGTGACGAGCGCGCCGGTGACCGGCGCCAGCGCCGCGACCCGGTTGCGGGCCACGCCGTTGACGCTGGTGAAGTCGCCGCCGACGTACAGGCGCGAGCCGTCGGGCGAGGCCGTGATGACCATGGCCTGGGCGTTGAGGCTGGGCGCGAAGCTCGTCACCAGCTGGCCGTTGGTGATGTTGTAGGCCAGCAGGTTGTTGCGGACGACCTCCTGCGTGCCCGGTGCCGCGCCGGCGGGCCTGGCCCGCGAGAACTGGCCGGCCACGTAGACGATGTCGCCGACGACGACCTGGGACCAGGCGACGCCGTTGTGCTGCACGGTGGGCAGCCCGTCCGCGGTCACCGTGGCCGGCGTGGCCGGGCTCGGCACGAGCGGCGCAGAGTCGGCGCGCGCCTGGCCGGGGGCGAGGAACGTGAACACCCCCGCGACCAGCAACAAGCCGATAAGCGCCGCCACAGCCTGCTTGGACACGATCTGCAACCGTGCAGCCATCGTTGGTTCCCCCGCTGTTCTCACATCCGAACGCCCGGGAAATGCCCGGACTGTGTCGGCGGATACTAAGCGTGACTTTCGGCAGGCCGCTAGAGGCTTCCGCGTCACTCATCCGAACGAACGAGCAGGTAAACCGGTCCTGATGGGGGCCGATTGATGACTGTGAGTAATCGTGGACCGACGTTCAGGTGAGCTGGGCGAAAACCAGAACGCCGTACCCGCTGCTGACCTGGCCTAATCCTCGGACCGGAAAATTGTGCCCGCCGGCCCGCCGCTCCAGTCCAGGCGTCAGCCGACGGGACCGGTGAACAGCAGCAGGGGCGCGCCGGCGATGTAACCCACCTCGACGGTCACGGAGTCCCGCGCGTCCGAGGGCACGCTGAACACGTAGACGCCTTCGGCGGACTGCCCCGGCGCCAGGGTCCCGGTGAACTCCCGCCGGGACGGGTCCTCCAGCGGCGAGGCCGGCGTGAGCTCCGCGCCGGTGTACATGTTGACGGCCACGCCGCCGAGGGACACCGCTTCGGCCGTGCCGTTCTCGATCCGCACGGTCACCCGGATGGCCGGACCGGCGATGTTGCCCGGCCCCTGGGCCTCGCTCTGGATCTCGTCGATGGACGGCAGGGTGGCCACGACCCCGTTGCCCACCTCGCCGCGGGCGTCCAGGGCGACGGGAGGCAGCGCCGGGGGTGGTTCGTTGGCATCGGTCGGGCCCGGGGCCGGCGGGGAGGCCGACTCCGTCGCGCTGGCCGACGGCGTCGACGACGACGTCGCGGACGAACTCGTGCCGGACTGCACGGCCGATCCCGGATCGTCGTCCGAGCGGACGAGCAGCCAGACCACGACGAGGGCAGCCACCACGACCGCGGCGAGGGCGACGAGCAGCCACCGGCGCCGGCCGTCGGCCGGCGCTGAGGTCCCGGTCCCGGGCCCCGACTCGGCACTCATCGCGGCAGCCGGCCCATCTCGCGGAACCACTTCACCGAGACCAGCACCAGGAAGACCCCCGTCGCAAGGAACATCAACGAGTACACCGAGAAGAACACGGCCGGTGCACCGAGCAGCACGAAGACCCAGCACAGCACGCCGTAGTCGGTGGGGGCGACAAGCAGGGACCGCGACACGCTGGGACGTTCGTCCGACGCCTGGGCGCGGGTCGCCACGCCGTGCTGGGCGCGGAGTGCGTCGTTCAGGATCATGCCGAAGAAGAAGACCGCGGAGACGATGCAGAACCCGATGGGAACCAGCAGGAGCGGGCCCCGCTCGACGGTCTCGAAGCGGTACAGCCCGATCAGCACCGCCAGGTGCAGGCTGGAGACCTTGAGGGCGTCGACCATGTGGTCGAGCCACTCCCCCGCGGGCGAGCCGCCGCCACGCAGTCGCGCCAGCTGCCCGTCGGCGGCGTCGAACGCGTAGCCGAGGGCCAGGCACAGGGAGACCAGCACGCCGGTGCCCCACCCGGGGCGGGCGAGCGCGAGCAGCGCGATCCCGCTCGCGGTGAACGCGGCGCTGATCCCGGTGACTGCGTTGGGGGTCAGCCGCGCGTGGAAGGCGAGCGCGGCCAGGACACGTCCCAGCTTGCGGTTGACGAACCGCGAGTAGGCCGGCGCCCCCTTCGCGCCCTTCTGTGCCGTCGACAGCCGCCGCAGGGTGTCCCCGAGGCTGCCGGTCGGCGCCGTGGGACTCAGGCTGGTCGTGGTCATGTCATTCCCCCCGCGTCGGTTCCTTCCCCGCTGACGGGGAGACCGCTCTGCTCTCGATGCTGTCGGAAGTGCGCTCATGACCGCCCCGCCGCGCGGGCCGAGGATGTCACGGGCCTCCCCGCCAGGGGCGCAACCGCGGTGCGTCGGCCGCTGGGTCGCCTGTCGGGTACGTCACGCGCGATCAGGCGGCGGGCCAGCTGCTCGTAGCCGGCGGCGACGTCGTCCCAGTCGTAGCCGGAGGCGAGCTCGCGGGCGCGGTCGCCGTCCCGGGCGACGCCGGCGGGGTCGGCCTCGGCGGCGTCCACCACCGCGGCGACGTCGTCGGCACCGCGCCAGTAGCGCCCGGCCTCGGCGGTCACCTCCCGGTTGAAGTCCACGTCGAAGGCGACGACGGCCGCCCCACCCCCGAGCGCGCGCAGCAACGACGGGTTGGTGCCGCCGACGGAGTGCCCGTGCAGGTAGGTGAAGCAGTTGCTGTAGAGCTGATCGAGCTGGGTCTGGTCCCACACCCCGCCCAGGAACCGGACCCGGTCGTCGGCGAGGGCGTGCACGCGCCCCGTGTACTCGTCGGAGTAGGGCGCGGACCCGACCACGACCAGCGGTTTCGTGGCCGCGCTGCGCCGGTAGCCGTCGACGATGACGTCGACGTGGTTCTCGGGCTCGAAGCGGGCGACGACGAGGTGGTAGCCGCCGGGTTCCAGCCCGAGCTCGGCCAGCCGTTCCGAGCCGGGGGCGATGAGCGGGGCGCCGTAGGTCAGGAGAGCGGTCGGCGCGTCGAACTCGCGGCGGTAGTAGTCGGCGATGCCGACGGCGTCGGCGATGAGCGCATCGGACCAGCGCACCGCCATCGCCTCGGCGGTCCGGTAGTACCGCCGGCCGGCGCCGCCCCACTTGGCCCGCTGCCACTCGAGGCCGTCCACGTGCGTCGCCACGGGGATCCGGGCGGCGCGGATGAGCGGCAGGAGCGGTGCGTTCGCGGCGTTGAAGACGAACGCGGCGTTGGTGCGGTGGCGGAGGAGGTGCCCGACGGACAGCGCCGAGTGGCTCAGGGTCTCCAGCGACCGCTTGCGCGCCGCGGGGAGGTGCACGAGGTCCATGCCCAGGTAGCGGTCCGGTGCTTCGGTGTCGCCGTCCTTCGCCGCCGTCCGGCAGTAGACGACGACCCGGTGCCCGGCGGCGGCGAGCCGGCGGCCGACCTCCTCGACCGCGGTCTCGAAGCCTCCGTAACGGGCGGGGACCCCACGGGTCCCGACCATTGCGATGTCCATCGAGGTCACGTGCGGAGTCCGTTTCGGTCGACGTCAGGACGGCTGGGCCGTTGCGGTCCGTCGGCGTCGACGGAGCGCGTGCTGTGACGACCGTAGATCGTTCGGGTGCATCTGAGAGGGGGCTCTACCCCTCCGGGGTGAAGGACCGGAAGCGCTCAGTAGGCGCCGGAGCGGGACAGGACGGCGCGGCCGGTCTTCCAGAGGATGAGCAGGTCGAGCGCGAGCGACCAGTTCTCGACGTAGCGCAGGTCGAGGCGGACCGACTCCTCCCACGACAGGTCGCTGCGGCCCGAGATCTGCCACAAGCCGGTGAGGCCCGGCTTGACCAGCAGCCGACGGCTCACGGACGTGTCGTAGCGGGCCACCTCGCCGGGCAGCGGCGGGCGGGGCCCGACCAGGGACATCGTCCCGCGGACCACGTTGAACAGCTGGGGCAGCTCGTCGAGCGACAGCCGGCGCAGCAGCCGGCCGACCGGCGTGACCCGCGGATCGTCGTGCATCTTGAAGAGCAGGCCGTCGGAGATGTTGTCGCCGCGGAGGTCGTCGAGCTGACGGTCGGCGTCGGCGACCATGCTGCGGAACTTGAGCATCGTGAAGGACGTGCCGTTCAGGCCGACCCGCTCCTGGCGGTAGAGGATCGGGCCGGGGCTGCTCACCTTCACGGCCAGAGCGAGCGAGCCCAGGACCGGCGCGAGCAGTAGGAGTGCCAGCGAGGCGACGACGCGGTCGACGCCGCTCTTGATCACCCGGCGCCAGCCCTCGAACTGCGGCTGCTCGATCGACAGCAGCGGGAGGCCCTCGAACGGCCGGATGTGCAGCCGCGGACCGGCGACCTCCATGAGCCCCGGGGCCACGAGCAGTTCGATGCCGGTGCCCTCGAGCTGCCAGGAGAGCTGCCGGAGGTACTGGGCCGCCGTCTCGCTGGCCGACGTCACCGCGATCGTGTCTGCGTCGACCTCGGCAGCGAGGGACAGGACGTCGTCCAGACCGCCCACCGGCACGCCGGTCTCCTCGGCGACGCGGGCCCGGTCGGCCGGTGTCACGCAGGCGGCGACGACGTTGAGCCCGGCGTAGTGCTCACGCTGCAGGCGACCGGCGAGTTCGAGGACGGCGCCACCTCGGCCCACCACGACGACCCGCTTGGTGCACAGCCCGCGGGTCCGCCGGCGGCGCAGCTGGATGCGGGCGGCGTAGCGCCCGAGGAGGCTGACGGCCGTCAGGGCCGGGATGGCGGCGGCGACGAACACCCGGCTGAGGTCCAGGGCGGCGGCGTAGGACAGGAAGCTGGCCAGGGCCAGGAGGAGGAAGCCTGCCTTCCCGACCCGGCGGTACTCGTCGCTACCGGTGCCGTACACCCGCTCGGCGTAGGCGCCAGTGGCACCCAGCAACGTCGGCCACGCGACGACGAGCGCGACGGCGGCCCAGAAGAGGAGGCGCGAGGCCTCGAGCGAACCGACCTTGCTCAGGACGACGGTGCCGCCGGCGACGGCTGCGGCCACGGTCTCGAGGGCGACCAGCGACAGGGTGTACGTCCGCACCCAGCGCGGCTGGGGGCGGCGGGCGAGGGACCGCGGACGGGCCGAGGCGAGCGCGAAGGAAGAACTGGCGCTCGCGGTCAGTGCGACCGTCTTGTCGCCCACATGTCGCTGATCAAGAAGCATGGTGTTCCCCCCGGAAACCGTGACACTGCGTAGTCAAGGCGCCACCCGTTGATCAAATACCACAGCTGTGAGCTGCGTATTCGCTCAGATGGCGACCCGACATCGCAGCAACATTCACAGAGAGTCATGAAGGCGTCAATGCGGAAGATCATCGTTCACCCAATGGAGGCGTGCGACGTGACCGGCGTCACCCGGAGGAGCCGTCGGGGCTCAGGTGCGGGGATGGACCTCGTTCTGGGCGGCTTCGAGGCCGCGGACCAGGAGGGCCTCGGCGGCGTCGGCGGCCTCGGCGATCAGCAGGTCGAGCTCTTTGCGCTCGGTGCCGGAGAAGTCCTTCAGGACGAAGTCCGCGGCGTCCTGCCGCCCCGGGGGCCGGCCGATGCCGACGCGCACGCGCAGGTAGTCCTTCGTCCCGGTCGAGCGGGTGATCGAGCGCAGCCCGTTGTGCCCGCCCTCGCCGCCGCCGCGCTTGAGCCGCACGGCTGAGAACGGGATGTCGAGCTCGTCGTGGACGACCACGAGGTCCTCGGCGGGCAGGTGGTGGTAGTCGAGCAGTCCGCGGACGGGGCCGCCGGACTCGTTCATGTAGGTGAGCGGACGGGCGAGGACGACCCGGCGCCCGGCGAGGCGGCCCTCACCGGCCAGCGCCCGCGAGCGCGCGCCCTTGCCCGCCGAGAGCCGGATGCCGGCGCGGGCGGCGAGCTCGTCGAGCACCATGGCGCCGACGTTGTGGCGGTTCCCGGCGTAGCCCGGTCCGGGATTTCCCAGCCCGACGATCAGGAACGGCCCCTCGGACACCGTGCGCTCGGGCACGCCCGAACCGGGGGCGCCGGCAGTGCCGGCGCCCCCGGGGGTCGAGCTGTCGGTCAGGGGATCCTGCTCAGGACTCGTCGGAGCCGGCGCCCTCGGCCGGGGCGGAGTCGCCACCCTCGGCGGCAGCTTCCTCGGCCTTCTCCTCGTCGGACTCCTCGCGCTCGATGCCGGCCTCGGCCTCGAGCTCGGCCAGCTCGGCCTCGAGGGCCTCGGCGGTCGGGGCACCGAGGAAGCCGATGACCAGGGACTCGGCGTCGGTGATCAGGGTCGCGCCGCGGGGCAGCACGAGGTCGCCGGCGGTGATGTTCTGACCGGCGGCGCGGCCGGTGACGTCGACCTCGATGCTGTCGGGCAGCTTGGTGGCGTCGGCCTCGATGGAGACGGTGCTCAGCTGGTGGTTCGGGATCGTGTCCGGCGCAACCTCACCGACGATGACGATCGGGACCTCGACGGTGGTCTTCTCACCGCGGCGGACCAGGAGCAGGTCGATGTGCTCGTGGGTGCGCTTCAGCGGGTCCCGCTGGACGGCCTTGGTCAGCGCGAGCTGCTCCTTGCCCTCGAGCACGATGGTCAGCAGGGCGTTGGCGCCGCCGTTGCGCAGGGCCGCGGCGAACTCGCGGGCCGGCAGCGACAGGTGGACGACGTCCTGGCCGTGCCCGTAGAGGACGGCGGGAATGCGGCCGGCCCGGCGGGTGCGACGTGCGCTGCCCTTGCCGAACTCGGTGCGGGACTCTGCTTCGAGGCGGAAGTCAGCCACGGTGATGTGCTCCTCAGGAGGTGGATCGGGTCTGCGCGCCGGCGAACGGGCGCGGCACCCCATGAGGGCAGACGCACGTCGATCACGGAGTACGGGTGAACCGTCTCCCTCGCCGGGCTACGTGCACAGGGTACGCGACCGACCGGAGCGGCCGCCGCCGACCCGTTCAGGGCCCGACTTCGGGGAAGTAGGCCCCTGAAGCACGGCCCAGGCCCCTACTTCCCCGAACTCGGGGTCCGCCCGAGCGGGGGCTCGGAGGGTCCCCCGAGGGAGGACCGGCAAGGAACCCAGCGAAGCCGTCCGGCCGAGCGGGGGCCCGGAGGGTCCCCCGAGGAAGGACGGGCAAGGAACCCAGCGAAGCGGTCCCGACGACGGGGCCCGGAGGGTCCCAGAGGAGGGACGAGAGGGGCTCAGCCCACCAGGGGCACGGCACGTGGCCGCGGTGTCGTCCGGTAGGACGACAGATCAACTAGCGCCGTCGAACAGGCTCGTGACGGAGCCGTCCTCGAAGACCTCCTTGATCGCGCGGGCCAGCAGCGGCGCGATCGACAGGACGGTGAGCTTGTCGAACTGTCGCTCGGGTGCGATCGGGAGCGTGTTGGTGACGATGACCTCGCTGACGCGGCTGTTCTTCAGCCGGTCGATGGCCGGGCCGGAGAGCACCCCGTGGGTGGCGGTCACGATGACGTCGGCGGCGCCCGCCTCGAACAGCGTCTCGGCGGCCTTCACGATCGTGCCGCCGGTGTCGATCATGTCGTCGACGATCACGCAGACGCGGCCCTCGACCTCACCGACGACACGGTTGGCCTTGACCTCGTTCGGCTTCATCGGGTCGCGGGTCTTGTGGATGAAGGCCAGTGGCGTGCCACCGAGCTTGTCGGTCCAGCGCTCGGCCACGCGGACCCGGCCGGAGTCCGGCGAGACGACCGTGAGCTCGCGGTCGCTCCACCGCGCCTTCACGTGGTCGACGAGCAGGTCGAGGGCGAAGAGGTGGTCGACGGGGCCGTCGAAGAAGCCCTGGATCTGCGCGGTGTGCAGGTCGACGGCCATGAGCCGGTCGGCGCCTGCGGTCTTGAACATGTCGGCGACCAGGCGGGCCGAGATGGGCTCACGGCCGCGGTGCTTCTTGTCCTGGCGGGCGTAGGGGAAGAAGGGGGCGACGACGGTGATCCGCTTGGCCGACGCGCGCTTGAGCGCGTCCACCATGATCAGCTGCTCCATGAGCCAGGTGTTGATCGGCGCCGTGTGGCTCTGGACGACGAAGGCGTCACAGCCGCGGACCGACTCCTCGAACCGGACGAACAGCTCGCCGTTGGCGAACTCGTAGGACGCCGTCGGCGTCGGGGTCACGCCCAGGTGGCCGGCGATCTCATCGGTGAGCTCGGGGTAGGCCCGCCCGGAGAAGAGCATGAGGCTCTTGCTGTTCGCCTGCCGGATCGCGCTCATCGGCTTCGCTGTCCCCTACTTGTCGGTGTCCGCCCGGGGGGCGTCGGACGGGCCCCCGTCGGGTGCCTCCGCCCGGCGCTCGGCCGCTTCCGCGGCCTGGGCCGCGGGCGTCCCGGAGCGGCGGCGGCGCACCCAGCCTGCCACATTCCGCTGGGGGGCCCGCGCGACGGCCATGGCCCCGGGCGGGACGTCGGAGGTGATCACCGAACCGGCTGCGGTGTAGGCGCCGTCCCCCACTGTGACCGGCGCCACGAGCATCGTGTCCGAGCCGATCCGCACATGGTCGCCGATGGTGGTGCGGTGCTTGGCGACCCCGTCGTAGTTCACGAAGACGGTGGCCGCGCCGATGTTCGCGCCCCGGCCGATCGTGGCGTCGCCGACGTAGGACAGGTGCGGCACCTTGGAGTCCTCGCCCACCTCGACGTTCTTCGTCTCCACGAAGGCGCCGACCTTGGCGGCGCGGGAGAGCCGGGTCCCGGGCCGCAGATAGCTGAACGGGCCGACGGTCGCCGCGGGGCCGATGGCCGCGCCCAGGCAGTGGGAACGGACGACGGAGGCGCCGGCCCCCACCTCGGTGTCGACGAGGGTCGTGTCCGGCCCGACGGTCGCGCCGGCACCGACCGATGTGCGCCCCAGCAGCTGGGTTCCCGGCTGGAGGACGGCGTCGGCCGCCACGGACGCGGTGACGTCGACCCAGGTGGTCTGCGGGTCGACGACGGTGACCCCGTCGCGCATGAGGTCGTCGAGCACGCGGTCGTTGAGGGTGCGCCGGCGGGCGGCGAGCTCACGCTGGTCGTTGCAGCCGAGGACGTCGTCGGCGTCCTCGGCCAGGACGCCGCCGACGGGGGCGCCCTCGGCCACCAGCAGACCGAGCACGTCGGTCACGTACTGCTCCCCCTGGTCGTTGTCCGCGCCGAGACTCGCCAGGCTGCGGCGCAGGGCGGCCGCGTCGCCGACGTAGACGCCGGCGTTGATCTCACGGATGGCCCGCTGGGCGTCGGTGGCGTCCCGCTCCTCCACGATGGCCAGCACCGCGCCGTCGTCGTCCCGGACGATCCGGCCCAGCCCGGTGGGGTCGTCGACCTCCGCGGTCAGGACGGTGAGCACGTTGCCGGCGGCCCGGTGTGCATCTACCAGCGCGGCCACGGTCGCGACGCGCAGCAGCGGCGCGTCGCCGTTGACCAGGAGCACGTCCCCCTCGAGATCGGGGACGGCGGCCAGCGCGACCGCCGCGGCGTGACCGGACCCGTTCTGCTCGTGCTGCACGACCGGCAGCGCCGCGGGGGCGATGTCCGCCAGGTGCTGCTCCACGACGTCGCGGCCCGAGCCGACGACCACGACGGTGGCGCCGGCGTTCAGCGGCTCGGCGGCGGCGAGCACGTGGCCGAGCAGGCTCCGCCCGCCGAGGGGGTGCAGCACCTTGGGCGTCGACGAACGCATGCGGGTGCCCTGCCCCGCGGCCAGGACGACGACGGCGGCCAGCGCCGGCCCCCCGGTGGTGGCGGGCACCGTTGACTCCTGCGGGATCACGGATCTCCTCGGACGGCGACGTGTTGCTCTGCGCTGGGGGACTCGGACTCGAACCGAGACTGCACGGCTCCAAAGGCCGGCGGGCTGCCGATTACCCCATCCCCCACCCGCGACACGGGTGGCCACGCAGGCGCCGCCACGGGACGACACCCGTCCCGGAGCCTAGGGCCGCGTCGCGGTGGGGGCATCCATCGGCACGGCACGGTCCGCCGTCCGGGTGTCCCATGATCGACTCGCTGCCATCCCTACGGTGCCGTAGGTTACGGGGACGTAGCCCCGCGCACGCCGGTCTGTCGAACCGCGCCGGGGCCAGCCCAACACCGTTCAGGAGTTCGCTTGTCCGTACCCACCCTCACCCGGCCCATGGCACCGCCCCGCACCGCCGACCCGAACGTCGGCCTGCCGGCGAACGCGCTCGGCAAGGAGAAGGGCGTGCTCGAGCAGGTCGTCCTCTACGTGTTCGTCGTGGTGCCCTTCCTCGCGCTGGCCGCGGTCGTGCCGGCCGTCTGGGGCTGGGGGCTGTCCTGGCTCGACGTCGGCCTCGCGGTCGGCTTCTACTTCCTGACCCTGCTCGGCGTCACGGTCGGGTACCACCGTTACTTCACCCACGGGTCCTTCAAGGCCAACCGGCCGCTGCGACTCGCGCTCGCCGCGATCGGCTGCATGGCGATCCAGGGACCGGTCGTCCAGTGGGTCGCCGACCACCGCCGGCACCACGCCTTCAGCGACCGCGAGGGCGATCCCCACTCGCCGTGGCGCTACGGCGATGACGCCGGCGCCCTGGCCAAGGGCATGTTCCACGCGCACCTCGGCTGGCTGTTCGACCGCAAGCAGACCAACGCCGAGCGCTACGCCCCCGACCTGCTGAAGGACAACGGCCTGCGCGTCACCAGCCGGCTGTTCGCCTTCTGGGCCTTCCTGAGCTTCGCGCTGCCGGCCGTCATCGGTGGCGTGGTCACCGACAGCTGGGCCGGTGCCTGGTCGGCGTTCTTCTGGGCCGGGCTCGTCCGGGTCGCACTCCTGCACCACGTGACCTGGTCGATCAACTCCGTCTGCCACGTCGTCGGCAACCGGCCCTTCGTCTCCCCTGGTCGCGACCGGGCGACGAACTTCTGGCCGCTGGCGATCCTCAGCGGTGGCGAGTCGTGGCACAACCTGCACCACGCGGACCCGACCTGCGCGCGCCACGGCGTTCTCCGCGGCCAGATAGACATGAGCGCACGCGTGATCTGGATGTTCGAGAAGCTCGGCTGGGCCCGGGACGTCAAGTGGCCCGATCCCGTGCGCCTGGAGGCCAAGCGTCGTCTTCCCGTGACGGCCTCGGCCTAGGGAACGCACACCGGCTCTCCTCCGCCCGGGCGACCTGCACGACGCAGGTGCCCGGGCGGAGTCGCTTTCACGGGAGGATGACCACATGACCAGCAGTGCTCCGCGGCACCGGGTCCGGATGACCGGTGCCCAGCGGCGCCAGCAGTTGCTGGACATCGGCCGCGAGCTGTTCGGGCAGAAGGGCTACGAGGCGACCTCCATCGAGGAGATCGCCGCCCATGCGGACGTCAGCAAGCCGGTGGTCTACGAGCACTTCGGCGGCAAGGAAGGCCTCTACGCCGTCGTCGTCGATCGCGAGATGCAGGTCCTGCTGGACCGGTTCACCTCGGCGCTGTCCTCGCCGGGGAATCCGCGGGAGCTCCTCGAGCGGGCCGCCCTGGTCCTCCTGGAGTACATCGAGGAGGACACCGAGGGCTTCCGTGTGCTGACCCGGGACGCGCCCCCGGTCACCAGCGGCGTCGGCACGTTCTCCTCGCTCATCGGTGAGGTCGCCCGCAAGGTGGAGCACATCCTGGCCGACCAGTTCGACGAGCGCGGGTACGACCCCCAGCTCGCCGAGCTCTACAGCCAGGCGCTGGTCGGCATGGTGGCGCTCGTCGGCCAGTGGTGGCTCGACTCCCGCTCGCCGGGCAAGCGCGAGGTGGCCGCGCACCTGGTCAACCTCGCCTACAACGGCCTCGCGCACCTGGAAGCGGAGCCGAACCTGGTCACCCAGGCCCCGGTGCCCGCTGCCGAGGCCTGAGTCCTCGCGTCAGCCGACGAGCCGCGCGCCCGGCACCGGGCCGTGGACGGCGCGCAGCGTCCGGAAGATCCCCACTCCGGCCAGCTCGGCCGCCAGCCGGATCGCGCTGCTCTCGTCCTCGACCAGGGCGGCCACCGTCGGTCCGGAGCCGCTCACCAGGGCCGCCAGGGCCCCCGCATCGGTCGCCGCACGCAGTGCCCGGCCCAGCTCGGGCCGCAGGGCGAGCGCGGGCGTCTGCAGATCGTTGGCGAGCGCTCCCGCCAGCGCGGCCGGCGGGCCGCTGCGGAGCGCGGCGATGACCGGGTCGGCGGAGCCGAGCCCGCTGTCCCCGGGCAGCCGGCCGGCCGCCCGCAGCCGGTCCAGCTCGCCGTAGACGGCGGGCGTGGACAGGCCTTCCCCCGCCATGCCGAGAACCCAGTGCCGGCGGGTGGGGGCGAGCACCGGGGAGAGCTGTTCGCCGCGGCCGGAACCCAGGGCCACGCCGCCGAGCAGGCTGAAGGGCACGTCGCTGCCCAACTGTGCGGCCAGCAGGTCCAGGTCGGCCCGGCCCACCCGGGTGCCCCAGAAGGCGTCCAGGGCGACGAGCGCAGCCGCGGCGTCGGCACTGCCCCCGGCGAGCCCGGCGGCGGCGGGGATGGCCTTGGCGATGCCGATGGTGGCGTCATGCCGCACCCCTGCATGCTCGGCGAGCAGAACTGCTGCCCGCCAGACCAGGTTGCGACGGTCCGTGGGGACGACGCCGGCGTCGACCCCCGTCACGGAGACGGCCAGGCCCTCCCCCGGCCCGACGGTGACCGTGTCGAACAGCGACACCGCGAAGTAGACCGTGCGCAGCTCGTGGAATCCGTCCGCGCGGAGCGGACCGACCGCCAGATGGACGTTCACCTTCGCCGGAGCCCGAGCGACGACCTCGGCCGGCGTCATGGCTCCACCGGGTCGGTCGCGGCCAGCCGGGCGAAGTCGGTGACCGAGAGCCTCTCCCCACGCGTCGCCGGGTCGATCCCCGCCGCGCGCAGCCGGACCTCGGCGGCGGCAGGGCTCCCCGCCCACGGGGCGAGAGCGGCGCGCAACCCCTTGCGCCGGGTCGCGAAGGCGGCATCGACGACGGCGAAGGTGGCGCGGCGGTCACCGGGCGGCGGCGGACGCCGCGCGAGGGACACCAGCCCCGAGTCGACGTTCGGCTCGGGCCAGAAGACCCGCCGGCCGACGTTCCCCGCCCGGCGCACCTCGCCGTACCAGGCCGCCTTGACGGAGGGAACGCCGTACGCCGACCCACCGGGAGGCGCGGCCAGCCGCTCGGCGACCTCCGCCTGGACGAGGATCAGGGCGCGGTCCAGCGTCGGCAGCAGTTCCAGCAGGTTCAGGAGCACCGGGACGGCGATGTTGTAGGGCAGGTTCGCCACCAGCGCCGTCGGGGGCGGACCGGGGAGCTCCTGGATGCGCAGGGCGTCGGCGGTGACCACGGTCAGCCGATCGGCCAGGTCGGGCCGCCGCGCGGTGACGGTGATCGGCAGCTCGTCGGCCAGGCGCTCGTCGATCTCGACGGCGACGACGCGGGCCACCGCGGGCAGGAGGCCGAGCGTCAAGGATCCCAGCCCGGGCCCGACCTCGAGGACGACGTCATCGGGCCGGAGGTCGGCGGTGCGCACGATCCGCCGGATCGTGTTGGCGTCGTGCAGGAAGTTCTGCCCGAGCGTCTTGGTCGGACGCAGCTCCAGCTGCTGGGCCAGCTCGCGGATGGCGGCCGGACCCAGCAGCCCGTCGGACTGCTCGGGTGGAATGCTCAGCAGGACCCGATCACTGGAAGAGGTAGCGGCCGCAGCCCCACTGGCCGGCGCCGGCCTTGTTGTACAACATCTGCGCGCGGGCTGTCTGCTCCTCCGGGGAGGCATCGATCGGGTTGCCCGTGCCACCGACGGAGCGCCAGGTGGACAACGAGAACTGGTAGAGCCCGTAGTAGCCGGCGGGGTTGACCGCGCGGGGGTTGTTCGTCGACTCGCACTTGGCCAGCGCGTACCAGTTGAGCCCGTCGGCGGTCGGCGCCACGGTGGGCCGCGGCTTGGTACCGACCGTGGCCTGCTCGGCGACCGGCGCGACGGTCACGGTGGACTCGATGACCTCGCGGGCGGTCTCGACGCCGTCGACGACGGTCACGCGGTACGTGGTGTGCTGCTGGCCTGCCGAACCGGGCTGCGTCACGGTCCGGTCGCCCTCGAAGGCCTCCGGGTCCGGGGTGTCGACCTTGTCGAACGGCACCTCGGCGGTCTCGGCGACCTCGTTGACCTGCACGCGGAAGACCTGCAGCTTCATGCGGTTCAGCAGGGCCTGGTTCAGGTAGAGGCTGGTCTTGTCGGTCTCGCCCAGCGCGATGCCCTGCTCGGCGAGCAGGGCACCCGCGGTGGCGGCGGTCGTGGTGACGACGCGCTGCTGCCCGTCGGAGACGAGGACGATCTCCTTGGGGGTGGTGATCGTGAGCTCCATGCCCCGGAGCGGGAGGCGCTCGCTGCGGCTGGCGGAGAGGACCAGGTCGTCGGCGCGGAAGCCCAGCTGGCCGAGCGCCTCGTCGACCGACAGGGCGGTGACGTACACCTGGCGCGAGACGCCGTCCACGGTGAGCTCGAGCGGGCGGGCGCGGTTCAGGATGACCGTGTCGCCGTCCCGGACCGCGTCCCCGGCCGACGGCAGGAGCACGTCGTGCGCGGCGGGCTCGAGGCCCTCGTCCTCCAGCACGTCGCCGACCGTGTCGGCGTACGTGCCGACATGGCGAACCTGTCCGTCGACGGTGAGGGTCACGGACTTCTGGGCGACGAAGAAGGCCAGCGTGCCGCCGATGAGTCCGAGCAGGACCACGGCGAACAGACTGAGCTGGAGCGAGCGGCGCACAACACTTCCATCGGGTCACAGGACCCGGGCAGGAGAACGGGCGCGCCGTCCGCAGACGGCCCGCCGGTCGCGTTCCCGGCTCGGACGGCAATCCGGCCCGGAGCGGAAGGCTCCAGGCCGGTGAACGCCGCCCGGGTCGGTCTCCACCCCGGCTGTCGGTCACGACACGATAACGAACACGGTCCGGCTGGCAACTGTGCACAGGGAGTGAAACAGAGAGTCTCAAGTGCTCAGAGTGGGCGCGCCGATACGTTCTGTGACAGCCGTGCCGGGAGGTGCTAGTGAGACGCCTGGGATTGTGACGCCACTCGCCGTGACGAAGGCCACAGTGTGTAAGGCCCGGCTGCCGGGCAGCACCGGCCGCCGGCGACCGGTGCTCAGCCGGCCAGCGCGCGGGCGTTCGCCTGCACCGGCCGCAGCCAGGTCAGCAGGAACGCAGCCACCGCGATCCCGGCCGCGAGAGCCGAGAATCCGCCCGCGACCAGGGTGACGGGCAGCAGGTCCACGCCCTCGGAGACCCGGTCCGGATCGATGCCGGCGGTCAGCAGCAGGGCACCCAGCGGCAGCAGCGCCAGCACGCTCGCGGCGGCGGTGACCAGGTGCGCCGTCCAGGTGCGCAGCGCCTCGTCGACCGGCACATCGGCGCCCTGGGCCGGCATGGGGCGCAGCAGCGCCCGGAGCAGAGCGGCCTCCGCGAGGAGCCAGCCCACCAGGGGGAGGGCGAGAGCCGCCCAGGCGACGCCGTCCGGAAGTTCCCCGTCGCGCCAGAGGACGACCGTCACGACCAGTTCGGCGACGGCCGCGGCCCGCATCGTCCAGACCAGCCAGCCCGAGATCTGCTCGCCCTGACGCGGCCGGCGGGCCGGGACGGCGGTCTTCCAGCGCGGGCGGGGCCGGGTGACCTCGGCCAGCAGCACGCCGGCCAGCAGGCCCACGATGAGCGCCGGCGCCCACAGGAACACCGACGCCTCAGCGAGCAGGACGACGCTGCCGATCACCGCGGCGACCCCCAGGAGGAGGCCGAGCCGCCGTACCCGGCGGCCGTGCTGTGCCTGGCGTCGCAGGGCCTGGGTGCCCTCGGGGGTCGGCTCGGCGAGCTCGACCGATCCACCGGCCACCGCGCGACGGCCGGCCGCCAGCCACCATGCCCGGCCCAGCAGGACCCCGGGCACGAGCACGGCGATGAACAGGATGACTGCGATGAGGCGGCCCACGGAAAGAGTGTCCCCCGGTTAGCTGTGGATGGGGACGGAAAGGTTGTCCACGGCCGATGTGCCTGCCCAGCTGCCGAAGACTCGCTCGGCGGTCGTCGTGAGCGTGGCGCAGAGCTCGGCGAGGTCGACGCCGGTGACGTCGGCCAGCGCCCGCACGGTGAGCGGCACCAGCCGGGAGGCGTTCGGCCGCCCGCGGTGCGGCATGGGCGTCAGGAAGGGGGAATCGGTCTCCACCAGCAACTGGTCGACCGGCGTGAGCGCCGCCGCCTCCCGCAGGTAGCCCGCGTTGCCGAACGTCAGCGTGCCGGCGAAGGACAGCACGAAGCCGCGCTCGACGCAGGCCGTGGCGAAGGCGGCGTCGCCGGAGAAGCAGTGGAAGACGGTGTGCTCCGGGGCGCCCTCGTCGTCGAGCACCTCGAGGATCTCGCCGTGGGCGTCCCGGTCGTGGATGACCAGTGCGATGCCGTGCTCCTTGGCGATGCGGATGTGCGCCCGGAAGGACGCCTCCTGCGCGGCCCAGCCCTCGGGGCCCGTGCGGTAGCGGTCCAGGCCCGTCTCCCCGACGGCACGCACCCGGGGCAGGGCGGCCAGCCGGTCGATCTCGGCCAGCGCCGCGTCGTCCGCGGCGCCGGCCTCGTTGGGGTGGATGGCAACGGCGGCGAGCACGTTCGGGTGCCGGGCGGCGAGCTCGGCCGACCAGCGCGAGGACGCGACGTCGACGCCGACCTGCACCAGCCGCGGAACGCCGACAGCCGCCGCGGCCGCGATCTCGGCGTCCACCTCGTCGTCCGACGGCCAGTTCCCGTGCCCGTCCGCCGGCCGCTCCCCCAGGACGATGTCCAGGTGGGTGTGGCTGTCGAGCGCCGGGGACGGCAGCGGCTCGGGGGACGGCGGCGGCTCGCCCCGCCGGTTCGCGCGGGAGGACGCCGACCGGCTCATGCGCCGCCTTCCTCGAGCCGGCGGATCTCCTCCTCGACGATCGAGGGGTCGAGCTTGGTGAAGATGGGCGTGGGCGTGGCCAGCGGCGTGCCCGACGGCGGCAGCGGGGTGGACACCCAGCCCGCCTGCCCGTCGTCGTAGGGCCCGGTGATGATCGGGTACGGCGAGCCGTCGTCGAGGTCGGTGACCTCGTGGATCTCCGGCGCGACCGACCACACACCGGTGCCGCCGATCAGCTCGTGCACCTTCTGCGCCGAGTGCGGGAGGAAGGGCGTCAGCAGGGTGTTGCAGTCCTTGATGGCCTGCAGGGCGGTGTGCAGGACGGTGTCCCGACGGGCCGGGTCCTCCTTGAGCTTCCACGGCGCCTGGTCCGACAGGTACTTGTTCGCCTCGCCGACCACGCGCATCGCCTCGTTGATCGCGGCCTTCTGCCGGTTGCGCGACAGCAGGTCACCGACCGGTGCGAAGGCGCCGGACGTCGTCGCCAGCAGCGCGCGGTCGTCGGCGCTCAGCTCACCGGGCGTCGGCACCGCGCCGACGTTCTTGGCCGCCATCGACACCGTGCGGTTGACCAGGTTGCCCCAGCCGGCGACGAGTTCGTCGTTGTTGCGCCGGAGGAACTCCGCCCAGGTGAAGTCGGTGTCCTGGTTCTCCGGGCCGGCGACGGCGATGAAGTAGCGCAGCGCGTCGGCGTCGTACCGGGCGAGGAAGTCGCGCACGAAGATGACGACGTTGCGCGAGGAGGAGAACTTGCGCCCCTCCATCGTCAGGAACTCGCTGGAGACGACCTCGGTGGGCAGGTTGAGCCGGCCGAGCGAGCCCGGCGTCCCGCCCTTGTCGCCCTCGCCGTTGTAGCCGAGGAGCTGCGCCGGCCAGATCTCGGAGTGGAAGACGATGTTGTCCTTGCCCATGAAGTAATAGGCATCGGCGTCCGGCGTCTGCCACCACTGCCGCCAGGCCTCGGGGTCACCGGAGCGGCGGGCCCACTCGATGGACGCCGACAGGTAGCCGACCACGGCGTCGAACCACACGTAGATCCGCTTGTCCGACCGGTCGATCCACCCCTCGAGCGGCACCCGCACGCCCCAGTCGATGTCGCGGGTGTAGCTGCGCGGCTTGAGGTCCTTGAGCAGGTTGACGCTGAAGTTCAGGACGTTGGGCCGCCAGCTCTTGCGCGTGCCCAGCCAGTCGCCCAGCGCCCGCGCGAAGGCCGGCAGGTCGAGGAAGTAGTGCTCCTCCTCCACGAACTTCGGCGTCTCGCCGTTGATCTTGCTGACCGGGTTGATCAGATCGATCGGGTCGAGCTGGTTGCCGCAGTTGTCGCACTGGTCGCCGCGGGCACCGTCGTAGCCGCAGATCGGGCAGGTGCCCTCGATGTAGCGGTCGGGCAGCGTGCGCCCGGTCGACGGGCTGATCGCGCCGAGCGTCGTCTTCGGGAAGACGTACCCGTTCTTCAGCAGGCCGAGGAAGATCTCCTGGCTGATCGAGGCATGGTTCTGCGTCGTCGTCCGGGTGAACAGGTCGTAGCTCAGCCCGAGGCTCGCCAGGTCGTCGACGATGATCCGGTTGTTGCGGTCGGCGATCTCCCGGGGCGTGATGCCCTCGGCGTCGGCCGCGACGGTGATCGGGGTGCCGTGCTCGTCGGTGCCACTGACCATCAGCACCTTGTCTCCGGCCATGCGGTGGTAGCGGCTGAAGACGTCGGAGGGGACACCGAACCCGGAGACGTGGCCGATGTGCCGCGGCCCGTTCGCGTAGGGCCAGGCGACTGCGGTCAGGATGTGCCGATCACTCACGTCACGAGACTAGTGAGCGCCGTCCACCCGGCTTCGCGAGCGGGGCGGTCAGGGCTGGGTGAAGACGGACGCCACGTCGTTCGGGGCGCTGGTCGGCACCGGGGCGAGGACGGCGACAGCCGCGAGCGAGAGGCCGATGACGCCGAGCGTCACCGTGGCGAGCAGACGGTGGGTCTGCACCGGGTCGGCGCGGCGGACCCGGGTGCGGGGGCCCTGGGCCACGAAGGCGCGAGCCGACGGCGCTCCCGCGAGCAGCAGCTTGCCGACCGGGACGGTCAGGGCGAGCAGGCCGAGCAGGGGCACGGGGAGGTCACCCGGGGTCGGGATCGGCAGCGCCGTCGCGAGGACCAGGAGCATCGCCACCAGGGCCATCTCGGCGTACGCGACGCCGAGGAGGAGCTTGCGGCCGGCGCCGTCGATGAGGGCCGCGCCGCTGCCGGCACAGAGCACGATCCACCCCGCGAGCAGGACCAGCCCGCCGGCGACGATCCAGCCGGCCGGACGCCACGGGGAGGTCAGGACGCCGTCCAGTCCGGTCAGCGCGACGGCCAGCAGGCCCACGGCCTCGAGGACGCCGATCAGGCCGGCCGAGACGACGGTCAGGGGGAGCCGGCGGGGAGCGGCCTCGGCAGCGGCGACCGTCGCACGCGCCGGCACGGAAACGTGCGGCGCCACGAAGGTGTCGCGGACATCGAGGACGCTGATCGCCATACGGTCAGCTCGGCCGGTTCCGGCTGTGGCTGTAGAGGCAGGCGGTGCATCTCACCCGTCGGGGTGAGGGCGGCTCAGGCCTTCCGGGCGGCGTTCGCGGCGGCGGCGTCCTCGCGGTCGCCCGGTGTGTTGAAGCGGCTGTGCGACCGGCCGTAGACGAAGTACAGCACCATCCCGATGACCATCCAGAGCCCGAACCGCAGCCACGTCTCGCCGGGCAGGTTGAGCATCAGGTAGAGGCAGGCCAGCACCGAGAGGATCGGGACGAAGGGCACCCCCGGCACCCGGAAGGAGCGCTCCAGATCCGGCCGCGTGCGACGGAGGATGACCACACCGATGGACACCAGCACGAAGGCGAAGAGCGTCCCGATGTTGACCAGCTCGGCGAGCGTGCTCAGCGGCACGAAGCCGGCGAGCGCGGCGACGACGACCCCGGTGATGATCGTGATCTTGTACGGGGTGCCGTAGCGGGGATGCACCGCGGCCAGCCCCGGCGGCAGCAGCCGGTCGCGGCTCATCGCGAACAGCACCCGCGACTGGCCGAGCATCAGGATCATCACGACCGAGGTCAGCCCGGCGAGCGCCCCGACGGAGATGAGCCCCGAGAAGAACGGCAGTCCGACGCTCCGGAAGGCATCGGCGAGCGGCGCCGTCGTCGACAGCTCGGTGTACTTCTGCATGCCCACCACGACCAGCGAGACCGCGACGTAGAGCACCGTGCAGATGACCAGCGATCCGACGATGCCGCGGGGCAGGTCGCGCTCGGGCTTCTTCGTCTCCTCCGCCGCCGTCGCGACGATGTCGAAGCCGATGAACGCGAAGAAGACGATGGCGGCGCCGGCGAGGATGCCGCCGACCCCGAACGTGCTCGGCGTGAACCCGAAGAGCGTCTGGATGAGCGGCGCGGTCAGCCCGCTGCCGCCCTCGCTCGGCTCGGCCGGGGGCACGAACGGCGTGTAGTTCGCGGCCTTGACGAAGAAGATGCCGACCGCAATCACCATGAGCACGATCGCCACTTTGATGACGACGATGACCGTGGTGACCCGGGAGGAGAGCTTGATCCCGAGGATGAGCACTCCCGTCATCAGCAGCGCGATGAAGATGGCGGGGATGTTCACAGTCGCCGTCTCGCCGGCGATGGAGGTCGGCAGCGGGATGCCCAGGTCGCCGAGCAACTGGTTGAGGTATCCGGACCACCCGACCGAGACCGTGGCGGCGCCGAGCGCGAGTTCCAGGACGAGGTCCCAGCCGATGATCCAGGCGACGAACTCACCGAGCGTGGCGTAGGAGAACGTGTAGGCGGACCCCGCGACCGGCACGGTGGAGGCGAACTCGGCGTAGCAGAGCGCAGCCAGCCCGCAGACGACGCCGGCGATGACGAACGAGATCGCCACGGCCGGCCCGGCGGCGGTCTTCGCCACCTCGCCCGTGAGCACGAAGATGCCGGTGCCGATGATCACGCCGACCCCGAAGACGGTGAGATCGAGTCCGGACAGATGCCGCTTGAGCCGGTGCTCGGGCTCGTCGGTGTCGCGGATGGAGTCCTCGACGGACTTGATCCGGCGCATCCCAGCGGCCACGGCGTCTTCCTCGTGGGCCGGCTCGCACCGGCCCGTGATCGACTTCTCGCAGCGTCGCACGGGCGCGCGGCCGCCGCATGCCTACGCTGCAGTGGCCCACGCCCGGGCCATCCCGAGGAGGTGCGCCGATGAGCGGCAACGAGAACCCGGCAGCCACCCCGGTGGACCTCCCGGTCGACCTGCCCGTCTCAGCGCCCCCGCCGAGCCTGCGGCCGCGGCCGGCCGGGGCACCCCGGTCGGTGCCGTCGCGCCCGACCGGTGTGGACCCGATCGTCGACTGCGCGGTCTACGTCGGCGGGAAGCGGCACGCGCCGGTGCCCGCACACGACTCGCTCCGCGTGGCCACCGAGAACGGCGGCTTCGTCTGGCTGGGGCTGTTCGAGCCCAACGAGGAGGAGCTGACCTCGATCGCCGAGCGGTACGGGCTGCACCCGCTGGCGGTGGAGGACGCCGTCTACGCCCACCAGCGGCCCAAGCTCGAGCACTACGACGACGCGCTGTTCATGGTGCTGAAGACCGGCCGGTACGTGGAGCACGAGCAGCTGACCGCGACCAGCGAGGTCGTCGACACCGGTGAGGTGATGGTCTTCCTCGGCGCCTCCTACGTGATCACCGTCCGGCACGGCCAGCACGGCGGCCTGACCGACCTCCGCAGCCGCCTCGAGGAGCAGCCCGACCTGCTCGCCCTGGGCCCGTCGGCCGTGCTCTACGCGGTCGCCGACCTGGTGGTCGACAACTTCGTCGAGGTCGCGGTCGCGGTCGAGGCGGACGTCGAGGAGCTGGAGGCCTCGGTCTTCGCCAGCGACCGCCGCGACGACATCGGCCGGCTGTACCAGCTGAAGCGCGAACTAATGTCGCTGCGCCGGGCCGTCTCACCGCTCGAGGTGCCGCTGCAGAAGCTGGCCGAGAAGCAGATCGACGTCGTCCCCGATGCGATGCGCTCGTACTTCCGGGACGTGCTCGACCACGCGATCCGCGTGCGCGACCAGGTCGGCTCCCTCGACGAGCTGCTCTCGTCGATCCTGCAGGCGTCGCTGGCGCGCAGCTCGCTGGCCGACAACGAGGACATGCGCAAGATCTCGGCCTACGCCGGCATCATCGCCGTCCCTACGGCGATCGCGGGCATCTACGGGATGAACTTCGACCACATGCCCGAGCTGAGCTGGCGGTACGGCTATCCGCTCGTGCTGCTGCTCATCCTGAGCATCTGCCTGGTGCTCTACCGCAGCTTCAAGCGCAACGGCTGGCTCTAGCCCGCGCCGTTGTGCACGTATCCACGTCACCCGGGCGGAATGACGTGGACGGGTGCACAGTCACGCCTCGATCGCGGCTGCGATCCGCATGAGCAACTCCTCGGGTCGGTGCAGGTCGGCGGCAGTCACGAACACCACCGTCCAGCCCGCCGCGCGCAGCCTGTTGAGGCGCCGACGATCCTTGGCGAACTGTCCCGCCTCGGCATGCCAGAGCCCGTCGTACTCGAGGGCGACCTTCTGGTCGGGCCAGGCGAAGTCCACGCGCGCTGCGACGCCCTCGCCATCGAGCACCCGGAACTGAGCCACCGGGGCCGGGAGGTCGCTCCGCAGGATCAGCAGCCGGAGTCGCGTCTCCTGAGGTGACCCGGCAAGGCCGTCAGCCAGATCGCACACGGCACGTGCGCGCGCCGATCCAGGGCCACCGGTGCTGGCGGCAAGCCGGCGAACGGGCTCGAGGTCGACCACACCCGTTGCGATCAGCTGATCCACGGCACAAACCGCGTCGTCGGTCGGGAGTGACCCCGCCAGCCGTACGGCCGTGGCTTCGGCGGTCGTCACCGGGATGTCGAGACGGCGGGCGCGCAGGTCCTGAGGCAGAACGGCCCGGCGCACCCGCAGGCCTGGCATCCGGCACGCGTTCGCCGTGGGAGGCAGCGTGACCTCCACGTCGTCGTCGGCCCCCACGAGGTCGACGCCCCACAGCAGCGCGGCGCTGCAACCGGTGACGACGGCGTCCGGCAGCAGGACGGCCGCTGCCGCGGCGCGCACCTGGTGGGTCACCGGGACCGCGGCGTGGACGTAGACGTCGCGGAACAGCCGCCGCCACGTCGGGCCGTCCAGCTGCCGTCGGGTCAGCAGACCGGCTCGCACCGCTTCGGTACCGCGGAACACATCGGCACGCAGCTGTCGGGGAACGCTCGCCGGCCGCACACCGGAACCGTGCCCGACTGCCGGCCCCCGTCGGCTCCACTGTCCACAGGCCGAGCGGTTGTGCACCTGTCCACGTCATCCACCCGGAATGACGTGGACAGGTGCACAGTCGCGGTAGAGCTAGGGCTGCTTCGCGGCGAGGACGGCGTCGTAGACGGTGCGTTTGGGCAACCCCGTGCGGACGACGACGGCGCGGATGGCGTCCTTGCGGGTGGAGCCCATGTCCTCCTCGGCGGCCACGGCGGCGGCCAGCGCAGCGGGGTCCAGCGACACCGCCACCTCCGGCGCACCGCCCACGACCAGCGTGATCTCGCCCTTGACGCCCTCGGCGGCCCATTCGGCCAGCTCGGCCAGCGGACCCCGGCGGATCTCCTCGTAGGTCTTGGTCAGCTCCCGGCACACTGCGGCCTCGCGCGCCTCGCCGAAGACGGCCGCGGCGTCGGCGAGGGAGTCGGCCAGCCGGTGCGGCGACTCGAAGAAGACCATCGTGCGCCGCTCGTCCGCGAGCCCGGCCAGGCGGGACCGGCGCTCCCCCGCTCGGCGCGGCAGGAACCCCTCGAAGCAGAACCGGTCGACCGGCAGACCCGACACCGCCAGCGCCGTGGTGACCGCCGACGGCCCGGGCACCGAGGTGATCGGTACGCCCGCCTCGATCGCCGCCCGCACCAGCGTGTAGCCGGGGTCGGAGACCGACGGCATGCCCGCATCCGTGAGCAGCAGGACCGTCGCGCCGTCGGCGAGGGCGGCCATCAGCCCCGGGAGCCGCGCCTGCTCGACCGACTCGTGGAAGGTGACGATCCGGCCGGTGAACGTGACCTCGAGGTCCTTGGCGAGCCGGTGCAGGCGCCGGGTGTCCTCGACGGCGAGCACGTCGGCCGATGCCATCACCTCGCGCAGCCGGGGGCCCACGTCGCCGGGCTGCCCGAGGGGCGCACCACCCAGAACCAGCCGACCCGTCACGGCACGGAGCCTGTCACGGCGATTGCCGCAGGCCCGCCCGCAGGGTCCCGGCGCGAGCTTGCGGGTGCCGGGGGGCAGCCGGGTCAGTTCACTACCCTGACGGGCATGGCGGTGCTGGCTCCCGAGCGGGCGGACCCGGGCCCCCGGGAACCCGGGCCGGCGGGCCGGTCCCGGCGGTGGCCGCTCCCCCGCCCGCGTCGGGACAGCACGCCTGCGCTGCCGGACGACCGCGAGGTGGCGTGGGTCCTGACGGTGGTCCTCGGCGTCGTCAGCCTGGCCAGCCGACTCTGGGTCATCAGCTATCCCAGCGACAAACTCTTCGACGAAGCGTACTACCCGCCCGAGGCGCACGAGCTCCTGACCTGGGGTTTCGAGTACAACCGCGGCTACTCGTTCATCGTCCACCCGCCGCTGGGAAAGTGGTTGATCGCGGCCGGCGAGCAGGTGTTCGGCTACAACTCCTTCGGCTGGCGGTTCCCCTCCGCGGTCGCCGGAGCGGTGGCCGTCGTCGTCCTCGTCCGGCTGGCGCGGCGGCTGACCGGCTCCACGCTGCTCGGCCTGCTGGCCGGCTTGCTGCTCGCGCTCGACGGCTTCTCCTTCACCCTGTCGCGGATCGGCCTGCTCGACGCCTTCCTCCAGGTGTTCGTCGTGTCCGCGGTCGCCTGCCTCGTCGTCGACCGGGACAAGGTCCGTGCCCGGGTGCGGGCGGTGGTCGACGTCCCGGCGACCGGGTTCCGGCTGGGCCCGCGGGGCTGGCGGATCGCGGCCGGCGTCCTGTTCGGCTGCGCCTGCGCGGTGAAGTGGAGCGGCATCTGGTTCCTGGCGTTCTTCGCCGTCCTGTCGCTGTTCTGGGACCGTGCCGCGTGGCGGGAGGCGGGGGTCCCCCGGCCCTCGCGCACCGTGCTGCGCCGCGGTCTGCCGGGTGCGGCCTGGGCGCTGGGCGCCGTCCCGGTGCTGGCCTATCTGGCGTCGTTCACGGGGTGGTTCCTCGGGGAGACCTCGCAGGGCAAGGCGTGGGCGCAGCAGCACCCGGACACCGCGTTCGGCTTCGTCCCCGATGCGCTGCGCGCGCTGTGGCACGAGCACGCCCAGTGGCTGAAGTTCCACAACAACCTGTCGACGCCGCATCCGTGGGAGTCCGGGCCCTGGTCCTGGCTGGTCGACGGCCGGCCGATCCTGCTGTGGAACCCGCAGGGACTCACCGACCCGGCCGGCGACCAGGTCGTCCGCTACATCCTGATGATCGGGACGCCGACCCTCTGGTTCGCCTTCGCGCCGGCCTTGGTGTGGCTCATCTGGCGGATGGTCGGACGGCGGGACCCGGCGGCCCTCACGGTCGCGGTCGGTATCGCCGCGGGCTGGCTGACCTGGTTCCTCAACCCCGAGCGCACGATGTTCATCTTCTACATGGCGCCCGCCCTGCCGTTCTTCGTGCTGGCGGTGACGCTCGTGCTGCAGGACGTCATCGGCCGGCCCGGCGCGGACCCGTTCCGGCGGCAGGTGGGCCTGGGTGCAGTCTGCCTCTACGTCGCCCTGGTCGCCGCGACCTTCGCCTTCTTCTACCCGGTGCTCACCGGCGAGCCGCTGTCGCACGCGGAATGGCTGCAGCGGATGTGGTTCCCCTCCTGGTTCTGACCCCTACGGTGGCGGAAGGGCCGACGAAGGGGTTGTCGATGAGCGACGTGCTGACCGAGGTCGACGGCGACGTCTGGCGGATCACCCTCGATCGCCCGGAGTCCGGGAACGCACTCACCCCCGCTCTCGCCGAGGAACTCGCCGCCGCGTTCTCGGACCGGCCGGAGGAGACCCGGGCCGTCCTGCTGCTGGGCAACGGCCCCCGCTTCTGCGTCGGCGGCGACGTGCAGGGCTTCGCGGGCGCCGAGGATCCCGGCGCCTTCGTGGGTCAGCTCGCCCACGACTGGCACGAGGTCGTCCGGCTGCTGCTCGGCACCCCGGTGCCGGTGGTGGCCGGCATCCACGGAGCCGTCGCCGGCGCGGGCCTCGGCCTGATCGGGGCCTGCGACGTCGTCGTCTGCGCGCGCGGCACGAAGCTGCGCCCCGCCTACGGCTCGATCGGCTTCTCGCCCGACGGCGGCTCGTCGTGGGCGCTCGCCCGCGCCCTGGGTGCGCCCCGCGCACTGGAACTGATGCTCACGAACGGCACCCTGACCGCCGCCGATGCGCACCTGTTCGGGCTGGTCGGCAGGCTGGTCGAGGACGACGACCTGCGCGAGTCCGCGATCGCCCTGGCCCACGAGGTCGCCGCCGGGCCCGTCCGCGCGATGGTGCGCACGCGGGCCCTGGTCCGCCGCGCGGCGATCCGGACGCTGGAGGAGCAGCTGGACGACGAGGCCCAGCTGATCGCGGAGTCCGCCGCCGACCCCGAAGGCCGGGAAGGCGTGCGCGCGTTCATCGAGAAGCGGCCGCCGGACTTCCGCAACGCCCGCTGACCCGACGCCCCCGGAACGACGAAGGGCCGGGCCCAGACGGGCCCGGCCTCTGTCGTGAAGGTGTGGAGCTGAGGGGAGTTGAACCCCTGACCCCCTCGATGCGAACGAGGTGCGCTACCGGACTGCGCCACAGCCCCTTCAGGGCAGAAGAATACCGTCCCGGCTCCCCGATGCGTGCACCGGGGAGCCGGGATGGGACATGTCAGGCGTTGACCACCCGGCGCGGCTGGTACTCGTCGATGTCGGCGAACCCGATGTCGTCGTCGTCGAGACCGACCACCGCGCTCTGCTGCCAGCCGACGGGCGCCGGCGTGCGGGCCACGACGACCCGGGCGCGGAACTGGGCCACCGGCGCCAGCGGGACGCTGGGGTGCGGGAGCACCGGCGCAGCGACGGTCTCGTGGACCTCCGGCTCCGGCTCAGCTGCCGAGGCACGCAGCGCCTCCCGGGCCGCGGCACGCGCTGCCCGGCGGGCGGCCAGCCGCTCGCGCCGGGCCACCTTGCGGAGGACCAGCACGTAGCCGACGACGGCGACGTCGAGGAGCACCTGCGCCGTCCACAGCCAGGGGCTGGCGACGACTGCGCCGACCATGGCCAGCGCAGCGAGCGCGACCAGTCCGCCGAGTGTTCGACGCCGGAGGGCGTGCACGTCCACCTGCAGCTCACCGCTGGTGCGCAGCAGGTCACGGTCGACCGAGACCCGCTCGGTGTCGGCGTGGACCACAGGGTCCACGGTCCGGCGCCGTTGCAGCGTTCGGCCCGAGTCGGCCAATTCCGCTCGGCCTCCCTGCGTGTCGCCGCGGGTCACCACCATGGGCACCAGCACGACGAACCAGAGAACGACCAGAGCGGCCAAGAGCACGCCCGATCCCATTCGAACACCACCTGTCACATGAGTCACTCGCAGAGGCGAGGTTATGCAGCAGGGCACACGCAACACGGGAGGCGCGCGGTGTGTCGCCGAGTCTTGTGTGGCCCGTGTGACGAGCGAGGCGTGTCGCCGCTCGGGTCCCCGGACCACGGGCCCTCAGCGTGATAGGCGCTGCTGCCAGTGCGCGAGCACGCCGCCGGGGTGGTCCTCGGCCAGCAACGCGTACGCGATGTGGTCCCGCCAGTCGCCGTCGATGTCGAGGTAGCGCCGCAGCAGGCCCTCCCGCTGGAAGCCCAGGCGCTCCACCAGCCGCTGGCTCGGCTCGTTCTCGGGCCGGATGTCTGCCTCCACGCGGTGCAGCCCGACCTCGCGGAAGGCGTGGTCGCACACGAGGGCGACCGCCAGGGAGGCCATGCCCCGGCCGGCGGCCTCGCGGTCGATCCAGTAGCCGAGGAAGCCCGAGCGCAGCGCGCCGCGGACGATGTTGTCGAGGGTGACCTGACCGGCCAGCCGCCCCTCGACGCGGACGGCGAACGGCAGCGAGGTGCCCTGGCCCGCCCGACGGAGCACGGCCCGGCGCATCGCCCGGTATGCCGCCGGGGTGTGTCGCTCCCGCCAGGGGATCCCGTGCGAGGGCTCCCACGGGCTCAGCCAGGCCTCGTTGGCCACCCGGATGCGGCTCCACTCGGCGGCGTCCCTCCGGCGCAGCGGGTGCAGCTCCACCGGTCCCCAGCCGAGCGTCGCCGGCCAGCCGGGGTGGAGGGCGGGGTCCAGCTCAGCCGCCGAGCAGGAGCGGCATCACGGTCACCAGCCCACCGGCGGCCACCTCGGTCACGTCCTCGTCGATGACGATCAGGCAGTTCGCCCGGGCCATGCGGGCGAGCAGCGCCTCGGTGCCGTCGCCGACGGGCTCGACGACGTAGCCGCCGTCGGGGTGCCGCATCACCGTGCCGTGCAGGTACTGCCGGTAGCCCAGCGGGGACATCAGGTGCTGCCCGGCGATCGCCTGGACGGTCCGCCGGAACAGCTGCCGCTTGCCGAGCATCAGCCGGATCGCCGGGCGGACGAACACCTCGAAGGCCACCAGCGCGGCCACCGGCTCACCGGGGATGCAGATGACCGGGATGTCGTCGCGTCCGAGGCGACCGAAGCCCTGCGCCGGGCCGGGGTGCATGGTGACCTGCCGGAAGCGCATCTCGCCGAGCTCGGCGAGCGCCTCCTGCACCATGTCGAACCCGCCGCTGGCGAACGTCCCGGCGATGAGCACCAGGTCGCTGCGCAGGAGCTGGCTCTCCAGCACCTCGGTGAGGCGGCGTCGGTCCGACGGCAGGATGCCCGAGCGGTAGGCCTCGGCACCCGCGTCCCGGGCGGCCGCGGCGAGCGCGTAGCTGTTCACGTCGACGACCTGACCGGGCGCGGGCGCCGTCCCGACGTCGACCAGCTCGGTGCCCGCGCAGAGGACGGCGATCCGCGGGCGCGGGCGCACCAGCACCCGCTCGCGGCCGACCGCGGCGAGCAGGCTGATCTGCGCGGGCCCGATCGGCGTCCCGACCTGGACGGCGGGGTCGCCGGGGGCGACGTCGTCGCCGGTCCGGCGCACGTAGCTGCCGGCCGGGGGCCCGGCGTGGACGGCGACGCGCACCGGACCCTGGTCGGTCCACACAGCAGGGACGACGACGTCGGAACCGGCCGGCAGCATCGCGCCGGCGGCGACCTTGAGGGCCAGCCCCGGACCGATGGACGACGGCACGCTGGCGCCGGGCACGCTCTCCCCCACGACGGCCAGCTCGACCGGCGCCTCGAGGCTCGCGCCATGGACGTCGTCCGCTCGGGCGGCGTAGCCGTCGAGGGCGGCCTGGTCGAATGCGGGCAGCGCGCGCTGGCTGACGACCTCCTCGGCGCAGAGCAGACCCTGCGCGTCGAGGACGGCCAGTTCGATCGGGTCCGGCTGGGGCACCGCGGCGAGGATCTCGTCGAGATGCCGCTCGACGGTGCGCACCGTGGCCAGCCCCTCGGAGAGCTGGAGGATCGGCACCGGCTGCTCGCTCTGCATCCGGGGCTCGGGAACGGGGCGGCTCTCCAGGCGGGCGGCCGTGCCGACCCGCTGGCTGTCGGTCGGGCGCGGAGGCGCCATCGGCATGTCCACTTGGGCGGTGTCCCGGTATCCCCGGAACCCCCCGCCCGCGCTGTCCTGACTCATCCTCACCACCGTCGTATCGCCGTACCGCCGGTTCCGACGGTGTTCCCCCGCCCGATGGTGCCCCTGCCGGGCCCGGTCAGGACGGCGACGCGCCCTCTGCGGGCAGGCCGGCCACGAACTCACGCAGGAAAGCACGCATCGGCGGGCCCAGATCGTCGCGCTCGCTGGCCAGCTGGACGACGGCCTTCAGGTAGTCCAGCCGGTCGCCGGTGTCGTAGCGCCGGCCGCTGAAGACGACTCCGTGCACCGGCTCGCCGCGCTCGACGAGAGTCGCCAGGGCGTCGGTCAGCTGGATCTCGCCGCCGCGTCCGGGCGGCGTGCCGCGCAGCACCTCGAAGATCTCGGGCGCGAGAACGTAGCGGCCGATGATGGCCAGGCTGCTGGGCGCCTCGTCGACCGGCGGCTTCTCGACCAGGCCGGTGACGGTCACGACCTCGTCGCCGTCGATCACCGGGTGCGCACCGGGCTCGATCGCAACCGCGCCGTACTTGTCGATGTTCTCCATGCCGACGTCGAGCAGGGCGATGACCGAGCCGCCGTGCTCGGCCTGGACGGCCAGCATGTGCTCGAGCAGGTGGTCGCGCTCGTCGATCAGGTCGTCGCCGAGGAGGACGGCGAAGGGCGCGTCGCCCACGAACGCCGCCGCCTGCAGCACCGCGTGACCCAGACCCATGGCTTCGCCCTGCCGGACGAAGTGCACCTGGGCGACGTTCGTGGAGGCGTGCACGGCGGCCAGCCGGTCGGGGTCGCCCTTCTTCTCCAGCGCCGCCTCCAACTCGGGCACGCGGTCGAAGAAGTCCTCGATGGCCGCCTTGTTGCGGCCGGTCACCATCAGCACCTCGGGCAGGCCCGCCCGGGCGGCCTCCTCGACGATGTACTGGAGCGCCGGGCGGTCGACGACCGGCAGCAGCTCTTTGGGCACGGCCTTGGTGGCCGGCAGGAAGCGTGTGCCCATTCCCGCGACGGGGATGACGGCCTTGGTGGCCGGCCCGGAGGTGCGACGGGTGGTGGGGCTCGACATTCCGGCAGCCTAGCTAGCCTGCCGGGATGACCATCGGGCCCGAGGTCGGCGCCGCCAAGACCGCCGTCCGCACCCGCCTCCTGGCCCGCCGGCGCGCCCGCCCGGAGGCGGAGCGGACCGCGGCGGCCGCGGCGATCTCGGCCGCCCTGGTGCAGGGGCTGGCCGGGGCAGGGACCGTCGCCGCCTACGTCCCGGACGAGATCGAGCCCGGTCACGGCGCCCTTCCCGCCGCCCTCGCCGAGCTCGGGGCGCGGGTGCTGCTGCCTGTCGTGCCGTCGGTCGGTCACGACCTGGCCTGGGGTGTCGACACCGGCCGGCTGGAGCCGGGGCGCTTCGGCCTGCTGGAGCCGGTGGGCGAGCGGCTGGACCCGGCCGCGCTCGGCGCCGCGGACGTCGTCGTCCTGCCGGCCCTCGCGGTGGCCCGCGACGGCGAACGGCTCGGCCGGGGCGGTGGCTACTACGACCGGGCGCTCCGGCACGCCCGGCCGGACGCCGTCCTGGTGGCCGTCGTCTTCGACGACGAGCTGCTCGACGAGGTGCCCGTGGAACCGCACGACCGGCGGGTCACCGCCGTGGTGACGCCGTCCGGCGGCTGGCAGGCGCTACCCGCGAGTCACTGAGACAGTGGACCGGCCGCATCCCCCGACGCCGTGGGAGTGACCGTGTCCCCTGAGATCGTCACCATCATCGCACTGGTCGTGATCTTCGCGATCGCCACGTTCCTGCCGATCAACATGGGCGCGCTGGCCTTCGTCGCCGCGTTCATCGTCGGCACGTTGTCGGTGGAAATGACCACCGACGAGATCCTCGGCGGGTTCCCGGCCGAGCTCGTGCTGACCCTGATCGGGGTCACCTATCTGTTCGCGATCGCGCAGAACAACGGAACCGTCGACCTGCTGGTCCGCGGTGCGGTGAAACTCGTCGGCGGCCACGTCGCCGCCATCCCCTGGATCATGTTCTTCGTCACCGCGCTGCTCACCGCGATCGGCGCGCTCTCCCCCGCCGCCGTCGCGATCATCGCGCCGATCGCGCTGACCTTCGCCGCACGGCACGGGATCAGCCCGCTGCTGATGGGCATGATGGTCATCCACGGCGCCCAGGGCGGCGGGTTCTCGCCGATCAGCGTCTACGGCGTCACGGTCAACACCATCGTCGAGGACGAGGGCCTCCCGGACGCCTCGCTGCAGGTCTTCCTCGGCAGCCTCTTCTTCAACCTGGCGATCGCGCTGGTCCTCTTCTTCGTGCTGGGCGGCCGCAAGCTGCTCGGCCGCAAGGTGGAGAGCGCACGACTGGAGCACGTCGAGCACGCGCACGGGACCGTCGTCCGGGGCCACGGCGCGGCTCCCGGCCCCGGCGTCGGGGGCGACTCTGCCGATGACGCTGACGAGCACATCCACCCCGAGGTCCCGCAGCCGGTGCGGTTCGAGCAGATCCTCACCCTGATCGGGCTGGTCGTCGTCGCCGTCCTCGCGCTGGTCTTCGACCTCGATATCGGCTTCGTGGCGATCACCGTGGCCGTCGTCCTGGCGCTGTTCTCCGCCCAGCAGCACAAGGGCGCGGTGACCCAGATCAGCTGGTCCACCATCCTGCTCATCGCCGGCGTGCTCACCTTCGTCTTCGTGCTCCAGGAGGCGGGCACGATCGACTACGTCGGCGACGCGGTCACCGGGCTGGGCGTCCCCCTGCTGATCGCCCTCCTCCTCTGCTACATCGGAGGGGTGGTGTCGGCGTTCGCGTCGTCGACCGCGATCATCGGCGTCGCCATCTCACTCGCGGTGCCGTTCCTGCTCGCCGGGGACATCGGCGCCGTGGGCGTGGTGGTCGCCCTGTCCGTGGCCTCGACCATCGTCGACGTGAGCCCGTTCTCCACGAACGGCGCACTGGTGCTGGCCAACGCGCAGGACGTCGACCGTGACCGCTTCTACAAGCAGATCCTCAGCTACGCCGGGATCGTCGTCGCCGTGGGCCCGCTGCTGGCGTGGCTCGTGTTCGTCGTCGTCCCGTCGTGGGTGTGAGCTGATCGGAGTCCACCATGACCGGACCGCTGGACGGCGTGCTCGTCGTCGACCTGACCCGAGCCCTGGCCGGGCCGCACGCCGCGATGATGCTCGGCGACCTCGGCGCCCGGGTGATCAAGGTGGAGAGCCCGGGCACCGGCGACGACACCCGCGGCTGGGGTCCGCCGTTCGTCCAGCCGGAGGGCCACCCCGGGCCCGGAGCCCGGGAGTCCACCTACTTCCTGTCGACGAACAAGAACAAGGAGTCGATCACCCTCGACCTCAAGGACGACGCCGACAAGGCGGTCCTCACCGATCTGCTCCGCCGGGCCGACGTGCTGATGGAGAACTTCCGTCCCGGCACCCTGGCCCGCCTGGGCTTCGGCACCGAGGTGCTCGCCGAGCTGAACCCGCGGCTGGTGACCCTGGCCATCAGCGGCTTCGGCCACGACGGCCCGGAGGGCGGCCGCGCCGGCTACGACCAGATCGCCCAGGGCGAGGGCGGCCTGATGTCGCTGACCGGCTCCGGACCGGACGACCCGCAGCGGGTCGGCGTCCCGATCGGTGACCTGCTGGCCGGCATGTACGGCTCCTACGGCGTGCTGGCCGCGCTGATGGAGCGCGAGCGCACGGGCCGCGGCAAGGTCGTGCGCACCTCGCTGCTGGCCGCGATCGTCGGCGTGCACGCCTTCCAGGGGACGGCGTGGACGGTGGCGAACAAGGTCGGCCGCGCGCAGGGCAATCACCATCCCTCGATCGCGCCCTACGGCCTCTTCCACTGCTCCGGCGGCAGCGTCCAGGTGGCGTGCGCCAACGAGTCGCTGTGGCGGCGGCTGTGCGCGGAGTTCGACCTCGACCCGGAGACCCCAGGGATGGAGACCAACGGCGACCGGGTGGAGCACCGCGACGAGGTGATCGCGCTGCTCGAGCGCGCGTTCGCCGACATCACCGCCGAGGACCTGCTGGCCAGGCTGGCGACGGTCGGCATCCCTGCGGGGAAGGTCCGGACCATCGACGAGGTCTACGGCTGGGACCAGGCGCTCTCGCAGGGGCTGCTCGTCGACGTCGACCACGCGACGCTGGGCCCGTTGTCGCTGCCGGGACCCCCGTTGCGGTTCTTCGACGCGACTCCGGACGGCGAGACGGAGACGACCCGACGGACGCACACGGCGCCCCCCGTGCTGGGTGCTGACGGACCGTCAATTCGCGCATGGTTGTCTGAGGCCTCCTCCGGCGTGCCGCAGCCGGAGGACGACGACGACATCGAGAACGGACACGCCACATGAGCGCTCCCACGTCCTCCCGCCCGCCACGGGTCGACGCCCGGACCCTCCGTGACCTCGTGCTGGACCCGGGGTCGTGGAAGTCCTGGGACGCTCCGGTCCCCCCGCGCGAGGTGGATGACGCCTACGCCGCCGAGCTGGCCGCCGCCACGGAGAAGAGCCGGCAGGACGAGTCGATCATCACCGGGGAAGGCACCCTGCGCGGCCGGCGCGTGGCCGTCGTAGCCGGGGAGTTCAGCTTCCTCGCCGGCTCCATCGGGGTGGCCGCCGCCGAGCGGCTGATCACCGCCGTGGAGCGGGCGACGGAGGAAGGGCTGCCGCTGCTGGCGGCGCCGGTCTCGGGCGGCACCCGCATGCAGGAGGGCACCGTCGCCTTCCTCCAGATGATCGGCATCACCGCGGCGATCGCCCGCCACAAGGAGGCCGGGCTCGCCTACCTCGTCTACCTGCGCAACCCCACGTTCGGCGGCGTCCTCGCGTCCTGGGGGTCGACCGGTCACGTGACGATCGCCGAGCCGGGAGCGTCGATCGGCTTCCTCGGCCCGCGGGTCTACGAGGCCCTCTACGGCGACCCCTTCCCGGAGGGCGTGCAGACCGCCGAGCACCTGGCCGAGCGGGGCCTCATCGACGCCGTCGTCCCGCACGACCAGATCGCCGACGTGGCCGACCGGGCGCTCCGGGTGCTGGCCGCGCGGTCGACCTGGCACCGCGACGTGGCGGGTGCGGAGCGCCCGAGCCCCGACGACGGCACGGACGCCGACGACCCCGAGGACGGCCGCAGCGCGTGGGACGTCGTCACCGCGTCCCGGCGCGAGGACCGGCCCGGGGTGCGCCGGCTGCTGCGCACGGCCGCCACGGATGTCGTCGGACTGAGCGGCACCGGCGCCGGCGAGAAGGACCCGGGGCTGCTGCTGGCCCTGGCCCGCTTCGGCGGCGCGCCGTGCGTCGTCCTCGGGCAGGACCGGCGCGGGCAGAGCCTGACCGCACCGCTGGGCCCGGCGGCCCTCCGTGAGGCGCGACGCGGCATGCACCTGGCCCAGGAGCTGCGGCTGCCCCTGCTGACGCTGATCGACACCCCCGGGGCGGCGCTGTCCCGGGAGGCGGAGGAGGGCGGCCTGGCCGGTGAGATCGCCCGCTGCCTCCAGGACCTGGTCATGCTGAAGGCACCCACGCTGGCAGTGCTGCTGGGTCAGGGCACCGGTGGCGGGGCGCTGGCCCTGGTGCCGGCGGACCGCGTGCTCGCCGCGGCCAACGGCTGGCTCGGCCCGCTGCCCCCCGAGGGCGCCTCGGCGATCGTGCACCGCGACATCACGCACGCCGGCGAGATGGCGCAGGCCCAGGGCGTGCGGGCGACCGACCTGTGGCGGGCGGGGATCGTCGACCGGGTGGTGCCCGAGCGTCCGGACGCCGCCGACGAGCCCACCGAGTTCTGCGAGCGGCTGGGCCGGGTGCTGGGCGAGGAGCTCGCCGGCCTCCTCGGGCGCGACGACGGCGAGCGCTACCGCAGCCGGCTGCACCGCTACCGCCACCTCGGTCGCTGAGCGGTCAGCCCTCGGGTTCCACCGCGATCTCGATGCGCTGACTGCGGTCGGGGTCGAGCTGCTCGACGATCGCCTGCAGCGCCTCGCCGAGCGCGTGCGTCTGCTCGGTGGTGAGGGGCGCGAACATCGCCTCGCGGACGGCGTCGACATGGCCGGGCGCCACCGACCGGACGACGTCCCACCCCGTGTCGGTGAGCACCGCGAGGTTGCCGCGGCCGTCGTCGGTGGAGCGCTCGCGGCGTACCCAGCCGCGGTCCTCCAGGCGGGCGACCGTGTGCGACAGCCGGCTCTGCGACTGGTTGGCGCGCCGGGCCAGATCGCTCATCCGCCGGCTGCGCGAGGGTGACTCCGACAGCATGGCCAGGACGACGTAGGCCGCGTGGCTGATGCCGGCGTCGCGCTGCAGCTGGGCATCCAGGGCCCGCGGCACCAGCTCGGAGACGGTGAGCCAGGCGCGCCAGGTCCGCTGCTGGTCCTCGTCCAGCCACTCGGATGCCACGCGCCAGAAGGTACTGGGCTGCTCAGCACCCATCCCCCGAAGGTCGGACCGTGGGGAGCGGCACGTGGACGGACGGTCGCGGCATGGCGCATCATTGGCAGTCGCCGGGCGTGAGTGCCAGCCCGCAACAGTCACCGCACCACCAGGGAGCCACCGCCGTGCCCACGTACGAGTACGCCTGCACCAACCCCGAGGGCAAGCACGAGTTCGAGGTCGTGCAGTCCTTCAGCGACGCACCGATCAGCGAGTGCCCGGTGTGCGGCTTCCCGGTGCGCAAGGTCTACGGGTCGGTCGGGGTCGTCTTCAAGGGCTCCGGCTTCTACCGGACCGACAGCCGCAAGAGCGCCACCGCGTCGGAGACGTCGTCGTCGTCATCCAAGGACTCCTCGTCGTCGTCGTCGAAGGAGGGGTCGTCCTCCTCCACCTCCTCCCCCGCCCCTGCGGCGCCGTCCTCGTCCGGCAGCAGCGGGTCCAAGGCCGCCAACTGACCACACGGGGCCGACCGTCGCCCCGTCGTCGTCCACAGGACGCGTCGCTCTCCACAACCTGAGCCGAGCCGGGTCCCCCGACCCTGCGCTCGGCCAGCCTCAGGCCATGCCGCACTTCCGCCGCCCCCGCTCGCCGGTGCACGTCGCCCGGCAGGTCGCCGCGGTGCTGCTCGGGGTCCTCGCGCTCGTCCTGGCGCTCCGACCGGCGCCGGTCGACGCGACGGCACGCGTACCCGACGGGGTCGAGGTGGCCGTGTCGGTCCGCGACCTGCCGGCCGGCACGGTCCTCGGCGCCGGTGACCTCGAGGCGGCCCGGTACCCGCCCGAGGCGGTGCCGGCCGGGGTGGCCGCCGACCCCGAACAGTTGCTGCACCGGGTGCTGGCCGGTGGCGTTCGTGCCGGGGAGCCGATCACCGATGCCCGCCTCGTCGGCGCCGGGCTGACCGCACTGCTGCCGGAGGGACAGGTCGCCGCACCCGTCCGGCTGGCCGACCTGGCCATCGCGGGGCTGGTGCGCACCGGTGACCGCGTGGACGTCCTGGCGACCGCCGCCGACGCCGCTGCCGCCGAGGTCGTCGCCGGTGGTGCGCTGGTGCTCGCCGCGATCGGGGCGGACGAGGAGTCGGGAGCAGGGCTGCTCCTGATCGCCGTCGACGGCGACACTGCGGCCCGGCTCGCAGCGGCCGCGACCACCGCGACCCTGACTGTGAACCTGCCCCCACCCTGACGTGGCGCGACGCCCTGCCCGGCCTCGTGTGGGTGGATGGACCCCATGATCAAGGGCTTCAAGGACTTCCTGCTCCGCGGCAACGTCGTCGACCTGGCGGTGGCGGTCGTCATCGGCACCGCATTCACGGCGCTGGTCACGGCCTTCACGACGTCGTTCCTGCAGCCGCTGATCGGCCTGGTCGCCGGTGGCGGGGTCGACGGCGGGACGGCGGTCGTCGACGGGCAGGAGTTCACGTGGGGCGCGTTCATCAACGCGCTGATCACCTTCGTGCTCACCGCGGCGGTCGTCTACTTCGTCGTCGTGCTCCCGATGAAGGTGCTCGTGGAGCGGCGCAAGCGCGGCGAGGAAGCCGGTCCAGTTCTGCCGACCCAGGTCGAGCTTCTCGTCGAGATCCGCGACCTGCTCCGCGCCCAGCAGAGTGGCCCCGTCCAGGGCACCGTCCCGAGCGAGCGAGGGGTGGGTGGGACGGGGTCCTTCTAGTCGCTGCCCCAGTGCGGCGGGCGGTCCTCCAGGTACCGGCGGTCGTCGTCGGCCGGCTCCCCGGGCCGATCGCCCCACCCCACGTCGCTGTCGTCCGGGGCGCGCGTCGGCGGGGTCGCCGGCGCCGACGGGTCGGGCTCCGGCAGGGGCTGCCCCAGGCCGTCGAGCACCTCGGCGGCCGGCAGTGCGGCCAGCAGCGACCCCGCGACGGCGAGCTTGCCGCCGCGGATCCCGGAGCCGATGACGACGAAGTCCGCCGCCTCGACCTCGGGATCGATGAGCACCGGCCAGTCGGCGGGCAGCCCGACGGGCGTGATGCCGCCGAACTCCATGCCCGACTCGGCCACGGCGACGTCTTGCGGGGCGAACGACGCCTTGCGGGCGCCCAGGTGCCGCCGCACCAGCCCGTTCACGTCGGCGCGCGTGGTGGCGAGGACCACACAGGCCGCCAGCGTGGTCTGCCCGGCCCGCCGCGCGGCGACGACCACGCAGTTGGCCGAGATCTCGAGCGGGATGTCGTAGGCGGCGCAGAAGGCCGCCGTGTCGGCCAGCTCGGCATCGATCTCGGCGACCCACGCCGGACCCGGCAGCAGCGAGAGCGCCGCAGCGACCGGTGCACCCAGCAGGTCCGGCCGCTCCGTGGCCGGCAGCCAGGTCAGCGAGCCCAGACGGGGGGCGGTCATCGGGCGGGAGCAGGTCGCGACGGCACGGGCAGATCTTGCGACACCCGGGCGTCCGCGTGCAGGGCGGGTGGCCGCATCGTCGCGCTGACCGGCCGGGATCCGACTGTCGCGCGCCCCGCGGTCACGTCAGGATGGGCTCATGATCGGCCAGCTCCACTCCGTCGTCATCGACGCTCCCGACGCCCATGCGCTCGCCACCTTCTACGCCCGGCTGCTCGGGATGGACGTGAAGGGTGCACCCGGCGACGACTGGGTCACCATCACCGGCGCGGGCTACCGCATCGCCTTCCAGCAGGCGCCGGACCTGGTGCCACCGGACTGGCCGGACCCCGCCCGCCCCCAGCAGTTCCACCTCGACATCCGGGTGGCCGACGTCGAGGAGGCCGAGCCGAAGGTCCTCGAGCTCGGTGCCCGGCGGCTGCCCGGCGGGGGTGGCGACTTCCGCGTCTACGCCGACCCCGTGGGCCACCCCTTCTGCCTGGTGTGGGACGCATGAGCGCCGACCTGCCGCCGGTGGATCTCAGCGCCGCCAGTCCGTTCGTGGCGTCCATGAACTTCGAGGTGGCCGAGGCCACCGGAACGCGGGTGACCGGGCACGTCGACCTGGGGCCCGACCAGCACACCCCCTGGGGCGTCGTGCACGGTGGCGTCTACTGCTCGGTCGTCGAGTCCGCTGCCAGCATCGGGGCGAGCACCGCCGTGGTCGACCGCGGCCAGTTCGCCGTCGGGGTCAACAACAACACCGACTTCCTCCGGCCCATGACCTCCGGCCGGATCGACGTGGTGGCCGAGCCGATCCAGCAGGGCCGGACGCTGCAGCTCTGGCAGGTGCGCCTGACCCGGGCCGACGACGGGAAACTCGTCGCGCGTGGCCAGGTGCGGCTGCAGAACGTCCCCCTCCCGGGGGCCTAGCCGACCACGGCCGGGTCGAGGGTGACCTGGAAGAGCGCCCGCGGGTCCTGCAACGTGGCCGGCGGGAGCGCGGCCGACCGCGGCACGACCCGGTCCCACCGGGCCGGACGGCGGTGCGGCAGCAGGTCGCGGCCCTGGAACACGTAGTCGCCCACGACCTCGCCCAGCAGCAGCCCCGCGCCGTGCTCGATCGGCAGCGCGACGCGGTCGCCCGGGCGGATGTCGTCGAGGAAGACCGAGAGCTGTCGCAGGTCCTTGCCCGGGCGCCGTCCCGACAGCTCCTTCGCCAGCTCCCGCAGCTCCGTCGGCGAGAGCCCGGTCGCGTCCACATCGATGCCCGACTGCGTGCCCAGCCCGACGACCCCCGCGGCCAGGCAGGCACCCAGCTCGTTGTGGTTGCGCGGCCGCACCACCCGGACCCGGACGCCGTCGGGCACCGGCACCGGCGGCACGTCGTCGGGCGGGGGCCACACGTAGGGCAAGTCGTCGGGCTCGGCACCGAAGCGCTCGGTGAAGCGGGCCCGGTAGAAGCCGGCATCCTTCGCGATCAGGTTGGACCGGTGCGAGCGGTGCAGCTCCTCGTTCCCCAGCCAGGTCGGCAGCACCCCCGCGGAGGCCAGCTCCTTCTGCGGCACGCCCACGACCTCGGGGGCGAACTCCCCGATCTGGTGTTCTGTGCTGTCGGCGAACCCGCGCTCCTGCCAGACCCGGGCCATCGCCAACCCGTAGGCCACCAGCGCCGGGGTGCGGCCCCGCCACATGAGCACGGCGGGATGGTTGGCCCAGCCGTAGTCGGGCAGCTCGATCGCCCGCAGGATCTGCAGCGTCTCGACCCGCTGCTTGCCCAGGCGCGGGGAGTCCAGCAGCCGGGCGCTGTCGGCGAAGTCGGCCACCGGGAGGAACGTCTGCATCGCCGTCCAGTCTCGTTCAGCCGTCGAGCGCGCGCAGCGCGGCCTCCCAGCGGGCGCGACGGGCGTCGTCGGACTGGTCCCACCAGGCCTCGCCCCGCTCCCCCAGGCCGGTCTTCCCGAGCTGCACCCGGGCCCGCGCGGCCGCGACGGCGGCCTCGTCGCCGGCCTGCCCCGCCGTCCGCACCCCGGAGCGGGCGACACCCAGGTGGTGCAGCAGCCGGGCACGGACGTCGTCCGGCAGGGCCGGGTCGGCCGTCCGCCAGCGTCGTCCGTCGACCACCACGTACCGGCCGTCGTCGGTGCGCTCGACCTCCCGGGTCATCCGGCGAGGCGGGCGGCCAGGGCGGGGAGGACGTCCCCGAGCGGGGCGTCGACCCGGACGTCGGCCTTCGCGTCGCCGCGGGTGGCGCCGACGTTGACGATGGCGACCGGGATGCCGAGCTTCGCCGCGCGCAGCACGAACCGGTAGCCGCTCATGACCGTGAGGGACGAGCCCAGGACCAGCAGGCTCCCCGCCTCCTCGAGCAAGCCGAAGCAGTGCTCGACCCGGTCCCGCGGCACGGTCTCGCCGAAGAAGACGACGTCGGGCTTCAGCGGCCCGTCCCCGCAGGCGAGGCAGCCGACCATCACGAAGTCGTCGAGCAGCTCGTCGGGCAGCTCGGCGTCGCCGTCGGGGTTCACCTCGTCGACCCTCGGCCCGAACGTCGGGTTGGCCGCCCGCAGCCGCTCGTCGAGCGCCGCCCGCCCGGCGACGTCCCCACAGCCGAGGCAGACCGTGCGGTCCAGCCCGCCGTGCAGTTCGACGACGTCACTCGCGCCGCCGGCCTGGTGCAGGCCGTCGACGTTCTGGGTGATGACCCCGCCGAGCAGTCCCGCCGCCTGCAGCGCGCCCACCGCGCGGTGCCCCTCGTTGGGCCGGGCGCCGCGGATCTGCCGCCAGCCGACGTAGCTGCGCGCCCAGTAGCGGTGCCGGCCGCGTGGGTCGCGGGTGAAGGTCTGGTAGGTCATCGGGGTGTGCCGCCGCAGGCTGCCCGTCGCGCCCCGGTAGTCGGGGATGCCGGAGTCCGTCGACAGCCCGGCCCCGGAGAGGACGACGACGTCGCCGTCGGCCACCAGCTCGGCCAGCGCGTCGAGAGACGCCGGATCGGAGCGCGGGAGAGCGGTGGGCGCTGCGGTCACCGGTCCATGGTCCCTGCGAATCGGCGACCGCGCCGGGACGGTCGCGCGACTACGGGTCCTCCTCGGTGTTGAGGTAGCTGCAGCGGAAGCGGGCCTTGGACATCGCCTCGGTGAAGAGCGCCTCCCACGCGGGGTCCTGAGCGGGGAACGTCTCCATCACCCGCTCCTCGAGCACGACCGGCCGCCCGTCGAGCCCGGTGTACGCGCGGCGGACCAGCACCCGGGTGACGCCGTCGACCTCGTCGTGGGCGGGCGCCCACCGTGCGCGCGCGATGGCCGCGGCGAGCTCGGCGCGCGGCCCGCTCGGCAGCCGTCCCGCCCCTCCGGCCTCCCGCTGGAGGGCGCGCCAGAGCGCGAGCCCGCCGAAGACCAGCAGCCCGAGCACGCCCAAGATCAGGGCGAGCTCGACCAGGCCGACGATCATGACCCGACGCTAGTTCGCCGGGGCCGGTGCGGCGCGGAATCGAGACGCGCGGTCCCCCCTTACGGCGGGCAGCCCTCGGGGCTAGCGTCCGCCGACGCCGACGGGTTCGTGTCCGCCGGTGGGCCAGGGGGATCACGACACGCTGCCTTCTGGAGGCCGGATGCGGATCCGGGCGATCGCACAGGTGACCGCTGTGGTGCTGCTCCTCGCCTCGGTGACCGTCAGCTCGGCCGCCCAGGGCGCCGCCGAGCCCGGCGTCGTCCACTTCACCGCCGTCGGCGACTACGGCTCCTCGGCCGACACCAGCGCCCTCCTCGACCGCATGTCGGCGTCGGACCCGGACCTGAACCTCGCCCTGGGCGACATGTCCTACGCGGGACCGGGGAGCGAGCCGGCGTGGTGCGACTACGTCACCTCGCACGTCGGCACCGGCTTCCCCGTCCAGCTGATCTCGGGCGACAACGAGAGCAGCGGCCAGCACGGGCACATCAACAACTTCTCCGCCTGCCTGCCCAACCAGCTCCCCGGCCTGGTCGGCACCTACGGCCGGCAGTGGTACGTCGACGTCCCGCAGGACGACCCGCTCGTCCGGTTCGTCATGATCTCGCCGGCCCTGGAGTACGCCGACGGCACCTGGTCCTACGCCGCCGGCACGCCGCGCTACAACTGGACGGCCGCGGCCATCGACGGCGCCCGCGCGACCGGTGTCCCGTGGGTCGTGGTCGGTGCCCACGAGCCGTGCATCGCCCTGGGCCTGGAGTGCACGATCGGCGGGGACCTGCTGGCGTTGCTGCTGAGCAAGCGGGTCGACCTGGTCCTGCACGGGCACCAGCACATCTACGGGCGCACCCATCAACTGGCCCTCGGCGCGAACTGCCCGGTCGTCCAGGGCGCGTACGACCCCGACTGCGTCGTGGACCCCGACGGCCAGATGAGGCAGGGCGCCGGGACGGTGCTCGCGACGGTCGGCGTCGGCGGGCGCTCGTTCACGACCCTGCCGGCCAGCGACTCCGAGACCGCCTATTTCGCGACGATCTCCGGTGGCAACCGCAACCCGGCGTACGGCTATCTCGACGTGCGCGCGACGGAGGACGACCTGCGGGCGCAGTTCGTCGCGACCACCGGGACCCTCACCGACTCGTTCACCATCGACCGCGGAACGCCACCACCCAACACGGCACCGACCGCGGCGTTCACCTCCTCCGCGTCCGGCCTGACCGCGACGTTCGACGGCCGCGGCTCCTTCGACGACGGCCAGATCGCCTCGTACGCCTGGAACTTCGGGGACGGCGGCACGACCACCGGTCCCCAGGCCCAGCCCCAGCACCTCTATGCGGCCGCGGGCACCTACGACGTCACCCTCACCGTGACCGACGGCGCCGGGCTCACCGGCACCGTCACGCACCCGGTCACGGTCACCACACCCCCGCCCGCCAGCGACTTCGTCGCGGACGCCTTCGACCGCAGCGTCACCAACGGCCTGGGGACGGCGGACGTCGGCGGCCCGTGGTCGATCAGCGGCACCGCGGCCAACTTCACGGTCTCGGGCGGCACCGGGAGGATCACCTCGCCGAGCGTCGGCCAGCTCCGGTCCGCGTGGCTCGGCGCCACCACCCGCAGCGACACCGACCTGCGGATGACCTTCTCCCTCGACAAGGTGCCCACCGGCAGCGGCCTCTACCTCGACGTCGTCGGCCGCCGCGTCAGCCTGAACAACGAGTACCGCGCCCGCCTGGTGATGGCCGCCAACGGCAGGATCACCGTGCAGCTGACGGCGCTGAAGGGCAGCGGGAACCCGGTCGCCATCGGCACTGCCGTCACCCTGCCGACGTCCATCACCTACTCGGCCGGATCCCAGCTCAACGTGCGCATGCAGGTGACCGGGACCAACCCCACGACCGTGCGGCTCAAGGTCTGGCCGGTGGGGGCGGCAGAGCCCACGGCCTGGCAGACGACCGCCACCGACACCTACGCGGCGCTGCAGAACCCCGGCGCCGTGGGGATGGCGACCTATCTGTCGGGCAGCGCCACCAACGCCCCGGTCGTCGTCCGGATCGACGCGCTCGGCGGGCGGCCGACGTGAGGTGCGGCGTCCTTCTCCCGGGTGAGACGCGTCCGTACCCCTATGGCACGGCATACAGCGGGGTTACGGTCCGCGGCCAAAGACGGGGTCGGGTTTTCCTGCGCTCTCGCCTGCCCGCTGAGCGGAGGACGCTGTGAGGACTCGCACGCTGGCCCAGGTGGTCGTGGTCGGGATGCTGCTCGCCCTGGTGAGCGGCGGGACCGTGGCCCAGGGCGCACCCCAGCCCGGCGTCGTCCATTTCACCGCCGCCGGCGACTTCGGCAGCAATGCGCGCACCGACACGGTGCTGGCCGGGATGAACGCGGCGGATCCGGACCTCAGCCTCGCGCTCGGCGACCTCTCCTACGCGGCCACCGGCACCGAGCAGGCCTGGTGCGACAAGGTCACGTCCCAGCTGGGCGCGGGCTTCCCCTTCGAGCTGATCGCCGGCAACCACGAGAGCAACGGGCAGAACGGCAACATCAACGACTTCTCCGCCTGCCTGCCCAACCAGCTCCCCGGCCTGGTCGGCACCTACGGCCGGCAGTGGTACGTCGACGTCCCGCAGATCGACCCGATCGTCCGGTTCGTGATGGTGTCGCCCGCACTGCAGTTCCCCGACAGCACGTGGTCCTACGCCGCAGGATCGCCGCGCTACACCTGGACCGAAGCGGCCATCGACGGCGCCCGGGCCAACAACATCCCGTGGGTCGTCGTGGGCGCGCACAAGCCCTGCTTCTCCATGGGCAACTACACGTGCGAGATCGGTTCGGACTTCACGAACATGCTGATCAGCAAGCGCGTCGACCTGGTGCTGCACGGGCACGAGCACCTGTACCAGCGCTCCCACCAGCTCGGCACGCGCGCCGGGTGCACGACGGTGACCCCGGACGCCTACAACGCCGCCTGCCGCGCCGACACCGACGCCACCATGAACCAGGGCGCCGGAACCGTCTTCGTGACGTCCGGACTGAGCGGCCAGGAGCGGCGTGACGTCAACACCGCCGACACCGAGGCCGGCTACTTCGCGAGCTACTCGGGTGGCAATCTGAACCCGACCGACGGCTTCTTCGACGTGTCGGCGACCGACGATGCCCTGACTGCCCGGTTCGTGCCGGTCGCCGGCGGGACGTTCACCGACTCCTTCGTGATCAACCGCGGGACGCCGCCGCCGAACACCCCACCGACGGCCGCGTTCACGTCGTCCACCAGCAACCTGACCGCCACCTTCGACGGGCGCGGGTCCACCGACACCGAGGGGCCGATCGCGTCCTACTCGTGGGACTTCGGCGACAGCATGCCGCCCGGCAGCGGCGCCCAGCCCTCCCACACCTATGCCGCGGCCGACACGTACAACGTCACGCTGACCGTCACCGACAGTGCCGGCGCCACCGACACGGAGACCCAACCGGTCACCGTGACCGATCCTCCGCCGGGCCCGGTCGACTTCGTCGTCGACAACTTCGGCCGCACGGTCAGCAACGGCCTGGGGACGGCGGACGCCGGCGGGGCGTGGTCGCTCAGCGGCACCGCGGCGAACTTCGCCGTGGACGGCAGCGCCGGAGCGATCACCTCGCCGAGCGCGGGGCAGATCCGGTCGGGCTGGCTCGGCGCCACCACGCGCAGCGACACCGACCTGCGGATGACCCTTGCGCTGGACAAGGTGCCCACCGGCAACGGCCTCTACCTCGACGTGATCGGCCGCCGCGTCAGCCTCAACAACGAGTACCGCGCCCGCCTGGTCATGGCGGCCAACGGGCGGATCACGGTGCAACTGACGGCGCTGAAGGGGACCGGGAACCCGGTCGCCATCGCCACGGCGGTCACCCTGCCGACGTCGATCACCTACTCCGCGGGCTCGCAGGTGAACGTGCGCATGCAGGTGACCGGAACCAATGCGACGACCGTCCGGCTGAAGGTGTGGCCGGCGAGCGTGACGGAGCCGGCGGCCTGGCAGACCACCGCGACCGACACCTACGCGGCACTGCAGACCCCCGGCGCCGTCGGCATCGCCACCTGCCTGTCGGGGAGCGCGACCAACGCGCCCGTGGTGGTGCGGATGGACGCGCTCAGCGCCCGCCCGGCGGCCTGACCGCGCCGCCGCCCGGCGCGGGTCGTGCTGGGTGGCCCCGGCAGGATTCGAACCTGCGGCACACGGTTTAGGAAACCGTTGCTCTATCCCCTGAGCTACGGGGCCCGTGGCGGGCCGACAGGCTGTCGACCGCCGCGGCGCACAGGCTATCTGTTGGGCCGGGAACACCTGCCGGGCCCGACTCGTCACCAATAGGTGAACCGCACGGACGCGATACCGGGCTACGGTTCCGGGTACACGTCAGGCTCCGGCAACGGCGCCGGGGGACGGAAGGACGAGGTAAGCATGGACACGAAGGTGGTGGACGTCCCCGAGAGGGGACGCTTCGAGGTCCGGGTCGACGACCGTGTCGTCGGGCTGGCGAGCTATCACGTCGACGGCACCACGATGACCCTCCCGCACACCGAGGTGGACCCCTCCGTCGGTGGCCAGGGGATCGGGACAGCGCTGGTGGCCGGTGTCCTCGCGGCTGCCCGTGAGCGCGGCCTGACCGTCCTTCCCTACTGCTCCTTCATCCGGCACTACATCCAGCAGCATCCGGAGTACACCGATCTCGTGGCGGCCGACGACCGGCCGCACTTCGGCCTGGAGACCGCCGACCGCTGATCTGCGGGCACCCGCGGCGCCCGCCTACGCTCCGCAAGTGCCGACGTCGCTGCTGTGGTTCCGCCGCGACCTCCGGCTCTCCGACCATCCCGCGCTGCTCGCCGCGATCGACGCGGCGGGCACCGACGGTGCCGTCGTGCCGGTGTTCGTCCTCGACCCGCGGCTGTGGACGCCGGCCGGCGCACCCCGCCGGCAGTTCCTGCTGGACTGCCTCGCCGCCCTGCAGGAGTCGGTGGACGGCGCGCTGGTGGTGCGCTCCGGCGATCCGGCCACCGTCGTTCCTGACCTCGTGCGCGAGGTGCAGGCGGGTGGCGTGCACATCTCCGCCGATGCCGGTCCCTACGGACGGCGCCGCGATGCCGCGGTCGAGCGAGCGCTGGCCGACGTCCCGCTGATCCGGACCGGATCCCCGTACGCCGTCACGCCCGGCCGCGTGACCAAGGCCGACGAAAGCCCCTTCCGGGTCTTCACGCCGTTCTCCCGGGCCTGGCGCGCGCACGGCTGGCGCGCACCCGCGTCCCGGCCCGACCGCGTTCCGTGGCGGACCGGCGTCGCGTCCGACGACCTGCCGCGTCCCGAGGACTCCGGCGCCCGCCTGCCGGCCGCCGGCGAGGCGGCCGCCCGCGCCGCCTGGGCGCGGTTCCGCGACGAGCGGCTGGCCGGCTACGCCGAGGGCCGCAACGTGCCGGGCGCCGACGGGACGAGCCGGATGTCGGCCTACCTCAAGTACGGGTGTCTGCACCCGCGCACGCTGCTGGCCGACCTCGCCGCGATCCGGGACGGCGGCGAGGACGTCCGCAGATTCACCGACGAGCTCGCCTGGCGGGACTTCTACGCCGACGTCCTCTGGCACCGGCCGGAGACCGCGCACGAGCCGTTCGACGCCCGGATGCGTGGCATGACCTACGACAGCGGCGCCTACGCCGACGAGCGGTTCGCGGCGTGGGCGGAGGGGCGGACCGGCTATCCGATCGTCGACGCCGGGATGCGGCAGCTGCGCGGCGAGGCGTGGGTGCACAACCGGGTGCGCATGATCGTCGCGTCCTTCCTGGTGAAGGACCTGCACCTGGACTGGTGGCGCGGCGCCCGGCACTTCCTCCGGTACCTGGTCGACGGTGATTTGGCCAGCAACAACCACGGCTGGCAGTGGGTCGCCGGAACCGGCACCGACGCCTCGCCCTACTACCGCGTGTTCAACCCGACGACGCAGGGCCGGCAGTTCGACCCGGACGGCGACTACGTCCGGCGCTGGGTTCCCGAGCTGCGCGACGTCCCGGGAAAGTACGTGCACGAGCCGTGGCTGGCCCCGGACGGCGTCCCCGCCGGGTACCCCGAGCCGATCGTCGAGCACGCGCACGAACGGCAGGTCGCCCTGGCCCGGTTCCAGGAGGTGCGATCCGGTGCCTGAGGGGCACACCCTGTTCCGCCTGGCCCGGGAGCAGTCGTCGCTGTTCGCCGGCCGGCCGGTGCACGTGAGCAGCCCGCAGGGCCGGTTCGCCGCCGGTGCCGCCCTGCTCGACGGACGGGTGCTGGCGGAGGTCTTCTCCTACGGCAAGCACCTGTTCGCGCGCTTCGGCGGCGACACCCTGCACGTCCACCTCGGGCTGTACGGCACGTTCACCGGCGGCCCCGGGACGCCGCCCGCTCCCCGAGGCGCCCTGCGGATGCGCTGGGAGGGCACCGGCCCGGACGGCGCCGGTGTGTGGGCCGACCTGCGCGGACCGACGGCGTGCGAGGTGCTGGCCGCACCAGAGGTCGCTGCGATCCTCGCGCGGCTCGGACCCGACCCGCTTCGACCGAAGGCCGACCCGCTGGCCGCCCATCGGCGGATCGCCCGCAGTCGCATGGCGATCGGCGCGCTGCTCATGGACCAGTCGGTGCTCGCCGGGGTCGGCAACGTGTACCGCGCCGAACTGCTCTTCCGGCACGGCGTCTCCCCTTTCCGGCCCGGCCGCGGGGTCGACGGGGACGCCTGGGGGCGGATGTGGACCGACCTGGTCACCCTCATGCGGGCGGGGGTGCGGCTGGGCCGGATCGTGACGACCCGCCCCGAGGACCGGTCCCGCCGCCGCGGCGCGGCCCAGCGGGAGGACGCGCACTACGTCTACCGGCGCACGGGGCTGCCCTGCCGGGTGTGCGGCACCGAGGTCCGCACCGAGATCATGGTCGGGCGCAACCTCTACTGGTGCCCGGCCTGCCAGGCCGCCTGAGCGCTCGAGCGGCCCTCCGGACGGATCTCCGCAGGCGGCACGCCGCGTGTACGTTCGCCAACGATGATGCACGCACTGCGCTCCGTGGTCGTCGTGGCCCTCGCAGCGGTCGCGACGCTCCTCGCTGTGCCCGGGACGGCGTCCGCCGCGCCCACGACGGTCGGCTACGACGTGTCCTATCCGCAGTGCGGGACGACGCTTCCGCAGGACCGCGCCTTCGCCGTCGTCGGGGTCAACGGCGGGCTGTCGACGCGGACCAACCCGTGCCTCGCCGCCCAGCTCGGCTGGGCGTGGGGGGCGTCGGGGTCCGTGCCCGCGCAGCCGCGTGCCCAGCTCTACCTGAACACCGCCAACCCCGGCGAGCTGCGCGCCCAGGTCACCACCTGGCCGAGCCGGGGCGCGACGCCTTACGGCCTGTGCAACGGCGCGAACACGACGGCCTGCTCGTGGCAGTACGGCTGGGAGCGGGCCCAGAACAGCGTGGACGCCTTCTTCACGCCGGCCGCCCGCGCGGCCCGCGTCGACAGCCGCCCCGCCAGCTACCTGTGGTGGCTGGACGTCGAGACGATGAACACCTGGCAGTCCGGCTCTCCCGAGGCGCTGGCCCGCAACCGGGCGGCCCTCGAGGGCATGACCACGTTCCTGACCACGCGTGGCGGACGGGTCGGCGTCTACTCCACCGGCCAGCAGTGGGCCCAGATCGTGGGAGCGGTACCCGCCGGCAGCAACCTCACCGGCCGCGACAGCTGGCTGGCCGGCGCGACGTCGCTCGCCGACGCCCAGGCGTCCTGCAGCAAGCCGGCACTCGTTCCCGGCGGACGGGTCACCCTGACCCAGTACGTGCAGAACAACCTGGACCGCAACCAGTCCTGCCGCTGACGGTCTAGACCGCGCCCTTGACCTCGTCACCGGCGGGGACGGCGGTCAACCGACGCACGTCGGGCGCGGAGTCGAGCTTGCCGGCGAGCTGACCGCCGAGCGTCGTCAGGGCCTCGGCCGAGCCGTGCTCCTTCAGGGCGTCGAGGCTCTCCCAGCGCTCCACCATCACGAACTCGCCCTTGCCCTCGTGCACCGCGTAGAGCTCGCAGCCCGGCTCGGCGTGCACCTTCGGCACCGCGGCCAGGAGCGCCTCCCGCACGGCGTCGACCTGGTCGGGCTTGGGGGTGAGGGTGGCGACGACGACGACGGACACGGGTCCTCCTGGGAACGCGGGCTTCGGTGGACCCGGCGGTTGGTCTGGTGCCCGGGCCCCGGCCGGGTCAGGATGCCAGTCGTGTCCGCCGACGGTTCTGCCACTCCCCCGTCCGCAGACCGTCCCCTCCGGGTCGCCGTCGTCGGCGCCGGTCCGGCGGGCATCTACGCCGCCGACGCCCTCACCCGTCAGGACGCCGTCCCGGTGGCCGTCGACCTGATCGACCGGCTGCCCACGCCGTTCGGGCTGGTCCGGCACGGCATCGCCCCCGACCACCCGAAGATGCGGGCCATCCGCGACACCCTGCACCGCACGCTCGACGACCCGCTCGTCCGGTTCGTCGGCAACGTCGAGATCGGCACCGACATCTCCCTCGACGACTTGCGCCGGCACGTCGACGCCGTCATCTACACCTACGGCGCCGCTCTCGACCGGCACCTCGGGATCGAGGGCGAGGACCTGCCCGGCAGCCTCGCGGCCACCGAACTCGTCGCCTGGTACACCGGGCACCCCGACGCCGACCGCGCCCGCGTCGAGGCGGCGCTCGAGGGCGTGCGGTCGGTCGTGGTGGTGGGGGTCGGCAACGTCGCCCTGGACGTCGGCCGGGTGCTCGCGCGGACGGCGGCCGAGCTCGAGTCCACCGACATGCCGCAGCACGTCCTGGACACGCTCGCCGCCACACCGGTGGAGGAGGTGACCGTCCTCGGCCGGCGCGGCCCGGCGCAGGCCTCCTTCACCACGCAGGAGCTGCGCGAGCTCGCCGAGCTCGAGGGCGCGACGGTGCTGGTCGACGGGCCCGACCTCGAGCTCGACCCGGGCGCCGAGGAGCGCGCCGCCGCCGACCGCAACGTGACGCGGAACCTGGCCGTGCTCCGCGGCTGGGCCGACCACGTGCCCGAGCCGGACCGCACGCGCGTGCGGCTGCGCTTCTTCGCCCGCCCCGCGCGCGTGCTCGGCGAGGACCGGGTCACCGGAGTCGAGGTCGAGCGCACCGCGGTGGACGGCGACGGACGGGCCGTCGGCACCGGCGAGACCGAGGTGCTGCGGGCCGACCTCGTCGTCCGGTCGGTGGGGTACTTCGGGACGCCGCTGCCGGGACTGCCGGTCGACGAGCGCACCGGCACCGTGCCGCACGACGCGGGGCGGGTCCTCCGCGACGGGAAGCCGTCGGCCGGTGAGTACGTGGCCGGGTGGATCAAGCGGGGGCCCAGCGGAGTCGTCGGCACCAACAAGCACGACGCCCGCGAGACCGTGGCCGCGCTGCTGGCCGACGTCGCCGACGGGGTGCTCACCACGGGCGGCCCGGTGGGTGACCTGGTGGACGAGCTCGTGTCGCGGGGCGTCGCGCCGGTGCTGATCGACGACTGGCGGGCGATCGACGCCGCCGAGATGGCGCTCGGTGCCACCCGTGGGCGGGCGCGGACCACCCTGCACGAGCGGGAGGCGCTGCTGGCGGCCATCCGCGCCGCTACCGCCCGCTAGACGTCAGCGCACGGCCGCCAGCAGGTCGCGGGCGGCCGCGTCGTTCGGGGCTGCGACGAAGTGGATGCGCGCCCCGGTGTCGGGGCTCAGCAGCAGCGGCTCGCCGTCGGGGGTCAGCGCGACTCCCCCGGCGGCCAGCAGGATCGCCAGCCCCCCGGCGGCGTCGTGCACATGGCTGCCGCTGCGGTCGACGTCGTGCCAGGCCGCCGCGGAGCCGTCGGCGACCAGGCACAGGTCGATCGCCGTGCACCCGGTGATCCGCACGCGGCGGGCCGTGGTCGGGACGACGACGCTGTCCCCCGCCGGCGCACTGGGGACGACGACCGTGCTCCCCGGCCGCGGTTGCACCGGGACGCCGTCGCGCCGGGCGCCCGCACCGTCTGCGCCCTCCCACCGGCGGCCCGAGGAGAGGTCGGCGACCAGCCCCGCGACGGGACGGCCGGCGGAGACCAGCGCCACGGAGAACGCCCACGGCGGCAGACCCGCGGCGAAGTTGCCCGTGCCGTCGAGCGGGTCGACCACCACCCACGGCTGCCCGTCCGCGACGGCGCCGTCCGCGCGCTCCTCGCTGAGCACCGGGACGCCGAGCGACGCGAGGACCTCCACAGCGGCCCGGTGCGCAGCCTCGTCCGCGTCGATCCTCGGGCTGCCGTCGTCCTTGTCCCGTTCCCGGCCGCTGTCCTGGGCCAGCGCCACCGCGATCTCCACCCGCGTGGCGGCCCGGGCCGCGAGCTGCCGGAATCGCTCGACCAGCGGAACGTCGTACCGGTGCGCGGGGACGTCGACCGCGCGGCCGGTGGAAGCGTGGCAGATCTGGTCGCATCCCCAGGCAAGTGCCGTCGCCACGACCGCCGGGTGCTCCAGCGGGACGCCGGCGCGGTGCAGGACGACCGCCTCCGCCGTGCCGTCGCCGGCCCACTGACGGCGCAGCAGCACGGCCGCCCCCGCCCCGTCGGCCAGGAGTCGCAGCGAGGGCTCGACCAGCGCCGGGGCCAGCGCGACAGCGGGCAGGCTGAGCCGTTCCGCCGCGGCCCGCAGCTCGCGGGTGGTCGCGACCACCCGGAGCTCCGGATCAGCCACTGTTGCGCAGGGCGGTTGCGATCCCGTTGATCGTCAGCTGGATGTTGCGGCGGGTGAGCTCGTCGTCGTCCCCGCCCCTGCGCCGGCGCAGCATCTCCACCTGCAGGTGGTGCAGCGGCTCCAGGTAGGGGAAGCGGTTGCGGATCGAGCGGGCCAGCGACGGGTTGTCGGCCAGCAACTGGTCGTCGCCGGTGATCGCCAGCAGGATCCGACATGTCCGCTCGTGCTCGGCGGTGATCTTGTCGAAGACCCGGGCGCGCAGCTCCTCGTCGGGCACGAGCTCCGCGTACCGGGCGGCCAGGCCGAGGTCGGTCTTGGCGAGCACCATGCCCATGTTCGACAGCACCGTGCGGAAGAACGGCCACCTGCGGTGCAGCTCCCGCAACCGCTCGAGTCGATCGTCGTCGCCGCCCACCCACTGCTCCAGCGCCGAGCCCGTCCCGTACCAGCCGGGCAGCATGATCCGGGCCTGCGACCAGCTGAACACCCAGGGGATGGCGCGCAGGTCGGCGATCGAGTTGCCCGCTTTGCGCGAGGGCGGGCGGCTGCCGATGTTCAGCTCCCCCAGCTCGGCGATCGGGGTGGCGGCGCGGAACCACTCCACGAAGCCCGGCGTCTCGTGCACCAGCGCCCGGTAGGCCTGCTGGGCCCGCTCGGCGAGGTCGTCGAGCAGCGCGTACGCGGGCTCCGCGTCGTCCCCCAGCCCCTCGATGTCGAGCAGGCTGGCCTCCAGGGTCGCGGCGACCAGTGCCTCCAGGTTGCGGCGGGCCAGGTCCGGGTCGGCGTACTTGGCCGCGATCACCTCGCCCTGCTCGGTGATCCGCAGTGCCCCGGCGACCGCGCCCGGCGGTTGCGCCCGGATCGCCTCGTAGCTGGGACCGCCGCCGCGGCCCACGGTGCCGCCCCGCCCGTGGAAGAGCCGCAGCCGGATGCCCTCGCGGCGGGCGACCTCCACCAGCTCCAGCTCGGCCCGGTACAGCGCCCAGTTGGCCGCGAGGTAGCCGCCGTCCTTGTTGCTGTCGGAGTAGCCGAGCATCACCTCCTGCACGTCACCGCGGAAGGCCAGCAGCGAGCGGTACAGGGGCTGGTCGAGGACGGCGGTCAGCGTGGTCGCGGCCGCCCGGAGGTCGTCGATGGTCTCGAAGAGCGGGGAGATGCCGACCGAGCAGGTCGGGCCGCCCTCGGCGCCCGGGTCGAGCAGGCCGACCTCTTTGAGCAGGACCGCCACCTCGAGCACGTCGCTGACCGACTCGCACATGCTGATCACGTAGTTCGGGATGGTCCGGGGGCCGAGCTGAGCGACCTGGTCGGCGGCGGCGAGCAGGACGTCGAGCTCGCCCCGTGCGGTGTCGGACAACTCCGCGTCCGGCCGCACCAGCGGGCGGCGCAGGGTCAGCTCGGTGGCGAGGAGTTCGACCCGGGCCTTCTCGTCGAGGCCGGCGTAGTCGTCGCAGACACCGGCCCAGGCGAGCAGCTCCCCGACCACCTCCTCGTGGACGGCGGAGTTCTGCCGCATGTCCAGGCCGCACAGGTGGAACCCGAAGACCTCGACGCCCTCGCGGAGCCGGAGCAGCCGGTCGTCGGCCAGGGCACCGGCGCCGTGGCTGCGCAGCGAGGCGTCGACGACGTCGAGGTCGGCGCGCAGCTCGTCGGGGGACTCGTAGGGCGGCAGCTGCGCGTCCGGCTCGATCCCCGGAATCCGGCCGAGCACGGCCCGCGCGGTCGCGGCCAGCCGGCCGTAGATGCCGTGCAGGGCCCGCCGGTAGGGCTCGTCGGCGCGGAACGGGGAGTCGTCCCGGCTGGCCTCGGCCAGGTGGTACAGCTGCGGCGTCGGCGTGACCAGCCGATCGGACATCGACAGCTCGGCGCCCAGCCGCTGCAGTTCGTCGAGGTGGTGGGCCAGCGCCGTCTCGGCCTGCCGGTTCGTGGCCCGACGCAGGGCGTCGGCGGTCACGAACGGGTTGCCGTCGCGGTCGCCGCCGATCCAGGACCCGGGCAGCAGCATCGGCCGGGACAGCAGACCGGCGTCGGGCCACCGCTCGTTCAGCGCCGTCCGCAGCTCGGCGTTGATCGCCGGGATGACGTCGAAGAGCGACAGCTCGTAGTAGCGCAGCGCCTCGTCGATCTCGTCCTGCAGCCGCAGGCGCGACAACCGCAGCAGGGCGGTCTGCCACAGCGTGAGCACCGACCGCCACAGCTGCGCCGACCACTGGGTGTCGTCCCCCTCGCCCGCCGCCGTCCGGTCGCGCTGGCGGAAGAGGTCGGTGATCTGGCGCTGCACCTGGGAGATCGTCTTGCGGCGCACCTCGGTCGGGTGGGCGGTCACGACCGGGCAGACCAGCGCGCCGGTCAGCTCGCGGGCGACGACGTCGGCATCGAGATCCGCTGCGTCGAGCGTCTGGAACGCCGCGGCGAGGCTGCCCGCCTGGGGCGGTGAGCCCTCGCGACGGTGGAACCGCCGGCGACGCTCGTGGTGGACGTCCTCGGCCAGGTTGGCCAGCAGCGAGAAGTGGCTGAACGCGCGGATGACGTGGTTGGCCGACCGGATGTCGAGACCGCCGAGCCGGCCGGCCAGCTCCTCGCGGTCGACCTCCGAGCGGCGGATCTTGAACGCCTCGACACGGGTGGACTCGACCAGGTCGAGCACGTCCTGACCGGCCTGCTCCCCGATCACCTCACCGAGGACCCGGCCCAGCACGCGGATGTCCTCGCGCAGCGGCGCATCACTCTCCGGTTCGTCGGTCCGGGGCGCGGTCCCGGAGGAGCGGAGGTCGGCGACGTCGACTGTGGCTTCGGACACGCGGGCAGTATCCGACCCCGGTGTTACGGCCACCCTTCAGGGGCCCGCGCCGAGCGTGCGAGGCGTGGGGGGAAGGGTGGTCCTTACCCGTGCTCGAGCTCCCGGAGGGCGTCGGCGGCGAGCTGGTCACCGGCAGCAGCACCGAGGCGGAACTGCTCGACGGCGCCGTCGAAGTCCCCGCGCTCGGCCAGCAGGACGGCGAGGTTGTGGTGGCAGTAGGCCTCCCCTGCGGCGATGCCGCCGCGGTAGGCCTCCTCCGCCGCCTCGTCGTCCTCCATCTCGTCGGCGTAGAAGTTGCCCAGCGGCAGCCAGGCCACGGCCTCGCCGCGCTTGGCGCCCTTCTCCAGGACGAAGCGGGCCTCGGCGGTACGGCCGCTGGCCCGCAGGAGGTGGGCCAGGTCGGCGCGTGCCGCCGGGAAGAAGTCGGCACCCGCCCGCAGGTCGGGCTCCAGCGCCGGGTCGAGCGTGGCGCACCAGCGCCAGCAGGCGACGACGGCAGCAGCCTCCTGGTCGCCCATCGCCGCAATCTCCATGGCGACGTCCATGGCCGCGTGCCGCTCGCCCTGCTCGCGCAGGAGGAAGGCCAGCTGCAGTCCGCCCTCGAGATCACCGGCGTCCGCGGCGCCGCGATAGGCCCGCATCGCACCCGCGAGGTCGCCGAGGTCCTCGAGCACCTTGCCGAGGTTGCGCCACGCGTCGGGCTCCCCGCCGGCCAGGGCGACCTCGTACGCGGCGACCGCCTCCTCCCACCGCTGCTGCGCGGCCAGGGCGTTGCCCAGGTTGAAGGAGGCAATGGTGTCGCCCATGTCGGCGGCGCGACGGAAGCACTCCTCGGCGTCGGTCTGCCGCCCGGCGTCGGCCAGGTCGCAGCCCAGGTCGATCAGTGCGTCGGGGTCGATGTCGGTCTCTCGGGAGGCCTGAAGCCGCCGGAGGCGCGCATCCAGGTCCTCGGTCATGGTGGGAGATGATTCCGGCCCGACGGCTCCTGCGCGTCTCCCGTCCGGGTGACCTCACTCCAAGGTGTGCAGGTCAGCTGCCGAAGGCGTCGCGCCAGGCAGGCATGAGGGCCTTCTCGCTCCACTCGATGAAGGGCACCTGCTGGTCGCCGCCGATCTGCACCAGCGCGAGGTGGGTGAAGCCGGCATCGGCGTACTCCTTCGCCGCCTCGAGGACGGCGTCGACGTCGTCGCCGCACGGGATGGCGTCGTCGACGTCCTCCTCGCGGACGAACTGGCTGGCCGCGTCGAAGGCCGGCGGGCCGGGCAGCTCGGCGTTGACCTTCCAGCCGAGTCCGAACCAGCGGAACAGCGAGTGCGCCCGGGTGACGGCGGCTGCCTTGTCGCTGCCGAAACTGATCGGCATCTGCCCGATCCGCGGCTTGCCCGCGCCGCCGGCCGCGTCGAACATCTCGCCCAGCTCCGCCTCCGGCTCGACCGCGATCATCACGTCGGCGAGCTCCCCGGCGATCGTGCAGGACTGCTTGCCCGAGACGGCGACGCCGATCGGCACCCGCTTCTCGGGGAGGTCCCAGAGCTTGGCCGACTCGACGTCGAAGTGGTCACCGCGAAAGTTGGTGTAGCCGTCGCCGTCGAAGAGCTCGCGGATGATGTGGATCGCCTCGACGAGCATCTCCTGACGCACGTCGGCACCCGGCCACCCGCCGCCGACGATGTGCTCGTTGAGGTTCTCCCCCGCGCCGAGGCCGAGGGTGAATCGGCCGTCGGCGAGGATCTGCAGCGTCGCGGCCTGCTGGGCGACGACCGCCGGGTGGTAGCGGAAGCTCGGGCACGTCACGTAGGTCATGAGCGGGATGCGGCCGGTCGCCTGCGCGGCGGCACCGAGCGTCGTCCAGGCGTTCGGCGAGTGGCCCATCTCGTCCAGCCACGGGAAGTAGTGGTCACTGCTGACGGCGAAGTCGAATCCCGCGGCCTCGGCGCCCACCACGTGGCTGACCAGGTCCTTCGGCCCGGCCTGCTCGGTCATCATCGTGTAGCCCAGCTGCATGCCCATGGGGCCCGGCTACCCCGGCCCGGTTGTGCCCAACCGGGTCAGGCGCGCTCGGCCCGGAGCGCCTCGCGGATCTTGGTCTTGCCGCTCGTCCGCAGCAGCGCTCCGGCGTACACCCGCCCGCCGAGCCGGACGATGAGCGCGATCGCGATCAGCATGAGGACGACGGCCAGCGCGATCTCCCACAGCGCGACCTCCCCCGCGGCCTGGCGGACCGGCATCACCAGCGGCGAGAGGCCGGGCACGTAGGAGGTGATCGTCGCGAGCGTCCCACCGGGGTCGCTCGCCGCCTGGATGCCGATGACGAACGCCACCACGAGCACCAGCGTCGTCGGCATGACGACCGTGCCGAGATCCTCCTGGCGGCTGACCAGCGACGCCGCGACCGCGAAGATCGCCGCGTAGAAGGCATAGCCGAGCACGAACCAGGCCACCACCGAGACGGCGGTCCCGATCAGCTCACCGGGGATGTCCACGAGGTCGAAGGCCAGCGCGCCCGCGACGCCGACGGCCGCGATGACGACGATCTGGGCCAGCCCCAGCAGGCCCAGGCCGACGATCTTCCCGGCGAGCAGCTGCCAGGGCTTCATGGTGGCCAGCAGCAGCTCCACGACGCGGCTCGACTTCTCCTCCACCACGCCCTGCGCGACGAACTGCCCGAAGAGGATCAGCAGCCCGTAGAGGACGCCGATGCCGATGATCGCGACGACCACCCGCTGACCGTCCTGGTCGGCATCCGGGTCGAGCGCCGTGACCGTGACCTCGGGGACGGAAAGGCTCGCCAGTCCCGCCGCCTGCAGCTGCTCGGACAGGGAGAGCTGGGCCACCGCTCCCTGGACGACGGCCTGCAGCGACCCGCCCGCCGACTGCTCGACCAGCAGTTCGAGCTCCTGACCGCTCTCGGCGACGAGCACGCCGTCGACCTCGTCGTCCTCGATGGCGGCGCGGGCTGCGGCGACGTCGTCCAGCTCGCGGACCTCGACGTCGACGTCGAGGGCCTGGCCCTGCGCCTCCAGCGCCGGGCGGAGGGTGGCGACGTCGCCGACGACACCGACCCGCGTCTCCTCGCCGCCGGAACTGAGGGCCACCTGGAGCCCGAGGGTGCCGATCAGCAGCACGAGGATCACGACCGAGCTGATGATGAAGTTCTTGTCGCGGACCCGGGCGGAGATCTCGCGGGTCGCCACGAGACGCACCATCGCGGCGCTGCCGAGGGGACCTGGCTCGCTCATGCCGCCACCTCGACGGTCGTGGCGGGTGCCGCGACGGCCTCGCGGAAGAGCTCGACGAGAGTGGGCTGCTGCCAGGCGAAGTGGGTGACCCGGCCGGTCCGCAGTGCCGCGGCCAGCACCGCCTGGTCGTCGGTGCCTGCGTCCAGTTCCAGCAGGGTGTCGCCGGCCTGCTCGGACACGACACGGACACCGGTCAGCGCGCTCGCCCAGTGCGGAGGGGCGTCCGGGACGACGACGCGCAGCAGCCGGCCGGTCTCCCGGCGGCGCAACTCCTCGACGGTTCCGGCGGCGACCATGTGGCCGCGGGCGAGGATGCCGACGGAGTCGCACAGCCGCTCGACGAGTTCCAGCTGGTGGCTGGAGAAGACGACCGGCACACCGTCACGGGCCTGCCCGAGCAGTGCCTCGGCGAGGGAGTCGACACCGATCGGGTCCAGGCCGGAGAACGGCTCGTCGAGGATCAGCACCTCGGGCCGGCTGACCAGCGCGGCGGCGAGCTGGACGCGCTGCTGGTTGCCCAGGGACAGCTTCTCGACCTGGTCGCCGCGGCGTTCGCCCAGGCCCAACCGCTCCACCCACTCCTCGGACGCCCGTGCGGCATCGGCCGCACCGAGCCCGTGCAGGCGGGCGAAGTAGGTGACCTGCTCGCCCACCTTCATCTTCGGATAGAGCCCGCGCTCCTCCGGCATGTACCCGATGCGACGCCGCGCCTCGGAGTCCAGTGGTCGGCCCCGCCAGCGCACCCCGCCCGCGTCGGCACGGACCAGACCCATGGCGATGCGCATCGTCGTCGTCTTGCCGGCTCCGTTGGAGCCGACGAAGCCGAACATCGACCCGGGGGCAACGCTGAAGCCGACGCCGTCGAGCACGTGGTTGGGGCCGAAGCTCTTGTGGAGCCCGTCGAACTCGAGCACCGGTTCTCCCGTCGTCGCGGTTGCTGACCGAAACCGTATCGGTCGGCCCCCTCGCGCCGGGGGGCTCCGTGCGGTGTCATCGGCGCATGAGCGAGAACGTCCCTGCCCAGCCGCCCGACGGGGTGGGTCTCGACGGGCTGCGGACGGCCGCCGCGGGCTGCCGGGCCTGCGAGTTGTGGAAGCCGGCCACGCAGACGGTGTTCGGGGAGGGTCCACCGACCGCGCGGATCGTCCTCGTCGGTGAGCAGCCCGGCGATCAGGAGGACCGCATCGGGGAGCCCTTCGTCGGCCCCGCCGGAAAGGTCCTCGACCGGGCGCTGACCGACGCCGGCATCGACCGCCGGGACGCCTATGTCACGAACGCGGTGAAGCACTTCCGGTTCGAGCCGAAGGGAAAGCGCCGGATCCACCAGACACCCGGCCCCGAGCACCTGAGGGCGTGCCGGCCGTGGCTGGAGGCCGAGTTCACGGTGCTCAAGCCCGAGATCGTCGTCTGCCTCGGCGCGACGGCGGCCAAGGCACTCATCTCGCCGTCCTTCCGGATCACGAAGGACCGTGGACAGCTGCTGCCCTGGACCCCGCCAGGGGTGGAGGCGGTCGAGCCCGCCGATGAGGACGAGGACGCCCCGCACCAGACCTGGATGCTCGCCACGACCCACCCCTCAGCGATCCTGCGGACCCCGGACGAGAGCCGGCCCGCGGCCTACGACGCCCTGGTCGCCGACCTCGCCGTGGTGGCACGCGCGCTGGCCTGAAACCGCTCGGCCGACCGACGGCGGATCGCCGACTTCGGGGAAGTTGGCCCTCCGGACGCCTCCGCGAGGCCTACTTCCCCGAAGTCGGTGCCTGGACGGCGGAGAGACAAGGGCCCGTACCGGTACCCAAGCGTCCTGAAGTCGTGTATTCGTTCAGACCGCGGAAGGGCCCGGCCGGTCCTCGCCACTCTCGGGGGCGGGCGAGCCCGGTCGGGCCTCTCCCGTCTCCTGCGCCGAACGCGAGGCGCGGAAGAACCAGAACGAGGGCACGATCAGCGCGACGACGACCATCGCCACGACGATCACCACGCCCCCGGACACCATCGCGACGCTGACCCCCGCGGCGGAGGCGAGCGCCCCGGCCCGCAGGTCCCCCAGCCGCGGCCCACCGGCGACGACCACGATGAAGACGCCCTGCATCCGGCCGCGCATGTCCTCGGGCGCCGCCAGCTGGAGCATCGACGTCCGGAGCACCGCGCTGACCATGTCGCCCGCGCCCGCCACCGCCAGGCACAGCACGGCCAGCCAGAGGGTCGGCGCCAGCCCGAACCCGATGATCGCGATCCCCCACACCACGATCGCGCCGAGGACGAACGCGCCCTGCCGGTCGACCCGGGTCACCCAGCCCGACGACAACCCCATCACCAGCGCCCCGATGGAGACGCCGGCGAAGAGCCAGCCGAGGCTGTTGGGCGACTCGGCGAAGCGCGTCACCGACAGCTCGGGGAAGACCGCCTGCGGCCAGGCGAACGTCATCGCGATGATGTCGACGACGAAGGTCATGAGCAGCACCGGCTGGGTCCGCAGGAACGCGAAGCCCTCGCCCACACCGCGGACGGCGGCGCCGATCCGCAGCCGGCCGACGATCCGGCCGGGCGGCAGCGGCGGCAGCCCGCGCAGCAGCAGGGCCGCCACGATGAACCCCACGGCGTCGACGGCGTAGGCGAGGAACAGGTCGCCCAGGCCGATGAGCACGCCGGCGAGCAGCGGCCCGACGATGACCCCGGCCTGCCGCACCGTCATCGAGAGGGCGTTCGCCGCCGCCACCCCGGAGGGCCCCACCACCGCCGGGATGACGGCGGCACGGGTGGGCTGGTTCACGGCCGCGAAGCCCGAGACGCAGGCGGTCAGCACCCACAGGAGCGCGAGGTTCCCGCCGCCGGGGAGCAGCGCCTGCACGCCCAGCAGAGCACTGGTCACCGCGGCTCCGGTCGAGGTGATGAGCATCAGCTTCCGGCGGTCCATCGCGTCGGCGATGGCGCCACCGAGCAGCCCGAAGACGACGAGCGGGACGAGCGCGACGATCGAGGTGACCCCGACCAGCAGGGAGGAGCCCGTCAGCGCATAGACCTGGAACGGGACGGCGACCAGCGTCATCTGCTGGCCGAGCATCGTGGCGGCGACGCCCCAGAACAGCCGCCGGAAGGCCGGGATGCGCAGCGGAGAGGTGTCGATCGCCCAGCCGCGCCGCCCGTCGTGGCCCCGCTGCAGGGACCCGGGCCGAGCTTGCGAGGTCTGGGGGGCAGGGGGGTCCTTCTTCACGGAGCCAGCCGGCGCACGATCCAGCCGCCCCCCTCGTCGCCGTCCCAGAAGAACTTCAGCCGGTCGTGCAGCCGGTCCTGGCCGCCCTGCCAGAACTCGATCGTCTCCGGCACGACGCGGTAGCCACCCCAGACGGCCGGCCGGGGGACCTTTCCGTCGGGCGTCTCCTCGTCGAGCAGCCGGACCCGGTCGGCCATCTCCTCCCGGGAGTCCACGACCGTCGACTGCACCGACGCGACGGCGGCCAGCTGTGCGCCCCGGGGACGCGGGTCCCACAGCCCGTCGGAGGCGGTCTCGCCGATCCGCTCCACCCGCCCCGTCACCCGCACCTGGCGCTGGATCGCGTGCCAGGGGAAGACGAGCGCGGCCCGCGGGTTGACCGCCAACTGCGCGCCCTTCGCCGACGCGTAGCTGGTGCCGAAGATGAACCCGGCCTCGTCGTAGCCCTTCATCAGGACGACGCGGGCGTCCGGGGCGCCGTCGGCGTCGGCCGTGGCCACCACGACGGCGTTCGGCTCCGGCACCTCCGCAGCCACCACGTCTCCGAACCACCGATCGAACTGCTCCACCCAGGTGGGCGCGAGGTCCTCCTCGCGGAGGCGGCCGGCCGTGTAGTCGTTGCGCATCCGCGAGAGGTCTGGCACGCCGCCATGCTGACACCGCCCGGTGTGCTCCGCTCGCACCGCCGGGTCCTGTGGGGCTCGGGAAGGGGCCACCGCAACCGGCCCGCGTGTGACGGGCGTGTTCCCACCGCCTAGGGTCGGCCACGCAATCGTGTCCGCCTTTCCGGGTGGAATACACGGGTCCCGCGCGCAGAGGAGCATGCGAGATGGCCGACGACTTCGTACCCGGCCTCGAGGGCGTCATCGCCTTCGAGACCGAGATCGCCGAACCCGACAAGGACGGCGGCGCCCTGCGGTACCGCGGCGTCGACATCGAGGACCTGGTCGGCAAGGTGACCTTCGGCAACGTGTGGGCGCTGCTGGTCGACGGGAAGTTCGGCCCCGGCCTGCCCCCGGCCGAGCCGTTCCCGATCCCGGTGCACACCGGCGACGTCCGGGTCGACGTGCAGGCCGCGCTGGCCATGCTCACGCCGATCTGGGGCTACCGACCGCTGCTGGACATCGACCCGGAGGAGGCCCGCGAGGAGCTCGCCCGGGCCGCCGTCATGGCGCTGTCCTACGTGGCGCAGTCCGCCCGCGGCATCGGTATCCCCGCGGTGCCGCAGAAGCGCATTGACGAGGCCGCCACGATCGTCGAGCGGTTCATGGTCCGCTGGCGCGGCGAGCCCGACCCCCGCCACGTCGCCGCCGTCGACGCCTACTGGACGTCGGCCGCCGAGCACGGCATGAACGCCTCCACCTTCACCGCCCGCGTCATCGCCTCCACCGGCGCCGACGTGGCGGCCTCGCTGTCCGGCGCCATCGGCGCGATGTCGGGCCCGCTGCACGGCGGCGCGCCCTCGCGCGTGCTGCACATGCTCGACGGCGTCGAGGAGAGCGGCAACGCCGAGCAGTACGTGAAGGACCTGCTCGACCGCGGCGACCGCCTCATGGGCTTCGGTCACCGCGTCTACCGCGCCGAGGACCCGCGCGCCCGCGTGCTGCGGCGCGCCGCCGAGGAGCTCGGCGCACCGCGGTTCGAGGCGGCGCTGGCGCTGGAGCAGGCCGCGCTGAAGGAGCTGCGCGAGCGGCGTCCCGACCGGCCGATCGAGACGAACGTGGAGTTCTGGGCGGCCATCGTCCTCGACTTCGCCGAGGTGCCCAGCCACATGTTCACCTCGATGTTCACGTGTGCCCGCACCGCCGGCTGGTGTGCGCACATCCTCGAGCAGAAGAAGACCGGCCGCCTCGTTCGCCCGTCGGCCCGGTACATCGGTCCCGACCCGCGCAAGCCCGAAGAGGTGGAGGGCTTCGACACGATCACGGTCAAGTCCATCACCGAGGCTGCGCCCGCCTGAAAAAGGACCCCGTCCCTCTCACCCCTCGCAAGCTCGGGGCGAGCCTCCGGACGGGGCCTCGCCGGTGACCTGTACCGGCACCCTCCGCTGCGTCGAGAGGCACCTTCCCGGATGAGCATCACCATCCCCGCCGAACTCCTCCCCGCCGACGGCCGTTTCGGCTGCGGGCCGTCGAAGGTGCGCCCCGAGGCGCTCCAGGCGCTCGCCACCGACGGCGCCGCGATCATGGGCACCTCGCACCGGCAGTCGCCGGTCAAGGGCCTGGTCGGCCAGATCCGGACGGGCCTCGGCGACCTGTTCGACCTGCCCGACGGGTACGAGGTCGTCCTCGGCAACGGCGGGACGACGGCCTTCTGGGACGCCGCCCTGATCGGGCTCATCCGCAAGCGCAGCGCCCACGGCACCTACGGCGAGTTCTCCGCCAAGTTCGCCTCGGGCGTCGCCGAGGCGCCGTTCCTCGACGACCCGGTGATCGCCAAGGCCGACCCCGGCTCGGTGGCCCTGCCCTCCGGCCAGGCGGGGATCGACGCCTACGGCTGGGCCCACAACGAGACCTCCACCGGCGCCATGGCACCGGTCATCCGGCCCGAGGGGGCCGACGAGGACGCCCTGGTCCTCATCGATGCGACGAGCGGCGCGGGCGGCCTGCCCGTCGACGTCGCCCAGAGCGACGTCTACTACTTCGCGCCGCAGAAGTCGTTCGCCGCCGACGGTGGCCTCTGGGTGGCGCTGATGTCCCCGGCCGCCCTGGCGCGGGTGGCCGAGATCAAGGCGTCGGGCCGCTGGATCCCCGGGTTCCTGGACCTGTCGATCGCCGTCGACAACTCGAGCAAGGACCAGACCTACAACACCCCGGCGGTCGCCACGCTGTTCCTGCTGGCCGACCAGATCCGCTGGCTGCAGTCCCTCGGCGGCCTCTCCGGCGCGGTGGCACGCACGACGGACTCCTCGAGCCGGCTCTACGGCTGGGCGGAGAAGTCGGAGTACGCGACCCCGTTCGTGACCGACCCGGCCCACCGGTCCCTCGTCGTCGGCACGATCGACTTCGCCGACTCGGTGGACGCCGCGGCGATCGCCAAGACGCTGCGCGCGAACGGCGTCGTCGACACCGAGCCCTACCGCAAGCTCGGGCGCAACCAGCTGCGGGTGGGCATGTTCCCCGCCGTCGACCCCGACGACGTCACCGCCCTGACCGCCTGCATCGACTACGTGGTCGAGCGCCTCTAGTCGTTGCACCGCCCCCGCGAGCAGTCCGGGGTCGCGGTACTTTCGGAGCGCGGGTGCCGAAGCCGGGGACGGCTGCCGGCCGGACGCAGCGTCCGGACTCGCGGTGGTCCGTCCTGATCGGCTGGAGGTGAGCGTGGTTCCCGATTCCCCGTCGGGACCCGGCGACCTGTTCGCCGCCGGGGGTGAGGCCGGTCGGCTGATGTCCGCCTACGACTGGGCGAGCACACCCATCGGTCCGATCGAGACCTGGCCGGCGAGCCTGCGCTTCGCCGTCCGCACCGTGCTGGTGTCCCGCTTCCCCATGGTGCTGACCTGGGGCCCGGAGTACCGGCAGTTCTACAACGACGCCTACGCCCCGCTGATCGGCGCGAAGCACCCCGCCATCGGCGAGGACATCCGGCTGACGCTGGCCGAGGGCTGGGACGCCCTCGGTCCGCCGATCGAGCACGCGATGACGACTCTCGAGGCCTCGTGGCTCCCGGGGCTGCTGCTCCTGCTCGAGCGCGCCGGCTACCGGGAGGAGACCTACTTCACCGTCTCCCACGCGCCCGCCTTCGACGACAACGGCCGGGTCGCCGGGATGCACGCCGTCTGCACCGAGATGACCGGGGAGATCCTCGCCGAGCGACGCCAGCGGCTGCTGCACGACCTGTCCACCGTCGGTGCCCGGCTCGGCGCCGAGCAGGAGACGGTGGCGGCGATGTGCGCGGCCCTGGCGGGCGACGCGCTGGACATGCCGTTCGCGGCCGTCTACCTCTCCGCGCCGGGTGAGCAGCGGTTCCGGCGCGTGGCATCGGTCGGCTGCGACGCCGACCTGCTGCCGGCCGAGACCGACGGCGACGGCGCCGAGCTGCTCGGGGTGGCAGAGCTGCTGGGCGCGACCGGCGGAGCCTTCGGCGACGGGGTCACCGAGACGGTCGTGCTCCCCCTCACGCCCAGCCGGGACGGCGCGCCGATCGGCCTGCTGCTCGCGGCCAAGAGCCCCAACCTCGCCCTGGACGACGACTACCGCACCTTCCACGAGCTGGTGGCCGGGCAGTTCGCGAGCGCGGTCGTCAACATCCGCGCCTTCGAGGACCAGCGCTCCCGCGCCGAGGCCCTGGCCGAGCTGGACCGCGCCAAGACCACGTTCTTCTCCGACGTCAGCCACGAGCTGCGCACGCCCCTGACGCTGCTGCTCGGCCCGATCGGCGACGTCCTCGACGATCCCGCGGCACCCCTGCCGGCCGGCGTCCAGGAGCAGCTCTCCCTCGCCATGCGCAACGGCCAGCGCCTGCAGCGGCTGGTCAACGATCTGCTCGACTTCGCCAGCATCGAGGCCGGCCGCGCCAGCCCGGTGCGGGTGGAGACCGACATCGCCACGTTCACCGCCGAGCTGGCCGGCATCTTCCGCGCCGCGGCCGAGCGGGCCGGGCTGCGGCTCACCGTCGACTGCCCGCCGGTGGACCGGCCCGTCTACGTCGACCCGCGCATGTGGGAGAAGGTCGTCGTCAACCTCCTCGCCAACGCGGTCAAGTACACGTTCGTCGGCGGCATCCACGTCGCGCTGGCGGCCGATGACGACCGGATCCTGCTGACGGTCACCGACACCGGTGTCGGCATCGTCGCCGAGGAGCTCCCGCAGCTGTTCCAGCGCTTCCACCGCGTCGCCGGGGCCACCGCCCGTACGCGCGAGGGCACCGGCCTCGGTCTGGCGCTGGTGCACGAGCTCGCCGCGCTGCACGACGGCACGGTGTCGGTCGAGAGCGAGCCGGGCACCGGCAGCACTTTCACGGTCGCGCTGCCGTTCGGCGCACCCGACGCGGTCGAGGAGACCCCGCGCCGGGCGCCGACCCCCTCCGACGCCGCCCGTGGCGAGGCGGCCAGCTGGGAGCAGGACACCTCTCGCCCCGGCGAGCCGGCCACGGGCACGTCGCCGAACGGCAGCGTCCTCGTCGTCGACGACAACGCCGACATGCGGGCGTACCTGGCCCGGTTGCTCGGCCCGCACTGGACGGTCCGGACGACGGCCAACGGCGAGGAGGCGCTCGCGGCGGTCGCCGAGCAGGCGCCGGACATCGTGCTGACCGACGTGATGATGCCGCGGGTCGACGGCTTCGAGCTGCTCCGCCGGCTGCGCGCCGACCCGGCCACCCGGGCCATCCCGCTGATCATGCTGACCGCCCGGGCCGGCCAGGAGGCCTCCGTCGAGGGCCTCGAGGCCGGTGCCGACGACTACCTGGCCAAGCCGTTCCGGGCCGAGGAGCTCATCGCCCGCGTCCGGGTGGTGCTGGAGCGGGCCGCCGGACGTCGCACGGCAGCCACCGTCGCCGCCGACCCGGCTCCGCCGACCGCCCCCATGCCCGTCGTCACCGCCACCGCCGTCCCCGTGCCGCAGCCGGCGGCGCGGCGCGGTCCGCCCAGCCCGCGCCGTGCGCAGGAGGGCCCGTCCACGGCGTCCGGGAGCTGGCGGCTGCCGTCGGAGGCCGCTGCCATCCCGGTGCTGCGGCGCCGCGTACGGGCCTGGCTGGACGCCTCCGGCGTGGAGCCGGACCAGGCCTACGACCTGCTGCTGGCGGCCTGTGAGGCGGCGACCAACGCGATCGAGCACGCGCAGGAGCCGACACAGCCGTACTTCGACGTCACCGCGGCCGTCGTCGGGGACAGGATCCGGATCACGGTGCGCGACTACGGCCAGTGGCGGGAGCGGGTCTCCTCGATGGACCGCGGCCGCGGCGGAACGCTGATGAGCGCCGTCGGCGAGATCACCGCCACCCCCAGCCCCGAGGGGACGACGGTGGTCATCGTCAGCTCCCCGGCCGACGAGCGGTCCGGCACCGGCTGAGCTGACGATCTCCTCTTGCGCCGTTTCCCTCGCACTTGCGGTGATGCACGACCGCGAGAGCGACTGAACGAGCGCAAGAGCCGCCCGCCCCTCAGCCGAGCAGCCAGGTGTCCTTGCTCCCCCGGCCCGCGCCGCCGCCGAGCGACACCCGGGTCAACGGCGCACGCAGCGCCTCCGCCGATCCGCCGGGGCCCGCGACCGAGAACATCCGCAGATCCACCCGGCGGGGCTGCAGGGTCCCGTCGACGAGGGTGGGCACCGTGGAGGACTCCACCGGCTCCTGCGCGACGAACCGGTAGGGCGCCGCCGCGACCTCGGCCTGCAGCGACGCCAGCTCCGCGGCCGAGCAGGACGGGCCGAACACCGTTCCGCGCCCGCCGTACCCGGCCACCGGCTTCACCACGAGCTCGTGCAGCCGGTCGCGCACCTGCGCCCACTGCGCCTCGTCGGCCAGCACCCAGGTCGGCACCGACCCGATCAGCGACTCCTCCCCCAGGTAGAACCGGATCATCGCCGGCACCCACGCGAAGGTGGCGGTGTCGTCGGCGAGCTCGTTGCCCGGCACGTTCGCCAGCCCGAGCCGGCCCGAGCGCACGGCCTCGGTGAGCAGCAGGTCCAGCGACTGGCCGATCGGCGTCCGGAAGGCGCTCAGCACGCCGTCGTCGAAGCGCCGGTAGAGGACGTCGACCGGGTGCCGGACGCCGCCCACCGAGACCTCCACCCCGCCGTCCAAGCGCGGCCAGACGTCCGAGGCCCGGGCCAGCGGCGCTCCCAGCGCGTCGGCGAGGAGCCGGTGCTCGAACCAGTAGTTGTCGCTCTCCCCCGCGGTGAGGACGGCGATCCGCGGGCTCCCCGGACACGACGGCGGGGCCGCGACGCCGAGGCCCGCCCGCAGCACCGGCACGGCGTCCCGCGGGTCGGCGGGGGCCAGGTCGAACAGCTCCGGCAGCGCGGCGCGGGCGCTCTCCCGAGCGGCGAGGGCATAGCCGAGCCCCGCAGGAACCCGCAGGTGGTCGGCGGCCGCCGTCCAGGTCCCGCTCGGGGTGCGCAGCACGTCGACGGCGGCCACCGTGGCCCGTGGCTGGCCGGGCCACGCCTGCCCGACCGCCTCGGGATGCCGACCGGGGCTGTGCGCGACCGCCCATTCCGGCAGTACACCGGCCCGCACGATCTCGGGCGCCCGGTCGGCGTCGCCACGGCGCCGTCCGGCCGCGCGGTAGGCGTCGGCGAGGAAGGCGTTGAGCGCCCGGTGCCGCTGCTCGACGCCGGCCGCCACCTGCACCCAGTCGGCGGCGGCGACGACGCGCGGCACCGGGTCCAGGGGGAAGGGGCGGACGGTCTGCCGGCCGTCGGACCACGACCCGACGTTCACCTCGCGCGTCTGGCGTTCGGCGGCCATGACGTCGGCCGCGGTGGTCAGGCCCTCGATCCCCAGCCGCTGCAGCGCGGGCTCGAGAAGGGCGTAGGTGTCGCGCAGCAGTCCGTCCGGGGAGACCGCCTCGTCGGCGGGGGATGCGGGGTAGCCGGCGAAGGGATCCCGGCTCACAGCCAGCGATCGAACCAGGCGGCGACGCGCTCGCTCAGTTCGACGAGGTGGTCCCGGCCCACGATGGTGTGGCCCTCGCCGGGCAGCAGCAGCAGATCGCTGGGTGCGCCGAGCGCCTGCAGCTCCTGGTGGGCCTGCACCGACTCGGCGACCGGCACGTTGGTGTCCCGGTCCCCGTGGGCCAGCAGGACCGGCGAGGTGAGCCGCCCGAGGTCGGTCATCGGCGAGAGGGCCGCGAGCAGGTCCCGGTCGGTGACCGGGTCGCCGTACTCGGTGACCGACGCCGCGGCCATCCACGGTTCGGTGCCGGCGAAGAAGGTCCGCAGGTCGCTCATGCCTGCCAGCGTGACGCCTGCCGCGAACAGGTCCGGCCACCGGGTCAGCGCGACGAGAGTCAGGTAGCCGCCGTAGGACCACCCGTGCGCCCCGATCCGCCCGGGTGCGGCGATGCCGGCGGCGACGAGTTGCTCGACCGTCGTCCGGACGTCGGCGAAGGAGGCCGCCCGCGCGGGACCGTCGTCCGCGGTCGTGAACGCGCGGCCGAACCCGCCGGAGCCGCGCACGTTCGGGGCGAAGACGGTGAAGCCGGCGGCGACGAGGCTCTGCGCCACCGGGGAGTAGCTGGGCCGCTCCTGCCCCTCCGGGCCGCCGTGGAAGCTGACCACCGTGCGGTTGGGTCCCCGCACGTCGCGGGGCGTGTACAGCCAGCCCGACAGCGGCAGCCCGTCGGGCGCGACGTAGTCGTAGCGGACCGGCGTCACCAGCAGCGCCGGATCCGGGGGGCGGGGGGCCGAGGGCAGCAGCGCGGGAGCCGCCGGTCCGACGATCGGAACGATCCAGAGCGAGCGGGGCGTTCGCGGGCCGGTGAGCTCCGCGACCATGGTGTCGCCGTCGGCCGACAGCGACCAGCCCGGCATCACCGGGTCGGGCAGCGCGATCTGCCGCAGCACCGAGCCGTCGGAGACGGCGTGGACCAGCAGTTCGGTCACCCCGTCGGCGGTCCACACCCCGAGCACGGTGCCGTCGGTCCGCAGGGCGTAGGCGTCCAGGTCGGCGTCCGGGCGGGACAGTACGACCCGGCCCTCTCCCGGGACGCCGTCCTCCGACAGCGGGACGGCGACGAGTCCGGCCCGGTCGGTGAACGGGGGACCAGGCAGCGAGGCGCGCAGGTACAGCGACCGGCCGTCCGGCCCGAACCGGCCGTCCTCGGAGGCGATCCCACCGGGGGCGTCCAGGCCGAGCGCCCGGCGCTGCACCCCGGTGGCGACGTCGATCACGACGATGTGCCGGTACCCGCGGGGGCCGCGACGGGCCAGCACGAGGCGCTCGTCGACCGACACGGACGTGACCGACAGGAAGCCCCCGGTGGCCAGCGTGCGCTGCTTCCCGGTCGCGACGTCGACGAGCACGATGTCGGCATCCGGCCCGTCGCCGGGGGCGATCGAGCAGACGTAGTGCGCGGGGCCGGTCCAGCCGCCGGCGAAGACGGTGGCGCGGGGGTCCTCCCCCGCCATCACGCGGTGGTCGCTGCCGTCAGGCCGCACCACGTGCAGTTCGGCGCAGATGGAGCCACCGGGGCTGACCAGATAGGCCAGCCATCCGCCGTCCGGCGACCACGCGACGGAGACGACCTCCTCACCCGCACCGGACAGCAGGAGTGGCGTCCCCCCGTCCACCCGCGCCACCTCGAGGCGGGGGATGCCCGACCGGTCGGTGACGTAGGCGACCCGGTCGCCCTCCGGGGACAGCGCGGGGCACCAGGCGCCGGACGCGCCGGCGATCTCGGTGACCGCTCGCGTCACGGCGGACGACAGCACGGACGTCTCCCGGGGCGCGACGGGGCGCCGCTCGGTCATCGGGCCGGCCATCACACCTCCTTCACTCGCGACAGTCCGCAGGACCCACTGTGCCGAGTCCGCGTTGCGAACAGATGACACGGCTCCCTCATCGGCGGGAAAGGATCGTGCCCGCACCCCTGGCGGGAGCGAGCCTCACGGCTCGCCACGCCGGGCCGCCTGCACGCTGCGCCCGGCGCGCGCCGATAGCCTCGGGCTCCGGTCTAGGTCTCGGACCGGCTCGCGCTGTCCATCCGGAGGTTCGCCCATGCGCACGCTGCGCCTCGTGGCGCTCTCCGACGACGGGAAGAGCGTGGTGCTGGCTGCCGACGGTCCCGACGGCGAGGCCGAGAAGTTCGAGCTCCAGATCGACGACCGGCTGCGCGCCGCCGCCCGCGGGGATTCCCGCCGGCTCACCCAGATCGACGTCGACCTCGGTACCGAGCTGCCGCCGCGCGTGATCCAGGCCCGGATCCGCGCCGGCGAGACCCCCGAGCAGGTCGCCGCCGCCTCGGGCACCCGGGTCGAGCGGATCATGCGATTCGCCCACCCGGTCATCCAGGAGCGCGCCCGCATCGCCGAGCAGGCCCGCGACGCCCGGGTCCGGCTGAGCGAGGGCTCGCCGACCGTGGCTCTGCAGCAGTTCATGACCGACCGTCTGCGGCTCATCGACTCCGACCTCGAGGCCGTCTCCTGGGACGCCTACAAGAGCGACGACGGCAGCTGGCAGGTCACCGGCGCCTGGCGGGCCGGCGACAAGTCGGGGACGACGCGGTGGAGCTTCGACCTCCCCTCGCGCACGGTCGCGCCCTCCGACGCCGCCACGATGGACTTCGCCGAGGGCACCCGCCTGGTGCGGGTCGTGCCGGACGTGCCGGTCGGCCTGACCGTGGCCACCGCCCGCCGCGGCGTCACCGTCGTGCGCGAGCCGGCCCGGGCCGACGACGACCTGGTGCACCGGACGGTCCACGACACCGTCACCCCGGACGTCCTGCCGTCGGACCTCCTGGCCCACGACGACGAGCGGGTCCGTGACGTGCACGCCGCTACCGGCACGCCCGACGACGACCGGTCGATCGACGCGCTGCTCGACGAGGTCGCCGAACACGACACCGTCGTCCTCGGCCGCAGCTCCGAGGAGCCCGAGGACGACGACCCGCGGGCCCGCATCCCGGCCTGGGAGGACATCGTCTTCGGGGTCCGCCGCCACCGTTAGGCCCGACCGAAACTGGTTCGCCTCGGTCAGTACCTCCGCATAGCCTCGGCTATGCCATGACGACCTCCCCGCGACCTGTACCGGACGACCGGGGACGGCTCTCCGCACTGCTGCGGCTCTGGCCCTTCGCCCGCCCGTACCGCGGCCTCATCGCCGTCACGTTCTCCGCCGCCCTGCTGGCCACCCTCGCGCAGCTCGCCATCCCGCTGATCACGGCGGCGGTCGTCGACGGGCCGATCGCCGACGGCGACCGCGGCGGCCTGGTCCCCCTGCTGGCCCTCGCGCTGCTGTTCGGCGTCGCGGAGGCATCGCTGTTCTTCGTGCGCCGCTGGGCGATGAACTCGAGCTGCCTGCGGATCGAGCGCGACCTGCGCGACACCGTGTACCAGCGCCTGCAGCGGCTGCCCGTCGCGTTCCACGACCGCTGGGCGTCGGGCCAGCTCCTCTCGCGGGCGACCACGGACGTGTCGACGGTCCGCCGCTTCGTGGGCTTCGTCGCCGTCTTCCTCGCGGTCAACCTGATCACCTGCGTCGTCGTCCTGGTCCTGCTGCTGGTGACCTACTGGCCACTGGGGCTGGCCGTGCTGCTCACGACCGTGCCCCTGTCGGCGCTGGCGCTGCGCTGGGAGCGGCGGTACAACATCCAGTCCCGCCTGGTCCAGGACGAGCAGGGCGAGCTGGCCACCGACGTGGAGGAGGCGATCCAGGGCATCCGGGTGGTCAAGTCGCTCGGCCGCAGCCGGCTCGTCTTCGACCGCTACGACGCCAAGGCCACCCGGTTGCGGCGACTCGAGCTCGACAAGGTGCGCACCCTGGCCCTGCTGTGGAGCATCTTCGAGCTGCATCCGCAGGTGACCCTCGCGGTCATCCTGGTCGGCGGCGCGGTGGCCGTGAACACCGGCGCGCTCACCGTCGGCGGGCTGGTCGCCTTCGTCGCGCTGTTCACCGTGCTGCTGTGGCCGATCCTGTCGCTGGGGTTCCTCTTCGCCTTCGCGCAGGAGACCGCGAGCGCCTGCGACCGCATCGGTGAGCTCCTCGACGCACCCCTCACCGTCACCGACCGGCCCGGCGTCGTCCCCGCCGACCTCGGCTCCCCGGCGCGACTGCGGTTCGAGGACGTCGGGTTCAGCTACGCAGGGTCGGCCTCCCCGGTGCTCGACGGCGTCGACCTGGACGTCGCGCCCGGAGAGACGGTCGCCGTGGTAGGCGCCACGGGGTCGGGGAAGACGACGCTGACCGCCCTGGTCGGCCGGCTCTTCGACGTGACCGCCGGCCGGATCACCGTGGACGGCGTCGACGTCCGCGACCTGCCGCTCGCCCAGCTGCGCAGCGTGGTGGCGACCGCTTTCGAGGACGCGACGCTGTTCTCAATGAGCGTGCGAGAGAACATCACCCTGGGCCGTCCCGGGGCCACCGACGCCGACGTCGAGGAGGCCCTGCAGGTCGCCCAGGCCGAGTTCGTGCACGACCTGCCGTGGGGCCTCGACACGCGCATCGGCGAGCAGGGCCTGTCGCTGTCCGGTGGGCAGCGGCAGCGGCTGGCTCTGGCCCGCGCCGTGCTCGGCCGCCCCTCCGTGCTGGTTCTCGACGATCCGTTGTCGGCGCTGGACGTGCACACCGAGGCGCTGGTCGAGCGGGCGCTGCGCGACATCCTGGCCGCGACCACCGCCCTGGTCGTGGCGCACCGGGCGTCGACGGTCCTGCTGGCCGACCGGGTCGCACTGCTGGCCGGGGGGCGCATCGTCGCGCTGGGCACGCACAGCGAGCTGCTCGCCGAGGTGCCCGGGTATCGCGAGCTGCTGGCCCAGGACAGCGAGCTGGCGGAGGCCCTGCCGTGACCGAGCTTGCGAGGTCACGCATGGACACAGCACGGCCCGGCACGTGGCCGACGAGCGCCAGCGAGGAGGTCTCGTGACAGCGCAGACGCCGTCGCCCGGTCACGGCACCGACGGTCAGGAGAACTGGCGCGGCGTGGCCGCCGAGAACGCCGACGACCTCTCGGCCGGGGCGGGTGTCTTCCTGCGGGCCCGCTCCCGAAGGCTGCTGGGCGAGCTGCTGGCGCCGCACCGGCGCTCGCTGTGGGGCCTGCTCTTCACGATCACCGTGCAGAACCTCGCCTGGCTGGCCGGGCCGTTCCTGATCGGCGTGGGCATCGACGTCGCCGTCCCGGCGCTGATCGGCGGGAACGCGTGGCCGCTGGTCTGGATCACCGCCGCGATGCTCGGCGCCGCCGTCCTCGACACCGTGCTGCGGTTCGTCTTCCTCACCTGGTCCGGCCGGGTCGGGCAGGCCGTGCTGCTGACCCTGCGCCGCCGGGTGTTCACCCACGTACAGCGGCTGCCGCTGTCCTTCCACGAGCGCTACACGTCGGGGAAGACCATCAGCCGGCTGACCAGCGACGTCGAGGCGCTCGCCGAGCTCCTCGACGAGGGCCTGGACAGCCTGGTGACGGCGCTGTTCAGCGTCCTCACCATCGGCGTCGTGCTGATCGTCCTGGACCCGCCGCTGGGTCTGGTGGCGCTGCTCGGCTTCCCCGCGTTGTTCTGGGTGGCCCGCTGGTTCCATCAGAACTCGACCGCTGCCTACCGGCGGACCCGCGAGTCCATCACCGCGGTCATCGTGCAGTTCACCGAGACCCTTGGCGGGATCCGGGCGGTGCAGGCCTTCCGCCGCGAGCCCCGCAACGACGAGCTGCACGCCCAGCTGAACGAGGACAACCGGCGCGCGCAGGACCGCGCGTTCTGGTTGATCGCCGTGTTCGTGCCGGCCGTGACGCTGATCGGGAACCTCGTCACGGTTGCCGTCCTCGGCTACGGCGCGCTCCGCGTGATGGACGGCGACCTGGCCGTCGGCACCCTGGTCTCGTTCCTGCTGTACCTGCGCCGGTTCTTCGACCCGCTGCAGGACGTCGCGATGTTCTACAACTCCTATCAGTCGGCCTCGGCCGCCCTGGAGAAGCTGTCCGGCGTCCTCGAGGAGCGGCCGACGGTCGCCGAGCCGTCCGACCCGCTGCCGCTCGACGACGCGCGCGGGGAGCTGGTCTTCGACGACGTCCGCTTCGGCTACACCGACCGGACCGTGCTCCCGCACCTGGACCTCGCCGTCCCGGCCGGGCAGACCGTGGCGCTGGTCGGGGCCACCGGCGCCGGCAAGTCCACGCTGGCCCGGCTCGCTGCCCGCTTCTACGACCCGGTCGCCGGCGTCGTCCGGCTGGACGGGGTGCCGCTGGACCGGCTGACCGACGACGACCTGCGGCGTGCCGTGGTGATGGTGACCCAGGAGAGCTTCCTGTTCTCCGGGACGATCGCCGACAACATCGCCTTCGGGCGACCCGGCGCCGACCGTGCCGAGATCGAGGCCGCCGCCCGCGCGATCGGGGCGCACGAGTTCATCGCGTCGCTCCCGAAGGGGTACGACACCGACGTGCACCGCCGGGGCGGGCGGCTGTCGGCCGGTCAGCGGCAGCTGGTGAGCTTCGCTCGGGCGTTCCTCGCCGACCCGGCGGTCCTGATCCTGGACGAGGCCACCAGCTCGCTCGACGTCCCCAGCGAACGGCTCGTCCAGCGGGGCCTGCAGACGCTGCTGGCCGACCGGACGGCGCTGATCATCGCCCACCGGCTCTCGACGGTCGAGATCGCCGACCGGGTGCTGGTGATGGAGGAGGGACGGATCGTCGAGGACGGCTTCCCGGCCGAGCTCGTCGCCGGCACCGGTCGGTTCGCCGGCCTGCACCGCGCCTGGGCGGACAGCCTGGTCTGAACGGGCTTGTCCGCGGCGGGCGAGCAGGCCAGGCTGGGAAGGGAACCTCGAGGGCAGGAGTTGGGACGGACATGACTGCTTCTGTGTCCATGCCGCTGGGCGGCGTCCAGGTGGGTTCCTACGACGGGTACGAGCAGGCCCAGGCCGCGGTCGACTACCTCTCCGACGAGAAGTTCGCCGTCGAGAACGTGACGATCATCGGCACCGACCTGCGGATCATCGAGACGGTGACCGGCCGGCTCACGCAGGGCCGCGCCATCGCCGCCGGGGCCGCGGGCGGCGCGTGGTGGGGGCTGTTCGTCGGGCTGCTGCTCGGCATCTTCTCCACCGACGGTGCGGAGTGGATCGGCTCGGTGCTCACCGGCCTGGCGGTCGGGCTGGTCTTCGGTGCCGTCTTCGGCTGGATCGGTTACCGCGCCACCGGCGGGCGCCGCGACTTCACCAGCACCAACAAGATCGTGGCCGGCCGCTACGACGTGATGTGCAACCCGGCCCACGCCGAGGAGGCCCGGGCGCTGCTGGCCCGCTTCTCCCTCCGCGGCTAGTCCGAGCGGAGCGTGGCGAACGCGATCGCAGCCGCGGCCGCGACGCCGAGGGAGTCGACGCCCGGCCGCATCGGGATCCGCGCCCGCACCCGGACCGCAGCCTGCGCCTCCGGCGTGAGCCCCGGCCCCTCGGCGCCGAGCAGCACCGCCGTCCGCGGGTGTGCCACGGGGTCGATCGACGTCAGATCGACGGCGTCGGCCGACGGCGTGAGCGCGACGGTCGTGTAGCCGGCGTCGTGCAGCCGGTCCAGCTCCGCCGGCCAGTCCGGGAGGACGGCGAAGGGCAGCGCCAGGATGTGGCCCATCGATACCCGCACCGACCGGCGGTAGAACGGGTCGGCGCAGCGTGGGTCGAGGAGCAGGCCGTCGATCCCCAGCGCGAGCGCCGAGCGGGCGATCGAGCCCAGGTTCTCCGCGTCGTTGAGCGCCTCCAGCATCGCGAGCCGGCGCGGGGCGGCAGGGTCGGGGCCGGCCAGCAGCTCGTCCAGGTCGGCGGGCGGGCTTCGGTCGGCCGAGGCGATCACCCCGCGGGTGAGCCGGAAGCCGATCACCTCCGACAGCACCCACTTGTCGGCCTCGTACGCCGGCACGTCGTCCGGAAGGTCGAGGGCCGCGACCCGGCCGGGGACGCCGAACACCGCCCGGACCCGGTACGGCGAGTCCAGCAGCCGCTCGACCGCGGACACGCCCTCGACGATCACCGGGCCGCCCCATCGCGGCGTCCCCTCCGGCCGGTCGCCGGCCTTGAGGTCCCGGAAGTCGGCCACCCGCGGGTCGCCCGGATCGGTGATGACTACGGGTGCGGGCACGATCGCGATTCTGCCTGGCCACCCATCCCTATTGATCAGGTCACCTGATCAATACGGGTCCTGGCTCACGGTCGACGGTGAGGTAGGACCCCGAATGATCAGGTCTCCTGATCATTCGGCGGCAGGGACCAAGGACTCCGTTGACTCCGCCGCGGTAACTCATCTAGCGTTGAGTTCATCAGGCGTTGAGTTTCTGGAGGTCGCCCTCATGGACGTTGTCACCGTCACCGATCTCGTGGTCGAGCGCGGTCGCCGGCAGGTGCTGAACGGCCTGTCCTTCACCGTGCCCGTCGGCCAGGTCACCGGACTGCTGGGTCCCAGCGGGAGCGGCAAGACCACGCTGATGCGGGCCCTCGTCGGCGTGCAGCTGGTCCGGAGCGGCGCGGTCACCGTGCTCGGCGAGCCGGCCGGATCGCCCGGGCTGCGCAGCCGGGTCGGCTACGTGACCCAGGCACCGAGCGTCTACGAGGACCTCACGGTGCGGGAGAACGTCCGCTACTTCGCCGCGCTCTACGGGATGAGCAGCCGGGAGGCCGAGGCCGCGACCGCCGATGTCGGCCTGTCCGACTCCGGCGGCCAGCTGGTCCGCGACCTGTCGGGCGGCCAGCGCGGCCGGGTCTCGCTGGCCTGCGCCCTGGTCGGCGCCCCCGAGGTCCTGGTCCTCGACGAGCCGACCGTCGGGCTGGACCCGGTGCTCCGGGTCGAGCTCTGGGGGCGTTTCCACGCCCTCGCCGCCGCCGGGACGACGCTGATCGTCTCCAGCCACGTGATGGACGAGGCCGGCCGGTGCGACCGGCTGCTGCTGCTCCGCGACGGCGACCTGATCGCCGACTCCACGCCGGCGCAGCTGCGCGCCGACGGCCGGTCCGACGACCTGGAACAGGCCTTCCTCAACCTGATCACCGCCCGCGAAGGGATCACGGCATGACCGCCGCCACGCTCCAGCCGGTGCGGGCCCGCACCACGCACCTGAGCCCCCGCCTCACGGCCGCGACCGCCGGCCGGGTGCTCCGCCAGCTGCGGCACGACCACCGCACGATCGCGATGCTGCTCGTGCTGCCCAGCGCGCTGCTCGGCCTGCTCTACCTGCTGTGGAAGGACGTGCCGACCCTGCCCGGCCAACCGGGCATCTTCGACCGCGTGGGTCTGACCATGCTCGGGATCTTCCCGTTCGTGGTGATGTTCCTGGTCACGAGCATCGCGATGCTGCGGGAGCGGACCTCGGGCACCCTCGAGCGGCTGCTGACCACCCCGCAGGGGCGCCTGGACCTGCTGCTCGGCTACGGCCTGGCCTTCGGCCTGGCGGCGGCCCTGCAGGCGCTGGTCACCGTGACCGTGGCGACGACGGTCTACGACCTGGACGTCGCCGGCTCGGTCACCCTCGTCGTCCTCATCGCCGTCGTCGACGCTGTGCTGGGCGTCGCGCTCGGGCTGCTGGCCAGCGCCTTCGCCCGGAGCGAGTTCCAGGCGGTGCAGTTCATGCCGGTGATCGTCCTGCCGCAGTTCTTCCTGTGCGGACTGCTCGTCCCCGTGGACCAGATGGCCGGCTGGCTGCAGGCGATCAGCCATGTGCTGCCGCTGACCTACGCCGTCGAGGCCCTGCAGGAGGTGGGGCGGTCCGCCTCGGCCACCGGCACCATGTGGGCGGACATCGCGATCGTCGCGGGCGCGGCCCTGCTCGCCCTCGCCCTCGCGGCGGCAACCCTGCGACGGAGGACCAGCTGAGCGCGGAACCGGCCCCGAGCCGGCGGTCGGGACGTCGGCCCGGGAACCCCGACACCCGGGAGGCCGTCCTGGCAGCCGCCCGGGAGGCCTTCGCCGACCGGGGCTTCGACGGCGCCACCATCCGGGCGATCGCCACCTCCGCGGGGGTCGACCCGGCGCTCGTGCACCACTACTTCGGCAGCAAGGACAAACTGTTCCTCGCCGCGGTGCACGCCCCCGCCGACCCCGGCGACCTGCTTCCCCCTGTGCTCGAAGGGGGCCGTGAGGAGCTCGGCGCCAACCTCGTCCGGACGTTCCTGAGCGTCTGGGACGGTCCAGCCCGGCCGGCCGCACTCGCCCTCGTCCGGTCCGCGGTCGGGAACGAGTGGACGGCGAAGCTGCTGCGCGAGTTCCTCGTCTCGCAGGTCCTGCGCCGGGTGCTCGGCACGCTCGACCTGCCCCCCGGCGAGCGCGAGGCGCGCGGCGCGCTGGTCGGCTCGCAGCTCATCGGCGTCGTCATGGCCCGGTACGTGCTCAAGCTGGAACCCCTGGCCTCGGCGTCGCACGAGTCGCTGGTCGCATCGCTGGGCCCGACGCTGCAGCGCTACCTCACCGGCGAGGTCGAGCTCCCCCGTTAGCCGCGCGGGGCGCGGGCGAGCTGGCGGCTCTGCGCGACCAGCCGTCCGGTGGAGTCCCAGATCCGGTAGTCCTCGTCGACCCAGCCGCCCGCGATCTCGCTGGACCGCGCCTCGACCAGGCACCAGCCCGGCGCGGGCAGTGCCCGCACCAGCACCTGGAGCTGCACCGTCGGCGCCCAGCCCAGGTTGCCCAGCGAGAAGCTGGTCGGCGGGAGGGCGTCGGCGAAGGTGACCAGCGCCAGCGGGTCCGGCTCGCGGCCGTCGGTGAACCGCATCCAGGCCCGCAGCACGGGCTCCCCCGAGGGCTGCCCGAAGGCCCAGCCTGCCGAGGCGACGTCCAGCCGCGTGTCGACGCGCAGGGACAGGCCCGGCACCTGCACGCCCGGCGGCGCCAGGTGGCGGTGCTCGGCCAGGGAGAAGCACTCCTCGACCGGCGGCACGTCCGGCATCGGCTCCGACCACACCGACTCGTCGTCGCCGAGCGTCGCCGTCGTGACGTTGACCGCCAGCGCCGGGCCTCCTGCGTCGGCGAGCGTCACCTGGGAGTGCGCGAGGGTCCGGCCGGCCGGTCCGGGGACGACGGTGAGCGTGGCCGGGCCGGCCGCGGGCGCGCGCAGGTAGCTGGCCGACAGCGCGACCGGGTGGGCGTGCGGGCTCTCCAGGACCGCCGCCCGCGCGACGACCGACAGCAGATAGCCGCCGTTGAGGATGCCTCCGCCGACGTCCCAGCCGGGATCGAGGACGGTCGCCAACCCTCCGCCCTCCGCCCGCTGGACTGCGGTCGCGGCATCGAACTCGGACGGCGGGACATCGTTCTGCGGCACGAGCGCCAGGGTGCCAGGGTGGAACTCATGAAGTACACGCACCTCGGACGCAGCGGTCTGTCTGTCTCCCGGCTCTGTCTCGGCACCATGAACTTCGGCTGGAAGACGGAGGAGGCCGACGCGCACGCGATCATGGACCGCGCCCTCGCCGAGGGGGTCAACTTCTTCGACACCGCCAACGTCTACGGCTTCGACGCCGGCAAGGGCCGCACCGAAGAGGTGCTCGGCACCTGGTTCGCGCAGGGCGCCGAGCGACGGGACAGGACGGTCCTGGCGACCAAGGTCTACGGCGGGATGTCGGACTGGCCGAACGACACGTTCCTGTCCGCCCGCAACATCGTGCGCGCCTGCGAGGGATCGCTGCGGCGGATGCAGACCGACTGGATCGACCTCTACCAGTTCCACCACGTCGACCTGAGGACGCCGTGGGAGGAGATCTGGCAGGCCTGCGAGACCCTGGTCGCCCAGGGCAAGGTGCTCTACATCGGCTCGTCCAACCACGCCGCCTGGCAGATCGCCGCCGCCAACGAGGCAGCCGCCCGCCGGAACTTCCAGGGACTGGTCAGCGAGCAGTCGCACTACAACCTGCTGACCCGGCACATCGAGCTCGAGGTGCTTCCCGCCGCCCAGCACTACGGCGTCGGCATCATCCCGTGGAGCCCGCTGGCCGGCGGTCTGCTCGCCGGGGTCCTGGAGAAGGCCGAGGGTGGACGGCGGGGCGACGCGAACATGCAGAAGCGGATCGAGCGCCACCGCCCGGCGCTGGAGGAATACGAGTCGTTGTGCCGGGAGCTCGGCCAGGCTCCCGCCGACGTCGGGCTGGCCTGGCTGCTGCACCAACGCGGGGTGACTGCACCCATCGTCGGCCCGCGCACGATGGAACAGTTCGAGGGATCGCTGGCCGCCCTCGAGGTCGCACTGGACGACGCCGCCCTGACCCGGCTGGACGAGATCTTCCCCGGCTACAAGACGGCCCCCCAGGAGTACGCCTGGTGAGCGATGACACTGTCGTCCTCCGGACGACACCGCGGCCAACTACCGTCCCCGTCTGAACGGAGCGGGTCCCGGAAGCTCGTCGGGGGGCCTCCGGCCCCCACTCCTCGTCCCGCCTCGCAGGGCGGCTCACTGACTGACCCTCCATTCGGCGAGGGTGTCGTAGGTGGGCTTCGGGCCGAGGTGGCTCTCCCACAGCCGCACCTCGGTCACCGGCCAGGCCGGGCCGCGATAGCCGGCCAGTCGCTCGGTCAGTGAGCCGTCAGCGGGCCGACGCGGTGGCCAGCGGCCGAGGGTCAGGTGCGGTCGGAAGGGGCGGTCCTCGACGGGCAGGCGCAGGGCGCCGGCGACCGCCGCGAGCCGGAGCGCCAGTTCGACGAGCGCCTCCACGTCGCCGTCCAGACCTGCCCAGAACACCTGGGGACGGCGCGTCGAGCCGAACCGCCCCGCGCCGGCCAGCCGCAGGGTCATCGCCGGCGCCGTGGCCACCGTCTCGCCGGCGGCGGCGACGAGCGGCAGCACGCGATCCTCCGGGGTGGCGCCCAGGAACAGCAGGGTCAGGTGCCAGCGGTCCGGAGCCGTCCAGCGCGGGGCGCCGTTCGCGTCGCGCAGCGGGTCGAGCGAGCGGGCGAGGTCCGCCCGCGCCTCCTCCGGCGGATCGACGGCGAAGAAGATCCGCCGGGAACCGCTCAGGCCTCGACCGCCAGCCCGGCCTCCTGGAGGTCGGCCAGGAGCCGCAGCCGTGCGGCGTCGCGGGCCGGTCCGACGGGTGCCGAACGCAGGTCGCTCGCCACGTCCAGCAGCAGCGCGGCCTCGATGAGCACGTCGTCGTAGGCGGCGGCCAGGGCCCGGCGCCGGGCCATCGGCGCGCCGGCCGGCACCAGCGCGATCTGACGGCCGAGCCGCCGCACGTCGGCGGCGACGACCTGCAGGGGCCGGCGCAGGGGTTCCGGATGCCGCGCCTCCCGGCGGCGCGCCAGGCGGCGGAGCGCCCAGCGGACCGTGGGACCGGTCCAGGCGATGAGCGCGGCGGTCACGGCAACGGTGCCGCCGATCTGCAGCAATGGGGTGACCACGTCGCCTCCCGACCCGGATGGGGATGGCGCGACGGTACTCCGGGTCCGCGGGTCCGGGGGTGGGTCAGCGGTTCAGGGACTGCTGCCCCGGCGCCGCCTCCGCCACGACCTCCTCGGCCGCGCGGAGCCGGGGAGAATCCACGGCGGTGCGCGCGCCCACCCGCAGTTGCAGGCGGGGCGGGGCCAGGCCGGCGTCCAGCCGGACCCGGCGACCGCGGGCGAGGAAGGCGGCCGCGGCCAGGCCCGCCACGACGCAGATCCCGCCGCCCAGGATGAGACCCCAGGGGGCGCCGAGGTGCTCGGAGATCCAGCCGATCAGCGGAGCCCCGACGGGGGTGCCCCCCATGAAGCACATGAAGTACAGCGCCATGACGCGGCCGCGCATCTGCGGATCGACGCCGAGCTGGACGAAGCTGTTGTTCGCCACGCTGAACACCAGCGCGGCCGCCCCCGTCGGCACGAGCAGGACGGCGAACGACGCGTAGCCGGGCATCAGTCCGGCGATGACGGTGAACAGCCCGAACACGACGGCGGAGATCACGAGGAAGCGCTGGCGCGGCCGGACGCTGCGCCGGGTGGAGAGCAGCGCCCCGCTGAGCGAACCGATCGCGAAGAACGTGGAGAGCAGGCCGAACGCCTCGGCGCCGAGGTCGAACCGCTCCCGCGCCATCAGCGCGATGGTGACCTGGTAGTTGAACCCGAAGGTGCCGATGACGAACGCCAGCACCATCGCGAGCACGAGGTCCGGGTGCGCCCACGTGTAGGCCAGGCCCTCCCTCAGCTGCCCGCGGGCACGGGCTACGGGTGGACTGGGGCGCAGCTCGTCGGCGCGCATGACGGCGAGCGCACCGATCGTGAACGCGAAGCTCGCCGCGTTCACGAAGAAGGCGAGTGCGGTGTCCCCGGACGCCGCCGCGATCAGGAGCCCGGCCAGCGACGGGCCCACGAGTCGGGCGCCGTTGAAGATCGTCGAGTTGAGGCTCACGGCGTTGCCGAGCAGCTCGGGGCCGACCATCTCCGAGACGAACGCCTGACGCACGGGGACGTCGATGGCGGAGACGGAGCCCAGCCCGGCGGCGAGCACGAACACGTGCCAGAGGGCGATGCCGTCGGTCGCGACCAGGATCCCGAGCACCAGGGCGAGGAGGCCCATGAGCGCCTGCGTGATCACGAGGACCCGGCGCTTGGCGTAGCGATCGGCCAGGACCCCGCCGTACATGCTCAGCAGCAGGGTCGGCCCGAACTGGAGGGCGGTGATCAGGCCGAGTGCGACACCGCTGTCGTCGGAGAGCTGCAGGACCAGCCAGTCCTGGCCGATCCGCTGCATCCACGTGCCGGTGAGGCTGACCAGGTTGGCGGAGGCGTAGATGCGGAAGTTGCGCACCCGCAGCGCGCGGAACATCGCGTGGTCCTGGGCAGGCTCCGCGGCGTCGGTGGGGGCGGTGGGTTCAGTGCTCGTCCGGGTCACCCACTGGCCAGCTTGTCCATGATGACCGCCGCCTCGCGCAGCACGGTCCGGTCCTCGGCCGACAGCTCCTGCAGCCGTCCGCTCAGCCACGCCTCACGGGCGCGGGCCTCGGCCGACAGGAGCTCCTCGGCCGCGTCGGTCAGGCCGATGATCACCTGCCGGCCGTCGGTCGGGTGCGGGGTCCGGGTGACCAGCCCCATCCCCTCGAGCGCGACGACGACGCGGGTCATCGACGGCGGCTGGACGCGCTCGTGCGCGGCCAGCTCGCCGGGACTCATCGGGCCGTGCCGCTTCAACGTCGACAGGGCGGCGAGGTGGGTGAGCGTCACCGAGGTGTCCACCCGCTGGTTGCGCAACCGGCGGGAGAGTCGCATGACCGCCAGGCGGAGATCGTGGGCGAGCGCCGCGGTGTCCAGCGTCGTCCTGCTCACACCGACCAGAGTAACCCCGGATGGTTAGCCATGCTCAGCACCACGCCCAGAAGGCGCTTCCGTTCACAGCAGCTGCTGCAGCGGCTCCAGGGCGAAGTAGATGACGAAGAGCAGCGCGATGAGCCACATGAGCGGGTGGATGTCGCGGCGGCGGCCGACCGCCAGCCGCAGCACGACGAAGGAGATGACGCCGGCGCCGATGCCGTTGGTGATCGAGTACGTGAACGGCATCAGCGCGATGGTCAGGAACGCCGGGATCACCAGGGACATGTCGTCCCAGACGAGGTGCCGGATCTGGGTGATCATCAGCGCGCCGACGATCACCAGGGCCGGGGCCGCCGCTTCGGACGGCACGACCTGCACGAGCGGACTGAAGAACATCGCGACGAGGAAGAGCACACCCGTGGCGATGCTGGCCAGGCCGGTCCGCGCGCCGTCGGCGACCCCGGAGGCGCTCTCGATGTAAGTGGTGTTCGACGAGACGCTGCCCGCGCCACCCGCTGCCGCGGCCAAGGAGTCGACCAGCAGCACCGGCTGCGACTTGGGCAGGTTGCGGTTCTCGTCGAGCAGGCCGCCCTCCGCGCCGACGGCGGTCACCGTGCCGACGGTGTCGAAGAAGTCGGCGATCATGATCGAGAAGACGATCAGGACCGCGGCCAGGACGCCGATCCGCTCGAACCCGCCGAACAGCGAGAAGTTGCCGATCAGCGAGAGGTCCGGCGTCGCGACGATGCTGTCCGGCAGCTTCGGCACCTGCAGTGCCCAGCCGCGCGGGTTCACCCCGTCGTCGGTGAAGGTCGGGCCGATCTTGGCGATCGCCTCCACGATGATCGCCAGGACCGTCGTGGCGATGATGCCGATCAGCAGGGCGCCCTTGACCCGGCGGACGACCAGGATGCTGGTCAGCAGCAGGCCGACGACGAAGACCAGCAGCGGCCAGCCGGCCAGCTGCCCGTTGAGCCCGAAGCTGATCGGGACGACGCCCTCCTGCGCACGGCGGATGAAGCCGGCGTCGACGAGGCCGATGATCGTCAGGAAGAAGCCGATGCCGACGGCGATCGACGTCTTCAGCTGGGCCGGGATGGCTTCGAACACCGCGCGCCGGAAACCGGTCAGGACCAGCAGGGTGATGAGCAGGCCCTCGAGCACGATCAGGCCCATGATCTCGGGCCAGGACAGCTGCGTGGCGGCGTAGACGGCCACGATGGCATTGATACCGAGACCGGTGGCCACCGCGAACGGGTACCGGCCGACGACGCCCATGAGGATGGTCAGCGCACCGGCCAGGAGCGCCGTGACGGCGGCGACCGACGCGAAGGGAAGCGTCGTCCCGCTGATGTCCGCGCCCGACAGGATGATCGGGTTCAGCACCACGATGTAGGCCATCGTGAAGAAGGTCGTCAGGCCACCGCGCAGCTCGCGGCCCACGGTCGACCGCCGGGCGCTGATCTCGAAGTAGCGGTCCAGCCCGTTCTTGGGGCGGGGGCGGGGGCCGTCGCTGCGGCGCGGCCGCGCCGCGCCCTCGACCACATCGGCGGGGGTGCCGCTGTCGGCGACGACGGTGTCGGCCGCGGCCTGCGCACGGGCCTTCGCGCTGGTGGCTCCCCTGGAGGGACGGGACTTGTCGGGCATGCGGACTCCCCGGTGCGGACGGTCTCCTGTCCGGGGTGAGAGCGCTCGCGCACCCCTCCCGGCCGGTACGGCGGCGACAGCGTGCCACATGATCGTTCCACCGACGCCCGGATGGGCGATCACCACCCGGACGTGGCGCGTCCTAAGGTCGAACCGTGCCCGGACCGACGAAGCAGGCCCCGCCGCCGCTGCAGGTGGACACCGCTCGCGTGGTGCTCGCCGGGATCGCCCTGTGGGCGGTCGCCCTCGTCGTCCTGCTGCTTCTCGGTGACCGGGTCGACCGGATGTGGACCTGGACGTGCGTGGCCGCGATCGGACTCGCCGTTCTCGGTCTCGGCGTGATGCGGCTGCAGGGCCAACTGCCGCGCCGGCACCCGCGGGACTAGGGAGCGACGTCGATGAAGATCCACCGCATCGTGCCGAACCTCAACGTCGGCGATGCCACCGTCGGCCACGACTTCTACGAGGAGTTCCTCGGCCTCGAGAAACAGTTCGACATGGGCTGGGTCGCCAGTTTCCGGTCACCGTCGAACCCGAGCGTTCAGGTGAGCCTCGTCTCCGGCGACGCCTCAGCGCCCGAGCAGTCGCTGCTCACCGTCGCCGTGGACGACGTCGACGCCGTCTACGCGGAAGCCCGACGACGCGGGTACGAGATCGTCCACCCGCTCACCCAGGAGCCCTGGGGCGTACGACGCTTCTTCGTCCGGGATCCGCAGGGCATCGTGGTCAACATCGCCGGACACCCGGACTAGTCGGTCAGGACGTCGAACGCGCCGGTGTCGTAGCGCGCGGTCCGGACCACCTCGGTGGCCTCGTCGGCGACGAGGGTCGCCTGGCTGTGCGCGCCGCAGCCGTAGTCGACGGTGACGACGCGACCGTCGGCCGGGGCGTAGGCGTTGCCGCAGGCGCCCACGAGCTCCCGCAGTGAGCCGGCCAGGGGCAGGAAGAACCCGCAGGTCGCGCACGGACCCGGGGCGTGCCGCGCCATGGAGGACTCGGGGCCGAACTCCCCCGCGTTCCATCGGCCGACGGCCTCGCTGCGACCGTCCCGGGACATGACGCGCTCCCGGCCGAGGCCGACCTCGAAGGCGACGACGCTGCCCTCGGGGTCGTCGGCGGAGTCGTCGTCCGCGGTGTAGGCCGGTACGAGCCGCGGGTCGTCCTCGGTGGAGGGCAGCACGTCGCCGACGGAGAGGTCGCCGGGGCGCAGCCGCTCGTGCCAGGGCACCCAGGCCGGCGCCAGCAGCGCGGACTCACCCGGAAGCAGCACGACCTCGTCGACGGTGACCTCGTCGTCGTCCGGGGCGCGGGTCACGGTGACCGCCCAGTGCCAGCCGACGTAGCCGGGCAGCCGGCTGTCGAAGGTGTGCGTGAGGACCGTGCCGAGCGCCTCCACCGGGACGCCGTCGGTCGCGGGCGCGACGGCCTCCGGTGCCGCACCCAGGTGTTCCCCGACCAGCTCCGCGTCCCCGGCGGTCTCGACGGCGGCGGCGCGGGCCAGTTCCACCGCGGCTGCCAGGGAGTCGTCGGCGGGAACGGACCGGGCGCGTGCGGAGAAGTCGGTCACCCGCCCATTGTCGCTGACGGAGCCGCACCGGGGGTCGACCGCCTCCCTCCGACGCGCATCGCGGCCGCCGACCCCGCGCGCACAGCTACGTGCGGCACCATGGAGACGTGCCTGCCTCCCGCCGACCGCCCGGTGTGCGCCGGCGCGCGCGATCGGCCGGGCACTCCGACCCGGCGCGGGCGGATCGGGTCGACACCGCCCCGCTGGGGGTGCCGCCAGTGGCTGGTCCGCCCTCCCCCGACGAGCTCCCGACGGACGTCGTCCCCGAACTGCCGCTGTCCGGTCCGGCGGCGGGCAGGCCCCCGAAGGTCACGGTCACCCGCGTGGCCGTGGCCCGCTCCCGGCAGCTCAGCGTGGCAGCGGCCCGGCGGGTCCGTGCGGCCAGCCGGGCGGACGGCGCCGGCGAGAGCGGGCTGACCCAGCTCCTCTGGGTCAACGCCCTCCACATGGCCGGCGACGCCCTGATCGCCGTCTCGCTGGCCGGCACGCTCTTCTTCGCCGCGACCACCGATGCCCAGCGCGGCAACGTGGCGCTCTACTTGCTCGTCACCATGGCGCCGTTCGCCGTGCTGGCCCCCGTGATCGGCCCGGCGCTCGACCGGCTCCAGCGGGGGCGCCGCTGGGCTCTCGCGGCCAGCCATCTGGGCCGCGCCGTCCTGGCGCTGGTGATGATGAGCCACTTCGACGACCTGTGGCTCTACCCCGCGGCGCTCGGCGTGCTCGTCCTGTCGAAGGCGCACAACGTGCTGCGGGCCGCGGTGGTCCCCCGCGTACTGCCGGCCGCCATGTCCCTCACCTCGGCCAACGCCCGGCTGTCGGTGTTCGGCCTCGCAACGGCCGGGGTCGCAGGCGCGATCGGCGCGGCGATCGCCGCGCTGCTCGGCTTCGACTGGGAGCTCGGCGCGACCGCCGTCGTGTTCCTCACCGCGGGGGTGTTCGCCGTCCGGCTGCCCCGCCACGTCGACGTGCCCACCGGCGAGCTCCAGGCCGACGTGCTGACCACCGCCGAGATCCCCATGGGGAGGGGACGCCGCCGCCGGGTCAGCCCGCACGTCGTCCTCGCCCTCCGCGCGAACACCGCACTCCGCTTCCTCGGCGGCTTCCTCACCATCTTCTGCGCATTCCTGGTCCAGGCGACCTTCCAGGGCGGGTGGGAGGCCACCCTCGCGCTGGGCGCCCTCGCCGCCGCGGCCGGCGTGGGCAGCTTCGCGGGCACCGCGGCCGGGTCGCGGCTGCACGCCGCCGAGCCCGACCGGCTCGTCCTCATCTCGGCGGCCTCGGCCGCCGCCATAACCGTCGTGGCGGCGTTCTTCTACAGCTTCGCCATGGCGGCCGTGGTCGCGCTCGTGTCCGCGGTGACCAACGCGCTGGGCAAGGTGTCCCTCGACGCGATCATCCAGCGGGAGGTCCCGGAGAGCCTGCGCGCCTCCGCCTTCGCCCGGTCCGAGACCATGCTGCAACTGGCCTGGGTGGTCGGCGGCGCCTTCGGGATCGCCCTGCCCCCGACCGGCTGGCTCGGGTTCACCGTGGCGGCGGCGCTCCTGGTCGTCGCGGTGGGCCTGATCGTCTGGAGCCTCTACCGGGGCAGCTCCCGCGCCTACTCCGGCCAGGGCGTCTCCCTTGAGGCACCGACGACCCCCGTGGAGCAGCGGTGGTCCTGAGCAGGTGCGCCGCTGCCCTGCTGCTCCTCGTCCTGGCCGGATGCGGTCGCGACGAGGCAGCCGGGCCGGAGGACGTCGAGGTGTCGGTGGGCGCCGAGCAGGTCTCCGTCCGCCCCGTCCAGTACTGCCTGGACGGCGACGGGCAGCGCTACTCCACCACCCCGCCGATCATCGAGGTGTCGCCCGACTCGGTCATCACGCTGACGGTTCCGGCGTCCGTGGCCGAGCAGGGCTGGAGCGTGCAGGTCTTCGACGAGGGTCTCGAGGAGGCGATCGGCGAGGTCGACGTCCCCGAGGGGGACGCGGTGTTCGACGAGATCAACACCTCGGACGTCGTCCCGCCGGCCTTCTACCTCGTGGTGGTCGAGGACAAGGGTGGCGCGTGCGGGGAGTTCTCCGGCGCGTGGCCGATCGGGTTCCTGCGCGCCGGGGGCGACCTGAGCGGGACGCCGGCGAGCAGCGCCCCGCCCGCCGGCTGAGGCCTCAGCCCTCGAGGTCGGTGGCGACGGCGCGCAGCACGGACGCCACCTTGCGGGACTCCGAGCGGTCGGGGTGCCGGCCCCGGCGCAGGCCCTCGCCGACGTCGTCGAGCAGCTTGATCAGGTCCTCGATGATCGGGACCAGGTCGTCGGGCTTCTTCCGGCTCGCCGCGGCGACCGAGGCCGTCACCGACGGCAGCGGGTCGAGGATGCGGACCTGCAGCGCCTGGTCACCACGGCGGCCGGCGACGATCCCGAACTCCACGCGCTGCCCCGGCTTCAGCTCGTCCGTTCCCGCCGGGAGGGCGTCCTTGTGCACGAAGACGTCCGGGCCGTCCTCGCGCGCGAGGAAGCCGAAACCCTTCTCCGGGTTGAACCACTTGACCTTGCCGGTGGGCACGTTGGATCCCTCAGTCACTAGCAGCCAGGTCCGGCACGCAGGCCGGGGGGACGACGGCGACCCCCAGGCCGCTCGCCCGACAGGTTAACCGCCGGTGCCGCAACCGCGAGCCGCCATGACCTGCGGCCCTAGCCTGACCGCGTGCCCACACCCGCGGACGCACCCGGTCATCCCGACTACCGGTTCACCCTCGCCAACGAGCGAACGCTGCTGGCCTGGCTGCGGACCGCCCTCGCCCTGGTGGCCGGCGGCGTCGCGGTGGCCACCTACGCACCCGACCTCGGCGTTCCCTGGGGCAGCGGCGCGGTGGCGCTCGGACTCGTGCTCCTCGGGCTGGGCGTCGCGGTGGCCGGTCATCACCGCTGGCGGGCGAACGAGGACGCGATCCGCGACGACCGGCCGCTTCCCCGGGGCTCGGTGCCGACCGTCCTGGCCACCGCGATCGCCGCCGTCGTGGTGGTCGTCGGCGTCCTCGTGGCGATCGAGGTGCTGCACCGGTGACAGCCGGCCCGGCCGAGCGCACCGACCTGGCGTGGCAGCGCACCGGGCTGGGGATCCTCGCCGTGGCCGGGCTGGTCGGGCACCGCGCACTCACCGACGGGTCGGCCGGCCTGCTGGTCGCTGCCGGCATCGCCGGGCTGGTCGGGATCGGCGTCCTGGGTGTGCTGACGCCGTGGCGCTACCGCCTGCTGCAGCGGCAGCGGACCGCGGGGGCGGGCGTCGCGGCCCCGGCCGCGATGGCCGCCGTCACGACCGCCGTCGTGCTCGTGGCCGTCGCGGCGGCCGCGGCCGTGATCGTCACGCTGCGCTAGTGCGCGGCACGACGTCGAGGCGGTCGAGCAGGTCCAGGAAGACGACCGCGAAGTCGTTGCCGGCGACCTCCCGGCCGACCTCGGCCCAGTCGACCTGCTCCCGCAGTGCCCGCGCGACCGGGAGCATCCGGGCGAAGTCGCAGTAGTGCTCGTCGAGCGCCATCAGCTTGGTCACGAGGATGTCGGTCGCGGCGAGGACCGGCATCTGCACCGAGAGGACGGGGCGGACCTCCGACCGCTCGATCAGGTCCGTCTCCACCGGATGACCGCAGGTGCGCCACAGGACGTCGACGAACGATCCCCCGCTGACCACCTTGAGCAGCCAGTCCTCCGCCGGGTCCTGCACCTCGAGGCCCGCGTCGGCCAGGACCTTCGCCGCCCGCTCCGCCTCCGCGGCGGGCACGAGGAAGTCGGCGTCGTGGTCGGGCTCCGGAGCGCCCAGCACCCACGCGGCGTAGCCGCCGCAGAGGGCGAACGGCACGTTCCCCTTCTTGAGCGCGACCGCGGTGCGCTTGAGGAGTTCCCGGATCTCGTCCCGGTCCGATGGCTGCACGCTCCTCCTGCTACCCGTCCGGCCCGTCGCACGCACACGGGCGGTAGAACCGGCCCGGGCGGGGCACAGGTCGAGCGTGCGCATCGCGACCTTCAACATCCTGCACGGGCGTTCATTGGCCGACGGCCAGGTCGACGTCGACCGTCTCGCCGCCGCCGTGAAGAGCCTGGACGCCGACGTCCTGGGGCTGCAGGAGGTCGACCGCGACCAGCCGCGCTCGTTCGGCGCCGACCTCACCGCGGTCGCCGCCGAAGCCATGGGCGCCCCGGAGCACCAGTTCGTCGCCGCGCTCGCCGGCACACCCGGTGGCACCTGGATGGCGGCCACCGGCGACGAGCAGCCCGGGTCGGCCACGTACGGCATCGCGCTGCTGTCCCGGTACCCGGTGGTCTCGTGGCGCGTGGTCCGGCTGCCCGCACTCCGCGCCGGCGTCCCGATGTGGTTCAAGGGCTCGCGCAAGCCGATCTGGGTGAGCGACGAGCCACGGGTCGCCGTCGCCGCCGTCCTGGACGGCCCGTTCGGGGAGTTCACCGTCTGCAACACCCACCTGTCGTTCATCCCGGGGTGGAGCGCGCTGCAGCTGAGCCGGCTGGTCCGCTCGCTCACCGGCACACGGGAGCCGCTCGTGGTCATCGGCGACCTCAACATGGAGCAGCGGCAGGCCGCCCGGGTCACCGGGCTGCGGCCCCTGGCGACCGCCCCGACCTTCCCGGTCGACCATCCGCGGCGGCAGCTGGACCACGTGCTGGCCCGCGGCGGCGTGCGAGCGACCGGGGCGGCCGAGGCGGTGCGGCTCCCGCTGTCCGACCACCGGGCGCTCGTCGTCCCCTGCGGACCCTCGTGATCGCCCGCACCGGATGCGGACCGGTGGTCACAGGTAGATCATGACGCGCATGGCCAGCACCGGTTCAGCCCGCGTCTTCACCCTCCTCGCGACGATCGTCCGGGTCGTGTGCTCGGTGATCGCCGCGCTGATCGTGGTCCACGCGGTCTTCGTGCTGTTCGAGGCCAACCCGGACAACCTGCTGGTCCGCTTCACCGCCGGCTGGCGGGACACCTTCGGCTGGTTCACCAAGAACCTGTTCACGCCGTCGGACCCGAAGATCGCCGAGGCCATCAACGACGGGCTGGCCGCGCTGATCTGGGTCGTCGTCGGCAGCCTGGTGTCCAAGCTGATCGTGCGACTGACCCCGGCGTCGTCCTCCAAGGCCAAGGCCTGAGCCCCCGGCCCTTATGGCCATAAAGGCCCGTCAGGCGTTCTTGACCGCCGCGGCGCCCTCGAGGCCGAGCTCCTCGACGGAGACGCTGCGCATCTCGACCTTGCGGATCTTGCCCGTCACGGTCATCGGGAACTCCTCGACGATCTTGACGTAGCGCGGCACCTTGTAGTGGGCCAGCTTGCCGGTGCAGAACTCGCGCAGGCCCTCGGCGGTGAGCGGATCGGCGCCCTCGCGCAGCCGCACCCAGGCCATGAGCTCCTCGCCGTACCGCTCGTCGGGCACCCCGATGACCTGGGCGTCGACGATGTCCGGGTGGGTGTAGAGGAACTCCTCGATCTCCCGCGGGTACACGTTCTCCCCGCCGCGGATGACCATGTCCTTGATCCGGCCGACGATGTTGAGGTAGCCCTCGCCGTCCATGACCGCGAGGTCGCCGGTGTGCATCCAGCGGGCGGAATCGATGGTCTTCGCGGTGACTTCAGCCTCCTCCCAGTAGCCGAGCATCACCGAGTACCCACGGGTGCAGAACTCGCCGGTCTCCCCGCGGGGCACGGTGAGCCCCGTGGCCGGGTCGACGATCTTTACCTCCAGGTGCGGGTGCACCCGCCCGACGGTCGAGGTGCGCCGGTCGAGGTCGTCGTCGGCGCCCGTCTGGGTCGAGACCGGGGACGTCTCGGTCATGCCGTAGCAGATGGTCACCTCGTCCATGCCCATCTCGGTGACCACCCGCTTCATGACCTCCACCGGGCACGGCGAGCCGGCCATGATCCCGGTGCGCAGGCTGGTGAGGTCGTAGGTGGCGAAGTTCGGCAGCGCCAGTTCGGCGATGAACATCGTGGGGACGCCGTACAGCGACGTGCACTTCTCGTCCTGCACGGCCTGCAGGGTCAGCGCGGGGTCGAAGCCCGGCGCGGGGATCACCATCGTCGCGCCGTGCGAGGTCGCCGCGAGGTTGCCCATCCCCATGCCGAAGCAGTGGTAGTAGGGCACCGGGATGCAGATCCGGTCTGCCTCGGTGTAGCCGCAGCCCTCGCCCACGAAGAACCCGTTGTTGAGCAGGTTGTGGTGGGTCAGCGTCGCGCCCTTGGGGAAGCCCGTCGTCCCGGAGGTGTACTGGATGTTGATCGGGTCGTCGGCCGACAGTTCGGTCTCCCGCTGGGCCAGGAGGCCGCGGTCGGCGCTCCGGCCGGTGGCGAGCAGCTGCTCCCACTCGGGGTCACCGAGGAACAGCACCTCCCGCAGTTCGGGGCACTCGCCGCGGACCTCGGCGACCATCGCGCGATAGTCACTGGTCTTGAGTTGCGGCGCCGACACCAGCACCGAGATCCCGGCCTGCTTCAGCACGTAGCCCAGTTCGTGCGTGCGGTACGCGGGGTTGATGTTGACCAGGATCGCGCCGAGCTTGGCCGTGCCGTACTGCACGAACACCCACTCGGCGCAGTTGGGCGCCCAGATGCCGACGCGGTCGCCCTTCTGCACCCCGAGGGCGTCGAGGCCGAGCGCGCAGGCGTCGACCGCCGCGACCAGCCCGGGATAGCTGAAGCGCCGGCTCGTGGCGCACTCGACCAGCGCCTCGTGCTCGCCGACCCGCGCCGCCGTCCGATCCAGGTTCGCCCCGATCGTGTCGCCCAGCAGGGGGACCGTGGAGGTCCCGCTGCTGTAGGACGGCAGCGCGGGTGCACTCACCGGCCCTCCACCACCTGAACGCCGGCGCGGTTGGGCTTGTCGGTCGGGTGGGCGTACCGGATCAGGTCGACCGGCAGCGGAAAGCTGTGGTCCTCACCGAAGGGCGACAGCGCGCCGGCGGACTCGCTGGTCAGCTCGGTCAGCGGCGGGCCGCCGTCCTCGGACTGACCCCAGGTGGGCTCCACCAGGTGCACGTTCTTCGCCTTGCGCTTGGCCATGTCGCCTCCGTGTCCAGGTGCACCGCGCGGCGCACGTCGGGGTCATCTTCGCGGACACCACCCGTCGTGCGCACGCACAGTCCCCCGCCCGGGCCCGTCGCTCAGGAACGCCGGCGCACCGACCGGGCTCCGACCATCGTGCCCAGGCCGTCCGCCGTCAACACCCACTGCCCGCCGCCGACGGGGGCCGCCCGCACCTCGGCGCCGTCCAGGCCCTGCACCGCCCGGGTCCGCCAGATCGCGGTGCTGAGCAGCCGGAGGGACACCGACTCGTCGGAGCCGTCGGGCTCGAACGCCATGACCGACGGGCCGGCGCTGCGCAGCGTCCCGGTCCGCCAGCTCGCCGCCGCCAGGGCCCGTCGCCAGCGCACCGTCCGCAGCAGCGCGCCGATGCCGGCGCCGACGGCGACGATGCCGATGAAGACGAGCGCGACGACGACCAGGCCGGCGGCCGGCACCCGCCGCCCGCTGCTGCCGGCCATCGCGGCGGCCGCGGTGCCGAGCAGGGCAGCGAGCACGACGGCGATGACGCCGCCGCCGAGCCAGCGCAGCGCACCCACCTGGTGGGCGGCGAGGGCCGAGCGGGTCTGCGGATCGTCGCCTCCCGGTTGCATCCCTCCATGCTGTCAGCAGCCGCTTGCGACGACGACGTAGCGTGGACCGGATGCCCACGGACCCTCCTCCGACGCTGGCCGCCTGGCTGCGCACCCGCAGCGACGAGCAGCTGAGCGCGTTGCTGGTGGCCCGCCCCGACGTCGCCCGCCCCGCCCCCTCCGACGTCGTCGCCCTGGCCAGCCGGCTCGCGGTGCCCGTCTCGGTCGACCGGGCCCTCGACGAGCTGGACGCCGCCACGCTCCAGGTGCTCGACGTGGTGCTGCTCGCCCCCACGGACGGCGTCGCCACGGGCGAGCTCCCCGGCGCCCTGCCCGACCTGCCCGACGACGTCCTGACCGCGTCCCTCGAGCGGCTCACGGCTCGCGCGCTGCTCTGGGGCGACGAGCTCCTGCGCGCCCCCGACCCGGTCCGGCGCTCCGTGCGGCACCCCGCCGGGCTGGGCCGCCGCGCCGCCGAGCTGCGCATCCAGTTGCCGGCCGACCTCGCCGGGGCGCTCGACGAGCTCCAGCCCGACGAGCGTGCGGTGCTCGAGCGCCTGGCCGGGGAGCGACCCGTGGGACACCTGCCCGACGGCCCGTCCGACGGCGCCGGGACGCCGGCCCGCCGCCTCCTCCAGCGGGGCCTGCTCGCCCGGATCGACGCCCTGAACGTGGAGCTGCCGCGGGAGATCGGTCTGCACCTGCGGGGCGACCGGCCCTTCGGTCCGCCGCGGCTGCGCCCGGAACCCGCGGTCGCCACCCACGAGCAGGGCTCGGTGGACCGACGGGCGGCGGGTGCCGCATTGGAGAGCGTCGGCAAGGTCGGCGAGCTGCTCGGCCTCCTCGAGGAGGAACCGGCAGGACTGCTGCGCAGCGGCGGCGTGGGCGTCCGGGACCAGAAGCGGCTGGCGCGCGTGCTGCACGTCGGCGAGCCCGAGGCCGCGTGGTTGCTGGAGCTCGCCTACGCCGCCGGACTCCTCGACGTCGGGGGCCCGCACCGCGACGAGTGGCTGCCCACCCGCAGCTACGACATCTGGCGCGAGCAGGACCTCCCCGACCGCTGGGCTGCTCTCGCGGCCGGGTGGCTGGGCGGCGTCCGGTTGCCGTCGCTCGTGGGACAGCGCGACGTCGCCGGCAAGGCCGTCAACCCGCTGTCGCCCGACCTGGTCCGGCACACCGCCCCCGCGATCCGCCGCTCGGCGCTGACCGTGCTCGGCGAGTTCCGGCCGGGGTCGGGGCTGTCCGACGACGACCTGGTCGCCCTGCTGCGCTGGCGCACCCCACGCCGGGCCGACCGGCTGGCACCGGTACCCGCGATGCTGGCGGAGGCCGCCCGGCTCGGGCTCGTCGTCGGCGGGGTGCTTTCCACGGCCGGGCGGGGGCTGCTGGCCCGCGGTGAGGACGGCGCCTCCGACGGCATGCGCGGTCTGCTGCCCGAGCCGGTCGACCACGTGCTCACCCAGCCCGACCTCTCGCTGATCGCCCCGGGCCCACTGGTCTCCGAGCTGGCCGACACCCTTGCCGTCGTCGCCGACGTCGAGTCCTCGGGCGGCGCGACGGTCTTCCGCGTCTCGGAGTCCAGCGTCCGGCGGGCCCTCGATGCAGGTTGGTCGGCGACGGACCTGCACGACTTCTTCACCAAGGCCTCCCGGACCCCCGTGCCCCAGGCCCTGGACTACCTGATCGACGACGTCGCCCGGCAGCACGGCCGGCTCCGGGTCGGCGCCTTCGAGTCCTACGTGCGCTCCGACGACCACGGCCTGCTGTCCCAGGTGCTCAACGACCGGCGGGCCGCCTCGGCCGAGCTACGCCGGCTGGCCCCGGGGGTGCTGGTGAGCGGCCTGGGTGCCGACGAGATCCTCACGGTGCTGCGCGACGCGGGCTACGCCCCCGCCGGCGAGAACCCGGGCGGCGCCGTCCTCACCCGGCCCGCGGCCCGACCACGCGCCGCCGGACGACGGACCGGCACCGAGCACTCCCCCGCGCCGCGCCCCCTGACGCCGGACGAGCTCGACACCACCGTGCGGCAGATGCGCGCGGGTGACGCGGCGCTGTCGGCCCGCCGCGGGGAGGCGGTCCGCCAGATCCCGGGCGTCACCACCGCGAGCACGCTGGAGCTCCTCTCCCGCGCCGTCAGCGCGGGCCTGCCGATCTGGCTCGGGTACGTCGACGCCCAGGGCAGCGGCAGTCAGCGCGTGGTCCGTCCGGTGTCACTGGCCGGCGGTTTCCTCCAGGGCTACGACGAGCGCCGCGGGGAGAACAGCACCTTCGCCGTGCATCGCATCACATCCGTCGCGCTCGTGGAGGAAGACAAGCCATCCGGGGCCGCACAGGCGTAGGTTGCGCTGCGCAACCATTCTGACTGTGGTGCCGCACCGGTCACGGGGCGGATGATCACCGCGTCACTCAGGAGGCGCAGATGGCGGAGAAGACGACTGTCGCCGAGCAGCTGGCCGGGGCGCTGGCACCGGTCCTCGGGGTCGACCGGTTGCCGGTGCGACTGCAGGCGTGGGACGGCAGCGTGGCCGGCCCGGACGACGCGCCGCTGGTGATCATCCGGTCCCCCCAGGCGATCCGCCGGCTCGTGTGGGCACCTGACGAGGTGGGCCTGGCCCGCGCCTACGTCGCCGGTGAGCTCGACGTCGAGGACGACCTCTACACGCCCTTCGCCGCCCTCAGCTCGACCGGCCGCCTGGCGCCGGGTGAGTCTCCGGCCCCGTCCGTCGCCGAGCGACTCGCCCTGGTGCGCACGGGCCTGGCCCTCGGCGTCATCGGACGCGAGCCGCCACCTCCCCCCGAGGAGGTGCGCCTCCGCCGGTACGGCCGCCTGCACAGCAAGCGCCGGGACGCCGCCGCCGTGGCACACCACTACGACATCGGCAACGACTTCTACCGGCTGGTCCTCGGGCCGTCGATGGTCTACTCCTGCGCCGTCTGGGACGACGAGAGCGTCGGTCTGGAGGCCGCCCAGGACGCCAAGCTCGACCTGGTCTGCCGGAAGCTCGGACTGCGCCCCGGTGTCCGCCTCCTGGACGTCGGCTGCGGCTGGGGCAGCCTGGCGATACACGCCGCACGGGAGTACGGCGCCGAGGTCGTCGGCATCACGCTGTCCCAGGAGCAGGCGGTGCTGGCCCGCAAGCGGGTGGCCGAGGCGGGTCTCACCGGTTCCGTCGAGATCCGGGTCCAGGACTACCGGGCGGTCGACGACGGGCCCTTCGACGCGATCAGCTCCGTGGGCATGGCCGAGCACGTCGGGCGGGCGAAGCTGCCCGGCTATGCCGCCACGCTCGGGGTGCTGCTGCGTCCGGGTGGCCGGCTGCTCAACCACGCGATCTCCTGGGCCGAAGAGGCCACCACCTGGAACGACGACACCTTCATCGCCCGGTACGTCTTCCCCGACGGGGAACTCATCAGCCTCGGCGACATGGTCACCGCGCTGACCTCCGACGACCTCGAGGTGCTCGACGTCGAGGCGCTGCGACAGCACTACGCCCTCACCCTGCGGGCCTGGGTGGACAACCTCGAGAAGCACTGGGACGACGCCGTCGCGCTGACGAGCGAAGGACGCGCCCGCGTGTGGCGGCTCTACATGTCGGCCAGTGCGCTCGCCTTCGAGGCGGGCAAGCTGGGCGTGCACCAGGTGCTGCTGCAGAAGCCCGGGGAAACTCCGCCACCGCTGCGGCGGGACTGGATCTGAGACCTCCTCCCGGGAAGTAAGCGCCCCGCCGGACGGTTACGGTGGAGAGTCCCCGATCCTCCTGGCGCCCTGGTGCGCGCCCGCGGATCGGACCCCCATCCCGGAAGAGGAACCAACGCCTGGTGAGTGACGGCCCCCTGATCGTCCAGTCGGACAAGACCCTGCTGCTCGAGGTCGACCACCCGCTGGCCCGCGACTGCCGGGCGGCGATCGCCCCGTTCGCCGAGCTGGAGCGCTCCCCCGAGCACGTGCACACCTACCGGGTGACGCCGCTCGCGCTGTGGAACGCCCGCGCGGCCGGGCACGACGCCGAGCAGGTCGTCGACGCGCTGGTGCGGTTCTCCCGCTACCCGGTGCCGCACGCGCTGCTGGTCGACATCGCCGACACGATGGACCGCTTCGGCCGGCTGACCCTGGCCAACCACCCCGTGCACGGTCTGACCCTCACGTCGTCGGACCGCGCGGTGCTGGAGGAGGTCGTCCGGTCCAAGCGGGTGGCCCCGATGCTGGGCGCGCGCATCGACCAGGACTCCGTGATCGTGCACGCCTCCGAGCGGGGCCGGCTCAAGCAGGCGCTGCTGAAGATCGGCTGGCCGGCCGAGGACCTCGCCGGCTACGTCGACGGCCAGGCCCACCCGATCGAGCTCGACCAGTCGAACTGGCACCTGCGGGATTACCAGCAGGAGGCCGTCGAGGGCTTCTGGGCCGGCGGCTCGGGCGTCGTCGTCCTCCCGTGTGGTGCGGGCAAGACGCTGGTCGGCGCGGCGGCGATGGCCGAGGCGAAGGCGACCACGCTGATCCTGGTCACCAACACCGTCGCCGGGCGCCAGTGGAAGCGCGAGCTGATCGCGCGCACCTCGCTCACCGAGGAGGAGATCGGCGAGTACTCCGGTGAGCGCAAGGAGATCCGCCCGGTCACGATCGCGACCTACCAGGTGATCACCACCCGCCGCAACGGCGAGTACCGGCACCTCAGCCTGTTCGACGCGCAGGACTGGGGGCTGATCGTCTACGACGAGGTGCACCTGCTGCCGGCGCCGATCTTCCGGCTGACCGCCGACCTGCAGTCCCGTCGCCGGCTCGGCCTGACGGCCACGCTCGTGCGCGAGGACGGCCGGGAGGACGACGTCTTCTCCCTCATCGGGCCCAAGCGCTACGACGCCCCGTGGCGGGACATCGAGGCGCAGGGCTACATCGCGCCGGCCGAGTGCATCGAGGTGCGCGTCTCCCTCGACGACGAGGAGCGGATGACCTACGCCGTCGCCGAGCCCGAGGAGCGCTACCGGATCGCGGCCACCGCGCAGTCGAAGCTGCCGGTGATCCGCCGGGTGCTCGAGCGGCACCCCGACGAGCCGTCGCTGGTGATCGGCGCCTACCTCGACCAGCTCGAGGAGCTCGGCGCCGCACTGGACGCACCGGTCATCCAGGGGTCGACGACGAACAAGGAGCGCGAGCGCCTGTTCGACCAGTTCCGCAACGGGGAGATCCGTGTGCTGGTCGTCTCCAAGGTCGCGAACTTCTCCATCGACCTGCCCGAGGCGGCCGTCGCCGTCCAGGTGTCGGGAACCTTCGGGTCGCGGCAGGAGGAGGCGCAGCGGCTCGGCCGGGTGCTCCGCCCCAAGGCCGACGGCCGGCAGGCGCACTTCTACACGGTCGTCAGCCGCGACACCCTCGACAGCGAGTACGCCGCCCACCGGCAGCGCTTCCTCGCCGAGCAGGGCTACGCGTACACGATCGTCGACGCCGCCGACCTGGCCGGCCCGGGCGAGGTCAACGGCCCCGGCTGGGTGGACGAGCCCGCCGACTGACGAATGACCCGATGGAAGGCTGCGGGCCATGCACCTGGATCTCGTCGCCGTCGTCGTGGAGGAGTACGACCCGGCGATCCGCTTCTTCGTGGACGTCCTCGGCTTCGACCTGGTGGAGGACTCCCCGTCGACGACCAACGACGGGCGGCCGAAGCGGTGGGTGGTCGTACGCCCGCCGGGGGCAGCGACGGGGCTGCTGCTGGCCCGCGCCGACGAGCACCAGGCCCGCGTGATCGGGAACCAGGTCGCCGGCCGGGTCGGCTTCTTCCTGCGGGTCGACGACTTCGCCGCCGCCCACGAGCGGATGGCCGCCGCGGGGGTCCGGTTCGTGACCGAGCCGCGCTCGGAGCCCTATGGCCGGGTCGCCGTCTTCCTCGATGTCGCCGGCAACCGGTGGGACCTCCTCGGCCCTGCCTGAGGACCCGCGCCGGCCAGGACCGCCATCAGTGCGACAGCCGGACGACCGTTGCGAGGGGCACGATCCCCTCGGCCCGCCCCCGGACGACGTCGTCCACGGTGACGTAGGCATCGGCCTGCAGTCGCGTGACGGCGAGGTACTCCGCGTCGACCGTGGAGTCGAGGCCGTGCTCGCGGGCGATCTGCCAGGCGACCCGGCGGGAGACGCGGTCGCCGAGCAGGCGCACCTTCATGCGCGTCATCACGTCGTGATGCCCCAGGGCCTCGTCCTCGGTGAGCTCGCTCCGGCGCACCGCCTCGAACAGCAGCGCGAGGGCCTGCGAGCGAAGGAGCGGAGGCCCGACCAGTCGGTGGCCGGGCCCGATCGGGACGCCCTCGGCCACCACATGCAGCAACGTCGGGGCGTCGATCACGAAGCGCGTCATGCGGCCAGACCGTAGCCGCGGGGCGTGGTGGCCGGTGGCCCGCTCCGGGCGCGTTCGTGACCTTCCGAACCCAGTCGGGAACGGTCCGTCGGGGTCCGCGGGACGGCTGGGATCGTCGGGACCGGCGGGGCGTGACGTGCCGGTCCGGCACGGACATGAGGATCCCCACACGCTCAGCCCTTGACTCGTATCTTCGCAGGTCAGCGGCCTGCACGCCGCGCCCATACGTCGGTAGCGGGGAGGCGCGCGGGAGGTGACCGGTTGGGCGTGTTGCCGCCGCGGACAGCAGAATGGGTCCCGATATGGGGAGTGCAGCACGAGCGGAGGCCCTGAGCCCGCAGACGTCGAGCCGACCGCTCAGAGCCTGGCAGCAGGGGGCCCTCGGGCAGTACGAGGAGCAGTCCCCGAAGGACTTCCTGGTGACCGCGACGCCCGGGGCGGGGAAGACGACGTTCGCCCTGACCCTGGCCGCGCGGCTGCTCTCCCGCCGCGAGGTCGCGCGCGTCATCGTCGTGTGCCCCACCGACCACCTGCGCCTGCAGTGGGCCGACGCCGCAGACCAGATGGGCATCGTGCTGGACCCCGGCCTGACCAACGCGGTCGGACCGGTGCGGGCCGGCACCCAGGGCTACGTGACCACCTACGCGCAGGTCGCGGGCAAGCCGATGCTGCACGCGGCTCGCGCGACCTCGCTCAAGACGCTGGTGATCCTCGATGAGGTGCACCACGCCGGTGACGGCCTCTCGTGGGGCGAGGCCGCCGAGGAGGCCTTCGGACGCGCGGCCCGCCGGCTCTGCCTGACCGGGACCCCGTTCCGCACCAAGGCCGACGAGCGCATCCCGTTCGTCCGGTACGACGAGGACAGCTTCGAGGGCCAGGGCGGCCTCGTCAGCCGTGCGGACTTCACCTACGGCTACAAGGAGGCGCTGGCCGACTCCGTCGTCCGGCCGGTCGTCTTCGCCGCCTACACCGGGACGTCGCGCTGGCGGAACTCCGCGGGTGAGGTCGTCGCCGCCTCCCTGTCGGAGGCCGGCACCAAGTCGGTGGAGATGCAGGCCTGGCGGACGGCGCTGGACCCCAAGGGCCAGTGGGTGCCGCACGTCATCGCCGCCATGGACGATCGCATCACCCACCTGCGCGAGAGCGGGATGCCCGACGCCGCCGGACTGATCCTCGCCAGCGACCAGGACGACGCCCGCGCCTACGCCAAGATCGTCCGCCGGGTGACCGGCAAGGCCGCCGAGCTGATCCTCTCCGACGACCCGAAGGCGTCGAAGAAGATCGAGCGCTTCGCGACCGGCTCGGCCCGGATCGCGGTCTGCGTGCGGATGATCTCCGAGGGCGTCGACGTCCCGCGCGCCGCCGTCCTCGCGTGGATGACCTCGTACCGGACGCCGCTGTTCTTCGCCCAGGCCGTCGGCCGCGTGGTCCGCTCCCGCGCACCGCACGAGTCGGCGACCGTGTTCCTCCCTGCCGTGCGGCCGCTGCTCTCCCTCGCGGCGTCCATGGAGGAGGAGCGCAACCACGTCATGCCGCCGCCGAAGACCGAGGTGGGGGACGAGCTCGACCTGGAACCGCTGCCGCCGAAGGAGAAGGAGGACGGGCTCCCGCATTGGGAGGCGCTGGAGGCCGACGCGCGGTTCGCCCACGTCCTCCACGGCGGGACGGCGCACACCGGTGAGGGCACCGGCCCCGTCGTGGTCGCGCCCGAGGACGAGGAGTTCCTCGGCATCCCCGGCCTGCTCACGCCGGCACAGACGGCCGAGTTGCTGTCCAAGCGCGACGACGAGCTGCGGGTGCGGATCGCCGCGAGCCACCGGGCCGACGGCGAGGACTTTCTGCTCGTCGAGGAGCTGCCCGACGTGGAGAGCGGCGGGTCGTGGCGTGACGCCGCGGAGCTTCGTCGGGAGATCAACCGGCTGGTGAGCCGGGTTGCCTCCCGGACCTCCCAGCCCCACGCGGTGATCCACACGCAGCTGCGGGCGACCGTGCCCGGTCCGCCGTCGGCGTCCGCGTCGGTGGACGTCCTGCGCGCCCGCCGCGAGCGCCTCCGCACGATGCTCTGAGGGCGCTCCTTCCGTTCGGGGCGCGTGGGTGTCCGGCATCCTTGTGCTCTGCGTACCACCGGACGCAGAGCACAAGCTTCCTGATCGGCGTCAGTCCGCAGGATGGCCTTCCCGCGGGAACGTCCGTGACGGCCGCGGACGTTCGGCGACGAGCAGCGCCAAGGAATGCGGCTGCTGCCCGGGTTCCCGCACACGCGACACGAGCAGTACCTGGTCGCCCTGCCCAACGGTCGGTCAGGGCGTCGCCAGCAGACCCCGCTGTCCGGCGATCGCCACCGCTTCGGTGCGCCCGTTGGCGCCGAGCTTCGCGATGATGTTGCTGACGTGCACGCTCGCGGTCTTCTCGCTGATGAAGAGCTCCTTGCCGATCTGCCGGTTCGTCCGCCCCTGGGCGAGCAGCGCCAGCACCTCCGCCTCGCGGGGCGTGAGGACGGCGGCCACGTCGGGCGTCCGAGCCACCCCCGGCAGTGCGACGTCCAGCCGCCCGCGCCGAACGAGCGCCTCGACGGCCGTCCGCAACGGCACCGCGCCGAGCCGGACCGCGACCTCGTGCGCGGCACGGGCCTCCTCGGCGGCGCCGGCGCGGTCACCGGTGGCCAGCAGCGCCTCTGCCAGCCGCCATCGGGAGCGCGCCTCCTCGTAGACGTGCCCGAACCCGAAGCCGTCGACCGCGGCCCGCCAGAGCTCCGGGGCCGCGTCCCCGTGCAACCGGGCGGCCTCGGCCTCGACGCGGGCCAACCACGCGGCGGCCTCGGCGCCCATCGCCCCGTACGTCTTGCCGTAGACGTCGACGGCCGACCAGGCCAGACCCGCCAGCTCCTCCCCTGCGCCCACCCAGCGGGCAACCGCGCCGGTGTCGCCCACCACCCGGGCAGCCGCAGCGGCGTCGGCCACCGGCGCCAGCGCCGTGCCGGCCAGCCGCAGCACGCCCAGGTGGTCGTCGTCCCACTGCGTCTGCAGCCGGTGGCTGGCCGCGACGGCGACCTTCACCGCGGCTGCCGGGTCGCCGTCCCAGGCCGCCAGATCGATCTCCGAACCGGCGGTGACCAGGCCGAGCAGCACGTGCTCGTTCAGGCGCGGGATCAGCGCCCGGGCCCAGTCCAGCCGGGCCCGCGCGGCCGGGTCGCCCCGACCGACCTGGACGAGCAGACCGGCGGCGCGCACGTGGGCGGCCATCTCCGGCACCCGGGCCAGCAGATCGGCCTCGGCCAGGCTCTCGTCCCAGTTGCCGGCCATGTACAGCGCCGTGACGTGCAGATGCCGGAGCTCCGCCGGGTAGAACGACCACTCGATGCCGAGGTCGTGCGCCCGCCGGGTCGCCCGTCGCGTCCAGGTCACCGCTTCGTCGATCCGGCCCGCCTCGAATGCCACGGACGCCTGGTTGAACAGGACCCGCATCTCCACGTCGTCGTCCCCGGAACGCCGGGCACGCTGGAGCGCCTCGTCGAGCCGGCGGCGCACCGCGGCCGGGTCGGCGTCGGCGCGCGACCGCACCTGCGACACGGCGGTGTCGGACCAGGCTCCGTCCAGCCCGAGGGCGTCGGCCGCCGCCAGCGCCTCGTCCGCCGCCGCGTCGGCCTCCTCCATCCGCCCCAGGGAGTAGCTCATCCGCGCATGGGTGGCGGCCGCCCACGTACGCACCTCCGACGGCGGCTCCGCCGGCACGAGCGCCATCGCCGCCGCGCTCTCCCGGTGGGCACCCGTGATGTCCTCGACTCGCACCATTGCCTGGGCGAGCGTGTAGTGGACCCGCGCCCGCGTCGCCGGATCCGCAGCGGGACCGAGCAGTTCCAGCGCCGCACGCAGCAGCGCCACCGCCCGGTGCAGCTCCCCCACCGTACGCGCGGCAGCAGCGGTCTCCAGCAGGAGCGCCGCCTGGTCGCGGCCGGCGCGCTCCACGGCGTCGGGAACGGCCGGCCACAGGGCGAGCGCCGCCTCGAGGTGCTGCAACTGCTCCGCGGGCGCCCCCACCGAGCAGGCGTCGACCGCGGCCTCGAGGGAGGCACTGAACGCGCGCGGCAGGTCATTGCTCTCGCGGGCGTGGTGGGCGCGCTCGGCCGCCGTGCCCGCCCCGGGCGTCTCCGCCAGGTACGCGGCGATCGAGGAGTGCAGCCGCACCCGCTCGCCCGGCAGCAGGTCGGCCAGCACGGCCTCGCGCAGCAGCGCGTGCCGGAACCGGTAACGGCCGTCGTCGGAGACGACCAGGAGGTGGTGGTGCACCGCCTCGGCCAGCGCCTCCTCGAGGTCACCCGCGGACAGCCCGCCGACCGCGGCCACCAGCTCGTGCCGGACCCGCCGGCCGGCCACGGCCGCGATGCGCAGCACCTGCTGGGCGGCGGGGGAACGCTGCTCCACCCGCGCCAGCAGGACGTCGGTCAGGCCCAGCGGCAGCGCCTCGCCGTGCAGCCCCGCGGCGAGCAGCTCCTCGGCGTAGAACGCATTGCCCTCGGCGCGGGCGACGACGTCGTCGACGGTCGACTCCGGCAGCCCGCCGGTCGACTCGGCCAGGCCACGGACCAGGGCGCCCACCTCGGCGTCCGGCAGCGGCGCGAGCTCGATCCGCTCGACCCCCGGCAGGCGTACGAGCTCGGCGAGCAGTGGCCGGAGCGGGTGACGGCGGTGCAGGTCGTCGGCGCGGTAGGAGGCCACCACCGCGACCGGCTCGTCGACCAACCGGGCCAGGAGGTAGCGGAGCAGGTCGCGGCTGGACCGGTCGGCCCAGTGCACGTCCTCCAGCAGGATCAGCAGCGGGCCCGACGCCGCGAGCTCGCAGATCAGCCCGGCGACCGACTCGAACAGCTGCAGCCGGCCGTCGTCGACCGGCTGGGGCGCCGCCCTGTTCGGCAAGGGACGGCTCAGGTCACGGCCCTCGCTCGCCGGGGGCACCGGCGGGAGCCCCCCGGTACGGCCGGCCAGCAGGCCCGCGAGGGCGGGGTTGGCGGAGGAGACGGGTGCGAGCTCGGGCTCCGCGGCGACCGGACGCAGCAGGTCGACGAACGGCAGGTAGGGCAGCCCGACGTCGCCGAGGTCGACGCAGTGCCCGGTCAGCACGCGGACCCCCCGCTGGGCCGCCCGGACGGTGAGCTCGTCGAGCAGTCGGGTCTTGCCGACCCCGGCGTCCCCCGCGAGCAGCACTGCCGAGCTGCGACCGGCCGCCGCCCGGTCGACATGCGTCAGCAGGCGGCCGAGCTCATCGGCCCGGCCCACGATCGGGGCGTCGTCCCAGCGTGGCACGACGCCGATCGTGGCACGGGCCTCCGACAGGACCGATGCCGATGTCACCCGGTCGGGCCGGGTCAGCGCGGCCGGCGGCGGTTGCGGAACCAGGCGCCGCGTCGGCTGTGGGTGCCCTGCATGGCGGCCTGGAGGACCTCACGGCGGTAGGCGAGCTCGGCGTCGAGAGCCGGATTCGCGTAGTTCGGCGACATGACATTTCCCTTTCGTCGTCCCTTGTGGACGACGACAACATTCGTGCTGAGGCCGGCTCGGCGGCATCGGGCGATCACGCACTCCTGCGATCGTTCGGCGTCTGAGGCCCCCTTAGGGCACCCGAACGAGGGACACCTCGGCGCCGGAACGGTTGGAATCAGCAGGTAGGGGCACTTTTCCTGCCGCGGCACCCGCCGCCGGTCCGGCCTGCCCCGAGACATCTCCGTGCGCCCGGAACCGTGAGGAAGGGAGTGCACATGCGACTCGGAACTGCCATCGTCCTGCTTGCCCTGGGCGCGATCCTCACCTTCGCCCTGCGCGTCGACGTGAGCGGCGTCGACCTGCAGGTGGTCGGCTGGATCCTGATGATCGCCGGCGCCCTCGGCATCGTCCTCGAGCTCGCCGTCTGGGCTCCGCGGTCACGCCGCCGGGTCACCCACACCGAGGGCTACGGCGCCCCGGCCGACGGCGCGCCGGTCCGCCGGAGCACCACCGAGGAGACCTACTGACCGACGCCGTCGGGTAGACCAGCGACAGCCCCCGTCCTCGGACGACGGGGGCTGTCGCGCGTCCGGGGACAGGAACGCACGAGAGCCCCCGCGCCGATAGGGCGGGGGCTCTCGTGGAAGCAGGGTCCGGACCGGATGGCGGCCGCCTCGCGGCGAGATGCACAACGCGGCTCCAGGCCCCCGACCGAAGTCGGGGCGGTAGTCCGTGAAGGCGTAACCAAATGGCACCCGGGGGCACGTGCACCCGGTCCGGACAGAAGCAAGGCTACCCGCCCAGCGGTAGATCATGTCGCGCCGAGTGGGCCCCGGAGGGGTCCGCGCAGGCGCGACGATGGGGCTCGCGCCGAGTGGGCCCCGGAGGGGTCCGCGCAGGCGCGACGATGGGGCTCGCGCCGAGTGGGCCCCGGAGGGGTCCGCGCAGGCGCGACGATGGGGCTCCAGACGAGCCGGGGACGGCCATTGGCCGCGGTGCGGTCCGGAGGACCGCAATGTCATGGCCGCGGTGCGGTCCGGAGGACCGCAATGTCATGGCCGCGGTGCGGTCCGGAGGACCGCAATGTCATGGCCGCGGTGCGGTCCGGAGGACCGCAGTGTCATGGCCGCGGTGCGGTCCGGAGGACCGCAGTGTCAATTGAAGCCGCGGTCGTCCTGCTTGAGGGCGGTGTCCACCGTGAGTGCCGACGCCACGACCATGCTCGCCAGCGGCTCGGGCAGCCGGAAGTGCACGAGGACGACGTACCGGTCGGCCGTGGTGAACAGCGTCCGCGCCAGGCCCTCCCACTTCTTCGTGATCCGGGCGACCTCCGTGCCGGCGGCATCCAGGATCGCGAAGTCCCAGGCCCGCCAGTTCTCCGCCTGGATCGAACCCACGAGCTGGCCGTTCGCGACCAGGTCGAACCGGATCTTGCCGAAGACGTTGGCCTGCACGATCTCGCCGATCGGCTGCCCGTTCGGCCGCTGGACCACGACCCGGGACTTCACGAACTTGGCCGGCCGGGTCAGCACCAGCACCGGACCGGAGGCGTCGCGCACCTCGAGGTGATGGGTGAGGAACTGGTCGATGTTGGAGACGAGGCGGACCGCCTTCTTCAGCCCGCTCTGCCCCACCTGGACGACGGCGCCGATCTGCCGGCCCTCGCCGTCGAAGACGGCGTACTCGTTCGTCAGCTCGATCAGCTTGGTCTTCTGCGAGACCACCAGGACCGGCTGCTCGTACAGCGACGGCCCGGCGCCGTACCCGGGCGCGGGCGGAGGTGGCGGTACGGCCGGAGGCGGTGGGGGCGGTGGCGGAGGCGGCGGAGGGGGCGGCGGCGGCGGTGGAGCGGCCTGCTGGACGTGGTCGGTCCAGGTCTGACCGTCCCACCAGCGGGTTCCTCCACTGCCGGCAGGATCGGGGTACCAGCCCGGCGGGGGCGGCGGCTGAGTCACGGCGGTCAAGCTAGCGCCCCCGGGCACCCCGTGGCTCGGGCGACGCGTGCCAGACTCCGGCCATGGCCGAGCTCACCGACGCCGAGGCCCGCGTCCTGGACGCCGTCGACCAGGATTGGGTGGTCGACCGGCTCTGCCGCCTGATCGCCGTCCCCTCGATCGGCGGCACTCCGGCCGAGTGCGAGGTGCAGCATCTGCTGGCCGGGTGGCTCGACGAGCTCGGCTGCGACGTCGACACCTGGCAGATCGACCTCGCCGAGGCCGCGATCGAGCCCGACGCACCCGGCCAGGAGGTCATGCGGGACGAGGCGTGGGGCGTCGTCGGCACGGTGCCCGCAGCCGAGGACGGCGTCCCCGCACTGGTCCTCTCCGGCCACACCGACGTCGTCCCGGCCGGCGATCTCTCCCTGTGGGCCGGCGACCCGTTCGTCCCCCGGCTCGGCGACGGGGCGATCCACGCACGGGGTGCGTGCGACATGAAGGCCGGCGTCGTCTCCTCGCTGGCGGCAGTGGCCGCGGTACGGACGGCGGGCGTGCGGCTGGTGCGTCCGGTGGCCCTGCACGGGGTGATCGGCGAGGAGGACGGCGGACTCGGCGCCTGGGCCACCCTGCGCCGCGGGCACCTCGGCGACGTCTGCGTGATCCCGGAGCCGACCGCCCAGGCGGTCGTGACCGCCAACGCGGGTGCGCTGACCTTCACGCTCGAGGTCACCGGGCACGCCGCGCACGCGGCACACCGCGACCGGGGCGTCAGCGCGGTGGAGCTGTTCGCCGTGGTGCACGCCGGACTGCAGGAGTTCGAGGCCGAACGGCAACGGGACGCCGATCCGCGGTTCGGCGAATCGCGGTATCCGTACGGGATCTCGATCGGGCGACTGCAGGCCGGCGACTGGGCCAGTTCGGTGCCGGACCGGCTGGTCGCCGAAGGCCGGTACGGCGTCCGCCTGGGCGAGCCGGTCGGCGCCGCGCAACGGGCGTTCGAGACGCGGCTGGCCGAGATCTGTGCCGCGCATCCCTGGCTGGCCGAGCACCCGGTCCGGATCACCTGGGCCGGCGGCGCGTTCGCCAGCGGTCAGCTTCCTGCCGGGCACCCGCTGCTCGGGGCCATGCGGGAGGCCGTGGTCCTGGCAGGGGGTGCGCCTCCGCCGGAGCGCGCCATCGCCGCCGGCAGCGACCTGCGGCAGTACGTGGCCGCCGGGGTGCCGACGCTGCACTACGGGCCCGGCGACCTGCACCTCGCCCACGGGCCGATGGAGCAGGTGCCCGTCGCCGAGGTGGTGACGGCTGCCCGCGCCTTCGCCCTGCTCATCCTGCGCAGCTGCGGCGTCCGATGACCGGGCTCGTCGACTTCGACGCGTGGGCCGAGCTGGCCGGCGACTCGCCCACGTCCCGCACCGAATGGGCCGCCGTCGTCGCCGCGTGGAGCGAGCCGCACCGCCGGTACCACGACCTCGCCCACCTGGCCGCCGTCCTGGGACTCATCGGCGAGCTGGCCGGGGCCGCGGACGACCCCGCCGCCGTCCGGCTGGCGGCCTGGTACCACGACATCGCCTACGAGCCGGAACGCACCGACAACGAGCAGGTCAGCGCCGCACGGGCGCGGGTCGGCCTCCGGGGGCTGGTCCCCGACGGCCGGGTGGACGAGGTCGAGCGCCTCGTGCTGCTGACGGCGGGGCACGACCCCGCGCCGGACGACGCCAACGGCGCGGTGCTCTGCGACGCAGATCTCGCCGTCCTCGCGGGTCCGCCGGACGCCTACGCGACGTACGCCTCGGCCGTACGCGAGGAGTACGGCCACCTCTCCGACGAGGAGTTCACGGCCGGGCGGATCGCCGTCCTCGAGCACCTGCTCGCCCTGCCGGCGCTGTACCGGACGCCCGAGGCAGCCCGCCAGTGGGCCGACCGTGCGGCGGCGAACATGACCGCCGAGCTGGCCCTGCTCAGGCGCCGCGCGGCTTCCGGACCCGCAACCCCGCCGCCAGCAGCCGGCTGAGCAGTTCCCGCGCACCGACCGGCTCCGCACCGGCGGCCACGGCGACGTCGTAGAGGTCCTCCGGGATGTCGTAGTGGTCGCCCTGGAACGCGCGCCGCGGGATGCCGAGCTCGGCCGCGACGAAGGCGTGCAGCTCCTCGTAGGAGACGTCGCTGACGAGGTGCGACCACCGGCGGCCCCGCCACGGCCACACCGGGCTGTCGATCAGGACGGACACGGTGGCAGTCTGCCCGCCATGCCGCACGAACACGCGCACGTCCGGGTCTCCCCAATCTTCCCGGTGACCGACCTGCCGCGGGCGCTCGCCCATTACGCCGCCCTCGGCTGCCACGTCACCCAGCACGACGAGACGTACGGCTTCGCCGCGCGGGCCGGCATCGAGCTGCACCTGACGGTCGTGCCCGACCACGACCCGCTGCGGACGGCCTCCGCCGCCTACCTGCACGTGGCCGACGCCGATGCCCTGGCGGCCGAGTGGGCGCACGTCGAGCGGACCGGCGCCCCCGTCGACACCGACTACGGCCTGCGCGAGGGCTGGCACATCGATCCGGACGGCAACCTGCTGCGATTCGGGTCCCCGCTAGCGTCGCGTCCGTGACCGCAGAGATCCGCTGGGGCGTCGTCGGGCCGGGCCGCATCGCCGAGAACCTCGTCAAGGACTTCGCCGTCGTCGACGGTGCCCGCGCCGTGGCGGTGGCCTCGCGGTCGATCGACCGCGCCCAGGCCTTCGCCGGCAGGCACGGGATCGATCGCGCCTACGGGTCCTACGCCGAGATCCTCGCCGACCCGGACGTCGACGTCCTCTACGTCGCGACGCCGCACCCCCAGCACCACGACATCGCGCTCGCCGCGCTGCGGGCCGGGAAGGCACTGCTGGTCGAGAAGGCCTTCACCGCCACGACCGCCGGTGCCGAGGAGGTCGTCGCCGTCGCCCGGCAGACAGGCGTCTTCGTCATGGAGGCGATGTGGACCCGCTTCCAGCCCGCCGTCGTGGAGCTCCGTGAGCTCGTCGCCGGCGGCGCGATCGGGGAGGTGCGCTCGGTGCAGGCCGACCTCGGGGTCGCGCGGGAGTACGACCCCGCCGACCGGCTCTTCGACCTCGCGCTCGGCGGCGGTGCCCTGCTGGACCTGGGCGTCTACGTGGCCTCGTTCGCGCAGATGCTGCTCGGGACGCCGGAACGGGTGGTCGCCGCCGGCTCACTGTTCCCCTCCGGCGCCGACGCCGAGGCCTCGCTGCTGTTCGACTACGGCGACGGGCGGACGGCGACTCTCATGACGTCGCTGCGCAACGCGCTGCCCGGCCAGGCCCGGGTCTTCGGGACGACGGGCTGGATCGACGTCCTCCCCCGCTTCCACCACCCGACGACGATCGTGCTGCACCGCGCGGGCGCCGAGCCCGAGACGATCACCCGCGAGACGATCGGCGCCGGCTACGCGCACGAGCTGATCGAGGTGACCGAGTGCGTGCGCGCCGGGCGGACGGAGAGCGCCGTCATGCCGCTCGCGGACACCCTCGCTGTGCAGTCTCTGCTCGGGCAGGCAGCCGAGCAGCTCGGTGTCCGCCACGCCGAGGACCCTGCCGCTCTCCCAGGAGACGGGGCTCCCCCGCGCGAGTGAACGTCCTACGGGTTCGTGCCGGCCGCGCCGATCTAGCGGACAGAGATCGGGCACCCGTCGTCAGTCCCGCCCCAGAAGGAGTTCCACCGCATGTTCATCTTCGAAACTGTCGCCGCGATCGCGACGAAGTTTGTCGGTGCCGGTACGTTGACCCAGGCCATCGCCGGGCTCGGAATCGCCGCGGCCGGCGTCACCGGGGCCGGCGCGGCGGGGGTGCTGCCTGGCGCGATCCAGGACCAGGTCGCCGGCGCGATCGAGACCGTGACTCCCTTCGACGTGCCGGACTCTGCCGACAACCCAGGCACCCGGACAGTCAGCGTGGTCCAGATCGTGTCGCCGGATACCGCCTCCACCCCGGTCGTGCCGGTTGCGGACCCGACCCAGGGGCCCGGCGTGGTCCCGACACCGTCGTCCGAGACCGACGACAACGACTCCGACTCCGACTCCGACGACAACGACAACGACAACGACGTCGACGACTCGGACGACTCCGACGACTCTCAGGAGACCGAGGCCGACGACACGCCCGAAGTAGAGACACACCACTCCGAGAACCAGTCGGACGACAACGAGGACCGCTCCGGCCACGGGGGGGACGACGACTCCGGCCACGACTCCGGCGGCGGAGACGACAACTCCGGGCACGGCGGCGGGGACGACTAGGTCGCGATCCAGGCGAGGCCGGCCGCCTGCTCGGCTGTCGGCACGCGGGTCGGCACCCCACCGGCCCGGCGGACGGCCTCGGCGAAGACGACCGAGTCGGCGACCGCCGCACAACCGGGGTCGTTGTTGAAGTAGACGAGTACATCGCCCTGGCCGTAGGCCGCCACGAGCCGGTCGGCCCAGAGCTGCAGCGTCTCCGGTCGGTAGGCCCAGCCGTCGGCGCCGTGGTGGAAGCGCAGGTAGCCCCAGTCGGTGGTCCGCCACAGCGGCGCGATCGGCTTCTCGTCGCGGTCCGCCCAGCACAGCGCCGCCCCGTAGCGCTCGAGCAGGGCGCGGATCTCGTCGGTCCACCAGCTCTCGTGCCGCGGCTCGACGGCCACCCGGGTGCCGGCCGGAAACTGGGCGAGGCACTCGCGGAGGAGGTCGGCGTCGGCCCTCAGCGTGGGCGGCAGCTGCAGCAGGATCGTGTCGAGCTTGTGCTCCAGCCCGGCCGCCCGCTCCATCAGCCGCCCGACCGGCTCCTCTGGCTCCCGCAGCCGCTTGATGTGGGTGAGGAAGCGGCTGGCCTTGACCGCCCACCGGAAGTCCGCGGGCGTGCGCTCGCGCCACGACACGAAGGTGGTGAGCTCGGGCAGCCGGTAGAAGGCGTTGTTGCTCTCGACCGTGGCGAAGTGGGCGACGTAGTGCTCCAGCCACAACCGCTGCGGCAGCTTCTGCGGATAGAAGCGGCCGCGCCAGTCGCGGTACTGCCAGCCCGAGGTCCCGATGATCACGGTCACGGGAGGCCGCCTACCCTCTCCCGTCATGGCTGACGCACCCGCCCGGTTCAAGGACCTCTGCCTCGACGCCGGCGACCACCAGGGGCTCGCCGACTGGTGGTGCGCCGCCCTCGGCTACGTCCGCCGCGACGAGGTCGCGCCGCCGGAGGTGGGCTGGACCCGCCGAGTGGCCGGTGCCCATCGTCGACCGGGACGGCGCCGGCCCGCTGATGTGGATCGTGCCGGTGCCCGAACCGAAGATCGTCAAGAACCGGATGCACTTCGACGTCCTGGGTGACACCGCGGCACTGCAGGCGGCGGGCGCGACGCTGGTCCGCCCCCGCGACCTCGACACCGAAGCGGACGGGGCGATCGAGTGGGACGTCCTCGCAGACCCCGAGGGCAACGAGTTCTGCGTCTTCTCCCCGGAGTGACGGTGGTCGGCTGGACCCCGACTTCCCCGAAGTCGGGCGCCGCGGCGGCTCCCGGGGACCGACTTCCCCGAAGTCGGGCCACGAACGCCGTCAGGGGCGGCCCGCCGAAGCGGACCGCCCCTGACGGGCAGTGCTGTAGTGCAGTGCGGCTCCTCTACAGGGTCCCGCGCCGAGCGTGCGAGGCGTGGGGGGTAGAGGGGTCCTTCGTCAGAAGTCCATGCCGCCCATGCCGCCGTCGCCGCCGGGCATGGCCGGAGCGTTCTTCTCCGGCTTGTCGGCGATGACGGCCTCGGTGGTGAGGAAGAGCGCCGCGATGGAGGCGGCGTTCTGCAGCGCCGAGCGGGTGACCTTGGCCGGGTCGATGATGCCGGCCTTGATCAGGTCCACGTACTCCCCGGTGGCGGCGTTGAGGCCCCAGCCGAGCTCGGAGTTGCGGACCTTCTCCGCGACGACGCCACCCTCGAGGCCGGCGTTGATCGCGATCTGCTTCAGCGGCGCCTCGAGCGCGACGCGCACGATGTTGGCACCGGTCGCCTCGTCACCCTCCAGCTCGAGCTTGTCGAACGCCGAGGTGGCCTGCGCGAGAGCGACGCCACCACCGGCGACGATGCCCTCCTCGACGGCGGCCTTGGCGTTGCGCACCGCGTCCTCGATGCGGTGCTTGCGCTCCTTGAGCTCGACCTCGGTCGCGGCGCCGGCCTTGATGACGGCGACGCCACCGGCCAGCTTGGCCAGGCGCTCCTGGAGCTTCTCGCGGTCGTAGTCGGAGTCCGACTTCTCGATCTCGGCGCGGATCTGGTTCACGCGACCGGTGATCTGGTCGGCGTCACCCGCACCTTCGATGATCGTCGTCTCGTCCTTGGTGGTGACGAACTTGCGCGCGCGGCCCAGCAGGGACAGGTCGGCGTTCTCGAGCTTGAGACCGACCTCCTCGCTGACGACCTGGCCACCGGTGAGGATGGCGATGTCGGCCAGCATGGCCTTGCGGCGGTCACCGAAGCCCGGGGCCTTGACGGCGACGGACTTGAAGGTGCCCCGGATCTTGTTGACCACCAGGGTCGCGAGGGCCTCGCCCTCGACGTCCTCGGCGATGATCGCCAGCGGCTTGCCACCCTGCATGACCTTCTCCAGCAGCGGGAGCAGGTCCTTGACGGAGCTGATCTTGCTGTTGACGACCAGGATGTACGGGTCGTCGAGGACGGTCTCCATGCGCTCGGGGTCGGTGACGAAGTACGCCGACAGGTGACCCTTGTCGAAGCGCATGCCCTCGGTGAGCTCGAGCTCGAGGCCGAAGGTGTTGCTCTCCTCGACGGTGATGACACCTTCCTTGCCGACCTTGTCCATCGCCTCGGCGATGAGCTCGCCGATCGCGGGGTCAGCGGCGGAGATCGACGCGGTGGCGGCGATCTGCTCCTTGGTCTCGACATCCTTGGCCGTCGAGAGCAGGTACTCCGAGACGGCAGCGACGGCCTTCTCGATGCCCTTCTTCAGGGCCATCGGGTTCGCGCCGGCGGCGACGTTGCGCAGACCCTCGCGCACGAGCGCCTGGGCCAGCACGGTGGCGGTGGTGGTGCCGTCACCCGCGACGTCGTCGGTCTTCTTCGCGACCTCCTTGACGAGCTCGGCCCCGATCTTCTCGTACGGGTCCTCGAGCTCGATCTCCTTGGCGATGCTCACACCATCGTTGGTGATGGTGGGCGCGCCCCACTTCTTCTCGAGTACGACGTTGCGGCCCTTGGGGCCGAGCGTCACCTTGACGGCGTCGGCGAGGATGTTCATTCCCCGCTCGAGGCCACGGCGCGCCTCTTCGTCGAACGCGATCATCTTGGCCATGTGGTGATGTCCTCCATGCATTGATCGCTGCACGGCCGGGTTGGTGCCCGCGACGGACGGCACCAGCCGCGTGGGCGCTCCTTCGGCCCACGGACCGGTACCTCACCGTTCCGACCTGATTGGCACTCGGGTGTCCCGAGTGCCAGAAACGAGTCTGGCACTCGACCCTTGTGAGTGCAAGAACGGGGGGTGAGCGCCCGCTGTTCCCGCGGCTTCCGGAACGACGAAGGCCCGGTCCCCGAGCGGGGAACCGGGCCTTCGCGGCTTCGGTTCAGGCGGCGGTGACGGCGTCCGCCTGGGGGCCCTTGGCGCCCTGGACGACCTCGAAGCTGACCCGCTGGCCCTCTTCGAGGCTCTTGTACCCGTCCATCTGGATGGCCGAGTAGTGGACGAAGACGTCCTGACCGCCGTCGACGGCGATGAATCCGAAGCCCTTCTCGGAGTTGAACCACTTCACGGTGCCCTCTGCCACGTGTGCTCCCACGAACGCGTGTCGGACGACCCCTCTCGATCGGGGGGCCGGGATCTCGCTCTTCCGCCCGTCGATCACGAACGTGGAACTCGAACCGCGCGGAAAGGTACATCAGGAAAGCCCGGAAAACGGGCAATCCACGCGGGATGACGCCGTCCAGGGCACCGCCCCGAGCGTGCGGGGGCGGGGCGTCTTTCAGCCGATGAGCCCGGCCGCCCGCGCCGACTTCAGGGACGGCTCGACGTGGTGCGTGGGACCGACGACCGGCTCCAGCGGGTCGAGGGTCTTCAGTCCCTCGCCGGTGTTGAGGACGACGGTCTCCTTGGCCCTGTCCAGCCGGCCGTTGTCGACCAGCTGGCGCAGCACCGCGACCGTCACGCCGCCGGCGGTCTCGGCGAAGACACCGGTCGTGCGGGCGAGGTCGCGGATGCCCTGCACGATCTCGTCGTCGCCGACCCGGCCGACCGAACCGCCGGTGCGCCGGATCGCGTCCAGCGCGTAGGGGCCGTCGGCGGGGTTGCCGATGTTGAGCGACTTGGCGATGCCGGTCGGCTTGACCGGCTTGATGACGTCCCAGCCGTTGTCGAACGCAGTGGCGATGGGGTCGCACCCGGCGGACTGGGCGCCGAAGATCGTCCACTCGGTGGCCTCGACGATGCCGGCCGCGGTGAGCTCGCGGAACGCCTTGTCCACCTTGGTGAGCAGCGACCCGGACGCCATCGGGATGACGACCTGCGCCGGGATCCGCCAGCCGAGCTGCTCGGCGATCTCGTAGCCCATCGTCTTGGAGCCCTCGGCGTAGTAGGGCCGCACGTTCTGGTTGACGAAGGCGGTGTCCTCGAACTCGTCGGTCTCCGCGAGCTCGCTGGTCAGCCGGTTGACGTCGTCGTAGGACCCGTCGACGGCGACCAGCGTCTGGCCGTAGACCGCCGACTGCACGACCTTGCCCGGCTCGAGGTCGGACGGGATGAACACGAAGGAGGGCAGGCCCGCGCGGGCGGCGTGCGCGGCGACGGAGTTCGCCAGGTTGCCCGTCGAGGCGGCGGCGATCTTGTGGTAGCCGAGGCCCTTCGCGGCGGTGGCGGCGAGGCTGACGACGCGGTCCTTGAACGAGTGCGTCGGATTAGCCGAGTCGTCCTTCACCCACAGGCCGCCGGTGAGTCCCAGCTCCTCGGCCAGCCGGTCGGCCCGCACCAGCGGGGTCATGCCGGGGTCCAGGGTGACGCGGTCGGCCGGGTTCTGGCCCACCGGCAGCAGGGCCGCGTAGCGCCAGATGTTCTGCGGGCCGGCCTCGATCTGCTCGCGGGTCACCGCGCGCATCAGCTCGGGGTCGTAGTCGACCTCGAGGGGACCGAAGCACTCCGCGCAGGCGTGCTCGGCCACCAGTCCGAAGGTGGCACCGCAGTTGCGGCACACCAGCCCGCGCGCGGGACACGGCGGAACGGGACCACCGGACGTGGAATCAGCCTGGGCAGATCCGGGAGCGGTCAGAGTCATGCGACGACTACCTCCTCATCTTTCCCGCACCGGGCCGTCGAGCCGCGCGGGACGGAATTGGCACCTTCCGACGCGCATGCGCGTGCGGCGGTTGCCGGGGCTTCATCGGGCCGTGTCCCTCTGCCCCTCTGGATGAGTGGAACGGGTCTGACTGTACCCAGTCCGCGATGCCTCCCGGTGCATGGCCAGGATGTGATCCGTGACCTCCCTGCCCCCGGCGCGCATCGTCTACACCGACCTCGACGGCACGATGGTCGGCCCACGGGGCTCGTTCTGGCACACCGCGGGGCGGGAACTGACGGCCGGTCCGGCCACGGCACTGCTCGAGCTGCACCGGGCGGGCGTGCCGTTGGTGCTGGTCAGCGGCCGGACGTTCGAGCAGGTGATCGAGGCCGCGCGGATCTTCGCCGCGGACGGCGCCATCGCCGAACTCGGCGCCACGGTGGCCTGGGACGCCGGTCGCGGCGTGCACCGCCTCCGCGGCGAGTTCCCCGAAGGCTTCGGCGATCAGACACCGATGGCGGCAATGGCCGAGCTGGGCGTCGTCGAGGAGCTCATCGCCGAGTACCCCGGCCGGCTGGAATGGCACGCGCCCTGGCACACCACCCACGACACGGACGCACTGCTCCGCGGCCGCGTCGACCCGATCGCGGTGGACGCATGGCTGGCGGATCACGATCTGGGCTGGCTGACGCTGAAGGACAACGGCGCGATCCCGGCGACGTCCCGCATGAGCCTGGACGACGACCCCCTGCCGCCGCACGTCTTCCATCTGATGCCGCGCGGCATCACCAAGGGCGCGGCGATCGCCTGGGACCTCGAACGGCGCGGCCTCACCCCGGCCGACGCCGTCGCCATCGGCGACAGCGTCAGCGACCTCGAGATGGCGCCGGCCGTCGGCAGGCTGTGGATCACCGCCAACGGCGCCGCCGTCGACGGCATGCTCGGCCTCATCGAGGCAATCCCGAACGCGAGCATCACCGACGCCGCGATGGGCGAGGGCTGGGCGCAGGCGGTCCGCGCATCGCTGACTACGCCGCAGCTGACCGCGGGACACCCACCGCACGACGAACACCTGTCACCGACCGGCCCCGACCGATGAGATCCGGCAGCGCCCTGCGTCGTTGCTCGTGAGCGCGGCCGGACGGTACGCCGTGACCACCTCGGAGGATGACCGTGACGCACTACCTGCTATCCATGCCGCACGACGCGGCCGAGGAGCCAACGATGGCGTCGATGGATCCGGCCGAACTGGCGGCCGTGATGGCCGTGGCCGGCGCTTTCCTCGAAGAGCTGGCGGCGTCCGGCGCCCTGGTCTTCGCGGGTGGACTGCACCCGCCGTCGACTGCGGTCACCGTCGACCACACAGGCGACGTGCTCGCCCTCGCCGACGGCCCGTACAGGCAGGCGCCGGAGTACCTCGGCGGCCTGTGGGTGGTCGAGGCACCGGACCAGGAGGCGGCCGTCGCCGGGGCCGCGAAGGCATCCAAGGCGCTCGGCGCCCGGATAGAAGTCCGCGCCTTCCAGGCGGTCCCCGCCTAGGGCGTCACGACCGGCGAACAGCATCCAGCCCGGCCGCGGGGCAGGGCACATCGCCCAGGCGGGGTGTCCCGTAGCGGCCCACCTAGGGACACCTCCTTGGCCCGGTGGAACTCAGGACACGGTCGAACTGCAGCGCGTCGAGGCGGCCGGTGATGCGGGCTCGGGCCTTGACGTCACACTTGCATTTTGCAAGTGTTGGCCGCATGAGCCTCTTCATCACCTGCCCCGTCGAGAGCGTCGAGCGCGCGACCGCCTTCTACACAGCCCTCGGCTGGACCCTCAACGCCGAGATGTCCGACCACAACGTGTCGTGCTTCGCGATCGCGCCCGAGCAGTACGTCATGCTCGGCAGCCGCGAGATGTACGCGAGCGTCGGCGGCGCTGAGGAGCTGGTCGGTGGACCCCACACGCCCTCGAAAGTCACGGTCTCGTTCGACCTCGGCAGCCGCGAGGCGGTCGACGAGCTCGCCGAGCGCGCCGGCGTCGCCGGCGGGCGAATCGGTGACACCGACGACTACCCCTTCATGTACCAGCGCCAGTTCGACGACCCCGACGGCTACCACTACTCGCCGTTCTGGATGAAGCCGGACGCCGATCCGACCGCATGAGCGACCTCGCCGCGGCCCTCGACATCGTCGGAGCACGGTGGGCCCTGCTCGTCGTGGAGCGGCTGCTCGACGGGCCGCAGCGCTACGGCGATCTGCAGCGCGACCTCGGAGTGCCGACGAACATGCTCGCGACCCGCCTGCGCGAGCTCGAAGCGGCCGGCGTACTGACCCGTCTGCCGCTCCGGCACAACACCCGGGCCTACGCGCTGACCGATCGCGGCCTTGCCTTACGCGAGGCGATCGTCGCGCTCGGACGCTGGGGCGCCGAGGAGGCCTAAGCCTCGCGCGGAATCACGGGTCGCTCCGACTGGTCGAGCCCGGCTTGCACCGACGTTCGCGCTCAGGCAAGGCGACGACTGTCCCACAGGCCACTTTAAGAGACACCCGCGCGGGTGTTGAGAGCCCCACGATCGAGTCGGGGGCCGGAGCCAGCGTGACCAAGTGCGTCCTACGAGGTCACGTCGCGCCGGGCGAAGTGCCGGAAGGAAAGCGCGATGAACACGGCCGCGTAGACCAGCGACTGGATGACGCCGCGGTACAGGTCGGCGGAGTCGACCGGGGTCTGCAACAGGTCGGTCCAGGCGAACTCGCCGGCGGTCGGGAACCAGTCGCGGATCGCGCCGAGCTGCTCGACCTGGTCGAGGATCGCGAACACGAACATCGTGAACACCGCGCCGCCGACGGCGGCCAGCGGCGCGTCGGTGATGGTCGAGAACCAGAACGCCAGTGAGCCGACGACGAGCAGGTGGACGGCGAGGTAGCCGAGCATGCCGGCCAGCCGCAGCATGCCCTCGCCCTGGCCGAGGGTGATCCCGACCGGGGTCTGGATGTCCTCGAAGCCGAACGCGATGCCTCCGGCCACCACGGCCACCGCGGCGAGGGTGAGCAGCGCACCCACCGACAGCACCAGGGCCGCGTAGAACTTCTGCCGGAGCAGCCGCATCCGCGGCACGGGGGTGGCGAGCGTGTAGCGCAGCGACCCCCACTGCGCCTCGCTGGCGACGGTGTCGCCGAAGCACAGCGCGTACACGACGACCAGGAAGAAGCCGGTGGTTGCGAAGAGCACGAACAGCGTGAAGTTCAGCCCGCTGGACGTGGCGACGTCGACCAGGTTCAGCCGGTTGTTCTCCGCCGCCTCCTCGCTCGCCCCCAGCTGCAGGGCGGCGATGAGGATCAGCGGGAGCGCGATCATCAACGCGAAGACGCCGATCGTGCGCCGGCGCTTGAACTGCCGGCGGAGCTCGACGGACAGCCGCAGGGTGCGGTTGGGCCGGTAGCCCGCGACCGCACCCGTCGGCTGCACGTGCTCGGTCACCGAACTCATGACTCCCCCACCAGTGCCAGGAACGCGTCCTCGAGCCGGCGGCGCGGCGTGAACTCGTCGACCTCGATGCCGGCCCCGATCAGCGCCTGCAGCGCCGCGGCCCGGCCGTACCCGTCCAGGTCGGCGACCAGGCCCTCGTCGGTCAGCTCCGCGCTGACTCCGGGCAGGCCCTCCAGGACGGCGATCGCGCGCCCGGTGTCCGCGTCGTCGACCAGTCCGATCGACACCGCACCGCCGGTGCCCACGATCTCCTCGACCGTGCCCTGCGCGATCTTCTGCCCCTTGGCCATGACGACGACATGGCTGCAGGTCTGTTCGATCTCGCTGAGCAGGTGGCTGGAGACGATCACGGTGCGCCCGGTCGCGGCGTAGGACCGCAGCACCTCCCGCATCGCGTGGATCTGCGGCGGGTCCAGGCCGTTCGTCGGCTCGTCGAGCACGAGCAGGTCCGGGAGACCCAGCATCGCCTGGGCGATGGCGACCCGCTGGCGCATGCCCTGGCTGTAGCTGCGCACCCGCTTGTCGATCGCCGTCCCGAGCCCTGCGACCTCGATCGCCTCGGCCATGTGGGCGTCCTCGGCCGGGCGGCCGGTCGCCGCCCAGTAGAGGGTCAGGTTGTCGCGGCCGGACAGGTGCGGCTGCAGGCCGGTGCCCTCGACGAAGGAGCCGAGCCGGGAGAGCACGGGGGCGCCCGGGCCGGCGGCATGGCCGAAGATGCTGATCCGTCCCTCGGTCGGCCGGATCAGCCCCATGAGCATCCGCAGGGACGTCGTCTTGCCCGCCCCGTTGGGCCCGAGCAGGCCCAGCACCTGGCCGCGGCGCACTTCGAACGACAGGTCGCGCACCGCCACGAACCCGTCCTTGTAGGCCTTGCTCACGCCCTCGAAGCGCAGCGGCACGTCCTCCCCGTCGGGCTCGACGGCCGAGACGCTCCGGCGACGGTGGCGGCCCCACAGCTCGGCGACGCCCCAGGCCAGCAGCCCGAGCCCGGCGAGCACGCCGAGCAGCACCCACCAGCGCGAGGTGCCCGCATCGGCCTCCGTCCGGCCGCCGACCTCGGGGACCGCCAGCCCGACGGAGTCGCCGGCGAGCGCGACGGAGTACACCCCCGGCTCGGCGGGCAGCGCGAACCCCTGGTCGGTGGACGACACGACGAGCCGCATCGTGTGGCCGGCCTCGAAGCGGTGCACGATGCCCGGCAGCGTGATCGACACCCGGGTCGGCTGGGCCGGGTCGGCCGAAAGCCCGGTGAGCGCCAGCGGCGCGACCAGCCCGCCCGGAAGGGTGGTGCCGCCGCCGGGGGCGACGTCGTAGAGCTTGGCGAAGAGGGTCGCGGTGCCTCCGGGGGCGGCGACGGCGATCTCGGTGGTGGGTGCGCCCACGACCTCGACCGCGCCGTCCAGGGGCTCGCTGTCGAACCTCGCGAACTGGCCGGGGATCTCCAGCGTCGTCCCGCCCAGTGCCGCGGTGAGCGCGCCCAGTCCGGGCACCGTGGTCAGAGCTGCCGGGGTTCCGCCTGCCGGGGTGACGATCGGCTGGGTGCGGCCGCTGAGCGGTACGTCGGCGCGCTCGGCCGGCTCCCCGCCGTCGAGCCCGGGGTACGCGTCGGCCACGACGGTCTGGTTGCCGCCCTGCACGCGGCCCACGCCGGCGGTGCTGCCCAGCCCGGTGGGTGCGGGGTACTGGAAGCCGGTGCCCGGGTCACCGCCCTGTCCGCGCAGGTGGAAGTCGAACCACCCGGCCACCTGGTCGCGCAGGTCGGCGGTGACGCCCTCCGACGCCTGCGAGTCGTGGCCGCCCGAGTACCAGACCACCTTCACCGCGGTGCCGTTCGCCGCGATCCCGCGAGCATTGGCGTCGGCCTGCCCGAGTCCGAACAAGGAGTCCTGGGTGCCCTGGATGAGCAGGGTGGGTGCCTCGATCCGGTCGAGCACACCCGCCGGGCTGCTGCGGTCCAGCACCGCCGCGATCTCCGGCGTCAGCGTGCCGGTGGCGGCCGCCGTCTGGTAGGCGGCGCAGATGTCGGCGCGGAACCGACCGCAGGTGAGGGCCTGCTCGACAGCGGTGGGGTCCAGCGAGGACGTATCGAGCTCGGAGAGGTCGGGCGCTGCGCCGTCCCCGCCACCCCCGCCGAGCGCGTCCAGCAGGCCGCCGGAGGGCGAGGACCCCACCCCGAAGAACAGCCCGGACCACAGCCGCTTGTAGACGCCGGTGTCGCCGTCCTCGGGGGTGGCCGCGACGGTCTGCGCGTCCACCTCGCCGGTCTGCGAGGGGAAGAGTGCCGAGGTCAGCGAGTTCCAGGTGATCTGCGGGGCGATGGCGTCGATGCGGTCGTCGTAGGCGGCACCGAGCAGGGCCAGCGCACCGCCGTAGGAGCCGCCGGCCACGCCGACGCGCGGGTCGCCGTCGCCGTCCAGTTCGACGTCGTCCCGCTCGGCGAGCCGGTCGATCAGCGTGGAGAGGTCCACGATCTCGAACCGCGGGTCGTCGAGCCCGATCTGACCCGTGCTGCGGCCGAAGCCGCGGGCCGAGTAGGTCAGGACGACGTAGCCGCGGCCGGCCAGGTCGCGCGCGTCGTCGGCCACGGAGTCCTTGCTCCCGCCGAAGCCGTGAGCGAGGACCACGGCCGGGGAGGGACCGTCCCCCGCGGGCAGGTAGGTGGTCGTGTCGAGCTCCACCGCGTCCGCGCCGGACCCGGAGGGCACCCGGGCGTCCTCGGTGCGGGTGTCGTCGGCAGCGGTGGCGCCGGGCGCGAGCAGGACGGCGCCGGCGAGCAGCGGGACGGCGAGCAGGGCGGCGAGCGTCGCACGTGCGCCGGGGCGCGGGCGGGGACGCACGAGCCCGCGGAGGGAGCGCACGCTGCGGCCAACGGACGGCAGCCGCGCCGTGTTCCGCCCGTGGCGGGCAGACGGTGGAACCGAGGTGGTGCGACGGATCAGGGCTGCCAGTCGCCGGTCAGGACGACGACCAGGCCGGGTGCGGTGACATCGGCCGGGAGCTCGAAGAACCGCACCGCGGGACCGGTCAGCTGCGGGAACGCGTCGACCAGCTGGACGGCGGCCTGTCGCTGCGTCTCGTCGCCCTCGGTGAAGAACACCGTGCTCGCGGCGACGTCACCGGCGGTGTAGCCACCGATGCCGGGGGTCTCCCACCCGCCGGTACCGAACGCCTCGGCCGCCTTGGCGGCCAGGCCGTTGGTCTCGGTGGCGTTGAGGACGGTGACCGGGACCCGTACCGGCGCCGTGGGCGTCGGCGCGACCTCGACCGGGGGGCTCGGCAGGGACGGCAGCGGCGCGGAGGCGTCGGGGACGAACGGAGCCGGGGAGTTCTCCGCCGACAAGGACGCCGCCTCCTGCGTCTCGGGCGAGACGAAGGAGTAGACGCCGAGGACCCCGAGGGCGACGACGGTCATCGCGAGCAGGCCCTTGACGACGCGCCGCGGCTTGCGGACCTCGCCCTCGGCGTCGAGCTCGTCCAGGACGGCCACGGCCGAGCCGGTGCGCTTCTCGGCCTTGCGACGGACCATGTCGGCCGCCTGACGCTCGGCGCGCATGGCGGCGCGGCCGCCGACGACGGAACCGGTGCCCGGACCGCGGACCGGAGCGGGTGCGAGGTCCTCGTCGAACGAGTGCTCGGTGTCGTGGTCGACCTCGTGATCGATCGAGTCACGGATCGGAGCGACCTGCTGGCGACGGCGTCCCGACATGCGGCGCTCGGGGATGGCGGTCGTGCCGGGCGCCGGGGCGCGGAAGGCGCGGGCCTGCTGGTCGTCGTCGACAGCGAGGTCGACGTCCTCGGACCGGGAGGGCTTGGTCCAGTCGCCGTAGGCAGGCGACGGGGATCCGGCCGCCGTGGTCTGCCGGGGCACCCGCGGGGAGGGGACGGAGGAGCGGAAGCCGCCGGAGTTGCTGGGGCCGGTGGAGACCAGCTCTGCCTCGGCGTCGACCCAGGTGCGGCTGGGGCGCGAGATGGCGGGGGCGCAGCCACCGCTGCGCTCGATCGCTGCGGCACCCGGGAAGTCGCCGTCGAGGGTGAGCTCCATGCGCGGCTCGGGAGACGGCACCGCGGAGAACGGAGCGGCCGTCGTGCGCGGGCCGGCCGGCGGGCGGGGTGCAGCGGCCCGGGAGGCGGCCGGCACAGGAGGGAGCGGCAGCCGGGAGCGCGAGACCTGGCGCTGGCCGTCGGGGGCACGGGTCCCACCGGACGGCGCAGGGCGTCCGGCGGACCGGCCCGAGTCGCCGGACCGGTCATGACTGCGCGCGGTCGGATGATCGCTCACCCCCGCCGAGGAGCCCCGCCACAAACCATCGGGGGCGTCCGTACGTCGACGATTCGCGGCGACCGGGGGATTACCCCAGTCCCGCCCGTCACTCTCTGACCCGCCGTGCCTGCCCACAGTGAGGAAATCTAATCGTTGTAACTCTCATTGACTAGAACCCTGAGACGAACGTGTCCGTGCCCGCGCGCGTCGCAACCGCCGCAGCCGCCGGACCAGCAGCGGGTCGGCGGCCAACGCATCGGGTCGGTCGACCAGGGCGTTGAGCACCTGGTAGTAGCGAGTCGGCGGAACTCCGAAACGGTCTCGGATCGCCGTCTCCTTCGCCCCCGCCTGCCGCCACCACTGCCGCTCGAAGGTGAGCATCTCGTGCTCCCGACGGGACAGGCCCATGGGCGCGACCTGCACGAAAGCCTCGTCGAGGCCCTCGGCCGGGGGCGGGGAGACCACCACGGTCGGGTCGTCGGTCATCGGTCGTCGAACTCCTGCCGTACCCGTTCGCCCCCGGCGTGGGAGCGACTCGGGAACGACCGTAGCGCCGGGTACCGACAGTTCCCGGCGCGCAGGGGATCGCTCCCCGGCCATGGGTCGGAAGAGGCCTCAGAGACCTGCGGGAACGATCTCCGCAGCCGGACGACGACTCCCGGCCCGGGCGTGTCGCAGGCTGTCCGCGGTGAACACCGCCAGGGCCACCCAGACGATCACGAAACCGGCCAGGCGCGCGGGCGGCATCGGCTCGTCGTAGACGAAGACCCCGATCGCCAGCTGCATCAACGGGGTCAGGTACTGCAGCAGCCCCACCGTCGACAGCGGGATGCGCCGCGCAGCGGCGGCGAACAGCAGGAGCGGGATGGCGGTGGCGATCCCGGAGGTGACGAGGAGCAGGGCGTGCCCCGCCCCGGCGTTGCCGAAGGTGCCGTTCCCGCCCGAGTGCAGGACCGCCAGCACGACCGCGGCCGGGACCGCGACCAGCGCCGTCTCGACGAAGAGGCCGGGAGCTGCCTCGACCCGGACCAGCTTCTTCATCACGCCGTACAGGCCGAAGCTGGCGGCGAGCGCGAGCGCGATCCACGGCGGGCGCCCGTAGTCGATCGTGAGGACGGCGACCGCGACGGCGGCGATGCCCACGGCCACCCACTGCAGGACCCGCAGCCGCTCGCTGAACACCACGACCCCGAGCAGCACGCTCACGAGCGGATTGATGAAGTAGCCCAGCGAGGTCTCGACGACCTGGCCGGAGTTCACGCCGTAGACGAAGACCAGCCAGTTGACGGCGATGAGCACCGCTGCACCGGCGAGGACGAGCAGCCGTCGCCGGTCGGTGACCAGCGCCCGCACCTGCGACCAGTGGCGCCGGACGGTGAGCAGCAGGCCCACGAACACCAGCGACCAGAGCACCCGGTGCGCCACGATCTCGAGCCCACCGGCCGGCTCGAGCAACGGGAAGTAGAGGGGGAACAGTCCCCACAGCGAATAGGCCGCCAGCCCGGACAGCACTCCCAGGCGACGGTCGTCCACGGCCGCACCGTACGCGGCCCGTCCTCCCCGCCACTCGCAAGCTCGCAGCGGTGCCCTGGACGGGGCCGAGGCGCTAGGCGGTCTGGATGTAGTCCACCAGCTGCTTGCGCTCCTCCTCGAGCTCGTCCAACCGGGCCTTGACGACGTCGCCGATCGAGACGATCCCGATCAGGGCTCCGTCGTCCACCACGGGGACGTGCCGTACGCGGTGGTCGGTCATCGTGCGGGCGAGGTCGTGCACGCTCATGTTCGGTGAGCAGGTGTGCACCTGCGCCGTCATCACGCTGGACACCGGTTCGGCCAGCAGACCGGCGCCGTGGCTGTGCAGTCCGCGGGCGACGTCCCGCTCGGAGACGATCCCGTCGATGGTCCGCCCGTCGGAGGACACCACCAGGGCGCCGATCCCCTTGTCGGCGAGCACACCGAGAGCGGTGCGGACGCTCTCGGACCCGTCGATCGTGGCGACCTCGCGGCCCTTGTGACGGAGCAGTTGGCTGATCTGCACTGCGACCTCCTCGCGGAACGGTGCGGGGAGTGTGCACCCGTCCGCGGCGGACGGCAACGGGGCCCCGACCAGGCATACCGTGACGGGTGTGTCCGCCCAGCGACCGAATCCGGTCCAGTGGATCTGGTACGCCCTCGGGGGTGGGCTCCCCCGCCACCTCTCCCCCTGGGTGCTCGCCGACACGACCGGGCGCACGTGGATCGTCCGGCACCTGCTGCGGGCCGTCGTCCAGATGTCGCCCGTGCTGGTCGTGTGCATCGTCGCCGTCCCGGTGCCCCTGTCCTACCGGCTCTCGGCAGCCGTCGGCGGCCTCGTCCTGGGGTTGATGTTCTCGATCGCGTTCATGACCGAGACCATCGAGCACCGGGTCGCCAAGGCGGGGTACCCGGCGGGCACAGCGGCCCGGATCCGCGCCGAACGCGCCGAGCGCGACCGCATCGAGCGCCGATCGCCCTACCGCCGGGGCGGTGCGGGCAGCTTCGACTGACGAGGGACCCCGTCCGTCAGTCGACGCGGAAGCCGACCTTCATCGTGACCTGGAAGTGGGCGACCTCGCCGTCCACGACCTGACCGCGGATCTCCCCGGTCTGGAACCACTCGATGTTCCGGACCGTCTGGGCGGCCTTCTTCAGCCCCGTCCGGATCGCGTCGTCGATGCTCGTCGGACTGGTGCCGACGATCTCGCTCAGCCTGTACACGTGCTCGCTCACGGGGTCTCCTCCTAGGTGCCGGACGTGGCCCTCGACCCTGGCACGTCGCCGCCCCGTCCGGGCCCTCGCGCGCTCTCCCGGCGGGCGACGGAGTACGTCGTACGGGTGACCCCGGGCACCCGGCGTACGTACTTCCGGGGCCCCTGAATACGTCGTCCGACGGATGTTGGCCACCGGCTCCCTCCGAAGACTTCGCAGGCGTTCCCAAACGTCCTCGAAGGAGCCCAGCCCATGTCCGTTCTGACTCTCGCCGAAGCCCCCACCAGCGGTCCTGTCGACCGGGAGCTGCTGACGGCCCTCGCCGCCGGCGACGAGGCGACCTGGCACACGACGGTGCGGCGCTACGAGGCGCTGCTGCGCTCCGCCGCCCGCGTGGTCCTCCGCAGCGACGCCGACGTCGACGAGGCCGTGCAGCGCACCTGGGTGCTGCTGCTGCGCAACGCGGACCGCATCAACGACCCGCAGTGCCTGCCCGGCTGGCTGTCCACCACCGCACGCCGCGAGGCCCTGTCCATCCTGCGGGGTCAGCAGCGCGCGATCCCGAGCGAGGACGTGGCCGACCGCGTCGCCCCGGACGACACCGACATGGCGACGGCGCTCATGGACGAGGAGCTGCGCCGGGCGCTGGACGAGGCGGTCGAGAAGCTGCCGCTGAGCCAGCGCCTGATCGTGCAGGCCCTGCTCCGCGAGCCGGCGTCCTACGACGCGGTCAGCCAGGAACTGGGCATCCCGCGGGGCAGCCTGGGCCCGCTTCGCGGGCGTGCCGTCCGCGCCCTGCGCGCTCAGCTCGAGCCCAGCCTCCGTTGAGCGCCGGGATCAGCCCTTCGTCGTCGGACCGTTGTCGACGACGTGCTGGAGGCCCTGCCGGAGCGCCTCGGTCAGGGTGAGGTCGGGGTGGGCGTCGACCACCTCGCGGAGCTTGCCGACCAACTCGTCGTCGTCCAGCTCCACCGTCTCCTCCCTGTCATCTCCCCCACCGAACAGCGACAGCTTCAACGGCGACATGGGTGTCCTTCCCGCAGACCGGTCGACGGTTACCGGGCGACCTTGACGGCGACGGCCGCGGCCTGTGCCCGGTTCGTGACCTGGAGCTTATGCAGCACGCGGGACACGTGAACACCCACTGTGCGATCGCTGATGAACAGTTTTCGGGCGATCTGGCGGTTGGTCGCACCGGTCCCGAGCAGGGCGAGGACCTCGTACTCGCGCTCGGTCAGTCCGAACGGCCGGTCGTCGGCCGCCGCCCGCGGTGCAGGGGCCACCGACAGCCGGGTGCGAGTGAGCAACGCGTCCACCTCGACGACGATCGGCGCCGCGCCCAGGCGCTCGGCCAGCGCGCGTGCTGCCGACGCCGCGGCGGCGGCCTTGTCCCGGCGCCTGGCGTCGGCGTGGCACTCCGCCTCCCGCAGCAGGCAGTACGCCTCCTCGCGCGGTCGCACCGCCGCCTGCCACAGCCGGACGGCCTCCGCCCAGTCCTCCGCGGTCGCCGTACCGCGCGCGCGGGCGAGTTCGTTCCGGGCCGTCCGGTGGTGGGCGGCGTGGTCGATGTCGTCGTCCGCCTCCGGCGCCAGCCCGTCCAGAGCGGCCCCCAGCTCGTCCAGCCGGGCGGTGGCGGCCGAATCGATGCGTGCCGGCATCGGCCCGGGACGCTCGGCCTCGTTCCGCAGTCCGATCACCAGCAGCTCCGTCCGGAACCGCCGGTCCGGGGTACCGGCCAGCCGCGACAGGGCCTCCTCGACGGTGCGCCGGCAGCCCTCCCGGTCGCCCTCCTGGGCGAGCAGTTCGGCGGTCGCCGTGGCGAGGGCCGCGACGACGGCTGGCTCGTCGGCCTCCCGGAGGGGTGCCGCGGCCTCCAGACTCGCCCGCGCACCGGCCGGGTCGCCCATCCGCAGGCGCAGCTCGGCGCGCTCGAGGTGCAGGTGCAGGGCCTGACCGGTGACGACCCGCCCCTCGAGCAGGTCCTCGAGCACGGCAGCGCAGCGTTCGTACTGCCCGCGCCGGACGAGCATGTTCGCGGCATTGCACGCGAGCGCGGCACCCACGGCCAGCTCCAGCCCGTACTCGGGCAGGAGCTCGAGCCCCTCCAGGGCCGCCTCGCACGCCTCGCTGGGCAGGCCGGTGAACTCGTAGGCGACGACCAGGTTGGCGTAGGCACGGCACAGCACGGCGCGGTCCTCGACGTCGCGCGCCAGTCGCACCCCCTCGCGCAGCAGGTCGAGGGCGCCGGGCTCGCGGACGATCGCTCCGGCAGTCCCCCGGGTGGTGAGGGCGTCGGCCAGGACGCCCGGTGTGCCGTGTTCCCGCGCAGCCGCGACCGCGCGCTCCGCGAGGCGGACGGCCTCCTCGAAGTCGGCCATGATGAACGCCGCACGGGCCAGCGCGCCCCACACCTGCGCGTGCACGGCGGTGACGTCCGGCCCGAGCGCCCGCGCCGCCTCCAGGTAGGCCGTCCTGCTGCGCGCCGTCTGCCCGGCCTCCCACAGGAAGCACCCCAGCCGCTCGAGGGCTCCGGCCCGGGCGGCCGCGGGGGCCGGTTCGGACTTCAGGGCCTCGTCCAGCGTGGCGGCGGCAGCGGCAGGGTCACCGGCGAGCCGCGCGGTCCCCGCCGCCTCCAGCGCCAGCTCGAGCCGGCCGCCCGCGTCCCCGGGGCGACGTGCCGACTCCAGGACCCGCTGGTAGTAGCCCCAGGACTCCGCGAACGCGCTCCGGGATCGCGCCTTCCGGGCCGCACGCAGGCTCCACTCGGCGGCCTGCTCGGTCATCCCCGCCGCGGTCCAGTGCATGCTCACGGCCGCCGCCGTGACGACGTCGTCCGGAGCGGACCCGCCCAGCGCCTCCGCCGCCCGCTGGTGCAGGTCGCGACGCTCGAACGGCAGCAGCTGGGCCAGCACGGCCTCGCACATCAGGCTGTGCCGGAAGGCGTAGTCGCCGCCCTCGACGACCAGCACGCCGGCAGCCACGGCCTCCCGGACAGCGGCTCCGTAGCGCGACGGGGCGAAGCCGGACGCCTGGCAGAGCTGCTGATCCGGAACCCACAACCCGAAGATGGCCGCCAGGCCGACCAGCTCGGCGGCGTCGGGACCGAGCCGGCGCACCCGGGCGAGCAGCACGTCCTTGACGCGGCGCGAGCCCGGGTCCTTCACCAGCTCGCCCAGGAGATAGGGATTGCCCTGGGTCTGCTCGTACCAGGCGTCGACGTCGACATCGACGTCCCCGGTCAGAGCCGAGACGAGCTCCCGCGTCTCCGACCGGTCGAGGCGCTGGAGCTCCACGCAGCTCGCGCCCGGCAGGCGGGTCAGTTCGGAGACCGCCTGTTCGACCCGGCCGATCCGCGGTGTCTCGTCGTCCCGGAGGGTGAGGACGAGGCTCAGCCCGCGACGGGTCGCGGTGCAGGCCAGGTAGACGAGGAAGTCGCAGGTGGTCTCGTCGGCCCACTGCAGGTCGTCGATGACGATGGTCGTCGCCGTCGGCGACCCGCTGGGGGCCAGCGCGTCGGCCCACAACCGGATCGCCTTGAGGCGCTCCTCGGCGGACTGCTGCTCCGCACCGTCGGCGGCGGCCGGCCAGCCACCCCGGGCGTCGAAGATCTGCTCCAGTGCCGCCAGCGGCAGCGACTGACCCGCCACCTGCAGGCAGGACCCCTCGATGACGTCGGTCGATGCGCCCGCACGCTCGGCCGCGACGAGCGAGGACTTGCCGACACCGGCCTCGCCGCAGACGAGGACGACGTGACCGGGTTCGGCGAACGCGGCAGCCACGGTCGCCCGGTGGTGCGTCCGCCCGATGTAGGGGACCCCCGCCGTCCCGATCACCGGGTCATCCTGCCGCGAGCACCCCCCGGCGTCCAGACTCCCGGGCGCGCCCGGTGCTGCGTCCTCGCCCGAGAGCCGCGGCCGGAATACGGGCTTCCGCCATTCCTGGGTGCGCGGGGACCGGTACGCGCCATTGCCTGCGATGCGTCGCAGAAGCAATTACTGCGCGTGGCCGAAAGGTTCCGGAGAAAGAGACCGGATGCGTCCGGAAATGGCGCCCGCCGAGAGGGGGCTCAGACCGGCAGCGCGCCGGAGAGGGAAGTGACGCTCGCGAGGCGGTTGCGGACGGCGAAGATCCCACCGGCGGCCAGCAGCAGTGCTGCCGAGACCAGCGGGGTGGCCGATCCGTCGAGGCCGGAGGTCAGGAGCTGGCCGGGGAGGCCATCGTGCAGAGAGGTGCCTGCACCGGTGTCGACGGTGGACTGCAGACCACTGGAGATGCCATCGGCGAGGCCGCTGATCTCGGAGAGCTTGAAAGGCATGGCGGAACCTCCGCAAGAGAATGGGAAAGGAAGCCGGCGGGCCCTCTGCGGGCCATTGATCGGGGACTACGACCTGTCGGCGCGGAGGAAACTACTGCACACCTCAGGCGTCGTAAAGACCTATTCCGAAAAACTCGGGAAGAATGTTCCGCCGCCCTGGGCGACCCGCCGGGAGGGGGTCTGGAGCCGACGAGGGGACTTGAACCCCTAACCGCCCGATTACAAGTCGGGTGCGCTACCAATTGCGCCACGTCGGCGGACGGCCACCAAGGTGACCGCGTCGATCGTAGGGGGCGACTCGACGCTCAGGCGGCGTCGGTGTCCGCCACGGGACCGTGCTGCACCGGTCCTCCCCGCACGAACTCGGCCGGGTCGCTCGCCGGTGTCGGTCCCGCGGCCAACCAGCGGGCGAAGCCGTCGGGGTCGCGCCGTTCGAGTTCGTCGAGCGCTTCCTCGCGACGGGCCACCAGCGACTGCCGGGCCGCTGGGTCCAATCGGCCGGCCAGCGCCGCCGTCGTCCGCAGCCACTCGTCGCCGAGTGCGCGCGTCGTCAGTGCTCCCACCGGCTGGAGATAGCGGGCGAGCCCGGTCGTGCCGCCCCGATGCACCGGCCGCTGCGTGGGCCCACCATGGACCGGCCGCTGCCGTCCCCTCCTCGAGCCGGTGCCGGCAGTGGCCCGGCGCGCCCGGTTCAGGCGGAGACCGAGGAACACGATCACCCCCGCTGCGACGGCGAGCGCGGCCACCGTCCCGCCGGCGACCGTGGCGACGCCGGCGACGACCAGCACCGCCGCAGCGGTCCAGCCCGCTGCCCACACGGCGGACTCGACGGCCGAGCCGCGGCCGGCGGCCGGCGACTCCCGGGCGATCCCGGCGGCGGTGCAGCCGGCGAGCGTCGCCGCGAGGCCCACGCCGATCAGTCCCGGACCGCCCAGGGCCAGTCCTCCGGCGACGGCGAACGCAGCACCGCCGAGCAGCGCGCCGCCCAGCAGCACCCGGGAGAGCGGTCGGGCGATGGACACAGGCGGCCTCCAGGTTCGCTCGGACAAGCCGATGCGAGCGGCCCGCGGGCGTTCGGAACCCACGCGCTCGCTCTGCACTACCCCTTCGGCGGTGGCTGATGCACTGGATGCGGTGGGGTCTTCCCTCACGGCATCGCGGCGAGGACGCTCGACCCAGGGACGGACCCACTGCTCCCGGAGGTGCACCGTGTCGATGTCAGCCCCGCTCGCCCCGACCAGCCGCGAGGAGGACGCCAACGCGGCGTCGGCCAAGGACGGCGAGGATCCACCGGGCCGCGAGGTGGTCGTCGGCGTCGACGGGACCGAGGTCGGGCTGGGCGCGGTCCGGTGGGCGGCCCAGGAGGCGGCCCGCCGCAGCGCACCGCTGCGGATCCTGCACGCCGCGCCCTACCTGGGACATCCCGCTGCGACCGGCGGGCCCCCGCCGGAACTCCCCCGCGCCCGGGGGATCACCGCTGTGGCCTACACCGTCGCGCGGCACACCGAACCGGGCGTGCAGTCCTCGACCGAGGTCGTGCCGGGTGACCCCGTCACCGCACTGCTGCGGGCGGCTGCCGCCGGTCAGCTCGTGGTCCTCGGCAGCTCGACGACGGGTGCGGCCGACGAGATGGTCCTGGCCACCATGGCAGCCAAGGTGGCGGCCCGGTCCCCCGCACCGGTCGTCATCGTGCCCCGTCGCCGGGGTGCCGAGCCGGAGGGACGGCCCGCAGTCGCGGTCCTCGGCGTCGGGGACCGGGCCGACGACGAGGCGGTCGCCCTGTTCGCCGCGGCCACCGCGCAACGGTCCGGCGTCCCGCTGTCGGTCCTGCAGACCCGGTCGTCCGGACGGACCGTCCCCGCCAGTTGGGTCGACGACCTCGACGAGTGGGCCCAGCGGTTCCCTGACCTGACGGTCCAGCACTCCGAGCTACCCGCAGCGCGCGCCAACCAGGTGCTCCGCGCCACCTGCCCGTCGCCGCTGATCATGATCAGCGCCGGCCACGGCACCCTGCTGCACCGCTCGCTCGACGGGCCGCACCTCTGGTTGCTCCGGCACTGCACGTCACCGATGGCGCTGATCCCGCCGACGGACCGGCACGCCCGTGGGGAGGCCGCACCGCCGGGCTGACGCCGCATCGGCCGACGCCGGTTCCTACCCCCGGGCAGGATCGGCGTCCGTGAGTTCCTCCGTCGTCGACGTCGGCCCGCGGCTGGCCGCCGTCCTGATCGCCCTGACGGTGCTGGCGGCGGTCGCCGGGCGCCTGTCCGGCCTGGGCCAGGACCGTCCGGTGGTGATCGCCGTCGTCCGCGCCACGGTGCAGCTCGCCGCGGTGTCGGCGGTGCTCCTCGTCGTCGTCCGGTCGCTGCTGCTGTCGGCCGTCTTCGTCGTCCTGATGCTCACCGTCGCCACCCTGACCTCGGCCGGCCGCGTCACCGGGCACACCGTCCGGCACCCCGGAGTGCTCGGCCGCGTGCTGCCCACCGCCCTGCCGATCGCCGGCGGGGCGGCACCGGTGGTGGCGCTGGTGCTCGCGAGCGGCGCGGTCCCGCTGCGCGGCATCGCCGTCATCCCCATCGCCGGCATCCTGATCGGCGGCGCCATGACGGCGACGTCGCTCGCCGGGCGGCGGCTGCGCGACGAGCTCCACGACCGACGCGGTGAACTGGAGGCCGCCCTGGCCCTGGGTCTCCTCCCCCGGGACGCCGTGCTGCTCGTGGGCCGTCCGGTCGTCGCGACCGCGCTCGTGCCCGGACTGGACCAGACGCGGACCGTGGGCCTGGTGACCCTCCCCGGCGCCTTCGTCGGTGTCCTGCTCGGCGGTGGGAGTCCGCTGGACGCCGGAGCGGCCCAGCTGCTGGTCCTGGTCGGGCTGCTGGCCGCCCAGGTCCTGGCGGTCTGGGCGGTCACCGAGCTCGTCGCCCGCGGCTCGATCCTCGACGACGTCCCACGCTGACTTCCAGGAATCTCACAGGCCACCTCCAGCAGCGGGCCAGCGGCGGCACGCAGAGTGGGGCCTCGCGGCGGTCACTCGACCGCGCGGAGGGAGGACCACAGAAGTGAGCGAACACGGAACCGAGCCCGGCGCGGACCGCGACGCCCAGGCGGGCTCGCCGGGGACGCCGCCCCAGCAGGCAGCCGCCACCACACCTGCCCAGCCGGTCTACGGCGGGCACGCCCCCTGGGCGCCGCCGCAGGCCCAGCAGCCGCCGGCCCCGCCGAACTACCCGGGCTACGGCGGACACCCCCTTCCCGCTCCGGAGCCCGCAGCAGGGCCTCCGGCCCAGGTCGCGCCGTCCCGCCGGGCCGGCCGCCTCCGCATCGGCATCGCCGGGCTCGTCGCGGGCGCACTCATCGGTGGCGGCGCCGGGGCCGGCGTCGCCGGGCTGATCGACGACCCTGCGGCCACGTCGAGCACGAGCGCCTCGGCCCAGAACGTCACCATCAAGAACCCCGAGACGGCGACGACCGCGACCGCCGCGGCGGCGAAGGCCGCCCCCAGCGTGGTGACCATCTACGTCTCGAGCGGTTCGAACTCCGGCAGCGGCTCGGGCGTCGTCCTCACCGACGACGGCTACGTGCTGACCAACAACCACGTCGTCACCCTCGAGGGCGCCGGCACGGGCGCCGTGCAGGTGCGCACCGCCGACGGCACGCTCTACGACGCCACCGTCGTCGGCACCGACCCGGCCTCAGACCTCGCCGTCGTCCGTCTCGACGGCGCGAGCGGGCTCACCCCGGCCACCTTCGCGAACTCCGACAAGGTGCAGGTCGGCGACGTGGCCGTGGCCATCGGCGCTCCCCTGGGCCTGTCGAACACCGTCACCGACGGCATCATCAGCGCCACCGGCCGGGCGGTCGCCACCGGCTCGACGCAGGACGACGCCACCGTCATCGACGCGCTGCAGACCGACGCGGCCATCAACCCCGGCAACTCCGGCGGGGCGCTGGTGAACGGCGCCGGCGAGGTCGTCGGCATCAACAGCGCGATCGCGACCGTCGCCTCCGGCGCCCCGGGGTCGCAGTCGCAGAGCGGGAACATCGGCGTCGGGTTCGCCATCCCGTCCAACACCGCACAGCGGATCGCCAAGGAGCTCATCGCGAACGGCACGGCGACGCGCGCCTTCCTCGGCGTGAGCACCCAGACCGCCGCAGACGACCAGAACTCCGGCGTCGGGACCGGCGCGGAGATCGTCTCGGTGGAGCCGGACAGCGCGGCGGCGGCGGCAGGGCTGCAGGGCGGCGACGTCGTGACCGCGGTCGGCAACCGGCCCGTCACCACCTCGACCGAGCTGACCGCGGCGGTCCGGAGCAAGGCCCCCGGCGACACCGTCACCCTGACCGTGCGCCGCGGGAACGACACCCGGACCGCTGACGTCACCCTGGGTTCGGCCAGCTGAGTGGGACGGCGGACGGCGGGGTCCCTACGCTGGTGCAAGTGCCGGAACCCCGACCGTCCGTCCCCCTCGCGGGCTCGCTCGACGACCCGGAGCGCGCCAGCGATCTGACCCGCATGAAGCGGCTGGCGACCGGCCTGTTCCTGCTGGCCGCCGTCGTCTTCCTCGCGTGCGTGCTGTTCGGCCGGGACGCCGGCAGCTGGGTCGGCTACGTCCGCGCCACCGCCGAGGCCTCGATGGTGGGTGCGCTCGCCGACTGGTTCGCGGTCACCGCGCTGTTCCGGCACCCGCTCGGGCTGCCGATCCCGCACACCGCGATCATCCCGCGCAAGAAGGACCAGATCGGCGCATCGCTCGGCACCTTCGTCCAGGAGAACTTCCTGACCCGCAGCGTGGTCGAGGCGAAGCTGACCACGATCGACGTGCCCGGCCGGCTCGGCGGGTTCCTGGCGTCGCCGGGTCGCGCGGAACGGCTCGCCGGGGACGCCGCGGCTGCGGTCTCCGCGCTCTCGGAGCTGCTGCGCGACGAGGACCTCGAGCCGGCGGTCGCCGACCTGGTGGACCGCAAGCTGCACGCCACGCCCGCCGCACCTGTGGTGGCGCGTGTGCTGGAGCTCGTCGTCGAGGGCGACCGGCACCAGGAGGTCATGTCGGCCGCCCTGCGCGGACTGGCCCGCTTCCTGCAGGAGAACCGGCTGGTCTTCCGGGCCCAGCTGGGCGACGCCTCGCCGTCGTGGGTGCCGGACTGGGTGGACGACCGCGTGTTCGACCGCGTCTTCGCCGGTCTCGAGGCCTTCCTCGAGGAGGTCGGAACCGATCCGCGGCACGAGCTGCGGCGCTCCTACGACGCCCGGCTGCGGGCCTACGTGCACGCGCTGCGGACCGACCCCGACACCGCCGCACGGATCGAGGAGCTGAAGAAGGAGCTGCTCGAGCATCCCGCCGTCCGCGCCTGGTCCGGATCGCTGTGGACCAACGCCAAGAACGCCGTCCTGAGCGCGGCCGCCGACCCGGACTCCGAGCTGCGGTCGCGGCTCGCCGGGCTCATCGGCGACGGCGCCCGGCTGCTGCAGACCGACCCGACGGTCCGCGAGCTGGTGCAGCGGCACTCGCACACGATCGCCGGTTATCTGGTCGAGCGGTTCTCCGCCGACATCGCCGACCTCGTCAGCAGCACGGTCGCCCGCTGGGACACCGAGGAGACCAGCCGGCGGATCGAGCTGCAGGTGGGCCGGGACCTGCAGTGGATCCGGGTCAACGGCACCGTGGTCGGCGGGCTGGCCGGGCTGGTCATCTACACGGTCGCCCAACTGCTCGGCTGAGCCTCAGGCCAGGTGGAACCCGTCCCAGGTGAAGCCGGGCGACACGACGCAGCTGACCAGCACCTCGTCGGTGGCGGGCTCGGTCGCCTGCCTGGTCCCGGCCGGGACCAGGACCTGCGGGCTCTCCGGCCCCAGCACCCGCCGCTCCTCCCCGACCAGCAGCGTGAGGGTTCCCGGGCCGTGCCAGAACCAGAGCTCGTCGGCGTCCACGACGTGCGGCGCCGACTGCTCCCCCGGCATCAGCAGGAAGTGGATCGCGCTGGCGGCCGGCCGCCCGCCGTCGACCGTGACAGGGGCGGTCCAGGTACGGCGGTACCAGCCACCTTCGGGATGCGGCTGCAGATCGAGCCGCACCGCCGTGGGCGGCCGCCGCGAGGAGTCGGACGTGGGGCTCAGCGGATCAGGGGACGGCCGCTGGGCGCGGTGCGGTCCGACCGCGATGTCATCGCCGCGCCATACCGGCGGCGTAGAGCGCGATGCCGGCGGCGACGCTGACGTTGAGCGACTCGGTGTCGCGGTCGATCGGGATGCGGACGACGACGTCGCAGCGCTCCCGCACCAGGCGCGAGAGCCCCGTGCCCTCGGCGCCGACGACCAGGGCGACCGGGTCGGCGAAGCCGTCGTAGCGGTCGAGGTCGGTGTCGCCGTCGGCGGCCAGACCCACGGTCTGCAACCCGGCCTCCTGGTAGGAGGCGAGCGCGCGGCCCAGGTTGACCGCGCGGGCCACCGGGATCCGGGCGGCCGCGCCGGCGCTGGTCCGCCAGGCCGATGCCGTCATGCCGACGGCGCGACGCTGCGGCACGACGACGCCGTGCGCGTCGAACGCGGCAGCGGAGCGGACGACGGCACCGAGGTTGCGGGGGTCGGTGACGCCGTCCAACGCCACGATCAGCGGCGGGCGCCCCGAGTTGTGGGCCAGGTCGATCAGGTCGTCGGGGTGCGCGTAGTCGTACGGCGGCACCTGGAGGCCGATGCCCTGGTGCAGGGCGCCCTGGGACATCCGGTCGAACTCGGCCTTGCCGACCTCCAGCAGCGGCAGCCCACGGTCGCCGGCCAGCGCGATCGCCTCGGTGATCCGCTCGTCGGTGCCACCCCGGCTGGTGTCGCCGGTGACGACGTAGAGCGCGTTCGCGGGGATCCTCGCCCGCAGGGCCTCGACGACCGGATTGCGCCCGAGCAGCAGCTCCGGGGTCTCCTCGGAGCGCGCCCGGGCACGGGCACGCTCGGCGCGCGAATTGGCCTCGGCCGTCGCGCGGCGCTGCGCCGGATGCCCGGGACGGGCCTCCGCCGGCGGGGTCGCGCCGCGTCCGGCGAGCGAGCGGCGGTTCTTGCCGCCGGTCCCTGCGGTCGCGGTCTTCTTGCCGGCACCGGTCGTGCGGCCGCGGCGCTGGCTGTTGCCGGCCATCAGCGGGTCAGCTCCCATCGGGGTCCCTGGGGGGTGTCCTCGACGGAGACGCCGAGGGTGGTGAGCTGGTCGCGGATCGCGTCGGCGGCGGCGAAGTCCTTGCGGGCCCGCGCCGCCTGCCGCTGCTCCAGGGCCAGCGAGACGAGTCCGTCGGTCACGTGCGTCAGCTGCTCGTCGCTGCCGCCGGTGGCCCACTGGGGGTCGAGCGGGTCCAGGCCGAGGACACCGAGCATCGCGCGCACCGAGCCGAGCGCGCCGGCGACCGCGGCGTCGTCGCCGTCCGCCAGTGCGGTGTTGCCCTGGTGGACGGTCTCGTGGATCGCCGCGACGGCGGCCGGGGTGCCGAGGTCGTCGTCGAGCGCCGCGGTGAACTCGGCGCAGAGCACGGGAGATCCGGCGTCCGCGCCCACCCGCTCCGCGGCCCGGCGGACGAAGGACTCCAGCCGTCGGTACGCGACGCCCGCCTCGTCCAGCGCGGTGTCGGTGAACTCGATGGTGGAGCGGTAGTGCGGGGTGGCGAGGTAGTAGCGCAGCTCGACGGGGCGGACCCGCTGCACGACCTCGTCGACCAGGGCGGTGTTGCCCATGGACTTGCTCATCTTCTCGCCGCCGAGGGTGACCCAGCCGTTGTGCAGCCAGTATCGGGCGAACCCGTCACCGGCGGCGCGCGACTGCGCCTGCTCGTTCTCGTGGTGGGGGAAGCGCAGGTCCAGCCCGCCGCCGTGGATGTCGAAGTCGCTGCCGAGGTAGCGCCCGACCATGGCCGAGCACTCCAGGTGCCAGCCCGGCCGGCCGCGGCCCCAGGGGGTGTCCCACGACGCCGTCTCCGGCTCGCCGTCCTTGTGCGCCTTCCACAGGGCGAAGTCGCGGGGGTCGCGCTTGCGCTCGTCGGTCTCGGTGTCCGCAGCCGACTGCAGGTCCTCGAGCTTCTGCCCGGTCAGCTCCCCGTAGGCCGGGAACGACCGGACGTCGAAGTACACGTCGCCGTCGACGGCGTAGGCGTGCCCGCGGTCGATCAGCCGACGCATGAGCGCGACCATCTCGGGGATGTGGCCGGTGGCGCGCGGCTCGTAGGTGGGCGGCAGGATCCCGAGGACGTCGTAGGCGCGGGTGCAGGCCCGCTCGTTCTCGTACGCCCAGGCCCACCACGGGACGTCGTGAGCCGCCGCCTTCGCGAGGATCTTGTCGTCGATGTCGGTGACGTTGCGGATGTAGGTGACGTCGAGCCCGCCGACCATCAGCCAACGGCGCAGCACGTCGAAGGCGAGGGCGGCCCGGACGTGGCCGACGTGCGGCCGTCCCTGGACGGTGAGCCCGCAGACGTAGACGGAGGCCTGGCCGGCACGCAGCGGCGTGAAGTCGCGGACCGCACGGGCGGCCGTGTCGTACAGGCGGAGGCTCACTGGGGGGAGTCTACGGGCGTCGGCGCGCTCTTCTTTCCCGGAGCACCAGCGCTGTCGCTACCGCCGCCCGGCCCTCGCCGCGACCGGTGAGCCCCAGCCCGTCGCTGGTGGTGGCGCTGATGCTGACCGGAGCGCCGAGCGCCGCAGAGAGCACGGACTCCGCCTCGGTCCGCCGAGGACCCAGCTTCGGGGTGGTCGCGATCATCTGGACCGCCACGTTGCCCACCCGCCACCCGGCCTGGGCGAGCACCTCCCGGACGTGCTCCAGCACGGCATTGCCGTGTGCGCCGGCCCAGCGCGGGTCGTCGGTGCCGAGCAGCCCCCCGATGTCCCCCAGCCCGGCAGCGGAGAGGACCGCGTCGGTGATCGCGTGGGCCACGATGTCTCCGTCGGAGTGCCCGGCGCAGCCGTCGACGCCGGGCCATTCCAGGCCGGCCAGCCGGCAGGCGCGCCCAGGCTCTATCGGGTGGACGTCGGTGCCGATGCCGACGCGGGGAAGATCGGTCATGTCTGCAGCTCCGCGAGAAACAGGTCGTGCGCGACGGTCACCTTGGCGGCCCGCTCGTCGCCGTCGACGGTATGCACCGGAACGCCCGCCGCGCGGAGGACGGACGCGTCGTCGGTGTGCTCGGCGTCGTCCTCGAGCGCGGCGTAGGCGGCGACGAGCGTGGCGCGGTCGAAGCCCTGGGGGGTCTGCACACGGCGCAGCGGCGCCCGGGGAACGGCGTCGGTCACCACGCCGCCCTCGTCGACGACGACGACGGTGTCGGCGACCGGCAGGACGGGCACGACGGCGCGGGCGCCGTCGGCCAGTGCGGTCAGGACCCGGCCGACGACGTCCGGCGGGGTGAGCGGGCGGGCTGCGTCGTGGACGAGGACGACGTCGGCGTCCTCGGCGGCAGCCACGAGGCCGGCACGGACGGACGCGGTGCGGGTCGCGCCGCCGTCGACCACGACGACGTCGGCGGCCAGGACCGCCGCGAACGCGGCCCGCTCGTCGGCCGGGACGACGACCACGACCTGCGCCACGCCGCCGGCGCGGAGGGTGTCGACGGCCCAGCACACGAGTGGGCGGCCGGCCAGCGGCACGAGCGCCTTCGGCAGTTCTGCCCCCAGACGCAGACCACTCCCGGCCGCTGCGACGATGCCGACAGCGTGCACGGGAGTGGTCTGGGTGTCTCTGGGGTGGTGCAGCGTGCTCAGGAGGCGAGGACCTCGTCGAGAAGGATCTCGGCCTTGTCCTCGTTGGTGCCCTCGGCGAGCGCGAGCTCGCTGACCAGGATCTGGCGGGCCTTCGAGAGCATGCGCTTCTCGCCGGCCGACAGCCCACGGTCCTTGTCACGGCGCCAGAGGTCGCGGACGACCTCGGCGACCTTGTTCACGTCACCGGAGGCCAGCTTCTCGAGGTTGGCCTTGTAGCGACGCGACCAGTTGGTCGGCTCTTCGGTGTGCGGAGCGCGCAGGACCTCGAAGACCTTGTCCAGGCCCTCCTGGCCGACGACGTCACGCACGCCGACGATCTCTGCGTTGTCAGCCGGAACGCGCACAGTGAGGTCGCCCTGAGCGACCTTCAGCACGAGGTAGGCCTTCTCGACGCCCTTGATGGTGCGCTGCTCGATCGCCTCGATCAGTGCGGCACCGTGATGCGGGTAAACGACGGTCTCGCCGACAGTGAAGCCCATGTGGATGTGACCCCTTTCGCTGTCCCTAGGTTACCACGGCAGACTGACGAACGGATCTGCCCCGGGCCGTAAATCTGCAGGTCAGGGCCTTGATGTGGGACGTCGGAGGGGTTGACACAGCGTGACCGATGTGCCTCGGACGGCGGGTGGGCCGCTCCGCACCCTGCGCGCACTGGCCCTCGCGACCCACCTGGGGCCGGCGCTCGCCGTCACGACCGTCGCGACCCTCCTGGCGGTCGCCGCGGGACTTCCCGGCGCGCGGGTGGCACTGGTCTGCGTCGCCGTCCTCGCAGGTCAGGCGTCCATCGGCTGGAGCAACGACTGGCTCGACGCCGACCGCGACCGGGCTGTCGCACGGGCCGACAAGCCCGTCGTCCAGGGAGCGGTGGAGCCGACACGACTGCGCTCGGCGGCCCTCGTCGCGGCCGCGGTGGCCGTCGTCCTGTCGCTCCTGCTCGGCGTCCTCCCGGGGCTGCTGCTGCTCGTCCTGGTGGCGAGCGGCTGGGCCTACAACGCGGGTCTGAAGCGGACCGCGGCGTCCCTGCTGCCCTACGTCACCGGGTTCGGCGCCCTGCCCGCCGGCGTCGTCGCGGCCGCGCCCGGGACGCCGATCGCGCCCTGGTGGCTCGTCACCGCAGGCGGGGCGCTGGGCGCGGCGGCGCACCTGGCCAACGTCGCGCCCGACCTGGAGGACGACCTGGCGACCGGCGTGCGCGGCCTCCCGCACCGGCTCGGTGCGCGCGTCTCGGCGTTGACCGCCGCGCTGCTGCTGGGGGCTGCGTCGGTCGTGCTCGTGGTCGGCCCGGACGGCCCTCCCACGGTCGCGGGCTGGATCGGCCTCGGTCTCGCGGTGCCCGCGGTCGCCATCGCCGCGCTGGCCGGGACTCTTCGCTTCCGCCGCCTGGCCTTTCCCGCCGTCATGCTGCTGACGGTCCAGGACGTCGTGCTGCTGCTGCTCGGCGGGGCTGCGATCAGCTGACCGCAGCCCCGCCGGGGTCAGTTGTGCCCGCGGCCGTTCCCGTTGCCATTGCCGTTCCCGTGCCCGCCGTGACCGTTTCCGTTGCCGCGGGAGTCCTCCCCGGCGTCCTCGGTCTCCGCCTCGACCTCGGCGGTCGGCTGGTTGGTGTCCGAGTCGTCGATGCCCTCGACGTCCTCGATCCCGTCGACCTCCTCGAGGTCCACGTGCTTCAGGCGCGCCCAGTGGCTGACGACCTGGCCGTCGGCCTTGCCGTCCGGGAATGCCGCGTGCACCCAGTCGCTGAACTTCTGGCCCTCGACGGGTCCGTTCGCCGCCCACTCCTCTGGCGTGAACTCGGCCTCGACCGTCACCTCGGTCACGACCTCCGGCACCTCGACCTCTCCGGGGTCGGTCGTCGTCTCGTCGGCGGTGAGCGTCTCGTCCGGCGTCGTCACGTCGTCGGTCGTCTCGTCGGCGGCGCCCACGACGGTGGAGAGGGTGTCCTGGACGTTGTCGCCCAGGACCCCGGTGGCACCGGCTCCGGTGAAGGCGACGAGGACGACGCCCGCGCCGGTGGCCGCCTGCGCGACGGCACCGGCGGACAGCAACTTGGCGAGCAGGGCGGGGAAGAACATGGCGAAGCGTCTCCGTCTCCGGACCCGGGAGCGCCGCGGCGAACTCCCGGCCGATGGGGCCGTCCGGGTGGACGGGCTCGACTGGTCGGTGAGAAGACCGCTGGCCAGCAGGTCGGCGAGAGCGGCGTTCGGCCGTCCCGGCAGGGTCGCCGTCGCCCGGACCGCACCGGCGAAGGCCGCGACGGCGGAAGTTCCGCCGTCCGCCTCCTCGGGCAGGGGCCGTCCGGCGAGGAACGCCTCGAAGGCGGCCTCGTCGGTGGTGTCGTCGGCTGCTGTGGTCATCTCACTCCTGTCATCGCCGGAGTGACTCGTAGGGGTGCGCGTTCGCGCCGACTCTTTCCTCGGCGTTCTCCACCTGGGTGCGCAGCGCCCGGAGCCCGCGGCGCTGGAGTGCCTTCACCGATGCGACCGAGCGGCCCATCGCGGAGGCCACCTGCTCCATGGTCAGGTCCGCGAGGATCCGCAGGAGGAGGACCGAGCGCTGGTCGTCCGGGAGTGCGGCGCACAACCGGTGGACGGTCTCGGTGCCGACACCGACCAGGGCGTCGTCCTCGACGTCGCCCCCGAGAAGTTCGGTGAGGTCGCCCGGGTCGTCGGCGACCTGAGGACGGCGGCTGCGGCGCCGCCAGTCGTCGATGAGCCGGCGGTGGGCGATGGTGAACACCCAGGCGCGCAGCGCGTCCTCGTCCCCGGAGAATCCCGGCAGCCCGGTGAAGACGCCGATGAAGGTCTCGCTGGCCAGGTCGTCGGGTTCGACCGCCCCGTGCAGCCGGAGGTAGCCGGTGACCGACGGCGACAGGCTGCGGTAGAGCACCTCGAAGGCCCACGCCGCGCCGGCCTGAGCCGCCGCCAGGACGTCGTCGAAGGGCAGTCCCGTTCGCACGTGCCCTCCTTCGCCCGAAACCTGATCCCCTTCTGGATCGGCAGGGCGACGCGCGGACCGGACCTGATGGGCGGACTCGCCGACGATGAGGGTTCCCTCCGGGCAGACCGCCCGGCCCGCCCGTTACGCTCCGCTCGACCCCGTGCCGCCGATCCCGCGGTGGCCCGATGTTTCCTGCTGGAGGTCGACGGCTGTGAACCGCGCGCTGCGCGCCGCCACCATGGGCGTGCTGTTCCTCTCCCCCGTTGTGCTGTCCGCCTGCAGCGCGGGGCAGGTGACGCAGACGGCCTCCCAGGAGCGCGACAAGACCGGGGCCCAGGGCCAGGTCGGGGAGATCTCCGTGCGCCAGGCCGAACTGGTGAACCCCCGGAGCGGCAGCTACGAGCGGGGCGACGACGCCGAGCTGCAGGTGGCGCTGGTGAACGGCGGTACCGAGGCCGACACCCTGGTCGGGGTCGACGGCGAGGGCTTCGGCTCCGCGGAGATCGAGAGCTCGGGCACCGGCACGAGCACCGGGTCCCGCGGCTCCGACGGGGAGATCGAGATCCCGGCCGGCACGTCGGTCTTCGTGGGCAGTGACGAGTTCACCGTGACGCTCACCGACCTCGACGAGGACCTCACCAGCGGGCAGTACATCGAGGTGACCTTCACCTTCGAGAACGCCGGCGAGATCACCCTCCCGCTCACCGTCGCCACGTCGAGCGAGGACGGGACGCGCGGCGAGGCCTTCGACTTCCACGAGGAAGAGCGCACCGCAGAAGAGGGCTGAGCCGGCCGCGATCCGCGTCCTCCCCGGAACTGTCCGACCCCGGGGTTAGCGTCGATGTCGTGCCGCCCGCCGGAGTGAAGACCGCCCGTCCCGCCCACCGCTGTTCCGAATGCGGCTACGCCTCCGCCAAGTGGGTCGGCCGCTGCCCGGAGTGCCAGGCGTGGGGCAGCATCCAGGAGTTCGGCGCCACGGCGGCGTCCCTGCGCGCGGTGTCCGCCGGCCCGGTGACCGCACCCGCCCGGCCGATCGCCGAGGTGGAACTGGCCGGCGCCCGCGCCGTACCCACCGGCATCGAGGAGTTCGACCGCGTCCTCGGCGGCGGTCTCGTGCCTGGCGCCGTCCTGCTCGTGGCCGGCGAGCCGGGAGTCGGGAAGTCCACGCTCCTGCTCGAGGTCGCCCACCGGGTCGCCGCCTCGAACGGGCCCGCGCTGGTCGTGTCCGGGGAGGAGTCGGCCGGGCAGGTCCGGCTCCGGGCCGAGCGGATCGGCGCGCTGCACGAGCGGCTCTACCTGGCCGCCGAGACCGATCTGGCCGCCGTCCTGAGCCACATCGAGCAGGTCAACCCCACGCTGCTGGTCCTCGACAGCGTCCAGACCGTCCGCTCCCCCGGCGACGGCACCGACGGCGGAGCGACCCAGGTCCGCGCGGTGGCCAGTGCGCTGACCGCCGTCTCGAAGAGCCGCGGGATGACGACGATCCTGGTCGGCCACGTCACCAAGGACGGCGCCATCGCCGGACCTCGCACGCTGGAGCACCTGGTCGACGTCGTCATCTCCTTCGACGGGGAGCGGCACTCGTCGCTGCGCCTCGTGCGGGCCATCAAGAACCGTTTCGGTCCGGCCGACGAGATCGGCTGCTTCGAGATCGGGGACGCCGGGGTGGTGGGCGTGTCCGACCCCTCGGCGCTCTTCGTCTCCCGGCGGACCGCGCCGGTGCCGGGCAGCTGCGTGACCGTGACCCTCGAGGGCAGCCGGCCGCTGCTGGCCGAGGTGCAGGCCCTGGTCGCGAGCACCGGAGGTGGCGGCTCGCCGCGGCGGGCGGTCAGCGGCCTGGACGCCCAGCGGGTGGCCATGATCAACGCCGTGGTCGAGCGCCGCGGCGGGGTGAAGCTCGCCGAGGCCGACGTCTTCGCCGCCTCCGTCGGCGGGGTGCGCATCGCCGAGCCCGCCGCGGATCTCGCACTCGCGCTCGCGATCGCGTCGGCGTCGAAGGACCGCGCCCTGCCGGAGGGGATGGTGGCGCTGGGCGAGGTCGGGCTCTCCGGCGAGATCCGCCGCGTGGGTGGCACCGGACGGCGCCTCGCCGAGGCCGCCCGGCAGGGCTACAAGGTGGCCCTCGTCCCCCCGGACGCCGGCGCCGCCCCGCCCGGGATGCGGCTGGTCGAGGTGCCCGACCTGGGTACCGCCTTCCAGCGCTTGTTCTAGCTCTCTAGAGTCTCGTTACGCGTCGCGACCACGGCGCTACCGGTCGCCCGGGACACGTAGACTCGGCCGCCGTACCACTCGACCGTCAGGAGCGCGCGTGCCCGCCGACGTGGACCCCGAGGTCGCCCTGCGCGAACTCCTCGGCCGCATCGCCCCCGGGACCGCGCTGCGCGACGGTCTGGAGCGCATCCTCGCCGGCCGGACCGGAGCCCTGATCGTCCTGGGCTACGACCGCGTCGTGGAGTCCCTCTGCACCGGCGGGTTCGCCCTGGACGTCGCCCTCTCGGCGACCCGGCTGCGCGAGCTGGCCAAGATGGACGGCGCGGTGATCGTCTCCTACGACGGCACCCGCATCGTCCGGGCCGGGGTGCACCTGATGCCCGACCCGACGATCCCGACCGAGGAGTCGGGCACCCGGCACCGGACGGCCGAGCGGGTCGCCATCCAGACCGGCTTCCCGGTGATCTCGGTCAGCCAGTCGATGCACATCATCAGCGTCTACGTGGCCGGGCGCCGGTACACCCTCGAGCACCCCACGACGATCCTGGCGCGGGCCAACCAGGCCCTGGCCGCCCTGGAGCGCTACAAGCTGCGCCTCGACGAGGTGGCGAGCACCCTGTCGGCGCTCGAGATCGAGGACCTGGTCACCGTCCGCGACGCGATGAGCGTCAGCCAGCGCCTGGAGATGGTGCGGCGCATCGCAGACGAGATCGAAGGCTTCGTCGTCGAACTGGGTACCGACGGCCGGCTGCTGGCCCTCCAGCTCGACGAGATGCTGGCCGGGGTCGAGGAGGACCGCGGTCTCCTCGTCCGTGACTACCTGCCGGGCGGTGGGCGGCGTCCGCGCACCATCGACCAGGTCCTCACCGACCTGCGCGCGCTGACGGCCACCGAGCTGCTCGACCTGTCCGCCGTCGCCCGCTGCTACGGGCTGCCGACGTCACCGGACGCTCTCGACTCCCCCGTCAGCCCCCGCGGGTACCGCCTGCTCAACCGGGTGCCGCGGCTGCCGTCGGGCATCATCGACCGGCTGGTGGACCACTTCGGCGGCCTGCAGAAGCTCCTGGCCGCGACCATCGAGGACCTGCTGGCCGTCGAAGGTGTCGGGGAGGCACGGGCCCGCGGTATCCGCGAGGGGCTGTCCCGGCTGGCCGAGACCTCGATCCTCGACCGCTACAGCTGAAGCGAGCGGCACGAGCCGGAGGACTCAGGATGCCCACACGACGCTGGCGTGATCTCAGCGAGCGCAACCGCAGGCTGATCGTGCTCGGCAGCGTCGTCGAGGGTCTCCTCAAGATCGCGGCGCTGGCCGATCTCAGACGCCGGCCGGCCGTGCAGATCCGGGGCTCGAAGTGGGTCTGGGCCACCGTGGTCGTCCTCGTCAACTCGGTGGGCGGCGCCCCGCTCGCGTACTTCCTCTTCGGCCGCCGCCAGCCGGACCGTTCGACGCTCAGCCCAGGGTGAGCGGCGCGTCCGGCGAGACCTTGGTGTCCAGGCGGCCGCGCACCACGTAGTCGCCGGGCCCGGGGTTCGCGCGCGCGGCCGTGCAGGTCGGCTCGCTGGTGAGCCCACCCCAGACGAGCGGAATGGCGACGACCTCACCCGGCGCCAGCGTGCGCGGGTCGCTGCTCGTCTCGGGGAAGCAGTCGTTGCTGCCCCAGATCCGGTTGCCCGAGAGGTCGAAGAGCAGCAGCTCCTGCAGGCCCTTGTCCAGGGCGCGGACACACGGCACGGCCGAGACGTTGGAGACCAGCAGCTCGAAGGTGGGCTTGCTGCCGACCGCGGCGGTGCCCGGGCTACGGACCTCGAGACCGAGCATGTCGTCGGTGCACGGTCCGCCCGCAACGGGGTCCGGCACGGCGGCGGCCGTGACGACGGCGTCGGCCGGCGGCGCCACGAGTGGCGGGGTCGGCGTCGCGACGGCGCTCAGCGAGGGCACCACGCGCTCCAGGGCAGGCACCGGGCGGGAGGAGCCGGCCGTCGACGAGGCTCCGCTGGCACCGTCCCGGCCGGCCAGCAGGGTGACCCCGAGCCAGGCGGCGCCGCCGAGGACGGCGAGCAGCAGGGTCAGCAGGAGCAACCGGCGCCGCCAGTAGACGGCGGCAGGCAACTTGCCGACCGGGTGCAACACCCGGGGAACGCTATCGGGCGGCTCCGGGCCGGTACGGCTCGGCACGCCGCTGCGGCGGCACGGCAGACTGGGATCCCGTGAGCAGCTCCCCTTCCCGTGCGGACGACAGCCCGGGTGAGGTCATCGTCGACTGGTACGCCGGTGCTGCCCGCGATCTGCCCTGGCGGCGGCCCGGTGTGGACGCCTGGGCCGTTCTGGTCAGCGAGGTGATGCTCCAGCAGACGCCCGTGGCCCGGGTGGAGCCGGTCTGGCGGGAGTGGATGGACCGCTGGCCCACGCCCGCTGCGCTGGCCGGGGTCTCACCGGCCGAGGTCATCCGCGCCTGGGGCAAGCTCGGCTACCCGCGGCGGGCCCTGCGGCTGCGGGAGGCTGCGGTGGCCGTCGTCGACCGGCACGCCGGTGTGGTGCCCGACGACGTCGCCGCGCTGGAGGCCCTGCCCGGCGTCGGCACGTACACCGCGCGGGCGGTCGCCTGCTTCGGCTACGGGCACCCGCAGCCGGTCGTCGACACCAACGTCCGGCGGGTGGTGGCCCGGCTGGTGCACGGGCGGGCCGAAGCCGGGAACGCCCGCGCCGCCGATCTGGCCGACATCGCCGCACTCACCCCGCCGGATCCGGTGCGGGCGGCGAGGTTCTCGGTGGCGGCCATGGAGCTCGGCGCGCTCGTCTGCGTCGCGGGGCCGCCGCGCTGCGGTGCGTGCCCGGTCCGTGACCGCTGCGCGTGGGTCCTGGCCGGGTCCCCGCCGCACGACGGACCGCCGCGCCGGGTGCAGAAGTTCGCGGGCACCGACCGGCAGGTGCGCGGGCGGCTGCTCGACGTCCTGCGCGCCGCCCATGCGCCCGTGCCGGCCGTGGCACTCGACGCCGTCTGGGACGACGCCGTCCAGCGGTCGCGCTGCCTGGGCTCCTTGCTGACCGACGGCCTGGTCGAGCAGACCGACGACGGTCTCTTCACCCTCCCCGCCTAGAAGTTGATCAGGTCACCTGATCGTTAAGGGTCCTGACTCACTGTCGACGGTGAGCCAGGACCCCACGTGATCAGGTGACCTGATCATCCGCAGCGGGCGAACGACAGACGACAGGGCCGCCCCCACCGTGCGGTGGGGGCGGCCCTGGCGGCGTGCGGTCGGTCAGCCCTCGGACTTCTTGAGGGACGGGCCTTCCTCGTCGGACCCGCTCTCGGCGCCCGAGAGGGCCACCGGCGGGGTGTCGGGGAGGTCGACCGGCTTGGCCTCACCGCGGAAGGTGAACTTCTGCGGAGCGCCGTCCTCGCCGTCCTCGACGTCGACCACGATGATCTGACCCGCGGTCAGCTCGCCGTAGAGGATCTTCTCGCTCAGCGCGTCCTCGATCTCGCGCTGGATGGTCCGGCGCAGCGGCCGGGCACCCAGCACCGGGTCGAAGCCACGCGCCGCGAGCAGCGCCTTGCCCGCCGGGGTGACCTCGAGCGACATGTCCTTGTTGGCCAGCTGGCCCTCGACCCGCTCGAGCATGAGGTCGACGATGTTGACGATCTCGGCCTCGGTGAGCTGGTGGAACACGACGATGTCGTCGATGCGGTTGAGGAACTCCGGCCGGAAGTGCTGCTTGAGCTCCTCGTTGACCTTGAGCTTCATCCGCTCGTAGTTGCTGGCGGTGTCGTTCCCGGCCTGGAAGCCGAGGCCGACGGCCTTGGAGATGTCCCGCGTCCCGAGGTTCGTGGTCAGGATCAGAATCGTGTTCTTGAAGTCCACGATCCGGCCCTGGCCGTCGGTCAGCCGGCCGTCCTCCAGCACCTGCAGCAGTGTGTTGAAGACATCGGCGTGCGCCTTCTCGATCTCGTCGAAGAGGACCACCGAGAACGGCTTGCGCCGCACCTTCTCGGTCAGCTGGCCACCCTCGTCGTAACCGACGTAGCCGGGAGGGGCACCGACGAGCCGCGACACGGTGAACCGGTCGTGGAACTCGCCCATGTCGATCTGGATGAGGGCGTCGTCCTCACCGAAGAGGAACTGGGCCAGCGCCTTGGCCAGCTCCGTCTTACCGACACCCGAGGGGCCGGCGAAGATGAAGGAGCCACCCGGACGGCGCGGGTCCTTGAGACCTGCACGCGTGCGCCGGATCGCCTGGCTGACGCTCTTGATGGCCTCTTCCTGGCCGATGATCCGCTTGTGGAGCTCGTCCTCCATGCGGAGCAGACGAGTGGTCTCCTCCTCGGTGAGCTTGAAGACGGGGATACCGGTCCAGTTGGCGAGGACCTCGGCGATCTGCTCGTCGTCGACCTCGGCGACGACGTCCATGTCGCCGGCCTTCCACTGCTTCTCGCGCTCGGACTTCTCGGAGAGGAGCGTCTTCTCCTTGTCGCGCAGCGACGCGGCCTTCTCGAAGTCCTGCGCGTCGATCGCCGACTCCTTCTCGCGGCGGATGCCGGCGATCCGGTCGTCGAACTCGCGCAGGTCCGGCGGGGCCGTCATGCGCTTGATGCGCATCCGGGCACCGGCCTCGTCGATCAGGTCGATCGCCTTGTCCGGCAGGAACCGGTCGGAGATGTACCGGTCGGCCAGCGTCGCGGCAGCCACGAGGGCGGCGTCGGTGATGCTGATCCGGTGGTGCGCCTCGTAGCGGTCGCGCAGACCCTTGAGGATCTCGATGGTGTGCTGCAGCGTCGGCTCGCCGACCTGGATGGGCTGGAAGCGGCGCTCGAGAGCGGCGTCCTTCTCCAGGTGCTTGCGGTACTCGTCGAGCGTGGTGGCACCGATGGTCTGGAGCTCACCGCGCGCGAGCATCGGCTTGAGGATGCTGGCGGCGTCGATCGCGCCTTCGGCGGCACCGGCCCCGACGAGGGTGTGGATCTCGTCGATGAACAGGATGATGTCGCCGCGGGTGCGGATCTCCTTCAGGACCTTCTTCAGCCGCTCCTCGAAGTCACCGCGGTAGCGGGAACCGGCGACGAGCGCGCCCAGATCGAGGGTGTAGAGCTGCTTGTCCTTCAGCGTCTCAGGCACCTCGCCCTTGACGATGGCCTGCGCCAGGCCCTCGACGACGGCGGTCTTGCCGACGCCGGGCTCGCCGATGAGGACGGGGTTGTTCTTGGTCCGCCGCGACAGGACCTGCATGACCCGCTCGATCTCCTTGGCGCGCCCGATGACCGGGTCGAGCTTGGAGTCGCGCGCGGCCTGGGTCAGGTTGCGGCCGAACTGGTCGAGGACCAGCGAGGTCGACGGCGTGCCCTCGGCGGGGCCGCCGGCCGCGGCCGGCTCCTTGCCCTGGTAGCCGGAGAGCAGCTGGATCACCTGCTGGCGGACACGGTTGAGGTCGGCGCCGAGCTTCACCAGGACCTGGGCGGCGACGCCCTCGCCCTCGCGGATCAGGCCGAGCAGGATGTGCTCGGTGCCGATGTAGTTGTGGCCGAGCTGCAGCGCTTCGCGCAGCGACAGCTCGAGCACCTTCTTCGCCCGCGGGGTGAAGGGGATGTGACCGGACGGCGCCTGCTGGCCCTGTCCGATGATCTCCTCGACCTGCTGGCGGACACCCTCGAGCGAGATGCCAAGGGACTCGAGTGCCTTGGCAGCGACGCCCTCACCCTCGTGGATCAGGCCCAGGAGGATGTGCTCGGTGCCGATGTAGTTGTGGTTGAGCATCCGCGCCTCTTCTTGGGCGAGGACGACCACGCGGCGGGCTCGGTCGGTGAACCGTTCGAACATCTGCTCATTCTCCTTCGACCGGCTGGTCCGGCACTGCCCTTCCCTGGTGATGGGAAGGAGCACCCGACATCCGTCGGCGCTGGGGGGCACCGGTCATTCCACTGTAGTCGCGGACCACGACGTCCCGTCGCCGGTCGGCGGGGCGATGGGTTGCTGTCCGTTCCAACTGTGGCGGGGAGGGCAGTGTTTCCGGCGCCGTTACGCCGTCAGCGGACGCCGTCGACGCGCGTCGTCGGCGCAGGTGGGTGCCCGCAGAGCGTCCCGAGGACGACGACGGCCCGGCCCCCCGTACGGGGAGCCGGGCCGGTTCGCGCGTTGACACGCGCGGACGTCACACGGACACCAGCAGTACGACGGCGTCCGAACGACACCGTGCGTACGGGTCCGTCACAGTGACACCGTCAGTGCGCGGCCTCGTAGGCCTCGACGACGCTGGCCGGGATGCGCCCACGGTCGCTGACGGCGTGGCCGTTCTTGCGGGCCCAGTCGCGAATGGCGCCGGCCTGCTCGCGGTCCATGCGGCCGCCGGTCGCACGGGAACGTCCACCACCGGAGGCGCGGTTGCCGCGGCCCACCTTGCGGGCGGCCGAGACGTACCGGGAGAAGGCGTCACGCATCTCCTTGGCGTTCTTGTCTGCCAGGTCGATCTCGTACGAGGTCCCGTCGAGGGAAAAACTCACCGTCTCGTCAGCCGAGAGGTTCTCGTCGAGGTCGTCGCTCAGGATGACCTGAACCTTGCGCGCCATTTAGTACCCTCACTTGTCGCAGCGGCCCGGGAGCCGAACGGAATTGCCGCCCAGTAAGAGCGACGACGCCATTACATCACAGTGGCGCACCATTCCGTCAATCCTCTGCGGACGGCGATCCTTTATAGTGAAACGGCTCGGCCCGGTTCCTAAGAGGAAATTGGCCTGACCAGCGGGAACAGGATGGTCTCCCGGATTCCGAGACCGGTGAGAGTCATCATCAGCCGATCCATACCCATCCCCATCCCACCGGTCGGTGGCATCCCGTATTCCAGCGCCTCGAGGAAGTCCTCGTCCAGCGCCATGGCCTCGGGGTCGCCGGCCGCCGCCAGCGCCGCCTGGGCGGTGAACCGCTCGCGCTGCGCCACCGGGTCGACGAGCTCGGAGTAGGCGGTGGCCCGCTCGATCCCCCCGATGTAGAGGTCCCACTTCTCGGCGAGTCCGGGCCCGGAGCGGTGCGCGCGGGTGAGCGGTGAGGTGTCCAAGGGGTAGTCGATGACGAACGTCGGCGCCTGGAGCGTGTGCTGGACCAGCGCCTCGAACAGCTCCTCGACCACCTTGCCCGCGATCCAGGCCGGATCCACGCCGACCTCGTGCCGCTCGGCGATCTCGCGCAGCGTCTCGATCGGCGTCGCGGGGGTGATCGTCTCGCCGACCGCCTCCGACACCGCGGTGTACAGCGGGATCTGGGGCCAGACACCGCCCAGGTCGACCTCGCTGCCGTCGTGATGGCGCGCCACGTGGTCGCCGTACAACGCCTGGCAGCACTCCTGGATCAGCTCGCGTGTGAGCGTCGCCATCTCCTGGTAGTCCGCATAGGCCTGATACATCTCGAGCATCGCGAATTCCGGCGAGTGGGAGCTGTCGGCGCCCTCGTTGCGGAAGTTCCGGTTGATCTCGAACACCCGGTCGAGCCCGCCGACGATGCACCGCTTGAGGAACAGTTCGGGCGCGATACGCAGGTACAGATCGAGGTCGAACGCGTTCATGTGCGTGCGGAACGGCCGCGCGGTGGCCCCACCGTGAACGGTCTGCAACATCGGGGTCTCGACCTCGAGAAAACCCCGTGAATTCAGGCTGTCGCGCAGTGTGGACATCACGGCCGCCCGCTGACGGACGGTGCGCCGCGCCTCGTCACGCACGATGAGGTCGACGTACCGGCGACGGACCCGCAGTTCTTCGCTCATCGGCTTGTGCGCCACCGGCAGCGGACGCAGAGCCTTGGCCGTGAGTTGCCAGGAATCGGCGAAGACGGAGAGCTCGCCGCGACGTGACGTCCCCACCTCCCCGGTCACGAGCACGTGGTCACCCAGGTCGATGTCGGCCTTCCAGGCTGCGAGCGAGTCCTCACCGACGCGGTCGCGGGAGAGCATCACCTGCAGTTCGGCGTCGCCCTCGCGCAGCGTCGCGAAGCAGAGCTTCCCGGTGTTGCGGAAGAAGATGACCCGGCCGGTCACGCCCGCCTTGTCCCCCGTCATCGTGTCCGGGGGCAGGTCCGGGTGGGTGGCGCGGACCTCGCCCAGGGTCGTCGTCCGCTCGACGGTCACCGGGTACGGGTCGATGCCGCTCTCGCGCAGGCGGTCCAGCTTGGCCCGGCGGACCCGGAGTTGTTCGGGAAGTTCGTCGTCCGGCGGACCGGGCGGTTCATCAGTCACGGACGGGAAGACTACGGGGGGCGCTATCGCCGTCCGGTTGCCTGCTGGCGTTCGAAGGCCAGCCGGAGGCCGTGGACGGTCAGGTCCGGCTCGCGCTCGGTGATCGAGCGGCAGCTGTCCACCACCAGCGGGGCGAGTCCGCCGGTGGCCACCACCACGGGTGCGGCGCCGAACTGGGCCACCAGCTCGGCGGCGATCCGGCCGACCAGGCCGTCCACGAGGCCCGCGAACCCGAGCACCAGCCCGGACTGCAGCGCGGCCACGGTGTTCTTCCCGATCGCCTGGGTCGGCACCGTGAGCTCGACCGAGCGCAGCTGGGCCGCCCGGGTGGCGAGCGCCTCCAGGCTCACCTCGACCCCCGGGGCGAGCGCGCCGCCGAGGAACTGTCCCTCCGGCCCGACGGCGTCGACGTTGGTCGATGTGCCGAAGTCGACCACCACCACCGGGCGGCCGCGGCCGTCCGGCCGGACGCCGTAGAACTCGTGCGCGGCCAGGGCCGTGACCACGCGGTCCGAGCCGACCTCCCGCGGGTTGTCCACGTGCAGCGGGACGCCGGTCCGGACGCCGGGGCCGATCAGGACCACCGGCACCTCGAGGGAGTCCAGCAGCTCGCGCATCGCGGGCAGCAGCGCGGGCACGGTCGAGCAGGCCGAGACCCCGGTGACCTCGGCGTCGCGCAGCAGCCCGCGCCACAGGAACCGCAGCTCGTCGGCGGTGGCCCGGGGTGCGGTCGTGACCCGCCAGCAGCCGATCCGCTTCTCGCCGTCGAACGTGGCGAGGACGGTCTGGCTGTTACCGACGTCGACCGTGAGCAGCACGGCTCAGCGTTCGACGACGTCGCCGCGCCGCTGGCCCTGCACGCCCGGGGACGGCGCGGCCGGGTCGCCGCCGAGCTCGACGATGCGGTTGGCGCCGTCGACGTGGACGACGCGCGGGATGTAGCTCTTCGCCTCGGTCTCGTCCATGACGCCGTAGCTGATCATGATCACCAGGTCGCCCGGGTGCACGAGGTGCGCGGCCGCCCCGTTGATGCCGATGACGCCGGTCCCCCGCTCGCCCGGGATCACGTAGGTCTCGAGGCGGGCGCCGTTGGTGACGTCGACGATGGCCACCTGCTCGCCGGGCAGCAGGTCGGCGGCGTCGAGGAGGTCCTCGTCGATGGTCACCGAGCCCACGTAGTGCAGGTCGGCCTGGGTCACCGTGGCGCGGTGGATCTTGGACTTGAGCATGGTGCGCATCATCGGGTTGCTCCCAGGTCGACGGGGACGTTGTCGAGAAGTCGGGTGGTGCCGGCGCGGGCAGCGACCAGCAGGCGGGCGGGGCCGGAGGCGGGCGCCGGTCCGAGGTGGGTATCGGTGAGTTCGAGGTAGTCCTGAAGGAGCGACGGCTCGGCGGCCAGCACCGTCCGCGCGGCCGCCAGCACCGCATCGGGACCCTCGGGGCCGGCGGCAGCCCCGGCGCGCAGCGCCGCCGAGATCGTCGCGGCCGCGGACCGCTGCTCGGGGGCCAGGTAGCGGTTGCGGCTGGACAGGGCCATGCCGTCGTCCTCGCGGACCGTGGGCACCCCGACGACCTCGACACCGAGGGCGAGTTCGGCCGCCATGGCGCGGATGAGGGTGAGCTGCTGGTAGTCCTTCTCGCCGAAGAGCGCGAAGTCGGGGCGCACCAGTCCGAACAGCTTGGCGACGACGGTCAGGACGCCGGCGAAGTGACCGGGACGGACGGCGCCCTCCAGCACCGAGCCCAGCGGACCGGGATCCACGGTGACGCCGAGCGCACCCGGGGGGTAGACGTCGTCCACGTCGGGGTGGAAGACCAGGTCGGTGCCCTCGTCGGCGAGGGCGGCGAGGTCGGCGTCCCAGGTGCGCGGATACCGGTCGTAGTCCTCACCGGGCGCGAACTGGGTCGGGTTGACGAAGACCGAGACGACGACGCTCGACGCCCGCTCGCGCGCGGCCCGGACGAGCGTCCGGTGCCCCTCGTGCAGCGCGCCCATGGTCGGCACCAGCGCCACCGGGCCGGGCAGCGCGTCGCGGAGCCGGCGGAGCTCGCCGACCGACTCGGCGACGGCGGGGCGGTGCACGACGGCGCTCACAGCGAGCCCACCGGTAGCAGGACCACGTTCACCCCTCCGCTCGCTCGCTCGCGAGGGAACCCGGAACGTGGCCGTCGAAAAGATCCAGCAGCGGGGCGCCCTCGTGCCGCTTGAGCCGGCCGGCGGCCAGCGCGCGTTCGGTGGTGCGCCGGGCCATGGCGACGTAGGCGTCGACGGAGTCGGGCGCCTGCTCGGTGAGCGTCTCGAGGTGGTCGCGGACGGTGCCGACGTCGCCCCGGCTGACCGGCCCGGTGAGCGCCCGGTCCCCGCGGCGCAGCCCGTTGTCCAGGGCCGCGGTCAGGAGGGGCCCGAGCACGCGGGCGGCGTCGGTCACGCCGGCGGCCCGGAGCATGTCGGCGGCCTCGGCGACCAGGGTGACCAGGTGGTTGGCACCGGTGACCAGGGCCGCGTGGTAGAGCCGACGGTCGGCCTCCGCGACGAAGAAGGGCTCCCCGCCCATCTCCAGGACCAGGGTCTCGGCGACCGCCCGGTGGGCGGGGTGGCTGGTCACGCCGAACGGAGCGCCGACGAGGCGGTCGGCGTCCTCGGGGGTGCCGGTGAACGTCATGGCCGGGTGCAGCGCCAGCGGGAGGACGCCGGCCAGCTCCGCGGCGGCGAGCACGGCCAGGCCGTGCGCGCCGGAGGTGTGGAAGGTCATCTGACCCGCGCGCCAGACCCCGGTCTCGGCCAGGCCGGCGACGAGACCGGGCAGGGTGTCGTCGGGGACGGCGAGGACGACCAGGTCGGAGGCGGCGACGACCTCGTCGGTGTGCAGCAAGGGGACGCCGGGCAGCAGGCGGGCGGCCCGCTCGGCGGAGGCGGCGGACAGGCCCGCGGCGGCGACGACCTCGTGTCCGGCTGCGGCGAGCGCCGCGCCCAGGACGGCGCCGACCCGTCCGGCGCCCACGATGCCCACGCGCAGGCGGGCGGGAGCGGCGGCAGCGGGCGGTAGACCGGCAGCGCGGAGCGTCCTGCGGGAAGCAGGCATCGATGCACCTCTCGTTCCAGTCCCTGTCGGGTACCGGACGTCGGGAGTGGCCCACGCCGTCGTGGGTCACTGTCGTGCTGGTGGTGCGGTCGCGCGGTAGAGCTGTGTTGCGATGGCGCCGTCCCGCTGCAACCGGATGTGTCGCGCAGGTTGACCGCCGAAGGCGAGTGTGTGACCGCTCCGGGCGCCCCGCAACGTCTGACGCCTGTGGCGTCGCTCACCCGACCTCGGGAAACCCCCCGATCGGGGTGGTCGCGCCGCCCCTACCGTGGACGTGACGCATCGGGCGAGGACAGGAGCACAGCGTGGGGACGATGGATGGGCGGACCGCCCTGGTGACCGGCGGCAGCCGTGGCATCGGGCTGGCGATCGCGCAGAGCCTGGTGGACCGGGGGGCGCGGGTCGTCCTGACCGCGCGCAAGCCCGAGGCGCTGGCGGCGGCGGTCGAGTCGCTGGGCGGACCGTCGGCGGCGGTCGCGGTCGCGGGCAACGCGGGCGACGCCGCGCACCGGGCCGAGGCGGTCCGGACGGCGGTCGACACCTTCGGCAGCCTGGACATGCTGGTGGGCAACGTCGGCGTGAACCCCGTCTACGGACCGATGGTCGACCTGGACCTCGGCGCCTTCCGCAAGATCCTCGACACCAACGTCGTCTCCTCCCTCGGTCTGGTGCAGGAGGCGTGGCGGGCCTGGATGGCCGAGCACGGCGGGTCGGTCCTGTTCGTCGCCTCGGTGGCCGGTCTGCGCTCGTCGGAGAACATCGGCGCGTACGGGGTGAGCAAGGCCGCCGTCATCAATCTCACCACCCAGCTCGCCGTCGAACTCGGACCGAGGGTGCGCGTCAACGCGGTTGCACCGGCCGTGGTGAAGACCCGGTTCGCCGAGGCGCTGTACGAGGGCCGCGAGGAGGAGGTGGCTGCCGGCTACCCGGCCGGCCGGCTGGGGGTGCCGGAGGACATCGGCGAGGCCGCGGCCTACCTGCTCGGCGATGGCGCCGGCTGGGTCACCGGTCAGACGCTGGTGCTCGACGGCGGACGGCTCTCCGTCGGTCGCTGAGCTCAGTTCCGGCCGAGCACCCGGGCCAGGACGTCGTCGGGCTCGTCCTCGTCGCGGTAGCGGCGGCGCCGGCGCCCACCGGGGGCCGGGGTGACGCCGTTCTCGGCCAGGATCTCGGCCAGCCGGGTGTCCTGCGTCGTGGGCTCGTCCGGTTCCTCGCGGACGGCGACGCGGTATCCCCCGCGGTCGTCGATCCGCAGGCCAGGCTTCGCGCGAGGGACGGCGGGCCGCTGCATGGTCGGGGCGGCCGCGGGATCGACCGGGTCCGCGGAGAGGCCGTCGTCCCGGCGGCGGCGGTGCGGCACCGGCCGCTGCGACGGCGACGTCTGCGGGTCCAGCTGCGAACGCGCGGCCAGCCACTCCAGGGGCGACGGCAGCGGCTCGACCGGCGGCGGCGTGAGCGTGGTCGGCGGCGGGACGGCCGGACGAGCGGGGGCGACGTCGGCGGCCCGGTACGAGGGCGACATCGGGAAGGCCGACGTCGGCGGCGCCGCGGGGCTCTCGTGCGCACCGTGCCGGCCGGCGTGCGCGCCCTCCTCGTGCCGGGCGATCGTGGTCCAGAGGTGCGGGCCGACGGGCTCGTCCCGAACCGGCGGCGGGGTGAACGCCGGGGCGGCAGCGGCGAACGTCGCCGTGGGCGGGACGACAGGCGTCTCCCACGGCGGGGCCGCGGCCGGGAACGTCGCCGTGGGCGGGACGACGGGGGTCTCCCACGGCGGGACCGGCAGCGGGGCATCCCACGGGCGATGCTCGGCCTCCCGGTCCGGGGTACGCCAGGAGCCGGCGGAGGTCGGGACCGGCACCGGCGGGGGCGGTCCGGCGCGCTCGACCCGTACCTGCTCGAACTGCTGGGTCCCGCGGGGCTCGTCGAGGCGGACCGCCGGCCATCCCCCGGTGAGCTCACGGGGCGGGACGTCGTCGGCCCAGCTCGACGTCCCCTCCAGGGCGCGGGACGGGGCGTCGAGCCGGCCCTGGTCGACCGGCATCCGGCTGGCCTGGGTCCGCATGACGATGCGCTCGACCAGCATCTCGCTGGAGAGCTGCTCGGTGAGCTCGGCGCGGAGGCGGCCCATGTCGGCGCGCAGATCGGCCAGCTGGCCCAGTTCCTCGTGCAGCGAGTTCAGCGAGGCGACGTCGTCCCGCAGCGCGGCGACCCGCGCCACCTCGTCGCGCAGCGAGGTCAGCGCCGCGAGGTCACCGCGCAGCTCGGACACCCGGGCGACCTCGTCACGCAGGCTCGCCAGCGCGGCGATGTCCCCGCGCAGCGCGTCGAGCTCGTAGCGCATCGAGTCCTCGGTCTCGCGGCGGAGCTCGTTCTCCAGCTCCAGCTCGTACTCGTGCCGGGCGGCGACCTCCCGCTCGAGCTCGAGTTCGTAGGCGCGGCGCAGCTCCAGCTCCCGGGCCGCGGCGGCCGCCCGGTCGGTGCCGCGGCGACCTGCGGCGAAGGCGGCCAGAACGAAGGCCCAGGCCACCGCCACGACGGCGATCCGGAGGTACTGGGGGTTGTCGGTCAGGAAGACCGCGAGGGTGGCTGCGGCGGCGAGGGCGAACCCGCCGACGAGGGTCAGCGCCGGGGTGCTGAAGCCGCCGGGCCGGGGGGCGACGTCGTCGTCCTCACGGCGGGGCATGGACCCCAGCCTAGCGGCGGAAGCTCTCCGTGCGCGGTCGATCACCGAGGTCGCAGCCGCGTCGTGACCGGACTGCTGCCAGAGTGGCCGCATGACGCTGACGCTGCTCGACTGGCGCCGCCGGGTGAGCGCCCTCTACGCCGGCGCACGGCGCGCGAGCGACCCGGAGTCCGGCTGGCGCACCTGGCGCGACGGTCGCGACGAGTTGTTCGCCACACACCCACACTCGCCGTTGGACGAGGCGGCCCGGGAGGCCTTCCGCGGTCTGCCGTTCGCGCCGTACGACCCTGCCCTGCGGTTCGACGTCGTCGTGGAGCCGGCCGAAGCCCAGCGGCTCGAGGTGCCCACCGCCACCGACGGCGTGGTGCCCTTCGACCGGATCGGCGCGGTACAGCTCGGCGATGTGGGGCGGCTGGACGTGTGGTGGCTGGGCAGCTACGGCGGCGGCGTCTTCCTCCCGTTGCGCGACGGCAGTGCGGGCGGAACGACGTACGGCGGCGGCCGCTACCTGCTGGACACGGTCAAGGGCGCCGACCTGGGCGGGACCGGTGGCCGGCTGGTCGTGGACCTGAACTTCGCCTACCACCCGTCGTGCACCTACGACCCGCGCTGGTCGTGCCCGTTGGCCCCGGAGGGCAACCGGCTGGCGACGCAGGTAGCCGCCGGGGAGCAATTGCCCCCCGGCGGCTACTACTGACGGCCACCCTCCACCCCTCCCGCGCCGAGCTCGGGAGGGGTGGTCCTCCTACTGCGCGAGCGCGCCGTCGGAGCTGAAGACCAGCCCCATCGAGACCTCGCCCTGCTGGATGGCGGCCTTGGTGAGCGGGCCGCCGGTGTCGCCGTACTCCTGGAAGTCGGCGAACTTCAGGCCGTAGGTCTCCTCGAGACCCGGCTGGCAGAACGGGCGCTCGGGGCACTCGGCCGGACCGCCCAGGACCAGCGACCCGTCGCTGCAGGCCTCGGCCAGCTCCGAGAGCGTCTCGACGCCCACCTTGTCTGCGAAGGCCGTGGTGACGGCGAAGGCGTTCTGGTCGACGGCGTCGGACGGCTCACCGAAGGCCAGCCCCGCGGCCTGTGCCAGCGGCTCGAGCGCGGTGAGGGTCTCGTCGACGTCCCCGCTGGCGACCTGCGTGGCGTCGTCACCCTCGAGGAACTCGGTGACGGTGGCGAGGTACTCCGGGAAGGCCTGGATCTCCGTGCCGCCCTTGAGCGCCTCGAGGTAGAGCTCGCGGCTGCCCACCTCGCGGACCGAGGCGTCGAAGCCGGCCGCCGTCAGGACGTCGGCGTAGACGTTGGCCAGGACGGTGGACTCGGTGAAGCCCGCGCCGCCGACGGCGATCGCTCCGCTGCCCTGCTCCAGCCCGTCGGCGACGCCGCTCTCCTCGACCCAGGCGGCGGCGACGTCCTCGGCGCTCTGCCGGTCGACGTCCACGGCCGCGTTCATCTCGACGAGGTCGTCGGTGGTGAGTGCCCCCGATACGGCGTTGAGGGCCGGGAGCAGCGCAGGCTGGCTGTTCGCGGTCTGGGCGTTCACGGCCGGGATGACGTTGTCGGCGTTCTGCAGGTGCTTGTCGTCCTCGAGGACGACGAGCTGGTCGCCGGCGACCGGCGCGCAGGTCTCACCGGACGCCGCGCTGCTGTCGCTGTCACCCCCGGTGCCCGAGGAGCCCGACTCCCCGCACGCCGCGGTCAGCGCGACTGCGATCGCAAGTGGAGCAATGAACCGGAATCGCGCGCGCATGACTGCCCGCCTTCTGTGTCCCGTGCGGCCGTGCGGCCGCGACGCGTGTCTGGCGAGAGGACTCCCGCGCCTTGATCGAACCCCTCCGTTGCACGCAATGCAATCCAGTTGGGCAGGGGTTGCGCTTTCGTTACCGGAGGACGGCGCTCACAGCGGCATCCCGGCGGCCACCGGCTCGGGCTCGGTTCCCACGGGACGGGTGCGGGGCCGCAGGAAGGGGAAGACGCGAGGCCCCGGCGTGACGGCCCAGGTGACGAGCACGAGGGCCAGCTCGGTGAGCAGGGCGAGGGCGGCGATGAGGATCGCTCCGGCGATCATCTGGCCGTAGTCCTGCTGGCCGAAGCCGAGGGCCACGATCCGGCCGAGCCCCCCTCCTGCGACGAGTGCGGCCAGGGACGCCGTCGCCACGACCTGGACCGCCGAGGTGCGCACCCCGGTCATGACCAGCGGCAGCGCGAGCGGCAGGTCGACCCGGCGGATCACCTGCCCCCGGCTCAGGCCCATGGCGCGGGCTGCCTCGCGGACGTCGGCGTCGACCCCGCGGAAGCCGACGAACGTGTTGGTGAGGATCGGCGGGAACGCGAAGACGGCCAGCGCGATCGTGGTGGCCCGTGGGCCGAAGCCGATCGGGCTGACGGCGAACAGGGTGAGCAGCGCCAGCGTCGGGATGGCGCGACTCACGTTGGACAGGACGACGACGACGCCGCCCCCGCGGCCGGAGGTGCCCAGCGCGATGCCGAGCGGGAGGGCGAACAGCAGGGCGGCGAGGACCGCGACCGCGGAGATCGTGAGGTGCTGGACCAGGAGGTCCAGGATCCCGTTGTCGCGGGTCCAGTTGAACGGATCGTTGAGGTAGATCCACGCGTCCCCGAATGCGTTCATGCCCGCACCAGCCGCGCCCAGGGGGTGAGCAGCCGCTCGACGCCGGCCAGCAGCACATCGGCCACCAGCGCCAGGAGCACGCAGCCGAGGGCGCCGGTGACGATCTCGGCGCGGTAGAAGTTCGCGTTGAAGCCGCCGGTGATCAGCTGGCCGAGGCCGCCGTGCCCGACGAGGACGCCGACGGTCGTGAGGGCGACGGTGGAGACGGTCGCGATCCGCAGCCCGGCCATGAAGGCGGGCAGCGCGAGCGGCAGGTCGATCTGCCAGAACAGGCGCAGGTTCCCGTAGCCCATGGCCCGGCCGGCCTCACGGACGTCGTCGGGGACGCCCTGCAGCCCGGCGAGGAAGTTCCGCACGAGGATGACCAGCGAGTACGCCACCAGCCCGATGAGCACGGTGTTCGACGACAGCCCCGTGAACGGGAAGATGAAGGCGAACATGGCCAGCGACGGGATCGTGTAGATCACCGTCGACAGGCCGAGGACGGGGCCGGCGAGGAAGCGGCTGCGGCGGGCCAGGAGCGCCAGCGGCAATGCGATCAGGGCACCGAGGACGACGGCGGAGACGGTGAGCCGCACGTGCTCAGTGAGGTAACGCAGAATGGTGTCCCAGTTGTCGATCACGTAGGAAGGGTCGAACCAGGGGTTCGGCGCCGCGTCCACCGCGAGCGTCACGCCGCCGGACGGACTCGAACCCGCGCTCACCGGGCGCTTTCCAGGAGGGCCACCCCGTGGACGCTACTGCGCAGTCGACCGGATCAGCCAGCGCACCGATCGGCACGGGCGGGGCCGCCGAGATCCGCCTGGAGGGCGTCAGCAAGGTCTACGCCGACGGGACCGTGGGCGTCGCCGAGCTCGACCTCACCTTCGCCGCCGGGGAGCTCACCGTCCTGGTCGGCCCGTCCGGGTGCGGCAAGACGACGACGATGAAGATGATCAACCGGCTGATCGAGCCCTCCACCGGGCGGATCCTGCTCGACGGCGAGGACGTCACCCGCGTGGATCCCGATCAGCTGCGCCGCCGCATCGGCTACGTCATCCAGAGCATCGGGCTGTTCCCGCACCAGACGGTGCGCACCAACATCGGCACGGTCCCGAGACTCCTCGGGTGGAGCAAGTCGCGGATCCAGAGCCGGGTCGACGAGCTCATGGACATCGTCGGCCTCGACCCGGCGCTGCATGCCGACCGCTATCCCGCGCAGCTGTCGGGCGGTCAGCGCCAGCGCGCCGGCGTCGCGCGCGCACTCGCCGCCGACCCCGCGGTGCTCCTGATGGACGAACCGTTCTCCGCCGTCGACCCCGTCGTCCGTGAGCGCCTGCAGTCGGAGTTCCTGCGGCTGCAGGAGACCGTGCGCAAGACCATCGTCTTCGTCACCCACGACATCGAGGAGGCCGTGCGGATCGGCGATCGCATCGCCGTGATGAGCCAGGGCGGGCACGTGGAGCAGTTCGCCACGCCTGCCGACCTCCTGGGCCGGCCGGCCAACGCCTTCGTCGCCGACTTCGTCGGCTCCGACCGCGGGCTCAAGCGGCTGGCGGTGACCGGCATCGACACCGCCGACCTGGAGCGGCCGCCCGTCGTGCACGTCCGCGACGGCGTTGCCGACGCGCGGGCGGCGATGGAGCGGTCGGGCGCCCGCTGGGCCGTCGTCCTCGACGATGCGGAGAACCTGCACGGGTGGCTGTCGGCCGATCGGGCCACCGGGGGCGGCACCGTCGGCTCCGCCGCCCGGCGCATGGAGGCCTGGGTGCCGGTGGACGCGTCGCTGAAGACGGCGATGGCCGTGATGCTCCAGGAGGAGGCGGGCTGGGTCGCGGTGCTCGACGGGGACCGGTTCCTCGGCGTCCTCACCCCGGACTCCCTGCACGCAGCACTTCGCCGATCCGTGGAAGGCACCGTCCCCGAGACCGCCGGCTCGGTGTGATCTGTCGCGCCGAGTGGGGCCCGGAGGGTCCCGCGAAGGCGCGACGGACACGCTCAGCGCAGCAGGGGGACGGCTCCTGGCCGCGGTGTCGTCCGGAGGACGACAGTGTCATAGCCTCCGGCCCCGCACCGGGTCCACGGCGAACTTCAGGCGGAGACGCCCTCGGTGGGATCGCTGTCCTCGGGTGGAACGCGGCAGACCGACTCCAGCCACAGGGCGGCAGCCACCAGCGCGGCGGAGCAGACGATGCCCACCGAGGCGGTGACGGTGTCCGACCCCGCGGCCTGGAGGCGCCGGAGCGCCGGCGCGACGTGGATCAGCACCCCGATCCAGATGCCGGTGAAGACCGCGCCCACGTAGGCGCTGGCCTGGGCGAGCACGGCCAGGCGGGCAACCAGCATCGGCTCCACCGGCCGCACCGGTCCGGTCGGCGGCTTGGCACCGCCACGGATGTGGGCGGCCCGGGCTTCGCGGAGCGCAGTGAGCCGGATGCGGAGCGTCCGGGCACCGAACGCCTCCGCGACGGCGAGCACCGCCAGCGGGAGGGGCAGCCACCAGTCCAGCCGAGGGAGCTCCCCGTAGTAGGCGCGCACCAGCAGCCAGGACGCGACGGCGAGACCGGCGGTCAGGACGACGAGGTCGCGCCGGCGGATGGGGGTCAATGCAGGTGGTCCCAGCGGGTGACCGCCAGCAGGTCGTCGGCGGGCAGCGCGGCGAGCAGGTCGGCGACCCGTCCCCTGCCGGGCAGCACCGCGCCCGGTTCCAGCGTCGCCCACGGCAGCAGGACGAACGCCCGCTCGTGCGCGTGGGGATGCGGCAGCGTCAGCCTCGGGTCGTCGGACAGCACCGGCGTCCCGTCGTCCGCGGTGACCGTGACGATGTCGACGTCGAGGGTGCGCGGGCCCCAGCGCTGCTCGCGGGTGCGGCCGGCCGCCTGCTCCAGCTCGTGGGCCCGGACCAGCCACCCGGAGGCGTCCCGCGGACCGGAGACCACGACGATGGCGTTCAGGTACGGCGGCTGCTCGACCGGACCCCACGGCGGGGTCTCGTAGAGGGTCGAGCGGGCGACCAGCCCGTCGTCCTTGAGGGCCTTGATCGCCGCCCGGATCGCGCCGGCCCGGTCACCGAGATTCGCGCCCAGCGAGAGCACCGCACGACTCACGGGCGTTCCCGGCGGATGGTGACGGTGACGTCGTCGAACGGCACCCCGAGCTCGGCCTGCGGCTTGTGCACGGTGATCTCGACGGCGTCCACCAGGGCGTCGGCCAGGCAGACCATCGCGAGGCGCTGGGCGAGCGTCTCCAGCAGGTTGACCGGCTCGCCGGTCAGGACGGCGTACAGCTTCTGCGCCAGCTCGGCGTAGTTGACGGTCTTGTCGAGGTCGTCCCCCGCCGCCGCCGCGCGCGTGTCGAGCTCCAGGACGGCGTCGACGCGGAACATCTGCCCGCGCTCCCGCTCGAAGGCGTAGACGCCGTGATGGGCGTGGGCGCGCACCCCGCGCAGCGTGATGCGGTCGGGCGTCGGGGAGGCGGGGCGGGGATCAGCCACGGACGGCGCTCCGGGCGGCACGCACGGCCTCGACGGTGCGGACGGCGTCCACCGAGGCGCCCGCGTCGTGCACGCGCACCCCCCACGCGCCGGCCTGCGCGGCCAGGACGGTGGTGGCCAGCGTCGCGTCGTCGCGGAGCTCGGCCGGCCGCACCGCACCGTCGTCGCCGGCCAGCAGGCGGCCGAGGAAGGTCTTGCGGGAGGCGCCGACGAGCACCGGCAGCCCCAGCCCCACGAGCCGGTCGAGCCCGGCCAGCAGGGCCCAGTTGTGCTCGGCGCGCTTGGCGAAGCCGAGCCCGGGGTCGAGCACCAGCTGCTCGGGCGCGACCCCCGCGGCGACGACGTCCTCGACCCGGGCCGTGAGCTCGGCACACACCTCGGTGACGACGTCGCCGTAGCGGGCGGCCGCGTACATCTCCCGGCTGTGACCACGCCAGTGCATGAGCACCCACGGGACGCCGGCGTCGGCGACCAGCTTGGCCATGCCGTCGTCGGCGAGACCGCCGCTGACGTCGTTGACGAGGGTCGCGCCGGACTCGATGGCGGCCTCGGCGACCTCCGACCGGGTGGTGTCGACGCTGGTGCGCACCCCCGCGGCGCTCAGCTCACGGATGACGGGGAGCACGCGGCGGCACTCCTCCTCGGCGTCGACCCGGTCGGCCCCGGGACGGGTGGACTCGCCACCGACGTCCACGTAGTCGGCGCCCGCGGCGTGCATCAGCAGGCCGTGCGCGACCGCAGAGGGGGTGTCGGCGAAGCAGCCGCCGTCGCTGAAGGAGTCCGGGGTGACGTTGAGGACGCCCATCACCACGCACCGACCGGGGCGCGGCAGCGGGATCATCGACGGAGCACGAGGCTCATCGCCTCGCTCCGGGTCGCCGGATTGTCGCGGAAGATGCCGCGCACCGCGGAGGTGACCGTGGTGGCGCCCGGCTTGCGGATGCCGCGCATCGCCATGCACAGGTGCTCGGCCTCGATGACGACCAGCACGCCGCGCGGCTTCAGCACGTCGTTGAGGGCGTCGGCGATCTGGCTGGTCATCCGCTCCTGGACCTGCGGCCGCCGGGCGTAGACGTCCACCAGCCGGGCCAGCTTCGACAGCCCGGTGACCCGGCCGTCCTCACCCGGGATGTAGCCGATGTGCGCGGCCCCGTGGAAGGGCACCAGATGGTGCTCGCAGGTCGAGTACATCGGGATGTCCTTGACCAGGACCATCTCGTCGTGGTTCTCGTCGAACGTGGTGGCCAGGATGTCGTAGGGGTCCTGCCCGAGCCCGCCGAAGGTCTCCGCGTAGGCGCGGGCGACCCGTTGCGGGGTTTCCTGCAGCCCCGGCCGGTCGGGGTCCTCGCCGACGGCGAGCAGCAGCTCGCGGACCGCCGCGGCGGCGCGCGCCTCGTCGATCTTCCGCGGACCCGGCCTTACCGGGTCGGTGGGCTCGGCAGGGACCTCGCTCATCGGGGAGCCGGAGCTCCGACGTCACCGACCGGGGTCGTGTCGTTGGCGGCGTGACCGTTCTGGCCGGCCCGCTCGGACGGGGTCTGCACGGGCGGCTGGTCGGACGGCGTGCGCTTGCCGAAGCCGTTGTAGGGGGCGAGGGAGGGCCGCTTGACGACCGGCGCACAGATGCGCGCCATGTCCTCCTTGGACAGCGTCTCCTTCTCCATCAGCTCGAGCACGAGCTGGTCCAGGACCGGCCGGTACTCGACCAGGATCTCCCAGGCCTCGTCGTGCGCGGCCTCGATCAGCGCCCGGATCTCGGCGTCGATGTCGGCGGCCACCGCCTCGGAGTAGTCCGGCCGGGAGCCCATGTCGCGGCCCAGGAACGGTTCGGCGTCGGTGCTGCCGTACTTGACCGCACCGAGCTTGGCGCTCATGCCGTACTGGGTGACCATCGCGCGGGCCATCGAGGTGGCCTTCTCGATGTCGTTCCCCGCACCCGTGGTCGGCTCGTGGAAGACCAGTTCCTCGGCAGCCCGGCCACCCAGCGCGTACGCCAGCGTGTCGATCATCTCCGAGCGGGTCTGGGTGTACTTGTCCTCGGTCGGCAGCACGAGCGTGTGCCCGAGCGACCGGCCGCGCGGCAGGATCGTCACCTTGTGCACCGGGTCCAGGTTGGGCAGTGCGTGCGCCACCAGGGCGTGCCCGCCCTCGTGGTAGGCGGTGACCTTCTTCTCCTTCTCGCTCATCGCCCGCGTCTTGCGCTCCGGACCGGAGAGCACGCGGTCGATCGCCTCCTCGAGGCTGGCGTCGGTGATCAGCGACCCGTTGTGGCGGGCGGTCAGCAGCGCGGCCTCGTTGAGCACGTTGGCCAGGTCTGCGCCGGTGAAGCCCGGGGTGCGGCGGGCCACGGTCTCCAGGTCGACGTCGGGCGCGAGCGGCTTGCCCTTGGCGTGCACCGACAGGATCGCCTTGCGACCCAGCATGTCCGGCCGATCGACGGCGATCTGCCGGTCGAAGCGGCCCGGGCGCAGCAACGCGGGGTCGAGGATGTCGGGCCGGTTCGTCGCGGCGATCATGATCACGCCGCCCTTGACGTCGAAGCCGTCCATCTCGACGAGCATCTGGTTGAGCGTCTGCTCCCGCTCGTCGTGGCCGCCGCCCATACCGGCGCCGCGGTGCCGCCCGACGGCGTCGATCTCGTCGACGAAGATGATCGCGGGGGCGTTCTGCTTGGCCTGCTCGAACAGGTCGCGCACGCGGCTGGCACCCACACCCACGAACATCTCGACGAAGTCCGAGCCGGAGATCGAGAAGAACGGCACGCCGGCCTCGCCGGCGACGGCGCGGGCGAGGAGCGTCTTGCCGGTTCCGGGCGGGCCGAACAGCAGCACGCCCTTGGGGATCTTCGCGCCCACGGCCTGGAACTTGACCGGGTTCTGCAGGAAGTCCTTGATCTCGTACAACTCCTCGACGGCCTCGTCGGCGCCGGCGACGTCGGCGAACGTCGTCTTGGGAGTGTCCTTGGTGACCTGCTTGGCCTTGGACTTGCCGAAGGCCATGACCCCGCGGCCACCGCCCTGCATGGAGTTGAACAGCCAGAACAGCAGCAGGAGGAGGATCAGGAACGGCAGGAAGCTGACCAGGAGGCTGACGAGGAGGCTGTCCTGGGTGACGTTGGTGTCGAAGTCGACGGCGTCGCTGCCCGTGGAGGTGCCGTCGGCCGAGGTCCCGGACACGATGCCGAAGACGTCGTCGGAGGCACCGAGCGGGTAGGCCGCGGTGACCTTGTCGCTGCCCTCGACGGCCTTCCTCAGCTCGAGGTCGAGCGTCTGTTCCTTGTCGTTGATCGTCGCCGACCGGACGTTGCCGTCCGCGAACTGTTCGAGGGCCGTGGAGGTCGAGACCTCCTGGTAGCCACCGTTGCCGCGGAACAGCGAGGAGAACGTGAGGGCAACGAGGACGACGAGAACGACCCAGAACCACACGGAGCGAAAGATCTTCTTACGTTCCATACACCGATGCCGGGCGCCGGGTTTCCGGCCGGCCCGTCCACCCTCCTGATCGTCCGGGGACGCCGCCTGCGACTGGGGCGAGCACCCCGGCGCTGGGTGCAGCGTCGTCGTGATCGACGGTACACCGGGGCACCTGTGCAACCGCTGGACGCACGCTCGGAATGGCCCGGAGGAGTGGGGCCCGAAGGGTCCCCGACGACGGGTCGAGGCGAGCCGCCCTGCGAGGGTCGTGCTGCGCGGCGGGGCCGGAGGCTCCCCACGTAGTGCGACGGACCGGCTCAGCGCGAGCCGGGGACGGCTCCTGGCCGCGGTCGTCGGCCCGGAGGGCCGACAGATGTCACTGATAGACCTCGGGCTTCAGGGTGGCGATGTAGGGCAGGTCGCGGTAGCGCTCGGCGTAGTCCAGGCCGTAGCCGATGACGAACTCGTTGGGGATGTCGAACCCGATGTACTTCACCGGGACGTCGACCTTGACGGCGTCGGGCTTGCGCAGCAGGGCGCAGACCTCCAGGGACGCCGGTGCGCGGCCGCCGAGGTTCTTCAGCAGCCACGACAGCGTGAGCCCGGAGTCGATGATGTCCTCGAGCACGAGCACGTGCTTGTCGGTGATGTCGCGGTCGAGGTCCTTGAGGATCCGCACGACGCCGGAGGAGCTGGTGGCCGACCCGTAGGAGGAGACGGCCATGAACTCCATCTGCGTCGGCAGCTGCAGTGCCCGCGCGAAGTCGCTCATGAACAGCACCGCGCCCTTGAGGACACCGACCAGCAGGACCTCCTTGCCGGCGTAGTCCGTGGCGATCTGTTCGGCGAGCTCGGCGATCTTGGCCTGGATCTGCTCCTCGCTCAGCAGGACGTGGTCGATGTCCGGGCCGTAGCCGTGGTCGGGACCCAGCGCTCCGGATTTCGTCGCAGGCTCGGTCACGGATCAGGCTCCTCGAGGTCGGGGGTGGCTGGCGGCCCGCCGCCGTGCTGCGCGGGAACCAGCGTCAGGGTGCCAGACGTCCGGACGACACCCGCGCCGCCCGGTAGGTCGACCCGACCCTGCCCCCGCCAGTCGGTGAGCAGCGCGTCGACGGCGGCCAGGTGCACCGCCTGCAGGTCCGGCACGGCGGCTGCGCGCAGCCAGTCGCGGAGCACCCGGCGGCGCAGCGCGGCGGGCAGCGCAGCCGTCTCCCGGGCCGGCAGGCCGCGGTCGCCGGCGAGTTCCTCCAGTGCGGCGCGGGCGAGCCCGTCGAGGAGGTCGAGGTCCTCGCGCAGCAGTCCGGCGGTGCGGGCGAGCGCTGGCGCGACACCGCCGCCGAGCACCTCTTCGAGCAGCGGCAGCGCCTCGGTCCGCAGCCGCACCCGGGTGTAGGCCGGGTCGTCGTTCCACGGGTCGTCCCAGACCGGCAGCTCGAGCGCGGCACAGGCCGTCGATGTGGTCGCGCGCCGGATCCCGAGCAGCGGGCGCCAGAAGGGCGGCCGCTCCGCCACCATCCCGGCCACCGACCGGGGACCCGACCCCCGGCCCAGCCCGAGCAGCACGGTCTCGGCCTGATCGTCGAGGGTGTGCCCCAGGGCGACACGGGCCCCGTGCTCGGCGGCCGCCGTCCGCAGGGCGTCGTAGCGGGCCGTCCGGGCCGCGGCCTCGGGGCCGCCAAGCCGGGCGACCTCCACCCGGACGACGGTGACCGGGGCGAGCCCGAGGTTGCGCAGCAGGGTCGCGGTGGCCTCGGCCCGTTCGTCGGAGCCGGCCTGCAGGCCGTGGTCGACCGTCACGGCGCCGGCCGGTACCCCTGCGCGGGGCGCCTCGAAGGCGATGCCGGCGGCCAGCGCGAGGGAGTCCGCGCCCCCGCTGCAGGCGACGAGCACCGGCTGGTCGGAGGCGGTCAGCGCTGGCCGGACGGCGCTGCGGATCCGCGCGACCGACGGGTCAGGGCCGGTCATGGCGTCGGGCGAGCCGGGGTCAGGCGGGGATGGCCGGGCGGCCGATGACGCGCTCCACCCACAGCTCGGGGGCGGTGAGCTCCTCGAGCCGCGGCAGGTTCGCAGGCCCCTCCCACACGCGGTTGAAGCCCTCCATGCCGACCAGGTCGATGACCCCGCCGACAAAGATCCGACCCTCGGCGTACTGCTTCATCTTCTGCTCCAGACCCAGCAGCCGCCGCAGGACGCGGTCCAGCGGGCCCCGGCCCTTGCGTCGCTGGGCGAACCGCTTGCGCAGGGTCTTCACCGTGGGGACGACGTCCGGACCGACGCCGTCCATGACGTACTCGGCGTGCCCCTCCACGAGGCTCATCACCGCGGTGACCCGGTCGAGGACGGCGCGCTGCGCGGGGTCCTGGATGAGGGCCATCAGCCCCTCCGACTCCCCCTCCCCGCCGCGGATGGCGTCCCCGACGCTGCGGAGGACGTCCTGCAGCCGCTCGCGGAGCACGTCGGACGTGAGGTCGGTGGCCTCCACGAACTCGGCGATCTCGGACTCGAGGTGGCCGCGCAGCCACGGGACCGCGGTGAACTGCAACTGGTGGGTGACCTCGTGGAGGCAGACCCAGAGCCGGAAGTCGGCCGGATCGACGCCGAGCTTCCGCTCGGTGGCGACGATGTTCGGGGCCACCAGGAGCAGGCGGCCTCCCGTGCCGAAGACCTCGTACTGCCCCAGCACGCGTGAGGAGAGGAAGGCCAGCAGCCCGCCGGCCTGCAGTCCCGTGGCGCGCGACCCGATGGCGGTGGCGATCGCCCCGGGCTTGGAGTCCTGCTTCTCCGTGAGCGCCTCGACCAGCGGGTTCAGCAGCGCGGCCATGCCGCTCGTGTTGGCGTCGACCCAGCCGGGGCGGTCGACGACCGCGACCTCGGGGACCGGTCCGCCGGGAACGGGTCGCAGACCGGTCAGCTTCTCGACGTGCGCGACGGCGACGGCGGCCGCCTCGTGCAGCTCACGGACGACGTCCGCGGCCTCGTCACGTGTCGTGGCCGGTCCGGCGCTCATCAGCCGCCGGGCGGTGCGGCCGGCCAGATCCCAGTCGACCATCGAGGAGGCGCTAGTCATCGCCTCACGGTACCCGGTGGAAGGGCCCCGTCACCGACAGCCGCAGGCCGCCAGCGCCGCCGCCACCTCGTCCAGCGCGGCTTCCGCCGCGGCATCGCTGCCCGACCCGTCGGCCACGACGGCGAAGGCGAGCAGCCGCCCGTCGGTGGTCACCACCGTGCCGGCGAGGGCGTGCACCCCGAGCAGCGTGCCGGTCTTGGCGCGGACGGTGCCCGGCGCGCTGCCGGCCTCGCCCCGGTCGAACAGGGTGCCGTCGTAGCCGGCCACCGGGAGCCCGGAGAGGATCGCGGACGTGCCGTCCAGGCTGTCGTCGGCGGCGCCGCCGACCACTGCCGTGAGGACCGAGGCGGGGACGCGGTCCTCACGGGAGAGTCCGCTGCCGTCGGAGAGCGTGACCCCCGTGACGTCGATCCCGGCTTCCCGGAGCGCGTCGGTGACGCCCTGCGCGGCCCCCTCGAAGCTGGCCGGGAGGTCGCGGGCGATGGCCACCTGCCGGGCGAGCGCCTCGGCGAGCATGTTGTCCGACATCGAGAGGGCCTGCTCCACAAGCCGGGAGATCGGCGCGGAGCGGACCGTCGCCAGCGTCTTCGCCCCCGGAGGGGCCTCGCCGAGGACCACCGTGGCGCCGCGCGCGCCCAAGGCGTCGGCCAGCGCGGAGCCGGCGTCCAGACCGGGCTGGCCGCTGCGCGCCGTCGATCCCGGACTGACGCGGGCGCCGTCGACGGCGGTGGCGGTGACCGGGGCGGCGTAGCTGGACGGCGCATCGGCCGTGCCCCAGCCGCTGGCGGTCAGCGGGCCGGTGAACAGCGAACTGTCGACGACGACGCGGGTCACCGCCGTGCCGGCCGGCATCGCAGCGACGACCTGGGTGGCGAGGTCCGCGACCGTCGGCGCCCCCGGGTACGTCTGGGACGGGGCGGTGCGGGAGAGCGTGAGATCGCCGCCGCCGACCAGGACGACCTCACCGGGGGTCGCGCCGGCGACGACCGTCGTCTCCAGGGTGTCCGACGGCTCGAGCGTGGTCAGTGCGGCCGCGGCGGTGAGCAGCTTGGCCGTCGATGCGGGGGTCGCCGGATCGGCGGCGTCCAGGTCGAGGAGGACGTCCTTGGTGGCGACGTCCACGACCTCGGCGGAGACGCCGTCCCCGAGACCGGCCGCCGTGAGCAGCGGGGTCAGCTGGCTGCTGAGGACCGTCGGGTCGGGAGCGGGTGCGTCGCTGGAGAGCGCGGCGAGCACGGGCACCGAGTCGCCGAGGTCGGGCAGCACGGCCTCGGGGACGGCGACGGCGTCGGTGCCGTCGTCCCCACCTCCGCCGGTCAGCAGCACGCCCACGCCGACGATGCCCGCGATGAGCAGCAGGACGAGGCCTATGACCCCCATCGCGAGGCGTCGCCGGAAGCGCCCTGTCTTCGCTGTGACGATCGTCGAACCGCTCGACGCGATGGTGCCCACCCCCTGAGAGGGACCTCCGCCGAATACGCGGGGTCGCCGTGGGTCACACTAAGCGGGTGCAGTTCGACGTGACGGTAGAAATCCCGAAGGGCCAGCGGAACAAGTACGAGCTGGACCATGCCACCGGACGCATCCGCTTGGACCGGATGCTGTTCACCTCCACCCGCTATCCGGCGGACTACGGCTACATCGAGAACACCCTGGGGCAGGACGGCGACCCGCTCGACGCCCTGGTGCTGCTCGAGGAGCCGACGTTCCCCGGATGCCTCATCACCTGCCGGGCCATCGGCATGTTCCGGATGACCGATGAGAAGGGCGGGGACGACAAGGTCCTCACCGTTCCGGCGACGGACCCCCGGCAGGCCCACCTGGTCGACATCTCCGACGTGTCGGAGTTCGACCGGCTGGAGATCCAGCACTTCTTCGAGACCTACAAGGACCTCGAGCCGGGCAAGTCGGTCGAGGGCGCCGAGTGGGTCGGCCGCGAGGCTGCCGAGGCCGAGATCATGGCCTCGATCCAGCGCGCCAAGGACGGGAACTACCACACCTGATCCGGGTCGTCCTGGTCTTCTCGCTCGCCCGGACGGCGGCACACCTCACTGAGGTGTGCCGCCGTCCGTCGTTAGTCGGGTGCCACCGCGCGCGGCCGCCGATAGCGTCGGCCGCCATGATCCTTCGCCACGTGACCGTGGACTGCGCCGATCCCTACGAGCTGGGCACGTTCTGGGCCTCGGTCACCGGCTGGCCGGTCTCCGACGAGGACGCACCGGGTGACGACGAGGTCCTCGTCGAGGCGCCCGAACCCGTTCCCGGACTGCTCTTCATCCGCGTGCCTGATGTCAAGGCGGTCAAGAACCGGGTGCACATCGACTGGGTGCCGACCGAGCGCACGCGGGACGCCGAGGTCGACCGCGTCCTGGCCCTGGGCGCGACCCTGTACGAGGACCACCGCCGCCCTGACGGCACCGGCTGGGTGACCCTGCGGGACCCCGAGGGCAACGAGTTCTGCATCGAGCGGAGTGCCGCCGAGCGAGCAGGTTGAGCCCGACGGGGCCCCGGAGACGACTCAGCGGGCCCGTCCTGGTGGACGAACCCGCTGGTGGAGGAGAGCCGCCTGTCGGAATCGAACCGACGACCTTCTCATTACGAGTGAGATGCTCTACCGACTGAGCTAAGGCGGCGGACGTGCCGGAACAGCGTACGACACCGCCGTCCCCGATCCGCGCAGGGTCAGGGCTTCAGGCGGGCAGCCGCAGCGCGACGGTCAGCGCCTCCAGGGCGATCCGCGGCTTGACGTTCTGCTCCAGCGCCAGCCGGCAGGCGAGTACCGCGTCGATCCGCCGCAGCGCACCCTCCGCGCCGATGCGGCGGGCCAGTTCCTGCGCATCGGCCCGGCGATCGGGATGCAGCAGCTGCGGCGGCTCCGCTGCGGCGGCGTCCAGGACGAGAGCGTCCCGGTAGAGGCCGGCGAGGTCGACCAGCGCCCGGTCCAGGGAGTCCCGCCCGAGCCGCGTGGCCCGGGACTTCTGCTTCCGCTCCAGCTCCTTGAGCTGACCGGCGCCACGGCTGGCCGCGGCCATCCCCGGTCCGCGGGCGCCGACACCGAGGCTCGCCTTGACCGCCTCGGTCTCCGCGCCGTCGAGCGCGGCGGTCGCGACGTCGGCCTCCTCCTGCGCCGCGCCGACCAGGTCGTCGGCGGCGTCGAGGCAGGCGGCCAGGGAGACCAGCGACAGGGGGACGTCGAGCACGGCCTTGCGGGCCAGCCTGGCGTCCTCGTCGCGGGCCAGCCGCCGCGCCCGCCCGACGTGCCCGCCGGCCGCACCGGCCGACCAGGCCGCCAGCGCGGGGTCCACGCCGTCCCGGCTCATGAGGACGTCGGCGATCGCGTCCACCGGCGGGGTGCGCAGGGCCACCACGCGGCACCGGGAGCGGATGGTCACCGGGACGTCGTCGGGGTGCAGGCTCGGCGCGCAGAGCATGACCACCGTGCGCGGCGGCGGCTCCTCGATCATCTTGAGCACGGCGTTCGACGCCTGCTCGGTCATCCGGTCGGCGTCCTCGACCAGGATCACCTGCCAGCGCCCCTGGGACGGCGCCCGCCCGGCCACCCGCACGAGCTCCCGGGCCTCGGCCGCCCCGATGGACAGGCCGTCCGGCACCACCACGTGCACGTCGGCGTGGGTGCCGGCGAGCACCGTGCGGCAGGCGTGGCACGTGCCGTCCCCGCCGTCCGGGCACTGCAGGGCGGCTGCGAAGGCCCGGGCCGCCACCGACCGGCCGGACCCGGGCGGACCGGTGAACAGCCAGGCGTGCGTCATCGCGGCGGGGTTGTCGATGGCCGCGCGCAGTTCGGCGACGACGGCAGCCTGGCCGACGACCTGGCCCCAGACTCCGGGCGCCTCCACCGCCGCCGTCACGGGTGCAACTGGGGCGTGGAGCCCGTCTGGGCGTGCGGATGGTGCGGGCCCTCGACCCGGGCGCGCCCGTTCACGGGGACGTCCTCGGCCGGAGCCTGGGGGATCTGCTGCAGCGGGAGGCCGGAGAGCAGTTCGGCGACCCGCACGCGGATGACCGCGGCGATCTCATCGGGCGACTGGCGGGCGTCCACCACCAGGTACCGGTCCGGATCGGACTCGGCGAGCGCGACGAAGGTCTGCCGCACGCGCTGGTGGAAGTCCAGGGACTCCGACTCGAGGCGGTCGGCGACGGCCCGACCCCGGGCACGGGCCAGGCCCACCTCGGGCGGGAGGTCGAGCAGCACGGTGAGGTCGGGCTCCAGGCCCTCGGTCGCCCAGCGCGACAGCATGCGGACGTCGTCCAGCGGGATGGTGCGGCCCGCGCCCTGGTACGCCAGGGAGCTGTCGACGAACCGGTCGGTGATGACCACCTCGCCCGCGTCCAGGGCCGGGCGCAGCACGTCGTGCACGTGCTGGGCGCGGTCGGCGGCGTAGAGCAGTGCCTCCGATCGCGAGGCGATCCCGGTGTGCGCCGGGTTCAGGACGATCGACCGGATCCCTGCCCCGGACTGCGTCGCGCCCGGTTCGAAGGTGGCCCGCGCGACCAGGCCCTCGTTCGTCAGCCACTCCTGCAGGCGGCGCACCTGGGTGGACTTCCCGGCGCCCTCACCGCCCTCGAAGGCGATGAACACACCTCCTCCGGCGAGCCGGCGGCGGGCAGTGGTGTCCCGGCGGAGCGCGGTGACGACGTCGGCCAGCAGCGGCACGGGCCGGCCGTCGTCCATCTGCCGGTAGGACAGGATCCCGACGCCGAGGGCGAGCAGGCCGGCGACGAAGAGCATGACCCGCTCGCCGGTCACGGGGACGGTGCCGATCCCGAGGTCGATCTCGTGCTGCCCGATCAACCCCACCCCGAACGGCACCACCGCGAGGGACAGGATCAGCGCCGCACGGACCAGCGACTGGACGATGGCGAAGGTCCGGCCGCGGATCTCGTCCTCGACCTCGGTACCGAGCAGCGTGAACCCGGCCAGGTAGGCGATGCCGGCGAAGAAGCCCATGAAGACGACCAGCAGCAGTGCGATCCACAGCGTGAACGTCCAGGACATGAGCAGGACCATCGCGCCCGCCCCGACGATGGCGATGCCGAAGATCCGCTCGCGGGCGAGGTCGCGGGCGATGCTCGGGCCGAAGGCGATGCCGGTGCCGAGTCCCACGAACACGGCTCCGAAGAGCAGGCCGTAGGCGGCCTCACCGCCACCGAGGGCGTTCGCGAAGGCCTGCCCCGTCGCGATGATGACGCCGGCCGCTGCCATGGCGCCGGTGATCCCGACGATGAGACCGCGCACCAGCGGCGTGTGGCCGGCGAAGGAGAAGCCGTGTTTCAGCGAGCCGAGGAACGTCTCCTCCGACTTCACGGGACCGGCCGCGCGGCGGCCGCTGATCGACGGCAGGTTCCAGATGACGAACGCGGCCACGAGGAAGGTCAAGGCGTTCAGGTAGAGCGCCAGGTCGACCTCGTTGACCCCGGGGATGACGTCGGACACCGTGCCGCCGACGCTCGTCAGGACCGCGAAGACGATCGACGCGAGCACCGGAGTGAGCCCGTACGTGGTGACCAGGGAGAGCTGGTTGGCCTGCTCCAACTGGTCCTTGCGGAGCATGTTCGGGACGGCGGCCTCCTTGGCCGGGATCCAGAACAGCGTGAACGCCTCGATGAGGAACTGCGCCACGAACAGCCAGATCAGGTTGTCGACCACGGGGATCGACGCGAACAGCCCGAACCGGATGATGTCGACGACCACCATCGTCTTGCGCCGGTCGAACCGGTCGGCGAAAGCACCGGCCAGTGGCCCGAGGACGATCGCCGGGAGCAGGCGGAAGAGCAGGACGCCACCGAGCGCGAAGTTGGCCGCGGCGAACCCGTCGACCAGGGAGGTCGCGGTGGCGGTGATCGCGAGCAGACCCAGCCAGTCGCCGAAACTGGACAACGACATCGACAGCCAGAGCTTGCGGAAGTCCCGCACCCGCAGGACGGCCCGCAGCTTGGCGCCCAGCCCCACCGCGCCGGCCGGCGGGTCGTCGGAGGCCGCCCCGCCCACGCCCCCGCGACCGGCCGGCGGCGCCGGGACGCCCGCGGACGGCGGACCGCCGGTCGGCGGTGCGGTCCGCTCGGCCGGCTGCGCGTCCACCGCGTCGTCGGGCGGCGGCGCCGGAGGCGTCGGGTCGGACGGAATCGGGGCTCCCGGGGGTCGGAGGGTGAGCTGCAGTTGTCCCTCGGCGGCCTCACGGTACCGGTCGGTGCCGACGGATCCGGCAGGTTTACGCCCGGAGGAGACCCGCCGCCCCACGCCGGGAGCGCGCGGCAACCGGTGGCTAGGGTCCTCCCGATGGGTGCGGACGAGCAGTCGAGGGACGCCGCTGGGTCCCGCCCGCGCCCGACCGGCTGGGATCCGGCCGGCTACCTGCGCTACGCCGGCGAGCGGGCGCGCCCGTTCGTCGACCTGATCAACCGTGTGGGCGCCGAGACCCCGTCGGCGGTCGTCGACCTCGGCTGCGGCGAGGGCACCATGACCGCGACGCTCGCCGAGCGCTGGCCCGGCGCGGGGGTCACCGGGGTCGACTCCTCCCCCGAGATGCTCGCCGCGGCCGCGACGTCCGCCGTCCCCGGGCGCGTCGAGTTCGTCCTGGGGGACGTCCGCGACTGGGCTCCGGACGCGCCGGTCGACGTCGTGGTGAGCAACGCGGTCCTGCACTGGGTGCCCGGTCACGCGGAGCTGCTTCGCCAGTGGGCGGGGTGGCTGCGGCCCGGCGGCTGGCTCGCCGTCCAGGTGCCCGGCAACTTCGGCGCTCCCACGCACGTCCTGCTCGCGGAGCTGTGCCGCTCCCCCCGCTGGGCGTCCCGGCTGGCCGAGGCCGCGCCGCGGCCGGACACGGTGCTGGACCCGGCCGGCTACTTCGACGTCCTGGCCGCCGGCGGCCTGTCCCCCGACGTGTGGGAGACGACGTACCTGCACGTGCTCACCGGCACCGATCCCGTCCTCGCCTGGGTCCGCAGCACCGTCCTGCGGCCGGTGCTGGCCCTGCTCCCGGACGACGACGCCGCGCAGTTCACCGCCGAGTACGCGGCGGCGCTCCGGACCGCCTATCCCGCCCGGGACGACGGCACGACGCTGCTGCCGTTCCGCCGGGTGTTCGCCGTCGCGTCCCGCCCGTCCTGACGTTCTTCCGGAGGTCCTTCCCGTGCTCACCGGTCTGCACCACGTCCAGGTCGCCTGCCCCGCCGGGAGCGAGGAGGCGCTGCGCGCCTTCTACGGCGGCGTGCTCGGCATGACCGAGGTGGCCAAGCCGCCCGTGCTGGCCGCCCGCGGTGGCGCCTGGTTCAGGTCGGGCGGCGCGGAGATCCACTGCGGGGTCGAGGCGGACTTCCGGCCGGCGCTCAAGGCGCACCCCGGCCTGTTGACGGCAGACCTCGACCGGCTGGCCGCGGCGTGCGAGGAAGCGGGGCACCCCGTGCAGTGGGACCCGGACTTTCCCGGCCACCGGCGGCTCTACGTCTCCGACCCGGTGGGCAACCGGCTCGAACTGCTGGAGCCGCACCCCGCCGGGTGACCGTGCCGAGCGGTCAGCCCGGGGTCAGCCGGAACGCCCGGGTGCGATAGGCCACGGGGATCAGCGCCTGGCCCCGGGTGTCCGGGTGCGTGTCCACCAACTGCCGCACGCGCCGGAGGAAGGCCTGCCGGTCGGTGTCTGCCATGGTGACGACGTAGCTGCTGGTGGCGGTCCGACGGACGACGTCCTCTGGTGGCAGCCGCTGGACGACGGCGGATTCGACCGTCTCCACGTGCGCACGGAGTTCCGCGGCGAACGCGGCCACCACGGTCTCCTCGACGCCGGCGAGGGCCTCGCCGGCCATCAGCTCGGAGAGGGCGGCGACCCAGGGGATCCGGTCGTCGCGGACGTTCCACAGCAGGCCGACGACACCGCCGGGTCGCAGCACGCGGCGCATCTGCGCGGCCGCAGGCCGGGGGTCGAACCAGTGCGCGGCCTGTCCGACGAGAACGGCGTCGACCGCGGCGTCGACCAGCGGCAGCGCCTCGGCGTCGCCGGCGAGGGTGGCCACCTGGGGATGGCGGGCGGTCAGGTGCGCGAGCATCTCCGGGGCGGGGTCGACGGCGACCACGTCATGGCCGGCGGCCAGCAGGACGTCGGTGAGCAGCCCGGTGCCGGCCCCGAGGTCCAGCACCCGCGCGGACCGGTCTCCCACCAGGAACGCGACCGCGTCGGACGGGTAGCCGGGACGCAGCGCGGCGTACTCGGCCGCCACCGAACCGAAGGAGAGCGCCCGGGCCCGCAGCTCGAACTCCCTCGGCTCCGCCACCGACGCCGTCAGCCGGCGGTGACCGGCGCTGCCGTCTTCTTCGCCGCGACCTTCTTGGCGGGGGCCTTCTTCGCCGCCGTCTTCTTCGCGGTCGTCTTCTTGGCGGCCTTCTTCTTGGTCGCCGGACCGCGGGCGCGGCGGTCGGCCAGCAGTTCGGCGGCGCGCTCGATGGTGATCGACTCGACGTCGTCGCCCTTGCGCAGGCTGGCATTGGTCTCGCCGTCGGTGACGTACGGCCCGAATCGGCCCTCGCGCACGGTCACCTGGCCCTCGGTCACCGGGTCCGGGCCGAGCTCCTTGAGCGGCTCGGCGGCGGCTCGGCGTCCCCGCTGCTTGGGCTGGGCGAAGATCGCCAGCGCCTCCTCCAGCGTGGTGCTGAACAGCTTGTCCTCGCTGTCGATCGAACGGGAGTCGGTGCCCTTCTTCAGGTAGGGCCCGTAGCGCCCGTTGAGCGCCTGGATCTCCTCGCCGTCCGGTGCGACGCCGACCGTCCGCGGGAGCGTCAGCAGGGTGAGCGCCTGCTCGAGCGTCAGCGTCTCCGGCGTCATGGAGTTGAAGAGGCTGGCCGTCCGGGGCGCGTCCTTGCTGCCCTCGGGAACGACGGTCGTCACGTACGGGCCGTACCGGCCGGCCTTGACGACGACCGGGTGGCCGGACTCGGGGTCGGTGCCGAGTTCGCGGTCGCTCGAGGGGGCCTCGAGCAGCTCGGTGACCTTCTCGCTGGTCAGCTCGTCGGGCGCGAGATCCTCGGGAATGCTGACCCGCGGGCCGTCGTCGCCACCCGCCTGCAGGTACGGGCCGTAGCGGCCCACCCGGGCGATGACCGGCGACCCGTCGGGTCCGGTGGCCCGCAGCGGGATGGAGTTGACGCCGCGGGCGTCGATCTCCTCCAGTCGCTGGCCGACGATCTGCTTGAGGCCGCCGGACTCGGCGATCCCGCCGTCCCCGCGGCCCCCGCCGCCGAAGTAGAACTCGGTCAGCCAGTCGACCCGCTGCAGCGTGCCGCCGGCGATCTGGTCGAGCTCCTCCTCCAGCGAAGCGGTGAAGTCGTAGTCGACGAGCTGGGCGAAGTGCTGCTCGAGCAGGTTCACCACCGCGAACGCGATGAAGGAGGGCACCAGGGAGTTGCCCTTCTTCCAGACGTACCCGCGGTCCTGGATCGTCTGCATGATCGAGGCGAAGGTCGACGGGCGGCCGATGCCCAGCTCCTCGAGCCGCGCGACCAGGCTCGGCTCGGTGTAGCGGGCCGGCGGGGTGGTGCTGTGTCCCTTGGCGTCGAGTTCACGGGTGTCGAGCTTCTGCCCGCGCTCGAGGCGGGGCAGCCGGCGCTCGGCGTCGTCGCTGGCCGAGTCGTCGTCGTCACCGTTGGCGGGGCCGCTCTCGTCCTGGGACTCGACGTAGGCCTTGAGGAAGCCGGGGAACGTGATCGTGCGGCCGCTCGCGGTGAACTCGACCGCCTCGTCGGTGGTGCTGCGCCCGGCCAGCCGGATGCTCACGGTCTGCCCCACGGCGTCGGACATCTGCGAGGCGATCGTGCGCTTCCAGACCAGGTCGTAGAGCCGGAACTCGTCGCGCGCGAGCTCTGCGGCCAGCTGTCCGGGGGTGCGGAAGCTGTCGCCGGCCGGCCGGATGGCCTCGTGCGCCTCCTGCGCACCCTTGGCCTTGCTCTTGTACCGCCGGGCCTCGGCCGGGACGAAGGCGTCGCCGTAGAGCTCGCGGGCCTGCTGCCGCGCGGCGTTGATGGCCTCGTCGGACAGGTTGGTCGAGTCGGTGCGCATGTAGGTGATGTGGCCGTTCTCGTACAGCCGCTGCGCCACCCGCATGGTCTGCGCCGATGACCAGCCGAGCTTGCGGCCGGCCTCCATCTGCAGCGTCGAGGTGGTGAAGGGGGCGTACGGACGGCGGCGGTACGGCTTCTCGTCGACGCGGCCGACCGTCATCTGCCGGCCCTCGAGCCGTGCTGCCAGCCCGCGGGCACCGGCCTCGTCGAGGTGGACGACGTCGCCGCTGACGCGCCCGGTCGCCGCGTCGAAGTCCTTGCCCGTGGCCACGCGGCTGTCGTCGACACTCACCAGGCGGGCGCGCACGGTGGTCGGCTCGCCCTCGTCGGTGGCCGCGGCCGGCTTCGGGACCGCGAAGGTGCCCTCCAGCGACCAGTAGTCAGCGGAGTGGAAGGCCATCCGCTCGCGCTCGCGCTCCACGACGATGCGGGTGGCCACCGACTGGACGCGACCGGCCGACAGCTTCGGCAGCACTTTCTTCCACAGCACCGGGCTGACCTCGTAGCCGTAGAGGCGGTCGAGGATGCGCCGGGTCTCCTGGGCGTCGACGAGAGCGGTGTCCAGCTCGCGGGGGTTGGCGACCGCGCGGGCGATCGCCTCGGGGGTGATCTCGTGGAACACCATGCGACGCACCGGGACGGTGGGCTTCAGCGTGTCGACCAGGTGCCAGGCGATGGCCTCGCCCTCGCGGTCCTCGTCTGTCGCCAGGTAGACCTCACTGGCGCCCTTCACCAGCTGCTTGAGCCGACTGACCTGCTGCCTGCGGTCGGGGCTGACCACGTAGAGCGGCTCGAAGGAGTTGTCCACGTCGACGCCGAGCCGCGCCCAGGCGGCGCCCTTGTGCTCGGCCGGTACGTCGGCGGCGTTGCGGGGCAGGTCGCGGATGTGCCCGACGCTCGCCTCGACGATGTAACCGGAGCCCAGATAGCCGGCGATCTTGGTCGCCTTGGTCGGAGACTCGACGATGACCAGCGGCTTGCCCCCGGAGGCGGCCGCCTTCCGCCGGGCGGGCGCCTTGGGGCCGCCGGCGGTCGCGTCGGTGCTCTCGCTTCCGGTCTCGCTGGTCTTCGTGGGCACGGTGCTCCTGTCGGTGGTACTGCGGTGGTGCCGAGTTCGTGCGACTGCTGCGCGTGGTGCGTCCGGTGCGGCGGTCGGGCCGCCGCACGCGCCGAACCGTGATCCGGTTCCGAACGCCCCCCGACTCCGGGAGGCCACGACGATGGAGCATCGCCGCGATTCGCCCCCCGGCGGGCCACGGTAAGCCACTCGCCCGACAAGGTGCCGGGGGCGACCTTCCGTGGGCGTGCCGTCACCGGGACCAACGCCGGGCGATCGGACGTGTTCCCGCGGGGCGGTGGACGCCTCATTCCGGGTTCCTCCGGCCGGTGACCACCTCGCCGATCGCGGCAAGGGTCGGGTAGTCCTCCTCGAAGTAGTCCGAGTGCCCCATATCCCCCGTGACGGGCAGTGCGGTGGAGCCGTAGCTGTCCGACTCGGTGTTCCCGAACGGGATCCGCACGACCGGATCCCCGCTGGAAGCGGCATCGAAGACCTCCGGTACCTCGAGGCTCGCCGCGTCGTCCTCCATGATCGGGCTGCCCAGGAGCGCGAGGGCATCGGCGTCCAGCATTCCCGGGGCGTCGGCGGCTTCGTCGACGACGACCGTGCCGTAGCTGTGCGCCACGACCGTCGTGCGCGGCGTCCCGGTCGCGGTCGCGGTACGGGCCGCCGCCAGGCCATCGAGGGCGGCCGCGAGCGCGGTTCCGCCCTGCTCGGCGGGTCCGCGCGACAGTCCGATGACCCCGCTCGGCGGGTTGTAGCCAAGCCAGACCATGGTCGCGACCGTCGTCCCGGCGTCGGAGGCCGTCGCCGCCTCGCTGATGCGCCTCGCTCTGGTGACCAGTTCGCCGAGGCTCTTCCCCGGGGTGTTGGCGATGCCGGGAACCAGGAGTGCGACCGCGTCCGCGGTGTCCAGGTCCCCCACTGCCAGCGCCACCCGGTCGCCGGCCAGATCGAGCAGGTGGAGCTGGACCTGCCGACCGGCTGCCTCCTCGGCCGCGATCCGCCGGGCGACGACCCCGGCCGTGGACGCCTGGGCGGCCGGGATGGTCGGGTCGCGGAGCGCTCGGTCCAGGACACGCCGGTTCGCACGATCGCGAGCCCAGGCGGGGACGCCGTCGAGCGCCCCCACCGCGGCCGGTGACACGGCGATGAGAGCGTGCTGCGCGGCCACGGACAGCCCGGCCCACCAGGTGGCGATCTCGGCAGGAGGCCGCGGCGACGGCAGGTCCGGTGCCTGGATCGGCCCCATGACCGGCACGTGTCCCATCAGGTCCCAGAAGTCCGCGGGCGCGACGGCATCGACGAAGCCCAGGCTCGCGAAGGCGGTGACGACGCCCAGGCCGGCGAGGGCGTCACCCGCACTCTCCGCAGCCGCCGCCGCTGACGCCGCGTGCCCGAGGGCGGCCTCGGCGAGGACCGCGGCCGGTGCCGCTTCCCCGTCAGCCAGCAGCCGGATCGACGACAGCGCCTGGGTGGCGAGGTCCTGGGCGAGTTCGGCCTGGGCCGCGAGGCGGTGGTAGGCCGAGAGCGACTCGTCGAGAGCGCGCCCGACGGCCGCGCTCACCGCCGACGTCTCGGCGAGCGCGGTCGCGGCGCTCTGGGCAGCGGGGCCGGACCAACAGTCGCCGGATTCGATGGCGCGCCCCACCCCTTCGAGCCGCGCCTTCCAGGCGAGGAGGCGCTCGATCGTCTCCGCGAGCGACACGACCGCCCGCCGGGTCAGGGGGACGTCCCAGGCGGCGATGGCGTGCACGCGGGGTCCGTGGGCGAGTGGGGTGGTCATCGCGGGCCCGGCCGATGGCCGGAGCGGCCCGCGAGCGCGGCGTCCTCGGCCCGGTAGGCGGCCGCGGCGGCCGAGAGAGTGCCGGCCAGGGCGCCGGCCCGGGCGGCCAGGATCTCCTGCAGACGGACCCAGGCATTGGCGGCGACGCCGGCGTTCCAGCCCTCGTGGCCGCCGAGGGCAACCGGGAAGGACGCAGCGGCGGACCGGGTCCAGTCCGCGTCGTCGGCGAGCTCACTGGCCAGCGTGCCCAGTTCGGCGGCGAGCGCCTCCACCTCGTCGGGACGCACGGTGAAGGACGTGGTGGGGAGCGGATGCGACATCGAAGCCTCCGTCGTCGTTCCGGTCCAGGAGCGGACCGGAGGCGACGGACGCTAGGGCCGCACGGCCCCGTCGTGCAGGCGTCGTCCACAAGGGACGTCCGCGTCCACAGCCTCGCCCGGACCCTCCGGCCGGCGGGCTGCCGGCCGGAGGATCCGGGCGTGCGGAATCAGGGAGCGCTGGTGGTCAGTGCGTCGGGGGTGTCGCTCGGCGCGCCGCCGACGACCACCGACCGACGCTTGGAGATGACGACCGCGACCACGATCACCAGGACGGCGGCGAGCGCGATGGCCACCCGCAGGGGTGTGCTCGCGTCGTCCCCGACCGACATCGTGACGACGGCGGGCGCGATGATCAGGGCGACGAGGTTCATCACCTTGATCAGCGGGTTGATCGCCGGACCGGCGGTGTCCTTGAACGGGTCGCCCACGGTGTCGCCGATGACGGTGGCCGCGTGCGCCTCGCTGCCCTTGCCGCCGTAGGCGCCGTCCTCGACCATCTTCTTCGCGTTGTCCCAGGCGCCGCCGGAGTTGGCGAGGAACACGGCCATCAGCGTGCCGGCCGCGATCGCACCCACCAGGTAGGCCGCCAGGGGGCCGATGCCGAGGCCGAAGCCCACGGCGACCGGAGCCAGGACGGCGAGCAGACCGGGAGTGGCCAGCTCGCGGAGCGAGTCCTTGGTGCAGATGTCGACGACGGCGCTGTAGTCGGGCCGCTCGCTGTAGTCCATGATCCCGGGCCGCGTGCGGAACTGCTCCCGGACCTCGAAGACCACCCGGCCGGCGGCCCGCGACACGGCGCTGATCGCCAGGCCGGAGAAGAAGAACACCACTGCCGCGCCGAGCACCGCGCCGACGACGTTGTTCGGGTTCACCAGGCTGAAGGCGTCGCCGAGGGTCTCCCCCGCCTCGTCCAGCGCCACGCCCACCTGCGCGTTGTACGAGCCGAACAGCGCGGTCGCTGCCAGCACGGCCGTTGCGATGGCGATGCCCTTGGTGATGGCCTTCGTCGTGTTGCCGACGGCGTCGAGGTCGGTGAGCACCCGGGCGCCCTGCTCGTCGATATCGCCGGACATCTCCGCGATGCCCTGCGCGTTGTCGCTCACCGGGCCGAAGGTGTCCATGGCGACGATGACGCCGGCCGTGGTCAGCAGGCCGCAGCCGGCCAGCGCGACGGCGTAGAGGGCCGCGCCACCACCGATGAGGAAGGCGCCGTAGACGGCGCCACCGATGAGGAGCGCGGCGTAGACCGCGGACTCGAGGCCGAGCGAGATCCCGGAGAGGATCACCGTCGCGGGGCCGGTCAGCGAGCTGCGGCCGATGTCCTTGACGGGCTTGCGGCTGGTCTCGGTGAAGTAGCCGGTCAGCTGCTGGATGGCCGCGGCGAGGACGACGCCGACGAGCACCGACAGGAACCCGAGCACCTGCGGGCTGACCGACAGGTCGTCCACGTCGGCGACGCTGGGCAGGTAGATGAACGACGCCGCGGCGACGAGCACGAGGGAGACCGCGGCCGAGGCGAAGAAGCCGCGGTTGATCGGGACCATGCCGCTGGCGTCGTTCTTGCTCGGCCGGGTCGCGAGGACCCCGACCACCGAGGCGATCACGCCGATGGCGGCGACCAGCATCGGGAAGACCATGCCGACGTTGCCGAAGAACACCTGACCGAGGATCAGCGCGGCGACGAGGGTCACGGCGTAGGACTCGAAGAGGTCGGCGGCCATGCCGGCGCAGTCGCCCACGTTGTCGCCCACGTTGTCGGCGATGGTCGCGGCGTTGCGGGGGTCGTCCTCGGGGATGCCTGCCTCGACCTTGCCCACCAGGTCGGCGCCGACGTCGGCCGCCTTGGTGAAGATGCCGCCGCCGACGCGCATGAACATGGCGAGCAGGGCGCCGCCGAAGCCGAAGCCCTCGAGCACGATGGGCGCCGTCTCGTCGAACAGCAGCAGGGCCAGCGCCGAACCGAACAGACCGAGCCCGATGGTGATCATCCCGACCACACCGCCGGTGCGGTACGCGATGCGGAACGACGGCTCGTACCCGCCGCCACGGGCCGCCGCGGCGACGCGGACGTTGCCCCGGGTCGCCAGGGTCATCCCGATGAACCCGACGGCCGCGGAGAATCCGGCGCCGATCAGGAAGAACACGGCACGGCCGGCGCGGGTGCCCCAGCCGCCGTCGGCGACGGGAAGGACGAGCAGGAGAAGGAAGACGATCACGGCGAAGACGCCGAGCGTCCGGAACTGCCGCCTCAGATAGGCCGCCGCACCTTCCTGAACCGCCACGGCGATCTCGCGCATCTTCACGGTGCCCTGGTCGGCGGCCAACACGGCCTTGGACAGAAAGGCGGCGAAGCCGAGGGCGGCCAGGGAGATGACGAGGACGACGGCGACCAGCGCCATGTCCCCGCCGGACAGCGAACTGTCGGGCATGTGTGTTCCTCCAAGCGGTCGACTGCCGCCGGGAGGCGTGCGTGCACCCCAGGTCGGCGGAGGGTTGCGTTCGGCTCGCGGGTCAACCGCGCACCGGAGCGCGGCGCGAGTGTAAGTGAGGTCACAGGCTGTGTAGACGTCCACGACGTTCTGTTGTCTGCATCACATCTTTGTCATCCGCTCAGCCCCCTTGTCGCCAGGGGGTGTGACAGTGGTGTCGTGACTGCGCTCCACCCGCTCCCGCCGGCCCCCGCATCCGGCATGGATCCCGTTCTCCCGGGCGCGGAGCTGCTGGCCTCGGTGCTCGCCGGGACCGACGAGGAGGAGCGTCCGGTCACCCACGTCCACCACGTCCCGGTACGCAACAGCAGCACGCTCGACTGGCCGGAGTGGGTGAGCCCGCCCCTGCGCTCGCGACTGGAGGAGCGCGGCGTGCTCGCGCCGTGGCGGCACCAGGTCGACGCCGCCCAGTTGGCGCGGGACGGCCGGCACGTCGTCGTGGCCACCGGGACGGCGTCCGGGAAGTCGCTGGCCTACCAGCTGCCGGCCCTCACCCGGCTCGCCGAGGATCCCCGAGCCTGTGTCCTGTACCTGGCGCCGACGAAGGCCCTGGCCCGGGATCAGCTGGCCTCGGTGGCCGCGCTCGCAGACCCCTCGGTGCGCCCGGCGGCCTACGACGGGGACACCCCGGGCGAGGAGCGGGACTGGGTCCGGCGGCATTCACGCTGGATCGTGACCAACCCGGACATGCTCCATCGGGGGATCCTCCCCGCGCACCAGAAGTGGTCGAGCACGTTGCGCCGGGTCGCCTACGTCGTCATCGACGAGTGCCACGCCTACCGCGGGGTGTTCGGCTCGCACGTCGGGCACGTGCTGCGGCGGCTGCGGCGGATCTGCCGGCGGTACGGCGCCGAGCCGGTGTTCGTCCTGGCCTCGGCCACCGTGGCCGAACCCGCGGCGGCCGCCTCCCGGCTGGTGGGTGGGCCGGTCGCAGCGGTCACCGACGACGGCTCACCCCGGCCCGGAGCCACCTTCGCGCTGTGGGAGCCGCCGCTGACCGAGCGGACGGGCGAGCACGGCGCTCCCCTGCGCCGCTCGGCCGCGGCGGACGCGGCGGGACTCCTGGCCGACCTCGTCGAACGCGGCGCCCGGACCCTCGCCTTCGTGCGGTCCCGGCGGAGCGCGGAGTCCGTGGCCGAGCAGGCCCGTCGACTGCTGCACGACCGCGGCCGCGACGACCTGGTCCGCCGCGTCGACTCCTACCGCGGTGGCTACCTGCCCGAGGAGCGACGGGAGCTGGAACGGGCCCTGTCCTCCGGCGATCTGCTGGGGGTGGCGACGACCAACGCCCTGGAGCTCGGCATCGACATCGCCGGGCTGGACGCGGTGGTGCTGGCGGGATACCCCGGCACGCTGGCGTCGCTGTGGCAGCAGGCCGGACGCGCCGGCCGGGCGCAGAAGGAGTCGCTGGTCGTCTTCGTCGCGCGCGACGATCCGCTGGACCACTACCTGGCCCACCACCCGCGGGCGGTGTTCGGCCGTCCGATCGAAGCCACGGTCACCGATCCGACCAACCCCTACGTCCTGGGCCCGCAGCTGTGCTGTGCCGCAGCCGAGCTGCCCCTGCGACCGGAGGATCTTCCCGAGTTCGGTGGTCCTGCCGCCGAGGCCCAGCTCGACGAGCTCGTGGCCGCCGGTCAGCTGCGGCGGCGCCCGGCCGGCTGGTACTGGGCCGGGCGGGGACGGCCCGACGTCGACATCCGCGGCAGTGGCGGCCAGCCGGTGTCGATCGTCGAAGCCGACACCGGCCGGCTGCTCGGCACCGTCGACGCGGATGCGTCCCACTCGACCGTGTACGACGGAGCCCTCTACGTGCACCGCGGTGAGACCTTCGTCGTCGACGAGTTCGACGTCGACGACGCCTGCGCCGTCGTGCACGCGGAGAGCCCGGAGTGGACGACGGTCGCGCGCGACATCACCGATCTCGCGATGGTGTCCACGGACCGGAGCCGATCCCTCGGCATCGTCACCGCGCACACCGGCGTCGTCGACGTGACCAACCAGGTGGTGGCCTACCAGCGGCGGCGGCTCGGCACCGGTGAGGTGCTGGCGGAGTTCCCGCTCGACCTGCCCGCCCGTCAGCTGCGCACCCGGGCGGTGTGGCTGACCCTCGACGAGCGGGCGATCGAACGTGCCGAGCTCGACGAGGTCGAGCTGCCCGGCTCGCTGCACGCCGCCGAGCACGCCGCGATCGGGATCCTGCCGCTGCTGGCCACCTGTGACCGGTGGGACCTCGGGGGCCTCTCGACCGCGCTGCACCCGGACACCGGCGCGGCGACGATCGTCGTCTACGACGGGCACCCGGGTGGCGCGGGATTCGCCGAGCGCGGGTTCACGGTGCTGCGGCAGTGGCTGCAGGCGACCCGGGCGACCGTGGCGAGCTGCGAGTGCGAGACCGGCTGCCCCTCCTGCGTGCAGTCGCCCAAGTGCGGCAACGGCAACGACCCCCTGGACAAGGCCGGGGCCGTGCGCGTGCTCGACGTGATCCTGGATGCGCTCGCCGCGAATGACGACGCCGCACCCGCGGACGAGGTCGAGGAGGACCTCGTCTTCTGACCCTGAGCCCGAGCGGGCGTACGTCCGGCAGTTGTCCGACGTCCGCTCAGCTGCGCGGGCCGTCGTCGAGGAAGACGCTCACACCCGGGGCATCCGGCGCGCACGGCGTCTGCACCTGCGTGACCGACATGCCGTCGGCCCGGGTCGGACCTTCGCGATAGACGTCGTGGTCGAGACCGGTGTCGCGGAGCTCGCCAGTGCCGCCGCTGCAGCCGAAGCCCTGCGACGAGTGCAGGAACTGGACCGGCGGCGCGAACGGCTGCGTGGCCGGCGGCGCGCCCACGTAGGTGTCCCAGCCGTCCTGGTCCGTCAGGAGCCCGTAACCGCCCGCGAGCCCGCTGCCCTGGACCATGCGCGGAAGGTTGTCGCACGTCCCGGTGTCGTCGATCACCCCGCCCGAGCCCGGCGTCTGGTACGCCGCCGCCGGGTTCCGCTTCCGCGGCATGTACGTGTCGTACCGGTCGTTCCCGCCGTCGTCCTGCAGGACGCCCAGCTCGCCGACGAGCGAGAACCCCTGCGAGTTCCGGATCGCCAGGTAGCTGTCGTTGCCGCGCCCGAGGTCGCGCAGCACGCCCACTCCCGAGACGTGGGCCGAGCCCTGGGCGGCCGTCTTGCCCAGGTAGCGGTCGTGGCCGTCGACGTCCATGAGGAGTCCATTGCCCTCGAAGCCGGAGCCCTCGACCACGATCCGGCGGATCAGGGAGCTGGTGGTGCAGGAGCCGTCGACGGCCCGTGGGCCGGTGGGCGGAGGATTGTGGTCGGAGGCGCGGGGCGACTTCATGACGCCGTAGGTGTCGTTGCTGAACCCGAACCCCCGGTAGTCGAGCAGCGCGACCTGCGGCATCGAGACGCAGTCGAAGGTGTTGTTGGCAGGCAAGGTGGCGATCCCCTGGGCCTGCTCGCAGCCCACTGCATCGGCCTTGATCGGGGCGGCCGAGCCCGCCGGGCCACGCTGCACGTCGACGAGGTTGCCCCCCGCGTTGTTGTCGTAGGTGTCGTTCCCACCCCGGTCGATGAGGACGATGTAGTCGTGTCGGTAGGTGTTGGAGCCTCCGTTGCCGTCGATGTAGAGGGTCGGCCACAGGTCGACGTCGGCGAACGCCGGCGCCGGGGTCCGCAGGACGGCGACGAGCGCGTCGTTCGTGGCCGTGGCGCACGCTGGGCCGCCCCTGGCGGGGCACGCGAGGATCGTCTGGAGGAGGGCGGCCACGCGCCCGGCGTAGGGCTGTGGAACGCCGGCCAATGCCTCCACCTGCGGGGCCGGAAGAGCTCCCAGGGGTGGCACGACAGCGAGGCCGAGCCGGTGCTGATTGACGGCGTCGAGGAGGGCGGCCGTCCCTCCCGCCGGGGGTGCGGGCAACAGCACGGCCGAGGGCGGTCGCGTCAGCAGGCGAACCGCATCCGCGTAGGCGGCCGGTACACGGTTCATGACGGGAACCGCGTGAGCCACCGGCGCGATCACGGGAGTCAGCGCCACGCCGAGTGCCAGGACCAGCGTCATGATGCGTCGCTTCATCTTCGGCCTCCCTTGCCCGATCGCGCCGCCACACGGGAGTGCTGCGGGGTCCCGGATCCCGCCGCTCCGTCGGGGACGTCGCCGCCAGGAGCCGTCGTCGATCCGGAACGTCCACCATGCTGATCCTGTCGGCCGTCGGCAGGTAGTCATGTCCGCGCGCTTCCGCGCCGGCCGACGCGGCGAACACGTCGGACGGCAACGGCGCCGAGGCGACCGTCCCCGGGTCGACCGGCCCCGCCCGCGCTTGCGCGGTGGCCGCGAAGGCACCCAGCCGGCCGAGACGGACGCGGACCCGGACGTCGACCTCGACCACGGCACCCGCGTCGACTCGGCACCCGGTCAGCTCGGCCGCGTTCGCCTCCGCGATCCTCGCGGCGACGGGGCAGGCGCCGGAGTCGGCGAGCACCGCACGACCCGCCGCGGCAAGTGCGGCCAGGTCGGCTGCTGCAGTGGCGCGGTGTCGGGCGACGACTGCGGCACCGATCAGCACGATCGAGGCCCCGACCAGCGCCAGGACCCCCGACAGGGCCAGCACCCACACCGTCGCCGAACCCCGCTCCCCTTCCGGCCGCCCGAGCCTCATCCCGTCTCCTGAGCGCCGGGTTCCCGAAGCGCCACCGCCTCGGCGCCGACGGTGATCGACAGCGGTGCCGCGCCCAGCGGCGCGATCCGGGCGGTGACCCGGACCCGGACCTCCTCGGCACCCACGGAGACGGTGGTGGTCGCCCCGTCCGGCGCGGCCCGTGCGACCACCGACTGCACGACCGCCACCGGCTCACCTCGCGCCGCGGCCCGCGCGCCCTCCCGGGCCGCGTCGACGCACCGGAGCTGGGCGCCCACCACCGTCACCGCGGCGACGGTGGTGGCCAGGACGAGGAGCAGGACCGGAAGCACGACGGCGGTCTCCGCGGTGACCATGCCGGCCTCGCGACGCCCGGACACCCGATGCCGGCCGAGGCGCACCTCCATCGTCAGGACAGGGTCGCGAGCGCGGACTCGACCAGGTCGGTCAGACCCGTGACGATCGAGCTCCCCGTGACGACCCGGTAGAGCACCGCGGCGAAGGCGCAGGCGGCCACCGTGCCGACCGCGTACTCGGCGGTGCTCATGCCTGCCTCCGCAGCTGCGCGGACCGCAGCCCACCGTCGGGCGAGCACGTTCCGCCGTCGTGCTGGCTCCGTGGTGGGCGCGGCGGGCTCGTCCGCGCTCGCCTCGAACTGGTCGGTCGACGTGCTCGTCATGACGGTCTCCTCGAATCTCTTCTGTCACTGCCCGCCTCCCGGGCCCTGACCAGACCCTCGCGGCGCGCAGGTCGACAACGCAGGTGCTGAGGCGATCTGTGGAGAAGCACCACGCCTGTGGACGCCGTCAGCGGAAGACGTCCCCGGCGATCCCGAGGACCAGCGGCACGACGCCCAGACACAGGAACGCGGGAAGGAAGCACGCGCCGAGCGGTGCCAGCACCCATACGCCAGCCCGGCGAACGGCGGCCTCCGACTCGACCCGCTCCGCCGAGCGAACATCCGCGGCGAGCGACCTCAGCGCCGGCACGACAGCGGCACCGGACTCCCCGGCCCGGACGAGCACCCGCCCGAGGCCGTCGAGCTCGCTCGGCACGTCGGCCCAGGCTCTGCGGGGTTCGGCGCCCAGCCGGTAGAGCGCCGCCACGGTGCGCAGCTGCGCGCCGAGCGGACCCGTGGCCGCCTCCCCCACGGCGGTCAGCGCACCGGCCACCGGCAGACCCGCAGCCAGGCACACGCCGAGCAGGTCGCAGGCACCGGGCAGGTCGCGGAGCAGGCCGGCCCGCGTGGCAGCCCGCTCGTCGGGGCCTGCGCGGCGCAGCATCCGCTCACCACCGACCGTGACGACGCCTGCGACCACCAGACCCGTCGCCCCGCCGATCAGCAGCCCCACCGCCAGTGCGGCTCCTGCCGCGAGCAACCACCGCCGCGTCGGAGCAGACACCGGGGCGGACACCCGCCCAGGACCTGGTCGCAGCAGACCGAACCGGCGCCCCAGTCCTCGTGGCGGCCAGATGAGCAGCGCCGTCGCGAGCGCGAGCACCGCGACCGTCACCGCACGGCCCGCGCGACCAGGCGACGGGTCCACGCGAGTCCGGCTGCCTCCAGGGCGACGCCGGCGACGAGCAGCACCTGGCCCACACCGGTTCCGGTCAGGACGGCCCAGGGGTCGGCGCCGACCCCGCTGCCCATCGCGAGGCCCAGGAGGGGCAACCCGGCGAGCAGCGATGCGCTGGCCCGCGGCGCCGCGGTCGCTCCGCGGAGCTCCAGCCGGTGTCGGGACCGGGCCCGGAGGTCGTCCTCGACCGCTCCGGCCACGGACGCCAGGGAACAGCCGGTGCGCGTGCTCAGTCGGACCGCCGCGGCGATCCGGACCATTGCCTCGGCGAGCGCGGGATCCGCCGTACCGGACGGCGGGGCTTCCGGCGCCCGCAGCGCCCGGGCCAGCTCTCCCCCGCAACCGCTGTCGGCGCAGGCCGACACGGCCGCGCCGGTCGCTGTCTCGAGGGAGCGTCCACTGCGCAGGTCCGCGGCCAGTGCAGCCAACCCGTCGGCCAGGGACCGCAGCCGGGCGTCACTCTCCCTGCTCTTCCGCGACGCGCCCCATGCGCGCGCCGCCAGAAACGCACCGGTCCCGGCGAGCACCGCCACGAGCGGCGTGCTGAGCAGCGCCCCCGCCAGACTCCCGACGGCGCCGGCCGACGGGGGGATCGGGAGGTCTCGGAGGCCCGTCGGCCCGCGGGGCCGGGCGATCCCGGAGCCGAGCACCGCGGCCACCCGTGCCCGCCGGAGGAGGCCGTCGTCCGGCCACGCCAGCAGCGCGATCGCGGAGACGAGGGCCGCCGTCACCACTCGGGGCCCCGCTTGCCGGCCAGCAACTCCCCCAACCGCTCCCCGCCCGGGCACGGCCCCCCGTCGCTCCGCCATCCCGGCTCGACCGCGACGAGCTCCCCCACCCGCCGCACGACGCCGATCTCGTCCACGCGCCGCCCGGCGGGGGTGCGGCGCAGGTGCACGACCACGTCCAGAGCTGCGGCGGCCTGGCTGTGGACCGCGGCCCGCCCGAGACCGGCCGCCACGCCGAGGGCCTCCAACCGGGCAGGAACCTCCGACGGGCGGTTGGCGTGCAGCGTTCCGCAGCCGCCGTCGTGCCCGGTGTTCAGGGCGGCGAGCAGGTCGGTCACCTCCGCACCCCGCACCTCCCCGACCACGAGCCGATCCGGGCGCATGCGCAGGGCCTGACGGACGAGGTCGCGCAGCCTCACCTGACCGACCCCCTCGACGTTGGGTGGACGGGTGAGCAGCCGCACGACATGCGGGTGCGCGGGGGTCAGCTCCGCCGCGTCCTCGCAGAGCACGATCCGGTCCGCGGGGTCGGCCTCGCCGAGCAGCGCCGACAGCAGGGTGGTCTTCCCCGACCCCGTCCCGCCGGTGACGAGGAAGGCGCGCCTGCGAGCGACGAGAGCGCGCAGGAGGTCGCCGCTCTCGCCCGGCAGCGTCCCCAGGGCACCCAGGTCGTCGAGACTGTGCGAGCACCGGCGCAGCACCCGCAGGGACAGACACGTCCCGCTGCCCGACACCGGTGGGAGCACGGCGTGCAGGCGAGTGCCGTCGGGCAGGCCGACATCGACCCAGGGCGCCGCGTCGTCCAGCCGCCGTCCGGCGAGACCGGCCAGCCGCACCGCCAGCCGTCGGACGGCGTCGTCGTCGGCGAACCGCACCGGCGCCCGCGTCAGGCCGGCCCCGCGGTCGATCCAGACCTCGTCGGGCCCGTTCACCAGGACGTCGGTGACCCCGGGCTCCCGGAGGAGCGGCTCCAGTGGACCGGCCCCCGCGAGCTCGTCCACCGCCTCCCGGACGGCGAGGAGGACGTCGTCATCACCCAGCAGGCCGCCGGTCTCCTCCCGGACCAGCGCGGCGACCTCCGTGCGCGACGGCACGGACTGGTCCAGCGCCAGGCGGGCGCGCACCCGGTCCAGCAGCGCGACGGCGGTCATCGGACATCCGCGCCCATCCGCTGAGACGTTCCGGCGCGCACCTCCGTCAGCACCCGCCGGGCCACGCTCCCGAGCGGCGACCGAACGGCGACCGCGGGCGGCTCTCCGCGCTCGCCCCTCGGCACCACGCTGCGGTCGTGCGGGAGCTCGGCCAGGACCGGCCGGCCGACGACATCGGCGACCCCCTCCCGGCCGAGACCACCCGGGACCCGGCCGACGACCAGGTGCGCGGACGCCCAGGGCGAACCGGGCTGCTCCACGAGGAGACGTGCAGCGGTGGCCGCCCGGAGCCGCCCGGGAACCACGAGCACCGCGAGATCGGCGTCGCCGACCGCAGCCGCCCCCTCCGGTGGACCGGCCCGGGACAGGTCGAGGACGACGGGGCAGCCCACGGAGCGGGCGGCGCCGATCACCGCCGCCAGCGCCTCGTCGGGAACCGGGGCCGGAGCATCGCGCGAGGACGCCAGCACGTGCACGCCCCCGACCTCGGGCAGCGCCGCCAGCAATGCGTCGCCTGCCACCCGCCCCCGCAGCCCGGCGAGGTCCGGCCAGCGCAGGCCCTCCGCCCGCTCGGCGCCCAGCAGCAGGTCCAGGCCCCCACCCCAGGGGTCGCCGTCCACCAGGAGGACACCGGGAGCAGCCGCCACGGCCACCGCCGTCGCGACGGTGCTCGCGCCCGCGCCCCCGCAGCTGCCACCGACGGCCACCAGCCAGCCGCGGTCGACCGGGGAACGCACTGCGGCCGACGACCGGGCGAGCAACCACGACTCGTCGCCCGGCAGCACCGCGACCCGCTCGGCGCCGAGCTCCACCGCGGACGCCCACTCGGCAGCCGGCAGCTCACCGGTGGTCACCACCACCACGCCGGGCCGGCGCGGCAGGGCACGCAGGCCGGCATTGCCCAGCGCGTCGGCCCCGACGAGCACCAGCGGCGCCGTCCGGTGCGCACGGCGGAGCGCCGGTCCACCGGTGGCCAGCTCTGCTTCTGCCCCGGCCGCCGCGAGCAACCGGAGCAGCTCGTCGAGGAGTTCTTCGTCGGCGCTGACGACGAGCGGGCGAGCGGACGGGGCACGGGAGGTGGCCGTGCGGGACAGCGACATGGCGCGACCCCACCAGCGAGCGGGCAGACAGTGCCAGAACGAACGAAGAACTGTGGATGACCCGAACGGGTGTGGACGGCGCGCGAGGTCTCCTACCGGATTCCGTTCCACTTACAGTCGTGTCTTGTGACCCGCGCAGCGGCGTTCTTCGACCTGGACAAGACGGTCATCGCCAAGTCCAGCACCCTGGCCTTCGGCCGGCCGTTCTTCCAGGGCGGCCTGATCAATCGCCGCGCCGTCCTCAAGACCGCCTACGCCCAGCTCGTCTTCTCCCGCGCCGGCGCCGACGCCCAGCAGATGGAACGACTGCGCGCGCAGCTGACCAGCATGGTCACCGGCTGGGACGCCGAGACGGTGCACGACATCGTCCGCGAGACGCTGCACGAGATCGTCGACCCGCTCGTCTACGCCGAAGCCGCAGACCTGATCGAGGAACACCGGGCAGCCGGCCGCGAGATCGTGATCGTCTCCAGCTCGGGAGCGGAGATGGTCGAGCCGATCGGGGAGATGCTGGGAGTCGACCGGGTGGTCGCCACCCGCATGGTCACCGTCGACGGCCGCTACACCGGCGAGATCGACTTCTACGCGTACGGAGCGAACAAGGCCGCGGCCATGCTCGCGGTGGCCGCCGAGGGTGGCTACGACCTCGCCGACTGCTACGCCTACAGCGACTCCATCACCGACCTGCCGATGCTCTCGGCGGTCGGCCACCCGACCGCGGTGAATCCCGACCGCGGTCTGCGCAAGGCCGCGCTGGAAAACGGCTGGCCGGTGCTGCAGTTCACCCGCCCGGTCAACATGCGCGCGCGATTCTCCGCCCCGCCGACACCGGTCGTCACCGGTGCCGCGATGGGCGTCGGCGCGGCGGTGGTCGGCCTGGCCTGGTACGCCCGGCACCGCGCGCTCCGGTCGGGTCTGGCGGCCTCCGCCGTCGACGTGCCCGGCCCCCTGACCGGACGACGGCGGCGCCGCGGGGCCTGACGGATCGGCGGGGCACTCCCGGAGCTCGAGCTCGGTGGTTCATCCTGCCGACGTGGTCACCGTGGTCCTCGCCTGGCTGGCCGTCCTGGCCGTGTGCGTCGCCGCGGTCCTGTTCGGCCAGACCGCGCGCAGTGCCCCCCGTCGCCGATCGGCCACCGGTCGCATCGGGCTGTTCCTCTCCCTGTCCGGCCCCTGGCTCGCCGTCGTGGGAGGCGTCGTCGCCGGAGCGCTCTCGGGGGCGTGGCTCCTCGCTGCGGCGGGAGCGGCGGCGGGCGTCGTCCTCACCTCGGTGGTCGGGCTCAGCCTCGCGCCGCACTGAGCCAGCCGCCGAGCCGCTCACGGATCTCGTCGACGGCGGTCCGGGGACCCGACACCGGCGTGAAGGACCGGGCCGCCGCGGTGAGTGCGGCCTGCTCGTCGGCGGACAGACTGATCCCGGCCGCCGCGGCGTTGTGCTCCAGCTGCTCGACGCTCGAGGCACCGGGGATGACGACGACCCGCGGCAGGCCGATCAGCCAGGCGAGCGCGATCTGGGCCGGCCGGGCCTGGTGCGCGCCGGCCACCTCCCGCAGCAGGTCGAGGAGTGGTGCCACCCGACGCAGGTTCTCGGCACCGAACAGCGGGTTCACCGCCCGCACCCCGCCGGGTCGGTTGTCGACGGTGTAGCGGCCACCCAGCAGTCCCTGGGCGAGTGGGCTGTAGGCGATGACCAGCCGGTTCTCCCGGTCGGCGAACGGCACCAGATCGTCCAGCGGCGCGGCGTGGGCGAGGGAGAACTGCACCTGGTTGCTGACCACCGGACGGCCCAGGGCGGTGTCGGCCGCCTGCCACCGCGCCAGCGAGTAGTTGGAGACGCCCGCAGCACCGATCCGGTCGTCCTCGAGCAGGCTCCGCATCCCGGGCATGATCACCGAGTCGGGCACCAGCGGATTGGGCTGGTGCACCTGGTAGAGCGGGATCCGGGTCAGCCCGAGGCGGCGCGCACTGCCCGCCCACCGCTGGCGCACCACAGCAGGGAACGGCGCCACCGGGAAGATCTTGCTGGCGACGACGACCTCGTCCCGCTCGTGTCCGAGCGCCTCTCCGAGGATGCGCTCGCTGCGGCCGAACCCGTAGACCTCGGCGGTGTCGAAGAGGGTGATGCCGAGCTCGCGGGCCCGCCGGACGATGTCCCGGGCCGCGCGATCGGCATAGGCGTCTCCGTAGCCCCACTCCCGCGAGCCGAACTGCCAGGTGCCCAGCCCGATCCGGCTGACCGGGCCCAGCCCGTCGATCTCGAGGTACTCCACCCGCCCAGTGTTCGCGCTCGGCGAGCGGCCCGCAGATCAGCCGCGGAGCAGGCTCTCGCAGATCGCGAGACCCTCGAGCGCCCCGTGCTCGGTGGCCCGGCAACAGTGCACCAGCCAGCCGGCGACCCCCTGCGCGGTGCCGGACGCGTACCCGGCCAGGGCCTCGGTGTACGCGTCCCTGCCCAGCTCGGCGAAGCCCACCTCCGGTACCGACACCGCCTTGGGGTCCAGCCCGCGGGTGATCCCGGTCAGGCGGCCGGCGGCCCGGGCCACCACGCCGTCGGCGCTGCCGAACGGGGCGATCGACGCCAGTTCGCCGTGCACCAGCGCGGCCACGAGCACAGCAGGGGCGGACGTCGTCCCGGTGACGAGGGAGAACAGCCCGGACAGCCGCGGTCCGGCGTGCGGGGCCGGCCGGCCGAGGTCGCCGCTGTCGACCAGGTCCGCCGCGGCCAGCACGTGCAGTCGCGCGAGCACCTGGCCCGGCGCGCGCGACCAGGTCTCGACCATCGACCCGATCCCCGCGGAGACACGGAGCGCCCCCTGCACCACCGGGTCCTCGGCGTTGCCCGCGCGCAGCTCGGCGAGGGGGACGTCCACGCCCTCCAGGGCGGCCGACGCCCGGGCACCGCGCAGGGCGGACTCGGTGCTGACCCCGGCCGACTCCCGGCGCAGCACCTTGTGGCCGAGCAGGCGGTCGATCCCGGCACGGGCGGCGTCCGCGGCCTCGCGCACCTCGGGGAGGTCGAGGAGTGGCGCCAGCGGGTCGGGCGCTCCCGTGCGCGTGGCAGGTCGCGCGGCGCCGGGACGGACGGGAATGGTCACGCCCACGACGGTACGAGGCGGCGAAACCGGCCCCGCACGCCCCTCGCCTACGCTCCCTCCTGCCATGTCCCGACCCCTCACCCTGCTGCTCGTGCGACACGGGCAGAGCGAGTGGAACGCCGCCGGGCTGATGCAGGGCCAGACCCCGCACGTACCGCTGACCGGCCTCGGCCACGAGCAGGCCGCCGCGGCAGCGGAAGAGCTGGCGCGGTTGCAGCCGGGCGCCCTCCTCTCCAGCGACCTCCTGCGCGCGGTGCAGACGGCCGAGCACTGCGCTCGGACGACCGGGTTGACGACGGTGATGACTCCTGCGCTGCGCGAGCAGGGTTACGGCGATCTCGAGGGCCGCCCGTCCCGCGAGCTGTGGGACGTCGTCGACTGGAACGACCCGCACTGGGCGGCCGCGGGCGGCGAGAGCCTGGCCGAGCTGCACGGCCGGGTCGAGGCCTTCCTGACGCACCTGTGCGCCGAGCCGCCGGCCGACGTGATCGCGCTGGTCACCCACGGGGACACGATCCGGGCCGCCCAGGCCGTCGCCGCGGGTCTCGGGCCGGACGCGATGCCGGTGGTCACGCCGCACAACGGCACGGTGACCCGGCTGGAGATCTGCGAGTGAGTGCCGCAATGACGACGAGCGAGCGAGCATCGCAGGGAGCACCGGCGACCGAGGAGCGCAACGAGCTCGGAGTCGAGCCATGACCAGGGTCCTGGTGCTGGGCGGCTCGCGGTCGGGCAAGTCCGTGTACGCGGAGTCCCTGCTCGAGGGACGCACGGACGTCACGTACCTGGCGACCTCCGCCGGGCCCGCGCACGACGCCGAGTGGGCCGGGCGGGTCGCCGCCCACCGCGCCCGGCGGCCGGCGTCGTGGACCACCGTGGAGACGACGGCGCCGAGCGACCTGCTGCGCGGCGGCACGATCCTCGTCGACAGCGTCACTACCTGGGTCGCGGCACTGATGGACGAGACCGGCGTGTGGACCGAGGAACCGGGTGCGGCGGAGCGACTGGCCGCCCGCTGCGACTCCCTGGTCAACGCGTGGACCATGACGGCAGCACATGTCGTGGCGGTGAGCGACGAGGTCGGGCTGGGCGTGGTCCCCGAGACCTCGTCGGGTCGGCTGTTCCGCGACACCCTCGGCGCGGTGAACCAGCGGCTGGCCGGCACCGCCGACGAGGTGTGGTTCGTCGTCGCGGGACTCCCCCAGCGGCTTCGATGAGGTGGACCGGGCCGCTGGAGTCGGCCGCGCTGCTCTCGGTGCTGCCGGTTCCGGCGCGGACCGCCGCGTCGACGCGCGGGGTGCTGCCGTGGGCTCCGCTGGTCGGGTTCCTGCTCGGCGGCATCGCCACGGGCGCCGCCGTCCTCGGAGACCGGTGGATCTCCCCTCTGGCGGGGGCCGTGCTCGGGATCGCCGTCCTGGCCGTCCTGACCCGCGGACTGCACCTGGACGGCCTGGCCGACACCGCCGACGGGCTCGGCCCGCTGCGGGAGCGGGAACGGGCGCTGCAGGTGATGCGCCAGAGCGACATCGGCCCGTTCGGGGTGGTCACCCTGGTGCTGACCCTGCTGCTGCAAGCCGCCTGCCTGGCCGCGCTCCTCGCGACCGACGTCGGCTGGCTCGCCCTCTGGACGGCGGTGGTGGTGTCGCGGCTGGCCATGACGCGTACGGGGCTGTCCGGGGTCGCGATGGCGGACGGGTCATCGCTCGGCCGCCTGGTCGCAGCCACGGTGTCGGCGCCGTGGCTGGCGGCCTGCGCGCTCGTGGTCGTCGGTGTCGTCGTCGCCGGGAGCGGCGCGGATCCGGCGGTGAGCGGGCGCCTCCTGGGCGCCGCGGCGGCCGGCCTGGTCGCCGCCGAACTCGTCTACCGCCGGGCGCGCACCCGGCTGGGCGGCGTGACCGGCGATGTCATGGGGGCGATGGGAGAGACGGCGACGACGGCGGTCCTGGTGGTCGCCGCGGCCGTGCTGCGCTGAGGGTCAGCCGCCCACGTTCCGTTCGTTCTCCCCGCCGCCCGGCGCCGGGCTCTCGGGGCCGCCGCGGCGGCGACCCTTCCGGCCCCGCAGCCCGGCGATCCTGCCGCCCACGTTCCGCTCGGCCGTCCCACCACTCTTGCCACCTCGCCCCTTGGCCTTGGTGGCGGCTCCCATCGTGGCCTTCAACCGATCGAGGATGCCCATGGCGGGAGGGTGCTCTCCCGGGTCCCAGGGATCGCCGGCCCACGTCGCGGCGCGCTCCGGATCCCGGCGTGCCGTCACGCTGCGCAGCACCTCAGGCTTTCGTGGCGTCCAGGCGCTGGAGGAGATCGTGCGCGGCCAGCTCGATCTCCTTGTGGCCCCACTCGGCCGCCCGGTACTGGCAGGCGATGAGCCCCATGCGGTGCACCCGGCGGAAGTCGCCGTAGACGAAGGCGTACCGGCCCTTGGTCTCGTCGGTCGCACCCTCGGTCAGGCCCAGGTGCCAGGCCGAGTAGTCGTCCCAGGAGTGCCCGCCGAGGAAGTCGTTCTCGTCCTCGGCAGAGGGCTGCACGCGCCCCCACTCGCTCCGCAGCACGTACTGCCGCGCGTCGATCAGTTCCCGGGCGTGCGCCACCCCTGCGGGGTTCACCGAATAGGTCGCCACGATGCTCCGTCCGGACGGGGACGACGAGGTCAGGCGGCCAGTGTCGCGCAACCGGAGCCCGCGGACACGGCCCTTCGAGTTCCGACCTGCTCAGTGCGCGTACTCGGCCGGTCGCAGGAGCAGGGCCAGCGCCATCGCCGGCAGCATCAGGACGTGGCCCCAGGTCATCAGCGTGCCCCCGTCGATCGCCCCGGCCCAGAAGGGCACGAGCAGCATGGCGAACGGCACGTACATCGACGCCGACATCTCCGCGATCGGCCGCCACGAGTGGCCGCGGAATCGCATCCAGGCGCCCATCCCGATCGCCATGTTGGTCGCCATGACCATCACCCCGACGTCCGTGCGGGTGGTCAGGGCGGGCCACACCAGGTCCTCCACTGGACCGAGCACGATCATGCCGACGAGCATCGCCACGACCATCTCGAGGTAGTGCCGGACGAGGTGCCACACGGCGCGGCCGCGCGAGGTGGGACGGGTCGACGGGTTCCGGGTCTGCGTGTCCATGGGGCAAAGCCTCGGGTGCGGCGAGGGCACTGCCAGGTGCCAGAGGTCATGACCTGAGGTCACCTCCGTGACCTCGCCTCAGACCAGCCCGAGTGACCGTCCCCGGAGGGCCGCCTGCGTACGGTCGCGCGCGCCCAGCTTGGCCAGCACGTTGGTGACGTGGTTCTTGACGGTCCCCTCGGCGAGGAACAGCGACGAGGCGATCTCCCGGTTGCTGCATCCGTCGCCCAGCAGCCGCAGCACCGCGAGCTCGCGATCGGACAGTGGCACGACCAACGGCTGGGGTCGTGGTGCGGCGTCGTCGGGCATGGCCGCGAACCGGGCGACCACCTTGGCGGCGACCGAGGGCTGCAACACCGACTCGCCCCGCGCCGCGGCCAGCAGCGCCTCGACCAGGCGGTCGCCCGAGACGTCCTTGAGCAGATATCCGACAGCACCGGCCCGCAGCGCGGCGAACACGTCCTCGTCGTCGTCGAACGACGGGGTGACGAGCGGCCGGGTTCAGCAGCCGCCGCCGTCCCCGCCCCCGCTGCCGCCGTCACCGCAGAAGCCGCCGCCGAAGCCGCCGAAGCCGCCGCTGTCCGCGGCCCCACCGGACCAGCCGTGGGAGTGCGGGCTGTACCCGGCGGCGTACCGGTCACGTGGGGCCGACCAGCGGGACCGAGCGGGCCGTGGCGGCTCGAAGACGGCCGCCCGGACGTCGGCGTCCGCCATGCGTTCCGGTCCGGACAGGGCGACCACCAGCGCGCCGGTCTCGCCGGCGACCCGGTCGGTCGGCGGGTCGGACCGCAGGTGCCGGAGGGTCCGCCGTCCCTCTCCGGTCAGCGCGAGCAGGTGCCAGTGACGCAGGCGCATCGGCGTGCGGCCACGTGCCAGTCCGTCGCGCTCGAGCCGCTGGCCCACCGCGTGGAGCCGCTCGTCGTCCTGGAGCCGCCAGCGGACGGTGTCGATCGAGCGGTTCCCCCGCAGGCCGACCGCGTCCAGGACCGCGGCCTCGAGGGAGTGGCGGCGGCGGTGCTCCACGACGGTCAGCCCTCCGGAGTGGGGCGTCACCCGTAGGCACCCGCTCTCGACGAGGGCGACCACCGCGGTGTCGACGGCTCTGCGCGGCCCACCGGCGAGGTAGGCGATCTCGTACAGGTCGTAGTCGGCGGCGAGGGTGCGTGGTCCGGTCATGGCGTCACGTCCTTCGATCTCGAGGCTCGGGAGGGGTGTCGAGGAGTGCTGCGGCCGGCATCTGAACGGTGACAGGACGCCTCGGGACCGGCAAGCCTGCTTGCAATATTGCACGCAAGATCTACGCTGCCGACGTGGCCGTCGACTCCCCCTCGGTGCGCGAGCGGCAGCTGGCGCGGGAACTGCGGCAGCTGCGCTCGGCCCAGCCGCTCCATGGCAAGGACGTCGCGGCGCACCTCGGCTGGTCGGCGTCCAAGGTCTCCCGCATCGAGACGGGCCGCATCGGGATCTCCCCCGAGGACCTCGACCTGCTCCTCGCGCTCTACGACGTCCCGGACGACCAGGCGACCTACCTGCGGCGACTGGCCCCCTCGGCGCGACCGAGAGGCTGGTGGGACGCCTACGCGGACACGCTCTCCTCCGGGTACGCCAACCTGATCCGGCTCGAGGCCGGCTCAGGCGCCCTGCGGTGCTACGGCGCCCTGGTGCCGCACGCCCTGCTGCAGACACCCGAGTACGTCCGTCAGGTGATCCTGTCCACCTGGGAGCGGCCGTCGCAGGCCGAGATCGACCGCCGGATGCAGGTCTGCCGCCGCCGTCAGGACGTGCTCGAGGCGACCACCGGGGACGGCCCGATGCAGTTCTCCGCGGTGCTCGACGAGTCGGTGCTCCGCCGTGGCGCCGCCGCCCCCGGTCAGGGCGACGGCGCGACGATCCTGCGCGCGCAGCTCGACTGGTTCGCCACCGTGGCCGTGCGGCCCAACGTCACGATCCAGGTCCTGCCGTTCGACGCCGGGCTGCCGCCGGTGACCGCCGGGTCCTTCTCGGTCCTGGAGTCACGCGCGACCGGAGCACCCGACGTCGTCTACCTCGAGAACAAGACGCGGGTCTTCTTCATCGACGCCGAGGCCGAGGTGCACCGCTACACCCAGGCGTTCGAGCTGCTGAGCAGCATGGCGCTGGATCCCGAGCAGTCGCTGGAGCTGATCGGCGACATCGCCGCGACCCTCTGAGTCACTCCGCGCCCAGCGCGTCGGCCATCCGGTGATGGGGAGTCGCCTCGCCGTGCCGGCTCTGCCGCTCCAGGGTGCGGGCGAGCGCGCGGCGGGCCCAGCCGTTCGCCGGGGCCAGCTCGACCAGCCGGGTGAGCGCCTCCTCGGCCTTGGTCAGCTGCGCCGAGCCGAAGTAGGAGCGCGCCAGCAGCTCGACCGCGGCCTCGTTCCCGGGCTCGGCCGACACGAGGCGCTCGAGGATGCGGGCCGCCTCGGTGGGCTGGCCCATGGCGAAGAACAGATCCGCCCGGAGGTACTCCGAGTGGAGGTCGATCTCGAACGGCTGGGTCATGCTCGGTGCAACGGCGACCGGTCTTCCGGCCTTCCCGGCTCACGCACGCGCATCCATCCGGCGCAGCCAGGGCGAAGAGGGGGCATCACCGACCGATGCCGAGGAGTTCTGATGCAGCTGCGTCATCGCGCCATCCAAGGAACGACCACCGCGTCGGACGGGCCGGCAGCGGCCGACGACCTCGCCCGGAACCGCCCAGGCGGCCGCGTCCCCGCTGTCCATCGAGTGGGAGCCATCCTGGTCGCTGCGGTGATCCTCGTCTTCGGCCTGCTCGGTTTCGTCGACGGTCTCGCCTTCTTCTCCACGAGCGGCGAGAGAATTCTCGGTCTGTCCTCCAACGGTCTGCTGTCCAGCATCTCGGTGCTCACCGCCGCTGGCCTCGTCGCGGCCGCCCTGCACGGTCCGAGGGTGGCCTCCACCGTGATGATCGTCGTCGGGTCACTGTTCCTGCTCTCCGCGCTGGCCAACCTCGCGGTCCTGCAGACCAGCTTCAACGTGCTGGCGTTCGAGTTCAGCAACGTCGTCTTCTCGGTGCTCACCGGCCTCGTCCTGCTCCTCCTCGGCGCGTACGGACGGCTGACCGGGAACTTGCCACCGGACAGTCCCTACGCGCACGCCGCCCTTGCCGGGCCGGGGGACGACCCGGAGTCCTTCCCGTCCACGGCGGCGGAGTTCGCAGCCGAACGGGCCATGCGCGACGCTGAACTGGCGGTGGTCAACCACGTCGCCACGGACGAGCAGCGTCGCCGGGTCGCGGTCATGGCCCAGGTCCGCAGCCGCGGTGACCGACGACGCGTGTGGATGGACGTCGAAGCAGCGCCTTCCTGATCAGTCGTCGCGTTCCGGATCGGGCAGCCGGGCTCCCGCCGGCACCTGGCCGCCGCGCTCGACCCGGGCCTGGCGGCCCACGAGCGTGATGTCGCCGTCCCCGCCGACCGAGGCCCCCTCGCCCACGTCGACCCGGTCGTCGAGCACGGCTCGGGTCACGGTGGCTCCCGAGCGCACCCGCACGCCGGGCAGCAGAACCGAGTCGACGACGGTCGCACCCTCCTCGACGACCACTCCCGGGGAGAGCACCGACCCGCTCACCTCACCGGCCACCCGGGTCCCGCCGGAGACCAGGCTCCCGTCGACGACCGCCCCGGCCAGGATGCGCGCGGCGCTGTGCCGGCCGCCGCGGGTGTGCAACGGCCAGGCGGGGTCGTCCAGGTCGATCGGCGGCTCCTCGGACAGGAAGTCGCGGTGGGCCTGCCAGTAGGCCGGCACCGTGCCGACGTCGCGCCAGTAGCCCGGCAGCGGATAGGCGCGGGCCAGGCCGTCCCCGGTCTGGGCGGGCAGCAGGTGGCTGCCGAGATCCTCGAGCTCGTCCTCGCCCAGCTCCTCGTTCAGACCGTCGAGCCGGTCGAGCGTGGCACCGGGGGTGAACACGAAGACCTCGTTGGTGGCCGTGGTGCTCGCCGGCTCGTCGGGCTTGTAGGCGTAGTCGGTGACCTTCTCGCCGTCGACCTGGACGATCCCGTACCGGGACGCGTCGTCGGCCGCGACCTCGGTGGTCACCATCGTCACCTCCGCTCCCGAGTCGAGATGGGAGTCGACGACCTCGCGGTAGTCCAGCTTGTAGACGGCATCGGAACTGACGACGACGAGGGCGTCGGCGTCGTACTCGCGGATCAGGTCGGCCTGCCGCCACAGCAGGTTCGCCGTCCCGCTGACCCAGCCGCCGCGTTCGGTGCCCTGGAACGGCGGCAGCATCAGCAGCCCGCCGGAGGTGCGGTCGAGGTCCCAGGGCCGGCCGTTGGCGAGGTGGTCGGACAGCGACGTGGGGTGGAACTGCACCGACACCCAGACGTCGGCGATCCCCGCGTGCTGGCAGTTGCTCAGCGGGAAGTCGATCAGCCGGTAGACCCCGGCGAAGGGGACGGCGGGCTTGGCGCGCTGCTCGGTGAGCAACTCCAGCCGGCCGCCGGCGCCGCCGGCGAGCACGAGTACGAGAATCCGGGGAAGTGCCATGGTCGGCCCCTACCCGGGGTCGCGGCGAGCACGCCCCGACGCGACACGCGGGCTCGGGAATCAGCCTGATGGCCAACGGCTTCTTCTCTGTCGTGCCCGTCTCCCGTCGTCTGTCGCGGACCCCCGCCTTCTGGTCCGTGGCGGTGCTCCTCGTGCTGATGCTCGCCGCCTCGGGGGTGCCGTCGCCGCTCTACCGCGTCTACCAGGAGGAGTTCGGCTTCAGCTCGGGCGTCCTGACCACGATCTTCGGCATCTACTCGTTCGCGCTGCTGGCCTCGCTGCTCGTCGTGGGCGGGCTGTCCGACCACGTCGGGCGTCGACCCGTCCTGACCGCCGCCTTCGTGTTGGAGGCCGTCTCCATGGCGCTGTTCCTGTACGCGGACGGCGTCGGCTGGCTGCTGACCGCCCGCGTCGTCCAGGGACTCGCGACCGGTGCCCTGACCAGCACGCTCGGGGCGTCGTTGCTGGACCTTCAGCGTGGTGACAGGCCGCTGGGCCCGTTCATCAACAGCGCCGCCCCCGGGCTCGGGCTGTCGGTCGGCGCCGTCGGGGCCGGGCTGCTCGTCCAGCTCGTCCCGTCCCCCACGGACTGGGTGTTCGGGGTCCTCACAGTGGTCTTCCTGCTGGCCGCCGTCGGCACCGTCCTGCTGCCGGAGAGCTCCCCGCGCCTGCCGGGCACGCTGCGGTCCCTGCGCCCGCAGGTGCACGTGCCGCCCGCGCACCGCCGGGCCTTCCTCGTCGCCCTGCCGCTCCTCGTCGCCTGCTGGGCGCTGGGTGGGCTCTACGCCTCGCTCGGCCCGTCCCTGGTCGCCGACGTCTTCGGCATCGACAACCACCTGGTCGGCGGTCTGCTGATCCTGGCTCTCAACGGCACCGGCATCGCCGGGTCGCTGGCCCTGCGCACCTCGCCGCCCGAGCAGGCGCTGCTGGTCGGTGCGCTCGTCTTCACCGTGGGGGTCGCCGGCACCCTCGTGGCGGTGTTCGCCAGCTCGGTCCTGCTCCTGTTCACCGCGGCGGTCGTCACCGGCTTCGGCTTCGGGGCGGCGTTCCTCGGCGCGGTCGCCACGATCACCCACGGCGTCGCGCCCGGTCACCGGGCGGGGCTCCTGGCCAGCGTCTTCGTCGTCGGCTACCTGGCGTTCAGCGTGCCCGCGATCGCGGCCGGGATCGGCGCCGGGGAGTTCGGCCTGACCCGGACGACCGAGGTCTACGGCGCCGCGGTCGCGGTGCTCGGGCTCCTGGCGGTCGCGGGCCTGCTGCGGGCCCGGCGGACCGTCGGCTCGCTCGCCCCCGCCGAGCGATCCGAGGTCCTGACCCCCGCTCAGCTCCCCGGGTAGGGCGAGGCCTTCAGCGCGCGGGCCAGCGCGGCGGCGTTCTCGGCCAGCGTCTTCGTGGTGGAGGCGACGGCCTCGGGCGTCTCGTCCAGGTCGTTGTAGTCGCGGCTGCCCATCGCCTCGTCGTTCCAGTACGTGCCGCCCTGGGCCGGGATCGTGAAGCCCATGTCGTTGAGGCCCTGCATCAGGTCCGCGGTGATCTTGTGCGCGCCGTCCTCGTTGCCGACCACCGCGGTGACCGCCACCTTGCCGGTGATCAGCGGCCGGCCGGTGTCGTCGGTCTCTGACAGCTCGCCGTCGAGGCGCTCCAGCACCCGCTGCGCGACGCTGCTCATGTGCCCGACCCAGGTGGGGGTCGAGACGATGAGGATGTCCGCCGCGATCATCTGCTCGCGGATCGCCGGCCACTCGTCACCCTCGCCCATGTCGATCTCGACCCCGGGCTTGACGTCGTGGTCCACGACACGGACGACGTCGCCGGTGACACCGTGCTTGCCGAGTTCCTCGAGGACCTGGCGGGCGATCAGATCACTGCTGGACGGCGCGGGCGAGGCCTTGAGGCTGCAGACGAGGGCAAGGGCACGGAGCGGGGTCGACTCGGTCATGCACGGTCAGATGCCCCACAACCCGCCGACTCCACACATCAGCGCGCGACGGTGTCCACGAACGTGTGGACGCGTTCCCGCAGCTCCGCGGCCCGCTCGACGATCACCTCGGCCGGATCGCGCAGCGGAGCCTTCGGGTCGCGCCAGCCCAGCAGGTCCAGCCCCGCCCGGTCGAGGTCGGCGAAGCCTTCGGCAGGGACAGCCCCTGCGCCTCCCCCGGGAACAGTTGATGAACGAGCGCCGGATCTGCTGCTCGGTCAGTGCTCTCATCCGCCGATCCTCCTGGCCAGCAGGGTCAGCACGTCTGCGGGGGTGGCGGCGACGGCCACCGCACCGGCTGCCTCGAGCTCCCCCTCCGGCGCCGGACCCCAGCCCGCGCCGATGCAGGGCACGCCGTGTGCCGCGGCCCCGAGGACGTCCTGCGCGCGGTCCCCCACCAGCACCGGGTCGACGCCGCCGGGATGGGCGGCCAGCGCGGCAGCCACCACCTGGTCCTTGTGGCGGACGGCGCCGTCCAGCGTCGCGCCGTGCACGGAGGCGAAGTGCCCCAGCAGTCCGACGTGTTCCAGGATCCGGACGGCGAAGGACTCCGGCTTGCTGGTGGCGACGACGAGGGTCGCGCCGTCGGCCCCCAGCGCGGACAGCAGGTCCGGGATCCCGGGATACGGCCAGGCGTCGAACATGGCCCCGGCCGTGTAGCGGGCGCGGTAGGCGGCGACCGCCCGGCCGATGTCGGCCCCGGTCAGCCCGAACGTCACGGCGAAGCCGTCCTGCAGCGGCGGGCCGACCATCGCGGTCAGCTGTGCGGGCGTGGGATCGGGAACCCCGAGCTCCCGGGCCGCGAACCGGACCGAGGCGTGGATCCCGGGCGCCGAGTCGACCAGCGTGCCGTCGAGGTCGAACAGCACCAGGCGGGTCATGCAGGGAGCTCTCCCGACGGACCGGCCGCATCGGCCAGCAACTCCTCGCGCTGGGCCTCGGGCAGGAGGTCGACGTACACCGTGCCGTCGAGGTGGTCCATCTCGTGCTGCAGGCAGCGGGCGGCCATGCCGGTGGTCTCGATGGTGACCGGCCGGCCCGTGAGGTCCACGCCGTCGACCCGGGCACGGAAGGCCCGCGGGAGCTCGGCGTAGGGGCCGGGGACCGAGAGGCAGCCCTCGTCGGTGATCTCCTCGGCGGGCTCGTCGCCCACCGGCGCGGGCAGCGTCAGGATCGGGTTGATGGCGTAGCCCACGACGTCCTCGTCGTCGGCGTCCGGGCAGTCGATGACGAAGATCCGGGCGTCGACCCCGATCTGGTTGGCCGCCAGACCCACGCCGTCGGCCGCGGCCATGCTGGCGAACATGTCCAGCAGGAGCCGCCGGAGGTTCTCGTCGAACTCGGTCACAGGAGCGCACGGCCGGTGCAGGACCGGGTTGGTGCCGTAGGTGACGATCGGCCGGGCGACGCCGTCGTAACGGCCGGGCAGGCGCATGACCGCCGATCCTAGGGACGGCGCCTGCTCCGGCGGTTGGCACCATGCATGCGTGACCCGGCCGCGCGTGGACCCCCCGGCGGCCGCGGGCCTGGTTCTGGGAGCCGTCGCGGACCTGCTGCTGGCCGATCCCCGGCGGTGGCATCCGGTGGCCGGCTTCGGCTCTGCGGCGGGCGCCCTCGAGCGGCGGCTCTGGCAGGACTCCCGGCCGGCGGGGGTCGCCCACGCGCTCGCGCTGACCGGGGCGGCCGTCGGCGCGGGAGCGGCACTGCAGCGCGCCGGACGCCGGCGGCCCCTCGTGCGGGCGCTGCTCACTGCCGCCACTACCTGGACTGTGCTCGGCGGGACGTCGCTGGGCCGGGCCGCGGCGACGATGCACGCCGCGCTGGCCGAGGGGGACGTCGTCGCCGCCCGTGCCGCCCTGCCCGCCCTCGCCGGACGGGACCCGAGCGCACTGGACGAGGGCGGCCTGGCGCGGGCGACGGTGGAGTCGGTCGCGGAGAACACCTCCGACGCCGCGATCGCCCCACTGTTCTGGGGTGCCGTGGCCGGGATCCCGGGGCTCCTCGGGTACCGGGCGGTCAACACCCTGGACGCGATGGTGGGTCACCACTCGCCGCGCTACGAGCGCTTCGGCTGGGCAGCTGCCCGCATCGACGACGTCGCGAACTGGATCCCGGCCCGGCTCACGGCGGCGCTGACCGTGCTCTGCGCTCCGGTCGCCGGAGGCTCGGCGGCCGGGGCGCTGGTCACCTGGCGCCGCGACGGGGCTGCCCACCCCAGCCCGAACGCCGGGCACTGCGAGGCGGCGATGGCGGGCGCACTCGGCCTGCGGCTGGGCGGCCGCAACGTCTACGGCAGCCGGGTCGAGGACCGCCCGACACTGGGCCGCGGCCGCCCGCCGGTGGCCGACGACATCCCCCGCGCCGTCCGGCTCTCCCGAGCGGTCTGGATCGCGGCAGCGGTCCTCGCCGCAACCGCCCGGCTGCGGCGGGAAGCCAGGATGACCCCGCGCGGCTCGGCGAGCACGAAGAAGCCCGCCGGATCGATCCGGGCGTGACTGGCGGGCGGGTCGCCCGGGCCGCGGCCGCCGCGGCCCGCGATCACGAGCGTGGCGGCCGAGACGCCGCCGAGTGCGAGCAGGACGAGCACCAGAAGAACGCCACCTGAGGTCATGCGACGAGAATGGCACCGGTTGGCCTTGTCGAAAGCAGGCCAATCCGGCATGGTGGCCGCATGCCACTCGCCGCAGACCAGTCCACTGGCCCGCGCGAGCTCGCCGCCCTCATCGGCTCCGTCGCGACATTGCCCGCCCCCAGGTACGCCGGGCTGGCCCGCCGCATCCGCGACCTGGTCACCGCCGGCTCCCTGCCCGCGGGCAGTCGGCTCCCCGCGGAACGGGAACTGGCGGGCGAACTCGACGTCAGCAGGGTGACCGTCGCGTCGGCCTACCGCGTCCTGCGCGAGGAGGGCTTCGCGACCACGCGGCACGGGTCCGGCACGGTCACCGAACTGCCCGGCGCGACCTCGCCCTGGGGACCGCCGAGAAACGACCCGGGCCTGCTCGACCTGGCACACGCCGCACCCGAGGCCGCGCCCCAGCTGCTCCCGGCCTACCAGCAGGCTCTCGCCGAGCTCCCCGCCCGGATGACCGGGCACGGATACGCCCCGACCGGCCTGCTCGAGCTCCGCGCGGCCGTCGCCGAACGGTTCAGCGCGCGCGGCCTCCCGACCGGGCCCGAGCAGATCGTCGTCACCGCCGGCGTCGGCGACGCGACGGCGGTGGTGCTCGAGGCCCTGCTCCAGCCGGGCGACCGCGTCCTGGTCGAGCACCCCACCTATCCCGGCGTCCTCGGCATGGTGTCCGCAGCCGGAGGGCGGTGCGTCCCGGTGCCCGTGGACCCTGCCGAACCCGACGCCCTCGTCCACGCGGCCGGCCTGGCCGCCCGCCAGAGCAGCCCGCGCCTCGCCTTCCTGATGCCGGACTTCTCCAACCCGAGCGGGGCGCGCCTGTCCGCGAGCGGCCGGCGGCGTCTGGCCGCGACGCTGTGGCAGCAGGGCGTGCTGACCGTCGCCGACGAGGTCGCCGCCGAACTCTCCCTGGACGGGGGCGCCGAAGCGCCGTACGCCGCCGGTCTCCCGGACGCCGCGACGGTGACGATCGGCGGGCTGTCGAAGGCCGTGTGGGGAGGGCTGCGCATCGGGTGGCTGCGGACCGACGCCGCCCTCGCCGACCAGCTCGGGACCGCCCTGGCCCGCCGTCAGCTGTCCGTCGGCCTGGTCGACCAGCTCGCCGCGTCCGTGCTGGTCCGGCAGCTCGACGAGGTGCTGGACCTCCGCCGCGCCCAGCTGCGCGAGCGACGCGACGTCCTGCGCGCGGAGATGGCGGCCCGGCTGCCCGACTGGTCGGCCCCGTGCGCCTCCGGCGGCCTCTCGCTCTGGTGCCGCCTGCCCGCCGACCTCAGCTCCGCCGCCGTCGTCGCCGCGGCAGCACCGCTCGGGCTCCTCCTGGCCGAAGGACGGGCGTTCGGTACGGGGCACGCGTTCGACGACCACCTGCGCCTGCCGTTCACCCTGCCGCCCGCGGAGCTGCGGACCGCGGTGGGCATCCTGGAGACGGTCTGCCGGACGCTGCGCGCGGAGCCGTTCCGGGCTCCACCCACGCGCGCGCTCAGCATCGTCTGACCGTCGTCGTCCCATCACCGTGTCGCCCCCTTGCCACCCAGGGTCACGACTCGGCGCGTTCATGGAATTCCGGCCTCGGTCGTTCTGCTCCCACCAGCCGTCTTCCTCCTGCGTGCCCCCGGCGCGGGCCGTACCGTCCACGCATCGGAGCGGACGGCCCCCCGGGGCCACGGATCCACGGGCTCGAGCATCCGGGCCCGCGATCCGGCCGGGGCAACCGGCTCGCCGCTGACGAGGGGGATGGCATGACCTCACCGGCCGTGTCCCGGCACCGGCTCATCGAGCGCGCGCCGGACGCAGCGACCTTGACCGTGCCATCGGCGCCCGTCCCGAGACCCTCGGACGCGTATCCAGCGGCAGCCACCCGCAGCGCCGGCCGGTACCGCTACGACCGGCTCACCGGCGACTGGTGGTGGTCCCCGGAGATGTTCACCCTCCACGGTCTGCCGCCCGCATCGCCCGTGCCGGACACCGAGGCGTACCTCGCCTACCAGCACGCGGCGGACCGCGCCCGGGTGCTCGCGGCCATCTCCGGCGCCTGCGTCACCGGGCGGGACTTCGCGCTGGAGACCCGGATCATCCGGGCGGACGGGCAGGAACGCGACGTCGTCCTCGTGGGTGAGCCGGTGCTGGACGCCGGGGGGACGGTGAGCGCCGTCGAGGGAATGGCCATCGACATCAGCGAGTGCCACCCACCCGGCTCGCCGACCGAGCGGGCCCAGGCCCTGCAGACCGAGGTCGAGCAGCTGCGGGCGGCGATGGCCAGCCGCGCGTCGATCGAGCAGGCCAAGGGCATCCTCATGCTGCTGACCAGCTGCAACGACCAGGTGGCCTTCGACCTGCTGGCGCACATCTCCAGCTACACGCACCGCAAGGTCCGTGACGTCGCGCTGGTCATCACCCAGTCGGCGACGGGCCGCAGCCGCTTGCCCGACGACGTCCGGGCGATCATCCGGGACGCCTGCCCGCCGGCCCAGCCCCTCCGCTGACCCCCGCCCCAGGCCTGACTCCACACCGCTCCGGGTCGTTCGGGAGAATGCCCGTGCCACCCGCCGACGCATCCGTCTGCGCGGGCACCCAGGCCCCGGGGAGGGGAAGCGCGGCGTGCTCTACGTCATCGCCCGGCTGGTCCTGCGACCGCTGTTCCGGCTCGCCCTCCGGCCGACCGTCACCGGTCGGGAGAACGTGCCGGCCACCGGCCCGTTCATCATCGCGAGCAACCACCTGTCGTTCATCGACAGCATGGTCATCCCGCTCATGGCACCGCGCCGGGTCGGCTACCTGGCCAAGGCCGAGTACTTCACCGGGGCCGGGATCAGCGGATGGCTGACCCGGACGCTGTTCACCGCCCTCGGCGCGCTGCCTGTCGAACGGGACACCCACCGCGCCGCCCAGGCGGCGCTCGACACGGCGATGACCGTCCTCGACGCCGGTGGTGGGTTCGGCATCTACCCGGAGGGGACCCGTTCGCGGGACGGCCGGCTCGCCCGCGGCAAGACCGGCGTCGCCTGGCTGGCTCTGACCGCCGACTGTCCCGTCGTCCCGGTCGCCGTCGTCGGCACCGACCGGGTCCAGCCGATCGGCGCCAGCTGGCCTCGGCCGCACCACGTCTCGGTCACCTTCGGGACGCCCCTGACGTTCCCGGAACTGCGGGGGAAGGCCGGCAACGGCAAGGCCCGGCGCGAGGTGACCGACACGATCATGGAGGCGATCGCGGAGCTCTCCGGCCAGGAGAAGGTCGGTTGGGGTCAGCCCGGCGGGAAGACCGCGTGAGCCGGACTCCGGAGCCCCGCGTCCGCTGAGTCCGGCGCCGAGCGGCAGCTACGGTCGCTCCGTGGCCGCATCCCCGCTCGACCTCTACCGCGCCCCCGGGCAGCGTGTCCTGAACAAGGTCATCCACCGGATCGACGAGCACTGCGCGGCGTTCATCCGGCTGGCGCCGTTCGCGACACTGGCCACCGCGTCCGCCGACGGGTGGCCCGACGTCTCGCCCCGCGGCGGTGACCCCGGGTTCGTCCACGTCCTGGACGAGCACCGCCTGGCTCTGCCCGACCGCCAGGGCAACAACCGGGTGGACAGCCTGCGCAACCTCGCGGACAACCCGCGGGCGGCGCTGATGTTCTTCGTGCCCGGGATCGACGAGACCCTCCGGGTGTTCGGGACGACGACGCTGCACGGTCCCGACGATCTCGGCATCGACTTCACCGAGTTCGGGCGGCCGCCGCTGTCGGTGCTCGTCCTGCAGACGGAGCGGGCGTACTTCCAGTGCTCGAAGTCGGTGATGCGGTCGGGCCTGTGGGATCCCGAGCGCAGGGTGGAGCGGTCGGCGTTCGCGCCGTTCTCGCAGGTGCTCCGGGACCACTGCCAGGACACGACGATCCCGGACGAGGCAACGCTGCGGGCGGGGCTGGCCCGCGAGCTCTGACCGGGTGTGTCCCCTTTCCTGGCGCCTCCGGCCCTGGGAGCCGGGTGCGCTGTTCCGGGAGAGCGGCACTTCCCGACTGCCCCGATCGGCGGTCTGAACCGGTACACCGAGCGCTAGGGTCTCGCAGGCGTCCGCTCGGGAAAGGTCAGACGTGCGGTGATGACCCAGGGATGGCGGTCGTGACATGAGCGGCAAGGTTGTCGTGAACCGGTGCATGTCGCTCGACGGCTTCATCGCCGGTCCCGGTGATTCCATGGACTGGGGGGATGATCGCGCTCTCGCCGACTTCGTGGCACCGGACGATCTAGCGGAGATCGCAGCGGCCACCGGCGCCATGCTCGTCGGCCGGCGGACGTGGGAGGTAGGCGAGCGGATGGCGGCCGAGAAGCCGGACAACGTCGACTACCCCGTCTCCGGACCCATGTTCCTCCTCACCCATAGGCCGCTGGTGCCGCCGAACCCGAACGTCACGATCCTCACCGGCGACATCGGCGAAGCGGTCGCGACCGCACTGGACGCAGCCGGCGGCAAGAACCTCGAGATCCTCGGCGCCGACGTGGCCGGCCAGTGCCTGCAGCGGGGGCTCGTCGACGAGATCCTGGTGTATGTCCTGCCGGTCCTGCTCGGCGACGGCATCCGCTTCTCCTCCCCCGGCCTTGCGAGGACAGCCCTGGAACCAACCAGCAGCACGCGGTCGGGCGACGCCACCATCCTCCGCTTCCGCGTCCGCAAGCAGTCCGACCAAACCGTCCGATAGCGCCGATCGCGCGCCGGGGTCATCCCGGCCGACGTAGTCGCAGCCGAACAGGACTCGTCCCGTGAGAAAGGACCGGTCCCCCTCCGGACGGGGCCTGATGTCGGTGGTGTGCCCTAGCGTCCGGCCATGGCATTCGACTTCCAGGTGACCATCGACAGTTCTGCCCCGCACGAGCTCGCGGACTGGTGGGCCGAGGCGCTCGGCTGGCAGGTGGAGCCGCAGGACGAGGCGTTCATCCGCCGCATGGTCGACACCGGCGCCGCGTCCGAGGACGACACGACGCGTCACCGCGGCGCGCTGGTGTGGAAGGCGGGGGCCGGCCTGACGTCGCCCGACCCCGGGCGGCCTCGCGTGCTCTTCCAGCACGTGCCGGAGGCGAAGACGGTAAAGAACCGGGTCCACCTCGACGTCCGCGTGGGTGCCGAGCGGCAGGAGGCCGAGGTCGCCCGACTCACGAAGCTGGGCGCGACGGAGCTCTGGCGCGCGTCCCAGGGGCCGTACGCGTGGGTCACCCTCGCCGACCCGGAGGGCAACGAGTTCTGCGTGACCTGACGTCAGCTCGCGCGCAGGTCCCGGGCCAGTTTGCGGTCCGCGACGGCGCGCTCCGCCATCACCCGGGCGCGGTGCCGCCGGGGCCTGCGATCGCTGCCGAAGTAGTGCGCGTCCTCCACGAGTTGGAAGGCGGCGAGCACGCTGGCCTGCACCTCACGAACCCTCGGCACAGCCGGCCGCGCAGGTTCCGACGTCGTCATGGGAGTCCCCCTTCTCCCGGGGGGGCCCACCCCGACCGCCCCGTGGGGACCATGGTGCCCCCATATCGGCAGAATGAACCCCCTCCGTGACCAAATGGTGCCGATGTGTCACAAGTGACATCCGCGGCCTGTCGGGCTCGCTCGACGAGGGGTCCCCGCCCCGACTGCGGGTCGCCCGTACGGTGCCGGGATGGGACGCGAGGAGCGCATCATCCGGATGGCCGGCCAGGTGGCGGGGCTGTTCCGTCGGGCAGCACGGCGCGCACCCCGCCCGGCGACCGGCGCGCTCGACGTCGAGTACCGCCCGCGCGACGACGGCCGACCCGATCCCGGCGAGATCGTCTGGGCCTGGGTGCCCTACGACGAGAACGACGGACGGGGCAAGGACCGGCCGGTGCTCGTCATCGGCCGCCGGGCGGGGAACCTCCTGGCCCTGATGCTGTCCAGCCAGGACCACGACCGGGACGCCGCGGACGAGGCACGCCACGGCCGGATCTGGACCGACCTGGGCACCGGGTCCTGGGATGATCGGGGCCGGCCGAGCGAGGTCCGGCTGGACCGGTTGCTGGTGCTCGATCCGGCCACGGTCCGCCGGGAGGGGGCCGCGCTGGACCGAGTCCGCTTCGACCGCGTGGTCGCCGAGGCCGGGCGGGTGCAGGACTGGTGAGCCCGATCCCCGGAACTCAGAAGGGGACCTGCTGGCTGAGCAGTCCGGTGCCCGCACCCCGGCCCGACAGCTGACGACAGAAGTCCAGGGCGTCGAGTTCGAGTTCGTCCCCGCCCGTGCCCGCAGCCCACTCACCACCGGCGGAGCCGGTGAGCCGCAGCCGATAGGGCCGCCCGTGCCGTGCCGCCCACTCGGCGACCACGTCGGCCACGAGGACGCCGTCGTGTTCCGGGGTCAGGTACACCTCGCGGCCGACGGCGCGACTGATGTCGATCCGGTGCATCCAGGTGTCGCGGGTGAGGATCACGTCGAACAGGAAGCCGAAGACCCAGCGCTCCGGCTGGTCCCCGACAACCTGGTCCTCCGGGATCGTGACACGCCCGAGGAACCGGGCCAGCCGGCGTCGGCCCCGCACAGCCCGGGGAGCGAGCGCTGCGAAGCGCTCGACGAGTTCCGCCGCGGAGAACCGTGCCGCCTTGCGTACCTGGAGCGCCGTCAAGGCATCGATGCCCCCACCGGCCTTGGCCGCGCCCGCGTTCTGCGCGAGGAATGTGGGGACCGTCGCCACCATCTGCTCCATTCCGAGCACATGCCCCGCGAGCGCACGGACGTCCCAGCCAGGACAGTCGGTGGAACGGGCCCAGTCGTCCGGCCCGAGCGTTCGCAGCAGCTCCTCGAAGCGGCCGTACTCGGTGGCGGCCAACTGCATCGCGGTCCCACGGTCCAGGACGGCGGCGCGGGAGGAAGGGCGGACGGTGGTGCTGGCGCTCATCGGGGTGCCTTTCCGGGATTCAGTCGGACGTGCGGTTCCGATGTCCGCCGTAGTGGGCCAGCCACATGGCCACCACGTCGGGCAGGGTCGAGGTGAAAGTGCCGGTGTCGAAGGGCTCCGCCGGAGCGTTCGACAGCTGTTGTGTCATGACGCCGCTGGTCACCGAGGTCCACGTGCGGTACGCCGACTCCAGGTCGGCGTCCGGGCGCAACCCGCCCCGCCGCTGCATGTCCCCGAGGAACTGGCGGGCCAGGCGCTGGATCTCGATCGCGGCGGCGTACGCCTGCTCCGACGGGGCAAATCCAGGCACCGGGCGCCAGAACATCAGGGGTGCGTACGCCGGGTGCTCGACGGCCCAGCGCACGAAGGCGATGCTGAAGCTCAGGAAGGCCTCGCTCGGCGACTGCGACGCCGCCCGCTCCCACACCGCACGCATCGTCGTCAGCAACTCCGCCCAGCCACGCTCGAAGAGGGCGTCGTACAGAGCGTTCTTGCTGTCGAAGTAGACGTAGAGCGAGGGCGGGCGGATTCCCATCCGCCGGGCAACCTCTCCGAGGGTGAGCCCGGCGACACCCTGGTCGGCCATGACCTCGACGGCGACGTCGAGCACCTGCTTGATGGTCTCCTGCCGGCGTCGCTGCCGACGGTCAGGGAGCACGATCCCGGTCATGCCGGGAAGTGTTCTCCTAACACCGTTAGGAAGTCAACAGGACCATAGGTTCCGGAATCAGTCCGCGACGGACTCGTCGCGGGCGTGCCGGCGCGCGGGCGGCCGCAGGTTGTAGATGCCGACACCCTCGATGAGGGGCTCGAGGTCGTAGCGGTGGACGACCTTGGGGCCGTCGTGCAGATGGACGTGGGTGACGGTCGGCAGCGGCTCGCCGTGCCGTGCCGCGCGGATCTCCACCCGGCCGTCGAGGGGGCCACCCATGAACAGCAGCACCGCGTCCTCGGTGCTGGTGTGCATTCCGGCTGCTGCGTTCTCGGACAGCGTGCTTCCTCCTCGCTCGGGTCCCGGTCAGCCAGGGTAGGCGCGCGACGGCGAAGTGGTCAGTGCGCCGCGGGGATCTTTTGCGAGCTCGGCGTGGAGCCGACCTCGGTTCAGCCGGAGCCCGACCGGCGGAGCACCCGGGCCACCAGCGGCGCGGACAGGAGCATCACGAACAGCCGCAGGACCTGGACGGCGAGCACGAACGTGGCGTCGGCGCCGCTGTCGGTCGCCGTCGCCAGGACGGCGTAGAGCCCGCCGGGGGTGGTGGCCAGGTAGCCGTCGAGGGCGCTGGCGCCGGTCGTCGCCGCGAGCACCGCCCCGAGCCCGGCGGAGGCCACGATCAGCACGACGATCACCGTCAGCGCGAGCGGCAGGGCGCGGCCGATGGTGCGCACGCTCTGGCGGGTGAAGCTGACACCCACCTGCAGACCGATCACCAGGAATGCCGCGCTCTGCACCAGGGCGGGCACGGCGATGCCGTCGGCGAGCCCGCCGAGGTCCAGTCCCGCCGCCACCAGCATCGGACCGAGCAGGGCGGCCACCGGCAGCCGGACCAGCCTGCCGAGGACCAGCCCGATCGCCCCGCAGGCCACGGCGAACAACAGACCGACGGGCCAGCTCGACCCTGCCCCGTCCGCGGCCGACCCGGAACCGGGCGAGGCCCCGTAGACCGTCGTCGCCACCACGGGCATCAGGACGACGATGAGCAGGACGCGCAGGTACTGCAGGACGGCGACCATCCGCTCGTCGGCGCCCAGCTCCCGAGCCATGACGATGATCCCGGAGGCTCCCCCGGCGATCATCGCGAACGCCCCGGTCACCGGGCTGATCCCGTCGTGCAGACGGAGTGCCTGGCCGCCCACGAGGCTGAGCGCCAGCGTGCCGACGGTGACCAGCAGAACCGGCAGCCAGTTCTCGGCCACTGCCCGCAGCGTGTCCAGGTCGACGAGCGCGCCCAGTGCGACGCCGACCACCGCCTGGGCCGACATCAGTGCCGGGGGCGGCACCGCTATCCGCCGCCGGAACCACAGCGCCCGGACGAGGCCCGCGAGCAACCCGCCGAACAACGCCGGCGACGGCAGCCCCAGGGCTCCGAACAGCAGGCTCGCAGCCACCGCGCCCGCAACGGTGGTGGCGGCGTCGAGCAGCCGCGCCCCCCGTGGTCCGCCCATCACCTCACTCTGTCAGCCGTCCATCAGCCGCCGGTGATCCGCCGGAGCTCGGCGACGTGGGCCTCGAACGCGGCGCGTCCGGCGGCGGTGAGCGACAGGCTGGTCCGCACCCGCGAGGCGATCGTCGCCTTGCGGACGTTCACGTAGCCCGCCTCCTCCAGCTGCTTCACGTGCTTCGACAGCACCGAATCGCTGACCCCCACCTGCTCGCGCACGGTGGCGAAGTCCATGTTGTCGACGACGGCGAGCAGCCCGCACACCTGCAGCCTCGGCGGGGCGTGCACCACGGGGTCGAAGCGCCGCTGGACGGCGGTCACAGCTCGCTGCGCAGTTCGGCGACGTAGATGCGGGTCCACCACTGGCTGATCACGGCGATCGCGATGCCGAGGACCACCCCGCCCACGACCATCGCGCCGCGGATGTCGAGCAGGAACTCGGCGACGGCCGCCGAGGCCAGGACCACTCCGTAGACCACGTACCAGGCACGGATGGCGCGCTGCGTGGGCCCAGCACGAAGGCCGTTGACCCACATCCCGGTGATCCGACGGTAGATGGCCATCAGCCCCCGGAGTCCGACCAGCAGGAGCAGGAGCGCGCCGAAGATCACCCAGGTGTTGTGCGTCGAGTAGGCGCTCACGAAGCCGGCGACGAGCAGGCCCAGCAGCGCGTCGTACCACCACGGCTGCACGACCCGTTCGGCCAGCGCCGTCCGGTCCGCCTGCAGCGCAGCCAGCTCCGCTGCCGCCGTCGTCGCGTCCATGGCCTGCCCGTCACTTTCCATGTTGGAAAGTATCGAGTGTCGCTTTCCGACTCGTCAAGTGGCCGGACGCTGTCCGCGCGTCGGCAGCGCATGGTCTGATGACCGGGCCACACGCGACGGCAGTGGAGGAAGCCCGGTGAGAGTCCGGGCGCGGTCCCGCCACTGTGACCGGGGAGTCCGCCCCCATGCACGGCCACGGCATCCTCGAGGTTCCGATCGAGGGAGCGGGAAGGCCGGGGGCGGGCGTCGATCCGGGAGCCAGGAGACTCTCGCCGTCGTCCCTGCGATCTCCGGGCGTGGACACCCGGGGAGAGGACGCATGCCGTGCGTGACCGCTCCGCATGACCGAGCTCGACCACCACGGGGACGCCGAACTCGCTCCGGGCCTGACGGATCTCGCCGTCAACGTGCGCGCCGGCACCCCGCCGCCCTGGCTGCGCCGCGTGCTCCACGAGGCGCTCGACGACAGCGCCGGCTATCCCGACCCGAGGGCTGCTCGCGCCGCGGTCGCCGCAGCACACGGCCGTGATCCCGCCGACGTGCTGCTCACCGCCGGCGCAGCGGAGGCGTTCACGTTGCTGGCGCGGGCACTCTCCCCGCGGCGGGCGGTCCTCGTCCACCCCTCCTTCACCGAGCCCGAGGCCGCGCTGCGGGCCGCCGGGCACCCGGTCTCCCACCTGCTGCTGCGGCCGGAGGACGGATACCGGCTGGACCCCCACGCCGTGCCGGACGACGCCGACCTCGTCGTCCTGGGCAATCCGACCAACCCGACCTCGGTGCTGCACCCGGCGCCGGCCGTCGCGGCGCTCGCCCGGCCAGGTCGGGTGCTGGTGGTGGACGAGGCCTTCGCCGACACGGTGCCCGGTGAGCGCGAGTCGCTCGCCGGCCGCACCGATCTGCCCGGCCTGCTCGTCGTCCGCAGCCTCACCAAGACGTGGGGGCTGGCCGGGCTCCGCGTCGGGTACGCGCTCGGCCCGGCGCCACTCGTCGCGGCACTGGCGGCGCACCAGCCACGCTGGCCGGTGTCGACCCCGGCGCTCGCCGCACTGCGGGCCTGCACGACCCCGGCGGCACGGGTCGAGGCCGCCGCGGCAGCCGTCGAGCTCGCCTGGAACCGCGCGGCGCTGATCAGCGCGCTCCCGCCGGGGGTCGCCGTGGTCGGCGAACCGCGCTCGTCGTTCGTCCTGCTGCACCTCGACGGCGCGCTGCGGGTGCGGCAGGCGCTCCGCGACCGGGGCTGGGCCGTGCGCCGCGGCGACACCTTCCCGGGCCTGTCTCCCGACCACCTGAGGGTGGCGGTGCGCGATCCGCGGACCTCACGTGCGTTCGCCGCCGACCTCGCTGCGATCCTTGCTCCAGCACCCGTCTCCTGAGGAGTTCCGCTGAGCACCGATTTCGCCGGCACGCTGCTGGGCGACACGATCGCCGCCGTCGTCCCCCGGGACGACGCGGCGGAGCGGGCCGCCCGCGAGCGGCTGGACCGGATGACCAAGCCACCGGGCTCCCTCGGCGTTCTGGAGGACGTCGCCACGCAGCTCGCCGGCATCGCGCGCACCTGTCCCCCGCCGCTGCCCTCGCCGGCCACCGTCGCGATCTTCGCCGGGGACCACGGGGTGCACGCCCAGGGGGTCACGCCGTGGCCGCAAGAGGTGACCGGCCAGATGGTCGCCAACTTCCTGGCCGGCGGGGCCGTGGTGAACGCCTTCGCCGCCGAACTGGGCGCCGAGGTGGTCGTGGTCGACGTCGGCGTCGCCGCACTCCTGGACCAGGCGCCCGGGCTCTACGACCGCAAGGTCCGGCGCGGGACCGCCGACCTCGCGGAGGGGCCGGCGATGACCCTCGAGGAGGCCCGCGAGGCGGTGGAGGCCGGGATCGAGATGGCCACCCGGCTGGCCACCGCGTCGGGGTGCCTGATCACCGGCGACATGGGGATCGCGAACACCACGGCGTCCGCCGCCCTGGTCTGCGCCTTCACCGGGGCCACCCCGGTGTCCGCGACCGGCCGCGGCACCGGCGTCGACGACCCGACGCTCGCCCGCAAGGTGGAGGTGGTCGCCCGCGCCGTCGCCCGCGTGCCCGTGCGGCCCGCCACCCCTGCCGCAGCCCTCGCGGTCCTCGCCGAGGTCGGAGGGCTGGAGCACGCGGCGCTGGCCGGGTTCGTGCTCGGGGCAGCCGCCGCCCGGGTGCCGGTCCTGCTGGACGGCGCCATCGCCGGATCCGCCGCACTGGTCGCCGCGGGGCTCTGCCCGACCGCGATCGAGTACGCACTGGCCGGCCACACTTCGGTCGAGCCCGGGCACGCCATCGCGCTGCGCTCGCTGGGGCTACGTCCCCTGCTCGGCCTGGACCTGCGGCTCGGCGAGGGCACCGGCGCCCTCCTGGCCCTGCCCCTGGTGGCCAGCGCGGCCCGGGCGCTGCGCGACGTCGCCACGTTCGACTCCGCCGGGGTCACCGAGAAGTGAACGCCACCCCCGTCGGGTCCGAGACCGGGGTCGTCTACCCCGTCGGACTGCGGCTGCACGGCCGGCACGTGGTCGTGGTCGGCGGGGGGCAGGTCGCGCACCGGCGGGTGGCCGGGCTGCTCGAGGCCTCCGCCCGCGTGACCGTCGTCAGCCCCGAGGTGACGCCGGCGCTGGAGGCGCTGGTCGCGCCGGGCTCGCTGACCTGGGTGGCGCGGCGGTACGAGGCGGGCGACCTGGACGGCGCCTGGTACGCCGTCGCGGCCACCGACGATCCCGCCGTGAACGCCGCGGTGGCCGAGGCGGCCGAGCGCGCACGGATCTTCTGCGCCCGCGCCGACGACCGTTCGGCGTCCAGCGCCTGGACGCCGGCGGTGGGCCGGCACGGCGACCTGGTCGTCGGGGTGCACGGCGGCGGTGATCCGCAGCGGGCGGTCGGTGTGCGCGACGCCGTCGTCGCCGGGCTCACCGACGGCAGCGTCGCCGACCGCACCTCACGCACCCCGCACGGCGCGCGACCGGGCAGCGTCGTGCTGGTCGGCGGCGGCCCCGGGGATCCGGGGCTCATCACCGTCCGCGGGCGGCACGCGCTCGCGCAGGCCGACGTCGTGCTGGCCGACCATCTGGCGCCGCTGTCCCTGCTGGCGTCGCTCCCGACGGACGTCGAGGTCATCGACGCCTCGAAGCTGCCACGGGGGCGCTCGATGGCGCAGGAGCAGATCAACGCCCTGCTCATCGAGCACGCCCGGGCCGGCCGGCGGGTGGTGCGGCTCAAGGGCGGTGACCCGTTCGTCTTCGGCCGCGGGATGGAGGAACTCGAGGCCTGCGTGGCGGCCGGCATCGCCGTGGAGGTCGTCCCGGGCATCACCAGCGCGATCGCGGTGCCCGCACTGGCCGGCATCCCGGTCACCCACCGCGGGCTGACCCACGAGTTCGTCGTCGTCTCCGGGCACCTGCCACCCGGTCACCCGCAGTCGCTGGTCGACTGGTCGGCGCTCGGCCGGCTCCGCGGCACGGTCGTCGTCCTGATGGGAGTGGACACGGCGCCGGCGATCGCAGCGGCGCTGATCGAGCACGGCCGGTCGCCGGAGACGCCCGTCGCGGTCATCTCCGACGGTTCGACCGCTACCCAGCGCACCGTCCGGACCACCCTGGCCGGACTGCCGCAGACACTGGCCGGCGGGGAGATCCGGCCCCCGGCCGTCTGGGTGGTCGGCGAGGTCGTGGACCTCAACCGCCCGCATGCCGAACCCACGGACGACGACGCCGACCTCGACTGAGCCCGAAAGCACTTGTACGGCAGATGTAGCACTCCTACTATCACCGCATTCAGTCGGAGACCTCCAGGCGGTGTGGCGATGAGCGCGGTGTTCCCTCCCGGCCGAGCGGACGAGCCGGTCGTCCGGGTGCGCGGACTGCAGATGAGCTACGGCTCCCACGACGTGCTGACCGGGGTCGACCTCGACGTCCACGCAGGCGAGGTGGTCTGCCTGCTGGGGCCCAACGGGGCGGGCAAGACGACGACGATCGAGATCCTCGAGGGTTTCCGGCTCCGCTCCGGCGGCGACGTCCAGGTACTCGGCGAGGATCCGGCCCAGGGCGGGGACGCCTGGCGAGCGCGGGTCGGGGTCGTCCTCCAGTCGTGGCGTGACCATGCCCGCTGGACCCCGCGCCGGCTGCTCGAGCAGCTGGGGGGCTACTTCGCCCCGTATGCCACGCCGGAGCGGTCCCGGCCCTACGACCTCGACTGGCTCCTCGACACCGTCGGACTGACCGAGAACGCCGACCGCAAGATCGGCACCCTGTCCGGTGGGCAGCGGCGACGCCTGGACGTGGCCGTCGGGATCATCGGCCGCCCCGAACTGCTGTTCCTGGACGAGCCGACCGCCGGTTTCGATCCGCAGGCGCGGCGCGACTTCCACGACCTGGTGCACCGGCTGTCGGACCTGGAGGGCACCAGCATCCTGCTGACCACGCACGACCTCGCGGAGGCCGAGCGCCTGGCCGACCGGATCCTGATCCTGGCGTCCGGTCGCATCGTCGCCGAGGGGAGTGCCGAGGCCCTGACCCGCCAGGTCGCAGGCAACGCCGAGGTGCGCTGGGCCCGCGAGGGCGAGCACTTCGTGCATGCCACGGACGACCCGACACCGTTCGTCCGGCGGCTCTTCGAGCAGCACGGCGACGAGATCACCGACCTCGAGGTCCGGCGGGCCAGCCTCGAGGACACCTACATCGCCATGGTGCAGCGGTTCGAGTCCGGGAACCCGACCGCCCCGACCCTCGCGGAGGTCGCACGATGAACCCCACCCGGCACGCGATCGGACTCGGCCTGCGCCGCGGTTGGACCGAGTTCGTCCTCAGCCTGCGCAGCCCGCAGGACCAGGGCTTCTACCTGTTCATGGGCCTCGCCACCCTGACCTACCTGTGGCTGAACCGCGACAGCGAGGTCGCGGGCACCGACCTCCTGCTGCCCACCGTGGCGCTGCCGAGCCTCCTCGGTGCCCTGCTCGCCTTCGGAGTGATCATCGGGCCCGCCTACTCCCTGGCCATGGAGCGGGAGGACGGAACTCTCCTGCGGCACAAGGCCCTACCGCACGGCATGCAGGGGTACGTCACCGGTCAGCTGCTGTACCACTCCATCGGACTGGTACCGCTGCTGCTGGTCATCCTCGTACCCGGGTTCCTCCTGTTCGACGGCCTGATGAGCGAGCCGTCGGGCTGGCTCACGTTCGCCTGGGTCCTCGTCCTCGGGCTCCTTGCCACCCTCCCGATCGGGATGGTCCTGGGATCCGTCGTCCCGAGCGTCCAGAAGGTCGGCACGTGGGGGATGCTCCCCGTCCTGGCGGTCACGGCGATCTCGGGGATCTTCGCGCCGCTCCAGTCGCTGTGGGGCTGGGTGCAGGTCGTGGCGCAGGTGTTCCCGACCTACTGGATCGGGCTGGGCATGCGCTCGGCGTTCCTGCCCGACGCCGCGGCCGCCGCTGAGCTGGGCGGCTCCTGGCGAACGGGGATGACGGTGCTGGTGCTCCTCGCCTGGGCCGTCGCCGGCCTGCTGGTCACCCCCCGGGTCCTGCGCCGCATGGCGCGCCGGCAGTCCGGTTCGCAAGTGCTGGAGGCCAAGGAGGCCGCACTGCAGTGGGTCAAGTGAGCGGCACCGATCGGCCCGGCGATTCCGTCTACAACCGGATCGCGCTGCTGCGCGCCGAGCAGGGCGTGACCCGGCGGCAGCTGTCCGACGCCCTGGGGGTGCACTACCAGACCGTCGGCTACCTGGAGCGCGGCGAGTACAACCCGAGCCTGCATCTCGCGCTGCGGATCGCGGAGTTCTTCGGGCTGCCGGTGGAGACCATCTTCTCGACCGTCCCGTTCCCGCGGATCAGCGATCTCCGCGGCTCGGACTCGGGCGGCGCGCACCCCGCGCCCCCGGGCCGGACCGCCTGATGGCCGCTGCCGGCTCGCTGGTGGCCGGCCAGGTCGGCCTGGCCCGCGCGCTGGTGGGCGGCGCGCAAGCGCCGGGATGTCGGCCCGGACGACGTCGCCCTGCCCTACGACGAGCTCAACCGCGCCGTGATCTGGACGATCGCCTGTCTCGGTGTGCTCGAGATCGGCGTCGTCCACGTCCTCGTCTCCTGGCCCCCGCTGCGCTGGCCGTTGCTCGTGCTGGGGATCTACGGCCTGATGGCATTCATCGGCTTCGACGCCACGATGCGCCAGCATCCGCATCTTCTCCGCGGCGACGAGCTCGTCCTGAGGTTCGGGCACTTCAGGTCGGCCCGCGTCCCGCTGGTCAGCTCTCCGGGGTGCGCAAGCACGTGGAGAACGCGCACAAGAAGAACGTGCGGGTCGACACGGACCGCCTCCTGGTCTCGTTCATGGGCGGGACCAATCTCGAGCCGACCTTCTCGCCCGACGTCGAGGTACGGATCGACGGCTCGGACCACGTCACGCGCCGGGTGTCGTTCCAGGTCAGCGATCCGCGGTCGGCCATCACGCTGCTTGGTGCCCGGGCGAACGCACCGGGGCCCTGACGGCGGTCCGTCGACTAGATGTTGGCACCGTCCGCCGGGGGTCCGTCGGGCAGCGGGGCGGCGACGCCGGATCCGGCGGTCGCGGGGGTGTCCATGCCCACCGTGTAGGCCGTCATCGACAGGGAGCCGTAGGAGTAGCCGTCGACGAGCACCTCGGCCGGCGTGCCCGTGGCACCGGCGACCCCGGCGACGTAGAGCAGCGGCAGGAAGTGGTCCGGCGTCGGGACGGCGAGGTCGTAGTCGCGGTGCCCGTCGAGCCGGCCCACCTCGGTCGGATCGGTGAGCATCAGCTCCTTGGCCCGCTCGTCGAACCGCTGCGCCCAGTCGAAGCCGGCGTCGGGCAGGGCGCGGCTCACGCCGCCGAGGTTGTGCACCACGTTGCCGCTGCCGATCACCAGCACGCCGTCCTCCCGCAGCGGCGCGAGGGCCGCCCCGAGCTGCAGGTGGTAGTCGAAGGGCTTGAGCGCGTTGATCGACAACTGGACGACGGGGATGTCCGCCTGCGGGAAGGCGTGCAGCAGCACCGACCAGGCGCCGTGGTCGATGCCCCAGCTGTCGAGATCGGCGCCCACCCACGTGGGATGCACGATGTCGGCGACCTCGTCGTAGAGGTCCGGAAGCCCCGGCGCCTGGTACTCGACGTCGAACAGTTCGGGCGGGAAGCCGTAGAAGTCATGGATGGTGCGCGGTCGCGGCATGGCGGTGATGGCTGTGGCCTGCACGTACCAGTGCGCGGAGACGACCAGGATCGCCCGCGGCCGCGGTACCGCCTCCCCGAACGCACGCCAGGCGGCGGTGTACCGGTTCGTCTCCAGAGCGTTCATCGGGTTGCCGTGACCGAAGAACGCCGCGGGCATGACGGTCATCTGCCTCTCCCCCCATCGACACCGGTGATCATCGCCCTCGCAACCGCACGATGCGAGGGCACCGACGGTCAGCCCACCGGCGGCGTCCGGCGCAGTGCGGGCGGCAGCCACCGGGCGCCGGAGCCCTCGGCGGCGGCCATGTCCCCGGGATTGGACAGTGCGCACCGTCCCAGGGACAGACATCCGCAGCCGATGCAGGAGCTCAGGCCGTCCCGCAGCTTCGTGAGGGCGGCGATCTGCTCGTCGAGCCGGTCCCGCCAGCCGCGGGACAGCCGCGCCCAGTCCGCTGCCGTCGCCGGACGATCCGCCGGCAGCGTGTCCAGCGCCGAACGGATCTCCGGCAGCGACAGGCCGACGTTGCGGCCCGCCCGGATCAGCGCTAGCCGGCGCAGCACGCTCCGCGGATAGCGGCGGGCGCCGCCCGGCGTGCGGGTGGCGCTGATCAGCCCCTGGTCCTCGTAGTAGCGCAGGGCCGACGGCGCCATCCCCGAGCGCCCGGCCACCTCGCCGATCGCCAGCAGATCCATGCCCGCTCCCTCTTGACCTCAAGTCGACTTGAGATCCGACGGTAGTCCCATGACCACCCGCACCGCACTCGTCACCGGCGCCTCCCGAGGCCTCGGCCGCGCCCTCGCCACCGCCCTCGCCGACCGCGGCTGGCGGCTCGTCCTCGACGGACGGGACGCCGGACGGCTGGCCACCGCCGTCGCCGCCCTCCCCTCCCCCGACCTCGTGACCGCCGTCCCGGGGAACGTCACCGACCCGCGGCACCGGGCCGCACTGGCCGAGGCCGTGGGTCCGCGGCTCGACCTCCTGGTCAACAACGCCAGCGACCTGGGCCCGAGCCCGCTGCCGCGCCTCGCCGACCTCGACCCCGCGGAACTCCTGCGCGTGCTCGCCGTCAACACCGTCGCCCCGCTCGCCCTCGTCCAGGCCGTCCTCCCGGCGCTGCGCGCCGCGCAGGGCACCGTCGTCGACATCAGCTCCGACGCCGCCGTCGAGGCCTACGAGGGATGGGGCGGGTACGGCGCGAGCAAGGCCGCCCTCGACCAGCTCACCGCGGTCCTCGCCGTCGAGCACCCCGAGCTGCGGGTCCTCGCCGTCGACCCCGGCGACATGGCCACCGACATGCACCAGGCCGCGTTCCCGGGCGAGGACATCACCGACCGGCCGGCACCGGAGACCGTCGTCCCCGCGCTGCTCGCCCTCCTCGACGGCGACCTGCCCAGCGGCCGGTACCGCGCGGCCGACGTCGTTCCCGCGGGGGCGACCCGATGACGGCGACGTTCGCCCTCCCGGCGGACGCCGAGGCCACCGCGCCGCCGGAGTGGCACGGGCTCGGACGCGACGAGGTCCGGCTGATGGCCGTCCGCCCCGGGAGGACGACGTCGGTGCTCTTCCGCGATCTTCCCGAGCTGCTCGAGCCCGGCGACCTCGTCGTCGTCAACACCTCGGGCACCCTGCCCGGACGGCTCCCGGCACGGCGGGCGGACGGCGTCCTCGTGCCGCTGCACTGGTCGACGGCGCTCGACGACGGCGAGTGGGTGGTCGAGCTGCGGCGCCCGGACAACAGCGGCCCCGACCTCGGCGTGGAGCCCGGCACCGTCCTCGAGCTGCCCGGCGGCGTCACGATGACCTTGCTGGCCGGCCATCCCGACCCGTCCCGCCCGTCGCGGCTGTGGCGGGCCACCACGACCCCCGCGGTGCCGGCGACGGCCTACCTGCTGGAGCACGGGACGCCGATCGGCTACGGCTACCTGCGCGGCGACTTCCCACTCGCCGCCTTCCAGACCGTGTACGCCGGGGAGCCCGGCAGCGCCGAGATGGCGAGCGCCGGACGGCCGTTCACCGAGGAGGTCCTGGTCGCCCTGATGACCCGCGGCGTCCCCGTCGTCCCGCTCACGCTGCACACCGGCGTCTCCAGTCCGGAGCTGCACGAGCCGCCGTCTCCCGAGCGTTTCGCCGTTCCGGAGGTCACCGCCCGGCTGGTGAACAGCACCCGGCGGGCCGGTGGCCGGGTGGTCGCCGTGGGCACGACCGTGACCCGTGCGCTGGAGTCCGCCACGGACGACGACGGCGTCACGCGGGCGGCACACGGCTGGACCGACCTGGTCCTCGGCCCCGACCGTCCGGCCCGCGCCGTGACGGGACTGATCACCGGACTGCACGAGCCGGAGGCCAGCCACCTGCAGCTGCTTGAGGCGGTGGCCGGCACCGAACTCGTCACCGCTGCCTACGACCGGGCCGTCGCCGAGCACTACCTCTGGCACGAGTTCGGCGACTCGATGGTCTTCCTGCCCTGATCAGAACCAGCGGGCGGCCTGCTCCAGCAACGCCTCGCGCTCGGCGGGGAGCCGGTGCGGGCACGAGGTGCACAGCGATCCCCCCGGCAGCTCGACCATCAGGCAGCACGAGGCCCGCTGGGTGAACCGGGCACCGGCGACGTCCACGTAGCGCGGCACGGGCAGCGGCGCCCCGATCGCGGCGGCCAGCGGGGCGGCGTGGGCGGTCGCGGCGGGCACGTTCCCCAGGGCGCGGCCGAGCGCGAGCAGCTGGTTGGCGATCGAGTCCGTGGCGATCGCCCAGAGCGGCCGCTCCCGCATCCGGCCGACGGCAGCGACCGCCGGAACGACGGCGGTGAGCGTCTCCCGGAGCTCGGCCCCGAGATCGCCCCCAGCACCCGAGGACACCGCGGCGACCGGCAGCCCGTCGGGACGGAACGCCACCGCCAGGTCCGACAGGCGGGCCGACAGCGGGACGCCGGTCACCAGGCCGGCCAGCGCCGGGGTCAGCAGCACCGTGGAGACCGAGTACCACCACACGGTCGCGGTCACCCTGCGCTCGACCGTGCGGCCGCCCCGGACCGCCCGGGTCACCCACGCCGGATCGGCCAGGTCGACCGCGGGGACGAGCGGGACGGACGGCGGGGCGAGCAGCCCCAGCGCGGCCGCACCCGGGATGCGCCCGGCGACCGTCGCCTGCAGCTCTCCGGTCACCGCAGCAGTCTTCCCGGTGCCCGTTCCGGGCCGCTCCGCTGGGGAAGACGCAGACCGGCCGGAACCCATACGGTGTGGTCCGAGCCACGCTGCGTCCCACGACGCCGGAACACCGGAGGAAACGCATGAGCGAGACGAGCCACGCAGAGGGCCGGACCTTCCCGCCGCCGGAGCAGCTCGCCGCCCACGCGAACGCCGGGCCCGAGGTCTACGACGAGGCTGCGGCCGACCGGCTCGCGTTCTGGGAGAAGGCGGCCCGCCGGCTGACCTGGACCCAGGAGTGGGACGAGGTCCTCGACTGGAGCAACCCGCCCTTCGCCAAGTGGTTCGTCGGCGGGAAGCTCAACGTCGCCTACAACTGCGTCGACCGGCACGTCGAGGACGGCCACGGCGACCAGGTGGCCTACTTCTGGGAGGGCGAGCCGGCCGACGACACCCGGACGATCACCTACGCCGGGCTCAAGGACGAGATCTCCAAGGCCGCCAACGCGCTGCTCGATCTCGGCGTCCAGGCCGGCGACCGGGTCGCCATCTACATGCCGATGATCCCCGAGACGATCATCGCGATGCTGGCCTGCGCCCGCATCGGCGCCGTCCACATGGTGGTCTTCGGCGGCTTCTCCGCCGACGCACTGGCCAGCCGCCTCGACGACTCCGGCGCCGTCCTGGTCATCACCTCCGACGGCGGCTACCGCCGGGGCGCGCCGAGCGCGCTCAAGCCGGCCGTGGACGACGCGGTCGGCCGCAGCCCCGGTGTCCGCAACGTGATCGTGGTCAAGCGCACCGGGCAGGACGTCGACTGGAGCGAGGGCCGCGACCTCTGGTGGGACGACGTCGTCGACCGGCAGTCGACCGAGCACGAGCCCGAGTCCTTCGACGCCGAGCACCCGCTCTACATCATGTACACGTCCGGGACGACGGCGAAGCCCAAGGGCATCCTGCACACCACCGGCGGCTACCTGACCCAGGTCGCCTACACGCACTGGGCGACCTTCGACCTCAAGCCCGACGACGACGTCTACTGGACGGCGGCCGACGTCGGCTGGGTCACCGGCCACAGCTACATCGTCTACGGACCGCTGGCCAACCGGGCCACGTCGGTCATGTACGAAGGCACCCCGGAGACCCCGCACCGGGGACGCTGGTGGGAGATCGTCCAGAAGTACGGCGTCACCATCCTCTACACCGCCCCGACGGTGATCCGGACGTTCATGAAGTGGGGCGAGGACGTCCCGAAGGACTTCGACCTGTCCAGCCTGCGGGTGCTCGGCTCGGTGGGTGAGCCGATCAACCCGGAGGCCTGGCTCTGGTACCACGAGCACATCGGCGGCGGCCGCTGCCCGATCACCGACACCTGGTGGCAGACCGAGACGGGCGCGCACATGATCACGCCGCTGCCCGGCGTCACGTCGCTGGTGCCGGGGTCGGCCCAGTTCCCCTTCCCCGGCATCTCGGCCAAGGTCGTGGACGACGAGGGCAACGAGCTGTCCGACGACTCCACCGGGCTGCTCGTGCTCACCGACCCCTGGCCGGCGATGCTCCGCACGATCTGGGGTGACGACGACCGCTACGTCGACACCTACTGGTCGCGGTTCGGGAAGAACGTCTACTTCGCCGGGGACGGCGCCAAGAAGGACGCCGACGGCAACATCTGGCTCCTCGGCCGGGTGGACGACGTCATGAACGTGTCCGGCCACCGCATCTCCACGACGGAGGTCGAGTCCTCCCTGGTCGGCCACCCGTCGGTCGCCGAGGCCGCGGTCGTGGGCGCCAGCGACCCGACCACCGGCCAGGGCATCGTCGCGTTCGTGATCCTCCGCGAGAGCGGCACGGACTCCGGCGACGAGCTCGTGCAGACGCTGCGCAACCACGTGGCCCGCGACATCGGACCGATCGCCAAGCCGCGGCAGATCATGGTCGTGCAGGAGCTGCCCAAGACCCGGTCGGGCAAGATCATGCGGCGGCTGCTCCGCGACATCGCGGAGAACCGGGAGCTCGGTGACGTCACGACCCTCACCGACGACTCGGTCATGAACATGATCAAGGAGAAGCTGCCCGCGGCGCCGTCGGAGGACTGAGGACCACCCCGGCGAGGGGTGCGGGGGCGCGCACTCCCGCATCGTGCGGCACGATTCACCTGACCAGCACCTGACCAGCACTGCCGTCCCCAGGAGGACCCCCGTGGCCTACAACGTCACCTCGGCCCCGAACGAGGGGTCCACGGCAACCGCCGAGCCCTCCATCGGCACGCTCGTGCAGAGCGCGATGGCCGACGTGTCCACGCTGATCCGCGGCGAGGTCGAGCTGGCCAAGGCCGAGATCGGGAAGTCGGCCAAGAAGGCCGGGATCGGCGCCGGCGCGTTCGGTGCCGCAGGTGTCGTGCTCGCCTTCTCGGCGTTCTTCTTCTTCATCGCGCTGGCCGAGTTCATCACGTGGCTCGGCCTGGAGCGCTGGATCTCCTACCTCATCGTCTGGTTCCTGCTGGTACTCGTCGCCGTCCTGGCAGCGCTGTTCGGCCGCCGGCAGATCAAGAAGATCGAGAAGCCGGAGCGGACGCTCGAGACCCTGCACGACCTGCCCGAGGTGCTGCACCGGGAGGCCCCGGGCGAGCGGCACCGCGCTGTGCCCGAGGTCGTCAACGGCCGCGTCCAGCGGCGGGGCGCCGAGCACTACACGGTCTGACGCCGGTGAGCTCCACCCGATGACGGGCCCCGCCGACGGACGCCCGGACGCGACCAGCGTCCTGCTGCCCGGCCCGTGGACGCACCGCACCATCTCCGCGAACGGCGTCGGCCTGCACGTGGCCGAGGCGGGAACCGGCCCGCTGGTCCTGCTGCTCCACGGCTTCCCGCAGTTCTGGTGGACCTGGCGGTCGCAGCTGGCCGCTCTCGCCGACAGCGGTTTCCACGTCGTGGCACCCGATCTGCGGGGGTACGGGGCGAGCGACAAGCCGCCGCGCGGGTACGACCTCCCGACCCTGTCCGCCGACGTCGCGGCCCTCGTGCGGGCGCTGGGCGAGCAGGACGCCGTGGTCGTCGGGCACGACTGGGGCGGCCTGCTCGGCTGGACGATGGCCGCGCTGCACCCCCGCAGCGTCCGGCGGCTGGTCGTGCTGTCGATGGCGCACCCCCGCCGGCTGCGCGCCGGCATGACCGACCCCCGGCAGCGGCGGGCCTCGGCGTACGTGTTGCGATTCCAGGTCCCACGGCTGCCCGAGCGCATGCTCACCCGGGCCGACGACGACCCGGTGGCCGACCTCATGCAGCGGTGGGCCGGGCCGGAATGGGCGCGGACGACGGACTTCGCCGAGGCGGTGGACCGCTACCGCTCGGCCTCCCGGATCCCGCAGGCGGCGTACGGCGCGATGGAGTACCACCGCTGGGCGGCCCGGTCCCAGCTGCGGCCGGACGGGTTGCGCTACTCCCGGCGGATGGCGGCGCCCATCACCGCCCCCACGCTGCAGCTGCACGGCGAGCTCGACACGTGCGTGCTGCCCAGCACCGCGTACGGGTCGGGCCGCTACGTCGCCGGCGCCTACGAGTGGCGCGAGCTGCCCGGGATCGGCCACTTCCCGCAGGAAGAGGTGCCCGACACCGTCACCTCGGCGATCACGGACTGGATGAAGGACCCCGTTCCCCCCACCCCTCGCTAGCTCGGGGCGGTGCCCTGAAGGGGGCCTTATTCGCAGGGGCCGGTGCCGACCTCGGCCACCGCGGTGCTGCCCGCGCGAGCGGCGTCGCCCACCTGCAGCGCGGTCAGAGCGTAGCCGGTGTCGGGGTCGTCGACCGCCGAGGCGAAGACGACACCCAGGACGCTGCCGTCGGTGGCGAACAGCGGACCGCCGGAGTTGCCCGCGCGGACGATCCCGTACAGCGCGTAGACGTCGCGCACCACGGTCTGCGTGTTGCGGAAGTCCGGCCCGCTGATCGGGCCGCTGTCCCGCACGCGGGCCGGGCCGACGTAGAACGGCCCCCCGCCGGGAAAGCCCATGATGATCGCGTCGGCGCCCGACTCGGCCGGCTCGGGGGTGAACGGCAGCGGCGTCTCGGTCAGACCCGGGACGGCGAGCACCGCGATGTCGACCTCCGCGTCGACGTAGACCGGCGTCGCGTCGTACTCCTCGCCGTCGGCGTGCACCACGGGGTCCTCGACGCCCGCGAGCACGTGCGCGTTGGTCATCACGCGCTCCGGGGCGTAGACGAAGCCGGAGCCGTCGATCTGGCGAGAGCAGGACGGCGCGATCCCGCTGACCTTGACCACCGACTCCTGGACCGCCGCGACGACGGGGCTCCCCTCGAGCGCCGGGTCGGGGGCGGGGACGTCCCGCACCTGGGTGGGGGTGAGCGGGTCGAGCACGTCGGGCAGCCCGTTGCGGTCGATCGCGTCGCGCAGGGAGTTGTAGACCGAGCGCAGGCCGTCGGGCACCGCCCGGTCGACCGCCGCCACGAGGGCGGACTGCCGCATCTGGCTGGCCACCGGAGGGAAGGGCGAGCTGGCCAGCGGAGACGCGACCATCCAGGCCACCAGCAGCACCGCGGCCGAGGAGACGACGGCCCCCGCCACCGAGTCGACGACCTTCGCCGGTTCCCAGGTCACCCGGGACCGCAGCGCCCGGCCGATCGCGCCCACCACGATCTGTCCGAGCAGCGCCCCGGCGAGGACGACGACGAGCGCGGCGAAGACCCGGGTGACGCTCGAGCCGTCGATCCGGTCGGCCACCGGCCCCGAGAGCTGCGCACCCACCACCGCGCCACCGAGGAAGCCGACGATGGAGGCGGACGAGACCAGCAGCCCCTGCCGGAACCCGGACAGGGCGAACAGCAGCGCGAGGGCGATCAGCACCACGTCGACGAGGGACACCGCTCGATCAGCCCCTGACCGTCATCGTGCCGACCTGCCCCAACTGCACGTGGAAGCTGCACTCGAACGGATGGTCGCCGGGGGTCTCGACCTCGAAGTCGATGGTCATCTCCTGCCCGGGCGCCAGCAGCGAGATGGAGGAATCGATCGGCTCGGGCCCGGTGTCCGGCGTCCAGGTGAAGTTGTGGGTCATCTGCTTCGCGACGTTCACCACGGTCAGGCGGACCGTGCCCGGGTCGACGGTGAAGTGGTCGGGCGTGAAGACGTAGTCGTCCTGGGTCTGCAGGGTGATCTCCTGGACGCCGTCGGGCGCGACCGTCACCGTGCCGATCCCTTCGGCCGTCGCCTGCGCGGCACCCGAGCCGGGGGCGTCGTCGCTCCCGCAGCCGGCCAGTACCGCGGGCAGCAGGACCATCGCGGCGGCTACCAAAGAGGTCCTTCTACTCATCGCGGGGGAACCGTACGCGTCGACGGCCCGTCCGGCGGGGGGTCTGCCACCGTCGGCGCGGCGGCGTCCTCGTCGTCGTCGTCCGCCGCGCCGGGCAGCGCGACCGACCGGGCGCCGGGCACCGGCAGGGGACGGACGTCGCGCCGGTTCCACGGCTGCGCCAGCCCCGCCGCCGTCAGGATCGCGTCGAGCAACGCGGCGGTGAACCCCCAGACGACCATGTCCGCCACGCCGAAGGCGGCCCCGATGAAGCCCGAGGGGTGGCTGACCCGGAACCGGTTGGCCGGGTCGGCGAGGTCGGCCAGCGGCACCCGGGCGACCCGGGCCACCTCCTGCGGGTCGCCGACCGTGACGTCGCGCGGGTCGTCCCACCAGGCCACGACGGGGACGACGAGGCGGTTCGACGGCGGGAGGAAGAGCTCCTGCAGGGTGGCGAGGACGCGGACGCCGGCGGGGTCGATCCCGGCCTCCTCCTCCGCCTCGCGCAGCGCCGTCCCGACCGGGAAGTCGTCGCCCGGATCGGCGCCCCCGCCGGGGAACGCCGGCTGGCCGGCGTGGCTGCGCAGATGCGCCGCCTTCTCGATCAGCAGCACGTCGGGCCCGAGCGGCCCCTCTCCGAACAGGATCAGGACGGCCGACCGCCGGGCTGCCTCCGTGCGCTGCGGCATCCGGTGCTGCAGCGGGAGGTCGTCGGCCGCGTCGATCAGCCGCTTCAGGTAGTCGGGAAGGCTCACAGCTGCACGCCGAGGTGCTCGGCCACCAGCGCGCGGAGCTCGTCGACCGAGGCGATCTCGCCCAGCTCCACGTGTGCGACGGACCCCTCGGCGGTCACGAACAGCGTGTGCGGGAGTCCGCGCAGGCCGAGTGCCGCGGCGACCGTGCCGTTCCCGTCGAAGGCATTCGGGAAGGTCAGGCCCGCGTCGTCGGCGAACGCGGAGGACTGCGGCCTGCCGTCCTGGCTGGCGATCCCGAGCACGCGCACCCGGTCACCGGCCAGGCCGGCGAACTGCTCGACGAGCGGCAGCTCCTCGCGGCAGGGGTCGCACCAGCTGGCCCAGAGGTTGACGACGGTCGGGACCCCGGGCGCCCGGCCGAGGTCGAGGGTGCCGCCGCCCAGGCAGTCGAGGGACACGTCGGGGGCGTCCACCGCCGCCGCGGCGTCGGTCTGCTCCGGGCAGGGGGTCAGGTCGGTCTCGACCGAGGACGCGGTGGTCGGTGTGGCGTCGGGCTCGTCGGCGTCGGCGGCGCACCCGCTCAGCACGGCCGTGAGCACGAGCGCCGCCACGGTGGCTGGGAGCCTCACTCGGTGTCCGAGGCGGCGGGCGTCTTGACCAGCTTCAACGCCACCTCCGGATCCGTGGGACCGATCCCGAAGGACGGGCACCACTGGGCGAGCCCGCACGCGCCGCAGGCGGCCTTCTTCGCGTGGCAGACCCGTCGTCCGTGGAAGATCACGCGGTGGCTGAAGTCGGTCCATTCCTTCTTCGGGATCAGCCCGGCGATCTCGGCCTCGACCTTCACCGGGTCCTCCTCCGCCGTCCAGCCGAAACGGCGGACCAGCCGGCCGAAGTGGGTGTCGACCGTCAGCCCGGGGACGCCGAACGCGTTGCCGAGGACGACGTTGGCGGTCTTGCGGCCGACGCCGGGAAGGGTGACCAGATCCGCCATCCGGCCCGGCACCTCGCCGTCGAACCGCTCCACGAGCGCCTGGCTCAGCCCCAGGACCGAGTTCGACTTGGCCCGGAAGAACCCGGTGGGCTTGAGGATCGTCTCGAGCTCGTCACGGTCGGCCCCGGCCAGGGCGACGGCGTCCGGGTACTTCGCGAACAGCGTGGGCGTCACCTTGTTCACCATCTTGTCCGTCGTCTGCGCCGACAGGACCGTGGCCACCAGCAACTCGAAGGGGTTCGTGAAGTCGAGCTCGCAGTGGGCGTCGGGGTGGATGACGGCGAGCTCGCGGGCCATCCGCCGCGCCCGCCGGGTGCGGGAGAGCGCCGACTCGTCCGGGTCGAAGGGCGAGGCACCGGTGCGAGCGGCCTTCGTGGGACGCCGGATGGGTGCGGGACGCGCGTAGGCGGGCTCGGGATCGGGCACGGACACGCAGCCGAGCGTAGGCGGCGACCCTGACGGTGCTCGTCTGTCATCATCGAGAGCGTGGTCGCACTGAGCGTCATCCTCTTTCCTCCCCTCCTCATCGCCTTCCTGCTGGTGATGGAGCGGGTCGAGGAGCCCCTGCGCCGCCCGGCCTCCCAGCGCGAGGTCTCGGAGTTCCTCAACACCGCCACCGCGGGCGAGGTCGACACCCTCGCGTCCTCCGGCATCCGCCGCGCCCTGTTCCGCTGGCGCCGCCGTCGGGGCGGCCGCGGGAAGACGACGAACCCGCCGATCGTCTGACCCGGAGGGGGGACCCGGCAGGCCACCGATCAGGTGACGGATGGCACAGCCGCCTAGACTCCCTGCGGACACGGACGCCGTTGCGTCCGTCGGGACGGTTGCGAGAGGACGTGTAGTGGACGAGGTGCTGGCCCAGTCCGGGCTCTTCCAGGGGCTCTCGGAAGAGGCGGTGGAGCCGGTCGTCAGTCGCCTGGAGATGCTCACGCTGCCCCGTGGCCGTGTCGTCTTCAACGAGGGCGAGCCGGGCGACAGCCTCTACATCGTCACCGCGGGCAAGATCAAGCTGTCCCGCCGGGCCCCCGACGGCCGCGAGAACGTGCTGGCCGTCATGGGCCCCTCCGACCAGTTCGGTGAGCTGTCCGTCTTCGACCCCGGCCCCCGCACCGCCACCGCCACCGCGGTCACGGACGTGAAGCTGGCCCGGATGCCGCAGTCGACGCTGCGCCTGTGGATCGAGGCGCACCCCGAGATCGGCGAGCAGCTGCTGCGGGTGCTGGCCCGTCGGCTGCGCCGCACCAACGACTCCGTCGCCGACCTCATCTTCACCGACGTCCCCGGCCGCGTGGCCAAGGCGCTGCTGCAGATGGCCGACCGCTTCGGCAGCCGCGAGAGCGACGGCCTGCGCGTGAAGCACGACCTCACCCAGGAGGAGCTGGCCCAGCTGGTCGGCGCCTCCCGCGAGACGGTGAACAAGGCGCTGGCCGACTTCGTGCACCGCGGCTGGATCCAGCTGCAGGGCAAGTCGGTCGTCGTCCTCGACGAGGAGCGCCTGCGCCGCCGCGCGCGCTGAGACGAGCCCTCACGCGAGAGGCCCAGAACCCCACCTCGGGTTCTGGGCCTCTCGTCGTGTTCGGGCCGTTCGCCGCCCCGACTGCCGCCGTGTGGTGGTGAGTGCCGCGCTGCAGCGCGGACCTCGCCGCCACACCGCGGTACTCACCCTCTGAACGCGCTGGACTGGCCGCGATGTGGTCGTGCCGAGTGGGGCCCGAAGGGTCCCGCGCAGGCACGACGGACGCGCTCAGCGCAACCGGGGGACGGCTCCTGGCCGCGGTGTGGTCGTGCCGAGTGGGGCCCGAAGGGTCCCGCGCAGGCACGACGGACGCGCTCAGCGCAACCGGGGGACGGTTCCTGGCCGCGGTGTGATCCGGAGGATCACGAAGGCAACGGCGTGACCACGCGGATGCGGGTGCCGTCCTCCAGCACGGCCCAGAAGCCGTCGGCGGTCTTCTCGAACGTCGGGCTGATCGGGCGCAGCGGCTCCGGCGGCGAACCGGCCAGGGCGGCCGCGACGTCCGGGAACGGCGCCAGCTGACCGAGCGTGTGCGTCGTCGGCGGGAGCATCGGCCGGGCCCCGGCGGAGAGCTCCGCCAGCGCGGCGGACGGCGTCAGCCAGGACGCCTCGTCGGCCTCCCCGGAGACGTGCCGGGCCTCCTGGCCGACGGGCAGCGCGGCGGCGAAGAACTTGGTGTCGTAGCGCCGGGTCTCCACCGGCGGGGTGATCCAGTGCGCGAACGGGCGGAGCAGGTCCGAGCGGAGCGCGAGGCCGCGTCCGGCGAGCAGCTCGGCGAGGGACAGCTCCCGGGCCAGCAACGCCTGCCGCTGCGCCTCCCAGTCGTTGCCGGACACGTCCGGGACGACGGCGCCGGTCGTCGCGTCGCCGGCCAGCAGCACGCCGGCCTCCTCGAACATCTCCCGGACCGCGGCGCAGACGAGTTCGCGGGCCGTCCGCTCGTCGCAGCCGAAGGCCTGCGCCCACTCAGCGGGCGAGGGACCCACCCACGCGATCTCGGTGTCGCCGTCCCGCGGGTCGACGCCGCCGCCGGGATAGGCGGTCATGCCGCCGGCGAAGGGCATCCCCTTGGTCCGGCGCAGCAGGTAGACCTCGAGGCCCGGAGCCCCGTCCCGCAGCAGCAGCACCGTCGCCGCCTGCTTCGGCTCCGAGGCCGTCATCGGGGCGTCGGTCACCGCAGTTCGACGGTGAGCTCGACCTCCACCGGGGCACCCAGCGGCAGTTCGGCGACACCGATGGCGCTGCGCGCATGCTTGCCGGCCTCGCCGAAGATCTTCCCGAGCAGCTCGCTGGCGCCGTTGACCACGCGCGGCTGACCGGTGAAGCCCTCGGCGCTGGCCACGTAGCCGACCACCCGGACGATGCGGGCGACGGAGTCCAGGCCGACGAGGTCGTCGATCGCGGCCAGCGCGTTGAGGGCGCAGACCTTCGCGTCGCCCGCGGCCGCCTCGACGTCGACGGAGCCGCCGACCTTGCCGGTCCGCCGCAGGCCGCCGTCGACGAACGGCAGCTGGCCGGAGGTGAAGACGAGCGAGCCGCTGCGGATCGCCGGCACGTAGGCGGCGACCGGGGCGGCCACGGCGGGCAGGCGGATGCCGAGCTCGGCCAGGCGGGCGTGCCAGCCCTGCGCGGGGTCGGTCATGCCGGGCGCTTGAGGTAGGCGACGAGCTGGTCGGAGCCGCCAGGACCCGGCAGCACGGTCACCAGCTCCCACCCGTCGACGCCCCAGGAGTCGAGGATCGCCTTGGTGTTGTGGATCAGCAGCGGGATCGTGGCGTACTCCCACGCGCGGCGTGCCGGTTCGCTCATGGCTGGACGCTAGCGCAGGCTCGGCGCGCTGCTCCTAGGCTGGTACGGGTGAGCCCCGACCCGTCCCCCGCGCGACTGCACGTCGTCACCGGCAAGGGCGGTACCGGCAAGACGACCGTCGCCGCCGCCCTGGCCCTCGCCCTGGCCGCCGGCGGGGGGTCCGTCCTGCTCGTCGAGACCGAGGGCCGTCAGGGCATCGCCCAGCTCTTCGACACCCCGCCGCTCCCGTACGAGGAGCGCCGGGTGGCCGTCGCTCGCGGCGGCGGCGAGGTGAAGGCGCTGGCCATCGACGTCGAGGAGGCCCTCCTCGACTACCTGGACATGTTCTACAACCTGCGCCGGGCCGGCCGGGCCCTGCGCAAGATGGGCGCGATCGACTTCGCCACCGCGATCGCGCCCGGTCTCCGCGACGTCCTCCTCACCGGGAAGATCAAGGAGGCGGTGACCCGCCGCCACGACGGCCGGCCGGTCTACGACGCCGTCGTCGTCGATGCGCCGCCCACCGGACGGATCACCCGCTTCCTCGGCGTCACCGCCGAGATGGCGCAGCTGGCCCGCTCCGGCCCGATCAAGACCCAGAGCGACGGCGTCATGGCGGTGCTGCGCTCGCCGCAGACCGCGGTGCACCTGGTCACCCTGCTCGAGGACATGCCGGTGCAGGAGACCGCGGACGCGATCGCCGAGCTGACCAAGGCCGAGCTGCCCATCGGCTCGGTCATCGTGAACATGGCGACCGAGCCCGTGCTGCCGGACGACGGCATGTCCCGCGCCGCGAAGGGACTCCTGACCGGCGCCGACCTCGTGCCCGCCCTCGCCGCCGCGCACCTGCACGACACCGAGGCGATCGCCGACGCCCTGGCCGCCGAGGTCACCGAGCACGCCCGCCGCTGGGCCGGGCAGGACGCCCTGCGGGACGAGGTCGAGGACCTCGGTCGTCCGACCGTCGAGCTGCCCCTGCTCCCCGGGCCGATGGACGTCGGATCGCTGTTCGACCTCGCCGGCCGCCTCGAGGACCACCTGCGCAGCCAGGTCGCCGCGTGATGGCCATCCGCCCCGAGGACGTCGAACCGCAGCCCACCGAGCGTCCCGCCCGCCCGGCCCGGCCCAGCCGACCGGGCCCGCTGGCGCCGCCGATGGACCTGGCGGAGCTCATCGCCGACCGCGAGACGCGGATCATCGTCTGCTGCGGCTCCGGCGGGGTGGGCAAGACGACGACGTCGGCGGCGCTCGCGCTGGCCGCGGCCGAGGCGGGCCGCACCGTCGTCGTCCTCACCATCGACCCGGCCCGTCGGCTGGCGCAGTCCCTCGGCCTGGTGGAGCTCGACAACGAGCCGCGGCGGGTCGACGTCCCGGGGGCCGAGGGCGAACTGCACGCGATGATGCTGGACATGAAGCGGACGTTCGACGACGTCGTCGCCGCCCACTCCACGCCCGAGCGGGCCGAGGCGATCCTCGAGAACCCCTTCTACCAATCGCTGTCCTCGTCCTTCGCCGGGACGCAGGAGTACATGGCGATGGAGAAGCTCGGCCAGCTGCGGGCCAGTGACCAGTGGGACCTGATCATCGTCGACACCCCGCCGTCCCGGTCGGCCCTGGACTTCCTGGACGCGCCCAACCGGATGAGCCGCTTCCTCGACGGCACGATGATCCGGCTGCTGACCGCACCGGCCCGGGCCGGCGGCCGGGCCGGGCTGAAGTTCGCCAGCGCCGGCTTTCTGTTCTTCAGCCGGATCATCAGCAAGATCCTGGGTGGGCAGCTGCTGCGGGACATCTCCGCCTTCGTCGCGGCGCTGGACACCATGTTCGGCGGCTTCCGCGAGCGGGCGACCGCGACCTTCGAGATGCTCCGCCGTCCCGGCACCTGGTTCGTCGTCGTCGCCTCCCCCGAGCCCGACGCGCTCCGCGAGGCCTCCTACTTCGTGGATCGGCTCTCGGCCGAGGGCATGCCGCTGGCCGGTCTCGTGCTCAACCGCACCCATCCCCCGGCGACGACGGCGCTGTCGGCCACCCGGGCCGAGGGCGCGGCCGAGGAGGTCGCCGAGTCCGGGGCCGAGGGCGCGGAGATCGCCGCGGCCGCGCTGCGGGTGCACGCCGAGCGCATGGTGGTGGCCGCCCGCGAGCAGCACCTCGCCGACCGCTTCACCAGCGCCCACCCGGAGGTCGCCGTCCGCACTGTCCCGGCCGCGGCCGGCGACGTGCACGACCTCGACGGCCTCCGGGTGATGGCCGCGGAGCTCACCGGTCCGGACGCGGACACGCCCACCGGCACGCCGCGCACCCGGGTGCTGCCCGCGCGCCGAGGCTGAACCGGGCGGTCGGTGGCCGCGGCCACGTATCCTCGGCGCCGATGTCGGAGAAAGTGCAGTCCCGTGGCCGTGTACTCGCCAAGCTCGCCGCGACGATCGTCGTCGCCGGGGCGCTGCTGGCGGGGCTGCTGTTCCCGTGGGTCGGAGGAACGGGCCTGGTGGCCCGCAACTCCGCCTCGCTGCTCGACGCCCTCCCGGTGGAGCTGACCGACAAGACGCCCGCCGGCAACAGCCGGGTGCTGGCCGCCGACGGCTCGCTGATCACCAACTTCTTCACGAACAACCGCACGCCGGTGACCCCTGACCAGATCTCCGACGTCATGAAGCAGGCGCTCGTCGACATCGAGGACTCGCGCTTCTACGACCACAACGGCCTGGACGTGCAGGGCACGCTGCGCGCGCTCGTCACCAACGTGGCGGCGGGCTCGGTCCAGGAGGGTGGGTCCACGCTCACGCAGCAGCTGGTCAAGCAGACCCTGTTGCAGACGGCCGCCACTCCCGAGGAGCAGCGGGCGGCCACGGAGCAGGACGTCGCCCGCAAGCTGCGGGAGGCGCGCCTGGCGCTCGCTCTGGAGGAGACGTACTCCAAGGACGAGATCCTCACCCGCTACCTGAACATCGTGTACTTCGGCGAGGGCGCCTACGGCATCCAGGCCGCCGCGCAGAAGTACTTCAGCGTGAACGCGATCGACCTCACGCTCCCCCAGGCCGCGATGCTCGCCGGGCTCGTGCAGAGCCCGACGAACGACGACCCGATCACCCAGCCCGAGAACGCCGTGAACAGGCGCAACCAGGTGCTGCAGCGGATGAACACCCTCGGGCACATCACCGACCAGGAGCTGACCGACATCTCGGCGCAGCCGGTGGCCGTCGTCGAGGGCGCCGACCCGCCGAACGGCTGCATCGACGCTGCCCTGGGTGGGTTCTTCTGCGACTACCTCAAGACCTATCTGGTCAGCGTTCTCGGCATCACCGACGAGACCCTGGACAACGGTGGCCTGACGATCCAGACCACGCTGCGCCCGGACCTCCAGCAGTCCGGCGACCAGGCCGTGCTGAACAACACGCCCATGGGCGACCCGTTCGCCGGCATCTTCACCGCCGTCCAGCCGGGCACCGGGCACGTCCTGGCGATGAGCGAGAACCGGCGGTACGGCTGCTCGGATCCCGAGTGCGAATCGGTCAACCTCAACGTCGTGGCGAGCGCCGGTTCCGGGTCCACCTACAAGGTGTTCACCGCCGCCGCGGCGCTCAGCGCGGGGTTCGGCTCGACGTACACGATCAACGCGCCGCAGCCGTACACGTCCAGGGTGTTCAAGCAGAACGGCGGCACGCGCGGGGCGCCGTACCGCGTCAGCAACGACAACGCCGGCTACGCCGCCACCTACAACTTGACCACCGGGCTGACCGCGTCGTCGAACACCTTCTTCGTCGCCCTCGAGGACGCCCTCGGGAGCGTCGAGGGACCGGTGACCACGGCCAAGGCCATGGGCATGCACTTCGACGGGCCGAACCAGCTGGCCGACTGCGGCAACGAGTGCGACGACTTCGGGCAGTACGTCATCGACAACGAGCTCGGCTCGTTCACCCTCGGCCCGATCGCGACCAGCCCGCTGGATCTCGCGAACTCCTACGGCACGATTGCGGCACAGGGGACGAAGTGCGACCCCACCCCGGTGACCGCGATCACCGACCGCACCGGTCAGCCGCTGAAGGACGACGCCGGCAAGGTCATCGACACCGGGGACCACTGCACGCCGAACGCCATCCCCGCCGGTGTCGCGAACACGCTGGCGAACATGATGCTGCGCGTCGTGGAGGACGGCACCGGCCGCCGGGCGGCCATCCCGGGTGTCGACGTCGCCGGCAAGACCGGCACCATCCAGGGCAACAACTCGGCGACCTTCGTCGGCATCACGCCGCAGTACGCGGTCAGCGTCATGTACTTCAACCCGAAGGCGCAGCAGGACGTCGGCGGCCACGGCGGTGGCCTCCCGGCGGACATCTTCCAGGACGCCATGGCCCCGATCCTGACCGCCGAGCCGGCGACACCGTTCCCGCCCGCGGACCCCGCCGTCGCGGCCGGTACCCGCGGCACGGGCTACGTCCCGCCCTCGGCCCCGGCCCCGGCGGAGACCCCGGCGCCGACGGACGGCCAGCCCCAGCCGCAGCCCCAACCGCCGGCCAACCAGCCGGGGAACGACGACCCGTTCGGCGAGGGTTTCCCCTTCAACGACTGAAAGGCCCCGTCCTCCCCACCCTTCGCAAGCTCAGGGCGGGACCCGGGACGGGGCCTTAGCCGAGCTGCCGACGCACCTCCGCGGCGACCCGACCGCCGTCCGCGCGTCCGGCCACGATGCCGTTCGCAGCGCCCATGACCTTGCCCATGTCCTTCATCCCCGCAGCGCCCGTGCGGGTGATCACGTCGGCGACGATCGCGGCGAGGTCGGCGTCCTCGAGCTGGGCGGGCAGGTAGCCGGCCAGGACCTCGCCCTCGGCCTCCTCCCGCTGCGCCTGCTCGGCACGCCCGGCCGCGCCGAACGCCTCGGCCGCCTCCCGGCGTTTCTTCGCCTCCCGGCGCAGCACGGCCTGGACCTCGTCGTCGCTGAGGACGCGGGCTTCCTTGCCGGACACCTCCTCGGCGGAGACCGCGCTGAGCACCATGCGGAGGGTCGCGGTCCGCAGCTCGTCCCGGGCCTTCATGGCGGTGGTCAGGTCGGCGCGCAGTTGTTCCTTCAGCTCGGGCACTCCCCCAGCCTGGCACGGGGGCCCGCCGACCGGCGCACGTAGGCTCTGACCGTGCGCTGGTACACCGCTCTTCCCGTCGCCGCCGTCGCGTCCGGCGCCGCGGTCACCGCTTACGCGAGCCTCTACGAGCGGAACCGGTGGACGCTGCGCCGCTTCGACGTTCCGGTCCTCGCCCCGGGTTCGCCTCCGCTCACCGTGCTGCAGATCTCCGACCTGCACATGACCGCGAACCAGCGGTCCAAGCAGGAGTGGGTCGCCGGCCTCGCCGCGCTCGAGCCCGACATGGTGATCAACACCGGCGACAACCTGGCCGGCTTCGACGCCGTCCCCGGCACGCTGAAGGCGATGGAGCCGCTGCTGGACCTCCCCGGCGCGTTCGTCCTGGCCAGCAACGACTACTACGCCCCCAAGCCCAAGAACCCGCTGAAGTACTTCAAGAAGAACCACAAGCGGGTGCACGGCGACCCGCTGCCCTGGCGCGAGCTGCGCGACGGCATGCGCGACCGGGGCTGGCTCGACCTCACGAACGCCGCCGGCGAGCTCACCGTCGACGGACGACGGATCCTTCTGGCCGGCGTGGACGACCCGCACCTGAAGCTCGACCGGTACGACGACGTCGCCGGCCCGGCCGATCCCGCCGCCGATCTCCGCGTCGGCCTGGTCCACTCCCCGGAGCCGCGCGTGCTGGACCGGTTCGCGGCCGACAACTACGACCTGCTGCTCTGCGGGCACACCCACGGCGGTCAGCTGCGGGTGCCGTTCTACGGGGCGCTCGTGACCAACTGCGGCATCGACCGGGCGCGGGTGCGCTGGCTGCACCGCTGGGCGGAACCGTCGGCCTCGCACCCCGCAGGCACCTGGCTGCACATCTCGGCCGGCCTGGGCACCAGCCCCTACGCGCCGGTGCGGTTCGCCTGCCCGCCGGAGGCCACCCTGCTCACGCTGACCGCCCGCGCCGCCTGAAGAAGGACCCCTTCACCCGCCGGGAATCCGTGGCGACGGGAGCGTTAGACTCCTGCAGGACCTCGGGGTGTGGCGCAGCTTGGTAGCGCGCGTCGTTCGGGACGACGAGGCCGCAGGTTCAAATCCTGTCACCCCGACGCACTGCTCAGGGGCCGCCACCGGCGGCCCCTGAGCCGTTTCCCGGCCCGCCGGTTGGACCGCATCCCGCACGGGCACCGCACCTCCTGATGACCGAATGGCTGCTCCTGCTCGCCGCCGTCGCGCTGACGGCTCTGACCGGGTTCTTCGTGGCCGCGGAGTTCTCCCTCACCACCGTCGATCGCGGCCGGGCCGAAGAGGCCGCCGCCTCCGGGGACCGCCGGGGCCGGAGCGTCCTCCGGGCGCTGCAGAATCTCTCGACCGAGCTCTCGGCTGCCCAGCTCGGCATCACCCTCACGACGCTGGTGGTCGGTTATCTGGCCGAGCCGGCGATCGGCGGGCTGCTACGGGGACCGCTCGAGGGGCTGGGGCTGTCGGGCGGAACCGCGGTCGGCGTCTCGGTGGGCCTGGCGATCGCGCTGGCGACGACGCTGCAGATGCTGCTCGGTGAGCTCGGGCCCAAGAACCTGGCCATCGCCAACCCCATGGCGGTGGCCGGCTTCGTCGCCCCCGGCATGCGGGCCTTCAGCCGGCTCTCCGGCCCACTGGTCGGCGCGCTCCAGCGGGTGGCCAACGCGATCGTCCGGCGGCTGGGCTTCGAGCCCCGCGAGGAGCTGGACACCGTTCGGGATGCGGGGGAGCTCGCGGCGGTCGCCCGGAGGTCCGCCGAGGAGGGCGACCTCTCCCCGGTCGCAGCCCGGCTCCTGGAGCGGTCCCTCGGGCTGGGCGGCAAGTACGCCATCGACGTGATGACGCCCCGCACCAAGCTGTGGACCCTGCGCGCGAGCGCCACCGCCGACGAGGTCATCGGCGCGGCGATCCAGTCGGGTCACTCGCGCTTCCCGGTCTACGGCTCCGATCTCGACGAGGTCACCGGGATCGTGCACGTCAAGCATGCGGTCGCCGTCCCCCGGACGGACCGGGAGAGCCGGACCGCCGGCGAGCTCGCCGTCCCGGTCCTCGCCGTCCCCTCGTCGATGCAGCTGGAGCGGTTGCTGGAGGAGCTCCGGGATCAGGGACTGCAGATGGCTCTCGTCGTCGACGAATGGGGCGCCACCCACGGCGTCGTCACGCTGGAGGACATCGTCGAGGAACTGGTCGGTGAGATCGCCGACGAGACCGACCGCCCGCTGCGCACGTTGCGCCGGGTCGACGACGACACCTGGCTGCTGTCGGGTCTGCTCCGGCCCGACGAGGTGTTCGAGCGTGCCGGCGTCCCCGTGCCCGAGGGGCACTACGAGACCCTGGCCGGGTTCCTCGCCGAGCGGCTCCAGCGCCTGCCGGAAGCGGGCGACACCGTGGACGTCGACGGCTTCCGCCTCGCCGTGGAGACCCTGGAGGGTCGGCGGGTCGCCCGCGTCCGGGCCACCCGGTCGAACCTCGCGGGCGACGACCGTGGGCACGACGGCGCCGTCGGCAATCGTGCGGAGGTGCCGGCATGACCGTGGTGAGCCTGCTGATCCTGGTCGCCCTGCTGTTCGGCAACGCCTACTTCGTGGCCGCGGAGTTCGCGCTGGTCTCCACGCGGGCCGACCAGATCCAATCGCGGGCCGAGGCCGGCTCCGCGCGCGCGGTGAAGACGCTCGCCGCCATGCGCAACGTGTCGCGGATGATGGCCGGCGCGCAGCTGGGCATCACCCTGTGCTCACTCGGACTGGGCGCGGTCGGCGAACCGGCGATCGCCCATCTCATCAAGGTGCCACTGGAGTCCGCCGGCGTCCCCGAGGGGTTGCTGCACCCCATCGCCCTGGTGATCGCCCTGTCCCTGGTGACCGTTCTGCACATGGTGCTCGGCGAGATGGTGCCGAAGAACATCACCCTCGCCGGTCCGGACCGCGCCGCGCTCGCCCTGGCCCCTTCCCTGGCGGCGCTGGTCCGCCTGCTGCGGCCCTTCATCTGGTTCTTCAACACCCTGGCCAACGGCTTCGTCCGGCTGTTCGGGGTACAGCCGACCGACGAGGTCGGCGCCAGCTTCGACCAGGCCGAGATCCGGTCGATGGTGGTCCAGTCGCAGCGCGAGGGCCGGCTCGAGAGCGAACTCGGCGAGCTCGCTGCCGGTGCACTCACGTTCGAGCAGCACGACATCGGCGACGTCCTCCTGCCGATGGACGACGTCGTCACCGTTCCGCGCAGCACCACCCCGCGGGAGCTGGAGGATGTGGTGGCCGAGCACGGCTTCAGCCGGTACCCCGTCCGCGGGGAGGACGACGCGCTGCTGGGGTTCGTGCACGTGAAGGACGTCCTGGACGCCGGGCCGACGAATCGCGATCGGCCCATCCCCGACGGGCAGATCACGCCGTTGGTGGAGTTCCGGTCCGGCGAGGCGCTGCCGGAGGTCCTGTCCGCAATGCGACAGGCCGGCACGCACCTGGGCCGCGTCGTCGAGGGGGGCGAGACCCGCGGGATCGTCGCTCTGGAAGACGTGCTCGAGCAGTTGATCGGCGACGTCCGGGACGCGGCCGCCGAACGCCGGCGGATCGACGCGTCCGGCGACGCGGTGGACAAGGGCGGGACGCCGACCGGTGCGGGCGCCGGGGGAAGATGACCGGGTGACCGCCGAGCCGACAGCCCCCGAGTCCCCCTCCCTCTCCCCCGAGGTCACCGCCCGCTGGCAGGCCCGGTTCCGCGCCCCGCGGGTGTCGCTGCCGGAGTGGGCGCAGGACGCACCGCACCGCAACATCTACTCCTCCGACGTCACCGGCGTCGTCGAGCAGTACGCGTGGGACCGAGAGACGGGCGAGCGCCGCCAGGTGACCGACCGCCCCAACGGGACCCTGATCAGCACGCTCAGCCCGGACGGCGACACGATCTGGTGGTTCGCCGACACCGACGGGGACGAGTTCGGCGTGTGGCAGACCCAGCCCTTCGCCGGCGGCCCCGACACCGTCGCCGTCCCCGCGGTGGAGCCGGCCTATCCCGCGGGCCTCGAGGTCGGCCGCACGCTGGTCGCGATCGGCCGCTCCACCGACGACGGCAGCGAGCTGTGGCTGGCGCCGTCCGGCGGCACGGCGCGGGTGATCTACCGGCACGCCGACCCGGCCTCGGTCGATGCGCTCACCCGCGACGACGCCCTGCTGGTCATCTCCCACTCCGAGCACGGCGACCCGCGCTACCCGGCGCTGCGGGTGCTGCGCACCGAGGACGACTCCGTCGTCGCGGAGAAGTGGGACGGCGACGGGCGGGGCCTGCACGCGCTGGAGTTCGGCCCGCTGCCCGACGACCGCCGGCTGCTGGTCGGGCACGAGCGGCGCGGTCGCGAGGAGCTGCTGCTCTGGGACGTCGCCGCCGACACCGAGACCGAGATCGTGCTGGACCTGCCCGGCGACGTGACCGCGGGCTTCTACCCCGACGGCTCGGCGCTGCTCGTGGGGCACGACCACGCCGCCCGCAGCGAGCTCTACCGCTACGACCTCGGCACCGGCGCGCTGGAGAAGCTGGACACCCCGACCGGCGTCGTCCGCGGTGCGACGGCCCGCCCGGACGGCACCGTGGAGCTGGCCTGGTCGAACTCCGAGCTCCCTCCGGTCGTCCGCCGTGCGGACGGGCCGGTCGTGCTCTCGGTGTCGGACGAGGAGCCCCCGGCGGCCTACCCGGTCGAGGACCGCTGGGTGCCCGGACCGGGCGGCGACGTGCACGCGCTGCTCGTCCGCCCCGAGGGTCCGGGCCCGTATGCGACCGCGTTCCTCGTGCACGGCGGCCCGGAGGCGGCCGACGACGACTCCTACCGCGCCCGCCGGGCGGCCTACGTGGACGCCGGCTACGCGGTCGTGCACGTGAACTACCGCGGCTCCACCGGCTACGGCTCGACCTGGCGGGACGCACTCACCGGCCGCCCGGGGCTCACCGAGCTCGAGGACGTCGGCGCGGTGTACGACGCGCTCGTGGCCGAGGGCATCGTCGATCCGCAGCGCGCGCTGCTCTCCGGCGGTTCGTGGGGCGGGTTCCTCACGCTGCTCGGCCTCGGCACCCAGCCCGAGCGCTGGGCGGCGGGCATCGCCGAGGTGCCGGTCGCGGACTACCTCGCCGCGTACGAGGACGAGATGGAGGGCCTGCGGGCCTACGACCGGGCGCTGTTCGGCGGTTCACCGGAGGAGAAGCACGACGTCTACGTGCGGTCCTCGCCGATCACCTACGTCGACGCCGTCGCCGCCCCGGTGCTCGTGGTCGCGGGCGCCAACGACCCGCGGTGCCCCATCCGGCAGATCGACAACTACCTGGGCGAGCTGGAGAAGCTCGGTAAGGACCACGAGGTATACCGCTTCGACGCCGGACACGGTTCCCTGGTCATCGAGGAGACCATCCGCCAGGTCGAGGTCGCCCTCGCCTTCGCGCTGCGACATGTGAAGCCGTGATGCCCGGCGCGGGGCCCGGAGGGTTCGCGCCGGGCATCACCGATCGGCTCAGAGCAGCGGGGGGACGGCTCCTGGCCGCGGTGTCACGCGGAGCGTGACGAAAGCAATAGCTCCGCGATCTGGATGGTGTTCAGGGCTGCGCCCTTGCGGAGGTTGTCGTTGCTGACGAACAGCGCCAGCCCGCGGCCGTCGTCCACGCCCGGGTCCTGACGGATCCGGCCCACGAAGCTCGGGTCGCGGCCGGCGGCCTGCAGTGGGGTGGGGACGTCGGAGAGCTCGACACCGGGCGCCGTCGACAGCAGCTCGGTGGCCCGCTCGACCGACAGGGGCCGCTCGAACTCGACGTTGAGCGACAGCGAGTGCCCGGTGAAGACCGGAACCCGCACGCAGGTGCCGGACACCCGCAGCTCCGGGATGCCGAGGATCTTGCGGCTCTCGTTGCGGAGCTTCTGCTCCTCGTCGGTCTCGAAGGAGCCGTCGTCGACGACGGAGCCGGCCATCGGGAGCACGTTGAACGCGATCGGCCGGACATACTTGACCGGCTCCGGGAAGGTCACCGCGGACCCGTCGTGGGTGAGCTCGGCGGCCTTGTCGACGACGGCCTTCGCCTGCCCGTCGAGCTCCTCGACGCCGGCGATCCCGCTGCCGGACACCGCCTGGTAGGTGCTCGCGACGATCCGGACGAGCCCGGCCTCCGCGTGCAGCGGCGCGAGGATCGGCATCGCGGCCATCGTCGTGCAGTTGGGGTTGGCGACGATGCCCTTGCGGATCTCGCCCAGCGCGTGCGGGTTGACCTCGCTGACGATCAGCGGGACGTCGGGGTCGCGCCGCCAGGCGGAGCTGTTGTCGATCACGGTGACGCCGGCCGCGGCGAACCGCGGTGCCTGCGCCTTCGAGGTGGTCGCACCGGCGGAGAAGATCGCGATGTCGAGGCCGGTCGGGTCGGCGGTGGCGGCGTCCTCGACGGTGATCTCGCCGTCCCCCCACGGCAGCGTGCTGCCGGCGGACCGGGCGGAGGCGAAGAACCGCAGCTCGGCCAGGGGGAAGTTCCGCTCCGCGAGCAGCTCGCGCACGACGCTGCCCACCTGACCCGTCGCGCCGACGATGCCGACCCGGAGTCCGTTGCTGGTGAAGGTGGTCATCGTCCGGTCCCTCCGTAGACGACGGCCTCGGAGTCCGTGGTGCCGAGGTCGAAGGCGTCGTGCACCGCCCGGACGGCGACGTCGAGCTCGGTGTCACGGCAGACGACCGAGATGCGGATCTCCGAGGTGCTGATCAGCTCCAGGTTGACGCCGGCGTCGGCGAGCGCCCCGAAGAACTTGGCGGAGACGCCCGGGTGCGAGCGCATCCCCGCGCCGACCAGAGAGACCTTGCCGATGTGCTGGTCGAAGCGGACGTCGGAGTAGCCGACGGTGTTCTTGACCTTCTCCAGCGCGGCGAGGGCGGTGGGGCCGTCGCTCTTGGGGAGCGTGAAGGAGATGTCGGCGAGCTTGCTGGCCTCGGCCGACACGTTCTGCACGATCATGTCGATGTTGATCTCGGCGTCGGCGAGGACGCGGAACAGCTGCGCGGCCTCACCGGGCCGGTCCGGAACGCCGTAGACGGTGATCTTGCCTTCGCTGCGGTCGTGCGCGACGCCCGTGATGATCGCCTGTTCCACCGGGAGGTCCTCCATCGAGCCGGCAACGATCGTGCCGGGAAGCTGTGAGTAGGAGCTGCGGACGTGCACGGGGATGCCCTCGCGGCGGGCGTACTCGACGCACCGCAGCATGAGCACCTTGGCCCCCGACGCGGCCATCTCGAGCATCTCCTCGTAGGTGATGGTGTCGAGCCGCCGGGCGTTCGGGACGATCCGCGGGTCGGCGGTGAAGACGCCGTCCACGTCGGTGTAGATCTCGCAGACATCGGCGTCGAGGGCAGCGGCGACGGCGACGGCGGTGGTGTCGGACCCGCCGCGGCCGAGGGTGGTGATGTCCTTGGTGTCCTGGCTGACGCCCTGGAAGCCCGCCACGATCACGATCGACCCCTCGTCCAGCGCCGAGCGCAGCCGGCCGGGGGTCACGTCGATGATGCGGGCCTTGCCGTGGCTCCCCGTGGTGATGACGCCGGCCTGCGAGCCGGTGAAGGACCGCGCCTCGTAGCCGTGCGTGGAGATGGCGATCGCGAGCAGCGCCATGGAGATGCGCTCGCCGGCGGTCAGCAGCATGTCGAGCTCACGACCGGGCGGGTCGTCGGTGATCTGACTGGCCAGGTCGAGCAGTTCGTCGGTGCTGTCGCCCATGGCGGAGACCACGACGACGACGTCGTCGCCGTTCTTCTTGGCGGTGACGATCCGTTCGGCGACACGCTTCATGTGCGCTGCGGACGCGACGGAGGATCCGCCGTACTTCTGGACGACGAGGGCCACGGGGTATGAGGCTACCGACGTCTGCGCGCAGTCCGGTGGTTGCATCCCCGGCGACCGCGGGTTGTGATCATCGGATGGACTTCCCGGAGCAGTGGCTGCTCACCCCCGAGGAGCGGGGCAACCCGGCCACGACGATTCCGGGATGGACGGCGGGGAACCTCGCCGAGCCCCTGATGCACGGGGTCGCGTACTTCGACCGGCTGGTCGAGGAGGTGCGGTCACTGAACGCCGGGGACCACCTGTTCTTCACCGACTGGCGGGGCGATCCGGACGAGCTGCTGCGTAACGGCGGTCCGACGGTGGCCGAGCTGTTCACCGAGGCGGTGAAGCGCGGCGTCTGCGTGCGCGGCCTGGTCTGGCGCTCGCACATGGCCCGGCTGTCGCTGAACAAGGAGGCCAACCGGGCGCTCGACGCCGAGATCGAGCACGGTGGCGGCGAGGTGATCCTCGATCAGCGGGTCCGCCGGATGGGCAGCCACCATCAGAAGTTCGTCGTCCTCCGGCACGACGAGGACCCGTCCCGCGACATCGCCTTCGTGGGCGGGATCGACCTGTGCCACGGACGGCGCGACGACGCCGACCACGGCGGTGACGAGCAGGCGATGCCCATGGCCGAGGCCTACGGGTCCCATCCACCGTGGCACGACGTGCAGCTGCAGATCCGCGGACCGGCGGTGGGCGTGCTCGACACGGTCTTCCGTGAGCGATGGGACGACCCGAACAGCCCCGATGAGGACCATCCGCTCGCCTGGATCCACGACAAGCTGCACCACACCCGGCTGCACGCCGATCCGCTGCCGCCGCAGCTCCCGCCCCCGCCCGAGTGCGGACCGCACGTCGTGCAGACCCTGCGGACCTATCCGGCGATCCGCCCGCCCTACAACTTCGCGCCCGAAGGCGAGCGGTCGGTCGCCCGGGGGTACACGAAGGCGATCAAGCGCGCGCGGCGGCTGGTCTATCTCGAGGACCAGTACATGTGGTCGGCGGAGGTGGCGCAGTTGTTCGCCGAGGCGCTGACCGAGCACCCGGAACTGCACCTGGTGGTCGTGGTGCCGCGCGTGCCCGACCAGGACGGCGCGTTCGCCCAGCGTCCCCAGCTGATCGGACGCTGGCAGGCGATCGAGATGGTCCGTGACGCGGGCGAGCACCGCGTGCACGTGTTCGACGTGGAGAACCACGCTGGGACGCCGGTCTACGTGCACGCGAAGGTCTGCGTCGCCGATGACACCTGGGCCAGCGTCGGCAGCGACAACTTCAACCGGCGCTCCTGGACCCACGACAGCGAGCTCTCCAGCGCCGTCCTCGACACCACCCGGGACCCGCGCGAGCCGACCGACCCGGCGGGCACCGGCGAGGGGGCACGCACCTTCGCCCGGGACCTGCGACTGCAGCTGGCCCGCGAGCACCTCGACCTGCCCGAGGACGGCAGCGAGGACGACGCCGTCCTCGACCCCGAACGTTTCGTCGCGATCCTGAACGAGCGGGCGACCGCCCTCGACGCCTGGCATGAGGGCGGGCGCATCGGCCCCCGCCCGCCCGGCCGCCTGCGTCCCCACCGCGCAGAGCGGCTGCCGCTGTTCACCCGCCTGTGGGCCACGCCGGTCTACCGGCTGCTGGACGATCCCGACGGCCGGCCGCTGCGCCTGCGGCTGAGGAAGAGCTTCTGAGCGGCGGTCGTCAGGCCACGCAGTCCCAGTCGACCGGGAGCAGTTCGACGAAGCCGCGGGAGGTCTCCGCCGTCGAGCCCGGCGGCTTCAGCAGGCTGAGGAAGTCGACGGCATCGGGTCGCCATCGGAAGTACGCGGCGACGGCGAGCTCGTGCCGGTCGCGGCCCAGGGCCTCGGCCGCCCCTCCGTCACAGCCGAGCTCCCGGCCTTCGAAAGTGGAGTAGCCCTGGGCGCGGAGGTACTCGGTGGCCGCCGCCAGTTCCGGGTCCCCCTCCGGCCCGACCGCCAGGTAGACCGCCCAGACCTCGTCACCGTGTTCGGGCGAGGCCTCGGCCGGCCAGCCGTCCGGGAGAGCGCCCTCGTCGTGCCGCGTGAGCGTCGCGGTCGGCGCTGCCGAGGCCGCCGCCGACGCCGACGCCGATGCCGGTGCGGACGTCTGCGTCGCGGCGGTGTCTTCCCCGCTGCCGGAACCGCAGCCGGCGAGAACGCACGCGCCGGCCACCGTCAGCGCCCTGATCAGGCCCGTCTTCGCCACGAGCGGACCGTACGGTCTCGCTGTCCCGCGCGGGCCACGACACGTCGTCGTGTCGCCCGATCCGGTGCCGCCCGATCGATCGCGAGCCCCGTGACTCCGGCCCGAGACCAACTGTCCTGGCAAGGTCGTGCTCTGCTTCGCCCTGTAAGCAGAGCACGACCTTCCCGGACCTGGACTTGGTCGGCGCTCGCGGGCGAGATCCACAGGCAACTCGGCCGTCCACATGTCCGCCCGGGCTCGGCACTCGCTCCTGTTCGGAGACGACCATTCCGGGATGGGCGACTTCGACCTGTGCGGCGCACTGCGGCGCATCAGGCGGAGCGCCGACCTCTCGCAGCGTGAACTGGCGACCGCCGCCGGGCTCAGTCCGTCCGCCGTCGCCCACGCCGAGGCAGGGACGCGCGACCTTCCGACGCGTGCACTCGCTCGGGCCGCCGCCGTCGCGGGCCTACGGCTCGTCCTGGTCGACGGGACCGGCCAGGAGACCGTCGGGATGGGCGACGACACGGTCCGGGACTTGGCCGGCCGCCGGTTCCCGGCTCACCTGGACACCCGGCACAGTGACCAGGGCTGGTGGCACGGGCCGCACCGGTACAGCCGCTACCGGCCCTGGTACACGTTCGACCGCGACCGCTGGACCCGAGACAAGTACCGGAGGCGGCACGGGACACCGGAGGACCACCAGCTCCCGCAGCCGGGCGATTCACCGGCCGACCGGGCCGAGGTCCGGCGACGCGAGTACTGGCGGCAGCGGTCCGAGGAGCGCGAGCGGCGCTTCCTCGCCGGGGACTTGGCCCGCCTTCCCGACGCGTTCCTCTGCTCCTGCCCGCCCCGGTGCGACGAGCTCGACGACTACTCCCGCAGGCCCGTCCACGCCGAGGAATGCCCGTGTCTCTGCGAGCTGGGCTGATCCGCTGCTACCGTTGCGGTGTGCGCGGCAGCCTCCTTCTTACCCGCCGCGGCGAGGCCCTCTCCTAGGTCGGCCCCCTCGCCGCGGGGTTTCGCGCGTTCCTGGCGCCGCTGACCGCACCAACGGAGCTGAGTCCAGCCCGCGCCAGAGGAGCCACATCGTGAACGCCGACCACCCGCACGCGCGCAATCCCCAGCAGCCCTCGCGGATGCCGATCCACCGCTACGCGCCCTTCACCCCCGTCGTCCTGGCCGACCGGACGTGGCCCGACGCGATCACCACCGTCGCGCCGCGCTGGTGCGCCGTCGATCTGCGTGACGGCAACCAGGCCCTGATCGACCCGATGACCCCCGACCGCAAGCGGCGCATGTTCGAGCTGCTGGTCCGGCTGGGCTACAAGGAGATCGAGGTCGGCTTCCCGGCGGCCAGCCAGACCGACTTCGACTTCGTGCGCCAGCTGATCGAGGAAGACCTCGTCCCCGACGACGTCACCATCCAGGTGCTGACCCAGGCGCGCGACGAGCTGATCGAGCGCACCTACGAGTCCCTGCGCGGCGCCAAGCAGGCGATCGTGCACCTCTACAACTCGACGAGCACCCTGCAGCGGCGTGTGGTCTTCAACTCCGACCGCGCCGGCATCGTCGACATCGCCGTCCACGGTGCGGAGCTGGTCCGCAAGCTGGCCGAGCAGATGGACGACACCGAGATCTTCTTCGAGTACTCGCCCGAGTCCTTCACCGGCACCGAGCTCGACTTCGCCGTCGAGATCTGCAACGCCGTCACCGACGTCTGGGAGCCCACCCCCGAGCGGCCGGCGATCATCAACCTGCCGGCGACCGTCGAGATGGCCGAGCCGACCGTCTACGCCGACCAGATCGAGTGGATGCACCGCAACCTGGGCCGGCGCGACTCCGTCGTCCTGAGCCTGCACCCGCACAACGACCGGGGCACCGCCGTCGCCGCCGCCGAACTGGGCTACCGCGCCGGGGCCGACCGCATCGAGGGCTGCCTGTTCGGCAACGGCGAGCGCACCGGCAACGTCGACCTGGTCACCCTGGGCCTGAACCTGTTCAGCCAGGGCATCGACCCGCAGATCGACTTCTCCGACATCGACGAGATCCGCCGCACCGTCGAGTACTGCAACCAGCTGGGCGTGCACGAGCGGCACCCCTACGGCGGCGACCTGGTCTACACCGCCTTCTCCGGTTCCCATCAGGACGCGATCAACAAGGGCTTCAAGGCGCTCGAGGCCGACGCGCAGGCGGCCGGCACCACCGTCGACCAGATGCCGTGGGCCGTCCCGTACCTGCCGATCGACCCGAAGGACGTCGGCCGCAGCTACGAGGCCGTCATCCGGGTGAACAGCCAGTCCGGCAAGGGCGGCGTCGCCTACATCATGAAGACCGAGAACCACCTCGACCTGCCTCGCCGCCTGCAGATCGAGTTCAGCGCCGTCATCCAGCAGCACACCGACAACGAGGGCGGCGAGGTCACCGCCCAGCAGATGTGGGCCGCGTTCAGCAGCGAGTACCTGCCGGACGAGGACGCACCGTGGGGCCGCCTGTCCCTCGCCGGCCACCGCCACCAGGCGCACGGCGACCAGGTCGACGAGATGGTGGTCGAGCTCGTCGACAACGGCGTCCCGGTCACCGTCGAGGGTCGCGGCAACGGCCCGATCGCCGCGTTCGTCGACGCGCTGAAGAGCCTCGACGTCGACGTCCGCGTCCTGGACTACGCCGAGCACGCCATGTCCACCGGCGGCGACGCGATGGCGGCGGCCTACGTCGAGTGCGCCGTCGGCGACCGCATCCTCTGGGGCGTCGGCATCGACCCGAACATCGTCAGCGCCTCGCTGCGCGCCGTGGTCTCGGCGGTCAACCGGGCCCAGCGGTAAGAATCTCGTCGTCAGGGCGTCGGAGAATCCGACTCCCGGACGACGGAGGGACATGGGCAGCCAGGGATCGCGTGCGGTGGAACCACCGCCCGATCCCGGGCTGCTGTCGATCTACGACCGCGCGCTCCCCGAGGTCTACGGCTACCTCCTCGCCCGCTGCAGCCAGCGCGCCCTCGCCGAGGACCTCACAGCCGAGACCTTCCTGGCCGCGGTGCGCGCGGAGGCCGACGGCGGCACGCCGACCACGGTGCCCTGGCTGATCGGCACCGCCCGCCACAAGCTCGTCGACCACTGGCGCCGCCGCGAGCGCGAGGAACGCGGCCTCCGCCTGCTCGACGGCGGTATCGAGGCCGGCGCCGAGGACCCGTGGGACGCCGAGCTCGACGCCCTCCGCGCCGCCGAGGTGCTCGACCACCTCTCCCCGGCCCACCGCTCGGCGCTGACCCTCCGCTACCTCGACGACCTCCCGGTCCCTCAGGTCGCCGCCCTCCTCGGCCGCACGCTGCACGCGACCGAGGCGCTGCTCGTCCGCGCCCGTGGCGCGTTCCGGCGGCAGTACGAATCCACCGCGTCCCCCGAGCTGCCGGGAGGTGCGTCATGACCGACGCCGAACGGCCGTTCCGCTCCCTCGCCCGGCCCACCACTCCGGTCCAGCCCGACCCGGCGTTCGCCGCCGCGCTCCGCCGGCGACTGGAGCGCGCCCTCCTGCACCAGCCCTCCCCACCCCCGGCTCCGAGGAGTTCCGCCATGTCCGCGATCGTCCCGTACCTCGTCGTCCGCGACGCCCGAGCCGCCATCAACTGGTACGCCGAGGCGTTCGGCGCACGCACCGTCGGCGACCCCTACCTCGACGGCGACCGCATCGGTCATGCCGAGCTCGAACTGGCCGGCGCGACCCTCTACCTGGCCGACCCCTACCCCGAGTACGGCCTGAACGGGCCCGGGGACGGCAAGCCGCCGGTCTCCCTGCACCTCTCGGTGCCCGACGTCGACGCCGCCATGGCCCGCGCCGAGGACGCCGGGGCGACCGTCGAGCGCGCGGCCTCCGACGAGCCCTACGGCCGCACCGGCCGGATCCTGGACCCCTACGGCCACCGCTGGATCGTGCAGAGCGCCGCGGCCGCCGCCACGCCCGCACCGAAGCCGGGCGACGCGGTCTACCTGACGCTGCAGGTGCCCGACGGCGCCCGCGCCCGCGACTTCTACGAGGCGGTGCTCGGCTGGTCGTCCGTGCCGGGCCGGGTGCCCAACGGCTGGCAGGTCGAGGGCACGACCCCGATGATCGGCATCGGCGGCGGCACCACCGAGCCCGGCATGGTGCCGATGTACGCCGTCGACGACATCGAGGTCGCCGTGGCCGCCGTCCTCACTGCCGGAGGCGAGGCCGGCGAGATCGAGCGTCAGGCCTACGGGCTCTCCACCCTGTGCCGGGACGACCAGGGGCTGCCGTTCTACCTGGGTCAGCTGGCCTGAGGACCCTGCTCGCGGTCGGCGTCCTCACGGCGGCTCTCGACCAGCGCCTCGGCCGGGTGCTCCGGCGGCGCGTCCGCGGGCTCGTCACCGCGGTAGACGCTGTCGCGCCCCTCGGCGTCGCGGAGCTCGTCGACCAGCAGCAGGTCGCGGCGCACGTGCCGCCGGCGGTAGGCCACCCGGCTGATCATGTGTGCGCTCACCGGTGCGGTGAGCAGCTGGAACGCCGCGACCAGCAGCAACATCCACGCGGCCGCCAGTCCCTGCAGCCGGATCGCGCCACCGACCATCACGAGCAGGATGCCCAGCACCTGCGGCTTGGTGCCGGCATGCATGCGCGAGAGCACGTCCGGGAAGCGGACCAGCCCGACACCGGCGGTCAGGCACAGGAACGCCCCCGCCAGCAGGCAGGCGGCCGCGACGACGTCGGCGACCGAGGAGAGCACGCTCATCGCCCGGTCTCCCCTTCCTCAGCTGCCTGGTCGGTGGCCGCCGATCTCAGCAGCATCCCGCCCACGTAGCGGGCGATCGAGACCGAGCCGACGAACGCCAGCAGCGAGACGACGACCAGCACCGGCACGACCGTGGGGTCGCGGGTCAACGCCGCATGCACGGCCAGGCTCGCGGAGATGATCACCAGCAGGGTGTCGGTGGCCACGACCCGGTCCAGCAGCGACGGACCACGGGCCAGCCGCACGAGCGCCAGGAGTGCCCCGCTGCCGAGCAGGGCGTGCGCGACGACGGCGACGACGGTCATCGGGTCGACAGTCATCGCGTCGTCCGCGCGGAAGGCTGTTCGGCCCCGAGGGCGGCGATGTCGTCGGCCGTGCCGAAGGCCCGCACGATCCGCTCCTCGGTGGCGAGCACGTCGGCCTTCTGCGCCGCGACGTCCGCGAGGTCGGCGACGTGCAGCAGGTGGACCGAGATCAGCCGCGCCTCCCGGTCGAGGTCGAGCACCAGCGATCCGGGCACGAGCGACAACGTCTCGGCGACGACGGTGAGCAGCAGGTCGGAATCCACGCGCAGCTGCACCCGCACGATCGCCCCTTGCTGCACACCGCCCGGACCCAGCGCCCGCCAGGCCACCTGCGCGCCGGAGACGACGAGGTCGACGAGGAAGTGCCCGACGAACAGCACCAGAGGCAGCGGCCGGACCCGCGTCCCGCCCACCACCGACGGCAGGGGGAGCACCAGCATGACGACCAGGGCCACCGTCAGGCCCGAGAGGACGTTCGCCCACGACCACGTGCCCCACAGCAGGATCCACACGACCACGAGCCAGCCGAGCAACGGCAGTTGGTGACGCAGCCGCGAGGCGACCGGTTGCTCGCTCATTCGCCCTCCTCCGCCGGGACTGGGCCGTCGAAGACCGCCTCGACGTAGGGCGTGCGGTCGAGCAGGTCGCGGGCGGCCCGGTCCGTGTAGCCGTAGAGCGCGCCGGCGATGCCGGTCAGCGACACGGTGACGGCCACCATCACCGCGGTCGCACCGACCATGACGCCGGGCAGCGGCCGCAGCGCACGGACCGACGCGGCCCGCGTGGCGGGGAGGGACGTCCCCGCGGTGGCGACGTCCTCGTGCCGCTGCCAGGCGGCGCTCCACGCCGCGCGCCGCTCGGTCGGCGGCTCGAGCTCCCCGGACCCGGGCTCCCCGGCACCGACCGGCACCGGCTCCCGGGCCTGCACCCCCGCGTCGCTCGCCGCCGCCGCGGCGGTGTCGTCGAGCGGCTCCTGGGTCGGTGGCCGCCAGAACGCCCGGGTCCAGACGCGGGCGACCGCGAGCAGCGTGAGCAGGCTGGTCACCACACCCCCGGCGACGACCGTGAGCGCGAGCGCGCTGCCGTCGGCCACGCCGGCCTGCAGCAGACCGAGCTTGCCGATGAACCCGGAGAACGGAGGGATCCCCGCGAGGTTCATCGCCGGCACGAAGAAGAGCACCGCGAGCAGCGGCGAGCGCTTCGCCAGTCCACCCAGCCGGTTCACCGACGTCGAGCCGCCCTGCCGCTCGATGAGCCCCGCCACGAGGAACAGGCTGGTCTGGATCGCGATGTGGTGGGCCACGTAGAAGATCGCCCCGGCCAGCCCCGCCGCCGTCCCCAGGGCGATGCCGAACACCATGTAGCCGATGTGGCTGACCAGGGTGAACGAGAGCATCCGGCGGATGTCGGTCTGCGCGACCGCGCCGAGGATGCCCATCACCATCGTGGCCAGGCCCGCCCACATGAGCAGGTCGTCGAGCCCGCCGCCCGGGAACAGCAGCGTCTGGGTGCGGATGATCGCGTACACGCCCACCTTGGTGAGCAACCCCGCGAACACCGCCGTCACCGGTGCCGGCGCGGTCGGGTAGCTGTCGGGCAGCCAGGCCGACAGCGGGAACACCGCCGCCTTGATGCAGAACGCGATCAGCAGCATCGACTGCAGCAACAGCTGCATGCCCTCGGGCAGATCGCCGAGCCGCATCGCCAGCTGGGCCATGTTCACGGTGCCGGTCGCGGCGTAGATCAGCCCGATCGCCGCCAGGAAGATCAGCGAGCTGGTGAGGCTCACGACGACGTAGGTGATGCCCGCCCGGACCCGCGGCGCCGACCCGCCCAGGGTCAGCAGCACGTAGCTCGCCATCAGCAGGATCTCGAAGCCGACGTAGAGGTTGAAGAGGTCGCCGGCCAGGAACGCGTTGCTCACGCCGGCGATCAGCACGAGGAACGTCGGATGGAAGATCGACAGCGGCGTCTCCTCCGACCCGTCCGCCGACCCCTGTCCGACGGCGAACCAGAGAACGCCGAGGGCGACCGTCGAGGCGACGACCAGCATCAGCGCCGACAGTCGGTCGACGACCAGCACGATCCCGAGCGGCACCGGCCAGCCGCCGACGGAGATCGCCGTGGCCCCGGAGGAGTCCGCCTGCAGGAGCAGCACCACCGAGACCACGAGGACGGCGGTGAGGACGACGAGGCTGACGGTGCGCTGCGTCCGCGGATGCCGGCCGACCAGCAGGTTGGCCGCGGCACCGAGCAGCGGCAGCAGGACGGGCAGCGGGGCCAGCACGGAGATCATCGCCGGTCCTCCCCGGCCAGGGGCAGCGTGACGTCGTCGGCCAGGTCGGGCAGGTCGGCGCCCGCGCGGCGGCGGGTGGACAGGCTGTCGGAGTGACCGGCCGGGCGGTCCCCGGGGGCCAGGTCGTCGGGGTCGAGTTCGTCGGCATCGGTGTCCCGGCGCCCGGCGACCCGGCGGTCCTCCTCGTCGTTGGCGACCGCCTCGTTGCGGGCCAGCGCCCACGAGCGGTGGATCATCGCCAGGATGAACGCGGAGATGCCGAAGGTGATCACGATCGCGGTGAGGATGAGCGCCTGCGGCAGCGGATCGCTCATCTCCTCGGGCTCGGCGTAGCCCAGGATCGGGGCCAGCCCCCGGTATCCGCCGGTGGAGAGCAGCAGCAGGTTGGTCGCGTTGCCCAGCAGCAGGAAACCGACCAGGACCCGGGTGAGGCTGCGATCGAGCAGCAGGTAGACGCCGGCGGTGTACAGGCCGCCGATGATCACCGGGAAGACGACGGTGGGGGTCATCGCACGATCACCTCGCCGGGCTCGGCCTCGATCGGGTCGTCCTCGTCCTCCTGCCGGTCGAGTTCGGCGCCGAGCGAGCGCAGCACGTCCAGGACCAGGCCGACGACGATCAGGTAGACCCCCATGTCGAAGAAGAGCGACGTCACGAGCTTGACGTCGCCGAGCACCGGGAGCGTCGTCTCGAGGATCGCCGTCTGCAGCACCTCGGCGCCGAGCAGCAGCCCGGCGACGCCGGTGCCCCCGGCGAACAGCAGCCCGGCACCGAGCAGCAGGCCCGGGTCGACCGGTGCGGCCTCCCCGAGCTCGTAGCGCCCGCCCGCCAGGTACCGCAGGACGAGGGCGAGCCCGGCGACCAGTCCGCCGGCGAACCCGCCGCCCGGCTCGTTGTGCCCGGAGAACAGCAGGTAGAGGGAGAACACCAGGATGGTGTGGAACAGGATCCGGGTGATCACCTCGAGCACGACCGAGCGCCGCTCCGGGGGCAGGGTCGCGCTGGCCGCCAGCCAGCGGCGCCGGGGTGCGCGGCCCGCGGCGGACGGCATCTCCGCGAGGTCCGCGGCCTCCAGGCGGTCGACTCCCCCGGTGCGCCGGCGCAGGAACACCAGGCTGGCCACGCCGGTCGCGGCGACGACGAGGAGCGAGATCTCGCCGAGGGTGTCCCAGGCGCGGATGTCCACGAGCGTCACGTTGACGATGTTCTTGCCGCCGCCGAAGTCGTAGGCCTCCTGCGGGTAGTCCGCCGAGACGGGTGTCGCCGTCCGGGTCGCCAGGGCCACCGCGCCGACGGCGGCCATCAGTCCGCCGACGCCGACCGCGATGACGCCGCGGACCGCGCGCTCGCGGGGGCGGTGCCGCTCGGTGATGTCCTTCGGCAGCTTGCGCAGCACGAGCACGAACGTGACCAGGGTGAGCGTCTCGACCAGGAACTGCGTGAGTGCCAGGTCGGGGGCGCCCTGCAGGGCGAACAGCACGGCCAGGCCGTAGCCGGTGACGCCGACGACGAGCACGACCGACAGCCGCTGCCGGATCCGCAGCGCCATCCCCGCGGCGATCAGGATGACGACGCCGACCAGCGCCTGCAGCGGGGTGTCCCAGAGCCGCCACTCGTCGGGCCAGGGCGCGCGGGTGATGAGCAGCGTGCCGGGCAGGGCGAGCACAACCACGAGAATCGTGCCGAGGTAGGCGGGCAGCGACCCTCGCTGGGTGGTGCCGGTGACCAGGACGGCGAGCCGGTTCACGCCCTGGAGGACGTTCCAGTAACCCTCGTCGGCCGAGGCGCCGACGGCGAACCTGCCCTGCAGCCGGTTGACGGGGCGACGCGCGGCGAACAGGGCCGCGCCGCCGAGCAGGCTGACCGCCGACAGCACGAGCGCGGGCTGCCACCCGTGCCACAGCGCCAGTTTCTCCGCGCTCTCCGCGACCAGCGGCAGCGTGTCGGCGTAGGCCGCGACCAGCGGCTCCAGGAACGGGCTGGCCGGCCCCAGGAGCAGGCCGGTCAGCGACAGGACAGCGGGCGCGGCCAGGAACAGTGCGCCCGGCCGGTGCACGAGGTCGGCCGGCATGGGGCCGGCCGGGTCCGGCTTGCGGGCGAAGGCCCCCCACCAGAACCGCAGCGTGTAGGCGGCGGTCAGCGCCGACCCGGCCACGAGGACCACGAGGACGACGACGGCGGCGGTCCGGTCGGCCAGGCCACCCTCCAGCAGCGCGGCGAACGCGGCCTCCTTGCCCACGAAGCCCAGCAGCGGGGGCACGCCGGCCATCGACAGCGCGGCCAGGCCACCGATGACGGCGACGACCGGCAGCCGGCGACCCAGCCCGGAGAGCCGGCGCAGGTCGCGGGTGCCGGTCGCGTGGTCGACGACTCCGACGGTGAGGAAGAGCGTGGACTTGAACAGGGCGTGCGCCAGGGTCATGACCAGGCCGGCCGCGGCGAGCTCCTGGCTGCCGGCGCCGACGAGCACCATGAGGAAGCCGAGCTGACTCACGGTGCCGAAGGCGAGCAGCAGCTTCAGGTCGGTCTGCCGGAGCGCCCGGTAGCCCCCGACGACCATCGTGGCCGCGCCCAGGCCGAGCACGATCGGCCGCCAGCCCGGGACGTCGGCCAGCCCCGGCGCGAGGCGGGCGACGAGGTAGACGCCGGCCTTCACCATCGCCGCGGCGTGCAGGTAGGCGCTGACGGGGGTGGGCGCCTCCATGGCGGCGGGCAGCCAGAAGTGGAACGGGACCATGGCCGACTTCGTGATCGCCCCGACGAGCAGCAGCACGGTGCCGGCGACCATCGCCGTCCCGCTGCCCGGGTTCGCCACCACCTCCGAGAGGAGGTAGCTGCCGCTGGCCCGGCCCACGAGCAGGATCCCGACGAGCATCGCCAGCCCGCCGGCGGTGGTGAGGATCAGCGCCTGGCTCGCGGCCCGCCGGGCGGCCAGCCGGGTGCCCCCGCCGCCGATGAGCAGGAAGGAGAAGACGGTCGTGAGCTCCCAGAACACGTAGAGCAGGAGCAGATCGTCGGCGAGGACCAGGCCGAGCATCGACCCGGCGAACGCGGTGAGAGTGCCGGCGAACCGGCCGGTCCCGTCGTCCCCCGGCTCGAAGTACCGCGCGCAGTAGACGAGCACCAGGGCGCCGACGCCGGTGACGAGCAGCCCGAGGGTCAGGGACAGGGCGTCGAGCCGCAACGAGATCTGCAGGTCGAGGGTCGGCACCCAGGCCGTCGTCTCCCGGACCTCTCCGCCCCCGGTGACCGTGGCCAGCTGCGCGAGCATCCAGCCGAAGGCGATAGCGGGCACGAGCGCGAGGACGAGGAACGCCTGCCGGCCCCACCAGCGCACCAGGACCGGCCCCAGCAGGGCAGCCAGCAGGTGGAGGAGGAGCAGGAAGGTCACGGGTCTCCGGGAGTCGGCATGGGCTCGGGGACGACCACAGACGTCGGGGGGACACCGGCGGCGGTGACTCCAGATTACCGGCCCCGCGCCACCGGCCCTCCGCGATCAGCCCTCGGCGAGCTCGGAGGCAACCAGCCACTCCTCCTCGACCTGCACCTTCTCCGCATGCACCGCGTTGAGCTGGGCGTCCAGCTCGGCGGCCTTCGCGTAGTCGGCCGCGGCGGCGGCGAGCTGGGCGTGCAGCTTCTTCTCGTCGGCGTCCAGCTTCAGCATCCGCCGCTCGAGCCGCGACGCCTCCTTCTTCGCCGCCCGGGCATCGGCCGCCGAGACCGCCGGTGCGCCGGTCGACGGAGCTCCCACGGCACGGGTCTCGGCACCGGCAGCAGTGGTCAGCGGCGCACCTCCGGCCGCGCGCCGCTGCAGGTACTCCTCGACCCCACCCGGCAGCTCGGCGAGCGTGCCGTCGCCGAGCAGCGCGACGACCTTGTCGCAGACCCGGTCGACGAAGTACCGGTCGTGGCTGACGACCAGCACCGTCCCCGGGAAGCTGTCGAGCAGGTCCTCCAGCGCGGTGAGCGTGTCGATGTCGAGGTCGTTGGTGGGCTCGTCGAGCACCAGCACGTTGGGCTCGGCCATGAGCAGCCGGAGCAGTTGCAGCCGCCTCCGCTCGCCGCCGGAGAGGTCGCCGACCGGCGTCCACTGCCGGTTCGCGGCGAAGCCGAAGCGCTCGGCCAGGGTCGAGGCCGAGATCTCCTGGTTGCCGATCCGGGCGATCCGGGCGACGTCCTGCACCGCTTCCAGCACCCGGGCCCGCGGGGGCAGCTCGGTGACGTGCTGCGAGAGGTAGGCCGGAGAGACCGTCTGGCCGACGACGATCGTTCCGGCGTCCGGCTTCGTCTCCCCGATCAGCAGCTTCAGCAGTGACGTCTTCCCGGCGCCGTTCACCCCGACGATGCCGATCCGGTCACCCGGACCGACGTGCCAGGTCAGGTCCTTGAACAGCATGCGCGGGCCGTCGTCGGTGGGGACGGCGTAGTCGACGTCCTCGACGTCGTAGACGGTCTTGCCGAGTCGTCGCGCGGCGAATCCCTTGAGCGCCATCGAGTCCCGGGCCGGCGGCTCGTCGGCGATCAGCGCCTGCGCGGCGTCGATGCGGAACTTCGGCTTGCTGGTGCGCGCCGGCGGTCCGCGGCGCAGCCAGGCGAGCTCCTTGCGGACCAGGTTCATCCGCCGCTCCTCGGTCACCGAGGAGATCCGCGCCCGCTCCGCCCGGGCCAGCGTGTAGGCCGAGTAGCCGCCGTCGTAGGCGTGCACGCTGCCGTCGGCGACCTCCCACGTGGTCGTGCAGACCTCGTCGAGGAACCACCGGTCGTGGGTCACGACGACCATCCCGCCGGCGCGGGCGCGCACGTACTCGGCCAGCCAGGCGACACCTTCGACGTCGAGGTGGTTGGTGGGCTCGTCGAGGACGAGCAGGTCCAGCGGCCGGATCAGCTGGGCGGCCAGCGCCACCCGGCGTCGCTCGCCACCGGACATCGGGGCGACCGGGGCGTCGAGGCCGAGCCGGTCGAGTTCGAGGCCGGTGAGCACCGAGCGGACGGCGGGATCGCCGGCCCACTCGTGCTCGGCGGCGAACGCCGACGGCGGGAGGACGACGTCGCGCACCGTCGTCCCCGGCGGGAGCGTGCCGGACTGGTCCAGCACGCCCATCGCCATGTCGCTGCGGCGGGTGACCCGCCCGGAATCGGGTTCGTCGGCGCCGGTCAGGAGGGACAGCAGGGTGCTCTTGCCGCCGCCGTTGCGGCCGACGACACCGATCCGTTCACCGGCGGCGACGCCCAGGGACACGTCGTCGAGGATCACGGTCGTGCCGTGTGCCTTGTGCACCCGCTCGAGGTTGACCAGGTTCAGGGGTGCGCTCATCGCCCCCAGTCTCCCTCACGCGAGACGGGTGACCTCCACGGTGACCGTGTGACCTTCGCTCTTGGGCCCGGAGAACAGTCCCTTGAACGGCGGGACGTCGCCGTAGTCACGGCCCCGGCCGAGGGTGACGTGCCGGGTGCCGATCTCCACGGAGTTCGTCGGGTCGAAGCCGTTCCACCCGCCGTCCCACCACTCGACCCACGCGTGGCTCTCCCCCGTGACCCCCTCGCCGATCCCCGCCTTGGGCTTCGGGTGCAGGTAGCCGGAGACGTAGCGGGCGGGCAGCCCGAGAGCGCGCAGCAGGCCGACGGTCACGTGCGAGATGTCCTGGCAGACGCCCTTTCCCTTGGTCCAGGCCTGCATCGCGTTGGTCTTCACGTTGGTCGCGCCCGACAGGTACTCCATGTGCTCGTTGACGAACCGGCAGATCACGGCGCCGGCCTCGTGCGGCTTGGCGTTGCCGACGGCGTCGCGTGCGGCGGCCACCACCTCGTCGTCCATGGCGGTGAGCGGGGTGGGGGTCAGCAGCTCGCCGAACTGCTCGCGCACCTCGCGGGCGGCCAGCGAGCTCCAGCCCACCCGGTCGTGCCCGGCGAGGTCGGGCCCGGCCTCGACGATCGAGGTGCCCGTGACGGCCAGCTCCGCGTGCGGACTGTGCAGGTCGAACGCGGTGACCGTGGAACCCCAGTAGTCGCGGTAGGCGTAGGCGGTGGCCGCCGGTTCGATCTCGACCTTGGAGCGCAGCGTCGTCTGCCGGTTGCTGCTCTCCGGCGTCAGCCGGGCTTCGTTGTAGGAGGAGCGCACCGCGCCGGTGTAGTGGAAGCGGGTGCGGTGGACGACCTGCAGCCGCCAGCGGTGCGGCGCCGTCCGGACCTGCGGCTCGCGGGTCTGGGACTGCGACTGCCTCTGGGGGCTCACCCGATCTCCTCGCTGGCGCTCGTCGACCGGCTTCGCCGTCTCACTGTGTCCCTCGATGAGCTCGCACGCTCGCTCATCCGACCTCCTCGGGCACCCACACCTGCGGCGCCTGCTCGGTGAAGAAGCGGTGCGTCACCGCGGCGCTGGCCGCCGAACAGGTGCGCTGCAGTTCCTCCAGCCGCGCGGGCAGCTGGGACAGCAGCTCGGGGGTGCCCATGAACTCCAGCATGGTGCGCGCCCGGCCGACGATGCGGTGCGCCTCGCCGGTCACCCCGATGCGGGCCGCGTCACGCACGGTGGACCGCTCCAACTCGGCCAGGCACGCCTCGGCCTGCTCCAGCGCGGCGAACACCGAGCGCGGGAACAGCCGGTCCAGCAGCAGGAACTCCGCGGCACGGCTGCTGTTGACCATCCCGCGGTAGGTGCGCAGGTAGGGCTCGTAGGCGCCGGTCGAGCGCAGGACCAGGGTCCAGGACGGCGCGGCATCACCGGCGAGCACGCGGGTGGAGAGGATCCGGGAGGTCATGTCCACCCGCTCCAGCGAGCGCCCGAGGATCAGGAACAGCCAGCTCTCGTCCCGGCTCATCGTGGCGTCGGCCAGGCCGAAGACCATCGCCGAGCGCTCGCGGACGAACCGGAACAGCGAATGCGGCCCGTACCGGCGGGCCATCGTGCGCTGCTGCGGCAGGGCGTTGTGGGTGACGTTGAGCGACTCCCAGATCTCCGCCGAGAGCACCTCGCGGGCGCCGCGGGCGTTCTCCCGCGCGGCCGACAGCGCGCCGACGATCGAACTCGGGCTGGTGCGGTCGAAGGCGAGGGTCGCCAGCACCCGCTCGGTGTCGGCCTCGGCCTCCGGTGTGGGCGACCCCATCAGCGCGAGCAGGTTGGAGCAGGCCCGCCGCTCGTGGATCCACGGGTCCTCGACCAGGCGCTGGGTGTGCACGTCGAGGATGCGGGCCGTGTCGTCTGCCCGCTCGACGTACCGCCCGATCCAGAACAGCGACTCCGCGATGCGGCTCAGCACGGGGTCACCTCGGTCGACCACCCCTGCTGCTGCTGCTGCGACTGGCCGACCACGGTGTCGTTGAGCGGCCCGGGGTCCTGCGCCGGGGGGTCCTCGGGCAGATCGGCGGCGGTGAACTCGATGCGGGTGAGATCGGGCTCCTCGACGTCGGCGGCCTGCCGCGGGGGGCTGATCACCCAGGTGTCCTTGGAGCCGCCGCCCTGGCTGGAGTTGACCACCAGCTCCCCCTCCGGCAGCGCGACACGGGTCAGCCCACCGGGCAGCACCCACACCTTGCTGCCGTCGTTGACCGCGAACGGCCGCAGGTCGACGTGCCGCGGCGCGATCCGGCCACCCACCAGCGTCGGGACGGTCGAGAGCCCGATCGGCTTCTGCGCGATCCAGTCCCGGGGCGTGGCCCGCACCTTGACCGCGAGGTCCGACAGCGTCTTCTCATCGGCGCGCGGCCCGATGACGATGCCCTTGCCGCCGGACCCGTCGACGGGCTTGAGCACCAGCTGGTCGAGCGACTCCAGCACCCACTCGACGGTGTCCCGCTGGTCGAGGCGGTACGTGTCGGCGTTGGCCAGCACCGGCTCCTCGCCCAGGTAGTAGCGGATCAGGTCGGGCACCCACGTGTACAGCAGCTTGTCGTCGGCGACCCCGTTGCCGACCGCGTTCGCGATCGTGACCCGGCCCGCGCGCGCCGCGTTGAGCACGCCGGCACAGCCGATCACCGAGTCGGGACGGAAGTGGACCGGATCGAGGAACTCGTCGTCGATCCGCCGGTAGATGACGTCGACCCGCTGCTGGCCGTCCGTCGTCCGCATGCTGACCTGGTTGCCCGCGCAGATCAGGTCCCGGCCCTCGACCAGCTCGACGCCCATCTGGCGGGCCAGCAGCGCGTGCTCGAAGTAGGCCGAGTTGTAGACCCCGGGCGTGAGGACGACGACCGTCGGGTCGGCCACGTTCGGCGGCGCGGAAGCCTTGAGGGCGGCCAGCAGCTTGCTCGGGTAGTCGGCGACCGGCTGGATCCGGTGGTCGGCGAACAGCTCCGGCAGCACCTGGCTCATCGCGGCTCGGTTGGTGATGACGTAGCTGACCCCCGACGGCGAACGGAGGTTGTCCTCGAGCACGCGGAAGTCACCGGTCTCGTCGCGCACCAGGTCGATGCCGGAGACGTGCACGCGGACGCCGTTGGGCGGCACCAGGCCGTGCGCCTGCCGGTGGAAGTGGGCGCTCGTGGTGATCACGCTGCGCGGCACGATCCGGTCGGTGAACACCTGGCCGGCGCCGTAGACGTCGGCGAGGAACGCCTCCAGCGCGAGCACCCGCTGCTCCACGCCCCGCTCGATGACCGCCCACTCGTCGGCGCCGATGACCCGCGGCACGATGTCGAGGGGGAAGGGCTGCTCCTCACCGGCGTGGGCGAAGGTGACCCCGGCGTCGCGGTAGGTCTGGCTCAGCACGTCGGCGCGGGCGGCCAGTTCCTCGCCGTCGATGGGCTGCATCGACGCGAAGAGGCCGGCGTAGGCCGCCCGCGGCTGACCCACCCCGCCGAACATCTCGTCCCAGACCTCGCCGAGGGGGTAGCCGTCGAAGAGATCCGCCATGCGTCGAACCTAGTGAGGACGTGTGTCTCGCGCGTTTCGAGCCGCGGAGGCATCACGCGCCCGGATGGACGTGTCCGGTCTCCTCGAGCGCGTCGTCCGGCCCGACGGGCACCGTCGCCCGAGGAAGCGCGAGGCAGGCCACCGCCCCCAGCAGGACGACGACGGCGACGGCCAGGAAGCCGGCCCCGGTGCCGAGCGCGGCGGCGAGTGGCGGGACGGCGAGGTTGCCGAGGATCCCGCCCAGCGCCATCGCCAGCGACATCGCCGACACCGCGGTCGCACGGCGGGCCGCGTCGACGCGGGTGTGCAGGACGGCGCTGAGCAGCGGCCACGTGGAGCCGTGCGCCAGGTAGTAGACGGCGAACCCGGCGCCGGCCACGAGCAGGACGTCCGGACCGGCCAGCACGGCCATCGCCGCGGCGCCCATCGCGAACAGCAGTGCGCAGGTCAGCCGCGTCGAGCCGCCGAGGAGCCGGCGCAGCGCGGTGACAGCCATCGCCCCCACCGCGGCGACCCCGAACGAGACGGCGAGGACCGTCCCGTACACGGCGGCGCCGTCGTCGCGCCCGCCCGCCAGTTCCGCGAAGCGCACCGGCCCGAGCAGCTCGCAGGCGACGAGCCCGACCCCGCCGACCGCGGTCAGCAGCAGGACCAGCCGCATCGGCCCGTCGGTGACCGACAGCCGGACCGCTCCGGTCACCGTGGCCGGCATCTCGCGCATGCCTGCGGCGACCGCCGCCCCGACGCTGCCCTGGCGCGGCCGCCGCTCCTCGGTCAGCAGGCGCACGACCGCGACGACGAAGACGACGTCGAGGGCCGCGGCACCCAGGTAGGGCAGGGCCAGCGCCTGCGCGCCTGATCCGCCGAGGACCGCGGGCAGGAACCCACCGACGATCGCGCCGAGAGCCAGGCTCCCGCCGTCCGCGGCCGAGTGCTTCGACAAGCCGGGTGCGACGTCGGCCGCCGGGTCGATGCGGTGGACCGTGTCGACGTACCAGGCCTCGACCGGGCCGCTGTCCAGTGCCCGGCCCACGCCCATCAGCAGGATCCCGGCCAGGAAGCCGGGGAAGCCCGTCGCCGTCGCGAACACCAGGCAGGAGGCCAGGTGCAGCACGGCGCCGGCCACCACGACCGGACGGCGGCCGAGCACGTCGGCGAGCCCGCCGGTGGGCAGCTCGAGGACGATCACCACGATCCCGTGCACCGTGAACAGCAGGCCGATCTCGGCGAGGGAGAGCCCGCGGGCCTGCGCGAGGAGCACGGTGATCGGCGTGGTCAGGCCGACCGGCAGCCACCGCAGGACGGTGAGCCCGACCAGCCGCCGGGTGGCCGAGCGGACCGTCGTCGGCGCGCTCATGACGGCCACTCCTTCAGCGGGACGACGTCCAGGAGGACGGACACCAGTTCGGTGCCATCGGCGGGGGTGTCGCTCGGGTGCTCCCCCATCCAGCGCGACAGGACCGTCAGCAACTCGTCCGCCAGCGAGCGGGCCTGCTCCGGCCGCAGGCGGAGCACGAAGTCGTTGAGCGAGGCCGCGGCGGTCCACGCCGGACCGAGCTCGGCCCGCTGCGCCTGCCAGGCGCCGAGGATCCGCCCGTGCACGTCGAGCTGCATCCGGATCAGCTCGTCCTCGACCTCGGCACCACCCTCCTGCTCGAGGACGTCAGCGACCTGCCAGCTGGTCATCCGGTGCCGGGCGCGCCACCACCGCTCCCGGGCCGTGCCCTGGCCCTCGACCTCCTCGACGAAGCCGTACTCGGCGAGCTGCCGCAGGTGGTAGCTGGTCGACCCGCTGCTCTCCCCGACCACCCGGCCGAGCTGGCTGGCGGTGGCCGGGCCGTTCAGGCGCAGCTGCCCCAGCAGGCGATTGCGGAGTGGATGGGCCAGCGCGCGGAGGGCCCGGACGTCCGTCACCTGGACGGCGGGCTCCAGCGGCGTCTCGTCGGGCATAGGGCGACGGTAGAAGTGCAAAGACTTCTTTGCAAGACTTTCTTTGCACTCTTGGGTCAGACGGCGGTGGCCACGCCCAGCCAGGCCCGGAGATCGCCGTCGGAGAGCAGCCGGCCCACGCGGCTGGAGTTCTCCTCCGCCTGCCGGAACGCGGGATCGTTTCCGTGCCGGCGGGCGATCTCGGCCGCCACGGCGTCGGCCCGCTCGCTCCAAACCGCTGGACTGTCGCCGAGGTCGACGTCGGTGGTCTCCCCGAGGGCGAACCCGGCCTCGGCCAGCAGGCCGCGCAGCTCCGCCTCCGAGGGAAACTCGTTGCCGTCGGGCAGCGGCGCCGGCTGCGGATCGTCACCGACGAACAGCGGCGGCGGCAGCGGCCGGTCGGCGACGAAGACGAGCAGGCCCAGCCGGCCGCGGTCGGTCAGCACCCGGCGCAGCTCCCCCAGCGCTCCCGCCTTGTCCGAGGTCGTGCAGAGGACGCCGAGGCACCAGGCCGCGTCGACGGCGTCGTCGGCGAACGGCAGCTGCTGGCCGATGGCGACCACCGACGGCAGCCCGAACAGCCGCCGGCTCGCCCGCACCGCCGAGGCCATGGGCTCGGCGCAGAACGGTCGCAGCCCCCGCTCGGCCGCCAGCCACCCGGCCGGGCCGCCGACGCCGGCACCCGAGTCGAGCATCCGGGTGCCGGGACCGAGCTCGAGCCGGTCGGCCAGCCAGCGCAGGGCCCCTTCACTGCCGCTGCCCCGGCATCCCGCGGGGACGGCGTACTCGGGCCCCAGCGCGCGGACCGCCTCCTCCGTCCACCCGGCGACGGTGTCGAACTCCGCCTCCATCGCCTCGCTCCCGAGCCCGGTCACAGTGCCCCCCTCAGAAGTGCCGCCACCTCGGCCTTGACCTGCGCACCGTCGTCCACGCCGCTGCTCGACCCCGTGCCGGAGAGGTTGACGCCGACGACGCCCGGGATCGCCAGCAGCGCCCGAGCCTCCGCGACCGCCGCCGCGATCCCCGCGACGCGGGGGTCCGGCGCGGCGAGCACCCGCTCGACGACAGCGCCGTCCAGGCGGAGACCGGGAAAGCGCTGCAGCACCCGCGCCGACGGCTCGTCGGTGTAGACGGCGACGCCGGCGATGAACGGCAGAGTCGCCCCGGCGCCGCGCGCGGCCTCGACGAAGGCCGCCACCCGGGCGGGACTGCTCACGTGGTTCAGCACGCAGAGCTGCGCGCCGGCCCGCTGCTTCTCGGCGACCCGGGCGGGCCGCAGCTCCACCGGCGGCGCCTCCGGCGACTCCGGGACGGCGACCGGCAGGCCCATCCCCGCGGCGAGGCCGGCGAGGCGGATGCCGTCGAGGTCGAACACCTGGGTGACGCCCGGTCGGACGCTCGCGCCGCGGCCGTCGCCGGTCACGCAGAGGACGCCGTCGACGCCGACCGCCGCCAGCCCGGCCAGCTCCTGCTCGAGCACGACGCGGTTGCGGTCACGACAGGCCAGCGTCGTCCAGACGCGACCGCCTGCTCCGATGACCTCGGCCGCGAACATCGTCGGCGGGAAGTCGGGCCGGTTCGCGTGCTCGCCGACCAGCAGGCCGTCCGCGACCGGCGCGAGGACGTCGACGACGCGGCGCACCGAGGCCGGGTCGAAGGGGATGACGGACAGGTCCGCGAGCACCACCGGGGCGTGCGTCGCTCGATCGAGGAGCGTCGACGGCGTCCTCGGCTGGACCGGCGGCCCGGGCCAGCGCACCAGTGGATCCGACAGGAACACGCAGGGGTCCTCGTTGAGCTCGCACCGCCCGTCGTCCCGGACCCCGCCGCACGGGCCGAACACCATCCGCTTCGGACAGCCCACCCGGGGGACGTCGGACGCGGGCTGCATCCCGGGAGCCTGCCCCCGGCGCCCGCCGCGAAACCCCGCCCTGACCGGCGAGGGAAGACATCGGGGGCCGGCAGCGCTACAGTCACCGCTAGTTGAGAACTCAACCAAGGAGCCCTGCATGCCTGCCGTCACCGTCGAGGACACCACCACTCTGCCGCGCGTCCCCGTGCCCGCACCCGGGACGGTCCGCCGCCGGGTCCGCTCGGTCACGACCGCGCCGTCCGGCTTCGAGGGTGAGGGCTTCCCGGTCCGCCGCGCGTTCGCCGGCGTCGACCTGCGCGATCTCGACCCGTTCATCCACATGGACCAGATGGGCGAGGTCGAGTACGCGCCGGGTGAGCCCAAGGGCACCAGCTGGCACCCGCACCGCGGCTTCGAGACCGTCACCTACATCATCGACGGCACCTTCGAGCACGCCGACTCCCACGGCGGCGGCGGCACGATCAGCAACGGCGACACCCAGTGGATGACCGCCGGCGGAGGCGTCCTGCACATCGAGAAGCCCCCGGAGCACCTCGTCCTCAGCGGCGGGCTCTTCCACGGGCTCCAGCTGTGGGTGAACCTGCCGCAGGCCCAGAAGTGGGTCGAGCCCCGCTACCAGGACCTCCGCGCCGACGAGTCCGTGCTGCTGGCGAGCCCCGACGCCGGCGCCTTCCTCCGGGTCATCGCCGGTGACGTGGCCGGCCACACGGGCCCCGGTTCCACCTACACGCCGATGGCGATGGTGCACGCCACCGTCGCCCCAGGCGCCACCCTCGACCTGCCGTGGCGACCCGACTTCAACGCCCTCGTCTACGTGCTCTCCGGCGCGGGTTCGGTCGGCATCGACGGTCACCCGGTGCGCACCGGCCAGCTCGCCGTCTTCGGTCCCGGCGACACGATCACCATCAACGGGGCCGTCCAGCAGGAGTCGCGGACGCCGGCGCTGGACGTCGTCGTCCTCGGCGGCGCCCCGATCCGCGAGCCGATCGCCATGTACGGGCCGTTCGTCATGAACACCCGGCAGGAGGTCATGGACGCGTTCACCGACTTCCAGGCCGGCCGGCTCGGCTCGATTCCCGCGCAGTACGTTCCCCACTCCGCCGTCCGGGGCGAGACTGGGCAGACGCCGGAAGCCTGACGTCCCGACCGGACCGGAGGACCGCCATGAGCAATCTCGACCGCCATCCGGCAGCCCGTGAACTCGGTGGCCTCGAGGCCACCGCCGCCGGGCCGGCACTGGACCTGCTGCCCGGCAAGGAGGTGCTGCTCGGCGAGAGCACCCGCGTCCGCCGGCTGCTGCCCACCCTGGGCCGCCGGCTGGTCGGTGCGTGGGCGTTCGTCGACCACTACGGCCCGGACGACGTCGCGGCCGGTTCGGGCATGCAGGTGGCGCCGCACCCGCACACCGGGCTGCAGACGGTGTCGTGGCTGCTGGAGGGCGAGGTCCACCACCGGGACTCCCTCGGCAGCGACGTCACCTTCGGCCCCGGGCAGTTGGCCCTGATGACCGCGGGGCACGGCATCGCCCACTCCGAACAGTCCCCTCACCCGCATCCGCGGTACCTGCACGGCGCCCAGCTGTGGGTGGCGCTCCCCGACGCGAGCCGGGAGGCCGTCCCGGCCTTCGAGCACCACGCCACGCTGCCCGGCTGGACCTCCGACGGGCTGACGACGACGGTGCTCATGGGCACCTTTGGCGGTGCCACCTCCCCGGGCACCGCGTACACCCCGCTGGTCGGCGTCGACCTCGCCCTGGCGGCGGGCGCCGACGTCGAGGTGCCGCTCGAGCAGGACTTCGAGTACGGGCTGCTGGCCTCCTCCGGGGCGGCATCGGTGGAGGGCGCCCCGCTGGAGCGAGGGTCGATGCTCTACCTGGGCACCGGCCGGCGGTCGCTGCGGCTGACCGCCGCCGAACCGACCCGCCTGCTGCTGCTCGGCGGCGAGCCGTTCGAGGAGCACCTGGTCATGTGGTGGAACTTCGTCGGCCGGTCGGGCGAGGAGATCGCCGACTACGCCGACCAGTGGAACTCCGAGTCCGAGCGCTTCGGCGCCGTCGTCGGCTTCGACGGCGCCCGCCTGGAGGCCCCACCGCTCCCGCCGGTCCCGCTCAAGGCCCGCGGTCGGCAGCGTTGAGCACCGACACGCGCATGCTCGCGTTCGTCGCGCAGCAGAAGTGGGGCGTGCTCGCGACGATCAAGAGCGACGGTCGTCCTCAGCTGTCCAACGTGGGCTACTCCTACGACCCGGAGACGCAGCTGTTCCGGGTGTCGGTGACGGCCGACCGCGCCAAGACCCGCAACCTCGAGCGCGACCCGCGGGTGACCCTGCACGTGGCGTCGAAGGACTTCTGGACCTGGGTCGCCGTCGAGGGCACCGCCGAACTCACGCCCGTGGCCGCCGATCCGAACGACCCGACCGTGGAGGAACTGGTCACCTACTACCGCGGGATCAACGGCGAGCACCCGGACTGGGACGAGTACCGCGCCGCGATGGTGGCCGACCGTCGCCTCGTCGTCCGTTTCCGGGCCGAGCACACCTACGGCCAGCTCCCCGCCTGACCGAGGGCCTTCACTTGCTCGCGGGCGGGTCTTCCATGACCGAGAACGGGGCGCCCCACGGGTCCTCGAGGACGGCGAAGCGGCCGAACTCGGTGTCCATCGGTGCCATCGTCACCTTGCCGCCCGCGGCCTCCGTCGTGCCGACCGCGGCGTCGGTGTCGGCGACCGCGAAGCACGTCGTCCAGCCCTTGGGCGATCCTGGTGCATGCGCTCCCAGCCCACCGAGCGGGTGGTCGCCGGTGGTGAAGGTCGTGTAGCCGCCGGATCCGGGCATCTCGTCGAAGCGGAAGTCGAACACTGCGCTGTAGAAGGCGCGCGCCCCGTCCGGGTCGTCGACCGCGGCCTCGTTCCAGGCCAGGGCGCCCGGCTCGTTGTGGATCCGGACGCCCGTGTTGAGCCCGGACTGCCACAGCCCGAACGGGTTGCCCTGGGGATCGAGCGCGATGACCATCGTGCCCATCGGTCCCACCTCCATCGGCGCGACGAGCACTGTGCCCCCGGCCTGCGTGACGCGGGCGGCCGTGGCGGCGGCGTCGTCGGCGGCGAAGTAGGTGGTCCAGCGGGGCGGGTCGTCCGGATCCTGCTGCGGACCCAGGCCGGCCGCCTGCTCGCCCTGCACGGTCGCCGTCAGGTAGCCGCCGAACTGCGGCTCACCGCCGGTGTACTCCCAGCCGAGGAGCGACGCGTAGAAGGTCTTCGTGGCGTCGAGGTCGGCGGCGCCGTAGTCGACCCAGCAGGGTGTGCCGTTGGGCCAGGGCGTGTCACGGGCGGGCATGACTCCTCCTCGTGGGATCGGGGAGGACACCGTCCCACCGGGAGCTGACAGTTCCCCGGGACTCCCTCCCCGCCGTCAGAAGCGACCGCCGCCCATGCCTCCGCCACCGAAGCCGCCACCGCCGCCACCGCCGCCCCCACCGCCCCCACCGCCGCCGAAGCCGCCACCACCGCCGAACCCGCCGCCGCCACCACCTCGGCCGCCGCCCATGCCGCCGAGCAGGATGCCGCCGAGCACGAGACTGCCGAGGTCGACGCCGCCGCGGCGGTAGCCCCCGCCGTACCCGCCCCCGAAGCCCCCCGGGCCGCCGCCCATGCCGCCGCCCCAGCCGGAGACGTCCTCCTGCGCCGCCTGCAGTGCGCTCTGCCCCAGGGAGCCGGCCTGGTGCGCCTCCCGGAGCGCGCGGACCGGGTCGTCGCGACCGAGCTCCACGGCGAGGTCGAAGTGCCGCTGCGCCTCCGCGAGCCGGGTGCGGGCCTCGGGACCCACGGCTCCGCGGCGGGTGTTGATGAAGTCGCCGGCCGCGTCGATCGTGGAGCGCGCCGTCATCAGCGCCTGCTCGAGAGACGCGGCCGCCCGCCGGGTCTGCACCTGCGCGTCGCGAGCGACCGACAGCGCCTGCTCCAGCGCGATATCGGCCTCCTCGAGCTGCCGCAGCGCGGCCAGCGGATCCGGCTGCCCGCCCGCGAGCGCGGCGTCGGCCGAGGTCAGGGCGGACTCCGCGCGGGCGATCTGCGGACGCAGGCCGCTGGGGTCCCCGGTCGCGGTGAGCGACCGGGCCTCCGCGAGGTCCTTCTCCGTCTCGGCCCGCACCTCGGCGACCCGGGCTCCTGCCGCGTCGAAATCGGCGCCGAGCCGGCCCACCGCATCCAGCAGGGTGGCGGTCTGGGCAACGGCGTCCTCGGCGGCCCGGATGTCGCCCACGGCGGTGCCCGGTTCCGCCGAGGCGAGGGCCGTGCGTGCCTCCTGCACCTCCTGCTCGGCCGCGGCGAGCCGCGCCCGCGCCTCGGTCACGTTGTCCGCCACCGGAGCGATCGCCGAGGCGGCGTAGCGCTGCCCCAGCTGGGCGAGGCGCTGCTCCTCCTGCGGGATGCGGGAGTGCAGCTCGGCGATCCGGGGCGCCAGGCCGTCGAGCACCTGGGGAGCGGTGTTCTCGAGGTCGCGCAGCTGCGCGAACGCCGCGGCCTGCCCGTCCAGCCGGGCGGCGGCGGACTCGGTGAGCCGCAGCATCTCCCCCAGCATCGTCCGGGTGGTCGGCTCGTCCTCCGGGACGTCGTCGTCGAGCTGCTGGCGCAGCGTGAACGCGCGGGACAGCTCGTCGCGCGACTCCGACAGTGCCTGGTCGAACCCGATGACGGCCTGCTCGCCGTACTGGGCGCGGGCGTAGTCGAGATCCAGCTGCGAGGTCTTCATGGCCTCGTCCAGCTGCAGGAGGGCATTGCTCGCCCTGCCCTGCAGCTGCTCGGTCGTCGTCCCGGCGTAGGGGTCGGGCTTCTCGATCCGCTGCACCGGCGGGGGCAGCGCCGCCTTCTTGCGCCGCCGGGACCGGGCCACCAGGTAGCCACCCCCGCCGACGACCGCGATCGCGCCGACCACGAGCAGCGCACCACCGCCGCCGGAGTCCCCGGAGTCGGGCGCCTCGCCGGTGCGCAGGATGTCGGCGAACGCCACGACGCCGGCTGCCCAGTTCTCGTCGCCGAACTCCGGCTCCACGGCCTGCCCGGCCAGCTGGTCGGCCTCGGTCTCGGTCACCTCGGCGCCGTTGGGCAGCGCGAAGCCGTAGTTGCTGTCGTCGACTGCGACGGCGAGCATCGCGTCGGAGCCGCCGAGCCCGGAGAGCTGCCCGGTCTGCGTGATCCACTCGCTCGAGGTCAGGCCGTCGAAGCTGTCGACGAAGACCACGAACAGCTGCGTGCCGTCGTCGGCCTGCAGCTCGTCCAGGGCGGCGTCGATCTCGGTCTCGTCGCCCAGGACGTCGGCCTCGTCGACCACCTGGTCGTCGAGACGGAACGGTTCCTCGGCGAGCGCCGGCCCGCCGGCGAGGCCGAGCAGGGCGGTTGCGCCCAGGACGACGAAGAGCCGTCGCACGGCCACCTCCTGGTGGAATCAGTTCGGAAGATCGACAGTACCGACCGGCCTGGCTTGCGAGGTTGCCGCCGAGCCAGCACCGTCGGCTCGTGAGCGACGAGAGCGCCGACCGGATCCCCGCCGCCGACCTGCCACCGGGAGCCGTCCGCGGGCACGGCGACTGGGCGGTGGGCAACCGCGGTGACGACCGGTACTTCGCGGTCTCCCGCCGCTGCCGGCACCAGCTGGCCGACCTCGCCGACGGCAGCATCGACGCCGACGGCTGTCTGGTCTGCCCCTGGCACCAGAGCCGCTACGACGTCCGTACCGGCGAGATGGTCGAGGGCCCGCGCGGCTTCCTCGGCTACCACGGGCCGACGCCGCTCTACACCCAGCTCATCGCAGCCGTGGGAAAGCTCGCCAGGCTGCGCGTGCGCCGGGCGGTGCGGGACGGCGACGACGTCGTCCTCGAGTAGCTAGTCCGCCGCCCGGAGGTCGTTCCAGAGACCGCGGCGGGTGGCCTGCTCGTCGGGGTCGGGCACGGGCAGTGAGGCGAGCAGGCGCTGCGTGTACGGGTGTTTCGGCGCCCCCAGCACCTCGGCGCCGGTGCCCTCCTCGACGAGCTTGCCCTTGTAGAGGACGGCGATCCGGTCGGCGAGCAGGTCGACGACGGCGAGGTCGTGGCTGATGAACAGCGCCGCGAAGCCGAACTCGCGCTGGATCTCGTCGAACAGCTCCAGCACCCGCGCCTGCACCGATACGTCGAGGGCCGAGGTCGGCTCGTCGGCGATCAGCAGCTCCGGGTTGAGCGCCAGCGAGCGGGCCAGGCTGGCGCGCTGGCGCTGACCGCCGGACAGCTCGTGCGGGAACCGGTCGCCGAAGGACTTCGGCAGCTGCACGGCTTCCAGCAGCTCGTCGACCCGGCCGCGCGCGGCCGCCGGGCTGTCGGCGCGCTTGTGCACGACCAGTGGCTCGGCGACCGCCTCGGCGATGGTGAGCAGCGGGTTGAAGCTGGACGCCGGGTCCTGGAAGACGAAGCCGATCCGCTCGCGCACCGGGCGGAAGGAACGCTCCTTGACGCCGTTCATCTCCGTGCCGAGCACCTGCAGCGACCCGCCCGTGACGCGGGTCAGGCCGGCCATGGCCCGCCCGATGGTGGTCTTGCCGCTGCCGCTCTCGCCGACGAGGCCGAGCACCTCGCCTGGGCGGATGTCGAAGCTGACGCCGTCCACCGCGACGAAGTCCGGCTGGCGCAGCCGTCCCGGGTAGACGATCCGCAGGTCCTTGGCGGAGATGATGGGTGCGGCGCTCTCCCAGCCCTGGGGCCGCGCCGCGGCGCGCTCCTGCGTGCGGGCGACGCCCTGGCCGAGCCGGGGCACGGCGGCGAGCAGCTGCCGGGTGTAGGGGTCCTGCGGGGAGGAGAACAGCGTCCGGACGTCGGCCTCCTCGACGATCCGGCCCTGGTACATGACCGCGACCCGGTCGGCGAGGTCGGCGACGACACCCATGTTGTGGGTGATCAGCACGATCGCGGTGCCGAACTCGTCGCGGCAGCGGCGCAGGAGGTCGAGGATCTCCGCCTGCACGGTGACGTCGAGGGCGGTGGTCGGCTCGTCGGCGATGATCACGCCGGGGTCGAGGACCAGCGCCTGGGCGATGACAATGCGCTGCTTCTGCCCGCCGGAGAACTGGTGCGGGTAGTGGTCGACCCGGTGCTCGGGGTCGGGGATGCCGACCCTTCGCATCACGTCGACGGCCTTGGCGCGCAACTCCTTCTTGCTGTACTTGCCGTGCGCGCGCAGGCCCTCCGCGATCTGCCAGCCCACCGGGAAGACCGGGTTGAGCGCTGTCGACGGCTCCTGGAACACCATGGCGGCGTCCCGGCCGCGCACGTTCCCGAGCCGCGCCCCGCTGAGGGTGACGACGTCGTGCGTGCTGCCGCCGTCCTTGCTGGTCAGCACGACCGCGCCGCGGGTGGTAGCGGTCTCGGGGAGCAGACCCAGGATGCTGCGCGCGGTGACGGTCTTGCCGCTGCCACTCTCGCCGACGATCGCGAGCACCTCGCCGGCCTGCACCGACAGGCTGACGTCCTGGACGGCGGTGACGGAGCCGGCGTCGGTAGCGAAACTGACCGACAGGTTGTCGATGTCGACGACGTCCCTCATTGCTCGGCTCCGCACTCGTTCCGCTCCTCGGTCGCCGGCGCTCCCTGCGATGCTCGCTCGCGCGTCGCCTTCGCGGCCCTCATCGCTGCTCCCACTCTCCTTCGCCGCGGCCCTCGAGCCCGGCGAGCCCACCCGGTCCGGCACCCAGCGTCCCGCCGGGCACCACGGGTACCTCCCCGACGGGGATGGCGGTGTCGGCCCCCGCCCGCCGGCGCGTGCGCAGCCGCGGGTCGGCCAGGTCGTTGAGGCTCTCGCCCACGAGCGTCAGGCCGAGCACCACCAGCACGATCGCCAGGCCCGGGAAGACCGAGGTCCACCAGATGCCGCTGGTGACGTCCGACAGCGCCTTCTGCAGGTCGTATCCCCACTCGGCGGCCGACGTGGGCTCGATGCCGAACCCCAGGAAGCCGAGACCGGCGAGGGTGAGGATCGCCTCGGAGGCGTTCAGCGTGAGGATCAGCGGCAGCGTGCGGGTGGCGTTGCGGAACACGTGGCGGGTCATGATCCGCCAGTGCCCGGCGCCGATGACCTTCGCCGACTCGACGAACGCCTCCGACTTCACCCGCACGGTCTCGGCGCGCACCACCCGGAAGAACTGCGGGATGTAGATGACCGTGATCGAGATGGCCGCGGCGAGCACGCCACCGACCAGGCTGGACTCACCGCCGCTGATCGCGATGGCCGCCACGATGGCCAGCAACAGCGACGGCAGCGCGTAGACCGCGTCGCAGATGACGACCAGGACGCGGTCCAGCCAGCCACCGAAGTACCCGGACACCAGGCCCAGCAGCACGCCGAGCACGATCGACAGCAGGACGGCGACGACGATGACGAACAGTGCGGTCCGCGTTCCCCAGATCACCCGGGAGAGCACGTCGTAGCCGCCGACCGTGGTGCCCAGCCAGTGCGCGGACGACGGCTCCTGCTGGGCGCCGAACGGGCCGGAGGGGTCGCGCAGCTGGTTGTACTCGTAGGGCGCGAGCAGCGGCGCGAAGATCGCGGTGAACAGGAAGATCCCGGTCAGGAGGAGGCCGGCGACCAGCATCCCGCGCTGCAGGCCGACGCTCTGCCGCAGCTGGTGGATGACGGGCAGGTCGCGCCAGCCCCGGCGACGGGTACCCGGGGGAACTGCGACGGTGGCCATCAGTACCTCACCCGCGGGTCGATGAGGGCCGCGATGACGTCGACGATGAAGTTCGTGAGCGCCACGATGACCGCCAGCATGACGACGATGCCCTGGACGGCGACGAAGTCGCGGGCCTGCACGTACTCCACGAGCTGGAAGCCCAGGCCCTTCCACTCGAAGGTCGTCTCGGTGAGCACCGCGCCGCTCAGCAGCAGCGCGACCTGCAGACCGATGACCGTGACGATCGGGATGAGCGCCGGCCGGTAGGCGTGCTTCTTCAGCAGCCGTCTCTCGGCCACCCCACGGGAGCGGGCAGCTTCGACGTACCCCATGCCGAGCGTCCCGATGACATTCGTGCGCACCAGCCGCAGGAAGACGCCGGCGGTCAGCAGCCCGAGCGCGACGGCCGGCAGGACCGCGTGCTCCAGGACGTCGGCGATCACCTCCGGATCACCCAGCTTGATGGCGTCGATCAGGTAGATGCCGGTCGAGCTGTCGAGGGTCTGCAGCTGGATCTCCGCGCCGGTGGACGCCCGCCCCGCGACCGGCAGCCAGCCCAGCTGGATGGAGAAGACCAGCTTGAGCAGCAGACCGAAGAAGAAGACCGGCGTGGCGTAGCAGAGGATCGCGAAGACCCGCAGCGCGGCGTCGGACCACCGGTCGCGGAAGTAGGCGGCCAGCCGGCCGAGCGGGATGCCGACGACGAAGGCGACGATCAGCGCGTAGAACGACAGCTCGAGCGTGGCGGCGCCGAACGTCGTCAGCACCTCGGTGATCGGTCGGCGGTCGCTGACCGCCGTCCCGAAGTCCCCGCTCAGGAGGTTGCCGAGGTACTCGAAGTACTGCACGAGGATCGGCCGGTCGTAGCCCGCCTCGTGGACGCGCGCGGCCAGCTCGGCCGCGGTGAGCCGACCGCCGAGCGCGGCGGTGATCGGGTCACCGGTCGAGCGCATCAGGACGAACACCGTCGTCACCAGGATGAAGACCGTGGGGAAGATCAGCAGGAACCGGATCAGCAGATAGCTGCCCAGCCCTCCCCCGCCGCGGATCTTCCGCCCGGGTACGGGTACGCCGCTCTCGTCGGTACCGGTCAGCTCGGTCGCTGTCGTGGTCATGTCTCCTGCCGTCGTTCGGCCCCGTACATGTCCGACCCCGGGTGACCCGCTCTGCGCGGATCACCCGGGGCCGGAGTGTGCTCTAGCTGTTCGCCGTTCCCGCGATCAGCCCTTGCTGAGTGCGCCGTAGCGGAACTTGAACGACGGGTCGAGGGTGTCCTCGGTGCCCGACACGTCCGTCCCGACGACGGCGACCTGAGCACCCTGCAGGTAGGGCACCGTGGACAGGTCGTCGGCCTCGAGCTCCTGGATCTGCTCGATGATGGCCGTGCGCGCTGCCGGGTCCTCGGTGCTGGCCTGCTCGAGGATCAGGTCGTTGACCTGCTGGTTGGTGTAGTGGTTGCTCAGGAAGTTCTCCGTGAGGAAGAACGGCGTGAGGTAGTTGTCCGCGTCCGAGTAGTCCGGGAACCAGCCGAGCTGGTAGGCCGGGTACGCGTCGGCGGTCCGCTGCTCCGAGTACTGCACCCACTCCGTGGTCTGCAGGTCGACGGTGAACAGCCCGCTGGACTCCAGCTGGTCCTTGATCAGCGCGTACTCGTCACCCGAGGACGGGCCGTAGTGGTCGTTGGAGTACTGCAGGCTCAGCTGCACCGGCGTCGTGACACCGGCTGCCTGCAGCGCCGCGGCCGCCTTGTCGGCGTCCGGGGCACCGCTGCCGTCGCCGTACTTCTCCATGAGCGGCTCGACAGCGCCGGTCAGACCCTCGGGGACGAAGGAGTAGAGCGGCGTGTAGGTGCCCTTGTAGACTTGGTCGGCGAGTTCCTCGCGGTTGATCAGGTTCGCGACCGCCTGGCGGACGGCGAGCGCCTTGGCCGGGTCGGCCTCGGGCGTCTGCGCGCCGTACGGCTGGGTGTTGAAGTTGAAGACGATGTAGCGGATCTCCCCGCCGGGACCGTCGACGACCTGGACGTTGTCGTTGCCGCGGAGGTCCTCGATGTCCGTCGCGGACAGGCTGCGGAAGGCGACGTCGATGTTGCCCTCCTGGATGTCCAGCTTCAGGTTCGAGGCGTCGGCGTAGTACTTGACGTTGACCGTCTCGGTCTTCGCCGCACCGAGCAGGCCCTGGTAGTCCGGGTAGGCCTTGTAGGACACCAGGTTGTTCAGGTCGTAGCTGGTGATCGTGTACTGCCCGTGGAAGGCCTCGCCGTCGACGATGTCCTGGTCCGGGGTGAGCTCGGTGGCCGAGAAGACGTCCTCGTCGACGATCGGGCCGGCCGGGCTGGACAGGATCTGCGGGAAGACCTGGTCGTTCTCCGACTTCAGGGTGAACACGACCGTGGTGTCGTCAGGGGCGTCGACGCTGTCGAGGTTGTAGAGCAGCGACGACGGGCCGTTCTCGTCGGCGATCGCCAGCTGGCGGTCGAACGTGAACTTGACGTCCGAGGAGGTCAGGTCGTTGCCGTTGGCCCACTTCAGGTCGGGCTTCAGGGTGACCGTGTACTCGGTCGGCGACGTGAACTCGGCCGACTCGGCGATGTCCGGCTCGACGTCCGGGGAGCCCAGCGGGGTGTTCATCAGGAACGGGAACACCTGGTTCATGACGGCGAAGGAGCCGTTGTCGTAGGAGCCCGCGGGGTCGAGGGTCGTGACCTTGTCGGTCGTACCGATGGTCAGCGTGCCGCCACTGCCGCCGCCGGATCCGCCCTCGTCGTCGTTGCCGCCGCCCCCACAGGCAGCAAGCACCAGGGCCGTCGCCGCAACGCCCGCCGTGGCGACAACGCGCCGACGGCTGCTCGAACCGGGTCTCATCCGTTACCTCGTCTTCAGACGGCGACTCGCGGGCACGGGAAGAAGCGCCACTGCGGCCACCTGGCCAATGGAGGAAACAGGTCTAACACGGTATTTCAGCAGTAAGAAGTTCGGCGAAGGCACTGTTACCCGGTCGTGACTGCCGAGCAGACCGCCGGATACCGGACGGATCAGGCGTCTATTCTCCGGCGGCCCTCGAACGCCCGGCCCAGCGTGACCTCGTCGGCGTACTCCAGGTCACCGCCGACCGGGAGTCCACTGGCAAGGCGGGAGACGGCGAGGCCCATCGGGGAGACCAGCCGCGCGAGGTAGGCCGCCGTCGCCTCGCCCTCGAGGTTCGGGTCGGTGGCGATGATCAGCTCGGTGACGGCGCTGTTCATCAGCCGGGTCATGAGCTCCTTGACCCGCAGGTCGTCGGGGCCCACGCCGTCGATCGGGCTGATCGCGCCGCCGAGCACGTGGTAGCGCCCGCGGAACTCACGGGTGCGCTCGATGGCGACGACGTCCTTGGGCTCCTCGACCACGCACAGGACGTCGTCCACCCGGCGCGGGTCACGGCAGATGCGGCACTGCTCGGCCTCGGCGACGTTGTAGCAGGTCACGCAGAAGCGGACCTCCTGCTGCACGCGGACGAGTGCCGCGACCAGCCGCGTGACGTCGGCGGACTCGGCGGCCAGCAGGTGGAAGGCGATCCGCTGGGCGCTCTTGGGCCCGACGCCGGGCAGCCGGCCGAGCTCGTCGATCAGGTCCTGGACGGCACCCTCGTACACGGTGTTCCTCGTCGATCCGCGGTCAGAAGCCGGGGAGGCCGAGGCCGCCGCCGGCCCCGCCACCGAGGCCGCCGGCGAGCGGACCCATCGTGGACGCGGCGAGTTCGTCGGCCGCGCGCTTGGCGTCGTGCAGGGCCGCGACGACCAGGTCCTGCAGCGTCTCCAGGTCGTCGGGGTCGACGACGGCCGGCGCGATGGTGATGGCAGTGACGTCCCCGCTGCCGGTCATCGTGGCCGTGACCAGGCCGCCCCCGGCCGATCCGGTGACCTCGCGCTGGGCGAGCTCCTCCTGGGCGGCGACCAGTTGCTCCTGCATCTGCTGCGCCTGCTTCAACAGCTGCGCCATGTCGGGCTGGCCTCCGGGGAACATGCCACGAGAGTAGGCCGCGGATACGTCAGCGGAGTGACACGCTGGCCGGATGCGCAGGTCACTGGCGATCCTCGCGCTGGCAGCCGTCCTGGCCACCGGTTGTTCGGCTGCCGGGTCGTCGGCGGACCCGACGGATGCGACGTCTCGCGGCACGTCCGGTCGGGCCGCGTCGGTTCCTCCGGTCTCGTCGGCGCCGGTCGTGCCCTCGCTACCACCCGCACCGGCCCCGACGCCGCCTCCGGCGCCGCGGCAGGTCGTCGTCCTCGATCCGGGGCACAACGGCGGCAACGCGGCCCATCCGGAGGTCGTCAACGCCCCCGTGCCCGACGGCACCGGCGGGACCAAGCCGTGCAACACCACCGGCACGGCGACGAACGCCGGGTTCGCCGAGCACGCCTTCACCTGGGACGTCGCCCTGCGGATGCGCGACCGGCTGAGCGCCGCCGGGGTGACAGTCGTCCTCACCCGCGAGGACGACGGCGGCGTGGGTCCGTGCGTCGACGTGCGCGGGCAGCTGGCCGGGCAGGTCGGGGCGGCGGCGTTCGTCGGCATCCACGGGGACGGCGCGGGTGCAGGCGGCCGCGGCTTCCACGTGATCACGTCGTCCCTGGACCTGGCCGGGCCGCAGGTCGCTGCCGCGACCGCCGCGCTGGCCGGCGCGATGCGGGACGCGATGACCGCCGTCCAGCCGGTGAGCGACTACACGGGCGCCGACGGGCTCGACGCCCGCCCGGACCTGGCCGGTCTGAACCTCAACACCGTGCCCGCCGTCTACGTCGAGTGCGGGAACATGCGCAACGCGGCCGACGCAGCACTGATGTCCGACCCCGCCGGGCGGGACGCGATCGCCGCGCAGCTCACCGCTGGAGTGCTGGCGTTCCTCGGCAGCTAGCTGTCGACGGGACGGGCGCCGAGCTCGGCCCGCAGCAGCGACAGCGCGGCCTGCTCCGGGTCGACGGCGGGCTCGGGCTCGCGGTCGCCGCCGGCCGAGGTCTCCGCGGCCCGCTCGGCCATGAGCTCGGTGGCCTCCGCGGCCTCGGCGGCGCGGGCCGCCTCCCGGGCCTGTTCCGGGGCGACGGGCGGACCGGACGACGCGGCGGCACCCTCGACGACGGCGTCCACCCGCCAGCGGACCCCCAGCAGCTCGTTGAGCGCCTCGCGGATGACGTCCTTGTTCAGGTCGTCGCCGAGCCGCCGGGCCAGCGCCGGGGACGACGTCGCCAGCGTCAGGACGCCGTTGTTGAGCTGGTGCACCTGGGCGTTCTTCAGCAGCGCCTCGGTGGTGCGCTTGTGCCGCTTGACGACGGCGAGCAGCTCCGGCCAGACCCGCCGGACGTCGCTGGTGTTCAGCTCGCCCTCGGCGGCCGGCTCGGGGTTCGCCGAGACGACCGGGGTGGGCTCGCCGCCACGAGGAGCCGGTGAGGACTCGGCGGCCGCCCGCGGCGGGGGGGGCGGCGCCTGCCCGTTCTCGGCGGCCTCGGTGCGGGCCGCGGCGGCACGGGTGGCGGCGGGGCTGGCAGGGTGCGGCCAGTCCTCGTCGTCGGTCGGTTCCTGGGGCAGCGGGATATCGGGCTCGGTGGTCGCGCGTGCCGCCCGCGGGGTCGACGCAGGAGCGGGTGCGGACTTGCTGCCCGATCCCGGCTGCACCGTCTCGGGCCAGTCGTCGGCGGCCGGTGCGGGTGCCGCTGCGGGCGCGCTCTCGGGCCGGGGCGGGGCCGGGGTCTCGCTGCGCTGCGATCGGCGGACGAACTCCTTGCGTGCGGCGGCGTCCTGCTCGGGAGCCGGTACGGGAGCCGCTGCCGGGGCGGGCGCGGGCACAGGTGCCGGGCGCGGCGGGGCCTCCCGAGGTGCGGCCTCGCGGACGGGCGCCTCGACGCTTCTTTCCCCGGACGGCCGGCCGGGGTTCTCGCCGGCGATCGACATCCGGCGCTCGAGGCGTTCGAGCCGCTGGAGGGTCGCCGCCGCGGACCCGTCGGTGGCAGGCAGGAGCATGCGGGCGCATACGAGCTCGAGCAGCAGCCGCGGCGCCGTCGTCCCCCGCATGTCGGTCAGCCCGGCATGCACGGTGTCGGCCATCCGCGAGAGCGTCGCGGAGCCCAGCGCCGAGGCCTGCTGGCTCATCAGGTCCAGCCGGTCGGGCGGGGTGTCGAGCAGGCCGTTGCCGCCGGCGTCGGGGACCGCGTCCAGCACGATCAGGTCGCGCAGCCGGTCGAGCAGGTCGGTCGCGAACCGCCGCGGGTCGTGCCCGGCCTCGACCACGCGGTCGACGGCGCGGAACACCGCGGGCGCGTCGTGGGCGGCCAGCGCGTCGACGGTCTCGTCGAGCAGCGCGTCGTCGGTGACCCCGAGCAGGCCGACGGCGGTCCGGTAGGTGACGCCCTCGGGCCCGGCGCCGGCCAGCAGCTGGTCGAGGATCGACAGCGAGTCGCGGACCGAACCGCCGCCGGCCCGGACCACCAGCGGGAAGACCGTCGGCTCGACGGTGACGCCCTCGGCGGCGCAGGTCTTCTCCAGCAGGCCGCGCAGGATCGTCGGCGGCACCAGCCGGAACGGGTAGTGGTGGGTACGCGAGCGGATGGTCGGCAGGACCTTGTCCGGCTCCGTCGTCGCGAAGACGAAGACGAGGAACTCCGGCGGCTCCTCCACCACCTTGAGCAGGGCGTTGAAGCCCTGCGTGGTGACCATGTGCGCCTCGTCGACGATGTAGACCTTGTAGCGGCTGTTCACGGGGGCGAAGAAGGCGCGTTCCCGCAGGTCACGGGCGTCGTCGACACCTCCGTGGCTGGCCGCGTCGATCTCCATGACGTCGAGCGACCCGGGGCCGTCGGGCGCGAGCGCGACGCAGGACCCGCAGACCCCGCACGGGGTGGACGTCGGCCCCTGCTCGCAGTTCAGCGACCGGGCCAGGATCCGCGCGGACGACGTCTTCCCGCAGCCGCGTGGGCCGCTGAACAGGTAGGCGTGGTTGATCCGTCCGCCGTCGACCGCGTTCATCAACGGTGCGGTGACGTGCTCCTGCCCGACCACCTCGGCGAAGGTCGCCGGACGGTACTTGCGGTAGAGCGCCAGAGCCACGCCGCGAGGTTACGTGCACCCACCGACGCCCCGGCGCGGTCAGGTACCGACCCCCCTTTATGAAACCGATACATACCGGTATGGGGCGAGACCGGCGGCTCGGGGCGTCTTCCTCCTGACAGCGAACACCCGGAGGAACCAGTGATCGACCAGAAGGACGACGAGTTCACCGACTTCGTCGCCGCCCACGGCGCACAACTGCTGCGCACGGCGTGCCTCGTCACCGGTGACTCACACCTCGGCGAGGACTTGGTGCAGACGACACTCACCAAGGCCTACGGCGCCTGGGCCAAGGTGCGCGGGGCCGACCATCCGGTCGCCTACGTGCGGCGCCTGATGATCAACACGCACCTGAGCTGGCTGCGCCGGCTCACCAACACCGAGCGGCCCCTCGAGCGATTCCCGGACGCCGGGACGGGCGATCACCAGTCCGCCCATGCCGAGACCGACGAGATGCGCCAGGCACTGCTGCAGCTGTCGCCACGGGTCCGCACGGCCGTCGTCCTCCGGTACTTCGAGGACCTCAGCGAGGCGGACACCGCCGCGCTCATGGGCTGCTCGCGCAGCACCGTCAACAACCACGTCACCCGGGGACTGTCCGCGCTCCGCGCCCTGATGAACCCCGCCGTCGACAACCTCTCGCAGACCACGGGGAGCACCCGATGAACGAGCTGGACACGTCCCTCCTCAGCGCTCGCCTGCACTCCCTGGCCGACGAACTGACCCCCGCCGTCGACCCGCGCCGGCAGGTAGCGGCCGCCCGGGCCCAGCACAAGCGGAAGCGCCGGGGACGCCTCGTTCTCGTCGCCGTCGCGACCGCGACCGCGGCTGTGGTCGTCGGTACAACGGCTGCAGCCGGCCTGCTGTCGGCAGGTGCAGACGGTGACGTGGCGGATCGCAACGGCATCGTCACCACCACGACCGCTCCCTCGACACCCGACGCGGCCCCGACCGCCGAGGAGGCCGCAGCTGCCGCGGCCGCCGAGGAAGCCGCGCGGCGGGCCGAGCAGGAAGCCGCGGAACGTTGGGAACCCCGCGCGTTCCAGGGCGTCACGTTCGCGGTCCCGCCGGGCGCCCGCGCCGCGGACACGGTGGACACGACCCCGGTGTCGAGTTGGATGGACGGTCCTTCACTGACCTGGAACGGGCCGTCTCTGGGCGGGGACGAGTACTCCTTCGTGTCCGTCAAGATTCTCAACACGTTCCAGGGCGGCCTCCCCCCGACCGACGGGGTCGAAGCGGTCACCGTTCCTGGCGCCGAACTGGCGTACATGTGGATCTCGGCCGGGACTCCCGGTGACCTGTCTGGAAGCACGGTCGACAAGACGGTCGTTGGTCTGGACATCCTGGCGGGAGGCCGCCGCATCAGCCTCGGGGCTCAGCTCGTCCCGGGATCGACGGGTGAACAGATGGCGCGCGACCTGATCGCCTCGGTGGTCGTCGGCTGACCGGCCCTACCCGCCGGAGATCGCCGATCTCGCATGCTTCGAGCCACGAAGACGTGCGAGATCGGCGATCTCGCACGTCCGGGGAAAGAAAGGGACCCCCCGCGCACCCGCCAGAGCCCGCTTATCCTTGCTGCCTTCCGGCCCTGGGGAGGTTCACAGGATGACGCCACACGAGGGGTCTGGACTCCACTGTAGAGGAATGTGACAGCGCTCCCCGCACACCTCCCGCTACGCTCCCCGGCCATGACGCCGCGGCACGCCCTGGTTCTGCCCCCTCCCCGCTCCTGACCCGGAGCACCGCGGGAGCTCTCCCGCACCGCCGCAGACGCTGACGCGCCTGCCGCCGCACCGTGCTCCGGATCCGAGTCCCCCATCGGAACCGATCCAGGAGCGTCATGTCCTCCCCCCTCGCCTCGCCCGCGTCCCGTCGCGGCTTCCTGCTCGTGGTCCTGGCCGCACTGTGCTGGGGCACCTCCGGCGTGAGCGGCCAGATCGTGGCCGACCGCGCCGGCCTCGGCCCGCTCGACATCGCCTGGCACCGCATGGCGATCGGCGCGGTCGCCCTGCTGATCGGCACGGCGCTCACCTGGCGCCGTCGCAGCGCGCCGACGGGCCCGATCACCCGCGGCACAGCCGTCCGGCTGCTCCTCGTCGGTGCCGGGCTGGCCGCCTACCAACTCGCCTACTTCGCCGCTGTCGCCACGGCCGGGGTGAGCATCGCGACGCTGGTCGCCCTCGGCCTGGCACCGCTACTCATCGCGGTGGGCGCCACGCTCCTCGGCCACGGCCGGCCGGACCGGGCGACCGTTGTCGCCCTCGTCGTCGCCCTGACCGGGCTGGTGCTGCTCGTCGGGATCTCCGCGGGAGCTGACACGGGGACGACGGTCGTGCTGGGCGCGCTGATGGCGGTCGGCTCGGCGCTCGGCTACGCGGTGGTCACCCTTGCCGGAGCGGGCGTGCCGGCCGGCATCCCGGTGACCCTGGCGGGGTTCGCGGGTGGGGCCGTGCTGCTCACGCCGGTCGCACTGATCGTCGGGCTGCGGTTCACCACCGACCCGGTCGCCCTGGCCGTGCTGCTCTACCTCGGGCTGGTGCCGAGCGCGCTCGCGTACGCGCTGTTCTTCACGGGACTGCGGACGGTGCCGGGTGCGGTCGCCTCGATCGTCACGCTGCTGGAACCGCTGACCGCGACCGCGCTGGCGACGGCGTTCCTGGGCGAGCGCCTCGCCCCCGCCGCCCTGGCCGGTGGCCTGCTGGTGCTCGCCGCCGTCGCGGGCCTCTACCTGCGACGGCTGCGGACGCCGGACGCGGACAGGGTGGCGCGGACGGCCGCGTGGACGGCGTCCGTGGACCGGTCGGAGAGCGCGGCGATCGCGCCGCGCGCCGAGCCGTAGAGCACCGCCGTCCCCGCGCCCAGGGTCGGCAGCTCCGGCCGCAGGTCGAGGATGTCGGCGGCCAGGAGGAGCTCGATCGTCAGGATGTCGGCCAGCAGGTCGAGCGCCTCGTCGGCCTTCCGCACGCTCAGCGGAGCAGCGGTGGAGTGGTCCTCCACGCCCTGGTCGAGGACGCCGACGTCGAGGCTGACCGGAGCCGCCAGCTGGCGCAGTTCCGCGTAGGCGGCGGCCGCGGCGTAGCGCAGGTGCATCCCCGGCAGGTCCGGCGGAGGGCCCTCGAACGACGGGCTCCCGCCGGACATCGCCTCGAAGAACGCCGCCCAGAGGTGCCCGAGACGCCGGTCGCTGAGCTGGCCGACGTGCGCGATCGCCACCCGCAGGGCGTCGAAGGCAACGGCGAGCAGCACCGGGTGGAAGTTGCCGTTGGAGACCAGCGTGCCGTCCGACGGCGACACGAGCGGGTTGTCCGCCTGGGAGTTCAGCTCGGTCTCGACCGTCTGCGCGACGAAGGCGGTGGTGTCGCGGAAAGCCCCGTGCACCTGCGGGACGACGCGGTAGGACAGCGGGTCCTGCACCGAGGCCGGGACGCCGGAGCCGAGCAGGTAGCTGCCCGACAGCGCCTCGCGCAGCTGCCGGCACGACTCCGCCAGGCCGGGGAACGGCTTGCCCTCGGCGACCACCGGCAGCGCGACGGAGGGATTCCCGCGGGTCGCCTCCATCGACAGGGCGGCGACCAGCTCGGCGGCGTCGGCCAGGACGCCGGCCCGCTCCGCGACGAGGGCACCCTGCCCGACCGACACCCCGTTGGCCGAGACCATCGCCAGTCCGTCCTTGGCCTGCAGGACCAGCGGTGCGATCCCCGCCCGGGCGAGCGCCTCGCCGCCGCTGAGCAGCTCGCCCAGGTACTCCGCGCGACCCGCTCCGATCGCGACCTGGGCGACCAGCGCCATCGCGCCGAGGTCACCGGCTCCGACGGAGGAGGTCCGCGGCAGCAGGGGATGGACGCCCGCGTTCAGCAGGCCGACCAGTGACTCGGCGACTGCGGGGCTCGCACCTGACCCGCCGCGCGTCAGGCCCACCAGCCGCACCGCCATCGCGGCCCGGACCACCTCCGTCGGGAGCAGCGGACCGAAGCCTCCGGAGTGGGTCATCACGATCATGTACTGCTGCCCGATGAGTTCGCCGTCCGGAACGCGGACGTCCCGGAGGTGACCGACGCCGGTGGTCAGCCCGTAGACCGCGCGGCCGCTGGCCAGGACTCCGTCGACGACCCGCCGTCCGGACGCGATCCGCTCACGTGCACCGTCGGCCAGCCCGACCGACGCGCCCCGGGCGATGCTCAGCAGGTCCGTCAGTGGCACGCGGGCCACGTCGATCACGACCGTGTCCATGGCCGTCCATGGTGGCGCGGCGGCCACCGGGGCGATACCGGTTCGGCGACGGTTCGGTGCGAGACCACCGTCGCGACTGCGGAGGATGGGAGATTCGAACTCCCGAGGGTTTTATCCCAACCCGCTTTCCAAGCGAGCGCCATAGGCCACTAGGCGAATCCTCCAACGTGCACGGCGATCGTACCGGGCGACCGGATGAGGTGCTGCCGCCACACCGCCCGGGGGCGCCGGACGAGCGGGCGTGCGGCATCCTCACCGCAGGCGGTTGATCTTCCGGCCGCCGGGGAAGTGCCCGCAAGCGGGGGCGACGAGAGAGGAGGCAGGACATGAGCGAACCGAGCGAGGTGCGGCCGGAAGTGGTCGAGGCCATCGTCGGCGTCCTCAGGGGCGGCGATGCCGCGGCACTGCCTCCCGGCGCGACGGCCGAGGAGAAGGCAGCCGCGAAGGACGCCTACCTGTCGGAGTTCGTGGCCGAGCGAGGCAAGCGGGACCGGCAGTCGCAGGCGTGGGAGCTGCTGCTGACCCGCAGCTATGACGAGGCGCCGAGCTGGAAGCAGATCTTCGACGACCTCGACCCGTCGGTGCACGAGGAGCTCGGCACCCTCTACGACGCCCTACCGGCCGGCGCCCAGGAAGAGTACGTGCGCCGCTTCGGCGTCCCGTCCGGCGTCTGAAGCCCGGACCCGCCGCACCCATGACCCGTCCCCTGACCGCTCCCGGCCGCCTGGTCGCGGGGCGTTACCGGCTGCAGTCGCAGATCGGCGGGGGCGGCATGGGGGCTGTCTGGCTGGCCCAGGACGAGCTGCTCGGACGACGGGTCGCGCTCAAGCAGGTGCTCACCGCGCCCGGCGTCAGCGCGGAGGAGGCCGACCAGCAGCGCAAGCGCGCGCTCCGTGAGGGCCGCATCGCCGCCCGGCTGAGCCATCCGCACGCCATCAGCGTCTACGACGTGGCCCTGGAGCACGGCCAGCCGTGGCTGGTCATGGAGTACCTGCCCTCCCGCAGCCTGGCGGAAGTGCTCAGTGAGGACGGCGTCCTGCGGGTGGACCAGGTCGCGCAGGTGGGCGCCCAGGTGGCCGACGCGCTGGCCGCGACCCACGCCGCCGGGATCGTGCACCGGGACGTGAAGCCCGCGAACATCCTCATCGGCGAGGGCGGCCAGGTCGAGGGCGTCGTGAAGATCACCGACTTCGGGATCTCGCACGCCAGCGGGGACGTGACGCTCACCCAGACCGGACAGATCACCGGGACGCCGGCCTTCCTGGCACCCGAGGTCGCACAGGGCCATCCGATGACCGAGGCCAGCGACGTCTTCTCCCTCGGCGCGACGCTGTACACCTGCCTCGAGGGAGCCCCGCCGTTCGGCATGGAGGACAACGCGCTCGGCATGCTGCACCGGGTCGCAGGCGGCAACATCGTGCCGCCCCGCCGATCGGGATCCCTCACCCAGCCGCTGAAGAAGATCCTCGCGGCCGATCCGACGGATCGGCCGACCATGCCGGAGGTCCGGGACGAGCTCGCTAAGCTCGCTGCCGGACGGGACGGCGACACCACGACGATCCTGCTCGCCCGCACCGACCTGGGTTCGGCGACTCCCGGGCGCACCCGAACCTCGAGCTTTCCCGCCGGAGCCGCTGCTGCGGCCGCGACCTCCGACGGTGCGACGCCGGCACCCGCTGCGGCGCCGGCCAATCCCCCGCCTCCGCCACCGCCGACCTACACGAACTCACCTGCGGCGTTCGCCCCTGCGGCGCCCGCGCCGGCACCGGTGGCGGCAGCCACCCCCACGCCCGAGCGAACCGTCGCGCCGCCTCCCCGCGAGCCGGGGCGGCGCCGGGGACGCGCCCTCTGGGTGGCCGCCGGACTCGTGGCCGCGGTGCTCGCCGGCCTGATCGTCTTCTGGACGGTGGTGCTGGACGACGACCCGTCCGACCCGGGCGACACGGCAGCGGCGACCAGCGCGGCCGAGAGCAGTGCGACCACGGCCGCGACCACCGCGCCGCAATCCTCGGCTGCCACCCAGACGTCGTCCGAACCGTCCGCGCCGGAGGTAGCAGGCGCTCAGGACCCGGCAGCGGCGGCGACGGACTTCTTCGCGCTGATCCCTGGCAACCTCACCGCGGCCTACCAGCTGACCAGCCCGGAGTTCCAGGCGAACAATCCGTTCGAGAACTTCTCGGGCTTCTGGGGCGACTTCTCCAGCGTGCAGATCTCCAACGTGCGCGCCGAGGACGACACCACCGCCCTGCTCGACATCACCTACGTGTCCGGCGGGCCGAGCCAGACCGAGCCCCACCGCATTCGGTTCGTGGCCGGCGACGACGGCCGGCTGCTGCTGCTCGACGACCGGATCGCGGACTGACCCATACGCGAACGGCGGCGCCGGGCAGGTCGACTGCCGGGCGCCGCCGTTGTCGTACTGGCGGTGGCGGTGGGATTTGAACCCACGGAGGGGGTTGCCCTCACACGCTTTCGAGGCGTGCTCCTTCGGCCGCTCGGACACGCCACCGCCGGAGAGACTACAGGCCCCGCTGGGCGCGGAAGAACGCGCGTAGGACTGTCGCGGACTCCTCGGCCCGCACCCCGGCCGTCACCTCGGGACGGTGGTTGAGCCGGCGGTCCCGGACGACGTCCCACAGCGACCCCACGGCACCCGCCTTCGGGTCGTCGGCGCCGTAGACCACCCGCGCCACCCGGGCCAGCACGCTGGCGCCGGCGCACATCGTGCACGGCTCGAGAGTGACCACGAGGGTCGCGCCGGTCAACCGCCAGCCGTCGCCGTGCACCTGCGCCGCCGCCCGCAGGGCGAGGATCTCGGCGTGCGCGGTCGGGTCACCACGCTTCTCCCGCTCGTTGGCCGCCTCGGCGAGCACCGCGCCGTCCGGCCCGAGGACGACGGCGCCGATCGGGGTGTCGCCCCACTCCGGCGCGGCCGCCGCGAGCTCGAGCGCACGGCCCATCGCCGCGTCGAGGTCGGCGGTCACAGGGTGTATCTCCGGAAGCTCGTGCTCTGCTTACAGTGCGAAGCAGAGCACGAGCTTCCCAGGTGCAACCTGCCGACGAGCGTCACGCCGGTCCGTCCACGGAGAAGCCGACCAGAGCCGAGAGATCACGCAGTGCGTCGGCGGGGTGGACCACCTTGATCGTCGAGAAACCGAGCGCGCGGGCCGGCTTGAGGTTGATGCCGAGGTCGTCGAGGTAGGCGCAGTCCGCGGCCTCGATCCGGCGGCCGACGGCCCGGGACAGCCGGGTCAGCGCCCGCCGGTAGATCTCCGGCTCGGGCTTGCGCACCCCCTCGACCGACGACTCCACGATCGCGTCGAACAGACCGAGCAGCTCCCCCAGCTCCCCGGTCCGCTCCATCGGCGCGACGTTGTTCGACAGCAGCGCCAGCGGGAGCCCGGCCTCGCGCAGCCGGTGCACGGCCGCCACCATCGACGGGCGCAGCTCCCCGCGCAGTGCCTCGAGCACCCGGGCGGCCTCGATCCGGTGACCGGCCGCCAGTGCCTCGGCCTCGAACGCCGCCGAGAATCCCGCCACGTCGAGCTCGTTGCGCTCGAAGCGCGCCCACGCGTTCGTGTGTGGATCGGTCGAGTTGAGCTGCCGGATCAGCCCGTCCGGCAGCCCGGCCTCCGCCTCGTACGCGGCGAACGCGGTCATCGGGCTCTCAGTGAGCACCCCGCCCAGGTCGAAGACCACCGCCGTCACCGTCATGTCGCCACCGCCGCGGCCAGTTCGTCGGCGAACCCCAGCCGGCGGGCGATGCGCTCGACCATCTCGTCGGCCCAGAGGTCGTCGGCGGTCACGATCGTCCGGAGGTCGGCGTGGGGCAGCCCGTCGTCGGCGAAGATGTCGAGGTCACCGCCGGGCCAGCCGGACTCGTCGTCGTCGAACGCCCCCTCGGTGTCCACCCCGATGCCGTAGCGCTCGACCACCTCCGCGGCCAGCACCCACTCCAGCATCGTCGCGTCGGAGATCAGCGCGCGCACCATGCCACCGGGCCCGTGCCGCAGGGCCACGAAGTACAGCCGCGAGTCGACGACGAGGACGAAGGGCGGCGGCCAGCCGTCGGCACCGGGCTCCCCCAGCGCCCGCTCGAGCACCGGGAGCTCGTCACCGGCGTCGTCGGCCAGCAGTTCGACCTGCCAGCCGGAGGCCGGCCGGCTCACCCGCACCGCGAAGCTCGTCCGCCCGGGATCGGGGCCGCTCATCGCTTGCGCAGCATGGTCAGCCCGTCGCCGAGGGGCAGCAGGACGGTCTCCCAGCGGGGGTCGGTCGCGAGCGCGGCGTTCAGGGCCACGAGCGCGTGGTCGTCCTCGGCCCGCGGGTCCAGGACCCGCCCCGACCAGAGGGTGTTGTCCAGCAGCACCACACCGTTGGGCGTCATCCGGTCGTAGAGCTCCTCCACGTAGGCGGCGTATCCGGTCTTGTCGGCGTCGATGAAGGCCAGGTCGAAGGTCTCGACGGCGGGGAGGCCCCGGAGCGTGGTCAGCGCGTCGCCGAGTCGCAGCTCGATCCGGTCGGCCAGCCCCGCCCGTTCCCAGAACCGGCGGGCGACCGCCGTCCACTCCGCGTTGCGGTCCAGGCAGAGCAGCGACCCGTCCTCGGCCAGCCCACGGGCGATGCACAGTGCCGAGTACCCGGTGAACGTGCCGATCTCGATCGCCTGCCGCGCCATGAGCGCGCGGGCCAGCAGCTGCATGAACACGCCCTGTTCCGGCGCGATCTGCATCGTCCCCGGCACCTCGCCACGCTCCGCCATGGCCGCGGTCTCGGCGATCAGGTCGGCTGCCACGTCGTCCGGCCGCTCGGACGAGGCGCGGACGTAGTCGGCGAGCTCTGCCGTGAGGAGGAACGACCGGGGCGTCATAGGGTCCGATCATGGCGGACCCGCAGGACGACGTCCCGGCCGAGCTGTTCGCGCGGCTCGCCGCCGACCCGTTGGCGGCCCATCTGGGCATCACGCTGGACGAACTCCGCCCCGGCTACGCCCGCGCCTCGATGACCGTCGGGCCGGCGCTGCTCAACGCGGTCGGCACCGCGCACGGCGGGGCCACGATGGCGCTGCTCGACGTCGTCCACGCGGCGGTCAGCAACAGCCACGGCACGGTGGCGATCGCTCAGGACGTGCACACGGAGTTCCTCGCCGCCGGGCGCGCCGGCGACCGCCTGGAGGCCGAGGGGGTCGAGGTCCACCGCAGCAGCCGCACCGCCGTCTACCGGATCGAGGCGCGGGCGCAGGACGACCGGCTGGTCGCCACCGCGCTCGCGCGGGTGTTCCGCACCGACCGCCCGTGGTCGGACGTGCCGGCATGACCAGCTTCCCGGTACCGACCATGCCCGCGCCGCCGGTGGCCGTCGTCGGCCTCGGGCAGCTCGGCGGGTCGCTGGCCGCGGCGCTGGCCGCCGGCGGTCGGGAGGTCAGCGGCTGGGACGTGGACCCCGAGGCCCGGGAGGCCGCCGCCGCGCGCGGGGTCACCATCACCCGGGAGCTGGCCGGGATCGTCGTCCTCGCCGTGCCGCTGTCGGCCATGAACACGGCGCTCGAGGGGCTGACGATCGACCCCGACGCCACGATCACCGACCTCGGCTCGGTGAAGCGGCCGGTCGTGGCCTCGCTGGAGGCGGCGTTCGGCGGCCGCTTCGTCGGGGGGCACCCGATGTGCGGCACCGAACGCTCGGGTCACGCCGCAACCGATCTCACCCTGTTCGCCGGTGCCCGCTGGGCGCTGTGCCTCGAGCCGGGCACCGAGCTGCCCCGGTGGCTGCGGGTGGCCGAAGTGGCGCTCGCGGTCGGCGCCGAGGTCGTGCCGGTCACCGCCGCCGAGCACGACGACGCCGTCGCCGCGATCAGCCACGTCCCCCACCTGCTGGCCGCCGCCCTCGCCGCGGCCGCCGCTGACAGCGGCCCGCTGGCGCTCGCCCTGGCCGCGGGCAGCTTCCGCGACGGCACCCGCGTGATCGGCAGCGACCCCGTCTTCGTCACGGCCATGGTCGAGGGCAACGCCGGTCCCACCGCCGAGGCGCTCGCCCGGGTGCAGGCCGAGCTGGACCGCCCCTGGCCCGAGCTGATCGCCGTCGGGCACGCCGTCGCCACCCGGCAGTCCGCCAGGCGCGCCGTCCGGGTGCCGCTGGAGCGGGCCGCCCTGCTCGCCGTCGGGCGCGCGGGGGGCGCCGTCACGAGCCGGCTGGCCGCCTTCGTCGAGGGCTGGGTGCCCGAGACCACCTGACCCCCCTGTTTCGCGAGCTCACCGCAAGGCAGGCTGTCGGGCATGGACGAGACCGACATCCTCAGCCGTATCCACTCGCTGGTGGACGAGGAGCACAAGCTGCGCGAGACCACCGAGCACACCGAGGAGCAGCGCACCCGGATCGGCGAGCTCGAGGCGGACCTGGACCAGTGCTGGGACCTGCTGCGGCAGCGGCGGGCGAAGCGGCAGTACGACGAGAACCCCGACGAGGCGCAGGTGCGGCCGGAGTCGACGGTCGAGGGCTACCTGCAGTAGGTCAGGCCGATCGTGGCTGCACCGGCCTCCGGTGCTCGGTGCCCAGCAGCGCGAGTTGCCAGAGCAACCGGGACCGGGGGTCGGTCAGCTTGCGGCCGGTCACCGACTCGATCCGTCGCAGCCGGTGCATGACCGTGTTGCGGTGGCAGAACAGCTCGTCGGCCGCCCGCGTCGGTGACCCGTCGGAGGCCAGGAACGCCGCCAGCGTGTCGAGCAGGACCTCACGCTCGTCGTCCGGCAGCTGGAGCAGCCCGCCCAGCGACTGGCCGATCAGCCGCGAGCTGATCTCGGGCGAGTTGCTCAGCAGGGCCTCCGGCAGCCGCTCGTCGATCGTCACGACTCGTCCCGAGCCGGGCGGCAGGGTGCGGGCGGCGGTCTCCGCGAGCCGGTACGCCGACGCCGCGGCCGGGGCGCCGACGACCACCGCGGAGAGCCCGACCGGACCGGCCGCCATCCCCCGCAGCCACGCCATGACCTCGCACCCCGGGAGCTGTCCGAGGGCGACGATGCCCACCTGGGCGCCCGACCGGACACCCCAGACCGAGCGGACACCCCGCTTGAGCAGGTCCGCCGCGGGCGCGTCGAGGGCGGGGACACCGTCGGGGTCGGGCATCGCCACGACCACGACGAGCCGGCCGGCCAGCGGGACGGCGAGCAGCTCCGACGCCGTCCGGACGAACGCCGGATCGCCCCCGCGGCCGTCCAGCAGCCCGTCGAGCACCTGCTGGCGGGCCTCGTCGTCCACCCCCGCCAGCCGGCGCTGCTCCTCGCGGTAGCCCTCGGCCACCGCGGAGCACTCCCCGTCGTTGGTCCGCCAGACCGAGCCGGCGACCTCCAGCAGCAGGGCATCGTGCTCGCGGCTGGCGTGGCGGGAGACCTCGAGCAGCGCCTCCCAGGTCACCTGCCCGCCGAGCCGGTAGGCGCGCAGCACGGCCTCCAGCGGGATGCCCTGGGCGGCCCGTCGGCGACCGACGTCGCGGGCGTCGCGCTGGGAGGTGCGGCCGTTGCTGTTCGCGGCGCCGATCAGGGTCTGCATGCCGCGCTCGAGGTTGGCGCGGGTCGTCGTCCGCATCTCCTCCTCGCCGTGACCGAGCAGCTCGCGGTAGGCGGGTTCGGTGCGGACGAGGACGTCGATCATGCGGTCGGTCATCGAGTCGAGCTGGTCGAGGAGGAGCGGGGCGAGCTCGGCAAGCCGGGCCGTGACCTCCGGTCGGAAGGGCTGCACTCGATCACCTCCTCGTGACGCGCCGCACCCAGCACAACACGAACTTGCGATCACTGTGCAGCGCGCCCATTGTGACGAGCACCACGACCCGGCAGGCTCAGCGGGACGTACTCGTGACCCAATCGTCGCCGTCCGAACCTGGCCAGGCGCACGACCCTCCCCGACGAAGAGGAGAAGTGGGCCCCTTGGCGCAGCCGCCTCCGCACTCCGGCAGCCAGCCTTTCGAGGAAAGAACGCCCACCGCCCGGCTCGAGATGACTGGCATCAGCGTCGCCTTCGGCGGCGTGGCCGCGCTCAGTGACGTCTCGCTCGCCGTCGAGCCCGGCCAGGTGCACGGGCTCATCGGCCCGAACGGCGCCGGCAAGACGACCCTGTTCAACGTCGCCTGCGGACTGGTGCGCCCCAACGCGGGCCGGATCACCTGGCGCGACCAGGAGCTGCGCCGGCTGAAGCCGAGCCAACTGAGCAAGCTCGGCATCTCCCGCACCCTGCAGGGCGTGGGCCTGTTCGCCGGCCTGACCGTGCTGGAGAACGTGATGGTCGGTGCGCACCGGCACGCGAAGGCCGGGTTCTTCTCGGCGCTGCTGGCGCTGCCCACTGCCGACAAGGACGACCGACTGCTCCGCGAGCGGGCCACCCAGGCGCTGGTCGAGCTGGGCGCCGAGGGCTACGCCGGCCGCTATCCCGGCAGCCTCCCCTATCCGGTGCAGAAGCGGGTGGCCCTGGCCCGGGCGCTGGTCGCCGATCCCGAGCTGCTGCTGCTCGACGAGCCGGCCAGTGGTCTGGCCGAGGACGAGATGCACGAGCTCGGCGAACTGATCCGCGCCCTGTCCTCGCGGATGAGCGTGCTGCTGGTCGAGCACCACATGGATCTGGTGATGAAGGTCTGCGACCGGATCACCGTCCTGGACTCCGGCAAGCAGATCGCCGCCGGCACACCGGCCGAGGTCCAGGCCGACCCGGCGGTCACCGAGGCCTACCTCGGGGACGACGTCGACGTCGAGGCCGACGCCGCCGAGCTGGCCGCCACCGACGGAGGGCGGGCGAATGACTGACGCGCACGGCAGCACCGCGGTCTCCGCCGGCGCGGCAGCGGGAGCAGGTGGGCGCGCTGCCCCCGGTACCGCGCTGCTCGAGGTCGATGGCCTCACCTCCGCCTACGGCCCGGTCCGCGCGCTCGACGGCGTCACGCTGAGCGCCGAGGCCGGCCGGATCACCGCCGTCCTGGGCGCCAACGGAGCGGGCAAGACCACCCTGCTCCGCACGATCAGCGGGCTGGTCCGCCCCCAGGCCGGCCGGGTCACGCTGGACGGCGAGGACATCACCCGGGCCCCGGTCGAGGCGATGGTCGGCAAGGGCATGGCGCACGTGCCCGAGGGGCGCGGCGTCATCGCCGAGCTGACCGTCGACGAGAACCTGCGGGTGGGCTCGCTGTTCCGGGGAAAGGTGGAGCGGAGCGAGTTCGACCGCGTCTACGACATCTTCCCGAGGATCGCCGAACGCCGGGACAACGCGGCGCACACCCTCTCCGGCGGTGAGCGGCAGATGCTGGTCATCGGCCGCGCCCTGCTCGCCCAGCCCCGCATCCTGCTGCTGGACGAGCCGTCCCTGGGCCTCGCGCCGCGGATCGTGGCGCAGATCTTCGGGCTGCTCCGCAAGCTGGTCGACTCCGAGGGCCTGTCGGTGCTGCTGGTGGAACAGAACGCCCGCAGCGCGCTGTCGGTCGCCGACGTCGGCGTCGTCCTGAACCTGGGGCGGGTCGTGGTCACCGACCAGGCCCGGTCGCTGATGGCCGACGAAGGCCTCCGGCACGCCTACCTCGGCTTCTGAACCGCAGGCCCGCCCGACCGCCCCCGCCCACTCCGCTCGAGGAAGGCACCTCGTCGTGCAGCAGTTCGTGAACGTCACCCTCAGCGGGTTGACCCAGGGCATGATCTATTCGGCGTTCGCGCTGGCCCTGGTGCTGATCTGGCGGTCCACCCGGATCGTCAACTTCGCGCAGGGCTCGATGGCCGCCGCGACGGCGTTCATCGCCCTGGCCATCATCAACGCGGGCGCGTCCTACTGGGTGGCGCTGGTCGTGGCCCTGATCGCCGGCTTCGTCATGGGAGCCCTCGTCGAGCGGATCATCATCCGGCCGGTCGAAGGTGGTCCCGAGCTCAACGCGGTGATCGTGACGCTGGGCCTCTTCGTGGCCATCCAGGCCCTGATCGCGATCATCGCGGGGTCCTCGTTCCAGTCGTTCCCGACGCCCTTCGGGGTCCGCGGGTTCACGATCGGCGACACCACCATCGCGCTGACGCCGACGAGCCTCTACGTGATCGGTTCCGTGCTGGTCGTCATGGCGCTGCTGGTGGCGCTGTTCCGCTTCACCCGAACCGGTCTGGCGATGCGCGCCTCGGCCTTCGGCCAGGAGGTGGCCCGTCTGCTCGGCGTCCGGGTCGGCCGGATGCTCACGCTCGGCTGGGGCCTGGCCGCGGTGGTGGGCTCGCTGTCGGGGCTGCTGATCGCCGGCGGCGGGTTCGTCTACCCGGCCTACATGGACAGCCTGATCGTCTTCGGCTTCGTCGCCGCGGTGCTCGGCGGCCTCGACTCCCCGATCGGCGCCATCGTCGGCGGGCTCATCCTCGGCCTGGCGCTGAGCTACATCAGCGGCTACGTCGACCGCGGCAGCGCCCTCGTCAACGTCTCCGCCCTCGTGATCCTGATGGTCGTGCTCCTCGTCCGACCCGGCGGTCTGTTCGCCAGCAGCACGGCCCGGAGGGCATGACGATGAGCGAGTCGAAGACCCCTGCCCCCGCCGCGGGCCCAGGCCGGACGACCGAGGAGCTGATCGAGGAGGCGCCGTTCACGGCGACCGCGGCCGCGAACGTCCCGTCCGCCCAGGCAGCCGGCGGCCGTTCCTTCCTCCCGAAGTCCACGCTGCTGCGGCACCTGCTGATCGTGCTGCTGTCCGCTGTCGGTGCGGTGATCCTGCTGGAGGTCACCGACCCCTTCACGAACTCGCAGCTGGCCTCGCTGACCTACTACGCGATCGCCGCGGGCGGGCTCACCGTCCTGACCGGGCTCAACGGCCAGATCTCCCTCGGCCACGGCGCGCTGATGGCCGTCGGCGCCTACACGACGGCACTGTTCCTGCAGACCGAACGCGGCGAGGACCCGCTCCCCCTGCCGCTGATCCTGCTGGTGTCGGTGCTGACGGCCACGGTCGTGGGAGCACTCGTGGGCGTGGCCGCGGCCCGCCTGCACGGGCCCTACCTGGCCGGCGCGACGCTCGCGCTGGCCGTCGGCCTGCCCGGCCTCGCCGTGTATTTCCAGGGCACGTTCGGCGGCGACCAGGGCCTGCGTGTGCGCGCTCCGCAGCCGCCCGACGTGTTCACGAACTTCATCGACCTCGTCTCGGGCGCGTCGGCGACCGGCACCAAGTGGCTGGCCTACCTGGGCACGATCTGCCTGCTCATCACCTACTTCCTGCTGGCGAACCTGATGCGCAGCCGGATCGGCCGCACCTGGCGGGCCGTCCGCGACCAGGAGGTGGCCGCCGAGCTGGCCGGCATCAACCTCGGCACCTGGCGGGTGCTGGCATTCGTGGTCAGCGCAGCTGCCGCGGGTCTGGCGGGTGGGGTGATGGCACTGGTGGTGCGCCTGGCCGCACCGACCAACTTCACCCTCGTGCTCTCGCTGGCGCTGCTCACCGCGATCGTGCTCGGCGGCCTCGGCAGCCTGCTCGGGGCGTTGCTGGGCTCGGCTCTGCTGGTGTTCCTGCCCCCGTTCGTCACCGACCTCGGCGCCGACCTCGGGCTGGACAGCACCGAGGCCGCCCAGATCGCACCGCTCGTCTACGGCGTCGTCCTGATCGTCGCGATGATCTTCGCTCCCGCCGGCTTCGTCGGCACCCTCCGGCTCCGCTGGATGACCGCCCGCGCCAAGCGCGCCACTGCCGGGCGCGCCGCCGACAGGGGGTGAGGCCCGAGTGAACCGACGGCTCCGGCCGCCCATCCCCACCCCGACTCCCGGGCACCGAAGCCCGGGCCGCACCAGAGGAGAACAGTTGTCCAGATCCTCCCGACGTCTCGTGAGCCTGCTCGCCGCAGCCACCGTCGTCTCCACCGTCGCCGCATGCGGCGGCAGCAATGACGACAATGGCGGTGGCGGGAGCACCGGCGGCGCGAACGAGGCCTCCGCGCCCGGCATCACCGAGGACACCATCAAGCTCGGCGCCCACTACCCGCTGACCGGCGTCGCAGCGCCCGGGTACAGCGAGATCCCCACCGGCGCGCAGGCGTACTACGACTACGTCAACAAGGCCGGCGGCGTCTACGACCGCGAGATCGAGTGGATCTACAAGGACGACGCCTACAACCCGACCAACACCAGCCAGGTCGTCAACCAGTTGGTGCTCGAGGACGAGGTCTTCGCGATCGTCGGCGGCCTGGGCACCCCGACCCACAGCGCGGTGCTCGACTTCCTCAACACCGAGGGCGTGCCCGACCTGTTCGTGGCCTCCGGCTCGCTGCTCTGGGGCGAGGACCCGGACACCAACCCGTACTCCTTCGGCTGGCAGACCGACTACGAGAGCGAGGGGAAGGTCATCGGCCAGTACATCGCCGACAACCTCCCCGATGCGAAGGTCGGACTCTTCCTCCAGGACGACGACTTCGGCGAGGACGGCGAGGCCGGCCTGATGCAGTACATCGAGGACCAGGTCGTGGAGACCCAGCGGTACACCTCGGGCAACACCAACGTGGCTCCGCAGATGGCCGCTCTGCAGGCTTCCGGCGCCGACGTCGTCGTCGGCTTCAACACGCCCAGCTACACGGCCCTGACGCAGCTGACCGCGCTGCAGCTGGGCTTCAAGCCGTCGCAGTGGATCTACTCCAACGTGGGCTCGGACCCGGCGCTGGTCGGTTCACTCCTGGCTCGCTTCTCGCAGGGCGCGGTGAGCGACGCCAGCCTGCTGGACGGGGTCATCACCACCGAGTACATGCCCGGCGTCGACGCACCCGAGGACCCGTGGGTTCAGCTGTGGCAGAAGGTCTGGGACGAGTCCGGCCAGGAGGGTGAGCTCACCAACTACCGGATCTACGGCATGGCGCAGGCGTACACGATGGTGCAGGCGTTGCAGGCTGCAGGCCAGAACCCGACCCGCGACGACCTGATCGAGGCCGTCGAGACCGTCGGCGCCGACTGGGAGGGCCCCGCGTTCTCCCCGTTCCGCTACTCGACGGACAGCCACCTGGGCATCTCGGGCATGCAGGTCGTCCAGCTGGCCGGCACCGCTGCCGATCCGCAGACCGGCATCCTGGTGACCGACATCGGTGACGCCGACATCGAGGAGTCCGAGGCCGAGCACGCGACCCCGCCGGAGAGCGGCATCCCGGACGAGGAGCCGTTCAACTGAGGTAGGACCCAGCAGTGACGGCGGGCCGCCGGTCTCCTCGCGGAGGCCGGCGGCCCGTCGCCGTTCTGCCCACAACCGGCTGACAGGGGTGGACCCGGCAGCCATCTACTCTGTCGCTGCGGGCTCGGGGGAGCCGCGCCACCCCCCGAGTCGAGCAACAGAGAGAGAGCATGGGCCGCCACGCCGATCCCACTGCCCCCGCGCGCCGTCCGGCGCCCGTCGTCCTGATCGCGGCCGGCATCGTCGCCGTCCTCCTGGCCGGTGGCCTGGTCTGGTGGATCGCCGGTTCCGGCGAGGAGTGCGAGACCCGGCAGATCGTCGGGGTGACCGTGGCTCCCGAGCTGGGCGACGTCGCCGGGAAGCTCCTCGCCGACCCGATCGTCCTGGACGACGGCCTCTGCGCCGTCCCGGACGTGACCGCCCAGGAGCCGCTGCAGACCGTCGGTGACCTCGGGGCGCTCGATGCCGACGCGCTGCCCGGCGTCTGGGTGCCGGACTCCTCGCTGTGGGCCGGCCGCGCCGGCGAGGCACCCCTGGAGGGCGCCGGTTCCATGGGCTCCTCCCCCGTCGTGCTGGCGACCAGCCGCGCGGTGGGCGACGCCCTCGGCTGGACGGCGCAGGTCCCGAGCTGGGGCCAGGCGCTGGCCACCGACCGGCCCCTGGCCGTGCCGGACCTGGCCAGCAGCGCCGAGGGACTGTCCGCGCTGGCCGCCGTCCGGTCGTCCCTGGGTGGGGGTGAGGACGCCGACAACGCCGTCGTGGAGGCGGTCCTGGCCGCGGCCCGGGCGACGCCGATCACGCCCGCCGACGCCCTCGCGGCCGGCGCCGCCGGTGCCGACGACGCCCCGGTGGTGCCGGTCAGCGAGCAGGAGGTGTTCCGGATCAACCAGGGCACCGAGAACCCCTCGCTCATCGCGGTCTATCCGGCGGAGGGCTCGCCGTTCCTCGACTACCCCGTGCTCCGCGTGGGCGAGCGGTCGGGCACCGAGCGCGCCGCGGCCGACGCCGTCGTCCGCACCCTGACCTCCGACCGGGCGCTGACGCTGGTCCAGGAGGCCGGCTTCCGCGGCAGCGACGGCGCGCCACCGCCGGGTGCCGGCGGTCAGACCGGCATCCAGGAGGCGGCCCCGGCGACGCTGACCCTGGACCCCGCCGAGGTGCAGGGACTGTTCGCGCGGTTGTCCAGCCTGGCCAAGCCCTCCCGGCTGCTGGCGGTCTTCGACGTCTCGACGTCGATGAGGGCACCGGTCGGCGACGGCACGCGCGCCACCCTCGCCCGGGACGCCGCGAAGAGCGCCCTCGCCCTGTTCCCGGACAACGCCGCCATCGGCCTGTGGGCCTTCGCCCGGCGGCTGGGGAGTGACACCGACTGGGTCGAGCTGGTGCCGACGCGCACCTTGGCCGCCGACGCCGGGGGACGTCCGCAGCGCGACGTCCTCACCGAGCAGCTGGACTCGATCCCGGACCGGCTCTCACCCGGCGGCACGGGTCTGTACGACACGACGCTCGCCGCCGTGCGCGCGGCCCGGGCGAACTTCGACCCGACCGCCGTCACCAGCGTCGTCATCGTCACCGACGGCAAGGACGAGGACGAGGACACCATCGGGCTCGACGCGCTCGTGCAGGCCCTCAGCGCCGAGGTCGACCCCAGCCGGCCGGTGAAGGTCATCGGCATCGCGCTGGGGCCGGACGCCGACATGGGCGCGCTCGAGCAGATCGCCGCCGCTACCGGTGGCGACGCCTACTCCGCTGTCGACGAGAACGACCTGCAGACGGTGCTGTTCGACGCGCTCCGCCAGCGGAGCTGAGTGGTCGAGCGTCAGGTCGCGTCGTCCGGGCCCCCACCGAAGCCGAACTCGTTGCCGTCCGGATCCCGGTACGTGGCTTTCCGCACGCCGTTCGAATAGGTCTCCTGCTCGGCGGGCTCCATCCCTCGACCGGACATCGCCTGGAGACGGGCATCGAGGTCGTCGACGAAGACCGTGTGCATCGCATGGCCCGCATGGTCGGGTCGCACCTCGATGTACACGTACCGGTTCTCGGCGAGCTCCCACACCGCCTCGGTGTCGTTCGGCAGGAAGCTCGGCCCCGAGCCCAGCAGTTGCTCGTACCAGGCCACGGCCCGCTCGTAGTCGCGCACCGGGATGCCCGCGAAGAGTTCGACAGTCACGATCCGACCGTAGCGAGGCCGAGGCGGTAGGTCGCCCCCCGGCGGGACAGCAGGTGTCTGTCCGGAACCTTGTGCTCTGCGTGCGCTGGGCACGCAGAGCACAAGGTTGGGAGCAGGACAGCCCCCGGCGAGCAGCGCGGTCATCCCGTCGCGGAAGCGGGCTCAGGCGCTCCGAATGGTGTGCCGGCGGCCGCGGTGACGTCCGGCGACGGAGACGAGTCCGGCGACGGCGGCCACGAGCGCCACCGCGGCGGCCGTGAGGGGGACGACGTCGGCCGCCCCGTCGCCGACGACCGGTGTCTGGTCCGCGGCCACCTGGAGGGCGACGGGGGCGACGACCGCGGAGTCGGCGCCGACCATGTCGATGGTCGCCGGACCGGCCTCGGTGCCGTCGGGGATGCGGACCTCGGTCTGCACCGACCCGTCGGGTCCTGCGGTCGCCGTGGCGAGGATGTCGTCGCTGCCGTGCATCTGGATCGTCACGCGCTCACCCGGGAGGAATCCCGAGGCCTGCAGGGTCACGGTGTCGCCGGCCGTCACCGCACGGGGGGCGGGGGTCGCGGGCCCGCCGCCACCGGGAACGGCACCCCCCGGCGCCGGGGTCTCGGTCGTCGTCGTGGTCGTCGGCGGGGCCGAGCTGGAAGGAGTCGCGTCGCCGTCGGGAGTGGGCGTCGCGGAGGGGGACGGCGGTGCGGTGGTCGTGGGCTCCGGGGCGGTCGGCGCGGCGATCGCGTCGCAGTCCTCCCGCGTCGGCCGGGTGAAGCTGTACTCCTCGAGTTCGTCGACGAAGGTCACGCCGGTGCCGTCCTGCGCGGCGAACTCCAGCCGGCCGTCGATCGTCTCGCCCCACGCCACGTCGTCCGTGCGGAGGACGACGGTCTCGCCGGGCTGGAGGGTCGCCTCGTCCTCACCGGACGGCGTGCGGGTGGTGGCCAGCCGCACGGAGTAGGGCGCCGTGCCGGCCACGACCTCGACGACGAGTCCGCCGGGACGGCAGCTCGGCCCGTGGGTGACCCGGGAATCGGGGCGGGAGGGGTCGTCGATCGCGGCTGCGGGAGCGGCGGTGGCCAGAGCGGCGCCGAACAGGGCGACGAGGAGCCCGGTGAGAAGACCGGCGGACACTGTCGGCCGGGACTTGCTGGTGGGCGTCGCGCGGTCTGCGACCGAGCCCCACAAGGTGGTGCCGATACGTGCTCCCCGATTGCGGTTCTGATGCGTTTCACATGATGACTGATGTGACGCTTCGTTGCCAGCCCGTTACGCGCGAAGCGCGCGTGTCGTACGGCGTGTCGCGAAAAGCGCCGCCACGGACCCGGATCCGGCGGCGTGAGCGCGATCACTACGGTGGCCGGGTGGACGAAGCTGGTGCGGGTCGCCGTCGGCAGAACGAGGTCTACCGGGCAGGGGTCTACGGCCACCATCCCCGCGTGCCGACCGCCGTCCGGGCCCTGCAGGCGCGGGCGAAGCAGGCCCTGAACCCGCGCGCGTACGCCTACGTGGCCGGCGGCGCGGGCGACGAGGTCACCCAGCGCGCCAACCGGGCGGCGTTCGACAAGTGGGCCGTCGTCCCCCGGGTGCTGCGCGACGTGAGCCGCCGGGACACCTCCGTCGAACTGTTCGGACGGCGGCTGCCCGCCCCCTTGCTGCTCGCTCCCGTGGGCGCCCTGGAGTTGGTGCACGACGAGGCCGACCTGGACGTGGCGCGGGCGGCGGCGTCCCTGGGCGTGCCGATGGTGTTCTCCAACCAGGCGTCGGTGTCGATGGAGGACTGCGCGGCGGCCATGGGGGACGCCCCGCGCTGGTTCCAGCTGTACTGGTCGACGTCCGACGAACTGGTCGAGAGCCTGGTCGGCCGGGCCGAGGCTGCGGGCTGCGACGCACTGGTCGTCACCCTCGACACCACCATGCTCGGCTGGCGGCCACGCGACCTCGACCTGGGCCACCTGCCCTTCGCCCTGGGCAAGGGCATCGCCCAGTACACGTCGGATCCGGTGTTCCGCCGGCTGGTCGAGGCGCGCGCGGCGTCGGCCGGCAAGCGCGAACCGCAGCCGAGGCCGACTCCCGCCGCCGTGAAGGCGCTCGTCGGGATGGCGAAGGCGTGGCCGGGGTCGTTCCGGGACAACCTGCGCTCGCCGCTCCCGCGGGCCGCCGTCGAGACGTTCCTCGGCATCTACTCCCGGCCGTCGATCACCTGGGACGACCTCGCCTGGCTGCGGTCGAAGACGCGGCTGCCGATCCTCCTCAAGGGCGTGCTGCACCCCGACGACGCCCGCCGCGCGCTGGACGAAGGCGTGGACGGCGTCGTCGTCAGCACCCACGGCGGCCGCCAGGTGGACCGGTCGATCTCCGCCCTCGACGCGCTGCCCGACGTGGTCGCCGCGATCGACGAGCGCGCACCGGTGCTGCTGGACAGCGGCATTAGGAGCGGGGCCGACGTGTTCACCGCCGTCGCGCTCGGCGCCCGCGCAGTGCTCCTTGGCCGGCCGTTCGCCTGGGGGTTGGCGCTGGCCGGCGAGGAGGGCGTGCGGCAGGTGCTCGCCGACGTCATGGGCGAGTTCGACCTGACGCTGGGGCTCACCGGCCACACCGCCGTCGACCAGCTCTCGCCGGAGATCCTCCGCCGCGTCGGCTGACGGACTTCCGGCGCGCACGTCCGGTCCGGAACTCGCCGGTCGCGACACTCCGGGGACGGGTTGACGGGTCGTGTGGCGTGAGTCACAGTTCAGGAGGGGCGGGGGTAGCCGGCTAAGAGTGGCCATCCACCGCTGGATGGACCGACCAACGCGGCCAGACCGTCAGGACCGGCCCCCCGCCCCCACATCCACTGTCGCCTCGGCCGAGTCGTCGCGCTCGACCGAGCCCGGGATCCCTCAGGCCATCGCGGGTTCGGCGTCGACCAGGAGTCCACGCAACTGCTCGCGCAGCTCCGGGGTGTTCTGGTGACCGTGCTTGTCGACCGCGTGCGTGACGGCCGCGTCGAGCACGTCCTCCGGCTCACCCGCGATCGTGAGGGTGCAGTTGATCTCGCTCGGCATCGTCCGGCAGTCGATCATCTTGCGGGCCATCGTGACTTCCTCTCGTGCTGGCCGGCCTCGGTGAGCGTCCGGCCGGGGGTGCCGCCACATCGGGCGGCTGGTGGTGTGCCCTAGCGGGCGTAGTTGCTGGCGCCGTACCAGTCGACGGCGACCACGGGCTCGTCGCCGACGACCCACGCGTCGTGGCCGCTGGGAAGTGACGTGACGTCACCCGGCCCGGCCACGAACTCGGTGCCGTCGTCCATGCGGATGGCCAGGCGCCCGCTGACGTGGAACTGCAGATGCGGGGCCTGGCAGCTGTCGGTGCCGGCGAGCGGCTTGACGTCGTTCGACCAGCGCCAGCCGGGTTCGAAGATCAGCCGTCCGACCTCGCTCCCCCCGACCTTAAGGATCTCCGCGCGGCCGTGTGGGAACTCGCGCGTCTCGTCCGGAGCCGTGAAGCTGCGGTGCTCCGTGCCCTGCGTAGCCGTTCGTGCCTCCTCGAGAGGATCGTGACTGTTCGGTGCGGCCGCAGGGCATATCCTTACTTGCACGTAAGTCAGGAGACTAGGGTCGGAGGTCCCATGCCGGACCACCAGGACGCCAACGGGACGACGGTGCGGATCCTCGACGTCGCCGAGCGACTGCTGCAGGTGCGCGGCTACAACGGCTTCAGCTACGGGGACGTGGCAACGGAGCTGGGCATCACGCGGGCTGCACTGCACTACCACTTCCCCGGCAAGGCGGAGCTCGGCCAGGCGCTGATCGAGCGCTACGCCGCCCGGTTCGGCACTGCGCTCGAGAACCTCGACGCCACCGCGCCCGACGCGGCCGCCAAACTCCGCGGCTACGTGGCCCTCTACACCGACGTGCTCAGCGCCGACCGGATGTGCCTGTGCGGGATGCTCGCCGCCGAGCACCGGACCCTGCCCGACCCGCTGCAGCAGGCGGTCTGCGAGTTCTTCTCGTCGAACACCTCGTGGCTGCGGAAGGTGCTCGAGGAAGGGTGCGCCGACGGCAGCCTGCACTGCCCCGGCACTCCCGAGGACTCCGCGTCGATGGTGCTCGGTGCACTGGAGGGCGGCATGCTCATCGCCCGGCTGGACGGCGACGTCGCCCGGTTCACCGCGTCCGCGAACCAGGTGCTCGCCGGCCTGACGACGGCGCCCGCCCCCGCCTGACGTCCACCGCACAAACGAATCTGCCGCGCCGCCCCCGTCGGGGCTGCGCGGCAGATCGGTGTCTCAACCAGACGTGCACCCGAAGGGATTCGAACCCCTAACCTTCTGATCCGTAGTCAGATGCTCTATCCGTTGAGCTACGGGTGCTGGCGGCGTCGAGATTACCAGCCAGCTCCCGCGAGAACTCTGCCCGCCCCTCGTAGAGGGAGTCTCGGGTGACCGCGAAGAAGCGCGCGAGCCGGTCGACCTCTTCGGCCTGCCAGGGCGAATCGTTGCCGAGCTTCCTGTAGAGGGCGGCTCGACTGACGCCGACGGCCATGGCCACCTCGGTCGGCTTGTCCTTGCGCTGCGCGATGAGACCGCGGACGGCAGCCGAGATCATCTCGTCCGTCCTACCGCTGAGTGTCGCTGAACTCTGACTCATGTCGCAGATGATGGACTGCTGTCAAGTTTCTTGGCAAGAGGGGCGGCACTCGATCGCCCAAAAACTTCCGCATGTCACTCTTGCGGGTGTCGCATAAATGCGACTACGGTCCCGATCGTGCGAACGACACCGACCCACCGGCTTGCCGACGTGCTGCTTCCTACCACCCTCGCCGACTTCGTCGCGACGAAGCGCGCGTCCGGCCGGTCATGGCGACTGATCGCACGTGACCTCCACGAGCAGACGGACGGGCAGGTCGACGTCACTGCCGAGACGCTGCGCGGCTGGTTCGGCTCGGCGGAACTGCAGTCCGCGGCTTCCCCCTGATCGCCCGGCGGGCGCCCCCCCGTGGCGCCCGCCGGTGCTCACCCCTGCACGCAGCACAACGCCGCCCGCTCCATCCGGTCAGACAGCGCGGGCGGCGCCGACAAGAAGGAGTCTCCCATGCCCGACCCGGTCCGCATCCACAGCTGCCACCCGATCTGGGTCCCCGGCGCCGGACCCATCGGCACCTGCCCGGAGCACTACCGACAGCCGATCGGCATCACCGCCGCCGCGGCGACCTCCTCGGCCGGCGCACGGTGATCGCCGTCGTCGCAGCCGTCGTCTGGGTCACGGTCGCCGTCGCGTTCGCACTCACGGTCGGCCGCGGTATCCGCATCGCCGACCAGCGCGAGCAGCAGGTGCCCCGGTGAAGACCCGGGAGATCGTCCTCGCGGCCGCCCTCGCCGTCATCGGTATGGCTGTCGGTGCGCTCATCCTGCTGCGCGCCATCGACAGCCAGCTCTCCCGGCCCCTGACCCGATGAACCGCGCCGACGTGCTCCTGGAGCACGAGCAGAACGTCACCTACATCGACTTCTGCTCGGCCGCCCCTCCCCCGGCGGCCGAACAGGGAGAAGCGGCGTGGTGGCCGTGGGCGGAGGCGGAGGAATCCGTCTCAGGGAAGACGCCCGTGGCCACCACGTCCCTCCCCGCGCGCTGGAGCCCGCGGCCGTGCCGGGTGCTGGCTGACCGGTTCGCCCGCTCCCGGCTCCGGGCCGACCTCCGCGACTGGGCGCTGCTCGTCGCCTTCCTGACCGGCGGGGTCCTCGGCCTCGCCCTGGCCGACCTCATGCACTCCCTCACCCACATCCCGACCGGAGGTACCCCGTGACCGACACCGCGATCGACCTGACCACCCTCGTCCTGGAGAAGGGCTCCCACGCCTGCGAGGACGGCGCCTGCCTCATGGAGGCCCGCGCACTCCTCCTCGGCCGGGAGAAGTCTGACGACCGCCCGCCCGGCACTTCCCCGGTGCTGCACAACTTCGGCATCTCGCTCAACGACTCCTTCGGCGACGAGAAGCGGCAGGAGCTGAAGCGGTTCCTGCCGCGCGACGGGGTGGACCCGCTCGACGGCACCGAGGGCGACGGGCAGGACGAGGCCCGCAGCTTCCTGGCACTGGACTGGCTGATCCGCACCTACACGCCGGCGTTCCTCGATCTGCGTCCGGAGCTGGCGGATGTGGCCGCGGAGCTGCGTGGTCTGCGCCGGATCGTGGACCTGGCCGCGGCTCAGTCCGCCGGCCCGGTGGTGCGAGCTGCTCGTGACCAGTCGGCCGCCGCCGGGGACGCCGCCTGGGCCGCCGCCGGGGACGCCGCCGGGGACGCCGCCGGGGACGCCGCCAGGGACGCCCTGCAACCCACCGTCGACCAGCTCCAGACGTCGGCCATCGAGCTCTACGCCGCCATGATCAACCCCGCGGCGGTGACCGCGTGACCGGCCCGCGCGCAGGTGACATCGGCCCCGTGCGGCGCCGCGTCGACCTCGAGCCCATCCCCGAGTCCGTGCCGGTGGCTGAGCCGTCCCCCGAGCCGGCGCGTCCGCTTGAGCCCTCGCGATGACCACGCCAGCCACCCGGGACTTCGACGGGCTCGACTTCGACCTGGCCGTGGGTGAGGTCTACGGGCTGCGCATCTGGAACATGGACGAGTACGGCCGGCTCCGGGCCCGGCACGTCAGCTTCGCCCGTCCCTGGCGGCCCGGGATCAACACGGCCACCTGCTTCGCCGGTCACTACAAGGCCGGTCGCGGCAGCGGCGTCTTCATCGGCCCCAACGGCGGCTTCAGCGTCGTCGCTCCGCCCCCACCCTCGGAAGAGGAAGTGCCGCCGCCGGAGCACCCGGCTCCCGCCGAGCACTGCAAGTGCGGCTTCTACGCCTACACGATTCCGTCCCACGACGTCGAGGACTCCGCCGGAGTGGTCGGTCTCGTCCGCGGGACCGGCCGGACCCTGATCGGCAGCAAGGGCTTCCGCTGCGAGAAGGCGGAGATCGCCGCGCTCCTCGACCCGGGGGTGACGACGGGCTCTCTGGGCGGCTGCCGGTGGATGCGTGACCGCCTGACCGCCCTGTACCCCGACGTGCCGCTGCTGGGCAGCCGCGACGCCCTGCGCGACTTCGCGCCCATCACCCCGACCATGCCGGACCCGGCGTCCGACGAGTTCTGGAGCCTCCCGTGAGCACCGTCAAGCTCGGCGGCAAGCTGCCGAAGGACAACGACCAGAACGGCCTGGACGACCCCTCGGTCTTCCGCCACTTCCTCACCGACCCGCGGTCCCCGGTGATGGTGGTCGCGCTGCTGCAGACGTCCAAGATCGTCAAGGACATCGACAACTACGACACGGTCCCCCAGATCACCATCCGGGCGATCGAGGTCGTGCAGGGCGATGACCACGGGACCCTCCGCGCGATGCTGCAGCGGATCCACGCTGAGCGGACAGGCGCCCTCGAGCTGCCGGCCGAGTGGGAAGAGATCCTCAGCAGCATGGCCTCCCCGGCCCTGCCGGGGACGGAGCCGGGACGGTGAGCGGCGCCCGCCGGTCGGCGGTGAAGGTCCGCTGGATGCGCGGCGCGGTCACCGGGCCGTGGACGGTCCACGAGACCGCGCTGAAGCTCCTGGAGGACCTCGAGCGCGAGGTCATCGGCTGCGCTGACGGCTACGGCTTTGTCACCGTCGAGGGCTTCGACGGCCGCGAGGTACTCGTCCGCGGCCGCGAGGTCGTCACGATCGAGTGCGTCCGCGAGACGCCGGCCAGCGTGCCGCCCTCATCGGTGGTCACCCGCAGCGGCGACGGAGGAACCGTCCTCGGACCGCGCCATCCCGGTGGCTACGACCCGGCCAGCGCGCCCCAGCAGGTGGCGGCCGGTACCGAGTTCCTCCGGCAGCAGGCCGCGGTGCGCCTGGCGGCAGAGTCCGGTCAGCGAGTCCACCAGTGACCGCCGCGATCGCACTCGACCAGGGCGACGTCGAGGTCGCCGTCCCGGTCCCGCCGGAGCCCCTCGTCGACGTGTCCGAAGACGGCGTCTACGACGGCCTGCCGGAGGAGCAGTACCACGGTCACCGCGAGTCGCTGTCCTCCTCCGGCGCCCGGATGCTGCTCCCGCCGAACTGCCCGGCGCTCTTCCGCTACGAGCAGCTCTACGGCCGCCCGCCCAAGCGGACCTTCGACTTCGGGCACGCCGCGCACCAGCGGGTCCTCGGCGTCGGGGCCGAGCTCGTGGTCGTCGAGAAGAAGGCCGGCGTCGACGCGACCGACCGGCGGACCGCCTACGCCCAGGAGCACGAGAAGGAGATCCGCGCGCAGGGCAAGGTCCCCCTCCTCCGCAAGGAGCTCGACGTCGTCGACGCGATGGCGGCCGCGATCCTCGACCACCCGATCGCGTCGATCCTCTTCGACCCCGACCGCGGCGGGAAGCCGGAGCAGTCGCTCTTCTGGACGGATCCGGCCTTCGGCGTCCGCCGGCGCGCCCGGCTCGACTGGCTCCCGACCGAGCTCACCTCCGCCGGCCGGCTGGTGATCCCCGACTACAAGACGACGACGTCCGCGTCGACGTCGTCGATCGCCAAGAGCGTGCGTGAGTACGGCTACCACCAGCAGGACGACTGGTACCGCGAGCTCGTTCGCGCCCTGGAGGTCGCTGAGGACGTCGCCTTCGTCTTCGTCTTCCAGGAGAAGACCGCCCCGTTCCTGGTGAACGTGGCCGAGGTCGACGCGCCCTCCCTGCGCGTCGCCCGCGAGCTCAACCAGCGGGCGCTCGGCCTCTACGCCGACTGCGTGGCGACCGCCGAGTGGCCCGCGTACTCCGACGAGATCGAGCTCGTCGGCCTTCCCCCGTACGTCCTCAGAGAGTTCGGAGAGATGCCATGACCACCGCCCTCGACCGGGTCGGCCAGCGCGCCGCCGCGGTCCCCTCGCCCGGCCGTGTCGGGCAGGCGACGGCTGTCGAGCAGGCCCGCGCCGTCGCCGAGGTCCAGGCGGCCGTCATGGTCGCGCAGCAGGTCCCGCGCAACATGGAGCTCGCGACCTCGCAGATGCAGGAGTCCTGCGAGCAGAAGGCGCTCGCCGACCGGGCCTTCTTCGCCTACCCGCGGGCCGGCGAGCAGATCACCGGGCCGTCGATCCACCTCGCCCGCGAGCTGGCCCGGTGCTTCGGCAACGTCCAGTACGGCATCAACGAGCTGCGACGCGACGACGAGCACCACCAGTCGGAGATGCTCGCGTGGGCCTGGGACGTCCAGAACAACACCCGGTCGACCGCGACCTTCATCGTCCCGCACGCAACGGATACCCGGAACGGCCGCAAGGACCTGACCGACCTCCGCGACGTCTACGAGAACAACGCCAACCACGGCGCCCGCCGCCTCCGCGAGATGATCTTCGCGATCCTCCCGACCTGGTTCACCGAGGAGGCCAAACAGATCTGCCAGGCCACCATCGAGGCCGGGAACGGCTCTCCGCTGGCCGACCGAGTCAAGGAGGCGATCGAGGCCTTCGCGAACGGGCCGAAGGTCATCGAGGCCCAGCTCGTCAAGCGGGTCGGCAAGCCGGTCGACCAGTGGACCGCCGCTGACATCTCGCAGCTCGAGGTCCTCTACCAGTCGCTCCGCCGCCGGGAGACGACCGTCCACGAAGCCTTCGGCGACCCGGAGACCTCCGTCAAGAAGGACGAGATCACCGGCGGCGAGGCAACCAAGGGCCCGAAGGCGACGCAGGGCCAGATGGGCCGGATCCACGCGCTCCTGAAGGACCGCAACGTCGAGAGCGACGACGGCGTCCGACAGGCGATCTCGGCGATCATCGGCCGCGCCCTCAAGTCCCGCCGCGACCTCCTCCGCACCGAGGCCGACACCGTCATCGCGAGGCTCGAGGAGACCGGGCCCCCGCCGCCGGACGGCGACGATCCGCCGCCACCGGACGAGGACCGCGACGAGTCCGCCGGAGAGCAGTCGTGAAGGGCCTCAGCGAGCTGCTCGGGCTCACCGGCAAGAGAGACGACATGCCCTCCTCGGTGAGCTGGGGCGCGGTGCTGACGGCCAGCGGCAAGCACATCTACGCGGGCACCGTCCCGCACGCTGAGGTGCAGCGGCGCCGCGCCGCGAACCGCCGGGCCCGCGCGTCTCGACGGATCAACCGGACGTCGCGGTGAGCGGCCGCCGCGCGAAGCTCGAACGGAGGCTGGCCCGCACCCAGCGGCCACCGGCACTGCCATCCGCTCGACCGGCGCACGGACCAGTCGGCCCGCAGCGGTACGAGGAGCTGCACTACCGGGCCGACGTCACCACGTCCGACCAGGCCCAGCCAGGCGCGATCCTGGGACACGACGAGCTCGGCCGCCCCTACGAGGTCCTCGACACCGAGTTCACGCCGCCGCAGACCCATGCTGAGGGCCACTTCGACGGCGACGGCTGCACCTTCCCCACCCCCGGGCACTTCCGGCGGTCCGGCACCACGGTGAACCTGCAGTACGCGACGCCGGACAACCTCCGCGCCGCCCTGGTCGCCGCCGGGATCGCGTCATGAGCACCACCAGCGACCGGAACGACCCACGGCTCACCCACGGAGCTGACGAGGAACCCGTCCCGATGGCCGATGCCTACCTCGTCCTGTCCGACGCCGAACGCGCGGCCGGCTTCGTCCGGCCGGTCCGGCGCAGCTACATCCACGTCCGCGAGCGTGGCGGCTGCGGCGCGGTCACGACCATGGGGCTGGCGATCGCCGAGACCTACGCCCGGGACCCGAAGTTCTACGGAGCCACCTACTGCGTCGGCTGCAACATGCACCGCCCCGTCGGCGCGGACGGCGAGTTCGACTGGGACCGCAAGGGCGGCGAGGTCATCCCGGCTGACCGGCTGGCGGTCGGGTCATGACGTCGCTGAGCGTCCACGTCGACGCCGAGCAGGGCTTCCCCCTCGAGCGGTCCAAGCTCGTCGCCCACGGGCAGCTCACCGCCGTCGGCTTGCTGCGCCACGGGACGTCACGCGGCCGGGCCAGTGTGTCGGTGATCGTCACCCTGCCGGACGGCTCCCAGGTGCTCGCCGAGACCACCTGGGCTCTGCTGCGCACCGCGTATGCCGCGCTCGCCGCCTCCCCGATCGTCGCCGAAGAGGTGATCGAGCCGTGACCGCGCCGGCGTACGCGGCGACCACTGACGTCCCCGCCGATCGGTCCCGCGCCGAGATCGAGAAGGCCGTGCGCCGCTACGGCGGCCGCCGATTCATGTACGGCTGGGAGGAGGACGGCCCGGATCCGCGCGCTGTCGTCGCCTTCGTCATCAACGACCGGCAGGTCCGCTTCCTGCTGCCCATGCCCGACGCTCAGGACCGCCAGTTCACCCACACCCCGGCACGCGGGAACCGGCGCTCACCCGCCGAGCAGGAGAAGGCCTACGAGCAGGCCGTCCGCTCCCGCTGGCGGTCCCTCGGGCTGGTCATCCGGGCGAAGCTCGAAGCGGTCGCCTCCGGGATCGTCACGTTCGAGGACGAGTTCATGGCGCATCTGGTGCTGCCCGAGGGTGACACCGTCGGCCAGCGGATGCACCCCGTGCTGGCGCAGACGTTCTCCGAGGGCCGCACACCGCCGTCGCTGCTGCCGCCGGTGCACCTCGCACTTGAGGCCGCGCGGTGACCGCGGTGGTGGGCCTGGACCTGTCCCTCACCGCCACCGGCATCGCCACCCCCGACGGTGTCCAGACCGTCGGCAGCAAGGGCAAGGCCGGCGCGACTCTGCTGCAGAGGTCGGTGCGCCTCCACGACCTGGCGATGGACATCGGCGCGGCCGTCGACGGGGTGGCCAGTCGGCACCGCGGACAGCGTGTGCTCGTCGTCGTCGAGGGCCCCGCGTTCGACAGTCGCACCGGACACCAGCACGACCGCTCCGGACTCTGGTGGCTGGTCGTCGACGAACTGTGCGGGTCGAGCTTCGCCGACGTCGTCGAGGTGACCACCGGCGGCGTGAAGAAGTACGCCACCGGCAAGGGCAACGCCGGGAAGGACGAGGTCCTCGCCGCCGTCGTCCGCCGCTACCCCGACGTCGACGTCACCAACAACAACGAGGCCGACGCCCTGGTCCTCCGCGCCATGGGCTGCGACCACCTCGGCCAGCCGCTCGCCGTCGTCCCGCAGTCCCACCGCGCCTCGCTCGACAAGGTCGCGTGGCCCGACATCGCCAGGAGCAGGCCATGAGCGAAGTCCCCATCGAGCCGGTCAGCGGCCGGCTCACCGGCGAGACCTCCGAGTACGCGGGTGGCCTCACCTTCGGCACCGAGCTGTCCGTGGCCATCGTCCCGCTCCTCGAGCAGGCCCGGGAACTGGTCGACCGGAAGGTGACCGTCTACATCGCCGGCGGGATCCAGGTCGATGGTCGCCTGGTCGACGTCGACGACGAGGCCCTGGTCGCCACCGTCGACGACGACGACACCCGGTACCACGTCGCGATCGAGTCGATCGCCGTGCTGGCGGTGAAGCGGTGATGGTCGCCGCCGCCGACTTCATGGTGAAGGGCGCACAGCTGTCCGAGGACGGCGTCTACCGGTACGAGCTGTCCCGGCTGTGGAAGTCCGCCCCCCGCGACTGCTGGATCATGCTCAACCCCTCCACCGCTGACGCGAACGTCGACGACCCGACGATCCGCCGCTGCATCGACTTCTCCAAGCGGTGGGGCGCCGGGGGGATCCGCGTCGTCAACCTCTTCGCACTGCGCGCGGTCGACCCGAACACGCTGCGGCGCCACCCGGACCCGATCGGCGCGGAGAACGACGCCGCGATCGCTCGGGCCGTGACCCTCGCCCGGCTCCACGGCGCCCGGGTGATCGCCGCCTGGGGCTCCCACGTGATGACCGTCCACCGCGGCCGCCATGTCCGCGACCTCGTCGGCGGGCCGCTGCAGGCCCTCGGCCTCACCCGCGGCCGCCACCCGCGGCACCCGCTGTACGTCCGCAAGGACACCCAGCTCGTCCCCTACTCGCCCGTCTGACCCGAAGGAGCTCCACCATGCCCGACACCCCCGCGGCCGCCGTCCCGGCCGTCTCTGCCCGCTTCCTGTGTCTCATCCCGGCCCCGTCCGGCGACGAGTGGCACATCGCCACCCGCGGCGGCCGGCTCGTCACCACCACCGAGCGGTCGCAGGTCGCCCTCGGCCGCATCGGGGGCCGGCGCGCCCCGCTGATCGCCGCCGACAACGTCGGAACCGGCCAGATGCAGCTGCCCACCGTCGACCTGTTCGAGATGAGCCTCGACCAGGGCTCCGTCCCGACCGCACCCGCCGCCGAGTAGCCGTGACTGCCGACGAGCCGGCCCCGCCGACCGCCCTGACCGGCAGGTCGATCCCCATCAGCCAGAGAAGCGACCTGGCGTTCGTCCCGTCCAAGCCCGCCGGTGGCTGCACGTCGTGCGGCTCCGTGGACACCGTCACCGTCGACGGCGTCCACGGCCGACGCTGCGCCACCTGCCCGCCCCAGTTCAGCCCGACCCACCTCGAGGGACTGGCCGCCGACCGACGCAGCGTCGGCGCCTACGTCCGCAGCCTGCCCCCGGGCCCGTTCCGCCCAGACTTCGCCGGCGACCTGGTCGCTATGGGCCGCGTCGACGCCGCGTTCGCCTACCTCGGCTTCTACCTGCGCCGTGAGATCGGCGAGCGGTTCGACCGGGCCTCCGACGCGATCGGGGTTGCCTGGTGACCGCGCCCGAGAGCCGCACCAGGATCAGCCCGCCAGGCCGCACGAGCGCATCAGTTCACCAGCTCGAATGCCTCACAGATGCCGCAGGGAACGGACGAGGAGTCCATCGTTTGCCCAGGCGGCCATGGCTTGCTGCCGACCTGCTGCACCGTGGCACCACACATCGCGCGCGCCGGCAGATCGTCGACGGTTGTCCCGGTCAGGACGGCGTGCGGCACCCGCAACGTCGTCGAATCGGTCCCGGACATGTGCCTGGTCTGAACCAGCCGAAGCTCGTAGCCAGTGATGAGCCCGCTCTGCGTCATGCCGTTCAGCATGACGCGCCTCGCAAGGACATCCCTGCTCACGCATGGCGCAGCCGCACCCGGTCCTCCGGCACCGACATCACGTGCTTCCCCGCGCCCCACTCCTTCTCGGCCACGAACTCGACTGACGCCCGCCATGAGCCGTCGGGCCAGCGCACCCAGGCGTCCTGCGACCCGGGCCACCACGCGCCGTCGAGCTCCACCTCGACCGGCCGCAGGGGGTCGAAGCGCTGCACCCCCGGGCCGCTCACGACGCCCACGGTAGGTGCGCGGTGACGTGGACGTCGCTCGACCGGTGGACTTGCCCGACGTGCGGCAGCACCGAGGCACCGGATGTCCCCGAGGACGAACTCGCGGCGGCGATCCGCGCCGTGCAGCAGGAGCACGCCGCCGCCCACCCCGCGCCCCGCAAGCTCCCACCGACGTCGCCGTCGAAGATGCGCCGCCGTCGTGCCGGGAGCCGGTCATGACCGCGGCCGCGGTCACCGCCCCATCGACGACCACGAACGAACGGGCCGCCGCGACGATCTGCCGGCACGCGACCGACCTCGCCGAGGCCCGTGAGCTCCTGGAGATATGCGGCATCGTCGAGCCCGGCGGCAGCGAGATCCTGCCCGACCAGACCGGCGGCATCCGTGTCCCGTCGATCGGCCGCATGGCGAACATGGACGGGCCGCCGCCGTCGCCCGTCGACCCTGACGAGCCGCGCGCACGACACCTCACCACCCCGCCAGGGCTGCGTGTCCTCCCCCCGCTGTCTGCTGCGCCCGCCGTACGGAAGCCGCCGAAGCCGAAGAAGGCCGCGGACCGCGACGCCGCTGATGACGGTGTCCGCCAGCACGGCCGGCGGACTGAGGCAAAGCCGCGCGCCGACGTCCCCCGCCGGCAGCGCGCAGCTGTCGCCGTCTGCGGCTCCACCGGCGGATACGCGCGCCACAAGCGGCTGAAGGAGTCGATCTGCGATCCGTGCCGCGAGGCGAAGAACGCCTACTGGCGGGAACGTGACGCTGCCCGGCGCGTCGAGCAGGGACGCCCCTCTGCAGGGGGCCGTAAGAAGGCCGCCGACTGCGGCACCCGCAGCGGCTACATGCGTCACCTCCGGCTCAAGGAGCCGACGTGCCCAGCCTGCCGTGCCGCCAACAACCGGGGCACGGCAGCAGGAAGCCCTGAGGAGGCGCGACTGCTCGCCGCCGGCGTCAACCCTGTCGCCGCGGCCGTCCTCGCCGCAGGAGCTACCGGCGGCGCACCACCAGAGACCCCCACTGAAGGGACAGCGCCGGGAACCATCGGGGCCGACGCTGCAGGGACGGCACCAGAGCCTTCTGGGTCTGGTCATGGGTACGCGGGGCCTGACGCCCAGCCGCAGGTAAGCCCGTCCCGTTCCCACTCCGGAGAGGGCGGGGGGCTCGGCGCGTCAGATGCACCGGCCGCGCCCCCCGCCGCCGGTGACTGGCTGACCCAGGCCCAGCGGTCACCGCACCGGGCCGTCGCTCGCGCCGCCGCCCTCACCGTGGGTCTCCGTCTCCGCGTCGAGACAGCGACCACCGCCCAGCTCGCCGACGGGCGCCTCCTTGCCCGTCTCGACGCCGCGCTCGACGACGTCGCCCGCGCGCAAGCCAGAGCTCCGAAGCAAGGAACTGGAGACACGTGATGGCTACCGCCTCTTCCCCGCGGTCGACCCCACCCCCGCCTGAACTCACCACCGGCGCATGGCGCGACCGCGCCGCCTGCCACGACCATCCCCGGCTCAAGCCCGCCGCCTGGGACGACGGCATCGTCGGCATCCACGAGACCGTCCAGAGACGGGCGAAGCGCATCGGCCGGGCCAAGGCCGTCTGCCGCACCGAGTGCCCCGTGCGCTGGGAGGTCCTCGCCGCGGTCAACCTGGACTACGACGAGGGCATCCGCGGCGGCGAGGACCTCCGCGACCTCAAGGCAGCCCGCCGACGCGCCCGCGCCGGATGGGCCACCTGATGACCACGCCCGAAGAGATCCGCGCCCAGGTCGACACGAGCTACCCGCGCACGCACCCGGACGGGTCCATCAACGCGCAGCACGTCGCCGTCGAGCAGACCCTCCGCGAGCGCCACGGCCTCCCCTCCTACATCGCCGCCCTCGACGGCCCGGGCAAGTTCCGCACCTTCGACGACGTCCACGCGGCCGCGGTCGAGCGCGTCGGCGCCAAGCTCGCCCGGCTCGAGATCGAGGCCGCCGCCGTCAACGCGGTCGCCGTCGCCTCGGTCGCCTACCGGGAGAACCGCCTCGCCCTGTCCCGGACCCTGCGCTGGTCCCTCGGCTACGGCCTCGAGCTGCCCGAGCTCGTGTCCACGTCCGGGCTGCCCGAGGCCCTCGTGCTCGAGCTGCTCGACGAGGTCGACTGATGGCAGATCCCCGCACCTACATCCGGGTGCACGACGGCATGGACGAGCACCCGAAGATCGAGCCGCTGTCCGACGCCGCCTTCCGTCTGCTCCACAAGTGCTGGGCCTACTGCTCGCGGCAGAAGACCGACGGCCGGCTGACCGACGCCGCCTGGCAGAACCGCGGGACGGCGAAGGCCCGGCAGGAGCTCGTCGACGCGGGCCTGGTCCACCTTCCCGGGTTCGAGTGCCCGCATCCGGCCGAGGACTGCCCACCGGCTCCTGGTGGGCACGTGCAGATGCACGACTACCTGGACTGGCAGCGGTCGGCGGCCGAGATCGAGGAGCTCAGCCGGAAGCGGTCCGAGGCTGGCCGGCGAGGTGGCAGAGCGCGAGCAGGAAGCCGGGCAAGTGCCAAGCAAGTGCCTGAGCCGGTGGCAGGCAACGTCGAAGCAGATACAGAGACAGATACAGAGACCTCACTTCGTTCGGTCAGCGACGCTCCGCGGCGCGGCGGACGAGGCTCCCGGATCCCCGACGACTTCGCCGTCGACGACGAGCTCCGTGGCTTCGGTCGAGGCCTCGGCTTCACCGACGAGCGCGTAGACGCGATCACTGCGACGTTCATCGACTACTGGCGGGGTCGGTCCGGCGCGGGCGGCGTGAAGCTCGATTGGCCGGCGACCTGGCGGAACTGGATCCGCAAGGAGGCCGAGCGCAGCCCGCGCCCCGTCGGCGCCACGGCCGCGTCGGGGAGGCCGTCGTGGGAGCTCTGACGCCGCCGCTCGCCTACTTCGGCGGGAAGACGACGCTGGCGCCGCGGATCGCGGCGATGCTGCCGGCGCACCAGCACTACGTGGAGCCGTTCTGCGGCGGCCTGTCGGTGCTCCTGGCCAAGTCGCCGTCGGTGATGGAGACGGTCAACGACCTCGACGGTCGGCTGATGACGTTCTGGCGTGTCCTACGTGATCGCCCCGCCGACCTCGAGCGCGTCTGTTCGCTGACGCCGCACTCGCGCGCCGAGTTCCACGCGTCCCAGGACGTCGACGAGGACCCGGTCGACAACGAGCTCGAGGTCGCTCGGCGCGTGTGGGTTCGCCTCGCCCAGGGCCGTGGCGGCACGCAGCGGCGGACCGGCTGGCGGAACTACGTCAAGCCGCGAGGCTCGTCGATCGGGATGCCCGGCTATCTCGAGGCCTACGTCGACCGGATGGCAGCGGCCGCTGCGCGCCTAGCGCGTGTGTCGCTGGAGTGCAGGCCGGCGCTCGAGCTGATTGACCAGTACGGCGGCGTCGACGACGGCGTTCTGCTGTACGTCGACCCGCCCTACCTCGGCGCAACCCGAAGCTCTGGCGGAGGGTCCGGCTACCTCGTCGACATGCGCTCGGAGGCGGAGCACCTCGAGCTGCTCGCCGCGCTCCGCCGGTGCAAGGCCGTCGTCGTGCTCTCGGGCTACGACAGCGCGCTCTACGCCGAAGGGTTGGCCGGCTGGGATCGCCAGACGTTCCACGCCACCACGAACGGGACCGCAGCAACCGGTGGTCAGGCGACACGCACCGAGGTGCTCTGGTCCAACCGCGAGCTCGCCCACCCGACCCTCTGGGACGACGAGGTGCCGGCATGACGAACGCGATCACCCGGCACAACGTCGACGCCGAGCGGGCGCTCCTCGGGATCCTCATCGACTCCCCGCAGCTCGCCGACGCCTGCGGTGTCCGCCCCGGCGACCTCGACCCCGGGCCCGGGCACGACGTGATCCTGTCCGCCGTCCTCGAGGTGTTCGACGCGCACCGCACCGGCGACCCGGTCCTCGTCCTCGACCACCTCGCTCGCCGTGACCAGCTCGGCCAGGTTGGCAACGAGTCGGCCCGCGCCGGCGTTTACGTCGCCGAGCTCCTCGAGGCCGGCCGCGGCCTGCCGTCGGTGCAGCACTACGCCCGGCTCGTGCGGGAGGCGACCGTCCGCCGCCGGATCTACGAGGTCGGCACCCGGCTGGTGCAGTCGGCGACGACGACGCCGGACCTCGACGCGATGCTCGACGCCGCCTCGGACATGTCGCTGCAGCTGGGGATCCTCGTCGACGACCCCGTCGAGGGCGACGCCCCGATCCCCGGGCTGAGCCTCATCGAGGAGTTCATCAACGAGCCGTCGCCGCCGCACTCGTGGGTGATCCCCGGCGTCGTCGAACGCGCCGACCGGATCATGCTGATCGCCGGCGAGGGCGTCGGGAAGTCGGTGCTGGCCCGCCAGATCGTCACCCTCCTCGCCGCCGGCCGGCACCCGTTCATGCCGAAGGCGATCATCCGGCCGCGCCGCACCCTGCTGGTCGACCTGGAGAACCCCCCCGACCTGGTGCGCCGCAACCTCCGTGGTGTCGTCGGCCAGATCCACGCAGAAGGCCTGGACCTCGGCGGCCGCGCCTGGCGGTGGAACCGGCCAGGCGGCATGGACCTCCGCGGACCCGTCGACCGGCAGCTGCTGGCCCGCGTCATCGAGAAGACCCGGCCCGACCTGGTCGCGATCGGCCCTGTCTACAAGGCCTACGGCTCCCGCCCCGGCGACAGCCACGAGACCGGGCCGGCCGAGTTCGGCGCGGCGATCGACCACCTGCGGGAGCGGTACGGCTGCGCGTTCTGGATCGAGCACCACGCACCGAAGGCCTCCGGATCTGAGGCCCGCCGCACCGACCCGATCGGCTCGTCGTACTGGCTGCGGTGGCCGGAGTTCGGCCTGGTCCTCAGGAGAGAGCCGCACTCGGAACCGAACGTCTACATGCTCGACCGCTTCCGCGGTGACCGCGACGTCCGCTGCTGGCCGGACCAGCTGATCAAGCACGCATCCCGCTGGCCCTGGGCCACCGACTACGACCCGGACAACAAGGACGCCCTGTTCCGGGCGATCGACGAGGACAACGCCATCCCCATCCCCGACACAGGAGGCACCTCATGACCACCGGATCCGGATCTGCGGGCACCGCGGGCGAAGGCTTCCGGGCCGTCCCCGACCCGATCACCTGGACGACCACCGGCGGCGACGTCGTCACCGTGTGGGAGGCCCGGCCGGGTGACTGGCGGTGGCACGTCACCGCGACCAACCACGAGGTCGGTGACCACGGCGAGGGCCACACCCGGAAGGAGGGCGCGGTCGAGGCCGCGCTCCGTCATCACCCGCACGTCGACGACGGTCGGGAGGGGCAGTGACTAAGCGCCGGTTCGGTACGTGCGGCGCCCCCGGCCCCTACGGCGCCCACTGCACCGAGCATGCCGGCCACCGGTACTCCTGCTACGACGCCGGGGAGGACGTGTCGTTCAACGACCGCCAGGACTGGCTCGCCGCGCACGCCTGCGGGGACGCGGACTGCCCCGACAACGGTTACCGAGCGGAGGACCGGTGACCCCAGGGGGAACGGACGTGAAGCGGGCCCTGATCGCCACCGCCGTCGGGCTGCAGCTCCTCGTCCCCAGCCTCGCCGCCCGGCTGGCCGGCTGGCTGTGGGTGCGCTCCGTCGACCGGGCACTCGCCTACCAGCGGGGGAAGCGATGAGCCCCGGACGGCACCGGCCGCCCCCGTGGTGGGCACGCAACCCGGCGCCCTCCGCGGTGGGTGCCGGCGTCCTGGTCGTCGCCCTGGTGATCGGTGTCGCGGCCGCCGTCGGCCCCCGGCCCGAAGTCGACCAGCGGCAGCCGATCACAGCGCAACCCACCAGCAGCCGTGCGTCCGGGACGAAGCCCTGGCCGACCGTCGCAATCCCCTCGATCGGCGCGTCCGGCGCCTGGGACCCCGACGCGACCACGTCGCCGGAGTCGAGTACTCCCACGGTCGACCGGCCCACCGCGACCCGCTGCTCGCGCTGCGGCGAGCGGACGCCCGTCACGTCATCACCCACCGAGCCGGCGACCACCAGCACGCCCGACGTCGTCGAGCACGCGGCCGCGGATCCCGAGCCGGGCGTCGCAGCCGAGCTGCTCGCCCTAGTCAACCGCGACCGGCTCGCCGGCGGCTGCGGACCAGTCGCGCCGCACCCGTCCCTGGCCGACCAGTCCCAGACCCACGCCCAGCGGCAGGCCGCCGACGACTCCATGTACCACTCCCCCGGCGTCACCGGCTTCCACACCTGGGGTGAGAACATCGCCGCCGGCTACGACACCGCGACCGCCGTCCACGACGCCTGGATGCGGTCGGCCGGCCACCGCGCGAACATCCTCAACTGCGGGTTCACCGTCATGGGCGCCGGCTCCGCAGACTCCGCGATCGGCGTCCGCTACTGGACAGAGCAGTTCGCGGCATGAGCCTGGCCGAGCGGTTGACGTTCATCTTCTTCGGGCTCGTCCTGGTGGGATGGCTCTACTGGCTCACCGGCAGAGTCCAGCGGATCCTCACCTACGCCGAGCAGCTGCTCGGCGCCGGCGCCCGACTCCTCGCCGCCGCACCGTCGAAGTCCGCGCCCCGCACGGTCGCCGCGGAGGACCTCCAGCCGCGCACCTGGTGGCCGAAGCTCCGCGCGCTCGCCGACCGGATCCGCACGATCACCGTCGACGAGGACCAGGTGGCCACCGCCGAGTTCGTCGTCCCGGCCGAGCCCGCCCACCTCGAGCTCGACCGGTGGGCCGACGACGGCGGTCGCGGCCCCGCGCTCGCTCCTCCCCCGCCGGCCGTGCTCGGCCCGGCGACCCGCCCCGCACCCCGCGTCGACCTGGCCGCCGGCCTGCGCGCCACACCACGCCGCCGCCCCCGGCCCCTGCCTGAGTCCGACGACGTCGACCGCCGGCTCGCCCGCTTCAGCTATGCGGAAGGACATCACCGATGACCGCAAGCCCCGTCTACACCGGCCGCTGGACCTGCAGCAGCTGCGGCCGAACCGTCGAAGTGACCGCCACCGACCTCGACGTCGCCTGCTGCCTCGACGCCGTCCGCGACCGGCACGCCGAAGGGCACGCCACCGCGACCTCCCCCCGAGTCGCAGCCCGAGCACGGCGGGCCGCATCACGTGCCGCTGCCCGCCGCCGAGCCAAGGAACAGCCATGACCCACGCCGCCATCGACTGCGACCTGTTCCACGACCGGGACGACGACGTCACCGAGGCCCGCCACCCCACGGCCGGCCAACGGGACGCGATGGATCTCCTCGACATCGACCCCGGCCACCACCCGCTCGTGCGGCTCACCCTCGCCGACTGGCGGCGCGTCGACCGCGTCACCGCCGCCATCCACCGCTGACCCGTCCCCGGAGCCGCCGACGTGCCCGACCCCGCCCCTCTCTGCATCGTCGGCCGCCGCCCGCACCCGGCCACCTACGGGCAACTGTGCGACCACCACCGGCAGGAGCTCAACACCTGGCTGCACGACATCGAACGGGAATCGGCCGACCTCGACCCGGCGCCACCCACGTCCAGCCGCTACGACCGCGCCGGCGGAGGCGCGCTCGCCTCCCAGCGCTCCCCCGCCGTCCTCGACGCGATCGTCTTCACCGACCAGCGGTCCACCGCCCACGGCTACCGGCACACCGGCCCGGTCTGCAGCCGGTGCCCCACACTCGCCGGCCGCCGCTGCACGTGCCCGCCGCTCGACTGGCGCCGCGCAATGCACTGGGCCGGCTGCCCCCGACAGGACACCCACCCCTCCTGCCTGCACATCCTCGCCGACCGCGACGAGCACGAGGCCCACGCCGAGCAGCTCGTCGCCGTCCTCAACGTCCTCCACGGCCTGGCGCAGCGGGTTCGGGACGAGCGGCTCCTCAAGATGCCCATCCGCAACGTCGTCGACCGCGTCCCCGGGATGCCGAAGCCCGTCGACGGCTGCGCGTGCAGCAGCTGCAAGGCCGCCCGCTGGATCCGGCCCATCCCGATCCCGCCCACCATCAGCAGCGAACGGAAGATCCTCACCGACCACTTGGACTGGATCGCCCGCCAGGACTGGGTCGACGAGCTCCGCCGCCAGCTCGCCGACCTCCGCGGTCAGCTGCTCCGCGCGAACCGCAACCAGGAGGACCCGCCCCTCTCCGGTCACTGCTACCGGCTCGTCGACGGGGTCGAGTGCGGCGGCACGCTCTGGCCGGCGGAACCCAAGCACTCCAGCGGTTACGAGGACGACGCCCCGGACCGGCCGCGGGCGATCGTCTGCGAGCTGCACCCCGTCGAGCATCGGTGGGAGAGACACGAGCTCGCCCTGTTGTCGCTGATCCTCGAGCGGCAGCGCCTCGACGAGCTGCCCCCGGCCGCGCCCGGCCCACCCCCACCGCCCGCGTTCCCGGCCGGCCCGTCCGCCGGCCACGGCGACCGGCTCACTGCAGTCCTCGACCAGCAGCGACGAGAGGACACCGCGTCATGACCGCCGTCGGCGTCGTCCACTGGCTGCCCGGACACCGTTCGGGGGACTTGTCTGCGGACAAGTAGTACGGTATGCTTCTTCTTGTCCGGCAGCGAGCCGGACAGGAAGGAGAGGGGGTGAACATGGACAAGGTCGTTCGCCAGATCGTCAAGGCCCTCGAAGCGCAAGGGTTCGACGTGATCGAGACCAAGAACGGTCGCCTGCAAGTGGTGGACCGTGACGGGGACTGGATCGCGACGTTCCCGATGCGCTTCAAGGCCGGTACCGGTCTGGACAACGCCCTGGCGCCGCTACGGCGCGCCGGGTTCCGCTGGCCCGACAGCTAGCGGAGAACCGGGGCCGGGGACGCGCGAATCGTCCCCGGTCCCGGGACCCGGTTCCATGTTCCCCGCTCTCCGACCCAGAACACCAGGGAGGTCCCACCGATGACCGACTACAACGCGCGGATCGAGCTCGACTCGCGCGACTACGACGAGGCCGCCGTCGACGTCCTCATGGACGTCGTCGAGCCCTACGCCGGCGTCGTCGCACGCGCGGTCCACGGCGGCCGCGTCGAACTGATCCTCACCGTGCCAGCGGACAACCTGCGGCAGGCCACCATCACCGCGCTGTCGATCGTCCTGGCCACCGGCCACCAGGTCTACGCGCTCGAGGTGCTGCCCACCGACGCCTTCCATCAGCGCATCAACGCGACCACGGTCCCCGAACTGCTGTCGGTGACCCAGACCGCCGACGAGCTCGGGATCTCCCGGCAGCGTGCGCTGCAGCTGGTCAACGCCGGCCAGCTCGACGCGGTCAAGGTCGGCGACACCTGGGTGATCCCGAGGCAGGCCGTCACCTCCCGCGCCAGCCAGCGCCGGCGGCGGGTAGAGGCGGTCGCGGCCGACCTCGACCGCCCTGAGGTCGTGAGCTACCCGTGAGCGGCAACCCCGAGGGCCTGGCCTGGGAAGCCGTGCAGCGCGACGGCGACGCCGTCCTCCCCGACGGGTGGGCCGACCTCACACCCGACGAGCGGGACACGTTCCGCGACGAGCTCGAAGATTGGATGTCGAAGGCGGAAGCGCAGCCGCAGCTGTTCGCCGACCAGGGGGCTCGGGCCGCTCATCTGCACGCGCTGACCGTCCCACCGGGCGACGCCGTCGGCTGGGCGTTCGTCAGGCCATGAGCGATCCGGTCTGGCGTACAGCCGAGCAACTCGCTGTCCTCTTCGACGTCCAACTCCGAACCATCTGGGCATGGCGCCGACGCGGCCACATCACCCCCGTCGACGGCCGCTACGACCTCGCCGAGGTCGTCCGCTGGTACGACGAGCAGCGCAACACGCGGATGGCCGCTCTTCGACAGGGAGTTGCGCCCTCAACCACAGGTCGTGTATACCAATCCGCGGGGCGACCGCATACCCGGAAACTGTCGGCAGGCTCGCCCATCATCACCGCCGTGGACTTCGGCGCGACCTTCGTCGCCAACGGCACCGCGGCCTCCTTCACGCTCCCCGCAGAAGCGCCCCAGCGTGAACCGCAGCCCTGGGACGGCATCGTCGAGTCCGACCTGCCGGGCCCCATCAAGGCCCGCGTCGCTGCTCGCTGCAGCTACCTCCAGCGCATCGGCGTCCCCATCACCTCCGAGCTGCTCGACCGAGTCGCCGACGTCGAACACCGCGACGCCGCCCGGCGCACGCTGCAGCCGGTCAACGAGCCGGTCACCGTGTTCTACATCCGCGTCGGCCAACTCATCAAGATCGGGCAGACCGTCGACATCGCTAGCCGGCTCCGGGCATACCCGCCGAACGCTGTGCTGCTCGCCACCGAGATCGGCGAGCACCGCGAACTAGAAGCCGAACGACACCGGCAGTTCCGTCTCGACCACGCTCATCGCCGCGAGTGGTTCCACCCGAGCGCCGCGCTGATCGCGCACATCAACTCGCTGCGGGAGCAGCCACTCACCCCAGCCGAGCTCGCCGCGTAGCACTTCATCGCGAGGGGAGGTCGCCATGCCCACCCCAGCCCGCGATCTCGCCGCCATCGAAGCCGAGCTCCGGCGCTTCACCGCCGCCCGCTCCGTCAAGGTCGCCGCCCGCGACCGCCGCGACGCCGACATGCTCCGCGCCCTCGCCGACGTCGAGCAGTACGAAGCCGACATCCGCTCCACCGACGCACACCTCGACGAGCTCCTCGACGAACGCGACCAGCTGGTCCACCCCGAGCGGTACGCGCCCGACGCCCGCATCGGCCCCACACCGTGACCCGCGGCCGCCGCCCCTCCATCTTCCAGATCGGCCAGATCCGCGACGACGGCACGACCGTCACCGTCAGCGGCTGGGGCCTCGGCCTCTGCGCCGACAACTGCAACTGCCACCGCCACCCCGTCGGCCGGCACCTCACCCTCTTCGAGGACACGGCCACCGGCAGCCTCGGCCTCGTCCGCCACGGCGGCCCCTGCGCCTGCTGCCAGCCCTGGACCTACGCCGAGCTCGAGGCAGTCCTCCAGGACCTGGCCGACGTCGCCGCCCTCATGGCCGAGGCCTGATGCCGGCGCGCAAGAGCACCACCGAACGAGGCCTCGGCTGGCAACACCAGCAGGACAAGCGCCGCACCCTCGCCCGCCACAAGGACGGCGACCCCTGCCCCTGCCTCGACCTCAACGACTGCGGACCCGCCTGCCTCTGCCGACCACACGGCGAAGGCCTCCCCATGTACCGAGACGCGGCACGCAACCCCGACGGCATGCCGCTCGAGCTCGACCACACACTCGCCCGCTCCCAAGGCGGAACCCGAGGCGACCGCCTCCTCCTCGCCACCTGCAACCGCAGCCGAGGCGACGGCACACGCACCACCGACGCCGTCCCCTTCACCCGCCCCGAGTGGTGGACCGACAACTGGTTCGACGTGCCGACCACCCCGACACCCGGAGATGGCCGGCCAGGTGCTGGCGATCGCCTCGTCGTCCTGCTCTGCGGCCCAGCCGGCGCAGGGAAGACCACCGCCGCCCGCGTCTCCGGCCTCACCGTCTACGACCGCGACGACCCGCAGTGGACCACCGAGACCCAGTTCACCACCGCCCTCGCCCAGCTCGCCGCCGACCCACACGCACGGGCCGTCGTCATACGAGCCGGCGCCACCAGCAGCGCACGCGCCAAGGCAGCCGCCCTCACCGGCGCCACCCACATCTACCTGCTGCTGCTCGACCAGGCCGAGCTCGGACACCGCGTCGCCCACCGCAACCGAGCAGACAAGCACGCGGGCCTCGCATCCATCCGCACCTGGTTCGAACGCTTCGACCGCGACGACGACGTCGAGGACTTCCCCGGCTGGGCTGCGCTCGGCATCAGGCAGGCCGCGACCGTCTGACCATGCACGGAAGTGCATGACGAACGCAGGCCGGTGGATGGCCATGCACGGAGGTGGATGACGGCGTGCCACCACGGATGATCTTGAAATATCCAGCACATGATCATCCTGACCCCCGCGCAGCAGTCAGGATTTTTCTCTCTGGCCCGGTTGCCACCAAGGCCGGGGGCCGCCGGGCGACGGCTGTATGGCCATTCACCAGCGGCTTCCCCGCTCTGCATGGTCATGCATGGGGCGTTCGATGACGCCGCGAAAGCCCGCGGTCCGGCACCGCGCCGGGCCGGTCGAGCGGCGGATCAAGGCCGAGTTGAAGGCCGCTGGCTGGACGGCGACGTCGGTGGGTCCGGCGTCCTCGATCGCGGCGATCGCGGTCGACCTGGCGCAGACGCAGGACCGGACGACGGCCGCGCGGGACAAGGCGGCGCTCGCTCGCGAGCTGCGGATCCAGCTGCAGACGTTCCGCGGACTGTCGGAGCCGTCGAAGGGGGACGCGGTTGACGAGGCAGCCGACGAGCTTTCCGGTGGGGCTGCAGGAGCCGCGGATCCGGATCGTGTCGGCGACGGCAACGTGCGACCGTTTGGGCGACGCCGCCCTGCGGCTGGTTGACCGCCTCGGTCCGAACGTCATCGACCTGATCCCCTGGCAGGAGGGGTCGGTCCTCGACATCTGCGCGACGGACGCGCAGGACCAGTTCGCGGCGAGCGCGGTCGGCGAGGTGGTGAGCCGGCAGAACGGCAAGGGCGGCGTGCTCGAGGTGCGCGTGGTCGCCGGCGTCACGCTGCCGCAGTTCCGCGAGAAGCGGATCCTCTGGACGGCGCACACGTGGAAGACCGCGGCGGACGCTCACGAGCGGGTTGCGAAGATTTTCCTGAGCCACCCGGACCTGAAGTCGCGGCTGAAGGGCAACGGGGAGCCCCACGCCGGCGGGATCGGCTACGGCAACGTGAGCCGGTCGATCAACCTGAAGGACGGGTCGCAGATCCTGTTCTTCACCCGGTCGAACTCTGCAGGTCGTGGTCTGTGGGCCGACATGCTGATCGTCGACGAGGCGCTGGACGTCACCGACTCGGAGCTGTCGGCTCTGCGGTACACGCTCCGGACGGCGGCGATCCGGACGGGCCGGCGGGCACAAACGATCTACGTGTCGACGCCGCCTGATGAGGAGACGCACCACAACGGGGTCGTTTTCGCACGCCTGCGGAAGCGTGCCCTGTCGGGCGCCCGGGGTGTGACGTGGATCGAGTTCAGCGTCCCGTCGCTCGAGGACCTCACGGCGGCCGCGGAGGCCGAGGGGCGGAAGCTGCTCGGCGATCCTCGGTTGCCCGATCCCGAGCTCGAGCCGCCGCCGGAGACGGTCGCGCTGTGGCAGCAGGGGAATCCGTCCCTGGGCTACCTGTTCGACGTCGGCACGCTGCAGGCGGACCGCACGGAGTCCGGGGACCGTGGGTTCCTCGTCGAAGGTCTGGCGGCCCCGGACTACTGGCCGGATCCGGATCCGAACGAGGCCGGCGAGTCCGCGTTCGACTTCGAGGTATGGAAGGCCCGGCGGGATCCGCTGTCGGCGCCGGTGGGGCCGCTCGCGTTGGGCATCGAGGTGTCGCTTCGGAGGGTGGCCACGATCTCTGTCTGCGGGTGGCGGACGGACGGCCGCAAGCACGGCGAGGAGATCTGGTCGGGGCCGTCCTCGGCCGCGGTCGCCGTCCTGAAGAAGATCATCGCGAAGGTCGACCCCGCGACGCTGGTGATCGACAGCCGCGGCAAGGGCGGGTCGCTGCTTCCGGACATCCGCGCTGAGGGCTTCGACCCGCAGGTGCTGACGTCGATCGAGCGGTCGCAGGCCGACGAGGGCCTGGTGCGCGACATCGAGGCCGACGAGCTGCGCCTGCCGGGCGTGCCGATGCCGGAGACGGACGCGGCCGTGGAGTCGGCGACCTGGCGGCAGTCCGGGGACGTCCGGTACTTCGACCGGCGCGCGGGCGGCGCCGGCATCAGCCAGGTGGTGTCGCTGTCCCTGGCCCGGCACGGGCTGCTGACCGTCGCGGCGCAGCCGGTGAAGCAGACCTTGCCGACCGCCCGAGTGATCAAGGCCGATACAGCGGAACTCGCGTCCGTCGGTGTCGGTGACCTGTCGACCGTCGGCTTCTGAGAGAGGGGTGGTGTCGCGTGGCTGAACCCATCCCGCTCCGGTCACCCGGTGGCCGCCCCCGGCGGAGCTCGCCGTCGACGGAGGTCGGCTACTCGTCGCCGCAGGACGAGGCGTCGTGGTGGTCAGTCAACGTCGAGGAGACGCCCGAGCTGCAGTGGCCGTTGTCGATCGAGGTGTTCGACCGGATGCGCCGGCAGGACGCGCAGGTGCAGTCGGTGCTTCGCGCGGTGACGCTGCCGGTGCGGCAGACGGAGTGGCGGCTGGACCCGGCCGGCGCCCGCGACGAGGTCGTCCAGTTCGTCGCCGACGACCTGGGCCTGCGGATCAAGGGCCAGGACGACGACACCCCGCCGGCGCGGACCCGGGATCGGTTCTCCTGGTCGGAGCATCTGCAGAACGCCCTGCTGATGACGGTGTTCGGGCACATGTACTTCGAGCAGGTGTACCGGCCGCTGGGCGCCGACGGTTTCATGCACCTGCGGAAGCTGGCGCCGCGGTGGCCACGCACGATCTCGAAGATCAACGTCGCCATGGACGGCGGCCTGAAGTCGATCGAGCAGCACCCGCCGGCCGGACTGATCGCCGTCGACGGCAAGGGCCCGATCCTCGACGTGACCCGGCTGGTCGCCTACGTCCTCGACCGTGAGGGCGCCAACTGGCTCGGCACGTCGCTGCTGCGGGCCGCCTACAAGCACTGGCTGATCAAGGACCGTCTGCTGCGCACGTGGGCGCAGACGATCGACCGGAACGGGATGGGTCTGCCGGTCTACACCGGCGGCGATCCGAACCTCGTGACGGTGCCGCCCGACGACCTCGACAAGGGCGAGGGGGTCGCCAAGTCCGTGCGGTCGGGGGACAACTCCGGCGCCGGCATCCCCTTCTCGGCGAAGCTCGAGTTGCTCGGCGTGAAGGGAACACTGCCCGACGCGGAGAAGGCGGTTCGCTACCACGACGAGCAGATCGGCCGCTCGGTCCTCGCGCACTTCCTCAACCTGAACGCGCAGGGCGGCTCCTACGCCCTCGCGTCGGTGCAGGCCGGCACCTTCTTCGGCTCCCTCAACTCGCTGGCGCAGACCTTCGCCGACACCACCACGCAGCACGTCGTCGAGGACATGGTCGACCTGAACTTCGGCGTCGACGAGCCGGCACCGCGGGTCGTCTTCGAGCCCATCGGCCGGGACAGCGCCGCTGTCGTGGCAGCCGTCAAGGACCTCTTGGCGACGGGCGCCCTGAAGGCGTCGCCCGGTCTGGATTCCTGGCTGCGTGACCTCCTGGGCCTTCCGGCGAAGGACTACGTCATCCCGCAGCCCAACCCCGCCTCTGGAGGCGACCAGTGACCCGTGATCCCCGAATGCCCGCCCTGGCGGACCTGCCGGTCGAGCAGCCCCGCGAGTGGTTCCACATCGGCCCAGCCCGCGCAGAGGTCGTCGGTGACCAGTCCGGGGGCGAGAACAGCGAGCGGAAGACCGCCGACGTCTACATCTTCGACGCGATCGGTGGCTGGTCAGGCACCACGGCCACGAGCTTCGTTCGCGACGTGGCTGCGCTGGACGTCGACCACATCGACCTGCACCTGAACAGCCCCGGCGGCAACGCCATGGACGGCGTCGCGATCGCCAACGTGCTCCGCCAGCACCGGGCCGAGGTCACGGTCTGGGTCGATGGGATGGCCGCCTCCGCGGCCTCGGTGATCGCGATGGCCGGCGACGAGGTCGTGATGGGCATCGGCTCGCAGATGATGATCCACGACGCTTCGGGCTACGCGTTCGGCCCGGCGTCGGAGATGCGCAAGGCCGCCGAGATGCTCGACTCGACGAGCAACGCGTACGCCTCTGCGTACGCGGCGAAGGCCGGCGGGACCTCAGCGGAATGGCGCGGGGTCATGGTCGAAGAGACCTGGTACACGGGCGAGGAAGCCGTGGCCGCGAAGCTGGCCGACCGCATCGCCACGGCCGAGGACAACGGCCGAGCATCCGGCGAGCAGGTCGTCCCCGGCAGCTCGACGCCGAGCTTCTGGGACATGTGGGACCAGCTGGCGTCTGCCGACCGGCACACCGAGACGGTACGCAAGCTGTTCGCCTACGCCGGCCGCGCCGAGGCTCCTCCTCCGCGACTGCCGGGTGGCGCCGACCTCGTCGTGCAGGGGCGGCTCGTGACCGCTCTGACCGGTGCCCGCCGCGAGATGAGCTCCGAGGGGCTCCTCCACGTGGCACCCGACGGGAAGCGGATGTCCTACGCCGCCTCCCCCCAGACCCCCGCCGCGTCCGCGAGCGGGTCAACGCACAAGGAGAGGAGCACGCCCGTGCCTTTCACGGACGAGCAGCTCGCCACCATGCGGACGACGCTCGGACTCGCGGCGGATGCCAGCGAGGACCAGATCGTCAGCACGGTGGCAGAGATCAAGAAGGACTCCGCCAAGGAGCCGAACGCGGCGCTCCCCGAGGGCGCCGTCGCCATCGACTCCGGTGTGCTCGAGCAGCTGCGCACCGACGCGGCCTCGGGGCGCGCGGCGCGGGAGCAGCAGCAGGCGGAGCGCCGCGAGCAGATGGTCAACGCGGCCATCAGCGAGGGGCGCACCACGCCGGCCGCCAAGGCGGCTTGGCTGAACAAGCTCCAGGTCGAGGGCGAGGTCGCCGAGCAGCAGCTCGCCAGCCTGGCCAAGGGCCTGGTGCCGGTGGCCGAGCTCGGCCACGACCAGCAGCCGGCCGCCCAGGAGGACCTGGGCTGGTTCGGTGCCGTCTCCACCACGACCAGCCGGGAGGGCTGACCCATGGCCAACGAGAACGTCGGCGTCTACGAGCCGGGGGTCGACCTCACCTGCCACGCCTCGGCTGCCGTCACCGGCAAGCGGTTCGTTTCCATCACCGGCAACCGGCAGACCGCGGACAACGGCGGCAACATCACCGTCGCCCACACCGGGGCCGGCGCGAAGGCGTTCGGCGTCTCGAAGTACGACGCCGCGTCCGGCGGCAAGGTCGGCGTGATGCGAGGCAACTCGCGGGTCACCTACGTCAACTGCGCCGCGAACCTGGCCGCCGGTCAGGACGTCGAGTCCGACGCGTCGGGTCGAGCCATCGTCAAGGCCAGCGGCGTCGCCGTCGGCTTCGCCGTCACCGCCGCCACCAGCGGCGCGGACGCCGAGATCTCCCTCTACTGAGCCCCGAGGAGCCCAGACCATGACCGCACCCGTGTCCTACCCCCTCGGGGCGCCGGTTCTCACCGGCAACACCCTGACGGTCGACACCGCGCTGAAGCAGCCGGGCCGCATCACGAAGCGGATCGCGGACCTCACGCTGCAGAAGTTCATCGTCGACCGGATCTTCGCCTCGTCCGGGACCACCGTCGCCTCCGGCGCCGTGATCTTCGACCAGGCCACGTCGAACCAGCTCTACACCAGCCGGGACGTCGAACGCCGGATGCCCGGCGACGAGTACCCGATCGTCGGGGCCCCCCGGACCGCGCCCCAGGTGGCCCTGTCCGAGGACTGGGGTGGCAAGTTCTGGATCTCCGACGAGGCGGTCCGGCGCAACGACAAGGTGTACTTCGACAACCAGACCACCGCCCTGGCGAACACCATCGTCCGGAAGGTCAATACCCGGGCGATCATCACGCTCGAGGCGGCGATCGCCGCGCTCGGCGGCGCCGGGGTCATCACCGGCGTGAACTGGGGCGCCGTCGTGACCGGCGGCTCGTCGCAGTCGAACAACAGCCTGTGGCCGGCGGCGGACTTCGCCAAGGCCCAGCTGGCTGCCGACGTCGACGAGCTCGGCGTCGTCTACGACCTGTGGCTCGTCAACCCGACGCAGTACGCGGCGCTCGTCACGGTCTACGGCGCGAACCTCGGGGAGCTGCTGCGCTCCAACAGCATCGAGCTGTTCGCCTCCAACCGGGTGCCAGCGGGCACGGCCTACGCCGTCGCCCGGGGCCAGGTCGGCTTCCTCGACTACGAGCAGGGCCTCGCCACGGAGACGTGGCGGGAGCCGAAGACGAAGCGCCAGTGGGTGCAGTCGTCGGTCATGCCGATCATGGGCGTGACCAACCCGTACTCGATCAAGAAGTTCACCGGGCTGGCCGGCTGATGGCCGCCGTGGAGCGCGTGGTCAAGCACGCGGTGTTCACCTACCTCGACTCAGACGGTGTCTACCGCACGGCGCTGCGCGGCGAGACGATCTCGATCGACGGCGACGAGCTCGCCCGCGGCGAGCGGTTCGACGTCTTCTTCGACGACGACGAGGCCGCCGACGTGAAGCCGCCACTGGACGGCGCCCTGGTCGGTGACGACGAGATCCTCGACGGCGAGATCGGCGAGGTCGACCTGGTGGCCGCCGTCGCCAGCCTCGACGACGAGCAGCGGGCGGCCCTCGCGGATGCTCTCGCCGCGACCGCCCCGTCGTCACCCGCCGGCGCGCAGCCGACCCCGCTGGACCGGGATGCGGCCGCGGCGGGGGCGGACGAGCTGTCGTCGACGGGGGTCGTCGCCGACTCGGAGTCCGAGCCTGAGCGGCCGCCGCAGACGGCGAACAAGGCCATCTGGCTGCAGTTCCGCGGTCTGGGTGACCTGACCGAGGAACAGGCCGAGGCCATCACGGTCAAGGAGCTGAAGGACGACGAGTTCATGGCGTCCTACCAGCGGCCGGCGGGCGACCCGGGCGGCCAGCCCGGCGCCGGCGCCTGACCGCCTGACGGGAGGAGGTCCCGGATGTCACTGCTCACCGCGAAGGACGTCCGGGACCTCGTCCCTCAGGAGGACTTCTCCGACGACCAGCTGGCCGTCACCATGCGGCTGGTCGCCGGGTGGCTCCGCGAGGACTCCGGGCTCACGGAGCTCCCGGACCCGCTGCTCGACACGCACGCCCTCTGGTCGCCGGCGCTCGAGCTCGTCGCCCTGGTGGCGGAGAACCCGACGTCACTGGCTTCCCGGACCTCCGGACCGACGTCGGCGACCTGGCCGCAGGCTCGGCGCCGGGATGCCATCCGAGCAGGGGTCAGGGCCACCTACCGGGCGGCCACCGGCGGCCCGCGGGGCTCGTTCCCGCCGGCGCAGCCCTGGCCGGACCCTGCGCTGCCGGCGAAGTACTGGGACCCGGTCCGCCAGGTCTGGTGCGTCGCGTGAAGCTCGGTAACCACACGATCGGGCTGCGGAAGCGGATCCCGCGCGTCGACGGCGACGGGCAGCCCGTCCGCACCCCGATCGGCGCCCAGGTCGTCGACGTCGTCGACGCCAAGGTGCGCTGGTGCCTGGTGACACCGTCGACGGCGCGGTCGCTGGACAACGACGAGCCCGAGGACCGGTCGGCGCCGATGACGACCGGCATGACGCTGCTCGCCCCGCCCGCCGGTGTGGCGGCCGTCGGGGGTCTCGACGCGGCCGATGTCGTCATGTGGCCGATCACCTCGGAGGAGACGGTCGACGGGGCGCTGAAGCTGTCCGGGCCCGTCTATCAGGTCGACGGAGAGCCCGGGCCGTGGGCTGAGGCGCTCCAGGCGCAGCTGAGGAAGTCGAGCTGATGGCAGTCGACGAGTTCTACGTCGTGTCGACGACCCTGAACCCGGGTGTCCAGTACAACGTGACGCGGGCGGAGATGGAGCTGCTCGCGGAGCTCGGGATCCTCATCGGCGAGCCGGTCGCCCCCGCCGAGGTCCTCGACAGCCAGCTCGCGGACCTGATCAACGACATCAACTCGCTGGTCCACGCCGCCGTCGAGCAGTTCCCGCCGGGCCCGCACACTCACCTCGCGGTCGACATCTCGGACTCCGGTTCGGTGGGCCGGGCGCTGCTGGCCGCGACCGCTGCTCTCGGCGCGCGCGCCACGATCGGCCTCGACCAGGTCGACAACACGTCCGACGCCGCGAAGCCGGTGTCGACGGCGCAGCAGGCGGCGCTGAACCTGAAGGCACCGCTGGCCAGCCCGGCCTTCACCGGCACGCCCACCGGCATCACGAAGGCCCACGTCGGACTCGGCAGCGTCGACAACACCTCCGACGCGAGCAAGCCGGTATCCACGGCGCAGGCGGTGGCCGACACCGCGGCGAAGGCCCGGGCCAACCACACCGGCACCCAGGCAGCGGCCACGATCTCGGACCTGACCGAGACGGTGCAGGACATCGTCGCGGCGCTGATCGTGGCAGGCACGAACGTCACCACCACGTACGACGACGTGGCCAACACGTTCACGATCAACTCCTCCGGCGGCGGGGGCGGGACCACCGACCCGGAAATCGTCCGGGACACGATCGGCGGCGCGCTGGTCGCCGGCGCCGGCGTCACGATCACGGTCAACGACGCCGGGGACACGATCACCATCGCGTCCACGGCGGTCCTGCCGACCCGGCAGGTCGTGTCGGGCACCGGCCTGTCCGGCGGCGGCGATCTGTCGGTCGACCGGACCCTGGCGGTCACCTACGGCACGACGTCCGGCACCGCGGCGCAGGGCAACGACAGCCGCATCGTCAACGCGGTGCAGACCGGGGACGCCAGGGTCACCGCCGACCAGGCCGCCGGCACCGCCTCGATCCGCACCATCGGCACCGGCGCGCAGCAGGCGAAGGCGGGCAACTACACGCCGCCGATCGCCGACCTTCCCGCCGGGTCGACGCTCTACGTGGACCAGAACGACCCGGCCGGGACCTGGCCGAACCGACCGACCTCGCGCACCGACATCAAGGTGATCTGGACGAAGACGGTCGTCGGCTCCTCCGACCCGGCGGCGGCCACCAGCCCCGCTGTCAACGGCGCCTACTCGAAGGATCTCGTGGTGGGCGTCTGATGGCCGTCTTCGTGCTGATCGGCCTGGCCCTGAAGGCGAAGGGACGTCCAGACCGTCCGGTGTCACCGGCAGTCGGCGGCGGCAGCAACGTCGTGGCCTCGACCGTGACGACGACGGTCTGATGGCCGACCTGAGCGTCCCGCTCTCCGACACCACGATCGTCGACGGCCAGGCCGGGCACGCGGCGCTTCACTCCGAGGTCGCCGACTACACCGAGACCCTGCGTCAGTGGAGCCGAAACCTGCCCGTCCCGGAGACGGTCGCCTCGGCCTGGCCGAACACAGTGCTGCTCTCGTCGTTCGCCGGGGCCACGCCGGCGGACAAGCTTCGGGCGGCGATGACCTACGGGGCGGCGCAGACCTTCAAGCCCGCGATCCTCTACGTGCCGACCACCGACGTCTACGACGCCGGCGCCACGCCGTTCCAGCTCTACGACGGCTTCAAGCTGCTCGGCACCGGCACCGAGAGCGAGTTCGGCTACGGGTCGAAGATGCAGGTCCGGGGCACGAACGGCGTCTTCGCGCTGAAGCCCGGCGCCGGCGCCCGCACCCAGGGCGTCGTCCTCCGGGACATCGACTTCGAGGCCAACGTCAACACGGCCGGGATCTTCCAGGAGCAGGCGTCCAACGGGTCGCAGGGCATCCTCGCCTACTCGCACATCGAGAACTGCTCGTTCGACAACTTCAAGTGGCTGATCCGGCTGCCGATGCTCGGCTGCTTCACCAACGGCGGCGGCCACGTCAACAACTTCATGGAGGACCCGGTCCGGATCTCCGGGTCGGACAACATCCTGTGGCCCGACGGGCTCATGTACGACATGAGCTACTTCGGCCCGACCACCTACGGGCAGCGGGCCACCGAGTACCTGTTCGAGGCCGCCAGCCTTTCGAAGACCTACGTCGGGCCCATCTACATCACCGGCGACCCGGGGACCGGCGTGCACGTGACCGGCAGCAACGTCGGCCAGCTCGTCTTCAATGGGGTCCGCTCCGAGGGCCGGAACTCCGGGCTCCCTTCGGCGGGCGCCGCGTTCCGGATCGAGGGCGCGAACGGCGTCACCCTGCGGGACTGCTGGGCGTCCTACGCAATGGCCGACCCGTCGGCGACCGGCCGGGACGACGCCGGGGTCATCCACGTCGCCGGCACCTCCCGGGTGCTCATCGACGGGCTGTGGACCGACGCGGGCAGCAGCACCCGTCGCCAGACCGTGCCCACCGTCTACTGCGCATCGGGCGCGACCGCTCGGGTGCGCAACACGATGCGCGGTATCAACTGGCCGGGGTCCGACGGCCTGCCCCGGTACTCCGGTGCCGGGTCGATCTCGGTGGACGACTCGATGGTGGCGCTCTAGTGGCCGTACCCGTCCTGCTCACCGGGGCAGGCGACTACGCCGAGTTCGTCTCGGCCACGACGACATCCATCGTCGTGAGCAAGCCCGCGAACACCGCCGTCGGTGACCTGCTGTACGCCGAGGTCTACACCCGGAACACGACCGCGCCGTCCACGCCTTCGGGCTGGACGTCGGTCCCGTCCCCGGCGTCACCCGCGCAGACCGTCGGCGTGCTCCGCATCTTCGTGCTGCCGGTGCCCGACGCGACCGCGCTGGGGTTGCTGCCGGCGTCGTGGACGTTCACGACGGCCAACGGCCGGGCAGCGGCGCGCATCTCTCGCATGACCGGTGCCGACCTGGCCGCCCCCGTGGACTCGATCGGGAACTGGGTCGCGTCGCAGGCGGGGAATACCCCCATCCCGCAGACGACGACCGTGGCAGCGAACACGCTGCTGCTGGCCAACGTCGCGCTGAACACCACGTCGGGCGCAGCTCGTACCGCCATCCCCCCGGGCACCATGACCGAGGCGTACGAGATCCTCGCCGGGGCCAACCCACCCGCCACGGCGCTGTCGCTGCACACCGAGTCACGGCCGACAGCCGGCGCGACCGGCACCCGGACCGTGACCTACTCCTCGGCGGGGCTGGAGTCGGGGGCCGCGTACCTGGTCAGCATCAAGGGAGCGGCAGGCAACACCCCGCCGACCGCTTCGGCCGGTGCCGACCAGGTCAACGTCGAGCCCGGTGCGACGGTCACCCTGACCGGCACCGACGGCGACACCGACGGGACCGTGGTCACCCGGGCGTGGGCGCAGACAGCGGGTTCCCCCTCGGTCACGCTGTCGGGCGCAGCGACGGCGACGGCGACCTTCACCGCCCCGCTGACCCTGGCCGGGACGACGCTCACGTTCCAGTACACGGCGACCGACAACGGCGGTGCCTCCACCTCGGACACGATGACCGTGACTGTGCTGCCCGCCTCCGAGCGAATCATGCTGTCCGGCTCCTGGGTCCCCGCGCGTATCCGGAATGTCTGACGCTCCTTCGATCCACGGGGACGGGGAGGGCTCATGGCGCGCGTCGTAGTCCACGAGGACGCCCTCGACCAGGTCGACACCGAGCCGACGATGCGCCGCATCGCGGAGGCGATCGCCTCCGACGCCCGCACGCTGGCGGAGAAGGGGCGGACACTGGGCCTCAGCTCCGGCATCAGCGTCACCGAGGTCTCCGACTCGCACGCGATCATCGAGTCGACGGCCGCCAACCCGCGGTCCTCACCGGAACACGCCGCCTACCCGTACTGGGTGGAGAAGGGCACTCGCCGGTCGAAGGCGAAGCCCTACATGCGGCCGGCCGCCTACAAGTACCGGTCGTCGTGAGCTCGCCGCTGTTCCGGCCGACGTCGCTGCTCGTCTGCTCGGCGTGGCTGCGGCTGGCGTCCGGCGTCCGGGTCGACACGAAGCTGCCCGACACGGTGGACGAGGCGCTGCGCACGGACGGATTCATCCGCATCGGTGGGGCGCTTGGCGGCGACCCGGGCCTGGAAGTGCCCATGCGGAATCCCGTGGTGTTCGTCGAGTGCTGGGTCGCACCGAATCCCGGCGGCCAGGGAGACCCGCAGGAGACGGCGTGGCTGACCGCTGATCAGATCGCCGCCCGCCTGCTGGAGGCCACCTGGGACCGGCAGCTGCAGGGCGTCGACGTCGACCTGTCGACGTTCGGCAACTACGCGCCGGCACGGGTGCACGACGTCATCGCGCTCACCGAACCGGAGCGCGTGGAGGAAGAAAAGTCCGACTTCGCGCGGGTCGACATCGACCTCGCCTTCACCTGGACCCAAGGAGCCTGACCATGCCCACCGTCCGCGACACCATCAACCCGCTCAACGAGCGGGAGGTCTCCGAAGAGGAAGCCCTCGATCTCGATCGCATGGGTCTCCTGCTGAAGAACCCCAACCGGGCCAAGAGGCCCGACACGCTCCTCGCCGTCGCCACCCGTCAGGTGGTCGAGCAGCTCGAGGGCACCGCCACCGTCCCCACCACCGCGCCTGCGGTCGTCATCGGTGTCGGCGACCCCGCTGACGACCCGATCGTCGACGACGAGGACGAGGACGACCAGGACCCCGGGGCTCCCCCGGTGAGCACCACCGACGACACCCCCAACAGCAACCAGGAGAGCTGACCCATGGGCATCACCGCCACCAACCTGTTCGCCGGTCCGGCCGACGTCTTCGTCGGGCCGTTCGGCGCCACCGAGCCGCTGCACGCGCTGGCCCTTCCCGTGTTCCCGTTCCGGGACGTCGGCGCCACCGGGGCGGAGGCTTCGCTCACCATCGGCCAGACCTACGTCGACCTGGTGGCCGAGCAGATCGCGATGGCCGCCGGCGCGGAGCTGTCGGAGCAGATGACGAACATCACCGTCTCCTTCGCCGAGCAGACGATGCCGAACCTGCGGACCGCGCTGAACATGCCGAACCCCGTCGGCACGAGCGAGGTGCAGACGATCAGCCTCGGGTCGGCCACGGCCGGGACGATCGCGATCACCGTCAACGGGCAGACGACCGGGGCGATCGCCTACAACGCGTCGGCGGCCACGGTGCAGACCGCTCTGGAGTCGCTGTCCAACGTCGACGCCGGCGACATCGTGGTCACCGGCGGCCCGCTGCCCGCGGCGGTCACCCTGACCTTCGGCGGCTCGTACGCGGGCACCGACGTCGGCCAGGTCACCGTGGCCCCGACCGGCCTCACCGGCGGCACCGTGACGGTCGCGACCGGCACCCAGGGCGCGCCCGGCCCCACGCTGGCGATCAGCGGCAAGCTGCTGAACACCGGGCCCAACTACACGTCGGTGCTGCTGCGCGGCCGGAAGCCCGGCGGGGGGATGCGGCACGCCGTTGCGCGCCGGTGCCTCTCGACGGAGAACATCGCGCTGGCGTGGAAGCGGGGGGAGCAGAAGTTCATCCCGGTGACCTTCAAGGCCTACTACGTGTCCGACTCGATCGACGCCGTCTGGGTCGAGGACCGTCAGGCATGAGCACCCCCGCCGTGAAGAAGACGACGGTCAAGAAGACGGCGGTCAAGCGCTCACCGCGCGCCGCCAAGCCGACCGCGGGGGCATCGACCGCGATCTCCGAGGAGGAGTTCGCGGCGCTCCGTGAGGACCTGGGCGAGCAGGAGCTCGCTCCGGGAGAGATCCGGCCGGTCATCATCGGCAAGCGCGGCCGCCGCGGCGACGTCCCGGTGGCGATGGTGACGCTGTTCGAGCTGGACGACGTGCCGTACCAGATCCCGCGGAACCCGTCGGCCGCGCTGGTCCTGTCCTGGCTGCTCGACGCACAGAAGGCCGGCACGGCGAACGCGAACTTCAAGATGGGCGTCGAGCTGCTCGGCGAGGAGCCCCTCAACGCGCTGAAGGCCTCGCCGGAGGTGGAGCCGGAGGACCTCGCCGACATCTTCTCCAACATCGGCACGGTGTTCTTCTCGTCGGAGAACTATCAGAAGGTCATGGCGGCCCCGGACCCCTCGTAGCGCGGGTCGAGGAGGTCCTCTGGGTCCTGGACTGCCTCGACGACGTCGTCGACGACATCTCGGTGTTCCACCGCGTCGACGAGCCGCTGGAGCTCCCCAGCTCGCGCTTCTTCCAGCACGCGCAGCGCCTGTACGTGCGAGGCGGCGCGGTCACCGCCGCTCTGGCCACCGCCGGCCCAGTCGGCCGAGAGGAGATGATCGCTCCGCCTCCTCCGCCCACCTCGAGCGCCCCGGGGATCTCTGCCGGGACCCCTGACGACATCGCCGCGATGGCTGCCATGTCACAGAACCCGGGCTTCCCCGGCATCGGCTACAGCGGGGGGTGATTCGTGGCGTTCAAGGGCAGGAAGGTCGCAGACGTCTACGCGGAGCTCCACCTGGACAGGGACTCTGCGCAGGCCACTCTCCGCGGGTCGGCGGCCGCCTTCGGCCCGGACGCCGACCGGGCGGGCCGGGAGCTCGGCAAGCGGATGACCGACGGCCTCGCGAAGGCTGTCGAGGCGTCGTCGGCACGGCTGGTCAAGGCCCGCCGTGCCGAGGTGGACGCGTCGAACGCGGTCACCTTGGCCGAGAGGCGACTGCTCGAGGCCCGCCAGAAGGGGATGACTGAGGGGTCTGCCCGGGCTCTCGCGCTGACTCAGGCTCTCGAGAAGGCGCAGTACCGGCTTTCGCAGGCCCAGTCGAACACCGTCACCTCCACGAGGAAGCTCGACGATGCGCAGCGCAGCCTGGCGTCGTCGATGGGGGCGCTGGGGAAGGACCTGGGGCCTCAGGCGCAGAAGGCCGGGGACGACGCTGGCGGCAAGCTGGCGCTCGGCATGCGGATGTCGCTCATCCGCAACTCGCCGCTGATCGTCGCCGCGATCGGCGGGGTGCTGGCAGCCGGCGCCCCCCTGATGAGCACGGCGGCGGTAGCCCTGTTCGCCGGCATCGGCATCGTTGCGGCCGCCCAGTCGGCGAAGGTGCAGTCGGCGTGGCTGGGCACCTGGCAGCAGATCAAGGCCGGGGCGATCGCCGACGCCGGCGCGATCGAGCCGGTGCTCGTGGGCCTCGCCGGCAAGGTGAGCGCCGGCTTCGACCGGATGCGCCCGTCGCTGCGCAACGTCTTCTCCGACGCGGCGCCCCAGATCGAGGTCTTCGCCGGCGGCATCCTGGACCTCGCCGAAAACGCCCTGCCCGGGCTGGCGCGGGCCGTCGAGCGCGGCATGCCGGTCACGAAGGGTTTCGCTGATTTCCTGTCGAAGACCGGCACCGGCTTGTCGGACTTCTTCGACAAGATCACCGACCACGGCCCAGCCGCAGGCCAGGTGTGGTCGCAGCTGGGCACCTCCATGCAGAAGCTGCTGCCGACCCTCGGTGAGCTGCTCGGGCAGGGCGCCGAACTGGCCTCCGACGTGCTGCCTCTGCTGAATGGCGCGCTCGGCGGCGTGCTCGGCGTCGTTGACCTGCTGGGGCCTGCACTACCCACGGTTGCGACCGCATTCGGCGCCTTCAAGGTCGGCGACATGGTCGCCGGATGGATGGGTTCCGCCGCTACTGGCATCGGCAAGGTCGGCGACGCCATGGGTGGGTCCGAGGAAGGTGCTGGCGTCTTCTCCGGGATGCTGTCCACGATCGGGGACAACGCCGAGTCCATCAGCGAGAAGGCCGGCCCGATTCTGGGCGCGGCCATCACCGCGGTCACCGTCATCATGGAGCGGGCCAGCGAACAGGCCGCCGAGTGGGCGGATGCTCTCCGCCAGGGTGGCGCCGCGGCCGACGAGACGCGCGCCACGATGGGCGACTACCGAGCGGCATTCGATGAAGCCAACAGTGGATTCGGAGGGTTCATCGCCGGCCTGGCGGGGATGAACACCCAGAACTACCTCGCCCTCTCCTCGATCGAGCAGACGAACGATGCCCTGCACGAGCAGTGGGTCGCGATGAACCCGCTCCAGCAGGCGCAGGCCAAGGTCGCCGAGTGGTCGAAGACGCTGACCGACCGGATGCTCGACGAGTCGACGAGCGCTTCTGACCTCGAGGCGGCCAAGCGACGTCTGGCCTTCTGGCAGGCCGAGGGCGCCCGGCTGGCCGCCCAGGAAGAATCGGCGATCAAGGGCGTCACCCAGGCGATGGCCGACCAGGTCGACCAGGCCCGGTCCCGTGTCGACGCCGGCTTCGCTTACGAGCAGTCGCTGAACGGCATCGAGGACGCGCAGGCCAAGCTGAATGAGGTCCTGGCCGATGGCGAGTCCACGACCGAGGACGTGGAGCGGGCGCAGCTCGCCCTCAACCAGGCCTACGACGAGTCCGTCCAGGCCGCGGGCCGGATCGCCACGTCCAATCTGCCGGCGTCGATGGACGACACTCAGAAGGCGATCCTCGGGGCGAAGGGTGAACTCGACCGCCTCAACCAGTTGATCGCGCAGGGCGTGCAGCTGCCGCAGTCGATGGAGGACTACCGGCAGCAGCTCATCCAGATCACCGGCCAGGCGGACGGGGCGATGCTGGCGCAGGCGCAGCTCGCGGCCGCCGTCGGTGAGCTCGGCTTCGCCGTCGCCGCGGTACCGGGCGAGAAGTCGATCACGATCACGGCCCCCACGGACGAGTTGCGGCAGCGCCTCGCCGACCTCGGCTTCACTATCAAGGAGCTCCCGAACGGCGACATCGAGGTCGTCGCGGAGACCGACCAGGCCAGGGGCCACCTGACCGACCTGTCGACGCAGCTCACGGGCCTGGCGACGACGACCGCGACGCCGACGGTCGACGCGAACACGGACCCGGCGCTGGCCAAGATGGCCGACGCGATGAGCGTCCTCTTCGTGCTGTCGGGGCAGAAGCCGATGCCGGTCCTCGACCTGGACATCAACCCCTTCGCCGGGGCAACGGCGACTGCTACAGCGCAGATCGAGGAGCTCGACGGGCAGCGCCCGACGCCGGTGGCCGACGTCGACACGGCGCAGCTGAACGCGCACTACGGCGGTGCGATGAACGTGCTCGCAGTACTCGCCGGTCAGCGGCCGACGCCGTGGGCGAACCTCAATCCGAGCCCGTTGCTCGGTGGTGCGGACAACGCGACGCAGCGGCTCAACATCCTCGGCGCGCAGCGCCCGACACCGTCGGCGTTCCTCAACGACTACGCGAGCGGTGGGCTCGACAAGATCGCGGCCAAGCTCGCGGCGCTGCACGACAAAACGGTCACCGTCACCACGAAGGAACTGAAGGGGAAGGCCGGCGGCGGCCCGATCTTCGCTGCGACCGGCCGGATGGTCATTGGGCCGGGCGGGCCTACGGATGACCTGGTCCGCGCGGTCGGACCAGGGGGAACCGACTACCGGCTTTCCGCCGGCGAGTTCATCAACAACGCGATGACCGTCGGCGAGCAGGGTGGCGCCAAGTTCGCCGCCCTGAACTCGGGCCGGGCGGACATCGTCATGCGCGGGAACGTGGCCGGCGGCGGGCGGTTCGCTCCCGGATCGGGCGCCTCGACCGACGTCGACTACGTCACTTCCCAGCTGTTCGAGGCGATGACGGCCGGCATCAACGAAGGCGTCGACGTGGCCTCCCCGCAGCTCACCTCGTCGATCCTGCGTGCGACACCGACCATGACGGCCGCCGTCCGCAGCGCCAGCCCCAGCCTCACCGGCGCCATTCAGGCTGCCGCACCCACCATGACCCGCTCGGTTTCCGCGGCCGCACCGTTCATGACGCAGGCGGTCGTTGCCGCCGGACCGGCGCTGACGAACGCAGTGTCGGTCGCGGCCGGGTCGCTCAGCGACGCAGTGCGCAACGCCCTGCTCGCCGCTGGGTGGCGCGGAGACCCGACCGACGGCCAGGAGCGGCTCTACGCGCCGGCAGGCGGCGGTGGCGGCGGGTCGCAGTCCTTCATCTTCGACGAGGCCCGGCAGAACGACCCCGTGTACATGAACTGGTGGAACGGGCTGCTGGGTGCCGGGTGGAAGGGCAACCCGAATGACAGTCAGGAGCGGCTCTACTCGCCTTACGCCCGGGGCGGCCGATTCGGCGCCGGGCAGTTCCTCAAGGTCGGCGAGGAGGGCGAGGAATTCGTCCAGTTCGACCAGCCCGGCCGAGTGTTCTCGGCCGACAAGACCCGCGAGCTGGCCGCGGCCGGCGGGAAGTCGGTCGTCGTCCAGAACCTCACGGTGGAGCTGCAGGGCTTCGACATCCGGGACCGCGCCGAGATCCGCCGCTTCGCGCGTGCGCTCCGCGAGGAGCTCCTCAACGTGGACCGGGAGGACAGCTAGATGTGGGGCACGGTCACCATCGGCGGGATCGCCCTGCGCGAGACGAAGGTCGCCGACGAGGACGCCGACACGCTGAAGATCGTCGGGCAGGAGTCGCACCCGCCGTCCACCCGCGCGTTCGTCGAGGCCACCCACCGGAACGTGCTCGGGCTCCGCGACCAGGTCGTCCCGGTTACCTTCACCGACAAGCTCGAGCTGAGCGGCTTCTACCTGGTGGCTGACGTGCGGTCGGTGTTCACCCGCATCCAGGAGGGCGCGTATCAGACCGTCGACTGGGCGATCACCCTTCTGCGGCTGGGGTCGGGGCGCGATGTCGAGGTCGAGTCGCGGGTGCCGACCGTGGCCCGGTCGACGACGGTCGGCACCCCGCCGGCGGCGGTGTTCTGGCACGCCCCGGCCAGTGGGGCGACGTCCTACTTCACCGGTCCGACGGTGCCGGCGTCCTCGATCGGCCGGACGTCGGCCGACGGAGTACTGCAGGTGTTCCTCGGGATCCCGGCCGGGGTGTCACCGCGGTGGACGGTTCCTGCGGAGTCCTACATGAGCGGATCGGCGCGGATCCTGTTCGACGGCATCCGCAGGGCCGGCACGTTCACTCCCCCGCTGGTCGTCTGGCAGGTCGACAACGGGCTGGTGCGTCTGATGTCGGGCCCGTCCGGCGCGATCACGGTGTCCTGCTGGGACGCAGGCGCGTGGCGATCGCCGAAGTCGTACGCGTTCACGGTCAACGGGGTGGCGCTGACCTCTCAGCCGGAGCTGACCGTGCTGCGGAACACCCCGGAGGAGGTGGCCGTGCGCCTGTCCTACCCCGGCGCGCCGGGCCGGGTCCACGTGGACCTTTCCCTGCGCAGGGGCGCCCGTTTCGTCACCGGCGTTATGAAGCGTCATTCGTCCGCGACTCTGGGGGTCGCACGCACCGCGGCGGAGACCGCGAGCGTCGTCACCGGTGGCCTGCGGGCCAGTTCGGCCGACGCCGACGGGAACCGCTTCGTCCTGGGCTCCATGGTCACGGTCACCACCACGACGGCGACCGCGTCGATCGCCAAGGCGGCCGTGCTGCAACTGGACTTCTTCCTCGGCCACGAAGTCGACGCCGCCCCGCAGGCCGGCGACGCATTCGCTGACCTGTGGGCGCAGTACCGCGGCTCGACCGGCGAGCGCGTCCGAGTCGTGAGCCGCTGATGCCGTTCACGGAGACCCTCGAGGCGCTCGGCTCCTGGGAGCTGGAGCTGGCCGAGGAGACCCCCGATGAGCTGATCGCGCAGCTCGGCTACTACGGGCACATGGTCGTCGTCGACGGCCAGGTCGACGTCGACACCACCGGCAACGGCCTGCTCGCTGCCGCCCGCTACGTCGGGGTGTGCCGGGCCCGGTCGAACCCCAGCACCTTCACGCGCGGCGGATCCGGGCTGCTCTTCTGGATCAGCGACGAGGACGGCAAGGGCCACACGCTCGAGAGCACAATCACGCTGACCAACGCCACCCTCGCCCAGGTGGTCACCGCGCTGATGCCGCCGACGGTCACCATCGGCACCGTCTTCCCCCAGGCCGTCCCCGCGACCCGCTACACCGGGACGCACGTCTTCCAGTCTCGGCGGGATGCGCTGCGCATCGCTCTGGCCCCGTTCGGCGCCGAGCTCCGCGTGAACCCCAACTTCACCGTCGACGTCGGCACGCCAGGGCAGCTGTACGACACCGCGCTGCCGCTGACGACGAAGCCGTCCCCGATGATCGTGCGCCGCGGCGCGGGCTCGGACCTCGACCTGGTCGCGGTCGGCGGGAAGGTGGAGACCGAGGGCGCCGTCTACGACTACACGACGAAGGCGACGCTGCTCGGGCAGACCATCGGCGTCGGTGACGAGCCGGACACCGTCTTCGCCGTCGGCTCGGCCAGCGCCCCCTCGGTGCCGTGGAAGGACCCGCAGGGCAGCACGGTGAAGTTCGTACGCCTCATCTCCGAGTCCGGTGAGACCTCGGGGACGGTGGCCGCCAGGGCGCAGCTGCAGCTCAACCGGTTCAGCCGGGAGACGGCCGCGATCAAGGTGACCGCGGCCGACTACGAGATCAGCGGCGGGTTCGGTGTCGGCGACGCGAGCTACGTCTACGACCCCGACTCCGGGATCCTCGACACCGCAGTCGAGCGGCTCTTCCGCGGGCAGCCGATCCACCCGGCGATCGTCCGGGTCTCCTCCATCAGCTCCCCGATCGTCGAGGGCATGACGATCGCCTGGCGCACGGACACCGGCGTCTGGCTGGACCTGACCCGGTGGGTCGTCTGGGAGTCGGCCGGCTCCCGGGAGATCACCGTCGGGGACCTGCCGAAGACCCTGTCCCGTCCGTCGGACCCGATCGCTGACCGGGTCGACGCCGCGCGCGGGAAGCCGTCGACGAAGGTCCCGAAGGCGCCGACCGGGCTGACGCTGTCGACGTCGTCGGCGATCAACCCGAAGGGCACCGACTCGGCCACGATCACCGCGTCCTGGTCAGCGGTCACCCAGTACACCGACAACACGACCGTGGCGCTGCACCACTACGAGGTGCAGTTCCGGCCGACATACCGCGCCCCGCAGTGGCTCGGCAACGCGCTGACCGACGCCACCACCGTCGACCTCGCCGTGGTCGCCGCCCTGGGCTACGACGTGCAGGTCCGCGCCGTGTCCACCGGCGGCGTCGCGAGCGCCTGGACGTCGACGTCGTCGATCACCTCGGCGGCGGACTCCACCGGACCGGCCGCGCCGGCGGACCCGGTGCTCACGCAGTCCCTCGGCCAGATCCGTGTCCGCTACCCCGGGACCACGAGCGTCGGCGGGGCGATGCCGGCCGACGCGAACCGTGTCGACGTCGAGGTCGCGGCGGCGGGATCCGGCGGCCCGTTCGTCGTCGAGTCCTCACTCAACCCGTTCGTGGAGGGCATCCACCGTGTCGGTGGCACCCCCGGTCAGACGCGGTGGGTGCGGCTGCGGGCCTACGACCACAACGGGAACGGGTCCGCGTACTCGGCGACGGTGTCGGCGGTGATCCCGCAGGTCAACGACGGCGAGATCGGAAGCCTGTCGGTCGGGAAGCTCACCGCCGGCACGATGGCCGCCGACGTCGTCATGGCCGGCCGGTTCACCACGGCGCTCACCGGTCAGCGGCGGGAGATGAACGCGATCGGTTGGCAGGCGTTCGACGCCCTGAACGCGCTGACCGTGAACATCGACGGCGTCAACAACCTGCTGACCGGCATCTTCAAGACCGCGCTGAGCGGCCGCCGCATCGAGATCGGCGCCGCCGGCACCACCGGCAAGGTCCAGTTTTTCGCACCGGACGGCACCGAGGGCTACGTCCGAGGGTTCACGGCGACCTCGGGCGTCGAGGCCATGCAGATGCAGATCCCCATCGCCGGCGCAGGCGCGGACTGGAACTCGGTCATCGTGAACAGCGTCGAACAGGTGACGCTGGTCGGCAAGAACGTCGTCGCCTACATCGGCGGCGCCGCCACGGGCACCCGGACGTTCACGATCTTCTACGCGCCCGACAAGGCGAACACATCCACCGGCATCCAGACCCTCTACCAGGCCACGCCGCTGTCCCACACGTTCGTCATCCCCAACGGCGGGGACTTCTTCATCAACGAGCAGACCATGACCCGCCTGTGGATGGACGCTGGCGGCGGGAACTTCGTCTACCACGCGCAGGGGCAAGCCACCAGCATCGTGCAGCGGAACACCGACGGCAGCCTCCACAACCGATTCTTCGTCGACGACAACGACGTCACCTTTCTGTGGCCCGGCTCCATCTCCAAGATCACGGTAAACCCGCCGGACTTCGCGCCGTTCAACTCGGCGCGCATGCAATTCGTCAACGGCAACAGCTTCGGCGGCTACCTGAAGCTGTACTACGACGGCACGGGGGCGATCGGCCTGCACAGCCGCAACGGCACCGACACCGGCTGGCAGGCCTTCTTCGCGAGCGCATTCACGGTCTCCTCCGACGCCCGCCTGAAGGAGGAGATGACGGACGCCACCGGCGACTTCCTCTCAGACGTCATGACCACGCGGGTCAAGCGGTACCGGCGCAAGCCGGACGCCGAGGGCCGCAACATGCCGGTGGAGATCGGACTGGACGCGGGCGAGGCGCCGCCACAGATCGTCGTCAAGACGATCGACGACATGGGCGCCGTCGACCTGTACCAGTACACGGCTCTGCTGCACGCAGCGCTGCAGCAGTTCGTGACCGAGGTGCGCGGCGGTCCCGCGGCGCCCAAGAGGGCGAAGGGGGCGGTGCTGTGAGCCTGCGATCCGACGGCCAATACCGGTGCGATAAGTGCGGGGTCGATGTCGGCAACGGCGGCGTGCAGTCGGGCGCCGTCATCTCCACCGTGCAGCGCGACGACCCGGTCCGCCCGGTCGTCTACCACCTGTGCCGCGAGCCCCGCGAGGGCGCCCCGTACGGCTGCGAGGGGCAAACCTTCGGCCCCGCGACCTTGGCGAACTACACCGAGACGAGGACCCCCCAGACATGACCAGTCCGAACCCGCAGGCCGACTTCGAGCGCATCGTCACCCGCATCGCGCAGCGCTCCGCCGACAACGCCAGTCGTGGCAACGCAGACCTCGCCTGCCAGCTCGCCCTGGCGCAGGAGACGATGGAGGGCCAAGCCGCGGCACTGGCCGACAGGGACCAGGCGCTGACCGACAAGGACGCTGAGCTCGCCCGCGCCCACCAGGTCGCCGACGAGCTGCGGGCCCGCATCGCCGGGCTCGAGGCGAAGTCCGCCGGCGGCGACGAGGAACCTCCGACCGCCTGACCCCTGCTCGACCGCCCCGCCCGCCCCGCCCGCTCCACCCCGCGCCCCTCCCGGGCAGCGGGGCCTGACCCATGCCAGGAGGTGCCGTGGAAACCGATCACGACGAAGAGCTGCCGGTCCTCGACCAGCCACCGGCGTCCGGCGTGTTCGTCGACCACGACGACGAGCCGCTCACCGACGACGACGTCGAGCTCGGCAATGCGCTCGGCGAGGCCATCGACGTCGACGACGACGACGACCGGGACGGGGGCCTCCTGTGACCGCAGCCGCCGCACAGGCCGCCGCACAGCAGCTGCGCACCGCGCTGCTCGACAACGGCGTGCAGCGGGTGTCGATCGAGCTGCAGCCCGGCGTCGGCCCGAAAGCCGACCCGTGGGGGGTTGCGCCGTTCGTCCGCGGCCTCGGCCACCACATCGCCTCCTACCCCACCCAGGGAGCCACGCCCGGGCTCGGCGTCGTCAAGGGCGGACGGAAAGGCGCCAGCCCACTGCAGGGGCCGCTGGCGAACTGCTACGGCGGATTCGACCTCACCGCCCGCATCATCACGCTCGGCTGGGCCAACCACCCCGGCGCCGGCGGCCCATGGTCCGTGCCCGGCTGGGGAACTGTGCCGCTCGACAACGGCCGCCCGTACATCCTCGGCTGGGAGTTCGAGGGCGGCTACCTCGAATACACCGACGAGATGCACGACTTCATGGCCCGCTGCGGTGCCGGCACCCTCGAATGGCTCGGCTGGCTGAACGGCCGCGAGCCCGCCCCGCTGGAGTGCTTCGGCGAGCACAAGGACCCATGGGCGCCCGGCCGAAAGATCGACCGCATCGGCTACACCGCGAAGTCCGGTCGCGCCCGCATCGCCGCTGTCCGCGGCAAGAAGCCCACCCAGTCCGAGGAGGACGACAGCATGAAGTTCAAGGCCTTCCGCTCCGACCCCAAGAACGGCGGCACCGGCGCGATCGCCCTGGCCGCGTTCGGCATCTGGTACCTCGTGCCCAACCCCGACTACTACAACCTGCTGATCTCCGACGAGGTGTGCACCCCGTACCGGAACGTCGCCCCGAACGTCTTCGACTACTACCGGGTGCTCTACCAGCTGTCGGAGATCAACGACACGGAGATGGCCGCCGTGCTGTCGAAGCTGTCCGCCGACGAAGCCGCCCGCGCCGCGGCGTCCTGACCCAGTCCATGCCGTCGACGCTGACCGAAGCAGCCCGGCCGCTCGACTCCGCTCGCGACAACCCCTTCGAGCTGTTCGTCCTCTACCTCGGCCTGCTCGTCGGCGCACCGCTGCTGTTCGGGGCGCCGACCCCCGGGTCGACCGCCGAGCTGCTCGGAGTCTTCTGGGGACGCGTGTGGGCGTGGCTGCTCGTCGGCGGCTGCCTCATCGCCCTGACCGGCGCCTGGTGGACATGGTGGTGCTGGTGCGGCCGCTGGTGGCCGCGCATCAAGCCGGTCGCATCCACGGGGCTGCTGATCGAGCAGCTCGGGCTCATCGCCGTCGGCTTCGGCACGGTCATCTACGCCATCGGCGTCATCGCGGCCGGCGGCGACAGTGGCCGCTACGTTCCGGCGGGGCTCGTCGCCAGCCTGGGGCTGGCATCGCTGTGGAGGGCCCGCCGGATCCGCCGCTGGGCGAAGGCGGTCCTTCATGCCGCTGGGTGACTACATCGGCCCGATGCTGACCTCCGGCGCCGTGTTCTCCGTCGTCACCGTCGCCGTCCAGAACTTCTCTCAGCGCCGCAAGCTCGGCGCCGAGACGGAGAAGACCGACGCCGACACCGCCGACATCCTGTCGAAGACCGCACTGGCACTCGTCGAGCCCCTCGGCAAGCGCATCAAGGAACTCGAGGAGCAGCTCGACCGCGTGCAGCAGAAGGCCGAGAGCCTGGAGCAACAGCTCGACGAGTGCAGGACCAGTAACCGTGCGAAGGACGAGCAGATCTGGATGCTCCGACGCACCCGCGCATCGAACGAGAGGGAGCTTCCGTGATCACCTACACCGGATTCACGTGGGTCCAGCTGCTGACCTTCGCGGTGTCCGCCGTCCTGCCGGCACTCGTCGCGCTCATCACGAAGAGGATGGCCGCCCCCGCCCTGAAGGCGGTGACGCTGCTGTTCCTGGCGGCGCTCACCGGCTTGCTGTCCGAGCTGCTCGACGCCCTGGTGACGGCGCTGCCGTTCGACTTCGGGACCGCGGCCGCGAACTGGCTGATGGCGTTCATCGTCGCGGTGGCAGCGCACTACGGGCTGCTGAAGCCACTGAAGATGACCGGGTCGCAGGGGGCGATCGCGACGGCCGTGCCGGGCGGTCTCGGCGCCGACGACCCCGGCCGGCACTCCGTCGACGCGATTGTGGCGCGGCTGCAGGCGGAGCGGCGCTCCGGCTAGCCCGTCACAGAAGAGGCCCCCGGCTGCTGCCCTTCACGGGTGGCGGTCGGGGGCCTCTTCGTCGTGAGCAGGCGAAGCGGTCAGCCGGCACCGAATGAGCAAGCTGCCCGGTCACTCCCACGCTGCGAGAGGACACGGCCGGTCTCGTCGACGATCACGATGTCAGAGCTCGGCTCGCCGTTGCCCTCGTCGTACAGCCACTCGCCGATCCAGCCGCAGTAGTCCATCGCCGCGGTCTCAGTGCCGTCCTCACCGAGCCGCACCTCGACGTTCCCGCCTTCGATACTGATCTCGCCGTTGCGGAGGGCTCGGTATTCGCCGACGCCTTCGTAGTGGTCTGACAGGTAGGAGGTCAGGTCGTCGGCGCTGGCTCCACCGCAAGCAGACAGGAGCAGAACGACCGCCGAACCGATGGCTGTGCTGCGCATCTTCTTCCCGCCCCGTCGTTGGTGGGACGGGACGGTACCGGATCACACGGGCGGCTGCGAGATCTCCTCTCGCGATGCAGGGCGGTCACAGACCAGCCGGACCCCGAGGCACAGGCCGGCGATCGTCGGGCAACCGGCCTCCCACGTGGCGCGGCCCATGTGCAAGAGAGTTGAGTCGCTGTCGCCGTTGAAGTTCGTCCGGTCTCCGACCCCCAGATGGTCGGCGTAGGCCTGGGCGTCGTCGTAGCAGCCAAACCACGCCTGAATGCCGGCCGGTATCTCGTCGCGCCAGAGTTCGAATGTCAGCGTGCGAGGTGTGACTCCCAGACGATCAAGGTCCGCCAGCACCTCGGCGGCGATGAGACGGATCGCGGTCGTCCCCGCGATCTGCCTCTTGGGTGATTCGATGACGGCGGTCATGACGCGGTCCTCTCGGGGGTGGATGGGCCGGCGGGGGCAGGGCCGACCATGGGGAGCCGGTTGATGGCGGCGTGCTGGGCTTCGGCGGCGACGAGCGTGTAGATCGCGACGGTGTTCAGGGAGGCGTGGCGCAGCAGCTCCTGCGTCTCCCGGGCGTTCGCGCCCGAGCGCATCAGCTCCGTGCCGAACCAGTGCCGCAAGCTGTGCGCCGTGCCCGGGATATCGCAGCGCCGCATTGCCCGGGAGATGACCGCCGAAAGGGAGTCGCGGCGGATCGGCCGGCCGGGACGCTTCGGCGACGGGAACCAGTAGCCGCGTCGCGGGTACCGCCGTGCCTCGGTGGCGATCACGGGGTGCAGGGGCAGCCACTTCTCCACGCCGCCCTTGCCGACGACGCGCAGTCGCTGGCCGACGAAGTCGACGTCCTCGCCACGAACCTTCGCCGCTTCGTGGACGCGGAGGCCTTCGTAGGCACAGAGGAGGACCGCTGTGCGGGTACGCCGGCGGATGCCGGACGCCAGGAGCACCTCGACGTGGCCAGTGGCCACGGGATGCGGTTCGCGGCGAGGTGCCCGCGGGCGGCGCAGTCCGTCGAGCGGGTTGTCGGTGCGGCGGCCGGTCGCCAGCAACCAGCGGTGCCATGCCTGCAGCGCCGAGTAGTAGGTCTGCCGGGTGGAGGCGGACGGGAGGCCGGCGAGGTAGTCGATCAGCTCGATGGTGCTGAGCCGGTCGGGGCCGGCGTCGACCCATCGGGCAGCGCGGAGGACGACCCGCGGCCACTCGGTGATCGTCCGCTTCGAGAGGCCTTCGGCTCTCATCTGCTGTGCCCAAGCGAGGAGCGATTCGCTCCCCGTAACGCTGTCTGTTCCCCCTGTAGCGATCATGCGAACAAGGCGTACCGGAACTACACGGGTGACGTTTCCTGTCCGTGACCGATCCGTTACAAAAAGCTCGGTCGTCATGCGATCAGACGCTCGGCGTAGATCGCCGGGACCAGTGCGAGATGGCGGCCTGGCCGGTCAGTCGTCCGACGCTTCGGACCACGGAAGGGGGGCCGGCAGCGTTCGATCTGTGATCCGTAGTCAGATGCTCTATCCGTTGAGCTACGGGTGCCTGTGTTCAGTTGTCGTGCGCGGAGGCTCCGGGATTTGAACCCGGGATGGGGATTAACCCAAACCGCATTAGCAGTGCGGCGCCATAGACCGGACTAGGCGAAGCCTCCCGGGTCCCGAGTTACCCCGGAACCACCGAAGAGAGAGACTACCAGCGGCCTGGAGCGCCCTCCCAGCCCGGGGGCGAGCGGGGCCGGGAGCCGCAGCTCAGGCCGCGACCGGCTCCCTCGCCAACGGCGCGGACGCCGGGCGGCGGCCCGGCACCAGCGTCAGGACGACGGCGCCGGCGGCGCCCAGGGCGGCGAGCATGAGGCTGCCGCTGACCCCCAGCGGGCCCTCGATCAGCGCGCCGCCGACGGCCGCGCCCACCGCGGAGGCGCCGACGGTGGTCGTTGAGAGCCAGGTGAACGCCTCGGTGGTGGCGTGCGCCGGAGCGAGCGAGCCGACCAGCGTGTTCTGCACGGTGAGCGTCGGCGCGATCGCCGTCCCGCCCAGGAACAGCAGCACGCCGAGCGCCCACGGGCTGGAGATCCAGGCCAGCGGCGCGAGGCCGATGGTCACGCCGAGGAGCAGCAGCCGGTACTGCCGCGGCAGCGAGATGCTGATGACGCGGGCACCGAACCAGAGGCCGCCCGCCGTCGAGCCCAGCGCCCACAGCGCGAGCAGCAGCCCGGACAGGCCGGGCGAACCGAGCTCGTCGGCGAACGCCGGGATGGCCACCTCGAGCGCACCGAAACCGAGCATCAGCGCGGAGCCGGTGACCAGCAGCCGGGGCATGCCAGGGGCCAGCACCGTGGAGAACAGCCCCGACCGACTCCCCACGACCGGGACGTACGCCCTGGTCGGGGCAGCCGTGGCGATCCCGAGAGCACCGGCCACCGCGAGGACGCCCGCCAGCGCCATCGCCAGTGCGGGGTCGACGAGGACGGCGAGCACGGCGACCAGCGTCGGCCCGACGACGAAGACGAGCTCGGTGGCGGTCGCGTCGAGGGCGTAGGCGGTAGGCCGCACGCGGACGTCGACCCGCGACCACAGCGCCCGCACGGTGCCCGACACCAGCGGGGTCGCGGTGCCGGCGAGGGCGGATGCCGCGACGACGGCGGGGGAAGAAGCGCCGCCGAGGACGACGGCGATCAGCACGCCGAGCAGGACCGGGTACACCGCCGCCTGGGTGAAGAGCACAGGGCGCGGCCCGCGACGGTCGGCGAGCCGGCCCAGGACGGGCGCCATCGCCGCCGATGCGATCCCCAGGACGGCTGAGGCCAGCCCGGCGATCGCGTAGGAACCGGTCTGCTGCTGCACCATGAGCAGCAGCGCCAACGGCACCATGGCCGACGGAAGACGGCCGGCGAAGCCGGAGAGCAGGAGCACCGGGGCGGAGGGAAGCCGCCAGACGGTGAGGTACGCACGCACGACAGAACTCGTTTCACTTGCAAGGGAAGGAATCTGTAGGGGGTCAAACACAGTTAACCCCCTACGTAGTTCCGAGGCTATCACCCATGGGTAGGGAGTGAGATGGATTACGACACCTACGGGTCGAGCGCCATCGAGCTGGCCATCGAACTGGCCAACGTCGAGCGCGCCGATCCGGAGTGGGCGCGCGCCTTCCTGTCCTCCCACTCGGAGTGGTTCACCCCCGGCACGTCCTACGAGCTCTCCCCCGGCGAGACGCACAGGGCCGGCACCACCGCCGCGCTGGTCCGGGACGTCGCGCTCGCCGAGACCCAGGACGACGTCGTCCTCCGGCTGAACGAATTGCTGGCCCTGGCCCGCCCGCGTCCCTACGCCACCGACCACGACGGCGAGCTGCACCTGCACTACGCCCGCGAGGACGCCCCGGTGCTCGAACAGCTCACGACGACGGTCGCGATGGGCCTGTCGCAGGTGGTGATCCAGCACGGCTGGCAGCGGCTGGGCGTCTGCTCGGCGGAGGGCTGCGACAACGTCTACATCGACACCTCGCGCAACGCGAGCCGTAGGTACTGCTCCAACACGTGCGCCAGCCGGTCGACCGTCGCGGCTTACCGCGCCCGCCAGAAGACGTAGTCCGGGGCCCTGTTGATCAGGTGACCTGATCATCAAGGGTCCTGGCTCACCGTCGACACTGAGCCAGGACCCCCCACGATCAGGTGACCTGATCATCAGCACCCACCGCCGGAGCCAACTAACGTCCGGTCGTGTCCTCTCCCCGCCTCTGGGATGCGCGCCTCCACGCGTTCATCGGCCGCCTGCCCACGACGCCCGCCGACCGCTGGCTGCGCCGGCTCTCCACCTACGCCAACCACGGCCGGCTCTGGCTGGTGATCGGCGTCCTGCTCGGCATCCGCAAGGGCCCGCTGCGCCGCGGCGTGATCCGCGGCCTCGGGTCGATGGCGGTGTCCAGCGCTCTCGTCAACGTCGTCCTCAAGCGGATCTTCGGCCGGGTCCGGCCGGACCTGGAGAACCTCCAGACGCACCGCCGGCTCCGCCGCGAGCCCGGCAGCCTGTCGTTCCCCAGCGGCCATTCCTCCTCCGCGGCTGCATTCGTTACCGGCGTGGCCATGGAGAGCCCCCTCGCCGGCGCCGCGCTGGCGCCGGTGGCGTTCGGGGTGGGCTACTCGCGGGTGCACGTGGGAGTCCACTACCCGGGGGACGTGGTCGCGGGGCTCGCCGTGGGCGGAGCCGTCGCCGTCGCCACCCAGCACTGGTGGCGCGTGCGACCCAAGCAGGCCGCCCGTGTCCGGACGGCGCTCGACGCGCCCGCGCTCCCGGAGGGCGAGGGCCTCGTCGTCGCCGTCAACCCGCGCTCCGGCCCCGACGACTACGACCCCGCCGAGGACATCAGGCGCCTCCTCCCCCGTGCCGAGGTCCTCGAGCTGACCCCCGAGTCCGGCGTCGACGAGCTCCTCGGCGAGGCCGCCCGCTCGGGCCGGGCCAAGGCGCTGGGCGTGGCCGGCGGGGACGGCAGCGTCGCTGCCGCGGCCGCCGTCGCGCTCGAGCACGGGCTCCCGCTGGCCGTCATCGCGGCGGGCACGCTCAACCACTTCGCCCGTGACGTCGGCCTGGAGACCCCGCAGGACACCGCGAACGCCGTCGTCGCGGGGCAGGCCGTGCGGGTCGACGTCGCCGAGGTCAACGGGACGCCGTTCCTCAACACCGCGAGCATCGGCGCCTACCTGGAGATGGTCCGCCGCCGCGACCGCCTGTCGGGCCGGATGGGCAAGTGGCTGGCCCTCACTGTCGCCGCCGCCCAGGTGCTGCGCCGGCAGGCCCCGGTGCAGCTGGTCGTGAACGGCCGGCCGCTGTCGGTCTGGATCGTCTTCATCGGCAACTGCCTCTACACGCCGCGCGGCCTCTCCCCCGCCTGGCGCCCGCGGCTGGAGGACGGACTGCTCGACGTCCAGTACCTGCGGGCCGACCTGACGTTCGGACGCACGCGCGCAGTGCTGGCCACGCTCCTCGGGATCAGCGAGCACGCGCGCAGCTACGGGCACTTCGAGGCCGAGGAGGTCACGGTGGTCTCCCGGTCCGGGCTCAAGCAGGTCGCCTTCGACGGCGAGATGGGTGAGAAGGCGACCGAGTTCCGGTTCCGCAAGCGGGCCGAGTTGACCGTCTACTGCTGCCGCACCGGCTGACGTCCGAAAGCCCACGTCAGGACGGCGACGACCGACACATCTCCGTCCATTCCTGGACACGGAGGGTGAAGCCTGGCCGGGGCCGGTCACGCTGCGCACCCCGCCGTAGCGAGAGGACTTGTCGCCGGAACAGGCGCGGGCGCATGGTCCCCGTCCGAGCAAAGCGGGGGAGCGCGTGTCGATCGGCACCAGCACGATCCAGGCGCCTGGTCCAAGAGAGTGGCCAGGGACGCCGGTCTCCCCCCTGCGCCGTTCCCCGCCGAGGTGGCGGCGGATGCTGACGATCGTCACGTTCACCATCGGCGCCTGGGTGCTGGTCGGAGCCGTGGTCGACGTGGCGCAGGCCGACGAGGGCCAGCCCGTCGTCACCGCGTCCTGCGGTGTCCCGGTGACCGTTGCGCCGCCCGGCGAACTCGGCAGCGGGCCACCCGCGTCGGTCGGTCCGCCGCAGTGCGACGTCCCGCCTACCGACGGGCCCCCAGCCCTCCCGCTGCCCACGACGCCGGCCACCCTCCCGGAACCTCCTGTCCCTGCGCCCGTGGACGTCCCCGTCGAGGTACCGCCCGTCGTCCCCGAGCAGGTCCCCGCTCCGGAACCGGCACCCCATCCCGGCCCGGCCGTTACGACCACGGCAGCGGAGCCGCCGAGCCCCGCCGCGGAGGCGGCCGAGCAGGAAACGGCTGACCCAGCGGGGCCGGAGAAGGTCGACGCCGCGGAGGACGTGGCCGCGACCATCGTGGCGGTGGAGCCGGGACCCGGAACGACGACGGCGTCCGCCGAGGTCCCGATCCTCGTCGAGGTCGTCTGCGACGTCCCGGAGATCTGCGGGTTCGGGACCGCCGAGCCGGCGTTCACCGGACCACAGCTCAGCGCCTCCGCCGACGGCCGCCCGTTCGCGGTGGTCGAGGCGACGAGCGCCGACGGCGGGACGACGATCGCCCCCGCCGGGCGCACCACCACCAGTCCGTGGAGCCCGCTCCGGCCGCTCGCGCCGCTCGACCTGCCGCTCCCGCAGCCCTCCGCCCCCGCCTGCCCCTCTGCCGCGGCCGCCGCCGGCGCATCCACCTCCGGGAACGGCCACGAGACGCACGCCGACAGCAGCTACGCCGTCCTCGACACCCGCTTCGCGGCCATGCTCACCGACGGCGCGGTCCGTTCCTCCTCCGGCTTCGCCGGAGCCATCGTCGGTGGCGCCGACGACCCCGGAGTGCGCCCCGGCTGAGTCCGCGCGGCGGCACCGAGTTCCGCTGCGTTCGATTCGCATCTCGCTCGGCCACGGCCCCGGACCCGGCCGTTCGCCCGCACTCCCCCCTCGCACCTGCGCGCCGTCGCGGGGCTCCAGCGCACGCACGTCAAGGAAACACTCAGATGAGTCAAGCCAAGTATTCGGAGCACGTGCTCCCCGTTCGTGGGGCGCCGAGCCATCCGCCGTCGTTCGGCCACCGATTGCGTGGCTCGGGCACCGTCGCCCGGCGCGCGTGGCGCGACGCCTACGTGCGCCGCCTGGTCGTCGTCGATGCCGGTTGCGCCCTCGTGGCCGGCGCCGTAGGGCGCCTGGCCGGTCTCGGACCGGTCCATCCCTGGACGGCGGCGCTTCCGCTCGGGCTGTTCGTGGCACTGCCGCTGGTGTGGGTGCTCGCCATGCACGCCATGCGCAGCTACGAGCAGCAGTTCCTCTGGGAGGGCCTCGAGGAGTTCCGCCGCGTCCTCTTCGCCGGTGCCCTGGTGCTCGCCGGGGTCGCCATCGCGTCCTGGGGCCTGGAGCTCCCGATCGACCGCGGCTTCGTCGTCGTCGCCCTGCTGCTGGCGACCGCCCTGACCCTGGCCTCGCGGCTGGTGCAGCGCGAGTGGCTGCGCCGTCAGCGGGCGAAGGGACGGTTCCTGCAGACGACGCTGTTGGTGGGCCGCCCCCAGGGCGTCGCTGCGCTGCACCAGCAGCTGCTGCGCGAGGCCCAGTACGGCTACCGGGTGGTCGGCTGCTGCCTGCCGACGGCCGGCACGGACACCTTCGACGGGGTCCCGGTGCTCGGCGGACCGCGTGACGTCGTCGACGTCGTCCGCAGGTACGAGGTGGACACCGTCGCCGTGCTCCCCTCGCCAGAACTGGACGGCGATGCGCTGCGGCGGCTCGGCTGGGACCTGGAGACGACCCGCGCCGACCTGCTGCTCGCGCCCGCGGCCACCGAGATCGCCGGACCGCGGGTCCGGATCCGGCCGGTCTGCGGACTGTCGCTGCTGCAGATGGAACGCCCCGAGCTCCGTGGCGTGCGCCGGGTGGCCAAGACGGCGTTCGACCGCATCGGGGCCGGGGTGGGCCTCCTCCTGCTGGTGCCGGTCCTCCTCACGGTGGCGCTGATGGTGAAGGTGACCAGCCGGGGACCGATCCTCTTCCGTCAGGAACGGGTGGGCCGCGACGGCCGCATCTTCGCGATGATCAAGTTCCGCAGCATGGAGGCCGACGCCGAGCTGCTGCTCGAGAGGCTGACCGCGGCCAACGAGGGGAACGGCGTGCTCTTCAAGCTCCGGCACGACCCGCGAGTGACCCGCGTCGGCCGGACGCTGCGCCGCTACTCCCTGGACGAGCTGCCGCAGCTGTTCAACGTCCTGAAGGGCGACATGTCCCTGGTCGGTCCGCGCCCGCCGCTTCCGTCGGAGGTCGGGCGCTTCGAAGCCGACATGCACCGCCGGTTCGTCGTCAAGCCGGGCCTGACCGGCCTGTGGCAGGTCAGCGGCCGCTCGAACCTGTCCTGGGACGACTCAATGCGCATGGACATCCACTACGTGGAGAACTGGTCGCTGCTGCTGGACCTGATGATCCTGTGGCGGACGGTCGGCGCCGTGCTTCGGGGGGACGGCGCCTACTGACCCTGCCGGGATCGGCGCAGGTCGCTACGGTCGGCAGCAGAGATTGCCCGGACGATCTTCCGGGCAGTGCACACCCCGACGTAGTCGCGGTACTGAGGAAAGAGGTCTGCACATGTTGGTCCGCCGGATCGCCCGGCCGTTGCTCGCCGCCCCCTTCGTCTACGGCGGGATCAGCACCCTGCGCAAGCCGCAGGACCGCGTCCCGGGTGCCCGTCCGGTGGTGGAGAAGATCACGGAGACGGCCGACAAGCAGCTGCCGGTGCAGGTGCCCAAGGACGTCGAGCAGTACGTGAAGGCCAACGCCGCACTGCAGGTCGGTGCCGGCGCCCTGTTCGCGCTCGGCCGGCTCCCGCGCCTGACCGCGCTGCTGCTCGCCGGCTCCACCGTGCCGACGACGCTGGCCGGCCACCGGTTCTGGGAGGAGAGCGACCCGAAGGTCTCCTTCGAGAAGATCGCCCACTTCGTGAAGAACCTGGGCCTGCTCGGCGGCCTACTGCTCGCCGCCGTCGACACCGAGGGCAAGCCGTCGGTCGGCTACCGGGCCCGCCGGGCCGCGCACAACGCCGCCGAGTCGACGGAGAAGACCTTCGCGAAGGCGCAGAAGCGCGCCGCGAAGGCCCAGAAGAAGGCAGCGAAGAAGGCCAAGTCCTGAGGGGCTGGCCCTGAGCTCCCCGCTCCCGCCCGCGGCCGCGCTCCGGAGGATCGCCTTCCTCCTGGAGCGCGCCCGCGAGCCCAGTTACCGCGTCGGCGCCTTCCGCACCGCCGCGGCCGTGGTCGACGGGCTCACCGACGAGCAGCTCGACCTCAAGATCCGCACGAACACGCTGAAGGACCTCAAGGGCGTCGGCCCGAAGACGGCGACGGCGATCGTCGAGGCGCACAAGGGGCAGGTCCCCGAGTACCTGGCGAAGCTCGAGGAGGCCCACGCCGAGCTCGTCCCGATGGCCGACGACGTCGCCGAGTTCCGTGCCGCCCTGCGGGGTGACCTCCATACGCACTCGGACTGGTCGGACGGCGGCAGCCCGATCCGGGAGATGGCCGAGGCGGCGATGGCGATCGGGCACGAGTACATGGCGCTCACAGACCACTCGCCCCGGCTGACCGTCGCCAACGGGTTGAGCCCCGAACGGCTGGAGAAGCAGCTCGACGTCGTCGCCGCGCTCAACGAGGAGCTGGCGCCGTTCCGGATCCTGACCGGCATCGAGTGCGACATCAACGTCGACGGCAGCCTCGACCAGACCGACGAGTTGCTCGGCCGCCTCGACGTCGTCGTCGCGAGCGTGCACTCCGACCTGCGGGCCGACTCCAAGGCGATGACCGCCCGGATGCTGGCGGCGGTCGCCAACCCGCACGCCGACGTCCTCGGGCACTGCACGGGCCGGCTCGTCATCGGCCGGCGTCAGCGCAACGGAACCCAGAAGCCGCGGCCGGAGAGCCAGTTCGACGCCGAGGCGGTCTTCAGCGCGTGCGTCGAGCACGGCACCGCCGTCGAGATCAACTCCCGGCCCGAGAGGCTCGACCCACCGAAGCGGCTGCTGTCGCTCGCCGTCGAGCTGGGCTGCGAGTTCGCCATCGACACCGATGCGCACGCGCCCGGTCAGCTGGACTGGCAGGGCAACGGCTGTGAGCGCGCCCTCGAGACCGGGGTGCCGGTCGAGCGGGTCGTCAACACCTGGACGGCCGAGGACCTGCTCGCCTGGACCGACTAGGTCAGCGTCCCTCGACCGTGCGGCCGGGGAGGGTCGCGGGCACCTCGAGGGTGTGGGCGTCCGCGGTACGGCGCAGCGGCCAGGTGGCGGGCAGGACCAGGCGCGGTGCGACGCCGACCAGGACGGCGATCAGGAACGCGACGCCGGCCAGCGCCTCGCCCGACTCCTCGATGAACGTCGCGGTCACATACCAGGACGCCGGCACGGACGCCGACAGGGCGGACAGCCCGACCGACGCCGCGCCGTAGCCGGCCAGGGTGCCGAGGACGCGGCGACGGTCGCGTCGCTCGGTCCGGCTGAGGAACCAGAGTGCGGCGACGACGGCGACAGCGGCCAGCGCGCTCACCAGCACGGCCGTGCGGGCGCCCAGCGCATCGGTGAGGGCCCCCATGCCGTCGGCGTGCACGGTGCCACCGGCCTTGACCGCGGCAATGCCACCGCCCACCAGGGCGACGGCCAGCCACCAGGTGCGGCGGCCGGGGATGCTGCCGGCTGCGGCGACGGCCGCGATCGCGCCGGCGGCGAAGAGCAGGGCCACGAACATCCGCGGCAGCGCGAACGGTGCGTCCATGGAGAGCAGCTGCGCGGAGCGGCCGGTCGCGCCGCTCAGCCGGAGCAGGTAACCGGAGGTCTCCAGCGCCACCGCGACGGCGGCGAGCGTGATGCCGATCGGGGGCAGCGGGATCGCCCGCCGACGGACCGGGGCGGGTGCGGGAACGAAGGACGCCGGCAGGTCCGCGGTGGACAGCGACACCCCCGTGCCCGGGGATCGGCGGTCGGCCATCCGGATGCCACGGCCGATCAGGAGCGCGAACACCAGCCCGACGACAACCCAGACGGCGAGCACACCGAGAACCCAGACCCACCACACGAGCTGATCATCGGCAGCCCGGCCGGAGAACGTGACCACCCCGTCACGAACGTCGCCGTGTCGGCCCCACCGGGCGCTCGGGTCCCAGGCGCCCCGTCAGCCGGCGAGGTACTCCGCGAGCGCGGTTCGCCAGTCGCGAGGTGTGAAGCCCGTCGCGGTGATCTTCGACAGGTCCAGCACACTGTTCAGCGGGCGGACGGCGGCCTGCGGCTTGTCGGCGAAGTAGGCCTCGGTGCTGGTGCGACCGACGTCGTCGGCCGAGCGGCCGCGGGCGGCGAACACCGCGGCGGCGACGTCCGCCCACGAGGCCGGGTCGCCGTCGTTGGTCAGGTTGTAGGTGCCGAACGGTGCCTGGGTGCTCAGCAGGTGGGCGATCCCGGCGGCGAGGTCGGCGGTGAAGGTGGGCCGGCCGATCTGGTCGTCGACCACGGTCGGCGAGACGCCACGGTCGGCGAGGCCGGCCATGGTGCGCACGAAGTTGCCGCCGTCCCCGACGACCCAGGTGGTGCGCACGAGGTAGTGCTTGGTCACGTTGGTGGCCTGGGTGTCACCGTCGGCCTTGCTCTGCCCGTAGACCGACAGCGGGTTCGGCGGCCAGTCCTCGGGATGCGGACTCTCGCGCTTGCCGTCGAAGACGTACTCGCTGGAGATGTGCACGAGCGTGGCGCCCGACGTCCGCACGGCTCGGGCGAGGTGCCCGACGGCGTCGACGTTGGCGGCCCGGACGGCGTCGGCGTTGGCCGGGTCCTCGGCGGCGTCCACGGCCGTCCAGGCGGCGGCGTTGAGGACGACGTCCACGTTGCTCCACCGGTAGGCGCGCACCGCCGCGGCGTCGGTGACGTCGAGCGCCTTCCGGTCGAGCGCGACGGCGTCCGGGAACTGCTGCTGCAGCGCCCGGCCGACCTGGCCGTTGGCGCCGACGATGAGTGTGGTCACTGGCCCTGGGCCGCGTACTTGGCCTCGACCTGCTGCTTGAGCGGACCCCACCACGACTCGTTGTCGCGGTACCAGGCGACGGTGGCGGCCAGGCCGTCCCGGAAGTCGGTGTACTGCGGCGTCCAGCCCAGCTCGTCGCGGAGCTTCGTGGCGTCGATCGCGTAGCGGAGGTCGTGCCCGGCGCGGTCGGTGACGTGGTCGAACGCGTCGGCCGGCTGGCCGAGCAGCTCGAGGATCTGCATCAGCACCTCGAGGTTGTTCTTCTCGCCGTCGGCACCGATCAGGTAGGTCTCGCCGGAGCGGCCCTTCTCGAGGATCGCGTGCACCGCGGAGTTGTGGTCGTCGACGTGGATCCAGTCGCGGACGTTCTCGCCCTTGCCGTACAGCTTGGGGCGGAGGCCGGCCAGCACGTTGGTGATCTGGCGCGGGATGAACTTCTCGACGTGCTGGTACGGCCCGTAGTTGTTCGAGCAGTTGGAGATCGTGGCGTGGATGCCGAAGGAGCGCACCCAGGCCCGCACGAGCAGGTCGGAGCCGGCCTTCGTCGAGGAGTAGGGGCTCGACGGGTTGTACGGGGTCTGCGGCGTGAACTTCTTCGGGTCGTCGAGCTCCAGGTCGCCGTAGACCTCGTCGGTGGAGATGTGGTGCAGCCGGACGCCGTGCTTCCGCACGGCCTCGAGGATCGTGAACGTGCCGATGAGGTTGGTCGTGACGAACGGCGACGGGTCGTTGAGGGAGTTGTCGTTGTGGCTCTCGGCCGCGAAGTGGACGACGACGTCGGAGCGGCTCACCAGCTCGTCGACGAGCGCGGCGTCGGCCACCGAACCGTGCACGAACTCGATGTCGTCGCGCACCGGCGCCAGGGACGCCTCGTTGCCCGCGTACGTCAGCGCGTCGAGCACGGTGATCTGGTGCTCGGGGTGGTGCTGGCGCGTGTAGTGGACGAAGTTCGCGCCGATGAAGCCGGCGCCTCCGGTGACGAGCATGCGCATCGCCGCTTCAACCTCCATGCGTGTTCGGCCGACGGACGACCCGGCCGGCTCCCCCCGGACGCAGCGGTCCGGCGGTTCTGTTGGGACGACGGTAGCGGGACACGCGGACGGGCGCGCCCATCGCGGCGCGTCGGCCGGCCTGGGCGGGCTCAGCCGGCCCGGCGGCCGAGTGCCCGGTAGCTCCAGCCTGCGGCGGTCCAGGCCTCGCGGTCGAGTGCGTTGCGCCCGTCGAGCACGCGCTTCTGCTTGACGATGCGACCGAACGCCGCCGGGTCCAGGTCGCGGTAGTCCTGCCATTCAGTGAGCACCAGGACGGCGTCGGCGCGCTCGGCGGCTTCTTCGGCGGTGTCGGCGTAGTCCAGCTGCGGCCAGAGCTTGCGACTGTTCTCGATCGCGGCGGGGTCGGTCACCCGGACGACGGCGCCCTGTAGCTGCAGCTGGGCGGCGACGTTGAGCGCCGGGGAGTCGCGGATGTCGTCACTGTTCGGCTTGAACGCCGCTCCGAGGACGGCGACCCGCTTGCCGAGCAGTGAGCCGTCGCAGACCTCGCGCGCCAACTCGACCATGCGGATGCGGCGACGCATGTTGATGTTGTCGACCTCGCGCAGGAAGGTGAGCGCCTGGTCGGCACCCAGCTCGCCCGCCCGGGCCATGAAGGCCCGGATGTCCTTGGGCAGGCAACCGCCGCCGAAGCCGAGTCCCGCATTGAGGAACTTGCGGCCGATCCGGTCGTCGTAGCCGATGGCGTCGGCAAGCAGCTTCACGTCGGCGCCGGTGGCCTCGCACAGCTCGGCCATCGCGTTGATGAAGGAGATCTTGGTGGCCAGGAAGCTGTTCGCCGCCGTCTTCACCATCTCCGCCGTGGCGTAGTCGGCCTCCACCTTGGGGGTACCTGCGGCGACGATGGTCTCGTACACCTCGTCGAGCAGCGCCCGCGCGGTGTCACCGTCGGTGCCGGACGGCAGGCCGTAGACCAGCCGGTCGGGGTGCAGGGTGTCCTGGACGGCGAAGCCCTCCCGCAGGAATTCCGGATTCCACGCGAGCAGAGCGCCCGGCACCTTCTCCTCGACGAGTTCGGCCAGCCGAGCCGCCGTCCCGACCGGCACCGTCGACTTCCCCACGATGAGTTCACCGGGAGCGACGACACCGATCAGCGACTCCGTGGCGCCCTCAACGTAGCGGAGATCGGCGGCGTACTCGCTGCGCTTCTGCGGTGTGCCTACGCAGAGGAAGTGCACCTTCGAGCCGACCGCGTCGGCGAAGTCGGTGCTGAACCGGAGACGCCCGGTGGCCAGCGTCCGCTCGAGCAGGCCTTCGAAGCCGGGCTCGTAGAACGGCGCCTTGGCCTTGGACAGCGCGTCGATCTTTGGCTGGTCGACGTCGATGCCAATGACCTCGTGACCCAGTTCGGCCATCGATGCCGCGTGGACGGCGCCGAGATAGCCGCAACCGATGACCGAGATCTTCATGTATCGCTCCGTTCAGCGGGAACTGGACGGTTGTCCAACGACGCGCTCCCGCACGTGTCACTGCCGACGCTAGATCGAATGCAGTGGTGGAAGCCATCCGGTGAGACCACCCTCATGCGCTGCAGGACCCGGCGTCCTCCGTGCGAGGGACATGACGGGTCGTTCGACCGGCCGGCGCGCCATCGGACGAACTGGATCACGACGTCGCACCGAGAGTCCCTCGGTGCACATTGATCCCGCGCGTCACGCGTATCTGGGCGCGTCCGGGGGCACTCACCCTAGGCGCCAGAGCGTTGTACGGATGTTGGCATCTTTCGCCCACGCCGGAACTCGGGAGGGGCACCGGCGGTCACCTAAGAAGGACACATGACCTGGGTGCTGCTGATCGGGGCGGTGTGGCTTGCCGTCGCCGCGCTCCTCGGAGTACTCATCGGCAGGGGCATCCGGCTGGCCGACCGCAAGGAAGAGGATTCCGCCGCGGCCGAGGCCGCGTCGCCCAACTTCGTGGTCGACGTGCCATCGCCCGTCGTCGCGGGTCCCGCTCAGCCGTTCACGACCGACACAGCGGACGCCGTCCGCGATCCCGCGACACCGGATCACATGACCCCGCTGATCCCCACCGCGCGTCCGCCCGCCGGTCGGGCTCCGGCAAGAGCCTCGGAGCAGCAGATGCGTAAGCCGCGCGAGTCCGGGTCGTTCTGAGCGCTCCACCCCCGTGCTGAACCTCACCCGACAGGGTAGGAAGCCGACCCTGCCTCGCTGTTAAGCCCCGTAACCTCGGGCGGTCATCTGCCACACGGGGGTCTGGGCATGAGCACCGACGATTCGGACGCACGCGCGCAGAGCGCCGCGCGCATGGCTGTCGACGGCGCCGCTACGCAGGACGCCGCGGCAGCCGGCGACGACGAGACCGGCGAGCGTCCCGGCCGCCGCCGCGTACTTCGCCGCATCCTGATCAGCCTCGGCGTCCTCGGCCTCGTACTCGCCCTCGTCGTCGGCGGCGGTCTGTGGTTCCTGACCAACCGCTGGGGCGGCAACATCGACCGCGTCTCCGACGTCTTCGCCGGCCTCGACGAGGACTCCCGCCCGGCCCCGGCGACGCCGGTCGAGTCTGCCTCCGACGAGCCGGTCACGTTCCTGCTGGTGGGCTCCGACACCCGTGGCGAGACCCTCGAGGGAGAAGACCCCGACGGTCGGTCCGACGCGATCATGCTCGCGCGGTTCTCGGCGGACCGGGCGCACGCACAGCTGATCTCGATCCCGCGCGACTCGTGGGTCGACATCCCCGGTCACGGTCGCAGCAAGATCAACGCCAGCTACTCGTGGGGCGGCCCATCCCTGCTGATCCAGACTGTGGAGCAGCTGACGAGCGTGCGGGTCGACCACTACGTGGCGATCGACTTCGAGGGACTCATCCAGGTCACCGACGACCTGGGCGGCGTGGACGTCGTCGTGGCGGAGACGACGACGAACGGCCCGTACACCTTCCCGGCCGGCATGAACCACCTCGACGGCGACCAGGCCCGGTGGTACCTCGGCCAGCGGCACGGCCTGCTCGGCGGCGACTTCGACCGCGTCAAGCGGCAGCAGCAGTACCTGCGGGCGATGTTCGGCAAGCTGTTCAGTTCGAACACCTTCACGGACCCGGCGAAGCTGGACTCCGCGATGCTTGCCGTCACCAGTGCGGTGACCGTCGACGACACCCTGGGGAACGGCGACCTGCTGGCCCTGGCCTACTCGATGCGGAACGTCTCGCCGGAGAACGTCGACTTCTTCACCGCGCCCGTGCTGGGCACCGGCATGGAGGGCCCGGCCAGCGTCGTCTACCTGGACATGGTCTCCGGCGAGCGGATGTGGACCTACCTGCGCAGCGACTCCCTGGCCGCGAACGCCGCAGAGTTCGAGAACCAGGCGCTGCCCGACGTCCCCCGCTGACCGAAAGGGGTCAGCCGGCCAGGGTCTGCTTCTCCGACTCGGGTAGCTGGGTCAGCTCGCCGTGGTACGCCCCGTGCCGGGTCAGCCGGCGCAACGGCAGACGGCGTCCAGGGCGGAACTCGTTGACGATGAACCCGACGATCCGGACGTCAGCGACCTCGGCACGGTTCCGGATCATCTCGAGGTCGGTCAGATTCGTCAGCGGCGAGATGACGACCACGAGGATCCCGCCCTGGGCCAGTTGCAGAGCCAGCGGATGGTCATTGACGGGTGGCGCGTCGACGATCGCGGTGAGTGCGCCATGCCCGTCGAAGGCCGACAACCACGCGGCGCGGCGATCGGCGTTCAGCCGGCGCCCGGGTTCCTGCCGCCAGCCGTCGCGGCCAACCGGCATCACCGAGAGCGTGCGGCCCTCGCCGTAGGAGAGGACCTGGATCGAGTTGGCGAGCGGTCCGCCGTCGAGCACCTCGGAGAGCCCGGGCGACGACGACAGACCCACCACCTCGGTGACGGTCGAGGCGCCGGTGGCGGCGTCGACGAGGGCGACAGCATGGCCGGTGTACTCGCCGGCAGCGGCGATGTTGCAGGCCAGGGCGCTCTTACCCTCACCCCGGTGGGCGCTGGTGATGACGACGGCACCGCTCTCGCGGCGTCGGGCGCTCAACAGGAGCGAGGAGGTCAGCACCTTCAGTTCGTTGCCCGTCGCCGAGTCGGCGGCGAAGTCGGCGAGCCGCGGGAAGCGGCGCAGCCTGCGGTCCGGACCGAAACTGCCCAGGAGGGGGGCGCCGAGGGCACCGGCCGCGGCCGCGGGGTCGATCGCCCGGCGTCGTTCCGTGGCCCACCAGGCGAACGCGACACCGAGCAGCACCCCTGCGAGCACGCCGCCGGCGACGTTCTTCTCCAAAGACGGACTGGTCGTGGTTGTCGGTAGCTCCGCCCGGATGATCCGGTCCACGCCCGACTGCAGGAGCCGGTAGTTGACGTCGCTCTGCCGGATCGTGTCCTCGGTGCCGTTGACGCTCTCGGCCAGCGCGGTCGCCTCGTTGCTCAGTCGCAGGTACTCGACGTCGGTCTCGAGCGTGGCTTGCAGGTAGTTGGCACTGTCGACCGGATTGATGAACAGCGGGACCACGGCTCGAACGGCATTGACCTTGGCCGCCAGCGCCGCCTGCACCTCGTCGAGGCGCGCCCGCTGGCTGTCAAGAAGCTCACCCAATACCTGAGCGGCCCGGTCGGCGCCGCTCGCGTAGCTGTCCTCCTCGACGCGGAGATAGGCCGTGGTGACGGCGTTGGCGAGGTCCTTCGCCTCCTCCGCCGTCGGTGCGGTGGCGTCGACCGTCACGACCGGGGAGTTGGGCTCCGTCGTGATGGTGAGCCGATCGCCGACCTCACCGGAAGTCAACTCACCGCGGAGGACGTCGCTGGCCTCTATCGACACCTCTGGCGAACGGAGGATCTGCGCAGCGGCTAGCGAGATCGGCGTGATGTTGGAGCTGCCGCGGCCGCCGAACAGGTCGATGTCGCCTGGGTCCCGTACGACAATCTGCGACTGGGCGGTGTACGTCGTCGGCAGCAGCGGCGTCAGCCCGTAAGCCAGGCCGCCGCCCAGCAGTCCGAACAGGAGACCACAGGCGATGAACCAGCGCAGCCGCGTCCGGGTCAGCGCGGTCGAGCGCGCTGACGCGGGTGGATCCTCGAATGTCGTCACGCCGGCCACGTTTGTCCCCTGCCCCCCGAACGGCTCACGGTGGGCAGAAACTACAGCCGGTGAGGGACGATCGAGAGGGCTTTGGTCCTGCCAGCTGAACGAACTCGGACGGAACGGCCAGTCCCGGATCCCTGCGCCACGAGTTGACTACCCAGGGTGCGAATTCAGCGTCGCGGGGCCGCACGGGCCACGTCCTCAGGCTCCCGCACCATCGCTGCGAGGCGGCCAAGGATCGGGAGAAGAGTGCCGACGATCAGCTCGCCGGCCTCCTCGTGCGCCTCGACTGGTCCGCTGATCGGGTCGGGCACGTCATCGTTGTCGTCGGCCGTGCGCCGCGAGCGGACCTCGGCCATCGCCTGCACCAGACCTCGGGCACGCTCGTCGAACCCACGGCCGTCGGGCGCGTGCTCTCCGAGCAGGCCCAGGAGGTCCGCCGCCTCGCGGAGGGTGAACGTGCGCGCCAGTCCGCGCGGGTTCAGCCGCAGGACCTCGCGTCGGTGGGTGCGAGTCATGCTCAGCACGAGGTCGGCCTGCGCGGCGATCGACTCGGTGAGCTGCTGGGCCCTGAAGTCGCCGCCCGCGGCACCGTAGCCGCGTAGAACCAGGTCACTGTGCGGATGCATCGCCGACCCGACGACCCCCTGGGTTCCGGCGCTCACCAGCCGAACGGCACCGGCCTGTGCGCCGAGCACCTCGTCGAGGTAGGCGCGGCCCAGCCGCTCGGCCAGGGCGGACCGACAGATGTTGCCGGTGCACACGAGCAGGAGGGTGAAGCCCGACTCCGCGAGTGGGCCGGGCACCCGCACAGTGTGCAGGTCAGTACGCACCGGAACCGCGCACGACGGCCCCCACCGTCTTCCACAGGATCATCAGGTCGAAGGTGAGCGTCCAGTTTTCGACGTAGCGGACATCAATGCGTACCGAGTCGTCCCAGGAGAGATCGGAGCGGCCGCTGACCTGCCACAGGCCGGTGATGCCCGGCTTGACAAGCAGCCGGCGGGCCATGTCGAAGCCGTACTGCTCGACCTCGCGGGTGACATGCGGGCGAGGCCCGACGAGGCTCATGCTGCCGCCGAGCACGTTGAAGAACTGCGGCAGCTCGTCGAGGGAGTAGCGGCGCATGACCGCGCCGACCGACGTGATCCGCGGGTCCCGCTTCATCTTGAACTGGACAGCGTTGCCCTCGTTCTGATCGAAGAGGTCCATCTCGATCTTGTCGGCGTTCGGCACCATCGTGCGGAACTTCCAGACGTGGAAGGGCTGGCCGTCACGGCCAACCCGCTCGTGCTTGAAGAAGACCGGCCCGCGGCTGGTGAGCTTGACTGCGAGCGCCAGGGAGATCAGGACTGGCGCGACCAGCAGGATGCCGACAACGGCGGCGGTCTTGTCGAAGGAGTCCTTGATGACGCGCCGATGTCCCGTGAACGACGGGCGCTCCATGTGCATCAGGGGCAGACCGGCGACGGGGCGGATCCGGACCCGGGGGCCGGCCACCTCGGTGACGGCGGGAGCGAGCAGCAGCTCCGCCTCAGTCTGTTCGAGGTCCCAGCCCAGGCGGCGCAGGGCAGCACCCTCGAGCTCCGGCGACGGCAGGACGGCGACGGTGTCGACCTCGTACTTGCGGACGACGTCGACGACGTCATCCAGGGAGCCGAGCACAGGGAGTCCGTCGAACGTGATGGCCTGTCCGTCACGCCGCGCGGGGACACAGCAGCCGATCACGCGGTAGCCGTGCTTGGACTGGCGCTCGAACTGCTCGTGCAGCGCCGCGACGCCACTGCGGTGGCCGACCACGATGGCGGTCTGCAGGAACTTGCCCTCGGCCCGCTGTCGATGCAGGAGCGCACGCTGCGCGAGCCGGAAGCTGAGCGTCAGCGCCGTGGCGAGAGGGACGGCGACGATCACGAAGCCGCGGGCCACCTCGAGGCGGAAGGCCCAGGAGAGAGTGCCCAGCATGGCGAGCAGCAGCGCGGCGGCGAAGAAGACGCGGCGGAACTCCTCCGCGCCGACCCATAGGAACCGCTCCTCGTACGCCCGGGCGGCCATCATGGAGCCAGCCCAGAGGACGGGGAGAACGAGAACCGACCAGAGCGGGCTTCCCGCGCTGACAAGAGAGCCGGTGGCCGCACCGACCTCGAAGGCCTGGGCGACGAAGGCCGCCACCAAGGCAGCGAGGACATCGAGGGCGACGAGGCGACGGACATAATTGGCCCGCCATGCGCGGCGGGCTTCCGTGCCCTCCCCGCGCAGGAGCGCCGCAGACCATGACGCGCGGCGACCGCGCTGCTGCGGAATGTGACGAACCGTTTCGTCACGACGAACATCGAGCATGGACAAGCCGCGAACCCCCGTGCGCTCTGCCAGGGCATGTGTGACCCAGGCGACTGACCCCCGTGTGCGCCAGGAACTTCACTGTTCAACCGGCTAGGCGAACCTACCTACGGTTTTGCATCCTGAGTAGGTCGGTTCCGTTACATCTTGAGCTAGGAAAAGGCCGATGGGTGACCGGGACAAGAGTTCCGTCACTCACGGTCATACATAACTACTAAACGTCGCGGCACGCTGAATCTGCTGCCCCGCCCGCTGCCCGCGCACCCATTAGGGCGTAAACGTGACTTGCGTCATGACGCCCGGCGCCTGCCACGCCGCTGCTTCGACTCGGGAGCTGTCTCCGCGTAGCTGTAGCCGTAGCCGTAGGCGGCAGTGATACCCGCCTTAGGCGGGACGATGTTGAGAATCACCCCCAGAGTGCGGGCCCCCACCCGCTCCAAAGTTGCGGCAGCCTGCTCAAGTTGATCTTTACGGCTCTTGCCGTAGCGAACAGAGAGCAGGATCCCGTCGACCATGACTGCCAACCCCGTTGAATCGGCGACCGGCAGCAGGGGCGGAGCGTCGATGAGTACGTACTCGCTCTTCCCGCGCAATTCGTCAATGAGCGCGAGCATGTGCTTGGAGGCGAGGAGCTCGCTTGGATTAGGCGGCGTCGGCCCTGCTCCGATCACGGAAACCCCCGTGTCGGCGTACGGCTGCATCACGTCCGTCATGACTGCCGTGCCGGCCAGGATGTTGGTCAGCCCCACCCCGCCTACCATCCCGAGGTAGCTGGTAACGCGCGGCCGACGAAGGTCTGCGTCGAGAATCGTTACTTGCCGGCCTGCCTCGGCGAGCGCTAGGCCGAGGTTGATGGCAGCCGTTGTCTTGCCCTCGGCAGGCATGGCGCTGGCCACCATGATGACCTTGGGCGGGTCGTCCACGTTAAGGAACTGAAGATTCGTCCGTAGCTGACGGTAGTCCTCCGCCACGCGCGTGGGAGTCTGCCGATCGAACACATGGCGCGAGCCGACCCCGTCGTCCCGAATGACTGTTCCAATCACCGGCACACCTGCGCGTTCTGCAGCCTCGGTCGGATCCTTGACGGTCCGGTCAAGGTGAACCCTCGCCACAGCGAGCCCTAGGCCAGCTACGAGGCCCAGGAGAGCGCCCGCCGCAACGTTCCGAGCAGTTCGCGGTGCGCTCCGACCGGTCGGCAGGTCTGGAGGGGCTACTACGGTGACCTTTACCGGGGAGTTCGCCTGCCCGTCCGGCGTCTCCAGCTCCTGAACCATCTCCGCGAACTCGGTTCCCACCGAACGAGCGATATCACGCGCCCGGTCCGGCGAGGTGTCTGTGACCGCGACATCGAGCAGCACGGTGTTGCTCACCACTGAGGCCGAGAGTTGTTCCGCCAACGACCGCGGGGTAAGTCGCAGGTCGAGGTCGTCGACCACCCGAGCAGCGAGCCCTTCGCTCTGCAGCAACTGCGCGTAAGAGGCCACGCGGTCCTGAGAGAACGTACTTCCCTGTGAGAGTGCTGCCGTCGAATTGTCCCCGCTCACCGAGATGAAGAGCCGGGTCGAGGAGGTGTACGTCGGTGTAGTGGCGAGACTTAGCAACAAACCGAGCAGACCGCCCGCGAGCATTGTGGCGACCGGCATCCACCAGGACGCGCGCAACGCCGCCAAGATGCTACTCAGGTCCACACCGCGCCCCGTCCCGTTTCACCACGCAGCGGCAGCTCACCGCCCACGTCAGCGAAAAGGTACGGCACCGGGACTCACTCTGCGTAACGCTTGGCCGCCTCCCCTTCTACCGGGTGACGCAGGGGTCAGCGGCCCGCGTCACCGGAGGGCACTGTGGCGCTGTGTGTCGGCACACAGAACTTGCGACTGTCGCTCACGGTCACGGACGATGCTGCCACCGCCGGTCAACGGATAGAGGTGGTGTTCCACGAGAGCGCGGGCGCAACTGTCACATCAGAAGGGCGGGCGAGCGTCGCATGACCGCAGACCGCCCTACCTCCAACCTGCTCGGGTCGTGCAGGCCCGTTCGCGTACTCCACGTCACCGCCCGCTATGAGAGTGGCGTTCGAACCGTGATCGACACGATCCCGGATCTCACTCCGGCCATCGATCACTACCTGCTGTACGACGGCCCCTACGACGTGCCCGGCACCTTCCTGGCAGCGCGCCACCTGGGCGTGGGATGGCGAGGCGCCGCTCGCAACTTGGCCACGGCCCTGCGCGACTGGAAGCCCGACCTGGTGCACGCCCACTCGAGCCATGCCGGAGTACTGGCTCGCGTGCTGCCTCACCACGTCCCGGTCATCTACCAGCCCCACTGCTTTGCCTTCAGCGACCCGGCGCGTCCCAAGACAATCCGCGCGTTGCTCAGGGCAGCGGAGGCCGTGCTCGCCAGGCGTACCAGCACTGTCGCGGCTGTCAGCCCCCACGAAGCAGCACTCGGGCGCTCCCTCGCGCCGGGGCGACTAGCTGTGGTCGAGGTGCCCAATTGGACGCCCCTCCGAGAAGCCACCGTTCCACCTGACCGCTTGGCCCGGCGCGTTGCCATGGCGGGGCGCATTGCCCCACAGAAGGACCCTGACTTCTTCCGCGAGACGGCAATCGCCGCCCGCGGCCTTGACGATTCTCTCGACTTCATTTGGGTGGGCGACGGCGACCAGCGCGCCCGGCGCGCATTGGAGGAAGCCGGCGTCAAGGTCACGGGATGGCTCGACGGTCCGGCGGTAGCGAAAGAACTTGCCGGATGCTCGGCGTATTGCCACACCGCCCGTTACGAGGGATTTCCTGTGAGCGTGCTCGACGCCGCGCGACTCGGCCTTCCCATCGCTGCCCGGAGCATCGGCGCCTTCGAAGGACTACCCGTGGCGGTATTCCAGACCCCCAAGGAGCTGGCGGCACACGTAGTGGACCTTCACGAGACCGAGAGGCGATACGAGGAGGAACGGCGAAGCTCGGCCAGGATCCTCGATCACATGAACCGCTCCGTCGCCACGCAGGCTCTCGAGGCTCTCTACCGCTCCGGACGCGGATGAGGATGAAGATCCTCATGCCCGGTCGGGTCCTCGACCGACACGTCGGCGGCAACTCGACCTACACGCGAGCCATCGCGGCTGGGCTGCGTTCCAGGGGGTGGGTTGTCGAGTCGATGCCGCACCACTCGAACCCGGTGGTCACTGCCGGGCTGGAGACCCTCACGGGGCTTCGGCGCGCCCCGGGCACACTTCTGCATTACACGGCCGATACGGGACCCCTGGTGCCGACAAGGGCCCCAACGGTTGTCACCGTTCACGGCATCGCGAGCCGTCACGTGTCGGGAATCCGCTCTCAGCGGCAGGAGGCGACATGGCGGGCCCGCGTCCGACGTGCGATCGCAGCCTCTGACGCGGTCATCACGGTGTCGCAGAGCAGCGCGCGAGACATCGCCACCGTTTTTGAGATCGATCAAAGTCACATCCGCGTGATCTACCACGGCATCGACCCCCGCTACTTCGCCCAGACCGACGAGACACCGCCCAGTCGCAGATTGGCCGCCGTCGTCGAGGAGACCGGCGGCCAGTTCCTGCTGTACGTCGGCAACATCGAACCGCGCAAGAACCTTGCTGCGCTCATTGACGGACACGCCATCGCTCAACGGACCTCTGGCGCCCCTGATCTCGTGATTGCGGGGAAGCCCGCGTGGAATTCCGACTCATCCATGAAGGCGATCGCCGCCGCACCTGGCGTCCGCTATCTGGGGTGGACGGAGGAGGAGGAGAAGCTCTGGCTCCTGCAGCACGCCGTCGCCTTTCTCTTTCCCAGCCAGTACGAGGGCTTTGGCTTCCCTGTCCTGGAGGCTCTTGCCTGCGGCACTCCGGTCGTCTGCTCCGACCGCGGCTCGCTCGCAGAGGTTGCCGGCCCGTCGATCCGCTTTCGCGACATCCACGCTGATGCAGTGGCCGACGGAATCGTCGAGGTCCTTGGCGACGCGGACGCGGCCGATCGCTTCCGAGGCGAGGGGCCCGCCTGGGCCTCTCGTTTCACCTGGGACAGATCCGTTGATGAGCACATCGCCCTTTACAAGGAAGTGCAGTGATGCGGGCGCTAATCCTTCACGGCTACAGCGCCGACAATTTGGGTGACGGCCTGCTCATGGACGAAGCCATCGAACTGGTTCGCGACGCCCTCGGAAGGGACTGCGAAGTGGATCTCGCAGCATCCCGGCCGGCCAGCTTCAACGATCGTGATGCGACCGTTTTCTCGTCCAACCCTCGCCACCTTCTCCGGTCGAACAGTTTGTATCGGCAGCTCTTGCGCCACCCGCGATACGACTTGGTTGTCGGCGTAGGGGGCGGCTATCTGCGCGGGAAGAGCCTGGTCGAGACCGCCCGCACATTCGTGGTGCACGGGCCGCAACTCCTGTTCGCCGCCCTGACTCGTGCCCCAGCCGTCTACCTTCCGCAGTCCGTTGGGCCGTTTCATGGCGCCGTGTGGCCGGTGATGCGTCAGCTCCTCGGGCGGGTCTCCACGGTCTACGTACGGGATGACCGGTCGCGCGAAGAACTTCGGACTCGCAACGCCCTACGTATGTCGGATCTGGCGGTAGGTCTAGGTCCGGGCGAGGTCGAATCGACGCAACCGTCTGGGCGTTACGTGCTCAGCGTTCGCGCGGTCGATGGGGAGGTGCCTCGGCCGGTGGTTGAGCTGGCCCGTCTCCTGAACCAGTTCGACGGCTACGTGCAGAGCGCGACGGGCACGAATGACGACCGGGCTGCGATGGCGTCAGTCTGCCCAGTCGAGGTCATTCCCCGTGGAACTCTGGGGGGCATGAGCCCACGAGTCATAGCGGCGGTTCGCTTACACGCGGCCCTCATTGCCCTCAGTGCCGGGCACTACGTGGTGCACCTGGCCTATGAGCGAAAGGGCTGGGGCGCATTTGCCGACCTCGGGCTTGATGACTTCGTCCACAACTCCAAAGCCTTTGAACCAGCGATGGTCTTCGGCCAGCTTGAGCAGCTGCGAGCGTCGCCCGAGTTGCGCGCGGAGTACCGACGGCGAGTAGCCGCCGGCAGGGTGAAGGCTGCTGCGCAGCGGTCCGTGATTCTTGAGCGGCTGCGTGAGGCCGTACGCGGGAACAACAAGGACGAGCGCCTGTGAAGGTTGTCTTTCTGTCGCACTCACCCGACACGGGCACCGTCCGCGTCGGAAGTCACCACCTCGCAAGAGAGTTTGCCCGCCGCGGGCATGCGGTCTTCCACCTGTCAACGCCCCTGACGGCAGCCCACATAGGGCGCGTGGCCAAGGGCGATGCCGTGACCCTGCAGCGGTTCAGTCTTCTTCGACGCCCCCGGCGAGGAGATGCCGGTGATCTCCATGGCGTCCCCTGGCAGTTCCTACCGGAGGCGGTGATAGGACGGGCTTGGATCACTGGCGCCGGCCGACACCGCCATGCTCGCAGGCTTCTAGCCGCCCACGGATTCAGCGCCCCTGACGTCGTCCTGGTTGACCAGCCCACCATGGCCGGACTCGCTCTGTCGCTGCCCTCACGAGCGCTCGTCTACCGACCGACCGATTCCCACTTCCACGGAGTGTCAGCGCAACACGAAGCACTGTTGGTCGCCGCGTCCGACGCGGTTATCGCGACGTCCGACACGGTTCTCAACCGCCTCCCCGGCGCCGGATCAAAGCCAAGCATGACTCTCGAAAACGGCGTCGAGTACGACAGGTTCGCCGCGCCGTCGCGTGCCGGCCAGGGCTTCCGCTACGTCGGAGCGATAGACGACAGATTCGATTGGCGAACGGTATATCGTCTCGCCTCGGCGCTACCGGCGGCGGAATTTCGATTGGCCGGACCGGTGACGACGGCGGTGGGAGACCCGCCGCCGAACCTATACTACGAAGGACCTATTCCCTACGAAGGGGTGCCCGAGTTCCTGGCCGGTGGCAGCGTGGGCATACTCCCACTCACAGATATGCGCATCAACGACGGACGCAGTCCCATGAAGTTCTACGAGTACTTGGCTTCGGGGCTTTTTGTGCTCGCCACGAGTTCGCCTGCCCTCACCGCGCGCCAGGCCCCCGGGGTCTCGCTCTTCGCAACTCCCGAGGAGGCAGTGGCTATGGCCACCGCACTTGCGGCGCCCGGCTTTAACCACGAGGGTCAGCGATTTGCCAAGCAATACGATTGGGCTGCCCGAGCTGCCCTCCTCGAGGATTTCCTGACATCGAGACTCCAGCCGGCGAAGTTTGAAAGACCGTAGAGAATGATGCGCGAGCTCGAGGCGCGGGAGAACGACGCCGGTCAAGTGGCTACTGAGGCCTCTGTTGGGCTACGCCTGACCTGGCCCTGGTGGTTGCATCCAGCGCTACTTGCCTTCGCCATCCCGACCGGGCTGACGCTCTACTGCTTGAGCCTCCCATCGTCGGCCTTCGCTGATTGGGGGGTACCGAAGGTCCTAAGCGGAAACAGTGCCGTCCTGTTGATCGTGGGCGCGTGTGCCTTTGCGCTTGCCATTGCCGTTGCGTCGTGGAGGCCGACCAGCAGTCGATCCGCGACAATAACCCTGTCCCCGCGGCAGGTTGAGTACTTGGGTCGCGCGACGCGAACGCTTTTCATTTTGACAGTCGCGGGCTACGTGATTTGGGCCACCTCCGCGGCGCTGCGGGGCGCCACCCTCTCGCAACTGCTAGCCATCTTGCAGTTTGAACCAGGCGCGGTCAGCGCCCTAAAGAAGAACGCCACCCCCATCGGGGGAATAACCACCATCACCCAGTTCGGTCCAGTGGTCGCAGCACTGTGCATGATAAGGATGCGCCTGGTTCCCGACGCTAGATCGGAGAAGACCTACCTCTATATCGTATTGGCGCTCGCGGCCCTTCGGTCATTCCTGTATGCCGAGCGCCTGGCCCTCATCGAGGTGCTGGGTCCTGTTGTCGTAGTGGCCGCAGTCTGTCGCCCTAAGGGGGGACGGCGCCCCGTTTGGATCGAGGGAGCGATCAAGCTTGCGCCGCTCCTGGCGCTGCCCGCGCTCTGGACATTTTTTGCAATTTTCGAGTATTCACGTAGTTGGCTCACGGTCGGGGCGACCTCGGGGGACTCCTTCTTCCAGTATGTGACGTCCCGAGTGTCTGGTTACTACATCACCGCGGTCAACAACAGTGCACTCTTTGTCGACGCGTCCGACGTCTACGGGTACCCAACCTCCTACTCGCTGAAATTCCTGTGGAGCTTTCCCGCCACGGCGCAGTTCATGGAGTTCATAGTCGGCGACAAGGGTGCGCCATGGTGGCAGGACTTTCTCAAGAATCAGGCGAATCCTGAATACAACAGCCCCGGGTCTTTCCTGGTCACCTATGCTGAACTTGGACTGGTGGGCATGCTTGTCTTCTGGATCCTCCTCGGCCTCGCTATAGGGCGGGCCTACCGCGCGATGCGGCTCGGAAGTTTGGTCGGCCTCCTGGTCACGTCGGTGTGTCTCGTGCCCGTTCTCGAGCTGCCTAGGATCATCTACTGGGCAGAGGGCCGGTCCACCCCTGTGTGGCTCGCTTGTCTGGTGCTTGCCCACGGCCTCCGATTGAGACGGCCGGTACAGCCAGCCCGCAAGCTCTTACAGCCGGAAGTTCGGCGCACTCGATGAAGCCGGGTCCCCCGACATCGGTAGATCACGCCGCCTCCGCTCGCACTAGTTGCGCGGGACGGCGTGACCTGCTGCTCGTTACCGGTGACCCCACCAACAACCAGATGGGGCGCACACAGGCCGTCTACCGCGTTGCTCAGGCTGCGGGATATGCCGTGACCCTCGTGACGGCATCATCAGCTCCCGGGATCTGGGAACCCGTTCGAGGGGCAGACGTCGACTCAGCGCTACAGCGGGTGACGGTGGGGCAGCTTCGTGAGCGCTTGGCGGGGCGCCTACACGCCGTCATCGCTCTCAAGCCACGGTGGGACAGCCTCGGATCTGTTCTACGGGCTTTCGGGCCGGTAAGGACACCACTTCTGGTAGACATCGACGACCCGGACCTGGACGTCCTTAGACAAAGCGTCTTCGGTCGCCCCTCGATGTTGAATCTCCCGCGGTTCGCAGTCCGTGCAGCGCGGTATGGAATCTTGGCGCGGGCCGTTCGAGGGCTCCCGGTTCTCACCTCGAACCCTGTTCTCCAACGCCGGCACGGCGGGACGCTCCTTCCGCACGCTCGCCCAGACCGTGGCCCAGGTCGTCCCCACATGTCCCGCGCCCCAACAATCGCGTTCGTCGGCACGCCAAAGGCTCACAAGGGCATCCACTTGTTGCGGCGCGCTACCGCTGAACTCGCCGTCTCGGGCTATCGACTGGTGATCACCGCGGATGCCCCGCAAGACGGGTCGGCAGCTCCATGGGAGACCTGGACCGGAGAAGTCACGGAAGAGCAGGCATACCACCTGCTCTCAGAAAGCGACATCGTGGCGCTACCCTCCCTCGATGAGGGGTGGGGTCGAGGACAGCTACCGATGAAGCTGATCGACGGCATGCTCGCCGGGCGTGCTGTAGTCGTGAGCTCACTGGAGCCGCTCACTTGGGCCTTGGGCGATGCCGGTCAGGCGGTTCCGGCGGGCAGCTTGGAGTCTCTAGTTTGCGCGCTTCGCCTGTACGGCGACCCCGCGATACGGACGGCACACGGTCACGCCGCTCGCACCCGGGCACTCGACCGATTCACACCCACCGCGCTCGTGCCCAGTCTTACCGCTGCCGTTTCAGCGGCCAGGGCAGACGTCACCCAACGGCGCCTGGGCTAGAGACCATTGCTTCTTGGCTTAGGAACTGCGCGTAGGCAGCGGGCACCTACAGGCGCCCGACTAGGCGCCTCAAGCGGCGACGCGCAAGATTCCGAACTTTCCGTCTGAGGCTCAGGGGATGCGCGACTGGCCTGGGCTCGGGAGTCACCTTCCCGACCCAACGCTCATTAAAGCGGACCCTCGCAGCATCAATTCCCACGTGTCGCTGTTCGCCGCCTGCGCTCTCAATGTGCTGAACTATGGCACGGGGATCGTACAGAATCTTCCAGCCGACCTCACCGAGTCGAAGACACAAGTCCACATCCTCATGACTGTTCCAATAAGCTTCGTCGAAGCCGCCGATATCAAGAAATGCATCCCGCCTGACTAGCATTGCGGCGGCCGTCACGGCGGAAACATAGCGCTTCGGCAGGTCGGCCGTCAAGTTGTACCCCCGCAGCATTCCGCGCTCATCGAGGGAGACGACTGAACCCGAGTGCTGAATCTCGCCACCTGGGAACACTAACTTGCATCCCACGACGGCAACATCCGAATCGCTCGAAATGCTTTCGGACAAAAACGCAAGCCAACCATCGCGCGGCCTCGTATCGTTGTTTAGGAACAATAGCAGATTGTTACTCGCCGCATAAGCCCCCTGATTGCAAGCGATGGCGAAGCCGCGGTTCTCGGGATTTTTGATGAGCGTCACCCGCGACCCCGAGAGCTCGACCCCAGTGCCATTATCAACGACAATCACTTCATCGGACTCCTGGAGATCCACCAATGAATTGAGGCATCGCCGAAGAAGTAAGGAAGACCCGTAATGGGGAATGATGATTGACACGGCATCTCGGGTCATGTGCGGTCCACCTCAGCGACTTCCTGGAGCCGGCCGACTACATTTGTCTGGCCTTTCGGACTTTCAGCCCGCCTCCGCGTAAGGCCAACTGCGAGGTACACGAGAACCGCTCCCTCGGCTAGCGAGACTGCCAATGCCGCTCCTATGGCGCCGTAAGACTTCGCGAGAGCGATCAGAAGCGGAACCCCGACCACCGCGCCGACAACGGAGGCCCTTACGACGACGGCTACCAGTCCCCGTGGGATAAGGCAGTAAGCCGATAAACCCATGGCCGTACCGATGATGATTAGTGAGATGGACATCGTCGCGGCTGTACGCAGGTCGACACGAATTGATCCGGAAAAGATGAGTTCGTCGAGGAGTGGCAGCAGGACTGCCATCCCAACAGCCGCAAGGACACTCGCCCCGCTTGTGACTACCACCGCTGTCCGACTGCGCGACTCCTGATCAGGGCGGCTCTCTGCGGAAACCCAACTCTGGAGAGCGTTTTTGAATGGAAACAGAAGAGATCTACCCAGCAGATATACCCGATAGACTGCGGCGAAGACCGGAAGCGACTGGGGCGCGACAGCTGCCACAATCGGCACCGAGGAACCCGTATAGGCATATGACGCTAGTGAACCAACCACCATTTGGCTCTGATCTCGCAGACTTCGCTTCACGGCTCTTCGGTAGCCTCGGCCGCGGCGCGGGGCGCCGCCACCCAGCTTGCGCGCGGACATTCCGATAGAGATGAGGAAGAGGCCCCCCGTCACTATCGGATATCCCAGCAGCGGCATACCCATCCACAGCGCGATCGAAGCGGCCACCGCCCCACCTGCAAGGGGCAAAGTCTCATAGAGGGCCACCAGACCGCTGCGTCCCAAGCCGGTGAAGAACCAGGAACTCGACAATCCGACGAGTGAACTTGTGATGGCCTGGGCGGCAACGGTCAGTGGCTCGGCCGGGGCGAGCAAAAAGGCCGCGACGGCCAATGGAGGGATTAGTGCAGCGGCAGCGAATGACCGAGAGAGCATGCTCACCCAGTAGAGGTCGCGGAGTGCATCTTGTCTGCTGGATCGGCCGGCTACCTCATGCGGACCTACCAGCCCCCAGCCCATGAGGACGACCATGGCTGTCGCCGAACCTAGAGATTGGCCCAGCACGATAGCGCCGAATCCCGAAGCCCCGCCGACAGAGGTGATGGCAGGCAGAGCGATCAGTGGCGCCAAAGCTGATATGGCTGTCAACACGTAAAAATTAGCGACTCGGCGAAATGGCAGCCGAGCCTGGGCGGGAACCGCTCGTCCGCTCATCAGCCGCCAATCCTTTGCTCGCGGTAGCCAAGGCCTTACCCATTCCTGCTATCTACCCCGGGAGAACAAGCGCAACCTACGCGGCAGCGGGGCGAGACCGCCAAAGTATGCCGCACGCACGGGCGGGGGAGATGGACTGTCAGCGAGGTCACGTGGGCCGACGACGCACTTGACTTGGGCGAGGCCGGTGCGGCCTACTCGTCTCCTGACCCCCAGCCGACGTCGGCGCACAGCGCGTGGTCCTGCCCATCGAGGTCGTCGTCGGGCGGCAAACCCCTCCTCGGATGATGCCTGTCGTCTGGCGGCTGCCTGGTGGCCGACGCTGGCGGCGCCGGATGGCGGCGCCGACCAGGTCATCTACCGTGGATGCCAGCGGCCGAGGGTGTCGCACGCGCAGCAGGCGAGGAGAAATCGTGGGTGCATCCGTGCGGCTCAAGTACATGGCCAAGTCAGCTTTGCGGCCCCTGCTGTTTCGGCACGCTCCTATCGGTTTGCAACCGGAGCGGCTGCACATGTGGCTAGGGGTCTTGAAGGACACGCAGGACCTGACTGGGTCCGTCGTCGAGGTGGGCTGTTCCGTTGGGGGTACCGCTGCATTCAGTGGTCGGATGCTGAAGCGCCTTGGTGTTGAGAAACGCTATGTATGCGTCGACACCTTCGGGGGCTTTGTCGAGGGCCAGTTCAGCGATGACCTTGAGCGGGGAACCCGCAAGGCGACTCGGACGATGTTCGACGCCAATTCGGTGAGCCTGGTCCGTCGGAATCTCGACGCGCTCGGGGCACCCCAGGTCGAGCTCGTGCAGGGAGACATCGTCACAGTTGCTGAGGACGCGCTTCCGCCTGCGATTTGCGCCGGCCTGGTTGATGTCGACCTATCCGAGCCGGTGTACGTGGCGCTGAAGCGCCTGTATGCCCGCCTGCAGCCGGGGGGAGTCCTGCTCGTTGACGACTGTCCCGAGGGCTACCACTGGAAGGCGCGGGAGGGCTACCTCCAGTTCGTCGAGGAGTATGGGCTCCCGCCAGTCGTCGAGTACGGCATGGGCGTCGTTAGCAGGCCACGCTTGGCCGGCTCATAAGCCACCGCCCTAGCGGGGTAGTCCCGTTGCTACGCGCGGCACCCATCCAGCGAGCGGTCACCGAACTAGACCAGTTAAATCGACAATCCTCCGCAAGGGCGCTCAATCCCACCGTAGGCACAGGTTTTCGCGCGCCGATGGATGCTGCCTCGCGTCAGCGCGTGATGGTGGAGGCGTGCTCGCGATCTCGAGCAGCCATGCGCTCGCGCTGCGGGATCACGGTGTACTTCGGGTCCCGGGCGCTGGCCATCCCCGCGTCGAAGACCCCGAACCGGGTCAGCAGCGAGCCCGCGGCCAATAGCGTTCCTGACGCAACCGCCCCGAGGCGGGTGCGTCCGGCCACGACGGTGAGCCCGGCGCCCGCAGCGGTGCAGGTCTTCGCCGCTTGCATGAACCTGCCCGCCCGGCCCAGGTGGTACGGCTCGGAGACGATGCTCTCGTCGCTCTCGATCTGGTGCACGACACCCAGTTCGACCGCCGCACCGGCGACCGCCATCTTGCGGGCCGGCCCGGCCTCGTCGACCGGCGTGAAGATCATGCAGAGTCCCCCGCCGGCGGCCATGGCGGACCCGGCGAAGACGAACGGCAGCTTCGTGTGGAAGTGGTTCCACGACGGCACGGCTGTGTTGGCCAGCAGCACCGCCGTGTAGGTCGCCATCGGACCACCGAACAAGGCCGACACCGCTCCGCCGAAGCGCTTGAGTCGCGGGAACCAGCCGAGCAGCTCGACCGCTGCCGTCGCGCCGGCCGCCGCGCTGAACGGCGACAGGATGTAGGTCCCCACCGACAGCGCCGACGTCGGCTTCATGACCCGCAGCATGTGCAGGAACCGCTCGGGCCGGCCGAGGTCGTGCACCAGGAACCCGACCGAGGCGATCGCCCCACCCCCGGCCACGAACCGACCCACGCGGCTCAGTGACGGCCGAGCGCTCGCGTCGGCCAGCGCAGCGAGGATCGAGGACGTGCCCGCAGCACCGCCGAGGAACAGGTAGAGCGGCACGTCGGGCGTCTTCCACACCGGCGCCTTGATGATCGGGCGGCCGTAGTACGAGGTGAACTCGGCCTCGTCGACCATCGCCATCTCGGCGTTGCGCCCCCGGCGGCCGTTGCCCCGCCGGCGCCGCTTCTGGTTCTTCTGCGCTGCCGCGCCGTCGGCCTTGCGCCAGCCGGCGCCCGGTGTCGCGATCCCGCTCGTCATGCCGTCACCGCCTCCGCGAACCCAGGACGGCGGAGACAGCCACCCCGACGATCATCGCTGCCCCCGTGGCGGCGGCCTTCCACATCGCGGGCAGGTCGCGTGCCGGCACGATCGGGTCCGGCGGGAGGCCGTAGACCTCCGGCTCGTCCAGGAGCAGGAAGAACGCCCCGTTGCCGCCGACGCCGTCGTTCTCGTCCCGCCCGTACAGGCGGGCGGTCTCCACGCCCTGCGACTGGAGCGTCGCGAGCCGGGCGTCGGCCCGTTCCTGCAGCTCGTCGAGGTCGCCGAACTGGATCGACTGGGTCGGGCAGGCCGTCGCGCAGGCCGGCATCAGCCCGTCGGTCAGCCGGTCGTAGCACATCGTGCACTTGAAGACCCGGCCGTCGTCCTTGCGCTGGTCGATGACGCCGTACGGGCACGACGGCACGCAGTAGCCGCAGCCGTTGCAGATGTCCTGCTGCACGACGACGGTGCCGAACTCGGTGCGGAACAACGCCCCGGTCGGGCAGGCGTCCAGGCAGCCGGCGTGCGTGCAGTGCTTGCAGACGTCGGAGCTCATCAGCCAGCGGATCTGCTTATCCGCCCCGGTCTGCGCCGTCTGCGGATCGAACTCCGACAGGGCCTCGGCGTTGAGCACACTGGCCTGGGCCTTCGCGGTGCTATCCAGGTCGCCGCTGTCGGGCGCGGGCATCTCCGGCCGGTTCAGCGCCCCGGGAAGGCCGACCGCCGGCATCGGCAGGTCGACGACGCGCGTCTGCTCGATAAACGCGACGTGCCGCCAGGAGTTCGCGCCGAGCTGGCCGGTGTTGTCGTAGGACATCCCCGACAGCCCGATGACGTCGCGCGTGCCGTGCGAGTCGTCCATCGGCAGGGTGTTCCACTCCTTGCACGCGACCTCGCAGGCCTTGCAGCCGATGCAGACCGAGGTGTCGGTGAAGAACCCGACCCGCTTCGGGTGCTCCTCGACGTAGCCGGCCTCCGCCGAGACGTCGGGCAACGGGCCGAACAGCCGGTTCTTCGGATCGTTGCCGGTCAGTGCCGGGCTCGCCGAACTGATCGAGGTCATGCCCGCCTCCTCTCGCCGTGTGCCGTCATGAGCCGGACTGTCCCTTCACCATCGGCGCGTCGTCGGGCGCGCGCCCGTTGAGGCCCACCCGGCCCGAGTCCACGCCGGCCCGCCGTCGGTAGGACTCCACGAACTCGAGCAGCGCGGGCCCGCGCGGCCGCCGTCCCGGCACGATGTCGCAGGTGCTGACCTTGGACTCCTGGATGTGGGTGTTCGCGTCCAGGACGATCCCGAGCAGGTCGTTGGCCGAGTCTCCGGTCGAGATGCCGGCGTAGGACCAGTGATAGGGCATCCCGATCTGGTGCACGACCGTGCCGTCGCGCAGTTTGATCGGCCGCACCCGCTCGGTCACCAGCACCTTGGCTTCCAGCGCCGTCCGCGTGCTGACCAGCGTGGCGAAGTCGCCGTGGGTCAGCCCGCGCAGGTCGGCGAGCTCGGGGCTCACCTCGACGAAGAACTCCGGCTGCAGCTCCGCCAGGTAGGGCAGCGTGCGACTCATCCCGCCGGCCGTGTGGTGCTCGGTCAGCCGGTAGGTGGTCACCTGGAACGGGAAGACCTCGCTGCGCGTCGGGTTCGCGCGGTTCCACGGGCCGCCGATCCTCTCCAGCGTCGGGTTCGCCTGCTGCTTGTAGAAGGCGTTCTCGACGACGGACTCCGCGGGCTCGTAGTGGGTCGGCATCGGGCCGTCGACCAGCCCGGACGGCGCGAACAGCCACGCCTTCCCGTCGCCCTGCATGACGAACGGGTCGGCGCCGCCGATGGCGTCCTGCGCCTTCGCGCCGTCCGGCGGCACGTAGTCGGGCCGCTTGTTCTTCTCGAAGTCGGGCACGTCGGGCCCGGTCCACTCGCCGGCTTCCTCGTCCCAGAAGACGTACTTCTTGCGCTCGCTCCAGGGCTTGCCGGCGGGGTCGGCCGAGGCGCGGTTGTAGAGCATCCGGCGGTTCAGCGGCCAGGCCCAGCCCCACTCGGAGGCGACCGCCCCCTGCTCGCGACCCGGCTTGCGACGTGCGGCCTGGTTCACCTCGTCGGCGTAGACGCCGCAGTAGATCCAGCAGCCGCCGCTGGTCGAGCCGTCGTCCTTCATCTGCATGTAGGACGACAGCGCCCGTCCGTCCGGGCCGACGCCGTTGATCTCGCGCAGCACGTCCTCGGCGCTCGGCTCGGCGTCGGTGCCCTGGGTCGGGTAGTCCCACGTGAGGTCGAGCAGCGGACGGTCCCGCGGGTCGGTCGAGTCCTTCAGCCGCTCCCGCAGCATCCGGCCCAGGTGGAAGTAGAACCACAGGTCGCTCTTGGCGTCGCCCGGCGGATCGACCGCCTTGTGCCGCCACTGCAGCACGCGCTGCGTCTGGGTGAAGGTGCCTTCCTTCTCCACGTGGCTGGCGGCCGGCATGAAGAAGACCTCGGTGCCGATCGTCTCCGGGGCCAGCTCCCCCGTCTCGATCTCGGGGGACTCCTTCCAGAAGGTCGCCGACTCGATCATCTGCAGATCGCGGACGACGAGCCACTCGAGGTTGGCCAGACCGAACCGGTTCATCCGGCCGTTCGGGTGCCCGACCGACGGGTTCTCGCCCACCAGGAAGTAGCCGTAGACCTTGCCCTCGATCATCTCGGCGATCGTCTGGTACGAGCTGTGGTCGCCGCTGATCTTGGGCAGGTAGTCGAAGGCGAAGTCGTTCCCGGGCTGGGCGGCGTCGCCCCAGTAGCTCTTGAGCAGGCTGGTCATGTAGCTGCGCTTGTTGCCCCAGAAGCCGGCCTTGCCTTCCGCGTCGGCGCAGTAGTCGTCGAGCGTGTGGTGCTGCAGGGAGTGCGGCATGGGCAGGTAGCCGGGCAGCAGGTTGAACAGCGTCGGGACGTCGGTCGAGCCCTGGATGCTGGCGTGCCCGCGCAGCGCCATGATCCCGCCGCCGGGGCGGCCGATGTTGCCGAGCAGCGTCTGGAGGATCGAGCACGTGCGGATGTACTGCGCGCCGACGCTGTGCTGCGTCCAGCCCACCGAGTACACCCAGGCCGTCGTCCGGTCGCGGTTGCTGTTCGACGTCACCCACTGGGCGACCTGCTCGAACACGTCGGGCTCGATGCCGCACACCTCGGACACCATCTCCGGCGTGTAGCGGTCGAAGTGCCGCTTGAGGATCTGGAAGACCGAGCGCGGGTGCTGCAGCGTCTCGTCCCGCTTGGGCTTGGCCGGGATCGGCGGCCCGCCGCTGCCGGCGGCCTGGGCGCGGTCGGCGTCCTTCACGTCGGGGTGCTGCTCGGTGCGGTCCTGCTCCGCGGCCCCGGTCGGGTCCTCGGAGGAAGAGTGCGGTGCCTCCTCCGGCTCGTACTGCCAGCTGGCCTCGTCGTAGTGGCCGCTCTCGGCGTCGAACCCGGAGAAGAGGCCGTCGAGGTCCTCGGCGTCGACGAACTCCTCACCGACCAGCGCGGCCGCGTTCGTGTAGGCGACCACGTAGTCCTTGAAGTACAGGTCGTTGTCGAGCACGTATTTGATCAGCCCGCCGAGGAACGCGATGTCGGTTCCGATGCGCAGCGGCACGTGCAGGTCGGCGATCGCGCTGGTGCGGGTGAACCGCGGGTCGATGTGCACGATCTTGGCGCCCCGCGCCTTGGCCTCGGTCACCCACTGGAACCCCACCGGGTGGCACTCGGCCATGTTCGAACCCTCGATGACGATGCAGTCGGAGTTCGCGAGGTCTTCCAGGAAGTTGGTTGCGCCACCACGGCCGAACGAGGCACCCAGACCGGGCACCGTCGCGGAGTGCTATATCCGGGCCTGGTTCTCGATCTGGATCGCGCCCATGGCGCTGTAGAGCTTCTTCATGAGGTAGTTCTCCTCGTTGTCGAGGGTCGCCCCTCCGAGGCTCGCTATCCCCATCGTCCGGTTGACGCGCTTGCCCTCGAACTCGTCCTGCCAGCCCTTGCGGCGGGCGTCGAGCACGCGGTCGGCGATCATCTCCATCGCCGTGTCCAGGTCGAGGTCTTCCCACTCGGTCCCGTACGGACGGCGGTACTTCACGGTGGTCACCCGGGTCGAGCTGGTGACCAGCTGCTTGCTCGCGCTGCCCTTGGGACACAGCCGGCCGCGGCTGATCGGCGAGTCGGGATCGCCCTCGATCTGGACGACCTTCTCGTCCTTGACGAACACCTTCTGCCCGCAGCCGACGGCGCAGTAGGGGCAGACGCTCTGCACGACCCGATCGGCGGTCGCTGTTCGCGACACCGTGGCCTCGGTCGCCTTGCTGCGCGCGGCCTTGCCGCGGCCCAGGGGGTCAGAGCCTGTGAACTGCCGGTACACCGGCCACGCGTCGAGCCAGGTCTTCACCTACGGAACTCTGCCACCCGGAACCGGGTCTGGCACGGCGACGGTGATCGGCTCGTCAGGACCGATAGCTGAGGTAGCCGCGGGCACGGTCCTCCGCGACGCCACCACGCACCACCGCGGCACATCCCACGGCGGTGAGGGCGGAGAGGACGAACCAGGATCCGAGGACGGCGAGTACCACGAGTCCGATCATGACCGGGGCGATACCCGGGCGAGTGACATCGCCGTGAACGGAAGCCGTCGACGTAGAGGCGAAACCACACGGTCACGCGCACAGGAGAGTGTACTGAAGGTAGCCCTAAGAGTATCCTCGTTGGTATGCCTGACCTCCTCACCACGATCAAGGTGCCCAAGAGCCTTCGCGAGCGCATCGCGATACGCGCCGGGGAGCAGCGGATGACTGCTGCGGAGGTGATCGCCGGACTGCTCGACGACGCCGACCGGCGCGCCCGGTTCGACGCGGTCCGCGCGGCGTACGACCAGGCGGACGCGTCCTACCGGGAGGAGACCGAGGCGTGGGACTCGTTGGCTGACGACGGTCTTCATCCGTGACCGCTGGACCCACGCCCCTCGAGCGAGGCGCAGTCGTCTGGGTCGACTTGGATCCGACTGCGGGGCGTGAGCAGCGTGGCACCCGTCCTGCGCTCGTCGTGTGCAGCGCGGATTACCTCACCAGCGTCCGTGACCTCGTCGTCGTCCTCCCGATCACGTCCGTCGATCGCGCCTGGCCGCACCACGTTCCCGTCGTCGGCGAGCGAAGCGGCCTGCCGAAGCCGAGCTTCGCGATGACCGAGCAGCCGCGGACGGTGTCGACGACAAGGATCACCCGGCGCTCGGGCACGGCCGAGAGCGAGACCATGCGCGAGGTCGATCGGTGGCTCCAGGACTTTCTCGGGCTCGGCCGTTGAGCGCCCCTCCACTCGTGGGCCGTTTTCCGCATGAGGCTGATACCCCGTGGCTTTTGCGGTCTTGCCCTTGCTCTTGCGGCGGTGCAACGGCGCAAGAGCAAGGGCGATGCCGCAAGAGCGGGGCGGCGAGACACCGATCGCAGCCTCGAGGTGCCGCACATGCTGTCGGCACCTCGTATGGCCAGGGCTGACCCGAAGGGGGCAAAGGTTGGCGGTGGCGGCACTAGCTACCTCCGATGCGGATCCGCCGGACGGCGAGGGCCCGATAGGTCGCGAGCGCCAGACCCGCGAAGCCGGCGAGGTCGGCACCGGTGACGCCGTGGGCCGCGGTGACCGTGACCAGCACCGGTCCCTCCATCGGGCCGTTGACCACCAGCCAGAGGAGTGACACGGCGGCCAGCACCGCGACACCGACCATCCTGAACATTCCGCTCAGGCCGGCCGCCAGCACGAGCCCGACGAGCACGATCGCGGCCACCACGGGCGCATCCTGACCCAGCCGCGCCACGTCGAGACGGAAACGGTTCGCGGGACGGTCCGCGTAATCACACATCCGGCGGCCGTTCACCCCGATGGGTGACGGAACGATAACGATGCTGCAGGTAAAGGCCCCGAATCCCGATCTAGATCACGTGACCACCGCCCCCGTACTGGGGCAGCCCGCGGCTGCGTACCCCGCCGCGCCCCGAACTGGGCGCGCCGGGCTCCTCGCCGTCCCCGTACTGGTCATCTCCGTCTGCGCCGTCCTGGGCGTCGTCCTGGCGGGCAGCACCGCCCTCCGCCTGCTGTTCGCACTGGCCGGGATCGCTGTCCCCGTCACCTTCCAGGCCGCCCTCTACGTCCGCCAGCGCTCCCTGGCCGGCGACCTGCACCGCAGCCAGTCCTCGTTCCGCACGCTGGTGAAGAGCAGCGTCGATCCCGTCGTCATCCTCGACGACACGCTCCGCGTCACCTTCGCCTCCGAGTCCGCCGCCGAACTCCTCGGCCTCGACGCCGCCCGCATGATCGGCGAGCCGGTCACCGGCCGCGTCCACCCCGACGACCGGGCCTCCCTCGTCGGGGCGCTGAACTCGCCGCTGACCGACGGCACCGACTTCGCCGTCCGCACCGCCCGCGTCCAGCACGCCGACGGCCGCTGGCGACTGATCCAGGCCACCGTCCGCGACCTGCGCACCGACCCCGACGTCGGTGCGCTCGTCCTGTACTGCCGCGACGTCACCGCCCGCGTCCCCGCGCCGGGCTTCGACCCCGAGCTGGCCGAGCTCTCCCTCACCGACCCGGTCACCGGGCTGCCCAACCGCGCCGCGCTCGTCCGCCGGCTCGGCGCCGTGCAGCGCGAGGCCGGCCGCCCCTTCGCCCTCGCCCTCGTCGGCGTCGAAGGCCTCGCCTCCGAGGTGCTCACCCCGGACGCCGAGGCCGCCGTCCTGCGCTCCCTCACCGGCCGGCTCACCCGTGCCCTGCGCGGCGAGGACTGGCTGGCCCGCGGCAAGGACGGCGATTTCGTCGTCCTGGTCGACGGGACGATCGCCGACGCCGAGACCGTGGCCGCCCGCCTGGTCGCCGCCGTCGGACCGCTGCCGATCCCCGGCGGCACCCTCCATCTCACCGCCGTCGCCGGCGTCACCGCGCTGCTGGCCGACGTCGACACCGGTGAGGCGCTGCGCCGCGGCGACCTCGCCCTCCGCAGCGCCCGTAACGCCGGCCCCGGCGCCGTCCACCGCTACCTCGACGCCCTGCGCATCGAGCAGGACCGCCGCGACGCCCTGCGCACCGACCTCGACGGCGCGCTGAGCCGCGGCGAGCTGCGCCTGGTCTTCCAGCCCGTCGTCGACGTCGTCATGCACCGCACCGTCTCCGTCGAGGCGCTGCTGCGCTGGCGGCATCCGGTGTTCGGCGAGGTCTCCCCCACCGAGTTCGTGCCGCTCGCCGAGGAATCCCCGCTGATCACCGAGCTCGGCCGCTGGGTGCTCCGCGAGGCCTGCGCCACCATCGCCGCGCTCGGCGACACCGACCTCGGGGTTGCGGTCAACGTCTCCGCGCGCCAGGTGCGCAGCGGCGAGCTCGTCCCCGACGTGATCAGCGCCCTGGAGACCAGCGGCCTGCCGTCGTCCCGGCTGATCGTCGAGATCACCGAATCGGTCCTGCTCGACGACTCCCACGTGCTGGAGGACCTCACCGTCCTGCGCCAGCTCGGCGTCCGCATCGCCATCGACGACTTCGGTACCGGCTGGTCGTCGCTGGCCTACCTCGTCGGCATGCCCGTCGACGTGCTCAAGATGGACCAGTACTTCCTGTCCAACGTCGAGCACGACCCGGCCCGCCGCGCCATGTGCCGGGCGGTGCTCCACCTGGGCTCCAGCCTCGGCCTTCCGGTCATCGTCGAGGGCGTCACCAACCCCGCCGTCCTGAACCTGCTACGGGACATGGGCCACCGCTTTCTTCAGGGCTACGTCTTCTCCCGGCCGCTCGAGGCCGAGCAGCTCGCCGACGGCGCCTGGGAGGCCTGGGTCGAACTGCCCGCCCCGGTTCCGACCACAGCGGCCGAGGCCCCTGCACAATCGGCGGCGATGCCGTCATGACCTTCCTGAGCCGCATTCCCCCCGAGGTCCGCTGGACCGTGCCTCTGGCCCTGATCGGACTGGCCCTCGCCGTCCCGTTCAGCGCGCCCGACGGCACCGGCATGCAGTGGGACGAACTCGTCCTGGGCGCCGTGGCCGCCAGCTCGGCCTGGACGCTCTTCCGGCTGACCCGCCACATGACGCCGCAGGCAGCGCGGCCCTGGCGCGCCATGGGTGTGGGCGCGTCGATGTTCACGCTCGCCCAGTGGCTGGCCGGGTTCTTCCCGGGTCCCGAGTTCGACGGCTTCGGTGTGGACGACGTCCTCGTCTTCCTCGGCGCCTCCACGCCCCTGGTCACCTGCGCGCTCCTCGCCCGCCGGGTCAGCCGCACCCGCTGGCCGGCCCTGGTCGTCGACGGCGCGGTCATCGCCACCGCGCTCCTGGTGGTCACCGAGGTTCTCCGCACGCCGCTGATCAACCCCGTCGGCGCCCCGGACGACCTGCGCTCCCTCGTGCTCGCCTACGGCGGCTACGCGGCCGTGATGCTCGGTGGCGCCGGCGCCCTGTGCACCGTCTCCACCGCCGCGCTCCGCCGCTCGGTCAGCATCATGATCGGCGCCGTCGCGTGGCAGGCCGCGGCCGCCTGCTTCGAGGCGATGGCGATCATCTCGCCGTCCTGGGTGTGGACCGCCGGCTCCGACGTGTCCGTCGCGCTGGGCCTCGTGACCGTGGTGATCGCGGCCGGCTTCGCGCCGAACCGCTTCTCCGACCACAGCGCCCGCGCCGGGGCTCCTCAGGTGACCCCGCTGGGCATCCTGCTCGTCCTGGCCGCCACCCTGAGCCTCCCGCTCACCATTGGCCTGAGCCTGTGGTGGGGCGAGCCGCTCTCCGCCGGCGCCGAGATCGGCTGCGCGATCGTCTTCGGCCTCATGGGTCTGCGCCTGGTGCTGCGGATCCGCGAGGACGGCCGGGTCACCGAGGACCTCGTCCGCAGCGAGGAGGACTTCCGCGGGCTCATCGAGTCCAGCTCCGACGGCATCGCGATCATGGACCGCGACTTCCGGCTCTTGTTCACCTCGCCCGCCGCCCGGAGCCTGCTGGGTCTCGACGGCGCCACGGACGACACCGAGGTCAGCCTGCTCGACCTCGTCGACCCCGACGACTGCGACGCCGTGCGGACGACGACCCTGGACCACCCCGCCGGGGACGGACCGCCGCTGCACTTCCGCGTCCGCCAGGGCGACGGTGCCCCCCGCGAGGTCGAGGCCACCTCGACCGAGCGCCCGGGCAGTGGCCGCCGCGTGCTCTACCTGCGCGACGTCACCAAGCGCCGCCGCCGCGAGCGCGAGCTCGAGCGGATGGCCTACACCGACCACCTCACCGCGCTGCCCAACCGCGCGATGCTGTTCCAGGAGATGGCCTCGCCCTCGCTCGAGGAGCGCTGCCTGCTGGTGCTCGACCTCGACGGCTTCAAGGCCGTCAACGACGAGGCCGGGCACGAGGCCGGCGACCAGCTCCTGGTCGAGGTCGCCCGCCGGCTCAACACCGTCGTCCGCGAGGACGACCTGGTCGCCCGCCTCGGCGGCGACGAGTTCGCCGTCCTCGTCACCGGTTCGATCATCGAGGCCGAGGACGTCGCCCAGCGCGTCGTCGACGTCCTCGGCATGCCGCACCGCACCAACGAGTGGGCCTTCGCCGTCGGCGCCAGCGTGGGTGTCGCCGAACTCGGCGTCGCCGGCGGCCAGCTCGCCTTCCGCGAGGCCGACGAGGCGCTGCGTGCGGCCAAGCAGGCCGGCAAGGGCTGCGTGCGGCTGGCCCACCACGAGGAGTCCACCCACATCGTCATCCCGGACGCCGACCTCGCCGCCGTCGTCGACGAGGGCGTGCTCCAGCTCCGGCTCGACGCCGCCTGCGACGCGACGGGACGTATCGGGATGGTGCACGCCGTCCCCGTGTGGCAGCACGCCGTCCACGGCACGGTCCGCGGCATGGAGCTGTGGTCGGCCGCCGAACGGCAGGGTCGCTCGGCAGCCCTGCAGCGCTGGCTGCTCCGCCAGGCATGCCTGGAGGTCGCGAGCCTGGACGACGACCGCATCACCGTGGCCGTCAGCCTCCCCGCCGGCCACGTGCACCCCGACGGCCTGGCCGCAGAGGTCGCGGCCGCGCTCGAGGGCGCCGGCCTCGCCCCCTCCCGCCTCGCGCTCTCCTTCACCGAGGAGACCCTGCTGACGTCGTCGGCCGCCCTGGTGCCGGAGCTCGAGGCCGCGCGCCGCACCGGCGTCCGCCTGTGCCTGGACAACTACGGCATGGGCCACAGCATCTTCGCGCTGCTGGCCCGCATCTCCCTCGACGTCGTCCGCGTCGACCTGTCCGCGCTGGCCCCCCGCGACGACACCTCCCGGGCGCTGCTCGTGCTCGGCATGATCGCGCGGACGGCCGCGAGCCTCGACCTGGTCAGCATCGCCGGCGGTGTCGGCACGCCCGAACTGCGCGAGGGCGTCATCGCCTCGGGCATGGACCTGATGCACGGCCGCAGCGAGCCGCACGACCTCACCGTCGAGGAACTGGCCGAGCTCGTCTCCGGCGGCGACCCGGTCCCCGCGGCGTGACGCCGTCCTTTCCGAGTTGATCATCGCCCGCGTGCCCCCTCGCGCGGCGCGTCGGCACGTGGCGCGCCCTGCCGCGAACACACATCCGATGATCAACTCCGGGGTGAGCGGTCGGGGTTCTCCCCCATTTCTGCGCCGCAGACCCCCAGAGGGACGGCCATCCGTAGGAACTGTCCGCGGGCACGCCGATACTGGCGGCGTGGCGCGCCCCGACCTGCACTTCCTGGGCCACTCGACGGTCCGCGTCGAGCTGGCCGGGCGCACCGTGCTCACCGACCCCCTGCTCGCCGACACGGTCGGGCTGCTGCGCCGCGTCGTGCCGCTCCCCGATCCCGCCACCTGGGCCGGGGTCGACGTCGTCGTGATCAGCCATCTGCACGGCGACCACCTGCACCTGCCCTCGCTGCGCACCGTCGGCCCGAGCACGCGGATCGTCGTGCCGCGCGGCGCCGGTGCGTGGCTGCGCGGCCGCGGCTTCCCGAACGTGAGTGAGCTCTCCGCGGGCGAGACCCTGACCGACGGCGGCCTGCACATCACCGGCGTCCGCGCCGAGCACAGCGGGCACCGGCTCGGCCCGCGGCTCACCCACGGCCCGGCCACCGAGTCGCTGGGCTACCTGCTGGAGGGTGCCGGCAGTTCCGTCTACTTCAGCGGAGACACCGGGCTGTTCGAGGGGATGGCCGTGCTGGCGAAGCGGGCCGTCGACGTCGCGCTGCTGCCCGTCTGGGGCTGGGGCCCCAATCTCGGGCCCGGCCACCTCGATCCGGTCACCGCGGCCGACGCCACCGCGCTGATCCGCCCGAGGATCGTCGTCCCGGTCCACTGGGGCACCCTCGCCGTCGCCGGACTGACCTCGCTGCCCACTCCGCTGCGCGGCCGGATGCGCCGGCTGCTGGTCGACCCACCACGCTCCTTCGCCGCCGAGGTCACCGCCCGCGGGCTCGACGCCCGCGTCGTCGTCACCGACCCCGGGCAGCCCGTCGTCCTCACCGCCCCGGCGGCCGCGGCATGAGCACCGACCTGCTGGCGTCGGCCTGGACCGACGGGTCCGACATCGGCTACCCGCTGCTCTTCGGGCTGGTGCTCCTCGGCTCGATCCTGCCGGTGGTGCCGACCGGCGCCGTGGTGGGCGCCGGGGCCGCCGTCGCGACGACCACCGACCACCTGTCGCTCCCGGCGGTGGTGCTCGTCGCCACCGCCGCCGCGCTGGCCGGCGACCTCGTCACCTTCGCCATCTGCCGGTTCGGCGGGCCGTCAGCGGTGCGCTGGATCGCCCGCGGGCAGCACACCGAGCGCATCGACGAGGTGCGCGACCAGTTCCGGCGGCACGGCTGGCAGATCATCGTCGTCGGCCGGCTGCTGCCCGCCGGCCGCATCCCCGTGCTGCTGGCCGCGGGCGCGCTCGCCTACCCGTGGCGGCGGCTGGTTCCTGCCGCGACCCTCGCGGCGCTGCTCTGGGCCATCGCCTACGCGCTGCTCGGCGTCCTCAGCGGCGGCATCTTCGACTCCCCGCTGCTGGCCACCCTCCTGGCGACGCTGCTGATCCTCGTGATCGGCGCGGTGCTGAACCTGGTGAGCGCCCGGCGCCGGCGGCACGCCACCCCCGTCGAGCAGACGACCCCGGAACGCTGCGAGTCGACGTGACCGGTCCCGCCACGCACGGCCGGCTCCTGCGGACCGGTCGCACCGTCGCCCGCGTGGTCATCACCTGGGCCGCCGTCACCGGTGCGCTGGTCGCGCTCAGCAACTGGCTCGACGGGTTCGCCGTCCCCTCGTGGTGGCAGGCCCCGGTCATGGCCCTGCTCCTCGGCCTGCTCAGCGCCGTGGCGTGGCCGCTGGTCATGCGGGTGGCGCTGCCGGTCGCGCTCTTCACCCTCGGCCTGAGCAGCTTCCTGCTCTTCGGCGCCGCTGTGCTCGCGCTGTCCTTCGCCGTCCCCGGCGTCTACGTCGCCGACCTCGGCGTCGCGGTGGTGGTCGCCGTCGTGCTCTCCGCGGTGTCGGGAGTGGTCAGCAGCCTGCTCGCCGTCGACTCCGACGAGCTCTTCTTCCGCCGGGCCCGGCGCAAGGCCCGCGCGACGGACGGCGACGGCGAGCGGCCCCCCGGCGTGCTGTTCCTGCAGATCGACGCGCTCTCCTACGACACCGCCCGTCGCGCCGTCCGCGACGGCTCGATGCCGAACCTCGCCGCCTGGCTGCGCGCCGGCAGCCACACGATGACCTCCTGGCACACCGACTGGAGCTCGCAGACCGGCGCCGCCGTCAGCGGCATCCTGCACGGCTCCAACCACGACATCCTCGGGTTCCGCTGGTACGAGAAGGACCGCGACCACATCACCCGCGTCTCCCACCCCGTCGACGCCGCGGAGGTCGAGCGCCGGCACTCCGACGGCCGCGGCCTGCTCGCCGGTGACGGCGCCAGCCGCGGCAACCTGTTCACCGGCGACGCCGCGCACATCAGCCTCACGATGAGCTCCCTGTCCCACGTCGTCCCCGCGGGCTCCCGGCGGACGCGGCGCACCCGCGACCGGGTCGGCTCGGGCTACTACGCGTACTTCGCCAGCCCGGTGAACGCCATCCGCACCATCGGCGTCTCGGCCGTCGACATCCTCCGCGAACTGTCCGCGGCCGCCCGCGAGCGCCGCGACGACGTCCGCCCCCGGGTGTCCCGCGGCGGCATCTACCCGCTGGCCCGGCCCGGGGTCACGGTGATCTCCCGCGACGTCGTCGTCTACGCCCTGCTCGAGGACATGCTGGCCGGTCACTCGGTCGCCTACGCCGACTTCCTCGGCTACGACGAGGCCGCCCACCACGGTGGGCTGGAGCGCGCCGACAGCCTGGCGGTGCTGCACAGCATCGACCAGCAGCTCGGCCGCCTCTACCGCGCCAGCGCGCTGGCGCCGCGCCGCTACCACCTCGTCGTCCTCTCCGACCACGGCCAGACCCAGGGCTGGGCGTTCACCGACCGGTTCGGGGAATCGATCGAGGAGCTGGTCGGCCGGTTGTGCGGCTCGACGGTGGAGCCGCGCAAGCGACACCTGACCGGGCCCAAGGACAGCCGCCGGACGACGGAGGGCTGGCAGGTGACCGCCGCACTCGGCGAGAGCGCCGGACCCATCGCGCGGCGGCTGCGCCAGCGCGCCGAGCGCGCCCAGGACTCCCGGCACGACCACGAGCTCGTCCCCGGGGAGGCCGGCGAGGTGCCGCGGGTGGCACCCGGCGTCGTCTGCGTGGTGTCCGGCCACACCGCGATGGTGTCCTTCGCCGATCTGCCGGGCCGGGTGTCGATCGAGGAGATCGAGCGGCACTGGCCCGACCTGCTGCCCGGGCTGGTCGACCATGACGGCGTCGGCTTCCTGCTGGTGCACTCCGACGAATTCGGCCCGGTCGTGCTCGGCCGCTCGGGGCTGCACCGGCTGGCGTCCGGCGTCGTCATCGGGAAGGACCCGCTGCTGCCCTACGGCGAGCACGCCCGCGACCTGGTCGCCCGCGTCTCGTCCTTCCCGCACTGCGCCGACGTCGTCATCAACAGCCGGTACGACCCCGACACCGACGAGGCCTCGCCGTTCGAGCCGCACGTCGGCTCCCACGGCGGGCTGGGCGGGCCGCAGCAGTTCGGCTTCCTGACCCATCCGCGGGCATGGACACCGCCCGGCGAGATCGTGGGTGCGGAGCACCTGCACCGCGTGCTGCGCGGCTGGCTCACCGACCTCGGCCACCCGGAGCCCACCGGCGAGGGTGCCGCGATCGGCGAGGAGAGCCCGCTGGGGCTCGCGACGCCCGTGGTCCGTTAGCCGACGCCGTCCGGTCCCCGCGCTCTTGCGGTGCTTCCCCCGCATTCACGCTGTTGCCCCGCCGCGAGAGCGGCTGCAACGGCGCGAGAGCCGTGCGCAGCTCAGCCGACGCCGGCCCGGCGCTGCTGCAGCATCGCCGCGAGCACCCGCTCGAAGAGTTCGTACGGAACGGCGTCCAGCGGCAGCCGCATGGTGTCCTTGGCACCGCGGAAGGGCTCGACGTCGCGCGCGAGGTCGTCGTCCATCGCCGGGAGCGGATAGACGCCGATGTGCTTCTTCCAGGCCGCGACGTGCAGCAGCGGCTGACCGTCGAGGAGAAACGTCGGCATCGCGTAGCTGATCGTCTCGCCGACGTCGGGCACGACCGTGCGGACCGACCGCCGGATGCCCTCCAGCAGGGGCCGGACGTCCTCCGGCAGTGCCGCGATGTACTCGTCGACGTCGGCGAACGTGGTGGCCATGCGCCGTTCCTACCGGGTCGTGACCGCCTGCGACAGCTCCACGGTCACGATGCCGGGGACGCTCCCGTCGGTGGGGCCGGTCGTCAGGTTCCCGAAGGCGCCGAGTCCGGCAAGGGCGAGGGTGCCGCCCAGGACCGCGAGCGTGGTGGCGAGTCGCGCGCCGGTGACGCTGCGGCTGAGAGCGGCGTCGGTGCGGATCGTCACGTGGTCTCCTCGGTCCTGGGCGGGCTACTTCCCCCTTGGCCTTGCAGAGACGACTCTGACGGGTCAACCGCAGGGCGACCGCCGGGAAACCGCAAGGAATGCGCAAGATGCGGGCGCCCGGCGGAAAGCTTCCTGCGGCGGGTATGTCGCCGGCACGGCGGTGACGAACAGGTGAACTGCATTGCATTTCCGCGGGCCGTTCTGGCTGTTTCGGCAATCCTGGTCGACAGTGAGGTGATGAGACCCGACGCCCGCGCCTGGTTCGAGCACCGGACGACGTCCGCCGCTGCCCTGGCGGAGCTGGATCTCGATGCCCTGCTGCGGGCCAAGCGGCGCGGTGGCCATCGGGTCAGCGTCGTCCTCCCGGCGCGGAACGAGGCCGCCACGGTCGGCGATCTGGTGGCCGACCTGCACGAGCGGTGGGTGCGCCGGGTGCCCCTGGTCGACGAGCTGCTGGTCATGGACTCCGACTCCACAGACGACACCGCGGCCGTCGCCCGGGCGGCCGGCGCCGACGTCGTCGCGACCACCGACGTCCTCTCCGCGCACGGCACCCGCCCCGGCAAGGGCGAGGCGCTGTGGAAGTCACTCGCCGCCACCACCGGCGACCTGGTCGTCTTCCTCGACGCCGACCTGCTCGGCGACGTCGCCCACTTCGTGCCCGGCCTGCTCGGCCCGCTGCTGGCCGATCCCCAGGTCGCCTACGTGAAGGGCTGCTACACGCGGCCGCTCGAGGTCGACGGCGTGGTGCAGCCTGCCGGTGGCGGGCGGGTCACCGAGCTGACCGCCCGGCCCCTGCTCAACGCGCTGTGGCCCGAGCTCGCCGGCTTCGTCCAGCCCCTCGGCGGTGAGTACGCCGGCCGCCGCTCCGCCCTGGAGCAGGTGCCGTTCGTCTCCGGATACGGGGTGGAGATCGGGCTGCTCATCGACCTGCTGGAGCTCGGCGGGCTCGGCTCGCTCGCACAGGTGGACCTCGGCGTCCGCCGGCACACGTCGCAGGGCGAGGAGGCATTGGGGGCGATGGCCGCCCAGGTGGTCTCCGCCGTCCTCACCCGCGCCGGGGGGCCGGATGCGAGCGGCCTGCTCACCCAGTTCCGGCACGACGGGGTGGGCTTCGTCCCGCGCAGCACCGCCGTCGCCGTGGACGAGCGCCCCCCGATGGAGACCGTCCCCGAGTACCGCTCGCTCTGGGCGGGAATGGTCGGCTGACGGTCGAACGGTGGTGCGGGTGGCCGCTGGGACGGATGGGGCGGGCCCGCTCGCGGAGGCGCGGACCGGCAGGGGAAGATCGCGTCGTGCCGGTCGCTCCCGTTCCGCTCCGGTGACCGGTCCGGAGGTCGTCGCCCACCGCGGCGCGACCGCGGAGGCACCCGAACACACCCTCGCCGCCTACCGCCGAGCCGCCGAGATCGGCGCCGACGCCGTCGAGTGCGACGTGCGCATGACCCGCGACGGTGTCCTGGTGTGCGTGCACGACCGGCGGATCGCCACCACGTCGAACGGCCGCGGCGTCGTGTCCGCGCTGCACCTCGACGAGCTCGAGCAGTTCCACTTCGGTGCCCGCCGGTCGTCTCCCCGCAGCCGCTGGGGCGGTGACGAGATCACCGCCGTCAACGACGAGCCCGACGTGGAGAGCGGTCTGGTGCTCACCCTGGAGCGGCTGCTCGAGTACATCAGCGCCAGCCCCGGCACAGTGCGCCTGGCGATCGAGACCAAGCACCCGACCCGGCACGCCCGGAAGGTGGAGGAGGCGCTCGTCGCCTGCCTCGAGCGGTTCGGCATGATCCGCAACGGCACGCCGGTCGAGTGGGCCGGGAAGCCCGCCGTCCGGATGATGAGCTTCTCCCAGCTGGCGGTGCGCCGGATGGCGGACCTGGCCCCCGGGATGCCGACCGTGCAGCTCATCGGCAAGCGGCTGCGGCCCGTCCGGCGGGAGCTCCTGCTGGGCAGCGCGACGGCCGTCGGGCCGGGCATCTCGCTGATCCGCTCGGACCCGGACTACGTCGCGGCCGCCCACGCCGCCGGCAAGGAGGTGCACGTGTGGACGGTGAACACCGCCGCCGACATGGACCTCGTCCGCGAGCTCGGCGTCGACGCCGCCGTCACCGACAATCCGCACGCGATGCTGCGCCGACTGGGTCGCGACGCCCCGACGAGCTGACCCGGCCTCCTCCGCTCAGGCGAGATCGGTGTCGTCCAGCGCCGCGGTGAGGTCGGCGGGGGTGTCGTAGATGGCGACCGCGCCGGCATCGCGCAGTTCGTCGTCCCCGAATCCCCCGGAGCGGACGACGATCGCCGGCATCCCGGCGTTCTTGGCCGCCTCCACGTCGTAGACCGAGTCGCCGATGACGACGCTCGGGGCGTCGGTGGGCTCGCCGATCTTCTCCAGGGCCACGTGCAGGAGATCCGGCGCGGGCTTGGTCTCCTCGACGTCCTCACTCGTCGTCCAGCCGTCGACGACGTCCCGGACGTCGAGCATGTCCAGCGCGTGGTCGACGTGGTGCGGCTTGCCCGAGCTGGCCAGCACCACCCGGTGCCCCCGCTCCTTGAGCGCCAGGATCAGCTCGCGGGCGCCGGGCAGCAGGGCGACCTCGCCCATCAGCGGGTCTGCCTCCTTGACCCAGCGTTCGCGCACCTCGTCGCCGATGCGGGCCTCGACGACGTCCCCACCGAGGGCGGCCACGAGCTGGTCGCCGCCCATGCCGATGAGCCGGTGGATGCGCCAGATCGGGAACGTCTCCCCCAGCGACCGGAACGCCCGGTACCAGGCCAGCGCGTGCTGGTAGTTGGTGTCGACGAGGGTGCCGTCGACATCGAGGACGGCGATGCGCTGCTCAGTCATGGGCGGAGGCTGCCCAGCTCGCGCGGTTTGTGCACATGAGTCCGGGGGGGCGGGGCCCGCGCAATGGTTGCGCGCCTCTCCGCCACCTCATGTGTAGCAGAAATCGGCGTCGCTCATGAGCCCGAAAATTTCGGTCTATGGTCGCCCATCTCAGATCGGAGCTGATGCCGTGACTTCCCCTCCCACCAGCGCGTTCGACCTTCCCGACAGCCTCGCCACCAAGGCGGATCCGACCCTGATCGCCGCCGACGACGCGCACTTCGCCGCCATCGCCGAGAGCCTCGCGCAGTCGATCGCCGACCTCACCGACCGGCTTGATGCCGAGCGCAGGACGCCCGGCGGCATCGGCCAGGAAGCCCTGGACCGGGACCTGGAGATCCACCGGCTGACCGGCCGCCTGCGCATCCTGCGCCGTTTCGGGCTCGACCTGTCCCTCGGCCGCATCGTGCACGCGGCCGAGCCCGAGCCGGTGTACATCGGACGCCTCGGGCTCACCGACAGGGCGGGTCGCCAGCTGCTGCTCGACTGGCGCCTGCCCGGGGCCGAGCCGTTCTTCGGCGCGACCCACGCCAACCCCATGGGTTTGGTGAGCCGCCGCAGGTACCGCTGGATCCGCGGCCGCGTCACCGACTACTGGGACGAGGTGTTCGCCCGTGATGAGTTCGGGGGGATCGAGGCGTTGGAGAGCAACGCAGCGCTCGACGACCAGTCCGCGTTCATCGCCAGCCTGGGGAGCAACCGCTCGGCCCGGATGCGCGACGTCCTCGGCACCATCCAGGCCGACCAGGACGCCATCATCCGGGCGGGATCGGCCGGCGCCCTCGTCGTCGACGGCGGTCCCGGCACGGGCAAGACCGTCGTCGCCCTGCACCGCACCGCCTACCTCCTCTACTCCGACCCGCGCCTGGGTCACCACCGGGGCGGGGTCCTGTTCGTCGGCCCGAGCCAGCCCTACCTGGCCTACGTCTCCGACGTCCTTCCCAGCCTCGGGGAGGAGGGCGTGCAGACTGCGACCCTGCGCGACCTCGTCCCCCAGGGGCGCGACGCAGGCATCGAGATCGACCCCGACGTCGCTCGCCTGAAGTCGTCCATGGCCGTCGGCTCCGTGATCGAGGCGGCGGCCCGGTTCTACGAGGAGCCGCCCGCCACGGGGATGACGGTCGAGACCGACGCGGGTGATCTCCGGCTGAGCGCCGCCGACTGGGCCGAGGCGTTCGCGTCTCCCGACCCGGGCACCCCGCACAACGAGGCACGCGACCTGGTCCTCGAGCAGCTCCTCACGATCCTGGTGGACTCCTACGACGGCGAGGAGGACGACGACCTGCTCCGGAAGTCGTTGCAGCAGAACCGGGAGCTGCTCGCCGTCTTCAACCGGGCGTGGCCGCTGCTCGAGGCGACCGACGTCGTCGGGGACCTCTGGTCGGTGCCCGCCTACCTGCGGATGTGCGCTCCGGAGCTCAGCGCCGACGACGTCCGGACGCTGCAGCGCACCGACCCCCAGGCCTGGACGGTGCCCGACCTGCCGCTGCTCGACGCGGCACGGCAGCGGCTCGGCGACCCGGAGACGTCGCGGCGCAGGCGCCGGGCGGAGGCCGCGGCCGCCCTCGAACGCGACCGCATGGCCGGCGTCATCGACGAACTGATCGCGGCCGACGACTCCGAGCTGCTGCTGATGACGAGCCTCCGCCACGGCGACCTGAGGGACGCCCTGGTCGACCAGGCCGCGCTGCCCACCGCGGACCCGGATGTGCTCGCCGGCCCGTTCGCGCACATCGTCGTGGACGAGGCCCAGGAGTTGACCGACGCCGAGTGGCAGATGCTGATGCTGCGCTGTCCATCGGGCAGCTTCACCGTCGTCGGCGACCGCGCGCAGGCCCGGCACGGGTTTCCCGAGTCGTGGCGGGAACGGCTGGAACGGATCGGACTACGTGACATCCACCTGGCGTCGCTGACCATCAACTACCGGACGCCGGAAGAGGTCATGGCCGAGGCCGAGCCCGTCATCCGGGCCGTGCTCCCCGACGCCAACGTGCCGACCTCCATCCGCAGCAGCGGCATCCCCGTCCTGCACGGGGCTGCGTCGGAGCTGGGCACGATCATCGACACCTGGCTCGCCGAGCACGCCGAGGGGATCGCCTGCGTCATCGGCGATCCCTCCTTCCGGGGGACCGCCCGCGTCCGGTCGCTGACCCCGGAGCTGTCGAAGGGTCTCGAGTTCGACCTGGTCGTCCTCGTCGACCCGGACGAATTCGGCACGGGCATCGAAGGCGCGGTCGACCGCTACGTCGCGATGACCCGGGCGACCCAGCGACTCGTCGTCCTCACGAGCTCCTGACGGCGGCGTGCTCGAGCAGGCCCCGCACGGTGAGGCCGGCCGCCTGGTCGCGGTAGCCCTCGTTGAGTTGCTCCAGCGAGTAGCGCCGGGTGATCAGCCGGTCGAGCTCGAGCCGCCCCTCCTCGTGCAGCCGCAGCAGCATCGGGATGTCGCGGAACGGGTTGCACGAGCCGAACAGCGAGCCCTGGATGCGCTGCTCGAAGACCGTCGCCAGCTGCCCGCTCAGGGTCACGTTGCCGTCGGAGACCCGATCCCCGAGGGCGGTGAGCACGAGCGTGCCGCCCTTGCCCAGGCACGTCATCGCCCCGGTCATCGCGTCGGCCGACATCTTCCCGACCGTGACGATGACGACGTCCGCGCCGGTACCGCGCGACAGCTGACGAGCCAGTCCCGCCGCCTCGTCGGCGCTCGCGACGGTGTGCGTGGCGCCCACCGACTCGGCGAACTCCCGCTTCAGGGCGACCGGGTCGACGCCGACGACGTGCATCGCCCCGGCGTGCACCGCGCCCTGCACCGCGTTCGCACCCACGCCGCCGAGACCGACGACGAACACCGTGTCCCCGGGCCGCACGCCCCCGGAGTAGACCGCCGAGCCCCATCCGGTCGGGACGCTGCAGGCGACCAGCGCGGCCGTGTCGAGCGGGATCCAGGGGTCGATCTTCACGCAGGAGAACTCGCTGAGCAGGGTGTGCTCGGCGAAGGCGCCGACCATGCAGAACCCTCCCAGCGGCTCGTCGTCCAGCCGGAAGGGGAACGTGCCGCTCGGCAGCTGCCCGCTGGCGATGGTGGCGCCCTTGTCGCAGAGGTTCGACCGGCCGGCGGCACAGAACCGGCAGTGCCCGCAGGCGGGCAGGAAGCTGGTGACGACGTGGTCGCCGGGCGCGACGCCGGTCACGCCGGGGCCGACGGCCTGGACGACGGCGGAGCCCTCGTGGCCGCCGACGATGGGGTACCGCCCCCCGGGGTTGGAGTGCCGGAGGTGCTCGTCGGAGTGGCAGAGGCCGGCGTACGCCATCTCGACCAGCACCTCGCCCGGCCCCGGGTCCAGCACCTCGAGGTCGACGATCTCGTACTCGGTCTCCGCCTGACGCAGGACCGCTGCTCTCGTCCGCACGGGGCGGCTCCCTTCCTCTGCTCGTCGGCCGTGGGCCGGTCTCGTCGGCCGTGGGCCGGTCGACCATGCTGCCTGGGCCCGGTCGCCCGCCGACGGCCACCCCTCGACCCGCGCCCCTGGCCCGGGTGCGGCACCATCGGGAGGTGCCTCCCGTCGATCCGCCCCAACCGACCGAGGCCTGCCCCGGCTGCGGCGCCGTCCTGGTCCGGCTGACCGAGGACACCACGCCGTCCCACCCCGGTGCGTCGACGTCCTGCACGCGGCTGTTCGAGGTGACCCTCCGCGGGCTGCGGGAGGAGGCGGGGCCGGACGCGGGCGCCGCGACGGTGGTCCGACTTGCCGACGCCGCCTATGACGCTCAACACCCTGACCCGGCCGACCCGGACCGCCTGCGGACGGCGCTCGAGGCGCTCGAGGTGGCGCCGGCGACGGGACGCACCCCCGGTGCCTGGCGGACGACGATCGCCGATGTCGCCGCTGACCTCGACGTCATCGACCTGCGGGTGCTGGTGGAGGCGTGGGCCCGCTCGGTGAGCGAGGACTGGACGGCCGTCGGCGCGCTCCGGCACTGACAACACGGGCAATAACGGCACTCGTCCGTCCGTCATCCAGCGCCGACCACGGACCGTGGCTATGCTGCGACGGTGGGTGAACTGACGGACCGTCGAGCACGGAAAAAGGCACTGACCCGAGAGCTGATCCGGTCGGTCGCCCGTCGACTGTTCGACGAGAACGGCTTCGAGGCCGTCACGATCGCCGACATCGCCCGCGCGTCCGACGTCGCCGTCCAGACGGTGTTCAACCACTTCGCGACGAAGGAAGACCTCTTCTTCGACGGACGCACGCCCTGGGTCGACGCCCCCGCCCAGGCGGTGCGCCTGCGCGAGGCCTCGGTCGCGCCGCTGACGGCACTGCGGTCGCAGCTGGTGGACCTGGTGGCCGAGCTCGTCGGCTCCCTGCGCTGCCCGGAGCGGCGCCGCTACATCGCCACGCTGGACGCCTCGGAGGCACTGCGGGCCTACGAGCGCGGGCTGGTCCACCGGTCCGAGGAGCAGCTGCGCCAGGCCCTGCTGGAGGCCTGGTCCGCCGACGACGCCATCAGTCCGTCCGACCCGGACGCCGCCTCGAGACTCATCGCAGCCGTCTGGCTCGCGGCGGGCCGCTCACTCGTGGTGGGTCAGCGCCCCCGGGTGACGGGGGGTGCCGACCCCGACCTGTCCGCCGCGGCCGTGATGGACCTGGCCGACCGGCTGCTCCGCGAGATGGAGACCACGGCGAACGTGCTCCACGGCCCGGGACCTGCGCTCCCGACGGACACCGGCTGGCCCGAAGCAACCGTCCGCCGGGCGGGCTGAGGGGCTCAGACCGGGGCAGGCTCCGGCTGGATCGCGTGCGCCGTCGGGGTGGCGATCGGCAGCAGGACGTCGTCCACAACGCGTTCGACCTGGTCGGAGGTCATGGCGCCGTCTCCGGCCGCCGTGTAGCGCTGCCACCAGAACGCCTCGAGCACCGAGCCGAGCAGGGCCAGCCGGTTGACGTCGATCGACTCCCCGCGTTGGGCGGCGCGCGCACCGATGTCGGCGACCGCCGACGCGAGCGGCCGGACCAGTGCGTCGTCCAGGCCGGCGCGCAGCTCCTCCTCGTGGCGGGCGGCGCCGACGATGCTGGCCACCGCTCGCTCCTCGCGGTCCAGCGGCCCGGTCCACCGGCTCACCAGACCGACGAGGTCCTCGCGCAGCGAATCTCCGGCCGGCGGCGGCGTGACCAGCGTGAACCGGCTCACCGCGGACCGGGCAAGAGCCGCCATCGTGGGCCACCGGCGGTAGATGCCCGCCTTCCCGGCTCGCGCACGGGCAGCGATCCGGTCGCTGTTGAGTCGACCCCACCCCTCCTCGGCGAGGATGTCGACGGCGACCGAGATCAGTTGCTCGGACAGCTCGCTGCTGAGGGGCCGCCCGGGTGTCCCGGTCATGACGGGATTCCGTGACGCGTGGTCATACGCACCGCGACATCCTGGCGCGTCGGTGGAGCGACCACAATGACTCCGGCCGAGGAACCGTTGACAATCTCAAGTCAGTGACGGTCGGTGGGGGTGCCGTTCACGCGTCGCTCAGGCCCCCGCGGCGCTCTCGATCTGGACCTGCACGCTGGCGCCGTCGTCGGACAGCCACCCCTTGCCGCGCGCGTGACCGATCATGGAGTCCCACCGGGCCGACCAGTCGGCGGCCGTGGCGCGCGGTTCGGCGGCGGCCCGCAGGGCGGCGGTGTCCAGGAACGCGGTGTCCGCGTCCTTGAGCCGGCCGAGCCCGGCCCGTTCGAGCACCTCGGCGGCCTCCTCGTCGGTGACCTCGCCCAGGGCCAGGTGCAGCGACGTGAGGTTGTCGACGTCGACGACCCGCGCCTCTGGACGCTCCTCCGCGCCACCTACCACCTCGACGATCACGGCGACCTCCTCATGCTCATGGGGCCTTTATGGCCATAACGGCCCTCAGACATGCCACGGGAAGCGGCTGAAGTCGGGATCGCGCTTCTCCAGGAAGGCGTCCCGGCCCTCGACGGCCTCTTCGGCCATGTACGCCAGCCGCGTGGTCTCCCCGGCGAACATCTGCTGGCCGACCAGACCGTCGTCGATCAGGTTGAACGAGTACTTGAGCATGCGCTGGGCGGTGGGGCTCTTGGCCACGATCCGCTTCCCCCAGTCCAGCGCCGTGGCCTCGAGGTCCGCGTGCGGCACGACCCGGTTGACCATGCCCATGCGGTGGGCGTCCTCGGCGGAGTACTCCTCGCCGAGGAAGAAGATCTCGCGGGCGAACTTCTGCCCGACCTGACGCGCCAGGTACGCCGAGCCGAAGCCGCCGTCGAAGCTGCCGACGTCGGCGTCGGTCTGCTTGAAGCGGGCGTGCTCGGCGCTGGCCAGCGTCAGGTCGGAGACGACGTGCAGGCTGTGCCCGCCACCGGCCGCCCAGCCGGGGACGACGCAGATGACGACCTTGGGCATGAACCGGATCAGCCGCTGCGCCTCGAGGATGTGCAACCGGCCGCTCGAGCCAGCCGCGTGCTCGTAGCCGTACTTCCCCCGCACCCGCTGGTCGCCGCCGGAGCAGAAGGCCCAGCCGCCGTCCTTGGGGCTCGGGCCGTTGCCGGTGAGGATCACGCAGCCGACGTCGGTGGCGAGCCGGGCGTGCTCCAGCGCGGTGATCAGCTCGTCGACCGACTGCGGGCGGAACGCGTTGCGCACCTCGGGCCGGTCGAACGCGATCCGGACGACCCCGGCGTCGACGGCGCGGTGATAGGTGATGTCGGCGAAGTCGAAGCCGTCCACCGGCTGCCATGCCGAGCTGTCGAAGATCTCGGAGACGTCGTCGCGGGCGCTCATGCGCTCGAACCTAGCGGCCGTCAGAGTCCCGGCAGCTTGGGGAGCGATCCGGTCACCGGCGCGGTCAGGCTCGTCAGGACGCCGTTGATGATCTGGCACGGGCAGGGATAGCCGTTCCCGTCCTTCGTCGGCGCGGGTGCGGGTGCGGGTGCCGGGGCGGGTTTGGGGGCGGGCGCGGGCTGCTGTTGCGGTGCTTGCTGCTGCGGGGCCGCCGGTTGCTGCTGCGCCGGCTGCTGGGGCGCAGCGGCCGGCGCC
>NZ_SPQK01000029.1 GCF_004570875.1 Blastococcus sp. CT_GayMR16 | reverse complement strand
CGGTCCCGGCCGCCGCCGTGGCCGCCGCTCCCGCAGCCGCGAGCGATGCCGGGGCGCCCGACAGCGCCGCGACGACGTCTCCCGCATCGGCAGTGCCCACCACGTCGGCCGGAGGGGCGCAGTCCTCGGGTACCGGGAGCTCGTCCCAGCAGGGCGCGGCGGACGGCGGCGCCAGTCAGGCCGCCGTCCCGATCGTCCCCTCGGGCACGCCGGCGCCGGCCGTCTCCCTCGCGGCCCCGGTGGGTGACGCCGAGGGCGCCACCGGCGCCTCGGCCGCCCAGCCCGTCGGCTCGCAGGTCGCACGTCAGGTCGCCGTCCTCCGGGGCGGCCCGGACGGCGCGCACACGATGACCCTCGTCCTGACTCCCGACACGCTCGGCCCCGTGGAGGTCCAGGTGACCCTGTCGAAGGGCGCCGTCGACCTCACCCTGCGGGGTGCCCACGAGCACGGGCGGGCGGCGCTCCTCGACGCGCTCCCCGACCTGCGCCGCGACCTCGAGGCCGCCGGCCTGACGACGTCCCGCCTGGAGGTCGACCGCGACAGCGGCGGCGCCTGGCTGGACCGGCACAGCGCCCAGCAGCAGGCCCAGCAACAGGCCCAGCAACAGGCCCAGCAACAGGCCCAGCAACAGGCCATGGCCCAGCAGCAGGGCTTCGGCGACCGCGGCAACGAGCAGGACCGGGCCGAGGGCCGGTCACGACCCTGGGGCGGCCCTGCCGATACCGGAGGCAGTGGGTCCACCTCGCCCGCCAACCGATCCACGTCGTCCGGCGTGGACTACCGCGTCTGAGAAGGAGACCGACCGATGCCGGACGCAGTGAGCGGAACGACCGGGACCACCTACACCCCCGGGGCCAGCACGACGGTGGAACGCAAGGACCAGGGCAGTCAGAAGGACATGTTCCTGAAGCTCCTCGTGGCCCAGATGAAGTACCAGGACCCGGCCAACCCGGCGAGCAGCAGCGAGTTCATGGCGCAGACGGCGACCTTCACCCAGGTGGAGAAGCTGGAGGAGATCGCTGCCCAGAACGCCTCGCTCCTCGCGCTGCAGCGATCGAGCAGCGCCGGCGCGCTCGTGGGCCGCACAGTCAGCTACACCGACGAGAACGGCGCGACGAAGAGCGGACTGGTCACCTCGGTCCGGCTCGGCACCGACACGAAGGAAGCTACCGCGATGGTCGGTGGTGTCTCCGTCTCGATGGGCCGCATCACCGAAGTCGCCAGCACCTCGACGCCGAGCGCCTGACCGACGTCCCCATCCCTCCCCACTCCCCCGCCGCCCGGCGACCCCACACCTGAGGAGTTCCTCCCCATGCTTCGTTCCATGTTCTCGGCCATCTCCGGCCTGCGCGCGCACCAGACCAAGATGGACGTCACCGGCAACAACATCGCCAACGTCAACACGGTCGGCTTCAAGGGCAGCCAGACCGTCTTCCAGGACACCCTGTCCCAGATCATCCGGGCCGGTGGCACCCCCGCCGCGGACCGCGGCGGCACGAACCCGGCGCAGGTCGGTCTCGGCGTCAAGGTCGCGGCGACCACCACCAACTGGACGCAGGGCGCCACCCAGAACACCGGCCGCTCGACGGACTTCATGATCGAAGGTGACGGCTTCTTCGTCACGCGAGCGGGCAACGAGGAGCTGTACACCCGCGCGGGCTCGTTCGACTTCGACGGCGAGGGCAAGCTCGTCGCGCCGAACGGCGCGATCCTGCAGGGCTGGATGGCCGACGCGAACGGCGTGGTCAACACCAACGGCCCCGCGGGCGACCTCTCGGTGCCCTACGGCCAGGTCGTCAGCCCGAAGCAGACGACGACCGGGAGCGTCGAGGGCAACCTGCCCGCCGGCGCAGTGACCGGCACGACGTTCCAGACCAACGCCGTGATGTACGACAGCCAGGGCGTGGCGCAGAAGGTGTTCTACAACTTCACGAAGGCAGCTGCGGCCGACACCTGGACCCTCGACATCCAGGCGGAGAAGGGCAACACCGCACTGGTCACCGGTGCCAGCGTCGTGTTCAACAGCTCCGGCGTCATGACCACCCCGGCGGCCCCGGGCAACCTCACGCCGTTCGTCCCGCCGGCCGCGACCTTCCCGGGCTGGACCGGGCCGGTCACGATCAACCTGTCCGGCATGAGCCAGTTCGGCGGCGCCGCCAACCTCGTCGCGCCGGAGCCCAACGGGTACGCGCTGGGTTCGCTGCAGTCCTTCCAGCTCGGCAACGACGGCACGATCACCGGCGTCTACTCCAACGGCCTGATGCAGCCCCTGGGCAAGCTGGCCCTCGCCTCGTTCAACAACCCCAGCGGGCTGGAGAAGTCGGGGAGCACCTCGTTCCGGGTCGGCGTCAACTCGGGCGTGGCGATGGTCGGCGTGGCCGGTTCCGGTGGCCGCGGCGAGCTCGTGTCCGGGGCGCTGGAGATGTCGAACGTCGACCTCGCCGAGGAGTTCACCGGCCTCATCGTCGCGCAGCGCGGCTTCCAGGCGAACAGCCGCGTGATCACCAGCTCCGACGAGATCCTCCAGGACCTGGTCAACCTCAAGCGCTGAGTAAGGACCTCCCTCCTCCCCACCACTCGCTCGCTCGTGGCGGGCCCCTGGAGGGCGGCCGTCGCGGCCCGGTTACCCCTGCGGGTGCCCGGGCCGCGGCTGTTCGGCTCAAGGAAAGCCCCTGGTGAGCCGAAGAGAACAGTGAATCCCCCGCCCTCGCACCCCCCGAGCAAGAGGACCGAACCGTGATCCGTGTGACGCGCCTGAACGGAGAGCAGTTCGCGCTCAACCCCGACCTGATCGAGCGGGTCGAGGGCCACCCCGACACGGTCGCCTTCCTCGTTGACGGCACCAAGTACGTGGTGAAGGAGAGCGTGGACGAGGTGCTCGACGAGATCCGCGAGTACCGCGCCGGCATCCTCGCCACGTCCTACGAGATGGACCGCGGCGAGTACCGCACGGTCGTCCCCGACGAGGAGCCCACCGGCGTCGCCGCTGTGTCCTCCGTCGTCCCGTTCCCGAGCCGAGAGGAGCGCTGATCCCATGGATCCGGCGACTCTGATCGGCATCGTGCTGGGGATCGGTTCCCTCCTGGCGCTGATGATCATGGAGGGCTCCAGCCCCATGGCCATCGTGCTGGTGCCGCCCCTGATCCTCGTCTTCGGCGGCACCTTCGGTGCGGCCATCGCGGGCTCGGCCATGGCCGACGTGAAGAAGATCGGCGGCTGGTTCAAGCAGGCCCTCCTTCCCCCGCAGGTCCCGCCGGTGTCCGACCGCATCGCCACCCTCGTCAGCCTCGCCGAGAAGGCCCGCAAGGAAGGCCTCCTCGCCCTCGAGGCGCAGGTCAAGGACATCGACGACCCGTTCCTCAAGCGCGGTCTGCAGATGGGTATCGACGGCACCGACCCCGAGGAACTGCGCCAGGTCCTCGAAGGCGAGATCACCGCCAAGAAGGCCGAGGACAAGGTCGCCGCCAAGTTCTTCGTCGCCATGGGCGGCTACGCGCCGACGATCGGCATCATCGGCACCGTCGTCGGCCTGATCCACGTGCTGGAGAACCTCTCCAGCCCCGAGTCGCTCGGGCCGCTGATCGCCAGCGCCTTCGTCGCGACGCTCTGGGGCGTCCTCTCCGCCAACCTCTTCTGGCTGCCCATGGGCGCCAAGATCACGCGCATCAGCGAGCTGCAGGCCGCGCAGATGGAGCTCCTCGTCGAGGGGATCACCGAGATCCAGGCCGGCACCAGTCCGCGCGCCGTCCGGCAGAAGCTGACCGCACTCGTGCCACCGAGTGAGGTCGCGCGGGAGGCGGCATGAGCGGCTCCGCGCACCCGGGTCGCAAGCGCCCGAAGAAGCACGAGGAGGAGGAGCACGAGAACCACGAGCGGTGGCTGGTCTCCTACGCCGACATGGTCACCCTGCTCATGTGCCTCTTCATCGTGCTCTTCGCGATGAGCCAGGTCGACAAGGCCAAGTTCGCCGCCCTCTCGGCCGGCCTCTCGGCGAGCTTCGGAGCGCCCATCACCGCCCTCCCCGGCACGACCCCCGAGGGTTCGGTGCTGGACTCGCTGCCGGCACCGGCCGACATCGCCCAGGGCATCGCAGCCGGGGACAAGACCACCGAGACCCAGGTCGAGGCAGCCGCCGCGCAGGCTGCCCTCGAGCGCGCCCAGCGGGTGGCGAACGAGGCGCAGGGGGCCTACGACGACATGGCCGAGGCCAGGTCGAAGATCGACGCCGCCCTGGCAGCAGCCGGGTACACCGGTGCGGCCCGCTACGAGATCGACGAGCGCGGGCTGGTCGTCCACATCGTCGCTGACGCCGTCCTCTTCGACGCCGAGGAGGCGGAGCTGCGGCCGGAGGGCCGCCAGATCCTCGACGCGATGGCACCGACCCTGATCGCGCTGCCGAACGTGCTGCGCATCGAGGGCCACGCCAACCACCTGCCGGTCGACCCGAATGGGCCGTGGCCGTCGAACTGGGAGCTGTCGAGCTACCGCGCGAGCACCGTGCTCCGCTGGCTGGCCGGCGACGGCGTGCCGGAGCCGCGGATGTCGGCGACCGGCTACTCGTCCACCCGGCCGCTGGTGCCCGAGTCCGACCCCAACGCTCTGTCCGTCAACCGACGGGTCGACGTCGTCGTCCTGTCCAACGCCTCGGCAGAGGCCAATGCACTGCTGCCGGGTATCGAGGCCGCACATCGAGGAGTCACGCCATGAGCACCAAAGAGAAGGCCCCTGAGACCGACGAGGCCCCCGCCAAGGGCGGCAAGAAGAAGCTGCTGCTCATCCTGCTCGTGGTGATCCTCGCCGCGGCCGGTGCGGCCTACTTCTTCCTCTTCTCGGGATCCGCCGAGGCGGAGGAGCCGGTACCCGGCGAGGTCCTCGCCCTCGAGCCCGTGGCGGTCAACCTCGCCGGTGGGGGCTACCTGAAGATCGGGGTGGCCCTGCAGTTGGTCGAAGGCGTCGGCGGCGAGGCGGGCGGGCCTAACGGCTCCAAGGCGACCGACCTGATCATCTCCACGTTCTCGCAGGCGGCGCCGGCCGACGTGACCGGCGCCCGGGATGCCCTCAAGGAAGCCCTCCAGGAGAAGATCATCGAGGCCTACCACGATGAAGTGATGGGCATCTACTACACCGAGTACGTCACGCAGTAGCACACCCCGCACCACCCGTCACACCCCTCCCGAGTGACCGGCGGCGCCCCGGCGCCGCCGGTCAGGGTCGGTCCCGGTTCCGCCGATGAGGTGGAACGTGACCACGCCCGAGACCGGACCGGCCCCCAGTGAGCCGGACGCCCAGTCGCCGTCGGAGTCACTGGTCCCGCCCGCTGCCGCCCCCGAGCCCGCAGCCGCGCCCGAGGCCGCCGCAGCACCCGCGCCTGCGGCACCGGCCGCGCCCGCCGAGCGGCCGGTCACCACCGCGCCGGCGTCGGCAGCCCGCAGCCGCCGGAACGAGCCGCGGACCTACGACTTCCGCCGCCCGACGAAGCTCTCCCGTGAACACGTCCGGGTCCTGCAGATCGCGCAGGAGGCCTTCGCCCGGCAGGCGACCACGATCCTCACCACGTTCCTCCGCGCCGGGGCCCGGATCGAGCTCGTCGGGATCGAGCAGTTCTCCTACGACGACTACATCGTGACGCTGCCCAACCCCGTCTTCATCTCCACGTTCAGCCTGGAGCCGTCGGCCGGCAAGGGGATGCTGGCCTACCCGCTCGACATCGCCATGGCCATCGTCGACCACATGCTGGGCGGCTCCGGCGCTGCCGACCAGCCCAGCCGGCCGATGACGGCGATGGAGACCACCATCACCAACCACCTGCTGGACCGGCTGCTCGACGAGTTCGCCGCATCGTTCGCGACGATCACCGAGATCCAGCCCGCCCTGCTCGGCCACGAGTACAACCCTCAGCTGGCGCAGGCAGCCGCCGGGTCGGACACCGTGATGGTCGCCTCGTACACGATGTCGGTCGGCACCCGCGAGGGCGAGGCCACGCTCGTCCTGCCGTTCTCGTCGTTCGCCCAGGCGCTGAACAACGCCGCCTCCCCCCAGCTCTCGGAGACCGCCCTGGCCAAGCGCAAGCGGGCCACCGAGGCGCTCACCGCGCGCCTCAACCTGGTGCCGGTCGACGTGAGCGTGCGGTTCGCGCCGCTCACCGTGTCCTCGGCCGACCTGCTCTCCCTCGCCGTCGGTGACGTCCTGCTGCTCCGGCACCCCCCGGACGCCCCGCTCGAGGTCACCACCAACGACGTGACGTTCGCGTACGCGATCGCCAGCAATCACCGGCGCCGGCTCGCCGCCGCCATCGTCCCGACTCCGTACGCCGCCGCGAAGGACACCGCATGACTGCCGCCCGCACCGACTCGTCCCAGGACTCCCAGACCGTCTCCGCGGTGGTCACGGCCGCCGCCCGCGCCGCGGCCGCCCTGGTCCCCGCCACGGTCGAGCTCGTCCCCGGCACGCCGGTCAGCGACCCCGACAACGTCCCGCTGCCGCCCGGCGCCTCCTCGGCGGTGTCCGTCGGCCTCTCCGGCGAGGTCAGCGGCGACATGGTCCTCGTGATCTCCGCCGACGTCGTCGAGGCCCTGAACAACTCCCCCGTCGGCAAGATGGACGTCGCCTCCGCTCTCCGGCCGGCCCTCGAGGCCGCCGCCGCCACGCTCGGCCGGGTCCGCGTCGCCTCCGAGCGCATGGAGGAGCCGGTCGCCGCCCTGGACGGGCTGCGCGACAAGGGGATGTTCGTCGCCGTCCCGCTGCTCGCCGACGGTGAGCACCAGGCCACCTTCGCCCTGCAGGTGACCCTCCCGAACACGCGCGGCCAGCGCGGCAGCCTCGACCTCCTGCGGCACGTCGCGATGGAGGTGACCGTCGAGATCGGCCGTACCCGCATGACCGTGCAGGAGCTGCTCTCGCTGCACCCCGGCGAGGTCGTCGAGCTCGACCGCGCGGCGAGCGCTCCCGCCGACCTGCTGGTCAACGGCACGCTCATCGCCCGCGGTGAGGTCGTCGTCGTCGACGAGGACTTCGGCCTGCGGATCAGCGAGATCGTCACCGACGCCGCCGCCGAGCTGGGGGCGCAGACCGCATGACCTGGATGATCATCCGGCTGATCCTGTCCCTCGGGTTCATCGCCGTCGTGCTGCTCTACGCCGCGCGCCTGGCGAAGAAGAAGGGCCTCGGCCAGGGCAACGGCCTCATCGAGGTCGTCTCCCGCCAGCGCCTGGGCCGGTCCAGCACGGTCAACGTCGTCCGCATCGCCGACGTCGTCCTCGTCATCGGGGCCACCGAGGAGCAGGTCACCCTGCTCGCCGAGGTCGACGCCGAGGCGGTCGACGCCGCACTCGCCGAGCAGCGGGTGCCCTCGCCTCGGGCCGCCCCCGCCGCCGCCCTGCCCGGTGGCGTCGCCCCGGCACTCGTCGCCCGTACCTCGAGCGGCGCACTGGCCGGGTCGGTCTTCGACCGCGCCGGCTGGGGCACCTTCGTGCACCAGCTGCGTGAGCGGACGGTTCGCAAGCCATGACGGCCCCCGCGCGCCGCCCCGTGGCGGCCAGCAGCGGCATCAGGGCCCCGTCGACCCGTCGGCGCGCGGCCCTGGTGCTGCTGCTGGCCCTCCTGAGCTCCGTCGCCTTCGCCCTGCTGGCCGGCCCGGCCTCCGCCGCCCCGACCGCTCCGGTCGACCCGGTCGCGCCCGTCGCCCCGGTCGTCCCCGGCGACGGGGGCGTGGACATCTCCATCGGCGACGGCTCGCCGAGCACCTCGATCACCCTGATCCTCGCGATCACGGTCCTGTCGGTGGCGCCGTCGGTGCTGCTGCTCGCCACGTCGTTCACCAAGATCATCGTCGTCTTGGGGCTGACCCGGAACGCGCTCGGGCTGCCGTCGTCGCCGCCCAACCAGGTGCTGACCGGCATCGCGCTCTTCCTGACCCTGTTCGTCATGGGCCCGGTCTTCTCCGACATCAACGACGTCGCCGTGCAGCCCTACATGGACGGCACGATGACGGTCTCGCAGGCCTACGACTCCGGCGTCGTCCCGCTGCGGACGTTCCTCCTCGACAACACCCGCGAGGACGAGCTCAAGTTGATGATCGGGCTCTCCGGTGAAGAGGCTCCGGCCGACGAGTCCGAGGTCAGCATGACCACGCTGATCCCGGCGTTCGTGCTGTCGGAGCTCAAGAGCGCGTTCATCATCGGGCTGGTCATCTTCATCCCGTTCCTGGTGCTGGACATGCTGGTCAGCGCCTCGCTCATGGCGATGGGCATGATGATGGTGCCGCCGACGATCGTGTCGCTGCCCTTCAAGCTGCTGCTCTTCGTCGTCGTCGACGGCTGGGCGCTGATCACCACAGCCCTCGTGGGTTCCTACGGGGGGAGTGGCTAGTGATGAACGAGTTCGCGAGTTCACGAGACAACGCAGCAGCTCCGCGAACGCGGACGACGAGCGCCAGCGAGGAGTCCTCGTGAGCGATGCAGACGTCACCCAGATCGCGGCCCAGACGATGATGCTGGGCGCGAAGGTCGCCGCCCCCGTGCTGCTGACCGCCCTCCTCGTCGGCTTCCTGATCTCGCTGTTCCAGGCCGCGACCCAGATCCAGGAACCGACGCTGTCCTTCGTGCCGAAGATGATCGCCGTCGCGATCGCGCTGCTGGTCACGGGCAACTGGGTGCTCTCCGAACTGGTCAGCTTCACCCAGAGCCTGTTCGACCAGCTGCCACGGCTGCTCGACCGGACCTGAGGCCGCCATGGACCTCTCGGTCCCGGCGGTCACGCTGGCGGCGCTCCTGCTCGGGATGGCACGCGCCACCGGGTTCGTGCTGCTGGCCCCGCCGTTCAACTCCCGCTCGATCCCGGCGCCGGTCAAGGGCGCCTTCGCTCTCGCGCTGACCGTGCTGCTGTCGAACCAGATCGCACCCGGTCTGCCGGAGATCACGACCGGGTTCCTGCTGGTGACGGCGGTGACCGAGGTCGTCATCGGCGCAGCCCTCGGCTTCGTCGTCCAGGTGCTGTTCACCGCCGTGCAGATGGCCGGCGACCTGATCGACGTCACCGGTGGTTTCTCGCTGCAGCCGGCCTACGACCCGCTGGCCATGACCCAGAACGCGACGATCGGCCGCCTGCACTACCTGCTCGCCATCACCCTGCTGTTCACCAGCGGTGGCCACCTGCTGATCGTCAAGGGCTTCGCGACGTCCTACGTCGGCCTGCCCGTCGGCGGGGACGTGCCCACCGACCAGCTGGCGTCGGTGCTGTTGACGGCGTTCTCGATGATGTTCCTGGCCGCGCTGCAGATCGCCGGCCCGATGGTCGCCGTCCTGCTGCTGGCCGACGTCGCGCTGGCCCTGCTGAGCCGTGCCGCGCCGGCGCTGAACATCTTCGCCATCGGATTCCCGGTCAAGATCATGCTGACGCTCACGATGCTCGGCCTGACCTTCCCGCTCCTCCCGCCGGCGCTCGACGCGCTGCTGGAACAGGCGACCCGCGCCATGGTCTCGCTGAAGGGCGGCTGACATGGCCGTGACCCATGTCTAAGGACGGACCGGGCGGTGAGAAGACCGAGAAGCCCACTCCCCAGCGCCTGAAGAAGGCGCGCAAGGAAGGGCAGATCCCGCGAACCCAGGAGCTGGGGACGTGGCTCGGTGTCGCGGCCGCGAGCGCGCTGCTGCCGATGCTGGTGAGCAACGCGTTCGAGGCCGTCCAGAAGATGTTCGTGCAGATCGGGTCCGTGGCCTCGGATCCGGAGCCCGCCGCGCTCTCCGTGCTCATGGGTCAGGCGCTGACCGCCTTCATGACCACGATCCTGCCGATGGCCGTCGGGATGATGCTGGTCGGCACCGTCGCCTCCGCCGCCCAGGGCGGCGTCACCCTTGCGACGAAGGGGATGAAGCCGACCCTGAAGAAGCTCAACCCCTTCCCCGGCATCAAGCGCATGTTCGGCACCCAGGGCATCTGGGAGGCGGCCAAGGCACTGATCAAGACGGCGGCGCTCGGGACGGTCGTGATCGTGACCAGCGACCGCGCCCAGTCGCTGGTGGCCTCCTCCGGCTCGCTGCCGCTGTCGGTGGTGGCCGCGACGTTCACCGACTCCGCCATCCTGATGTTCCGGGTCGTCGCCGTCACCGGCCTGATCATCGCGATCGCCGACTACGTCGTCGTCCGGATGAAGACGATGAAGAAGCTCAAGATGAGCAAGTACGAGATCACCCAGGAGCACAAGCAGGCCGAGGGCGACCCGTACATGAAGGCCCACCGCCGCGGGGTGGCCCTGTCGATGTCGCGGAACCGGATGATGAGCGACGCCGCCGAGGCCGACGTCCTGCTGGTGAACCCCACCCATGTGGCCGTCGCCCTGAAGTACGACCCGGCGAGGGGCGCACCCCGGGTGGTGGCGAAGGGGGCCGGCGAGGTGGCCACCAAGCTGCGCGCCATCGCCCAGGAGAACCGCGTTCCCATGGTCCAGGACATCCCCCTGGCCCGCGCCCTGCACGCGTCCTGCGAGCTCGGCCAGGAGGTGCCCGCCCAGCTGTTCACGGCCGTCGCCCGCATCCTCGCCTTCGTCATGCACCTGGGTGCGCGCGGGGTGAAGGGCGGCTTCCACCGCCCGGGCTTCGAGGCGCCAGCACTGGACGGACTACCCAAGGCGGGACGACGCCGCGTGGCCGCATAGGGCGAGATGTGCCCGCTGGACGGGCGTCTTAGGGCGACTGTGCACAGCTGATCGCTGGTACCGGCGGTGCACCCGGCTGCCGATGAGGAGAATGTGAACCTGCGTCCGTCGTCCCCGCGCGGGGTGGACGCATGAAGGGCATGAGCAAGATGGCCGTCCCCATCGGGGTCGTCGCCATCGTCCTCATGCTGGTGGTGCCGCTGCCGGCCGCCGTCCTGGACCTGCTGCTCGGCCTGAACATCACCGCGTCGCTGCTGATCCTGCTGGTGTCGATGCAGATCAGGCGGCCGCTGGACTTCGCCGTCTTCCCGTCGCTGATCCTCATCGCGACGCTGTTCCGGCTGTCGCTGAACGTCTCTTCGACCCGACTCGTGCTCACCGACGGCTACGCGGGCAAGGTCATCGAGGCGTTCGGCCACTTCGTGATCGGCGGCTCTCTGGTCGTCGGCCTCGTGATCTTCGTGATCCTGACGATCATCCAGTTCGTCGTCATCACCAACGGTGCCGGCCGCGTGGCCGAGGTCGGCGCCCGCTTCACCCTCGACGCCATGCCCGGCAAGCAGATGGCGATCGACGCCGACCTCAACGCCGGCCTGATCAACGAGGCCCAGGCGCGCAAGCGCCGCTACGAGGTCACCGCCGAGGCCGACTTCTACGGCTCGATGGACGGTGCGTCGAAGTTCGTCAAGGGCGACGCGATCGCGGCCATCATCATCACGCTGATCAACCTGATCGGCGGCTTCGCCATCGGCGTCATGCAGCGGGGCATGGCCCCCGCCGACGCCGTCTCGACGTTCTCACTGCTGACCGTGGGCGACGGCCTGGTCTCGCAGATCCCCGCCCTGCTGCTCTCGACCGCGACCGGCATCATCGTCACCCGGTCGGCCACCGAGGGCGACATGGGCACCGACCTGATCGCCCAGCTCGGCCGGTTCAAGCAGCCCATCCGCATCGCCGGCGGCGCGGCCATCGCCATGTGCCTCATCCCCGGCCTGCCGAAGCTGCCCTTCCTCATCATCGGTGCCGGCTTCCTGATCATGGCCTCGCGGATGTCGGAGACGCCGATCGTCGACGACGAGGCCGAGGCAGAGGCCCTGGCGCTGGAGAACGAGCCGAAGCCGGACTCCCCCGAGGCCATCGCCGAGAAGATGCGGGTCGACCCGCTGGAGCTCGAGGTCGCCTTCGACCTGGTGGAGCTCGTCGACCCGACCCGCGGCGGCGACCTGCTCGACCGGGTCAAGGCACTGCGCCGCAAGGTCGCGATGGAGACCGGTCTGGTGATCCCGCTTGTCCGCACCCGCGACAACCTGGACCTCCCGGGCTCGCAGTACGTCATCTGGCTCAACGGCGTTCCGGCGGCCAAGGGCATCTCGCCCGCGGGCACCGTCCTGGCCATCGGCGACAACCTCGACGGCCTGCCCGGCAAGGCCACCCGCGAGCCGGTCTTCGGCCTGGCCGCGAAGTGGGTGCCGGTGGAGCTGCAGCGGCAGGCGGAGATGGCCGGCGCGACCGTCGTCGACCGCTCGTCGGTCATCACGACCCACCTGGCCGAGGTCGTCCGCCAGAACGCCGCCGACCTCCTCGGGCGCGAGGACGTGCGCCTCCTGGTGGAGATGGTCCGCCGGACGCACCCCGTCGTGGTCGAGGAACTGACCCCCACTCTGCTCACCCTGGGAGAGGTGCAACGCGTGTTGCACGCGTTGCTCGATGAGGGTGTGTCGATCCGGGACCTGGTGCGCATCTTCGAGGCACTCTCTGTACGTGCAAAGACGTCCACCGATCTCGACGGTCTCGTCGAGGCGGCCCGGGCGGCTCTGGGCTCGGCGATCAGCCATCCGTACGTGACGCCCGACGAGCGCCTCCACGTCTTCACGCTCGACCCGGGCTTCGAGCAGCGCCTGCTCGAGTCGGTCCGGCAGAGCGACGCCGGTGTGGTGCTGGCCCTCGACGCCGGAGCCATCGACGCCCTGGTGCACGGCTGCTCCGGCCTGCTCGAGGAGGCCGAGCGATCGGGCTTCTCCCCCGTGCTCGTCTGCTCGCCCCAGGTCCGGGCCGCCCTGGCACGCCTGATGCGGCAGGTTCTTCCCCGGCTTCCGGTGATCTCCTATGCCGAGGTCTCCCGGACAGCACAGATCGAATCGCTGGGAGTTGTGAGCGGTGCCGTTGCGATCCGTTGAGGCCGCCACGCGCGACGACGCGATCGCCGCGGCGCGCGAGCAGTTCGGCCCGTCCGCACGCGTGGTCGGCGTCCGCCGGGTGCGTTCCGGTGGGGTGCTCGGCTTCTTCGCGACCGAGCGCTACGTGGCCGAGGTGGCGCCGGACCTGACCAACCGGCCCGCCGTCCCCGCCGTCAGCTCGCCCGCCGAAGCGCTCTCCGACGACGTCCCCGCGGACTTCTCCTCGCCGTTGGCCTCGGCTGCGCCGGCGCGCGCCCGCGCCGCGGCTCCCGCCCGCAACGGAGCCGCCGCGTGGGCCGCGGAGGCCGTCCGCTCCACGGACACCCCCTCGTCGACCCGCACCTCGACTGCGGCCCCGTCGTCCTCGTCCACTTGGTCCGCTGCACCGGCCGCGCGCTCGTCCGCACCTGCGTGGCAGTCCACTCCGGCCGCTGCGGCGCCGGCCAAGCGGCCCGCTCCGGTCGAGGACGACCGCGTCAGCGAGCTCGCGGCCCTCCTGACCGCCAAGCAGGCCGAGGCGGACACCCCGGCCTACGCCCGCTCCACGTTCCCGCGCGCCTCTTTCCCGCGCACGGGTCCGACGTCCTCCTTCGACGGCGACGTGCCGGCCACGCCCTTCGGCCGGGACGCCGACAAGCGCGTCATCCCCGCCGACGTCCTGGATGCCCCGTCCCCGTTCACCGCCGCGCTCGCGCGGATGGTCGCCGGCGACCGGGACGTGCAGCAGGCGGTCGAGGAAGCACTGGTTCGACCCGGAACGGCGCGCCCCGGCGCCGACGCCGAGCCCCGGCCGTCCCGGCCCGGGCGAACTGCAGAGTCATCGGTGTCGTCGCCTGCGACGCGCCAGGAGGAGGAAACGGTGGGAGATCAGGTCATCGCGCCCTCCTCGAGCATGACCCAGACGGTGGAGGTGCCCACGTGGGCCGCCGAGCCCGACGTCGCGACGGCGTCGGTCTCCTCGCGCGAGGAGGCGATCGCCGAGGTGCTGCGCTCCGCCCTTGCGCAGGGGCACTCCGACGAGGCGCTCGCCGGCATCCTCCGCAAGGTGCTCGCCGGCGCCTCGCCGCAGACGGCGCTCACCACTCCGGACGCCGACGCGGCGGTGACGCCGCAGGTCGTGCTCGAGAACAACGTCCTCCAGGACCTTCCCGCGAGCCCGGCCGTGACGTTCGCCGTCCCTGAGGTGGCCGTCCCTGAGGTGGCCGTCCCCGAGGCCGCCGTGCCGCAGTTCGTCGCGCCCGAGGTCGTTGTCGAGCCCGTGACTGCCGAGTACGTCGAGGACGTCGCCTTCGAGGACGTCGCCGTCGAGACCCCCGCGATCGAGCAGCCCACCGCCGAGTCCCCCGCTCCCGAGGTCGTCGTCCCGGAGGTCGTCATGCCGGAGCCCGCCGCCGCCGCGTTCGAGGTGCCCGTGTTCGAGGCGCCGGTCCACGAGGCCCCGATCTTCGAGGTCCCCATGTTCGAGTCCCGCACCGCCGCACCCGTCGAGACGTCCGGCATGTTCGCGTCCGCCCCCGCGGCGCGGCCGCCCTCCCCCGCGTGGGTGGCTGCGCCGGCCACCAACATGTGGGGTCCCCCGTCGATGTCGGCGACGCTGTGGGGCGAGCCCGTCGCGCCGGCCGCGACGATCCCCGCGCCCATCTGGGCCGAGGTGGCGTCGGGTGAGACGAGCGCCCCCTCGGTCGAGGCGTTCCTGTTCGACGAGCCGGTGGACGAGGTCGCGGAGGAGTCCGACGCCCCGGAAGCCGACGCCCCGGAAGCCGTCGTCGAGGAGGAGCCCGAGGTCGTCGCCGAGTCCGAGGTCGAGGAGCCCATCGAGGAGGAGCTCGCCGAGGCGGTCGCCGAGGAGCTGGCTCCCTTCCTGGCCCGCACCGCCAGCGACCCGGCCCCGATGATGTCGTTCGACTCCACGACCGTCATGCCTCCGCTGTCGCTGCTTCCGCCGCTCCCCGGGTCCCGTGGCCGAGGGCGCCCGCCGGTGCCGCCGGCGCCGTCCCGTCGCGCCGTTCCGCCGCCGGCCGCTCCCGCGGCGAAGGCCCTCGCTGCCACGCCCCCCGCCCCGACGGCGCCGGCCGTCGAGCCGGCCGCCCCGGAGACCGACGCCCCCGTCGTCCCGGCCGCCGAGGACGTGTGGGCACCCCTTCCCGCGCCGGCCCAGCCGGCACCGAGCCGGCTGCTGGCCACCGTGACCCGGCTGCCGGTCGCACCGCTCATGGCGAGCCCGGAGGTCCCCGAGTTCCCCGAGCACCTCTTCGAGCCCGCGGCGCCGGTCACTACGACCGCCACCGCCACCGCCACCGTCGCCGTCGCCGAGCCGGTTGCTTCCGCCCCGGGCACCCCTGCGGCGCCCGCCACGGGTGAGGTCGCCGACCGGCTCGTCGAGCTCGGCGTGCCCCGCGCCCTCCTCGGCGCGACCTTCGCCGACGCCGTCGCCGAGATGGGCACCTACGCCGCACTGACCCGCGCGCTGGCCCTCCACCTCCCGACGGTCCCGGAGCTGCCCACCGGTGCCGGCGAGGTCCTGTTCGTGGTCGGCCCTGGCATCGAGACCCTGCGCGCGGCCCAGACGCTCGCGGCCTCGCTGCGGCTGGACCCCGACCGCGTGCAGTGGGCCACCCGCGGCGACCTCGCCGGCCTCGCGCCCGAGAGCAGCCGCGTCACCACGGTCGGTGCCGCGATCACCCGACGTCAGGACGCCGACATCGCCGGCACCGTGACGATCGTCGCCGTCGACGCCCCGATGCGCACCGACGCGTACTGGACGGCGCAGATGATGGCCATCTGGACGCCGGTCGCGGTCTGGGCGGTCGTCGAGGCCACCCGCAAGCCCGAGGACCTCGAGCCGTGGATCGACGGGCTGCCGCAGGTCGACGCGCTCATCGTCCAGGACACCGACCTCAGCGCCGACCCGGCCGCCGTGCTCCGCCGCGTGGATGCCCCCGTCGCCCTCATCGACGGCGCCCGCGCGACGCCGCACCGCTGGGCCTCGCTCCTCTGTGAGCGGCTGGAGAACCCGCAGACATGAGCCCCTTCCGCTGGGACGTCCTCCTCGTCGGGTTCGTACTGGCCCTGCCCGTGCTCGCGCTCGGGCTGCGTGGAGATCTCACGACCGAGGAAATGATGATCCGGCTGCCCTGGTGCCTCGCGGCCGGCTGGGGTGCGGTCGCGCTGCTGAAGTACGCGAGCACGCCGCGCACCCCCGTCAAGCCGGCCAGGTCGGGCGCACGCCCCACGGCCCCGTCCGCAGCCGCGGCCGACGAGCCCGCAGCCGACTGACCCGACACGTCGTCCCGAGCCCGTCGCTCTAGCGCCCTTTCCGGTGCTCCAGCGCCGTTGCAACACCGCGAGAGTGCGGGCAACGGCGCAAGAGGCACCAGGGTGTTATCCACAGGTCCTGCTGGATCACGCCACCCCCGACCCCGCGCAGCGAGGCTCGACGGGTGTCCGAGCCCGAGATCACGCCCACCGACATCCTGCGCCGCGCCGACGCCGTGACCGATGGCTTCACGGACGCCGAGCTCGCCCGGATGGTGCGGCGGCGGGAGTTGATCCGGCTGCAGCGTGGGGCCTACTCGCAGGCACCGACCGTGCTCCCCACCGATGGCGCCGCGCGGCATCGCCTGGTGGTCGCCGCGACGATGAGGGGACTGCGTGCCGAAACGGTCGCCAGCCACGCGTCGGCAGCCGCGATGCACGGCCTGCCCGTCTGGGGCATCGAGCTCGGGAGGGTGCACGTCCTCCGCCGTCCGCCTGCGAGTGGCAGCGGCAGCGCCCGGGTGCACCTGCACGTCGCCCGGCTACCCGAGCACGAGTTGACCCTCGTCGACGGGATCCTCACGACCAACGCCACTCGGACCGTGGTGGATGTGGCCCGGAGCGAGTTGTTCGAGTCCGCCGTGGTGGTCGCGGACCATGCACTCGCTTCGGGCCACACGTCTTTCGGCGCATTGCTCGAGTGCCTCGGACGGATGGGCCCGGTTCCCGGAACGCGGAGAGCCGCTCGTGTCCTCCGCTTCGCCAGCCGGTTCAGCGAGAGCGTCGGAGAAAGCCGAAGCCGGGTGCTCATGCACCGGCTGCGGCTTCCGACCCCTGACCTCCAGGTGCATGTGCTGCGGGCCGACGGGTCGATCGTCGGCCGATGTGATTTCGGCTGGCGCGCTCACCGGACGCTGGGCGAATTCGACGGCAAGGTGAAGTACGGCCGCCTCGTCAAGCCAGGGCAAGAGCCTGGCGACGTCGTCTTCCAGGAGAAGCGGCGTGAGGACGAACTGCGGGACCTCCGCTGGCAGGTCGTCCGATGGACCTGGGCCGAGCTCTCCCAGCCGCGCGTCCTCGAGCAACGGCTCCGACGGGCATTCGACCGCGGCAGTCACGCATAGAGCCGGCTCTTGCGGTGTTCCATCCGGTCTTGCGGCGCTGCAAAGCCGCAAGAGGAGGGACAACACCGCAAGAGCCGGCGCCGAAAGCGACGAGCGTCAGAGCGGGAGGTCCTCCAGCATCTCGGTGACCAGCGCAGCGATCGGCGAGCGCTCGGAGCGGGTCAGGGTCACGTGCGCGAACAGCGGGTGGCCCTTCAGCGCCTCGATCACCGCCGTGATGCCGTCGTGCCGGCCGACCCGCAGGTTGTCCCGCTGGGCGACGTCGTGGGTGAGCACCACCCGCGAGCCGGAACCGAGCCGCGACAGCACGGTCAGCAGCACGCCGCGCTCGAGGGACTGCGCCTCGTCGACGATCACGAACGAGTCGTGCAGCGACCGTCCACGGATGTGGGTCAATGGCAGCACCTCGATGAGCCCGCGGGAGTCGATCTCGTCGATGACGGCCGGGGAGACCAGCGCGCCGAGGGTGTCGTAGACCGCCTGCGCCCAGGGCGACATCTTCTCGTTCTCGCCGCCGGGCAGGTAGCCGAGCTCCTGGCCGCCGACGGCGTAGAGCGGACGGAAGATCACGACCTTCTTGTGCGCCCGCCGCTCCATCACCGACTCCAGGCCCGCGCACAGCGCGAGCGCCGACTTGCCGGTTCCGGCGCGGCCGCCGAGCGAGATGATGCCGATGTCGGGGTCGAGCAGGAGATCGAGGGCGATCCGCTGCTCAGCGGAGCGGCCGTGCAGGCCGAACGCCTCGCGGTCGCCGCGCACCAGCCGCACCAGCTTGTCCGCCGTCACCCGACCCAGCGCCGAGCCCCGGGAGGACAGCAGCACCAGGCCGGTGTGCGGCGGCAGCTCACCCGCGGCCGGCACGAACGTCTCGCCGGCGTCGTAGAGCTCGTTGAGCTCGGCGTCGTCCAGGGAGACCTCGGCCATCCCGGTCCAGCCGGCGTCCTTCGCGTCGTGCAGGCGGTAGTCGTCGGTGTCCAGGCCCACGGCAGCGGCCTTGACGCGCAGCGGCACGTCCTTGGTGATGAGGGAGACGGTCCGGCCCTCGGCGCGCAAGTTCAGCGCGACGACCATGATCCGGCTGTCGTTGCTGTCGTTGCGGAAGCCGGCCGGCAGCACCTTCGGGTCGCTGTGGTTGAGCTCGACGTGCAGCGTGCCGCCGTCCTCACCCACGGGCACCGGGGCGTCCAGCCGCCCGTGGGTGACCCGCAGGTCGTCGAGGATGCGCAGGGACTGCCGGGCGAACCAGCCCAGTTCGGGGTGGTCGCGCTTGTCCTCCAGTTCTCCGATCACGACGAGCGGGAGCACCACGTCGGAGTCGCCGAAGCGCAGCAGCGCACCGGGGTCGGAGAGCAGAACAGAGGTGTCGAGGACGAACGTGCGGCGAGTGGTCACGAATCGACTCCCGTGGGGCGCACGACGCGCCCCCGCTCGAAGGTGGCCGGGCCCCGGCGCAGAGGCCGGATGCCGGCCCCCCTGGTCGACGAACTCGTCAGCACCAACCGGGCCTCCCGTGGACGGCGAGGGCAGCTCGTCATCCACCAGGGACGTTAGGCCTGCCAGGTGACAAGAAGGTGTCGTCTCCCCCTATCGGGACCCGGCGTGTCCCTCACAAGGGGTACCAGTCGTCCCAGATACCCCACATGTGGCCAGTGGTCGCTCAGCTCGATTCCCGCCGGAACCGGCGGACGCCGAACATCCACCCCAGCACCGCCAGGACGACGGTCAGCGCGGCGCCCCACCAGGCGATCGAGGTGTCGTAGCCGCCGACGAAGAACGCGCGGGTGCCCTCGACGATGTGCTTGAGCGGGTTGACGTCGCTGATCGCCTGCAGCCAGCCCGGCGCGAGCGTCATCGGCAGCAGGATGCCCGACAGCAGCAGCACCGGGAGCACGACGGCGTTGAGCAGCGGGGCGAAGGCGTCCTCGCTCTTGAGCGTGAGCGCCAGCGCGTAGGACACCGACGCGAACGCCGCGCCCAGCAGGGCGATGACGACCAGCGTGAGCACGACGCCCCAGAACGGGGCGCGCAGGCCCAGCGGGATCGAGACCAGCACCAGCAGCGTGCCCTGCACCAGCAGGACGACGACGTCGCGCAGCACCCGCCCGAGGAGCAGGGCTGTCCGGCTGGCCGGAGTCACCCGCTGGCTCTCGATGACCCCGGCGCGCCACTCGGCGATCAGCCCGAAGCCGACGAACAGCGCCCCGAAGATGCCCAGCTGCACCAGGATCCCCGGGACGAAGATCTGGTAGGCGTTGGCCGATCCGAGCTGGCCCGACAGCGGCTCGAGCAGCGGCCCGAACAGCACGATGTAGAGGATCGGCTGCATCAGGCTGATGACCAGCCAGGCCGGGTTGCGCAGCGACATCCGCATGGCCCGCGCGAAGACGGTGCCCGTGTCGCGCATCAGGGTGCCCATCAGACCGCCACCTCCTCGGCCGGCGCCGGAGCCGGCGTCTCGGCGTCGCGCAGGGACCGTCCGGTCAGCCCGAGGAAGACGTCGTCCAGGCTCGGCCGGCGGCTCTCGATACCGCTGATGGTGAGGTTCTCGCGGTCCAGCCCGCGGACGAGCTCGACCAGCGCCGTGCCACCGTGCGGCACCCGTCCGACGACGCGGTCGTCGACCACGGTCGGCTCCTCGGCGCCGGGCAGCGCCCCCACCAGTCGGCGCACGTCGGCGATCTGTTCGGACTGCGCGACCGTCACCGTCAGGACGTCGCCGCCGACCTGCGACTTCAGCTCGTCGGGCGTGCCGCTGGCGACGATCGCGCCGTGGTCGATGACCAGGATGCGGTCGCAGAGGGCGTCGGCCTCGTCGAGGTAGTGGGTGGTGAGGAAGACCGTCGTCCCCCGCTCCTCCCGGAGGGCCCGGATGTGGGTCCACAGATTCGCCCGCGCCTGGGGGTCGAGGCCGGTGGTGGGCTCGTCGAGGAAGACCAGTCCGGGGACGTGGACCAGCCCCATGGCGATGTCGAGCCGGCGGCGCTGGCCGCCGGACATCGACTTGGGCTGACGCTCCCAGAGCCCGTCGAGGTCGAGCTCGCGGAACAGCTGCTTGCCGCGCTCGGTGGCATCGGCCGTGCTCATCCCGTACAGGCGGGCGTGGTCGACGACCTCCTCCCCCGCGCGGGCCTCCGGAGCGGTCGAGCCGCTCTGGGAGACGTAGCCGATCCGGCGGCGGACGCCGACCGGGTCGGAGATCAGGTCGCAACCGGCGACCGTGGCGGTCCCGGCGGTGGGCTCGAGCAGCGTCGTGAGCATCCGCAGGGTCGTCGTCTTGCCGGCACCGTTCGGGCCGAGGAAGCCGACGATCTCCCCGGCGGTCACGTCGAGGTCGACGCCGACGACGGCGTGCACCTCGGTCTTGCGCTTACGGAAGGTGCGGGCGAGCCCGCGGGCGTGGATCACGACCCGGAGTATTCAACTTTGACTAGGAGGGGTCAAGCGACTTCCCGGACGGCAGGACGGCGGGGGGCCAGATGCCGTCGACGGGGTGGTCGGGGCCGGGCTCCTCCCCCTCGAACCGGTAGTGGCCGGCGTCGATCCGGGCGCAGATGTCGGCCACCCAGGCCCGCTCGCCGGTGATCCAGTGCGCGGTGACGGCGAACAGCTCGGCCGTCGTCGCCGGCGCCAGGCGTGAGGTCTCTACCGACCGCCGCGCCGACTCCGACGCCGACACCATCGCCTCCAGCACCAGGTCCCGCGCCCGCAGCGACTCCCGGACCTCCGCGCGGGGCAGCGTCGCCACGAAGCACAGGCCGGCCATGAGGCGGCTCGGGTCCCCCGGCTCCGGCTGGCGCAGGGCGATCCTGATCAGCCGCTGGTACTCGACCTCGCCGTCCGGGGTGAGCCGGTAGGAGACCGGGTCACCGGGCACCTCCTCGAGGAGGGCGTGCGCGGTGAGTGTGCGCAGCCCCGAGTAGATCGATCCGGGCTTGACGTGCGCCCAGTCGTCGACCTGCCAGCTCAGCAGCTCGCGGCGCAGCAGGTACCCGTGCACCGGCTGGAAGATCCGGACCGCCCCGAGCAGCAGCAGGCGCGTGGTCGACATGCCGACACTGTGCACGGCGACCTGGGTCGGGAACAGCGGCAGGCAGGGGGCCTCACCCGTCCCGGTCAGTGCCGGGGGTCGGGCGGCCTGATCGCAGGACGCTCCACGGTGTCACTGCGGTAACCCAGCGGAGGCGCCTCGGACGGCGACTGGGCCCGCCGGGGCCGCACCGCGACCAGCGCCCAGATCAGCGGGACCACCAGCACCGGCCACTGCAGCGAGAGATCCCCGAGCCAGAGCAGTCCCGCGAACAGCAGCACCGCGAGCCAGCCCGCCGTCCACAGCCCGAGCAGGCGGGCCTCCCGCGGTGCGCGGCGCGTCATGGCTCAGGCAGCCAGCAGCTCGGCGGCCACGGCGCGGGGCGTGAGCGGCTCGTCGAGCAGCCGGAGGAAACGGCCCTCGACGGACTGGTCGGCCGGCCGGTCGGCGAGCCACCGGGAGAGCAGGTCGTAGCCCTCGACGTAGGTCGAGATGTAGGCCCGCCAGAGCGGATGGGTGAGGAACCGCAGCTGCTGGGTGGCCCGCTCGGAGCTCACCAGCGACCAGCGCTGCAGGTAGGCGATCACCTCGTCGGGGTCGGCCTTCCGGTCGTGCAGCAGGATCGCGGCGTCCTGGCGGACCCGGTTCAGTGGTGCGGCCGCCGCGGAGATGCGCTCGGCGAGGTGTCCGTCGAAGCGCAGGCCGAGGTCGCCGAGGATCTCCGCCGCCCAGGGGCCCCAGCCGTCCCCGATCGAGGCCTGGACCCCGAGGTCGGCCAGTCCCTCGGCCATCAGGCACTCGGGGGTGTTGACCAGGAAGACGGTGTGCTCGGTCCGCGCGGCCCGTTCGACCAGCCCGAGCTCCTTGCGACAGTGCTCGGTGTGGTGCCCTGGATAGGCCTCGTGGGCGACCAGGTGCGGCAGGTGGCTCAGCCGGTGCGGCAGGTCGGCGTTGATCGCCACCTTCGAGCGGTAGTTGCCCTCGTAGTAGTTGAACCCCGACCACGGCTGGTCGGTGACCACCTCGTAGTGCACCGTCTCGACCTCGGGCAGGCCGTACCGGCCCCGGACCTGGTCGCGCAGCGCGCTGGACAGCGCGTGCACCGCGGTCTCCAGCCGGTCGGGCGGGCACTCCTCGCGACGGCGGTGCACCGCGTACCGCTCGCTCAGCGATCCCGAGCCTGGCAGGAGCGTCTCCAGCTCGGCGTGCGCAGCGGCGTAGACCGCGGGATCACCCAGGACGACGTCGACCTGGAAGTAGGCGGCCACCTCGTCGACGAACCCGACGGGCTCGGAGTTCATCTTCCGTGCCGTGCACTCGAGCCCGGTCAGCTGCCCGCGGAGGTAGTCGGCGCGGTCGGCGGGCAGGGCAGCAGCGTCGAGCTCGGCGAGGAGGCCGCGCGCCTGGTCGCGCAGCGCCTGCGGTGTCGGTGCGGGCTCGTCGGCCACCTGGGCGCGGATCCGCGGGTCACCGGTGTAGGCATCGACGAAGCCGGACTCCAGCCGATCGAAGCGCAGCCCCAGCCGCACGTACTCGAGAGGGACGTCGAGGGCTCCGGCCGGCATGGGCCCGAGTCTCTCAGCTCCCGAAACGGCGGTGCCGCGCGGAGTAGTCACGGAGCGCGCGCAGGAAGTCGACCCGGCGGAAGTCCGGCCAGTAGACGTCGGTGAAGTGGAACTCGGTGTTCGCGGTCTGCCAGAGCAGGAACCCCGACATGCGCTGCTCGCCACTGGTTCGGATGACGAGATCGGGATCGGGCTGGCCGCGGGTGTAGAGGTGCTCGGCGATGTGCTCGACCTCGAGCACGTCGACCAGTTCGTCCAGCGTGGTGCCACGCTCGGCGTGCTCGGCCAGCAGGGAGCGGACGGCGTCGGCGATCTCCCGGCGGCCCCCGTAACCGACGGCGAGGTTCACCGTGGCCCCCGGCCGGTCGCACGTGTCCTCCTCGGCCTGCTTCAGGACGGCGACCGTCTCCGGCGGCAGCACCTCGGGCGCGCCCATCGCCCGCACCTTCCACCGGCGACCGGGGCGCGAGAGGTCGGCGGCGACGTCCTCGATGATCTGCAGCAGCGCACTGAGCTCAGGCTCCGGACGGCGCAGGTTGTCGGTGGAGAGCATGAACAGGGTGACGACGGAGACGCCGGCGTCGTCGCACCAGCCCAGCAGATCCACGATCTTGTCGGCGCCCCGGCGGTGCCCGTGGGCGACGTCCTCGAGCCCGATCGCCCGCGCCCAGCGCCGGTTGCCGTCCATGATCACGCCGACGTGGCGGGGGATGTCGGCGCCCTCGAGCGCGCGGGCCAGACGCCGCTCGTAGACAGTGGTGAGCACATCGCGGACCTTCTGGCGCGCCCCCACGCGGCCACCCTAGGCCCCCCGACCAGCCCCGGCCGGACGCCGTTCCGGACGGCGGGGAACCGGTACCGGACTCCTCCCAGCAAAGTCACATGTCGCTCGACGTGCCCCGCAACCTACGGAACCGTAACCTCGTTGCATGAGTGCCCTTCCCCATGACGACGAGCAGGTCCGGGTGGAGGCCGACGGCGCCGAGATCGAGGCTCCGCGGAACCAGGCGGTCACCGCCGTCCTCGAGGAGGGCGACCGCCCCCAGCACGTCTGGACGGCCGAGGACTTCGAGGACGGGGACTGGGAGCACCCCGACACCCGTCCCCGGATGCGCGGCTGGCTGCACCTGTTCGCCTTCTTCGGCGCGGTCGTCGCCGGCGCCGTCCTGATCCCCCTGGCCTCCGTCCTCGGCGCCCGCGCCGGGTTCTCGGTCGCGATCTACTGCCTGACCATCTGCGGGCTCTTCGGCATCAGCGCGCTGTACCACCGGCGGCGCTGGTCACCCCGCGGCTGGAAGATCATGAAGCGGCTCGACCACTCCATGATCTTCCTGTTCATCGCCGGCACCTACACGCCGTTCGCTCTACTGGCCGTCGACCAGCCCACCGGCTACTGGGTGCTTGCGGGCGTCTGGGCCGCGGCACTGGGTGGAGTGATCCTCAAGCTCACCTGGCCCACCGCCCCCCGCTGGGTGGGCGTCCCGCTCTACATCGGGCTGGGCTGGGTCGCGGTCTTCGTGCTCACCGACATCCTGCACTTCGCCGGCGTCGCCGCGATGGTGCTCCTGGCCGCCGGCGGCCTGCTCTACACGGTGGGTGGCATCGCCTACGGGATCAAGAAGCCCAACCCCTGGCCGGGTACCTTCGGCTACCACGAGGTCTTCCACGCCATGACGATCGTGGCGGCCATCTGCCACTACATCGCGGTCTACTTCGCGATGTACAACAGTCCCTTTGTCTGACTCCGTCAGACACCGCGGCCAGGAGCCGTCCCGACCTGCGTTGAGCCCTTCCCGTCCGTGCTCGGGGACCCCTTCGGGGTCCCGCTCCCCCGGACCCGCGGCATTCGCCGCGAGTTCCCCCTTCGGCTTGCGTCGAGTTCAGCTTCGGGGACCCTCCGGGCCCCGCTCAGCTGAACGGCTTGCGCCCGTCCAGCTTCACTGACAGCTTGCCGGCGGTGCGCCAGACTCGTGCGACGACGTCGCGGTCGGCCTCGCTGACCAGGTTGCCCATCACCCGCAGTGCCACGGTCATCAGCCCGTGTGAGCGCATGCCGACGGGCCCGGCGGCAGGCAGGAACCGCGGCAGGGTGAGCAACCCGGCGAGCCGGCGGGCGATGGAGAACGCCTCGCCGTAGTGCCGGCGGAGGGTTGCCGGCCAGGCGAGTGACCAGTCGTCCTCGCCGAAGAGCTCGACGACGCTGCGCCCGGTCTCCAGGCCGTAGTCGATGCCTTCGCCGTTGAGCGGGTTAACGCACCCGGCCGCGTCGCCGATCAGGGCCCAGTTGCGCCCGGCCACCCCGGACACGGCACCGCCCATGGGCAGCAGCGCGGACGCGGGGGCCCGGACCGGCCCGTCGATCTGCCACTCGTCGCGGCGGGCATCGGTGTAGGTCTCCAGCAGCGACTTCAGCTGCACCCCGGCGGGACGGCGGGCGGTGGCCAGCGTCCCGACGCCGATGTTCACCTCTCCCGCGGCGGCGCCGAGCGGGAACACCCAGCCGTAGCCCGACAGCAGCTCGCCCTCGCTGCCGCGCAGCTCCAGGTGGGAGGAGATCCACTCGTCGTCGCTGCGCCCGGACGTGACGTAGCCGCGGGCCGCGACCCCGTAGGCGGTCTCCCGGTGCCATTCGCGGCCCAGCACCCGGCCCAGCGGGGAGCGGACGCCGTCGGCCACGACGAGCCGCCGGCAGGTGACGCGGAACTGCTCGTCGTCGGCGTCCTCGAAGACCACCGCGGTGACCCGGTCGCCGTCCCGTTCGACGTCGACCGCCCGCGCGCCGTCGAGCGGCGTGGCCCCCGACTCGACCGCCACGTGCCTGATGCGCGCGTCCAGCTCCGTGCGCGGAACCGCGCTGCCGTGGTCCGGGAACTTCCCGCCGGGCCAGGGCAGCTGCCACTCCCGGCCGAACCCGGCAGCGCGCAGGCCACGATTGCGGGCGTGGCCGCGCACCCAATCGCCCAGGCCCAGCAGGTCGAGCTCGGCGATGGCGCGCGGCGTCAGCCCGTCGCCGCAGGTCTTGTCGCGGGGGAAGACGGCCGCGTCGGCCAGGACGACGTCGTGCCCGGCGCGCGCCGCCCAGGCCGCGGCCGCGGACCCCGCGGGGCCGGCTCCGACGACGAGGACGTCGGTCGCTACAGGAACGGCACTGGCGGGCACGCTCCCGAGTGTCCCAGGTCGTCGGGCCTGGTCAGCCGAACAGGGGGAACGCGGCCGCCGCCGCCCCCAACTCGGCGCGGTCGGCGGCGCTCAGCGGCTCCCGGCCGGTGCCGCGCCGGGCGGCCGTCGCGTCGTCCCATTCCGCCGGGAGGGGACGGCCGAGCAGGCCCGCCAGGACCCGGCGCACCTCGGCCAGCGGCGCCGCGGCCGGTCCGGGCCTCTCCAACCGCAGTACCAGGTCCAGATGGTGGACGGCGGCCTCGACAGTGAGCGTGGAGAGGAAGTCGGCCACGGTCAGCACCCGGCCCTGGGTCGCGACGACGTCCGTCGGAGACACCCGCCCGGCCGCCACGACGACGGCCGCCGAGGTCTCCGAATAGCGACTGGCGACGCCGGTCAGCCCGCCGTGCACGCTCGCCGCGATCCGGGTGCTCCACAGCTCGTCGTCGTCCCCTGGTGCCGGCGGCCGCCAGGCCCGCCAGTAGTCGACGGCCGACGAGTCGGGTGCGGCCGGGGTCGGGGTGTTGAGCGCGACCAGGGCCCGGCGGGCGTCCGACAGCAGTTGAAGGACCCTCCTGCCCCCCACCCCTCGCAAGCTCGGCGCGGGGCCCTACAGGAGGGCCGCCGGCACCGTCAGCGACGAGAGGACGGCGGACAGGTCGCCGTAGGCGGTGCCGAGCAGGCTGACCGGATCGGACATGCGCCGAGCTTCTCAGCCGAGGTTCGGACCGCGCCCCCGGACCTCCTCGACGGACTCCATGGCCGTGCGGAGCTCGGCGAGCCACTCGTCGGCGTGCTGACCGACCAGCCGCACGGCCCAGACCAGCGCCTCCGACCGTGACCGGGCCACACCCGCGTCGACCAGGGTGTCCAGCACCAGGCGATCGCGCTGCCGCAGCCGCGTCATCACCGGCATGGAGACGTTGGTGAAGACCTCGCTGGTGTCGCCGCAGGCGGCGCCCCAGGCGACCGAGCGGCCGTAGCGCTCCTGGGCGGCGTCGGCGATCGCCATGCGCTTGCCGCGCGTCTCCTCGCGGAAGCGCGCGATCCGGCCGGCGCGGGCAGCGGCGGGGTCGCCCTCCCCCGCCTCGGGCTCGGCGAGCTGCCCCACGACGGTGATCTCGTCGCGGTCGATGGTGAGCTCGACCGGACCGGTGAACCACTCGTCGGGGAGCCGGCCGGCGAACCAGCCGGCGACCTCGGCGCGCTCCACGGGGGGTGCGGAGTCGGCGCCTCGGCCGCGTCCGCCGCGACCGCGCCCGAAGCCAGGACCGAAGGGGGTGTCGGCAAATCGGTGTCCGTGCATGGTGACCTCCCGGGTCAGCGTTGATTACACGCTTACACGGTAATTCTGATCCGTCGGCTCAGGAAGGTCTCATCGCTGCGCTCAGAGCGGACACGTCGCTCACGGGGGCCGAGCACACGAATCCTCGACAGACGTAGGCCGCGGGCCGCCTCCCGAGCAGGGGCCGATCGGCCAGGAGGGGCACCCCGAGCGCGTCCGGCTCGCCCACCACGACGACGGCGCCGGGGCTCGTCGATCTGCGGGCCGCGGCCGCGAGCGCGTCCCGTTCGGGCCCGGCCGGACCGCTCACCGCAACCTCCAGCGGGCCGGCGAGCAGCGCCTCCCCCACGGCCGCTGCCCAGCCGGCCGCCCGGGGTGCCTGCGTCACGAGCCGCGCGAGAGAGGCCAGGGCCGCCTCGCCCAGTTCTCGATGCCGCGGCGACCCGGCCAGGGCGCCGTAGGTGACGGCTGCTCCAGCGGCGGCGGCGACCCCCGCTGGTGTCGGGCCGTCGCCCGGATCGAAGGGGCGGTGCACCAGCGTCTCGGCGTCCCCGGCCGTGTCGTGCCACCCCTCGGCGTCGATGAACTGCTCGGCGACGACGTCCAGCAGGTCGCCGGCGAGCTCCAGCCACCGCCCCTCAGCGGTGGCCTGGTGCAGGGCCAGTAGTCCCTCCGCCAGATCGCCGTAGTCCTCGAGGACACCCGCATGCCGTCCGGCCACGCCGTCCCGGGAGGCTCGCCGCAGCCGGCCCTCGGTCCAGTGCGTCGAGGCGATGAGCTCGGCAGCCCGCCGGGCGGCCGCCACCGACTCCTCGTCGCCGGTGAGGACGCCGTGCTCGGCCAGGGCCGCGATCGCGAGGCCGTTCCAGGCGGTGACGACCTTGTCGTCGCGCCCCGGTTGCGGCCGCTGCGCCCGGGCGGTCAGCAACCGCCGCCGGACGTCGTCCAGCCGGGCCACGTCGTCGCATTCGTACGGTCGCTGCAACGTCGACGCACCGTGCTCGAAGGTGCCCTGGTCGGTCACCTCGAACTGCTCGGCCGCCCAGCGCCCGTCGGCGGGGCCGAGGGCCTCGATCAGCTCGTCGGGCGTCCAGACGTAGGTGAGGCCCTCGACGCCGTCGGTGTCGGCGTCCAGTGCCGAGGCGAAGCCGCCCTCGGGAGTGCCGAGGTCGCGGACCAGGAAGGCGGCGGTCTCGTCGGCGACCCTGCGCGCCCAGTCCTCGCCCGTGGCGCGCCACAGGTGCAGGTACACCCGCAGCAACAAGGCGTTGTCGTAGAGCATCTTCTCGAAGTGCGGCACGACCCACTGCGCATCGACGGAGTACCGGGCGAAGCCACCCGCCAGCTGGTCGTAGATGCCCCCACGTGCCATCGCCTCCAGGGTCGCGCGGGCCGTGCGCAGCGCCTCGCCGTCCCCGGTGCGGGCGTGGTTGCGCAGCAGGAACTCCAGCAGCATCGACGGCGGGAACTTCGGGGCGCCGCCGAAGCCGGCCGAGTCCTCGTCGAAGGTCGTCGCCACGCTCGCGACGGCGGCATCGAGCACGTCGGCCGTCAGCGGGGCGGGTTCCCCCAGGTCGAGCCGGGCCGAGATCGCGCCGACGATCTTCGTGCCGGCCGCCTCCAGGTCGTCCCGGCGCTCGGTCCATGCCTCGGCGACGGCGGCCAGCACCTGCCGGAACGCCGGCATGCCGTGCGCGGGCCGCGGCGGGAAGTAGGTCCCGCAGTAGAACGGCCTGCCGTCGGGGGTCGTGAAGACCGTCATCGGCCAGCCGCCGTGCCCCGTCATCGCCTGGGTCGCGGTCATGTAGACGCTGTCGACGTCGGGCCGCTCCTCGCGGTCGACCTTCACGCAGACGAAGCTCTCGTTCATCTGCGCCGCCGTCGCTGCGTCCTCGAAGGACTCGTGGGCCATCACGTGGCACCAGTGACAGGCGGCGTAGCCGACCGAGACCAGCACCGGGACGTCGCGTTCGCGCGCCTCGGCGAACGCGTCGGCGCCCCACTCGCGCCAGTCGACCGGGTTGTCGGCGTGCTGGAGCAGGTACGGGCTGGTGGCAGTGGACAGGCGGTTCGGCACGCCTCCTGCGTACCCCGTCAGTCCACCTGCCGCTCGGGTGCGGGCGGCGAGTTCTCCCCCTCGTCGGGTTCGCGCTCCTTGCGCCGGAGCAGGAACGAGGTCACTCCGAGGAGCAGCACCAGGACGCCGAGCACCGCGATCTCGGTCATCCGGTCGCGGAATTCGGCACCGTTGCCCACCTCCTTCGCCGCCTCCACGGAGAGCACGACGATCTCCTTGATCGAGGCGATGATGCCGACCAGGAGGAACGGCTCGGCCAGCAGTTCTCGCTTCTCCACCGTCGACCGGACGGCGAACAGCAGCTCGACGACGATGAAGACGAGCAGCAGGATGTCGAGGAGATCCAGGATCGGCTGTTCACTGAAGTCCGAGACGAGCCCCCACGAGGTCTTGCCCGCGAGCACCAGGCAGACGAGCGCGGTACCGACCAGGAACGTCGCGATCCCGGCGTAGACGACGTTCTCGGCCCACTCGAGCAGGCGGGTGCCGACCCGGCCGATCCCGGCCGGGGAACCGTCCTTCTCGGGGGCTGTGCGGTTCCGGGCCATCGGGTGATCGTGCCCGATCGCCGCGCTTCCCTCTCGGGGCGCCTGTCGTCACGCCCCGCGATCGCTGCGATGCCTGTCGATGAATGACGTTGCGGTCGGCAACCGGCAACCCGATTGTTCGTCAGGTCACGCCAGGCGGCACGCCCGATGTTCGTTCCTACGTGTCATTTGCTGCCCATAGTGCTAGTGCGCGTGTCGGCGGACCCTGACGAGTGCCTACCAACGATGGTGGCGCACCTGCCAGGAGGCTCGTCATGACCCGAACCCCGATCCGCCTTCTCGTTCTCCTCGCGGCGTCGTTCACCGCGATCGCCCTCGCCGTCCCCGCCCAGGCTGCCGCCCCGTACTGCGGCATCACCTGGGGTTCGACCGCCGAGCAGGGTGGGCGGCTCGATCCCGCCGCCGGCACGGCCCTCACCAACGTGCGAGCAGGACGCCACACCTGCTACGACCGACTGGTCCTCGACATCCGCGGCCGCAGCGCGCTGAGCTCCTGGCGCGTCGAGTACGTCGACGAGGTGACCATGGACCCGAGTGGCGAACCGGTCGCGCTCGGCGGCGGCGCCTTCCTGCAGATCGTCGTCGGCGCGAACGACCGGTTCTCCACGCCGGCGAACCGGGGCGCGCTGACGAACGTCTCCGGCTTCACCACGTTCCGCCAGGTGGCCTGGGCCGGCTCGTTCGAGGGCCTGACCAGCGTCGGCCTCGGCGTGCGGGCCCTGCTGCCGTTCCGGGTGCTCACGATGACGGGCATCCCGGGATCGGCGAGCGGCGTCCGGGTCGTCGTCGACGTCGCCCACCGCTGGTAACCCGTGCGGCGGCCGGCCGGATCAGTCCCGGGAGGGGCGGTCCGGCCGGTCGTCGTCGGAGCGGGGTGGCTCGATGGCCAGCGGTGCACGCCGGAGGGTGTCGAGCAGCTCGTCGCTCTTCGGCGGGTCCTGCTCCATCAGCTCGGCCGGGGTGTCGGGGACCACGTCCCGCGGGTCCGGCGCCTCGAAGCTGGGCGGCACCCGCTTGAGGTGCTTGCTCATCGACCGGACCAGGAAGATCACCGCGATCAGCAGCAGCAGCGTGAGCAGCAGACCCAGCGGGCCGGACTTGCCGACGTCCTCGGGGAGCTGCTCCCCGGCCGCGGCGAGGACGACGACGGACGACATCGGACCGGTCATCGGACGCTCACCTCGCTGCGGATGCCTGCGAACAGATCGTCCTCGGGTGTGGGCGAGTCCACCAGCGACCGGACGAGTTCGTAGTCCTCGGTCGGCCACACCTGCTTCTGGGTGTCGATCGGGCAGGCGAACCACCGGCCGTCGGGGTCGATCTGGGTGGCGTGCGCGATCAGGGCGGCGTCCCGGACCGGGAAGTACTCGCCGCAGGGCACCCGGGTGGTGACCCGGTGGGAGATGTCGTGCGCGGGGTCCCAGTTGGCCAGCCACTCCGTGTACGGCGACTCCGCGCCGGTGGCGAGGATGGCCTCGTGCAGCGCCTTCGTGCGCGGCAGCGTGAAGCTCATGTGGTAGTAGAGCTTGCTCGGCTGCCACGGCTCACCGAGGTCGGGGTAGCGGTCGGGATCGCCGGCGGCCTCGAACGCGTACATCGAGATCTCGTGGGTCTTGATGTGGTCGGGGTGCGGGTATCCGCCGCGCTCGTCGTAGGTGGTGATCACCTGCGGCTTGAACCGCCGGATCAGCGCGACCAGCGGTGCGGCCGCCTCCTCGAGAGGAACCAGGGCGAAGCAGCCGTCGGGCAGCGGCGGCAGCGGATCGCCCTCGGGGAGCCCGGAGTCGACGAACCCGAGGAACTCCTGCTCGACGCCGAGGATCTCGCGGGCGCGGTTCATCTCCTCGACCCGGATCTGCGGCAGCCGCTCCCAGACCTCAGGACGGTCCAGCGCCGGGTTGAGCACCGAGCCTCGTTCGCCGCCGGTACAGGTCGCCACCAGGACCCGGGCGCCCTCGGCCACGTACTTCGCCATCGTCGCGGCGCCCTTGCTCGACTCGTCGTCCGGATGTGCGTGGACGGCGAGCAGCCGCAACTGGTCGGGTTCGGTCACCCGGCCATTGTCCCCCGCCGGGCGCCGTCGACGGCAGACGCCCCGGCAGAGTGCGGAGGAACACCCAGTTCAGCGACCCCGGCGGGGGAAATGTGCTTCCGGTCACTGGCGGTCCGGTACGGTTTCGGATCTCCGGGGCCCGGGCGTCGCACCGGTGCACTGCGTCCGTGCACGGCCGCCGAGCCCGGTGTTAGCTTGGCCGGATCGACCACGGCCCGTCCCCGATCGGGGACGGGCCCACCGAATCTCAGGAGTACCCCCACGTGCCCACCCCCACTGACGAGCAGTCCCAGGGCATCTGGCTGACCCAGGAAGCCCACGACCGGCTGAAGGCCGAGCTCGACCAGTTGGTGGCCGGCCGCGCGGCGATGTCAGCGGAGATCAACGCCCGCCGCGAGGAGGGCGACCTCAAGGAGAACGGCGGCTACCACGCGGCGAAGGACGAGCAGGGCAAGCAGGAGGCCCGCATCCGTCAGCTCATCGACCTGCTGCGCAAGGCGACGGTCGGCGAGGCGCCCACCGAGGTCACCAACGCCGCCACGGGCACCGTCATCACCGTCAAGTTCGCCGGTGACGACGACACGGAGAAGTTCCTCCTCGGGTCCCGGGAGATCGCCGGGAGCACGGGTCTGACCGTCTACTCACCGGAGTCCGCCCTGGGCTCGGCCATCATGGGCGCGAAGCCGGGCGCCACGGTGACCTACCAGGCCCCCAACGGCCGCGACATCAGCGTCGAGGTCGTCGGCATCGAGCCGTTCGTCCCCTGACGGCGCGCGTGAGCCGCTCCCGGCGGGCGGAGAACACCGGCTTCGCCTGCGTCCACTGCGCGGCGCCCGTGCCGGCCAACACCGACGGGCACTACCGCAACCACTGCCCGTACTGCCTGTGGTCCCTGCACGTCGACGACCTGCCGGGCGACCGGGCGAGCGAGTGCCGGCAGCCAATGGAGCCGATCGGGCTCGTCGAGAAGTCGGGCAAGGGCTGGCAGGTGGTGCACCGCTGCACCGCCTGCGGGCACCAGCAGCCCAACCGCCTGGTCCGCGACGGCGACAGCCCCGACGACCTCGACCTGGTGCTGCAGCTCCCCTGGTTGTGACGGCGCTGCGGCGCTTGCGGTGTTGCCCGCCCTCTTGCGGCGATGCAACGCCGCAAGAGCGCAGGGAAGACCGCAAGAGGCGGGGTCAGGCGGCGGGGGCGAGGCCTCGGCGGCGGAGCAGGGGGCCCGGGTCGGCATCGCGGCCGCGGACGGCCCGGAACGCCTCCAGCGGGTCCACCGAGCCGCCGACCGCGAGCAGCCGGCGGCGGAACACGTCCCCGTTCTCGCGACGCAGCCCGCCGTTCTCCTTGAACCACTCCACGGTGTCGGCGTCGAGAACCTCCGACCAGATGTAGGAGTAGTACCCCGCCGCGTAGCCGCCCGCGAAGATGTGCTGGAAGTAGGTGGTCCGGTACCGCGGCGGCACGAGGTCGGAGGCGACTCCGGCGTCCTCGAGCGCCTGCCGCTCGAACGCGATCGGGTCACCGATCTCGGTCTCCGGGGCGATCCGGTGCCAGGCCTGGTCGAGCAGCGTCGCAGCGAGGTACTCGAGGGTGCCGAAGCCCTCGCCCCACAACTGCGCGGCGTCGATGGCCTCGACGATCGCCGACGGCAGCGGCTCGCCGGTCTCGACGTGCCGGGCGTAGTTGCCCAGCACCTGCGGCCACAGCGCCCACATCTCGTTGACCTGGCTGGGGAACTCCACGAAGTCGCGCGGCACGCTGGTGCCGGAGAACCGCGGATAGCTGACGGCAGAGCTCAGTCCGTGCAGGGCGTGCCCGAACTCGTGGAACAGCGTGTTCACCTCGTCGAGGGTCAGCAGCGTCGGCTGGCCGTCGGCAGCGCGGGACACGTTGAGGTTGTTGACGACGACCGGCCGGTCGTCGAGCAGGGCCGACTGCCGCACGAAGGAGCTCATCCACGCCCCGCCGCGCTTGCCCTCCCGGGCGAAGAAGTCGCCGAGGTAGAGACCGACCGCGACACCGTCGGCGTCGCTGACCTCCCACACCCGGACGTCGGGGTGGTAGCCCCGCAGGTCGGGCCGCTCAGCGAAGCGGTAGCCGTAGAGCAGTTCGGCCGCGTGGAAGACGCCGTCCACCAGGGTCCGGTCCAGCTCGAAGTACGGCCGCAGCGCCGTGGTGTCGACGGCGTACCGCTCGGCGCGGACCTGCTCGCTGTAGAACGCCCAGTCCCAGGGGGCCAGCTCGACGCCGTACCGGTCTGCCGCCTCGGCGAGCACGGCGCCCTCGGCCTCGGCGTTGGCCACGGACGCCGGGACCATGGAGGCGAGCATCGTGTCGACGGCCTCGGTGGTGCGCGCAGTGGAGTCGGCCAGCACGAGGTCGGCGTGGGTGTCGAAGCCCAGCAGCCGGGCCCGCTCGGCCCGGAGCCGGGCGATCCGCACCGCGACCGGCCGGTTGTCGTGCTCACCCGAGGACGCACGCGCGATCGATGCCTCGAACACCCGGCGACGCAGCTCGCGGTTGCGCAGCTTCGCGAGCACCGGCTGGCCGGTGGGCAGCAGCAGGGCGATCAGGTACCCGTCGAGGTCGCGGTCGGCCGCGGCCGCGGCTGCTCCCGCGATCTCCTCGGCGTCCAGCCCGTCGAGCTCGGCCGCGTCGGTGACCCGGACGGCGGCAGCCTCGCTGGCCAGCTGCAGGTTCTGCCCGAACGAGGTCGACAGCGTGGAGAGCTCCTGGTTGAGCTCGGTGAGCCGTGCCCGCCCCGCGTCGTCGAGCTGCGCCCCGGCCAGGACGAAATCGAGGTGGTAGCGCTCGACCAGGCGTACCGACTCGTCGTCCAGACCGGAGTCGTGCCGCGCCGCGTGCAGCGCGTCGATGCGGGCGAACAGCGCCGGGTCGAGGTGCAGCGCATCGGAGTGCGCCGCCTCCAGCGGGGCGATCTCCCGCTCGATCTCCCGCAGCCGCGGCGTGGACACCGAGGAGGCGAGGTTGCCGAACACCGCCTCCGCCCGGGACAGCAACCGGCCCGACCGCTCGAGCGCGACGACCGTGTCGTCGAAGGTCGGCGGCTCGGCGGACGCGACGATCGCAGCGACCTCGGCCCGCTGCTCGGCCATCCCCGCCAGCAGCGCCTCGCGACAGTGCTCGGGGCTGATGTCGTCGAAGGGCGGCAACGCGAACGGCAGCGGAGAGGGATCCCGCAGCGGGTTGTCAGCGGACACGGAGGCGGGACCGGCGGCGCTCATCGACGTCCATCCTGCACCAGCGGACGGCCCGCCCGTGGCCGGTCCGCCCCGGTGGCCGGCCCCCGACTGCTCAGTCGCTGGAGCCCGCCGCCTGCAACCGGCGCTCCAGCTTCCGTCCCGCGCGCTGGACCATGGTTCCGGCGACCGGCCCCAGGGCGAGCTTCATCGGCGCCGCCGCGTCCAGTGCCACGGTCCACGTCACGAGGCTGCCGTCGCCGTCGGGAACGATGCGGTAGTCCTCCGCCATCGCCCGGACACCGGGCATGGTGGCGCGGTCGACGCGGAACGCCCATCGGGTCGACTCGTCCCAGGCGATCACCGTCTCCAGCAGCGGAAGCCCGCCGAGGTGCATCTCCCGCTGGGCCCCGACGCCGTGCGGCTCCGGCGTCAGGTACCGGCCGTTCTTGGAGAAGCCCGGAAACCAGTGGCCCCAGCCCGCGGGGTCACGGGCGAGGGCGTCGAAGACCGCGGCCGGCGGGGCGGCGACCCGGAACTCCCTGGTCGTGCGGCTCGGGGCGGTGTTGAGGAAGCCGACGTCGACCGGTGCAAGATCATTCGCCATGGGCGGACCCTACGGGCAGCCCTGACCCTTCCTGCGCCGCGGGGCGGCGGGTGAGCAGCGACACGCGCGACCGACCGCGCGTCGGCGGCCGGTCGCACGGGCCGGTCAGCGGCTGGCGGTATTTCGGTAGGTGCGCACCGACAGCGGGACGAAGACCGCCAAGATCGCCACGCCCCAGAGCGCCGAGTAGATCACCGGGTGCTGCAGCGACCACACGTCCGGAGCGCCGAAGGAGTTGCCGAACAGGTTGCGGGCCGCCTGCACGACCGAGGACACCGGGTTCCATTCCGCGAAGTGCCGCAGCACCGACGGAAAGGTCTCCAGCGGCACGAACGTGTTGGCCACGAAGG
>NZ_SPQK01000028.1 GCF_004570875.1 Blastococcus sp. CT_GayMR16 | reverse complement strand
CAACCCGCGGATTACAAGTTCGCTAGTTCGGCACCCTTTCGGGCACACGGTGACTCTGTGCGACCGCTGCTCCCCCGCCGCCTTCCGCCGGGGACCATCGTCGATCCGCGGCCCGCAACGGCCGCCGCTCGGGCGTCCCTCCAGACGGCTGCGTGATGAGCCAGCAGTGGCGGCACACTGAGCCCGACCCCAAGACCGGTCTGCACCCGCTCGCTCCGTGGCCGGTGCACCCTGCCGCGCCGCTCGACGTCGACCTGGTCGCCGAACTGCTCTCCGAGCTTCGGGGCGAGGTCACCACCTGGACCGAGCTCGAGAGGGGGCACGTCGAGCGCGGGAACCGGGAGATGGCCGACTGGTGCGGTGCGCACGTCGAGGCCGCGCGCCACGGCCTGAGCGCCGCTGAGCGCCTCATCGCCCGTGCCAACCATCGCGCCACACTGCGAGCCCGGGCCGGTCGTCCACCACGTGCGGCGTGGACCGCGTGAGCGCCGGCGATGAGCTAGACGAGATCATGCGCGACCTGGATCGAACGACCGCCGAGTGGTCGGCCGCCGGCTACGGCTACGGCACCCCCGAGGACGACGCCCGCGAAGGTGTGTTCGCTCGCCTCAAGGAGTGGAACACCGCGCACGACGCCAAGGCCGGCCCGGGGCGAGCTCACCCCGACGCGAAGACGGGCGGGGACGGTCGATCATGACTCTGCGTGCCGTCGACGTCCCGCCTTCACCCGGATGGCTGTGACCATCCCTCCGATGTCACCTGACCGTGCCGTTCCGAGATTGCTCGGTCTTGCTGATGCGCATGGCCAGCGGATGGGGGACCTGACGGCGGAGCTGCTCGATGAATGGACGCTGTGGATGCGCGCCGCGGGCATGAGCGAGCGCACAGTGGACAACCGGCTCAGCTTGGTGCGCTTCTTCGGCCGGTACGCCGACGTCGACGCATGCACCGCAGAGTGGAAGTCGCTGGCCACCTTCCTCAGCCGTGAACTCGCCTCCGGGCAGCGAGTCTCCCCCGGCACCCGGCAGGTTAACTACGCCGACCTCGACGCGTGGTTCTCCTGGCTGCAGGCCATGAGCTACCGCAGCGACAACCCGCTCGACCGGCTGCACAAGCCGAAGGCCGTCAAGAGGTACCCGCGGCCGGTCACGACCAGCCAGCTTGAGCGGGTGCTCGCGACCGCCAACCGGCGTCGCACGCTGGCCATGGTGCTCCTGGGCGCCTATCAGGGGCTGCGGGTGCATGAGATCGCAAAGTTCCGCGGCGAGGACATCGAGGGCCAGTTCCTCCACGTCCTCGGGAAGGGCTCGAAGCCGGCCCGGCTCCCCCTGCATCCCGACGTCGCGGCCATCGCGCTGGACTTCCCGCGCTACGGCTATTGGTTCCCGTCGTACACGCTGGCCGGCCAACCGCTGACGGCGAAGAGCGTGTGCACGGTGATCAGCAAGCTGATGGACCGAGCCGAGGTTCGCGCGACTGCCCACCAGCTACGGCACTGGTACGGGACGGAGGTCCTGCGCGCGGCCGGCGGGAACCTGCGGATCGCACAGGAGCTGCTGCGCCACGACTCGCCGTCGACGACGGCCCTCTACACCTTCGTCGACGACGCGGAGGCACGGGCGGCGATCCTGGGTCTCCCCCGCGTCGCTGGTCAGGCTGCCATCCCCGACGTCGTCGACGTCGTCCGGCAGCTACGGATCGTCGCCTGATCTTCCGGATCCGGTCCGGTACGGTCTCGCACCATGCGCGCTCCCCTGCTCCTGGTCCTTATCGCCGCGACTCTCACGGCCTGCAGCGCCGGCGGAGGAGGAGGAGGAGGCGACGAGTCGGTCGTCTACACGCTGGAGTCCGACGCGCCCATGGTCTCGGCCACCTACGCGACCGCGGACAGCAACGGCATCGGGCAGCAACAGGAGCTCGGCGTCGCCCCGCCGTGGACGAAGACTGTGCAGGTGGAGGAGAGCCTGCTGTCCGGGAACGCCTTCGTGCTGACCGGCTCTATGGACCCGGTGCTGGACGCGAGCGGCCCGGACGGAACGACGATCACCTGCCGCATCGAGGTCGGCGGGGAGGTCGTCGCGGAGCAGACGTCGACCGGGCAGTACGCCACGGCGACCTGCACCGCCAGATGACCGCTCGCTGGGCGGTCAGCTGCCCGAGGCGGCGAGGACGGCGCCGGCCTCGGTCAGGAAGTGCGGCCGCTGCCCCGCCCGGCGGTCCTCCGTGCGCGCAACGAGGTTGCGGTCGTAGAGGTAGGTGAGCGCGCCGGAAGCTTTGCCTTCGGTCCAGCCGGCCCGCCCCGCGAGCTCGACGAGGGTCAACCCGTCGTCGGCGCGCCGGATCCACTCCGCGGCCTGCTCGTACACGTACCCGGCGGGTGCCGGCAGCTTGGCGTCCGCGCGCGGACGGAAGGCGATGACCCGGCCGGCCTCGCGCCGGTAGTTCTGCGCGGTGCCGACGGAGACGCCGAGGGTCTCGGCGATCGCGCGTACCGGCATGCCCGTGGGGCGCTCGGCCGTGGGCGCGCTCATGGAGGCGGCCAGCGCCACCTTCTCCTGCCGGGGCAGGTTGAGCCTGGCAAGCAGGTCGCCGAATCGGTGCACGACGTAGGTGTGCCACGTGTCGAAGCCGCGGAGCAGGTGGGCATCGAGGTCGCGCAGTCGACCGAGGTTGTCGATCGCGGACGAGAGGTCGTCGCGGGTGGCCACCTCGAGCTGGTCGACCAGCTCAAGGGACGGCAGGGGGCGGAGGGTCTCAGCGGGCACGGTGGGATTCCTATCGAGGGGTGGAGAGGCAGCGGTGGCAGTTGCGGGTGGCCCACCGCGCGAAGTGCCCGTGCGGGCATCGAGGCGCATGGACGGGGACCCGGGGCAAGCGCTCGGGGTCGACCGCGGCCGCGGCGTCCGTGACCGGCACCGGGGTCGGGATCGGGGGCACCGGCCGGGCCGCCGGCGCCGCGGCGTAGCGGACGAAACGGCTGCCCACCCGCACGTACAGATCGACGTCCGCGGTCGTCATGGCAGCAGGAGCTCGGCGAGCGTCGCGCCGCCCACGGCGACAAAGAGCGCCAGGGCGCCGATGACGCGATCGGAGGCGCGCTCGATGAGGGACGGCGGGCGGTTCACAGGATGATCCCGGCGGCGCGCATGGCGGCGGTGGCCGACTCGGCCTGCTCGGAGAGCAAGGCGACGGCCTCGCCGCGGGTGATCAGGACGACGACGTTGGGGTCGTCGGCGGCGACGCGGTCGAGGTAGTCGACGGAATGGATGGTGCCGGTGGCGTCCTGGACGACGCAGGCCGTAGATCGGCCGAGGACGAGTGCGGCGAGCTGCTCGGCGGTGATCGAAGGGGTACAGGTAGCGGTCGCGGTCATGTCCTATTTATCGGACAGACCACCCCACATCTGTCCTACTTATCGGACATCGTGACCGGACCGTGACCTAGAACTCAGACACTCCGGTGTCAGCGTTCGGCGAGACCGACCAGCTCTGATGCCGTCATCTCGAAGGCGGCCGCGACGGCTGCCACGTCGTCGACGTCGAACGGCCTCTCCCCGCCGAGCTTGTAGGCCATCACCGAGGGCACGAGCCCCGTGCGCCGGGCGAGCTCCCGTCCGGACCAGCCTCGCTCCTCGCACAGTCGCTTGATCTCAACGGCGAGCGCAGCGGCCAACTTCTCGGACACGGGAGGAGCGTAGCCGTGGCTGTCCAGCGTTCAGATCTGTACACCTGCCCCGGAACGACGAAGACGCCCCCCGCCAGCCCGGAGGCTGGTGGGGGGCGTCTCGTGGGCTGACCAGGCCTCGTGCTCCGCAACCGCACCGGCAAGCTATGCCTGGGGTGCGACAGCTTCCGCTCGTCCACACCGGACGCAGGGTGCGTCGGCTGCTAGGTCAGCAGCTGGAGGACGGCGTCGACGCCTTCGTGCACTGCCCAGGCGGTGGCCAGGGTCGCGGCGAGGCCGGCGACGGACAGTGAGACGACGAGAGGCGCATCCCGCCACCAGCCGGCGCGGCGGGCCGGGTTCGCCAGGGCACCCCAGCGGACACCGACCCACATCACCCAGCGGATGAGGAACGGCACCCCCGCCTCCCGCATGACGCGGCGGAACAGACCGTCGGTGTCCCGGGCGTTCACCGGCGGGGTGAGACCGTCGATCGCCCCTCGGCGCGCCGCCTGGTGCGCCTTGGCGAGCTCTACGCACAGCCAGTCGTGGAGGACCGCGGCGGCCTCGTATGCGCCCTGCGGCGGGATCAGCGCCCAGAACACCCGCGGCACCGAGGCCAGGTCGGTCGGGAAGTCCGCCGGCACGTGGATGACGTCGGAGTCCCCGACGTAGTCGGTGGGGCCGACGGTGGCGTACTGCCCAGCTCCGACGTAGCGCAGGACAGGGCCGGCGGCGAACGGCATCAGTCGGCGTCCTGAACGACAGCGTGCCGTGGCTCGTACTCCTCGGTGTTGCCCGTCTCGTAGACGCCGAGCCCGGCCAGGGCGCCCACGAGGAGGCTGGCCAGCATCACCCGCCACGTGATCGGCTGATCGGACAGCAGCAGCGCCGTGGGTGGGCTCAGGAAGGCCGCGAGGGCGGACAGTGTGGCCTTCCGGGCCGTCGTCAGCAGCGCGATCACGGGGCCTCCTCCGGGACGAACAGGGGCGCCAGGTCGAGGTACAGCGGCGGCGGCTCCGGGATGTCCAGCCCGGCTCTCTGCGCCTTCGGCACCCACTCGTTGTCCCAGGTGGTGTGCTTGCGGGCTTGGTTGTCCCGCAGCTGCTCGCGGCGGCGCATGTCGGACAGCTCGCGGCGCAGCCATTCGACGTCGTCCCGCAGCTGCTCCAGCTCGGCGGCGTCCCGCTCGAGCTCGGCGCCGTACCGTGCGCGCCACAGCGCCTGGTCGCGCTCGATTCGCCGCTCCTGCCGGCGGGTCCACCAGCGGGCGAGGGCACCCACCCAGGCGAAGCCGCCCTTGAGTTCGGCGAGTCGCTTGGACAGGAACAGGTAGAAGGCCATGGCGACGACGAGCCCGAAGACGATCGGGTTGTCCATCCGCTCGGCGATGAGCGGCCACAGGTCGGCGTCGCTCATGCGCGCTCGGGCGGCGTCTTGGTCTCGATGAGCTCCCGGCGGCGGAGGACGGCGAAGATGCTGACGCCGAGGGAGCCGTGGACGAGAGCGGCCCAGGCGAGGCCCACGGGGGTGCGGACGCCCGGGCCGATGCCGGTGACGAGGAACAGTCCGAAGGCGACGGAGGCGTAGCTCAGCGCCGCCATCAGGTGCCCGATGGCGATGACGGGCCCCCAGCGGCCGATGAACCCGATGGCGCCGGTGATGGCCGCTGCGATGAACAGCGCACCCCAGGCCGTGAGGGGGGCGGAGTCCTGGACGCGTGAGAGCAGCGACGACGCGTCGTCGTCGGGGCGGAGGTAGTCCAGGCCGCGGATGAGGCAGACCAGCAGGGCACCGATCTGCACGATGAGGAGCACCCCGAACGCTTGGCCGGGCTGCCAGGTGCCGCGGCGCAGCCGGATGGAACGCATGGGTCAGACGGGCGGGTCGCCGGCGGCGGTGCCGAGCTTGTCGCTCGCCTCCGACACGGCTGCGGCGAGCTTGGACACGGCTTCTGCCTTGGCGCGGTTGGAGTCGGCGAGCCCGGCCAGCTTTTCGACGAGCGGTGCGTTCGTCTTCGCCAGCGACTGCTCGACGATCCCTGCCAGCTCGCCGACGCTGGCTCCGCCGACCACGGCTGCGCCGGCATCGAGGGTGGCTTGCACGCGGGCGACCTGGTTCCGCAGGCCCTCCGCAGGATCGGTGACCGCCCACATGAGCAGGTCGGTCTGCGCGTCCTCGTCCTGGATGATGGTCAGCAGGGTGTCCGTGACCGGCTTGACCAGGGCGACGATGGCGTAGCGGGCCAGGGCGGCGTCCTGGGTGAGCGTCTCCTGCTGCTGCTGGCTGAGTGCCATGAAGGGGTCCTCCTCGGACGGTGGGGTGTAACCGGGGGCGGCCAGCAACTTGGCCTGGATTCGGGCGCAGAACGCCTCGTCGCGGTTGATCTCGAAGTGCATGGGGTCCTTGCGGCCGGTGTAGTCGCCGCCCCAGCGGATCGCGCCCTCATACAGCGTCAGGTGGTCCTTGAGCTTCGCGATCTCATCCTTCGTCAGGTACTTCGTCGGTTCGACACCGAGCGGCCACTTCGTGGCGTCGACGTCGAGCGCGGTGCCGGAGGCGTGGTTGGACAGCTCCGTGCCGCCACGGATCGGCCGCTCGGCGTAGCCCCAGTCGTCGAGGATGCCGGGGTCGATGTCGCGGATGTTCGCGTCGAACCAGTTGCCGAGGTGCTGCAACAGCCAGCCCGGGGCGCCCTTCCGCAGAGCGACCTTCGTCTTGCCGCCAATCAGGTACGTCTCGACCTGGCTGCGGTCGTTGGCCGAGAAGCCGTTCTGCGAGCTGACCATCAGCCGCCGCCCAGCTTCGAGGTGAGCCGGCGGACGGTGACCTCGGACATGCGGTCCAGCGCGTCCGGGTCGCCGTCGTCGTAGGTGATCGTCACCGTGCCCGGTCCGATCGGCGGGCCGAGCGAGTCGGCGGGACGGTCGGGGTCGTTGATGCCGGTGACGATGCGACCGTCGACCTCGTCGGTCGGGATGGCCTCGTAGGCGTTGGCGGGGAACTCTGCTCGAGCGTCGGTCATGCCGTGGCCGTCCAATCGAGAGACAGAAGGCTGTTCGTCAGGTAGGCGGAGGTGTCGGTGCGGATGAGGCCGACGACGATGTTCGCCGCGTCGTAATTGAGGACTTTCACCACGCCGATGCGCTGCAGCAGGTCCGACGCCTGCTGCGTGGTTGTCACCTGGATGGACGACGGGGTGACGCCGAGCCCGTGGGGGAACGTGTAGGCGCCGCCTGCGTCGGTGGTGGGCGCACCGACGGTGTAGAGGACGCGGCCGGTGGTCTCGTACTTCCACTTCGAGCCGCTGTAGTACTGCTCGTTGTCGCCGACGAGCGCCTTAGCACCGGCGTGCAGGTTGCCGGTGTAGTAGGTGTCGCGGGCGGCGTTGGACGCGAAGACGGGGACGTCGGAGCCCTCAGCCCACACTGTGCCGGTCCACCGCTGGACTAGGCCGCCGAGGTCGAGGCGTTTCACCGATAGGCCGAGGTACTTGTCGAGTGCGTCCCGCTCGGCCTTGGAGCTGACGGGGACGGGGGCGCCGGGGGCGACGGCGTATTTGAGCTCCGGCGTCACGTCCTGTGCCCGGATGTTGCCGCTGCTCTCAGCAGCGACGCGCACCGCGGTGGCAGCGATGGACATCCAGTGCGCGTTGGCCAGCGCGTTGGTCGGCCGGCCAGCGCCGGGCGTTCCCTTCAGGATCCGTACCTTGCCGGTCGCGGCCGCCGTGCCGGTGTCGATGACCTCGACGATGACCAGGTCGGTACGGGCCTGCGCGGAGGACGCGTCGATGTCGAGGTCGACCTGGTCCCAGCTGACCCGGTAGAAGCCGCCGGACACCGAGGTGGACGGGATGTCGGCGATTCCAGCGTTGACGCGCACCTTCATCACCGGGGTCGCCAGCGCCGCCACCAGCCCGGGGTTGCCTCCGGACGGCCGGACGCCGCCCCGCGAGGCGAGCGGCGTCGCCCCCCCGCCGCTGGAGAGGACGTGCAGCCGCAGCTCCTGAGCATTCTGGCTCTTCCCGTCGACGAACGACGGGGACCGGGTGGCCATCTCTGAGGCCATGGGGCTCCCTCCGACACGCGCCTTCGGCGCTTCCAAGTTGCGGTTCGGTCACGTACCGTTAGTGATCCACCGCGCGGAGGAGTCACCGAGATGAGCCGGATCAGTCAGGTCGTGCGTGCGCACACCGGGATCGCCATAGCCAGTGCTGTGCTGGTCCTAGGCGGCGCGGGCGCAGCGACGGCCGCCGTGGCGACGACGTCGACCGAGCGCCCGGCCGAGGAGGCGCCAGTCGCGCCCGCGGGCGACGTCGAGGACAGCCCCCAGGTGGAGGCTCCGGCCGCTACCGTCGAGGACGTGACGACGACGCCCGACGACGCGACTGCCCCGGCACCGGCTCCGGCACCGGCTCCTGCGCCGGTACCCGCGCAGGAGACCGTCCCGGCGCCTCAGGTGAACCCCGACGGTTCTCTGCCGGAGGGGTGGCTACCGCCGCAGAACCCCGGCGAGCCGCCATGGGCGCCCAACCCGGGTCTGCCCCCCTCGGAGAAGCTGCCCGGCGAGACGGGGTACGTCGCCCCGGCCGGTTAGGACTGCCGGCCCCACCAGCCCAGCGGCTCAACACGCAGCCCACCACCCGCGCTGGTGCGCCGTCCCTGGACCTTCACGTTCAGAGTGCTTGTGTGGACACCCGCCACAGGGCCGGGACCGACGAAGCGGGTCGCGATGGTGAAGCCCTCAGCAGTTACGGGGCCGAGGGGCACATCGTTGACGAGCACCTGCGTCTCTCCGGACGTGCCAGCCGTGTCCATGGTGGCCCGGTAGCCCACGATGAGCTTGGGCTGCTGCTTGTCCAGACTCGCGTCCCACAGCGTTTCCCACGCCGGTGACGTGGTGGACACGGACATGTCGACGTACCTGGCGCGCGCGAAGCCGCCGGCCAGCCAGGGCCGAGCCAGGCCCTGTCCGGAGTCGGTGTCGTCGGAGATCGTCACGTTTCCTGCGCGGTCGAACATCGCAAGGAACTGCTGGAACCCGCCCGACCCAGGCAGGGGGTCGTACATCGCCAGGGCGAGCGTCCCATCGGCCCGGTACAGCAGGTGCATCGGCTGGTAGGAGCCGTCGGGCAGGTCGAAGCCGTGGTTGTAGTCGTACAACCCGGAGTGGACCATCGTCGAGCCGTTCGGGTGCTCGACCCGCATCTTGCTGCCGGCGGTGACCACGAGGCCCTTGCCGCCGCTGATCGTGGTGAAGGCGGCCCGAAGAGACGTCTCCAGGTTCTCGATGCGTCGCTGCAGGTCCGCGATGCGGTTGTCCTCGCTGGGCGGTGGCAGCACGCGTGGCCTCCCTTCAGGGGTTGGTGACGACCAGGTCGACGGTGTCGACGCTGCTGGTGCTGGGATGGATGTCCCAGCCGATGACACGGAGCAGCACCTCGCGGAGCGGCCAGCGGGTGTCGCTCACGCGGGCGACGATGTGGTCGCCGAGCACGTAGGAGCCGAACGCGGGTTCGGCGTCCGCGCGGACTCGCAGTGTCCAGCCCTCGTTCACCCCGAGCCTGTCGGCCAGCTGAGCGGACGCCTTCGCGAACGCGTTCTCCAGCTGGGTCTCGTCGCCGGTGTGCGTGTACTCGAGCAGCGGCCCGCCGGTGTCGGTCTCCCGGGTGTCCAGCGCGGTGGCGATGATCTTCGACTCGCCTTCGCCGGCGCCGAGCACGTCGACGAGGTTGGCGGAGGTGTAGGCGTCCTCGTCGAGGACGAGGTCCTCGACGACCCCGGGATGTTCGAAGACCAGCTGCGTGTCGGCCGCGGACACGCCCAGGGTCGGGTAGCCGAACCTCCAGGTGGCGAACGGGGCGTTGGTCACCGGGTCGATCGCGTAGTCGAGGCGTTGCTCGAAGCCGCCCTGCACCGCGGCGAGCTCGGCGAGCAGCTCGCTGATCTTCTTGCGCGACAACGCTTGGTAGCCGTCGAGCTCGAGGCGGTCCCGCAGCACTCCGGACACGGCCGGGTCCAGCCGCAGCCACGGCACGTCGGCGGCCGGCCCCTTCGACAGCGGCTGCTCCAGGGCGTGGAGCAGTGGCCGGCCCAGGGCGTAGCGGATCAGGTCGCGGGCGATGCCGAGCTGGTCGACCTGGGAGAACTGCAGCGTGGCCCGCACGGTGCGGGCCGCCAGCAGGGAGTCGATGCGGTCGGCCTGCACCGTCATCACCGGGTTACCGGCGCGGTAGCCGGGGCGCGCCCACACGAGGAAGCAGCCCACCGGGCGGTTGTCGCGCATCGGCCAGATCACCGTCCGCCGCGGTGTGGTCACGAACTCGGCGTCGACCCCGCCGTCCTCGATGCCCCGGGAGAACATGGGGTCGGCCAGGTCGACGACGCCAGTCAGGCGGGGCACCGACAGAATGGAGTCGGGCACCGAGGTGACCTGTAGGGGCAAGGCCTGGCAGAGCTGGGTGCCCGTTCGCAGGTCGGTCACCAGGTATCGGAACGTCGAGTCGCTCACTGCCGCGGTCACCACCAAGCGGGGAAGAAGAGGACGCCCATGGTGGGGGTGCCGCTGCCGGTGGCCTCGCCGACCGCCTGCAGGTCGCTACTGATCCCCGGCGGCAGCTCGAACAGTTGCGTCACGGTCGACCCGGGCTCCGGACCCCTGTAGGCGGTGCCGTTCAGGATCGCAACCCCGCGGTCGGTGTCGATGACGAGCTCGTCGTCGTCGTCGAGCGTGAGGCCGTACCGGAGCACCTGGTTGGTGGTGGCGTTCAGCACGCCGGGCCGGACCTGGGGTCCCTTGAGCATGATCAGCACAGGGGCCGGCGCGGTTCCCGGGTTGGTGACCGTCTGGGCCCCGCCGGCCGCCCGCGCCGGCAGGAAGAGGGGCGGTGTCCACGGGGGAGCGACGCCCCCGCCGGGCTGCTGCAGCGGGGTCGGGGACGGCGACACCGGCTCCAGGGCGTACCGGCGTGGATCGGGTGCGGCCAGGGTCAGCTGCCACTCGAAGACCACCGGCGTCAGGTCGGTGACCCGGGGGTCGGAGTTCAGCTCGACCGCGGCCTGCCGGGACATGTGCCGTTCGTGGACGACGAGCTGCTCGAGGTCGGGTCCGGACAGCAGCGCGGTGAAGCGGTCCTTCGCCTCCTCCCGGGCGACCGGCGTGGGCGCCTCGGCCACGCCGGTGAGCGTGATCAGCCGCTCCTCCCCGTAGGGGCGGGAGCGGGTCGTCCCATGCCCCGAGGGGCGAGGCGATCGCCGTGACCGCGGGTTCAGCCCGGCCGACCAGCCCGTCTCCTTGTTCACCTTCCACAGCACGCCGGCCTCGTCGACGGCGTTCCCGGTCCAGCCGGGCAGCTCGTACACGACCTCGCCGACCAGAGGGGTGGCCATCACCGCTCCTTCGTCGCCCAGGTGCCCAGGTTCACGACCTCGGTGGCCAAGGACCGCACGGACTGCCCCTCGTAGGCGTGCACCTGGAGGACGGGGCCGTCGCCGCCGGCCGCGCCCTGGGAGGAGCCCGCGGCAGCGGCCGCCGCAGCTGCCCGCCCAGCCGTGGCGAAAGCGCCCGTGGCACCGATGTCGCCGGCAGCGACACCGGGGGTCGCCAGCATGAGAGGGACCGCGACCGCGGCCGCGGCCAGCGACATCGTCGCCCGCTTCACCAGGCTCGTCTGACCGAGCATGCCCTTGACCAGGCCCTGGCCGATGTTGCCGCCGTAGCCGGCGAACACCTTGCTGGGCGAGGAGATGCCCAGGGCCGCCTCGAACGGGCCGCGGATCCAGCCCGGCACGAGGTCCAGGAAGAAGCGGCCGATGTTGCGCAGCAGCGACCCGGCGCCGTCGAGGAGGCCCTGGATCATGTTCTTGCCGGCGTTCCACAGCAGGGAGCCGAGGTCGCCGAGCGCGCCGAGGACCTTGCCCGGCAGCTCCTTCACGAACGACACCGCCGAGTTGACCCCGTTGGAGAAGGCGCTCTTGATGGCGTCCCAGTGCTTGATGATCAGGCCGACGAGGGTCCAGTTGAGGAACAGGTTCCAGATCCATTCGGCCCCGGCCTTGACGGCGCCGACGATCCACTCCCAGGCCTTCTTCGTCCAGGCGACAACGGTGTCCCAGTTGGCGACGATCAGCGCGACCAGGGCGACGACCGCGGCGATCACCCAGCCGACCGGACCCATAGCCACCACCCAAGCGGCGGCCATCTGAGCGCCGGACACCAGCGCCCTGACACCCATCATCACCCAGCTGGCCACGACCCCGGCTGCAGTGGCCGCTGCGGATGCGACCATGACCGCGCCCCTGGCAACGAACCCCGCTGCCATCGCCACCAGCGATGCGACCGTGCGCACCTGCGCGGCTACCCAGGCCGCCGCAGTCGAGGCGGCCGCCGCGATCGAACCCAGCATGGTGGTGCGCTGCACTCCGGTGAGGACGCCCATCTGGAATGCGAGCGCACGCTGGGCAGAGGCGAGGGCGAAGTTCGACGCGACTTGCGCAGCCTGGATCGGCAGGGACGCCAGTGCAGCGATGTTGGCGGCGGTCTGGCCGGCCTTCCAGAGCAGGAACCCGGCGGCCAGCACGGGCAGCACCCAGGACAGCTGGTCGGCGTTGTCAGCCAGAAAGCCGACGACGTCGCCAGCCGCGCTGACCAGTGTGGCGACGTCGGGCAGCACCCCGCCCACGGACTTCAGCATCGACAGCACGCCACCGCCTGCGGAGGCGGCAGACCCGAACTCGCCGCCCAGGTCACTGAAGTCACCCGAGCGCACCGCCTCGAACACGGCGAGGGCGGCCTCCCGGATCCGGAACAGCACGTCGACGGCTCGGCTGTCCTCCGACAGCCCCGCCACGAGCCCGCCCTTGTAGTCGCCTTGGAACAGGATGCCGTAGGCGACCTGGCCCCAGCTGGCCACTGTCGCGATGCCGCTGGCCAGCCGCGGCATCATGTCGGCGACCCAGGATGTCGCCCCACCCAGACCGTTCTTGATCATCGGGATCAAGGGTTCGATGGCCTTGGCGAGGCCCATGTTGACCGTGTCCTTGAGCGTCGAGAACATGCCGTTCAGCGACTGGGACTGGGCGTCCATCAGGCCGGTGAACCGCTCAAGGCCCGCGCCCGACTCCAAGGCGCCCATCAGCTGGTCGAGCTCCTCGCGGCCGAGCTTGCCCTGCTGGGCGAGCTCGGCGACCTGCTCCACGCTCTTTCCGGTGGCGGCGGCCAGCAGGTCGAACACGGGCACGCCGGCGTCGCGGAGCTGGTTGAGGTCCTCTCCGGTGATCCGGCCGGCCGCGGACATCTGCTGCAGGGCGACGGTGGCCCTCTTCACGCCCTCAGCGCCGGTGCCCATCCCCGACGTCGCATTGCCCAGCGACGTCATGATCGGGATGACCTTGTCGGCGCTGATGCCCGCGGACACCAGGGAGGAGGCGGCGGTCTGCAGCTCGGGGAACTCGAACGGCGTCTTGGCCGCGAAGGCGGCCAGGTCCTGCAGGAAGGCGTCGGCTTTTTCCCCGGAGCCGAGCATCGTCGTGAAGGCGATATTGGCCTGCTCCATGCTGGCCGCGGTCTGCAGCCCGGCCTTCGCGCCCGCGACGCCCAGGCCTCCCAGGGCGACCGCGCCCGCGGCGACTCCGACGGCGAGGGTCTTGCCGATCGAGGCCAGCGCGCCGCCGAGACCGGAGGCGAGACGCGCGCCGAGGGAGCGGCCGCCGGCGTCGCCAGCGTCCCCGGCCGACTTCTCGGTCATGGACCGGAGCTCGTCGAGCTGCTTGCGGGCGGGCGCGAGGAGGACGTCGACGTCGATCGTGGTTCTGCCGAGGTTCTCCTCCACGCCCACACCCCCCTTACTAGGACCTCAGGCGCTCGGGGATCTCCGGCGCGCCTTCGCTGGCCCGGATCTGTGCGGCCCAATCGCGGTCGACCTGGGTGATCCGGCGGGCCCGGACCGGGAGCAGCCGGGACAGCGGCGGGACCTTCCGGGCCTTGTGCAGGGACGCGGTCAGCCACGCCTGGTGCACCGAGATGCGCTGCGCGGCCTCCGTGATGTCGCGGTGGGCCAGGAGCCGCTGGTTGACCTCGTGCGGGGTCAGGCGCCAGAACTCGGCGTGGCCGATCCCGGCTCGGAGCGCGGCGTGGAGGGCGTCGTCCCAGTTCCAGCGCCGCGCTTCGTAGGGTCCTCGCCGGCCTGCGCACGAACGACTGCGTCGGCGAGCTCGGCGCTGTCCACGCCGAGGGCGCTGCTGATCGCCGCGATGCCAGCCATCATGGCGTCCTTCCACGACGCCGAGCCGGACTTGCCGTCGCCCAGGAGTGCACCCACCTCCTCGAGTTCCAACGGGTCGCCCTCGTGCAGCAGCCCGGCCCACACCACCGCACGGATCACCCGCGGGTTGAGCCGTGACGCCGCCTCCATGACGGCCTCAATGTCCTCCAGGCCGGTCAGCGCGCAGGCCTCGATCATCGCGTTGCCGTCGAAGCGCAGCACCCGGCTCCTGCCGCCGATCCTGAGACGCTGCGCGGCGTGCGGATCCCGCTTGGCCTGGTGGTCCTGTGTCGGCGGGCGCTGGCCCGCCGAAGCGTTGGCCTTCTTCACCTTCGGAGGGGTCACGCCGCGGCCGTCCAGCCGCCGGTGACCTTGAAGGTGCCGCTGAACGTCGACTCACCCTGGTCCGGGTACTCCTGGTCCATCTGGGTGACGATGGCCGTGGCCTCCTCGTGGGCCACCCCCGCGCGGGACGTCTGCAGCATCACGAGGGTTCCGTTGCGGTTCGCGAGCTTCAGCGCATCGAAGCCGGCCTCCGCGGCGACGGGGATCAGCCCGTCGAGGGACACCTCCGACTCGTAGCGGCCGGCGCGCCCCTCCCACTCCCGGCCGTCCTTGGAGGAGAAGTCGATGGTGTCGCTGGACTCCGACAGCGACGCGTCACGCTGCGCGGCGACGGTGGTCCACACCGGCACGGTGGGTGTGCCGGTGTTGACCTTGACGAGGAAGTCGGTGCCGTTCATGCCGGTCATGGGTCGTCCTTTCGGGGAGTGACGATAGAAGGCGGTTGGCCCAGGGTCGGGCCGGTCAGCTCAGGCTGGGTCGAGCACAACCCGGACGGTCAGCAGCCGTCCGTAGGAGTCGTCGCCACCGGCGTTGCGCGGCCCGGTGACCGAGGTGAGCAGCGATGGCTGGCCGTCGACGACGATCGGCCGCCGGTGGAAGAGGACGCGCACCCGGTCAGCGATGTCACCGACCGCCTTGGACGACCCGGTGCGCGCGGTGTAGCAGCGGATGTCCTGATACAGCTCGCGGCCGCGCAGGTCCTTGGTGTCGAACGGGTTGGTCGCCAGCTCGCCCGGGGTGATCACGTACGGCAGCTCGGCATCGTCCGGGGGCGGGTCGACCGTGAACACCGCCGGCTGACCCGCGTAGATGGCCAGCAGCTCGCCGAGCTGCCCGTCGGCGACCATGCGGGCGTGCAGGGCAGTGGACAGGCTCACCGCTGCTTCTTCTCGGCCCGCTGACGGGCGGCGATCGCCGCGGCCGAGCGGCGCGCCGCATCACGCGTCGCGAACTCGTCCTGGAGCCGCCGGCCGTTCTCCCACCAGGTGACCGTGTACATCGTGACGCCAGAGCGTCGGCTGCTTCCGACGATGGGTGCACCGGCCACGTCAGCCCACCGCCATGCCGCGCACGATGTCCGCCTTCGACTCCAGCACGGCCGGGCGCACCGACGGCTGGGCTGCGATGCGGCTGGTGCCGTCCTCGATCAGTCCCATGTACCAGGCCTCCGGGGGGAAGCCGACGGTCAGCCGGACGATGTCGGGCAAGGAGGTCACCTTGCGGGTGGCGGTGTCCGCCGCATGGCCACCGCCGGGCAGATTCCCGCCGCCGCTCGAGCGGGGGGCCCGGGAGCGGATGCGGCCGGCGAGCATCTCCCCGACGTCGTCGGCGTTTCGACGGACCCGGGCCTCGATGGCGGCCATGACCTCGCCGGTGCGCCAGGTCGACCGGACGCGGGCCATGACGTCTCAGCCCCGGTCGTACTCGACGAGCCAGCGGTCGGCGCCGGCGGCCCACACACCGCCGCGGCGCACGACACGGCCGTCGACGACGTCGTAGCCGCTGGCCGGGACCTCCTCGTAGGTGGTCATGTCCGTGACGGTCACGTTCTCCGTGGCGGTCGCCGGCAGCGACAGGTGCTCCTTGCCGCCGTCGCGGCGCACGTGCCCGCGGGAGGGCGGATCGGCGGCCGCGGCCGCGGCTGCCTCGTCCTCCGCCGCGGCGGAGGAGATGCTGGCGCTGGTCTCGGTCGGGGTGTCGCCGGCCGGCGGCTCGGGGCTGTCCGCGGCGTCTTCGGCGAGGACCTCGTCGGTCGAGGCCTCCTCGGCCGGGGTCTCGGGGCTGGCCGAGACCTCCTCGGTCTCCTCGACCGCGGACTCCGTGCTGACCGGGACCTCCTCGGCCTCGGGCTGGGCGGACTCAGGGGTCTCCTCGGCCGCGGTGCCGTCGGTCGTGGCCGGTGCGGTGCTCTTGACCATGTCAGGTTCCTTTCTGGATCTCCGAGCAGGCGGCGGACAGGTAGCCCGGCGCCGAGGGGTGGGTGACGGCCTCGACCAGCAGCAGGTAGCCGTCGACGGCCACCTGGTCGCCGCGGCGGACGTCCTGGTCGGGGGCGAAGTAGACGACATGGGCGACGATCGCCTGCAGCTGCTCGGCGATCTCCGCATCCCGGTCGCCGACAGGGCGCCGGCGGCACGCGACGTCGGTGGCCGTCGGCGAGTACTGATCGGTCCAGCCGCCCTGCCCGTCCGAGACACGGGCCTTGCGGCTGAGGACGGCGCGGGAGCGGAAGCGCCGCTGAGCTGCGTCGCCCCTCACCATCGCGGGCGGAGGTCGCGGTAGGCAGGGTCGGGGTATTCGACCGGCGGTGGGAAGCATCCGAGAGGTCCGCCGACGCCGCGCCCGGCAGATGCGGAGGCGGCAGAGGTCAGGATCCGGTCCCGCCGGCCGCGGTCGTAGGTCGACGCCTCGTCCCCGAGCGATCCCGCAGCCAGCGACAGCGGGTTCTCGTACGCGATGCCGCTGAGCTCGAGCGCCCACGAGTACAGCGGGGTGCCCTTGGGGGCGGCCGGAAGCTCGAGCACGCCCATGGCGTCCTTGAGCCAACCGACCGCAACCTGCTCGGCGAGGACGGCGGAGGCTTCCTTCACCGGGTACTGCAGCCAGTTCGCCAGGTCGGCCGGGGCGATCACGGGGTCGGGCATGGAAGGCCTCCTTGCTCGCGCGGGACCGTGATGGTGGTCGGAGCGACCGGCTGGCCGCCCCGACCACCGACGGTCAGGAGGTGCTGTCCGGCGTCGACGTCGGCGACAGCGTCGACGCCGCGGCGTCGACGGTGGCCTCTGCCTGGGCCCGCGCCTCGGCCTCCGCCTGCGCCAGAGCTGCGGCGTCGGCCTCCGCCCGCTGCCCGAGGAAGGAGGCCATGTACTCGTCGTCCTTCAGCTGAGCAGCCGTGACCTCCTCGGCCAGGTCCTCGGTGATGAGGTTCTGGCGGACCCGGTAGGCCAGCCAGATCGGCTTGGTCGCCAGGTTCTTCGGCCGCTCGAGGGTGACGCCCTCGCCGGCGCTTCCGGTGGCCGGGTCGTCGGGGACGACGACCACGTCCGGGACGACGACGTCCTCCACCTCGAGGAGGTAGCCCTCGTCGGCCAGCCGGATGGCGTCCTCGGGCAGGATGCCCGCGGGCGCCGGCTGACCGGCGTAGACGTACTCGGACTTCCCCTCGCGGGTGCGGACCATGGTCAGGGGAGCGACGCCCAGGTACATGGGTCAGACCCCCGTGATCTTCACGGCCGCGCCGGGCTCCTGAACCATCGGGACGGCGATCTTGCGGGCCTGGATGCGCCAGCCGTCCCGCTTGTCGTCCCGGATGGTCTTGGACTCGACGTCGCCCGGCGTGCCGTCGTAGCCGCCGCCGATGTTCTCGTAGGCGATCGAACCCAGCTGAGTGGAGTCGGCCGCCAGCACGTCGACGCCGACCGGCATGTTCGTCGTCTTCCAGATCTCCAGGCCCGCGATGCGCACCATGTTGCCGGTGAGAAGGATGCCGTTCTCGCCCTCGCGCGGCGCGCGCTCGATCACCTTGGTGGCAGCGAGGAGGCGGGCCCACGGGACCGGCCTGGCGGCCAGCACGTTGACCGAGTAGCCCTGGTTGAGACCGTCCGGCTGCGCGCCGGCCAGCAGGATGTCCAGCAGCGGGTCGGCGCCGGCCACGTTCCAGGCTGCGCCCGCGGTCTGCGTCTGGGTGACCGCCGACCCGATGGCCGACAGCGCGAGCTGGTCGAACTGGAACGCGATGCGGTTCGCCAGCTTGATCAGCTTGCGCATCACCAGGTCCATGCGACTGCGGGCGACGAGCTCGTCGGAGATCTCGTCCGCCAGGCCCCACTTGTCGGTGGTGGCCACCGCCACGGTGCCGGGGGTGCTCGTGGTGAGCGGGTACTCCATCAGTGCGGCGACCCGCTCGGCCGGGAGATCGGAGAAGATCGACTCAGCGATCTCGAAGACGGCTGACCCGGAGCCGGTCAGGTCGACGCGGCCGGACAGCAGCTTGTCGCCGATCAGCCGCTGCTGCACCAGGGTGCGGAGCAGGCGGTAGATCAGGATCGGGTTGTTCATCAGCCGGTGGACGGTGATGACCTGGCCGTTGATCGTGGGCCCTGCAGGGGGGTATGTCATCGGGGGCTCCTCAGCGGCTCATGCGGACGGCGACGACGGACGAGGCGCCGGCGGCGGCCTCGAGGGTGATGCCGACGTACCGCTCGTAGGGGTCGGTGCCGGGGACCCAGGTGGTGATCTGGCCGGCGGCGGCGCACTTGACCAGCGCGCCCACGGCGAGCGCGCCGGCAGCGACGAGCCGCTGGACGCCGTCGGAGTAGACGCCGAGCGGCTGACCGGCGGCGGTGTCCTTCGACGCCACACCGATCCAGGTGATGGAGTCCGCGGCCGCCACCGCCGCGGCCGCGGTGACCAGCTGGCCGCCGATGATCGCGCCGGCCGCCAGGGTCGGCAGCGTGTACGCCTCACCCGGCTTGAACTTCGGCAGGTAGTCAGGCATGAAGGGCTCCCTTCTGGAGGCCGGCCTGGGCGGCCAGCTGGTCGAGCGCGTCGTCGGACTCGTCGGTGGCGGCGTCGGGGCCGCCGCCGGCGTGGCCGATCTCGCCGTTGACCGGGATCAGGCCAGGGGCGAGGGCGGCCAGGTTGGCCTCGGCGTTCGGGTCGGTGGCCAGCGCGCGCAGCCAGTCCTCGCGGCTCTTCTTCGAGGCGCTGATCCGGCCGGTGGTGACCGCGTCGGTGACGAGCCGTTCCCGGCGGTCGGCCATCTGCTGCTCGCGGGCCTCACGGCCGGCGGCGGCGTCGGCCTGCAGGCTCGCCAGCGCCTCCTTGTCGACGGTGACGATGTTCTCGGGCAGCTCGGCCGGCTTCTCGGCGCGCTTCTCGAGCGCGTCGATGGCAGCCAGGGCAGTGGCCTCGTCAGCGTCGTCGGCGATGCCGAGCCGCTGGCGGAGCCCCTCGGGCAGGTCGGGCATGAGAGCCCCTTCCTCTGGGTTGGACCCGCCAGCGGACGCGGCGGGGGACGGTGAGCCAGGCCCGCGGCCTGGCATGGGGGGTGCCGGCGCCTCGGCGCGGCTGGCGTGCGCGTAGAGCTCGCGGAGGGTGTCGGTGTGCCGCTCGGCGTCGCTGAGGGAGTCCCAGAGGTCCCAGTAGTCGAAGCTCGAGCTGCCGGGGACGATCTGCTCGCCGCTGGCGGTGCCCTTGTCGTCGTCGGTGGCGACCCGGTCCGCGAGCCCGGCGGTGACCGCTTCCTCGCCCGTGTACCAGGCCTCCGCGACCATGACGGCGCGCCACTCGGCGGCAGTGCCGCCGGCCTTCGCGGCGTAGGTACCGGCGATCGCGTTGCTGGTGCCGTCCAGCATCGCCGCGGCTTTGCGCATGGTGTCGGCGTCGCCCCAGGCGTACGCGGACGCGTCGTGGATCATCATGGCGCTGCCGACGCCCATGATCACCTCGTCGCCGGCCATCGCGATGACGCTGCAGGCGCTGGCCGCGATGCCGTCGACCCACACCGTGACGTCGGCGCGGTGCGCGCGCAGCACGTTGGCGATCGCCACACCCTCGAACGCGTCGCCACCGGGGGAGTTGAGATGCAGGTTGATGTGGTCGACGTCGAGGCCGGCGACGTCGCGGACGAAGTCCTCGGCCGTGACGCCACCCCAGCCGCCGATCCGGTCGTAGACGTAGACGTCCGCGGTCGACCGGGTGTCCGCGTCTTCGCCGGGCGGCTGCTCGCCGACGACCTCGTTGCGAGGCCGCTCGATGTGGAACCACTCCGAGCCGGGCCGCTGCAGATCGGCGGCCGGGCGGGGGCCTGGACGAGCTGGACGGATGTCGGCTAGGGGCCAGTGGGCGATACGGGTCACGCGTCCTCCTGCTCAGAGTTGAACGGCTGGCGCGGTGCCGCGGCCGGCAGGTCGAGCCGCTCGCGCACGTAGGCCTCGAGCGCTGGGTCGTTGCGGATCGCGCCGGCGTCGATGAGCACCTTCAGTGCCGAGGCGAGCGCGGCGCCGGTCTTGCCGACGGTGTCGACGACGATCCGGGGGGCACGCTCTTCGGGGCCCCAGTTCCAGTCGACGATGTCCTCGACGACGTGCTGGGTGCCGACGTCGGCGACGGATCCGGCCAGCCGGTCCAGCGACATGATCAGAACGTCGAAGAAGGTGGTTCCCAGCGCCCAGGATCCGGTCCCGGCGGCCTGGCCGAGGTTGAGGAGGTGAGCGAGGCCGGCCTTGGCGATCAGCTCGTCCTGGTAGCGGACGAACTTGTCGTGGTCGGGCAGGGTGCCGGTGACCCCGACCAGGCGCATGGCGCCCTTGTTGGGGAAGGCCCCGCCGGCACGGTTGCCCGCGCGCAGGTCGCTGGCCATCTTGCGGCCGGCGGAGAGGTCGGCCTCCCCGGGCGCTCCCTCGTAGAAGGGGATGCCCATGCCGTTGCGGTCGAGCATCTGCGACCAGCCGCGCAGCGCCCCGTCCTTGAGCAGCCAGTGCTTGTACATCGCCCGGAACATCGACTGTCCGCGCCAGTCGGCCTGGCGCCGGTGGGAGTACATGACCAGCCGGCTGACCGGGATCGGCGGAACGCCGACGCCGCTGAGAGCGCCCATCAGCGGTTGCTGCTCGATGGAAACCAGCCCCCCGTCGGGGGCGGTGTTGATGGCGGTGAGCGTCTTCGGCCACCGGGGTGCCAGCTTCCTCAGCCGCGCCATGCCGTTCTCGTCGATGCGTGCGACCTGCTCGAAGGGCATGTGCCCGTAGGCCACCTTCAGCAACGCCCACTCGAGGTGCTGCGCCCAGGAGAACCGGTCCCGGGTCCGGGGTCGGTCAGGCTGGGCGTCCGTGCCCTTGATAGGCAGGTTGACGTCGTCGGCGACCAGCTGGACGACCTCGTCGCGTGCCCCGTTGGGATCCAGGCGCCAGGAGGCGGCCATGACCGGTCCGGTGATCGCCTGGTAGACGCTGAGCACCTGGGCGTCCTTCAGCATCCGGTCGTAGACGCCGATCGACAGCGGCCACTGCAGCTCGGGGACCTGCTCGTCGGCGAGGTCCTGCCAGAACGTCCCGACGCCGGCGTTGCCGATCTCCCGCAGTGGGAGTGCGGTGGCCGGAGACCCGGGAGTGGTCTCGGCGGTCGGTGCGGTCGTCGTGTGCCGGCGCTGGCCCGCGACGGTCCGGATTCGCTGGGGGGAGGTCACCCGCACCTCCTCTCAGGTTCACCACTGCGCGCTGCCGGCATCGACCTGCTCGAGCACGCCGCCGAACCCACCGGTGCCTGCCGGTGTGTGGACGTCGTCGAGCGGCAGGGCTTTCGCCGGGGGCGGCTCGGGCGGGGATGCGGCGACGGTCAGCAGCCCGATGCGGGCCAGGGACAGGGACACCAGCGGTGCAGGCGGCGCGCCGCTGGCCCCGCGGTCGAAGAAGCGGAGGTCGCCGGTCGACCGCCACGTCGCCTGCTCGGCGGCCGCGTCGACGTCGGGCATCGGCTGCGCAGGAAACCGCAGCTGACCGCTGACGATGTCGCGGACCAGGCCTTCGTCGGCCCGCGAGCGGTCACCAGGGGTGAGCACCTGTGGTTCGAGGCCCTTGGCGCGGATGTCGGGGATCAGCGAGCTGGCCTTGCCCTTGCCGTCGATCACCAGGGTTGCCGGGTCGACCTTGTCCACGACCTGCAGCAGCCTGGCGACTGCGGCGGTCGCGGGCCCGGACCAGACGAGCTCGCCGTGCATCTTCCCGTCGGCCCGCCAGCCGACGGCGCACAGCGTGGCTATGTCCCGCGGCGACACCTCGAGGCCCAGAGCCACCGGGCCGACCGTGACCGCGGCTCCGAACACTGATGCCGGGTCGCGCCGGTCCTTCCAGACCTCGAAGTCGATGGCCGGGTCACCGTGCCCCTTCGGGTCCGGATCTGGCCAGTAGTCACCGGCGGCGAGGCCTTCGACGAGGAACTCACGCTCGCCGGACTCGACCAGGTCGTTCTGCAGCTGGCCCAGGTCGAAGAGGTAGCCGAGGCTCGGGTTGCCCAGCGGCCAGTACGTCTCCTCGGTGAGGCGGGGGTCGCCGAGCAGCTTGCGGCCCTGCTCCTCGGCCGCCTCCTGCAGCTCCTTGAGCGTGGGGACGGAGAACTCGACCCAGCCGACGCCGCGGGCGCCGGCCAGCGCCCGCTTCCGCAGCCGGGCGAGCACCAGGCTGTGCTTGTGCTTCTCCTCATCCGGCGGCGTCGACACGTAGATCGTCTGCGCGCGGCGTCCGGTCCGGCGCGCCGCGGTGCGCAGCGTGTAGCGCAGCACCGACAGCTCGGTGTCGGTGAGCTCGAGGGCCTCGTCAAGGATGAGCAGGTCGCCGAACAGGCCTCGCCCAGCGGTCGCCGACCGGGTGAAGAAGAAGATCTCCGACCCGTCCTTGAGGGTGATCGTGCGGATGTCGTTGCCGTAGGTGATGCCGCGCTCGTCGCCGTACTTCAGCCGGGCCTTCAGGTCCGGGTGCGACAGGAAGATGTCGGCGACCCGCTTGTGGGCGTCCCGAGCGGTCTTCGCGGTGTGCGCGGTCCAGATGATCCGCTTCTCGCCGAACTGGGGGAGCGTCACGCCTGCGATGACGCGCAGCTCGAGGACGCCGCCCTTCCCGTTCTGCCTCGAGACGATGAGGGCGAACGCAGCCGCGGCGAACTGGTCCTCGAAGGTGGTCGCGCACATGTCGAGGATCGAGCCCTCTTGCCAGGGCATGAGGTCGACGACGGCGCGGCCGAGACGGTCAGCCAGCCGAAGAGCGGCCTGCCCCAAACGGAAGGACGTTGCTGCCTCCGGGAGCACCCGGATCCGGGGTGCCTGCGGCGCCGCCGGGTGGCTCGTCGGCTGCATCGTCAACGGCGTCCCCCTTCGCGGGAGCCTTCGCCGCGAGCGCCTCTCGGAAGGCGACCATGGTCATGCGGAGCTCGCGGTTCAAGGTCGACTTCTCCCGGGCCGACTCCGTCCAGTCCTGCGTCTGGGCCATGTCGATCGCCTGCATGCCGATCGTGCCGAGCGGTCCCGCCAGGGTCGCGGACCAGCCGGCGGCCCGGAGCTCGGCCCGCACCCGGCGCTCGACCGGCCCTTGCCGCTTGGGTGCCATCAGGGCGCCCCGGCTTGGTGGTAACGCACTCTGGGAAAAAAAATCCTGACTGAAGGCCCGGGGGTCAGGAACGCAGACGCCCAGTTTTTTGGGGGATCGCAAGGGATCGGGCACCTAGGAGGACCTAGAACCAGTCGCGCGTCCACCATTGCGGGCGGCCTCCTATGAGGGACTGGCGCGTGCCGTCACCGCGTGAGCGGTTGCAGGTGGCGAGCAGCAGGCGGTCAGCCCTGCGTCCGCCCTGGGAGCGCGCGGTCGTGTGGTCAGCCTCAAGCGGCATGCCGTCCGGGTTCAGCGCCGCGACCCTGTACATGGGGAGGCCGCGGCCGTGCGGCCGGCACACACAGCGAGGCCCGCAGTCGTCGAGGTCGAGGCACGGGCACGGCGAGCCATCGACGAGACCGGCCATGAGCCGTTCCCGGTCCTGCTGGTGTGACCAGCCCAGGTTGCGCTCGGTCGTCGTCCTGCGAGGGGGCACCGCACCTCCCGCCTCGCGTGGTGGTGGTCCGCGCAAGCCTCAACCGAGCGCGGACCACGACCGGTCAGCGACGGATCACTTCGCCGCCCGGCGATGCCGAGACGATGAGGCGCAGTTCGCCGATCTGCTCGAGGGTCGCATCGGCGTCGACGTAGACGACGTCGGCGGCGACGCCGCGCAAGCCACCCCCGCGGATGGTGTGGAAGGTGATGCGCCCGCCGTAGGGGTGCTCGATCCGCTCCTCGCCGTGCGCGCGGCGAACCTTCTCCCCCGCCACCGCACGGGCCTCGCACTCGTCGAGGCAGCGCCGGGCGAGGGGGCCACTCTCAGCTACGACCACGACGCGCTTGCTGGCGCGCATGTCGGCCAGGACCCCGTCGACGACGTACCGATTCACCGGTGCCCACCTCTCGCTGAGCGCCGCCCGCCGAGCTCGCACCCCGAGACCGTCGAGCCGCTCACAGCTCCGACCGTCGCGAGGGCGGTCGACCAGGGCGGGTCGAGACGGATGGGTTGAGGAGGGGCGTGGGCGGACGGCGCGGCCCAGAGACGACCGAACGCCCCGGGGATGGAGCCTGTGGCTCAGACCGGGGCGTTCGGTAGGGACAGTTGTCCCGCTCGCACTTCATCCTGACACAACGTCACAACGGACGTACAGACAGCCTCATCTTCGCAGGTCAGGCGGGGTGTGCGACTCGCTCGTCGTGCAGCGCGGCCTTGATGTCGCCGGCGAACTCCTCCGGTGAAAGCTGAGCAGCTCGGACGGTGAGCCCATGCAGCTGCTCGACTGCCTCGTCGAGCTCCGGATCGGTTAGGTGGTCGACCGGCATCCGCAGCTGTCCAAGGTGGGCGCGCACGACGATGTGCAGCACCAGCCGGCAGCCGCGTTCGCCGACGCAGCCGGTCGTTGGCGGCTCCCAGTGGCCGACCGCGTTGAGGCTGCAGCGGCACTCGCTGGTGTCCCGGGCGAGCGCGGCGGCATACCCCTCGACAGCAGTGATGAACGGCTGCAGCTGCCTCAGGTCCGCCGCTCTCACGGGGTCGCGGTGGCTCGAGCAGCATCGACAGCGTGCATCGAGATGCCTGCCGGCAGATCGTCTGGGATGCCGAGATCGTCGGAGTAGAACATGACCTCCGAGCCAGCCTGCCGCTCGTGGGCGCTGTATGAGAGCCGGTACCGGATCGAGCGGGCAGCGCCGTACATCTGGATGATCTCGGGGGCCGCGTCGTAGGAGACGACCCACGGGTGTTCGAGGGCGAGCACCGCCGTGGCGACTGCCTGGTGGTCCTCGGCTGCATAGAAGTTGTCGTAGAGGCCCTCTCCCTTCACGAAGTAGGGAGGGTCGAGATAGAAGAAGACGTCGTCGGCGCTGGTCACCCCCTGCTCGAGTAGTGCGGCGGCGTCGAGGTGCGTCAACGTGATGCGGTCCCGGTGGCGGCCGATCTTCCGGATGCGCTTGACGAGCTCGGTCGTGTTGTAGCGAGCGTCTAGCTTCCAGGCGCCGGTCTGCTGCTGCCCGCCGATCACTCCGCCGGCGATGATGCCCGAGCGGTTCGTCCGGTTCAGGAAGAAGACAGCGAACGCAAGGTCCAGAGGATCAGCGGCGCCCGCTCGGTAGACGTCACGTTGTCGGCGCCACTCATCCATCGTGACCTGGGTCGTTTCGATGCGGCGGCAGAGCTCGCCGGTCTGGTGCAGGGCCGCGTGCCAGAAGGCGTGCACCCCGGCGTTCAGGTCGTTGATGTGGATATGGCCGACGTAGTCCTCGTACAGCAGGCTGAGCGCGACGCTGGCCCCACCCGCGTACGGCTCGACGTAGTCGATGCCCAGCAGGTCGTTCTCCATCAGGAGGACCTTGAAGTAGTTGGCGACCTTGCCTTTGCCGCCCGGGTACCGAAGCGGAGAGTGGTATCGGCCGGCGCTTCCGCCGGGCACTACGCCCAGACCTTTTCGAGGAAGGGCTGGAGCTCGTCCCATGCCGTCTGGAGCTCGGTCGGTCGCGGGTGCACGTATGGATTGTGGACGAAAGCGTGGAAGGTGGCCACCGACGCGGCGATGGTGTGTCGCCCGTCGGCGATGCGGGTGATCGCGCGCCGGAGGTCCTCAGGGATCTTGTTGGCGGCGTAGAGGTGTTCGGAGGTTGCCTTCAAGCGTGCGGCGAGGACGGTGTTGTGCCTCTTCGTCTCGTCCATCAGGCCGTGGTGGTCGATGTAGTGGTCGACGGAGAGCTCCACGAATACGCGCAGGAGCACGCTGGCAGCGTTCGGGAACGTCGTGACATCGAGGGTGCTCAGCTCGGTGAATACCGCATTGATCCGCGGAGGGGCCGGGTTGATCCGACAGTCCGACGGCACGAGGGTTACGCGCGCGGTCGCTGGCTTCGGACGGGCCTTCGGTGCACGGGGCTTCGCCGCGCGCGGCTTCGAGCCTGTCACCGGCAGTTCCTCGAAGGGCAAGGCGCCGGCGAGCTTCGTCGCGGGATCAGGCAGATCGTCGGCTGAGAACCGCTCGAGGTAGCCGAGCTGCTGCTCCTTGTCGAAGACGTCCCCCACCTTGATCGCCTGATTGCGGAGGTCCTCGACGATCCTGCGCAGGCCCCTCGCCACCTCCTGCTGCGGGAACTGGGCGAGCAGACGTCCCTTCTCCAGGGTCAGCCCAAGTCGCTCCCGGACAGCGGGAGTCTTGAGGATGCGTGTCACGGTCGTGACCGCGACCCGGCGGGCGCCCTCGGGGGGTGGGCCGTCGAGTTCGCGGAGGAAGTCAAGGGCCTGACCGCCGAGCGTGCGGTTGCGGCCGCCATGACGAGCGTCGTATCGGTCCTTCTCGTCGGAGTTCCACTCGACGAGGCCGACGCCCGAGTTCTGACCCGTGTGACGGATCTTGACCCAGTGCCGGGCGTCCTCTTCCGAGTCGAACAGGACGCAGGTCACGTTCTCGATCGGGTCACTGTGAAACCGCTCGGACAGCTTGGCCAACTGTCGGCGGTCAGGTTCGCTGAGCGCGCTCAGGACGATCGACGGGGTCTCGAGCGCTTTCAACGCCAGCGTTCGGCGATTGCCCTCGACCACCTTGTAGCGGCGACTCCTGCCGTCGGTGGCGACCACGGCAGGCAGTGCGAGCGGGTCGAGGCCGAAGTCGACGATGTCCTTGGCGAGCTCGATGAGCTTGTGACCCTGCTGCTTGGTCAGCTCAACCACGGTGTCCCGCTGGGATTCCTCGGGGTCTTCGAGTCGCGGGTTGCCTTCGTCGAGCAGCAGCTTGGACAAGGGCACCACTTCGATGGTGTGGCCCACCTGGTCTCCCCCCGTCGCAGAAGGAACGGAACGTAGCAGACTCGCAAGCCTTGATCCCGGGGTGCGATGGTCGCCAGTCCGCCTTACGGGGAGCAACGCCCCACGGCCTCACGGATAGCTTGTGACCTCGACGCCAGCCGTCCGCATAGCGGCGTTGACCTTCTCCTGCTGCCGCCGATGTGTGGCCAGAACCGCTCGCGACTTCTCGCCGTCCGCCAGCAGAGCTGCCTCGACGCGCTGGCGGCGGTCGGCGACCTCGGCGACGCGGGCGGTCACAGCCGGTCGCGGCACGACCCAGGTGTCGCCGACCTTCACCGCGTCCAGCTGTCCAGCGTTGACCAGCTGCAACGCTCGCTGCCGGGAGATCCCGAGCTCGTCGGCGGTCTGGGTCACCGACAGCAGTTCGGGGACCGGGGTTGCGTTGATGCGCTGATGGAAGTCGTCGGTGGGCAGCACCTCGAGCGCGTAGACCTGATGGCCGGTGGCCAGGACGATCGACATCGCGGTGATGGTGGCCTGCCGCAGGTCGGCGGCTGGCACGGTGAGGATGAGCTCGACGCGGCCGCCGTGGACGGCGCGGGCGACGACGCCGGAGTAGGGCTCGACGACGTCCATGAGGACGTCGACGGCGGCCTCGTCGAAGTCTCGCGAGTCGAGCTCGATCCGCGCGTTGTAGTCGGTCATCGGTGGGACCTCCCTGGTGTTCTGGGTGGGAGAGCGGGGAACATGGAGCCGGGTCCCGGGACCGGGGGCACTTCATCTGCCCCCGGCCCCGGTTCTCTCCGCTAGCTAGGCCAGCGGAACCCGGCGCGCCTCAGCGGCGCCAGGGCGTTATCCAGACCGCTACCGGCCTTGAAGCGGCTCGGGAGCGACGCGATCCAGTCCCCGTCACGGTTCACCACTTCCAGGCGACCGTTCTTGGTCTCGACCACGTCGAACCCTTGCTCACCGAGGGCCTTGACGATCTGGCGAACGACCTTGTCCATGTTCACCCCCTCTCCTCTTTCGTCCGACTCTTTGCCGGACAAGAGGAACACTACCCGTCGCCTTGCTATACAGCAAGTACCCGAACGGGTGAGCGTGTCGCGTGTTCGACCGACGTTCACCCCGCCTCCGAGCGACGGCGGTTGACCGTGTTCTCGATCGCGGCAGGCAGCCCTGGACCGAGCGCCACTGGGCCAGCAGACCCCGCCTTCGAGCGCTTCAGTAGCTCCCGCTGCCGTGCCACCCGCGCCTTCTTCGAGCGCTCGCGCTGGAGGCGTTCGGCCTTCGCCCGGCGGGCCGTCTCGGCGACCATGCTGGCGGTGAGCAGCGCGACGACGTCGCCCACCCGGTACAGGGCCTGCCCGCAGTCCTGGCAGCTGGCGTGCCGTCCGGTCTCCACCCACTCCGGGACCCGGTGGGCCGCGCAGGCCCGGCCGTAGTCGATCAGCTTCCCGCGGTGCCTCCACTGGTAGATGCGGTTGACCGAGAGCCGATGGTCGTCGTCGAGGCGGGTCAGAGACGCCGCGATGGTCGCCGCGGTGCCGAGTTCGTCATGGGCGCCGGCGAGCAGCCACGCGCGCCGGTCGGCGACGGACCAGGTGGTGTCGCACGCCGGGCAGGTGACGAAGGAGGCCTCTCGGTCGACGTACAGCGGCTCCTGGCAGGTGTGCTCCTCGGGGAGCTCGGCGCCGCACTGGCCGACGGCGATCTGGTCGGGCTGCCGGTCGATCACCTCGCGGACCCGGGCGACGGCGTTCTCGATGGCCAGCTTCAGCTGAGGCGCAGCCTCGTCGCCGCGGACGACGTCGACGTGCTGGGCTAGGTAGCCGGCCAGTGCGCCGACGTCGGCTCGCTCGAGCTCGCGCTGCAGCCGTCTCCACTGCTGCATCCGCTGGTCGATCGCGGCGGTCTCTGCCGCGCATGAGGGGCAGTCGGCCCCGACGGGGTCGCGGTGCGAACACACCGGTCTGGTCAGCTCGGCGACCGGCCGTCCTCGGCCGTGCAGCCAGAGCGCCCACGGCCTGAGCATGTTGGTGAGCACGGCCCGGAGCTCGGCGGCCCGCGGGTTGAAGGGGACCGGCTTCTCGGCGCCGCCGTCGGCGTTGCTGATCCGGGCCTGCCGTGCCGCGGTCGTCGTGAGGTCCTCGGCCAGGCCGCCGACCATCACTGCTGACGGGGTGTCCCACCGGGTGGTCGTGCCGCGGCCCGCCGACCCGAGCGCGTAGGACGGAAGCATCTGCTTGCCCGGGGCGAGCTCGACCAGGTCGTCGCGCAGCTGCCGCGCGCACGTCCGGCAGAGGTACCCGTCCCGGACGGTGGCGCCGCAGCCGCAGATGCTGGACGTGTTGCTCGAGTCGTTCAAGGACGGGTCCCCCGGTCGGAAGCGGTACGCGTCCCAGCTCGGAACATGCCCTGACGGCGCTCGCGGATGCGCTGCAGGCGGGAGCAGAGGACGGGGTCGGCCGCCTGGGCGGCCGAGTGGTCGATGAGCACGTTGAGACGCTGGTAGTAGCGGGTGGGCTCCAGTCCGAGCTGGTCGCGGATCTGGACCTCCTTGGCGCCGGCGTGCCGCCACCACTGCCGCTCGAAGCGCAGGATGGCGACGTCGACGTCGCCAAGCGCGGCCGCAGCCTCGCTCATCGGCGCCTTCTTCGCGATCGGCGCGGCTTGTCGGTCGGCGCCATCGCGACCACCACCACCGCCCCAGGGTTGACGCGCACGAAGTCGATCACCCGCGGGTCGTGGATGTCGATCTGCTCGAGCGCGCGCAAGCCCTCCTCGCCGTCCCAGATCGCCCACTGGATCGGGCCGGCCCGGAGGCGTCCCGTCTGCTGCACCACGAAGTCGTGCGACTCGCGCTGCGCTTCCTGCTGGTCCCCGGGCGTGCGCGCGACCGCCACCCCGAGCGCGACATCTCCGTCACCGGCATGACCGGACCAGACCTGCAGCTTGCCGCTCACCGCGGCCGCACCTGGTTGACCGCTGCCCATCCGGCACACAGCTCGGCCGGGCGCCCGTCGGCCTGCCATGCCCGGGCGCCCCGCACGTAGGGCCGGTAGTCCGAGCCGGTGATGTCCGGGACGACGGCGTCGCCGAGCGCCGGGTGCTTGTAGCTGGTGGCCCGCGGCATCCCGGTGTGGCACTGGAACTGCTGGTCGCGCGTGTAGTACGGCAGGTCTCCGGCGAGCTCGGTGCGCTCGCGGGAGCCGGCCCGGTAGGCGCAGTCCCCGCACATGCGCCGGCGGACCAGCTGCGGACCTTCCTGGACGTCGCGGGTCGGGACGACGTCGAGCAGCCCTTCCCAGCAGGTGCACTCCTCGCCGTCGGAGTGCAGCGACGCCTCGCAGCATGGGACGACGGGATCAGGGGCGGGCATGTTCGACGGGCCCGACAGCTGGTGGAGGCTGGCCGGGTCCGGCTGGCCGCAGACACGGATCGTGATAGTCATGGGGTCATCTCCGGGTGGTGGGGGCGCGGAAGCGGAAGGTCTGGCCCTCGAACTCGCGTTCGATGAGGGCCTGATGTCCGGCGTCGATGACCTCGCCGGCCGGCGTGGTGGCCGGGTCGGCGGCGGGGATGGTGTCGGTGGCTGGCTCGTCGACGTCCTGCCCGAACGCCTCGGTGAGCCAGCGCTCGATCGCGGTGATGCGCGCTCGCTCTGCGGCGAGTTCCCGGTCGTGGCGGCGGCGCTGTGCTGCGAGGGCCACGATCTGCTGCTGTCGGGTCTGCTGGTGCCGCTTCTCGCCGCGGCGCATCTCGTACCAGGTGAAGGCGAGCGCGAAGAAGTACAGGACGACGAGGGCGACGAAGCCGGCTTCCTGGTTGCTGCTGCTCACAGGTACCGCTCGACGGGATAGCAGGTGACGACGGTTCGGGACGGTGCGGTGCCCGGGGTCAGGGCGCGGTTGATCTGGCCGTTCGTGAGGTCGATGGGCCGCCATACGTGGACGGTGATGCCGGCGACGGCGAACGCGGCGATCCAGACCTTCTGGTCTCCGGAGAGGCGGCCGCGCGCGGCCTTCAGCTCGGCGATGACGATCTCGCCGGTGCGGGGGTGCAGCAGGAACAGGTCCGGCCAGCCGGGGTTGTTGCGGCGGCTGTCGTAGTCGTGGAAGAACAGCCAGCCGCGCAGCTCGGCCAGCTCGAGGATGGCGTCCTGCAGCTGCGCCTCGGACATCCGGTACTCAGCCATGGGCGGCCGGCCCGTTTTCGGCGTCGAGGAGCTGGCGAGCGTCCTGGAGCTGCTGGAAGAGGACGGCGTCGCCGCCGTTGTCCGGGTGCAGCCGCTTCGCGGCCCGGCGGTACAGCCCCAGCCGGGTGGTGGCGTCGACGAGCATCGCGCCTGTACCCGGGTCGATCGAGTCGGCCTGGTCGATGATGAACCGCGCGGCCTGTTCGACGGTCATCGCCGCGGGCATGGCGATCGCGCTTTCGCCGGCGGGCAGGGCCTTCCAGCCGGCGTACTGCTCGCCTCGCTTCGTGATCCCGTAGCGGTCGACCTTGCGCAGCGCCTCCAGCCCGAGGGCGATGGCCCGGACGTTGTGCTGCCAGTCCTGCTGCATCCCGTCGCGACGCCAGGAGGGCCGGACGTAGCGGTCGGTGGCGTACTGCAGAGGCCCGTGTCGGGAGTCGAACGCGACCCGGACGGCGGGAGAGGTGGCGCGTGCGTCGGCGCGCAGCATCCCGTCGACGCGGATCGCCCGCTCGGCGACGTCGACCTCGAGCACGACGTGCTCGGCGGCGAGCTCGGCCAGCTCCCGCTCGAGGAGGTCGATGGTGTCCGACCAGCCGGCCGTGAACGGGCTGTTCTCGTGCTGGCCGGTGAAGACCTGGCGGTCGCTGATCGGCCGGACGGTGTACCACGCCTCGGAGGTCACGCCGACTCGGCCCCTGCAGCGCTTACCGACGAGGCGCGGGTGGAACGGCTTGGTGCAGCGGTAGCAGCCGACGCCGGTGACCGTGATGGATTCGGCGTCGAGGATGACCGGCTCGTTGCCTGCGCCGTGCAGGGCGGCGGCGGCCTGCGGGGTGATGCGGTGGGCGACGGCGACGATCCAGACGTGCTCCTCGGCCTTTCTCGGCGTAGGCGACAGTCGGCGTCGAACCGGTCGCCGGCACGCTCCAGCCTGTCGCCGTCGACGTGCTGCGTGATGCCGAGGCCGGTGAGCCTCGGGCCGATGGGGCCGGCGGCGGTCATCCGGCCTGCCCTTCCTCGTAGGCGGCTGCCATCTCCAGGGCCACGGCGAACTCGGGTCGGTGCATGGACCAGGTGTGGCCGTCACCGCCGGTCCTGGCCGCTCGCTCGGCAGTGCGGGCGTTCATGGCCTCGATGCCGGCTGCGTCGTCGGCGGCCAGCTCCATGAGCCGGACGAGGGCGAAGCAGAACCGCACGGTCGGGTTAGATGCGTCTTCGCCGTCCATGTCCGCGCGCATCGCTGCGACCGCGGCCCGGATCCGCACGATCTGGTCTCCGGGCGCGGGCGCCGTCGTCGTCGGGTCTTCCGGCCGGCTCGTCACGAGAGCCGCCCGGCCGCGTAGTCGGCGGCCACGGAGCGCAGCGCGTCGGCCTGGGTCATGCCGGTGCGGATCCGCCGTCGGATGGCCTCCTGCGCGGCGCGGGTGCGCCGGCTCTGTGGGACGTTCTCGAGCCAGACGGCCCAGGCCTCCGCGGCGTCGGTGGCGATCGCCTTGATGCGGCGCAGCAGCCGGCGGGCGTGCACCTCGTCGTTGTCCCGCTCGAGCTCGCGGCGGGTCTGGTCGATGTCGGCCTGGGTCGGGGCACTGTCGAAGGTCGGCGGCGGCAGGTGCACCTCGATGCTGGGGTTGGCGGTGCTCAGCGCGCGGACGAGTGCATGCACAGCGGCGGGGTCCGCGGCCATCGCCGCGGGGGTGACCGTCACCGATGGGCAGGCCAGAGCGCGGATGTAGTCGGGGTTGTGGTCGATCAGGAGCCAGCGCGAGGGCCGGCGGGGCTGGGGGGCGGTGGCAGACCTCGCGTCGGCGAGGTCCGCGGCGATCACGGCCGGGTTGGCGTCTGTCGGCATGTCTGGCTCCTGGGTCATCGGGCGGATGCGCGCTGGGGGACGACGGACAGCTGCGGGCGGGGCATGGGTCCGACGACCAGGTCGGGATGGCAGTCCGGGCAGCGGCGGATCCCGAGGCCGGGGACCTCGACGGTGCGGTCGTAGGGGCTGCAGGCGCCGCAGTGGGCGATGGCGGCCCGGCGGGTCCGGAGGTCCTCGACGGCTGCGAGCTCGGCGGCCGCGGTGTCCGCCGGGGTGACCCGGCCGGTTCGGCGGGTGGTGCCGCAGCCGCGGCAGTTCGGGTGGGGCTGGCCGTCGGGATCGCAGTGCGCCCCCCGCTCGGCGGGGGGTTGGGGGGTGTTCTGAGGGTTAAGTCGCTTAGGAAGGGGTCCGGTAGCTGCCGGACCCTGTACTGGACCCTCTTCCGGACCCTCTATTGGACCCTCGACGTCGGATCGAGGGTCCGTCTGGCCGGACCCTGCGGTGTCGGGGAGAGGGTCCGCTGTGTCGGACCCTGCGGTGTCGAGGTCCTCGGTCTGCTCCTCGTCGGCGTTGTCGGTCGGCGGGGTGTAGCCGGGCACGGGGCCGTGGAGGGGGCAGCAGCCGCCGGGGAAGACGACGAACTCGGCCTGGCGGCCGATGCGGCCGGCGGCGTGCCGGACGAGGTAGCCCTCGTCGACGAGCTCGGCGATGACGGCGAGCGCGCGGGACCGCTTCAGCCCCGACCAATCCATGATCGCGTCGAGCCCGACGCGGCCGATCCTCGACAGCTTGTCCGCGTCGTCGGCGATGCACATCAGCACGAGCTTCTTGGCCGCCTGCATGTCGACGAGGTGGGCGGCCTGGTCCATGTAGTGGCCGGCCATCAGGCAGACCTCCGGTCGCGGGCTTCCCGGCCGTGGGCGATCCGGCAGGAGCGGCACGGCGGTGTGCCGTCGTAGCGGTGCTGGTAGTAGCCGCGGTCGCTGCCGTGCTCGCGCGGCCGGTAGTGGCGCCGGCGCGTCAGCTCGCGGCGTTGCTCTCGCTGCACGCACAGGGCGGACGCGCAGAGCAGAGCGATTGACGGGTCCTGGACGCCGGCGGCGAACAGGCGGACGACCTCCTGGGCCTCTGCGCGGCTGAGCGACGCGTGCGGCGGCGTGGGGGTCCTCACCGGACGTCCTTGGGCAGGGGCATCGCCGCGGACAGCAGCAGGCTCCCGGGACGGTTCATGGTCTTCACCCGGTCCGGGTGGGTGTCGGCCCAGACGCGGGACGCGGCGTCGTAGGGCTGCAGCCACCAGGAGCCCTTCTCGGGGTGCTTGTCGACGACCATCCACACACCGGGGGCGCCGTGGTGGTCGAGGGTCTTCGGGTCGCGCAGGACGCGGACGGCGGAGCCCGGGCGGGGCTTCCAGCCGGTGAGGGACATGGGCATCGGGGCGGCTCCGGGGTCTCGCGGTTGCTGGGTCGGGGAAGGACGACAGGGGGCGCGGGTCAGGCGGCCACCCGGGGGCGATCTCAGGGAGGGCCGGGGACCGGGACCGGCGGGGGGTTGTCCAGGAACCACTGGCCGGCCGCGTTCTCCACCTGATCCCGGCCCGGCCCGGTCTGCCCACCGCGGCGGTGCACGACCAGCGATCGACGGATCTCGCGGGGCAGGCGCTTCCAGCAGTCGTCGCAGGCGAAGTGGTGGTTGGGCACCATGCGGGCGCACGCACCCGGGCAGCGGTGATGCGTCGGCGTGGGACGCCGGTGCCGGCGAGGGCTGGTCATGTCTCCGGCTCAGCGGCGGTCAGCTTGAGCCGAAGCCCCACGGCGGCTGCGTAGCCGATGAGCGCCTCGACGGACATGCCGTCACCTCGCTCCATGTTCGTGACCTGGGTGCGGGTGACGCCGATGGCGTCGGCGACCTGCTGCTGGGTGAGGCCGCGATCCTCGCGCGCCTGGCGCAGCGTCTCGACGAGCTGAACGCGGGCGTCGGCTACGAGTCGGTCGGCGATGGTCCGTGCGGTGGCCAGGTGTGCCAGGGCGTCGGTGAGCTCGCTGCTCATCGCGGGTTGCCCAGGTCGGCGCGGGCCCGTTGCACGTCCTCAGTCAGCTGGTCACGGGAGGCCGGGTCGCTACCCGCGACTCCGTGCACGAGCAGCTGCAGAAACGGGCTCAGCGGTCGGTTGTCGGGGTGGCATGCCTGACAGGTCCGGTCGTCGCACTGGTCGTCGCTCATCGGTCGTTCACGGTGCCGAGGAAGCTCGTACGCCGGTCGGTGTCGGTCGCTTCGACGGTGGTGAGCAGGTACGGGTCCCAGCCCGGCCCGTGGTTGGGCGCGTAGGGCTTGTCGCCGCCGACCGTGAAGAACTCCATGCACTCGTGCCGCTCGACGTCGGCGAACCGTTCGAACAGCCAGCGGAGCCACGACTGGCGGTTGTAGGTGGCGGCCGGGACGGCGAAGAGGTGCCGGACCCGCATCGGCTGGTGCGGGGGGTAGGAGTTGACCGTGTCCGTGATGATCGACAGCGTCAGCCCGCGGGACTCGCCGGCGTGCGTCGAGGCAGGGTCGCGCACCTCGTCGGCGAGGTAGACGACCCACCCCTCCCGGTAGGTGCACTGCTCGACCAGCTGCTGCAGGTCGACGGGGAACGGCGCGGTCTGCGTCATGCTCGCTGGCTCGGTCATGCCGTCAGCAGCGCGGAGCAGAGACTGTCGATCGCGCGCGCGGCCCGCTCGGCCTTCGCCCGGATCCGGGGATCTCGATGGGCGAGGCCGCGGGCGAGCAGGTCCGGTCCCGGATCGAGCGGGGGGGGGGTCTGCAGGTGGCGGTTCGATCCCCACCTCCAGCAGGTCGGCAGGAACCTGCGCACCGTGCGTCGGGCAGGGCGCCGGGTACACGACGAGACCGAGGTCGCAGCAGGTGGGCACGGTCGCGGCTGCTGGAGCGGCCGGCGCCGCAGGAGTCGGAGACGGCGTTTTCTTCCGTGCGTCACGCTGGCGGCCGCCGGTGGCGGGGGGCTCGGCCGGTGCATCCGACGCGCCGGGCCCCCCACCCTTTCCGGAGGAGGAACGGGACGGGCTTACCTGCGGTGGCGCATCACTCACGCCCTGGGCGTCGGGCCCCGCGTACCCATGACCGGACCCCGAAGGGTCCGGTGCCGTACCTGCAGCGGCGGGAGCCGTAGCCTCCGTCGCTGTCCTTTCAGTGGGGGTCTTCGCGACGCCGTCCTCGAGCGTCCATCCGTCCGGCCGGGGGCCCTCGCGGCCACCCTCGACCCAGTCGACGTCGTCCTCGGTCCACCAGCCGGTGCGCTGGCCGATCTCGACCACCTGGTCGGCGGTCTTCGTCCGCAGTCGGTTCGCGATCGCGGCGTGGACGTTGACCGGGGCGGCGACGTCGGCGGCCGCCTGCTCGTCGGTGAGCCGGACGGTGGCACTGGTCATGACGGGAGGTCCTCTCCGCGGCGGGCAGCGCGCAGCTGCTCGGGTTCGGTGACATCGGGGGTGGCCGCCGCGGCGGCACGACGGGACTCGCGGACGGCGCGCTTGGCGTCCCGCTCGGCGACCAGTGGTGGGCAGGTCGCGAAGTGCGGGATGCCGCGGTGCTCGAAGCCGAGCAGCGGCCGCTCGGCGGTGATGACGCGGACGCACAGCCGGCGCAGATGGTTGCGCCAGACCGCGAGGTTCGCGGCCGCGTCGTCCCGGTCGGCCTCGTCGGGGTCGACCGGCATCTTCTTGTTCGCCTCGGTCCACGCCCAGCGGATCGGGAGACCGCAGCGCTCGCAGAAGTCGTCCTCGCTGGTGGGGTGCCACACCTTCCGGGGTCCGCCGTACGGGCGGGCGGTGTGACCGTGGCGGCCGCGGGTCATGACCATCGGCGGGTGGCGAGGGTCTGCGGCCACAGCTGGAAGCAGCAGGCCACGAGCAGCACCCCGGGCGGGCCCGCCTCGACGTAGGCGCCCAGCGCCGTCTCGACGTCGACGTCGGGGACGACGCCGGCCACCATGTTCGACGTGAGCAGCATCAGCGCCTGGTCGTCCTCGGTGGTGTAGCGGACGACGACAGGTCCCCGGCGGGTGAGCCCAGTCGCCCTCTCCAAGACGTTGCTCAGGTAGTGGCCGGCGGCCAGCAGGCGGTCGGGGGTCTCGACGACCGACAGCACGGTGGCGACGGGGAGCGGGCGTCCGCGGGCGGGGCGAGCCACCGCGCGCAGCGGGTAGGGGTGCGTCGTCTGCAGCTGGGGCCAGCCGGGCTGCACATCGGCGGTCACGGCCGGACCACCCTGTCGGCGATCTCCTCGGCGGTCAGTGCCTCGAGCTCGAGGACGACGGGGCGGTAGCGCTGGTCTGGGTTGATCGGCGCCACGGTGGCGTTGCGGAGCTCGATCGACTCCAGCACCCGGGCCCGGATCCAGACCAGGCGGCCGTCAGCGCACTCGAAGCTGACGAGCCCGGAAGCGTCGCCGATCCCCGCGACCGCGTGGGTCACCGCATCGTGCAGGGCCTCGCCTTCCGCGGGGGGTAGGAGCGGTGACCACCACACCCGCTGGGCGGAGCTCAGGTAGACCACGCGCGCCGCGCTGACGTCGGCCGGGGTCGGCGCCGTCACGGCTTGGCCTTCGCGGCGGCGTCGAGGATCCGCTTCTCGATGTCGGCCAGCGTGTAGCCCTGGGTGGTCAGGAACGTCAACCAGGTGGCCATCTCCCGCTGCCGGATGTCGAGCTTCCGGTGGACGTCCTTGGTGATGGTCAGCTCGATCGCCGCGGCGACGTGGGCGAGCAGCTGCAGCGGCAGCCGGGCATCGGTGACCCCCTCGCCGCTGGTCAGCGTCGGCTCGCCCTCGGCGCCGGTCTTCCACGGCGGCTGCAGGCCGAGCTCTGCGCGGATCTTGGCGGCGTCGTCGGGCTGGTAGGAGTCCAGCCAGCCGCGGAGGTCCCCGCGGAAGGTGGTGACTGCCTCGACGGCGAAGCGGAGGACGTCCTTCTCGCCGCGACGCCGCTCCAGGAGCACAGTGCGGATCCATTGCCGGCGGGTGGCGTTGGCCGCGGCCATCGCCTTGTTGTCCTCGATGAGCTGGCGGCGCTCGTCCGCGGCCGCCTTCTTGCCCTCGGCGGTCGTCGGCTTCGAGGGGCCGACCGCCCACGCGTCGACGTGGCCGTACTTCGCGAAGTCGGTGCACACCTCGCGCACCCGCGGCCCGTTCCAGTCCTCGACCACGCAGACCGCCGAGCCCGGGCAGGATGCGTGCGACTCGTCGGTCAGGCTCTTCCCGTCGTGCTCGAGCGCTCCGAGCGACCGGTTCTTCGCGCCCTGCATGTGGACCTTGTCGACGAGCGTTCGGCCGGCCGCCTGCAGCTCGGCCACCTTCGCCAGGTACAGCTCGCGGGCCTTCCGGTCCTGCTGGGCGCGCGTGGCGGCGTGGGCGAAGTTCCCGGCGCCGTGCTCGGCCGCCTCCACCAGCCGAGTGGTCGTCTCCGTGTCGTCGGCGTAGAGCGCGACGACGGCGGCCTGCTCGAGGTCCAGGCCGCCGGCGGCGACCGCGGCCGCGGTGGGCTCGTCGAGCCGGGCGACACCGGCGGCCAGCTTGATGCGCTTGGGGTCGAGGCCGGTGGACTTCGCGACCTTCGCGATGGTGACGCCGAGGTCGAGCATCTCCTGGACACCGCGGGCCACCTCGACGGAGGTGAGGTTCTGCCGGTGCACGTTCTCGGCGAGCATCGTGGCGACGTGCTCGGCGGCGCCGGCCCGGTCGTCGGCGGCGTGCACCATGTCGGCGCGGGCGATGGCCGGCACCAGCTCGAGCTCGGCGGCGATCGCCGCGGCGGTGCGGCGGTGGCCGGCGACGATCTGGTGGCCACCGTCGCCGAGCGGGACGACGGTCAGCGGCTCGATGACGCCCTTGGTGCGGATCGAGTCGGTCAGGCTGGTGATGTCGCCGATCTCCGAGCGCACGTTGAGCGGGTGCTGGGCCAGCGCGCGCGGGTCCAGCCACAGCAGCTGGTAGTCCTGCGTCGTCACCGGACGCCGTCCGCGCGCTTGTCGGCGAGGCGGATCCCCTTGCCGAGGAGGATCCCGACGCCGGCGGCGACGACCGTCCACGCGATCGAGCCGGCCACGATCAGCAGGGCGATCACCGGGCCACCGCCGGTGAGGGGGCCAGGGCGCGCAGCAGGATGCGGGGGATGCCGGCGGTGGCCGGCTCGATGTCGGGCACCGCCGGTCGGCCCGCGGCGATCGCCACAGGGACGCGCGTGGCCATCTGAGCGGCGACGCGACCGGGGTGGTCGCGGTGGTAGTCGGCGATCAGCCGCTGCGGGCGCAGGCCGTGCGCGCGCAGACGGTGGCTGGTGGTGTTGACGTGGCGCTTCATCTGGGAGACTCCTTCGAGTTGGAGCCCTCTCGCGCGGTGCTGACTGGCGGTGTGCGGGAGGGCTTCGGCGCGTGCGGTGGAAGCCCGGTGCTGGCCGAACGGGGGACGGCCAGCACCGGGGGATCAAGGGCCCTGGCTCGGCCTGGTGGTCATGCCACGCCCGCCGCCGGTCGGCGGGTGGCGCTGGTGGACGCGCCGGTGAGGTCGTCAACGGAGACCTGCAGAAACTCCGCCGCGACGGCGAGCTCGTCGGCGGAGAAGGGCACGAGTCCGCGGACGCGCTTGCTCACGCGGTGCTCGTCGACGCCCATGGCGGCGGCCAAATCGCGGCGGGTCCGGCGCTGGCGTCCGAGCTCGGCACGGACGTTTGCTGCCGCGGCTCGGGTAGCCATTTTGTCTGGGCTAGTCGAATTCGCTGGCATGGGCGGAAGTTAGCCCAGAAGTGTGACGGTCGTCCAGGCAGCCCTAGCTGCTGCGGCGTGTCGCGGTGCGCGTTCGGCGTGTCACGAACCGACTGCTAGGCAGGCCCAAGTCCTATGAGCTAGTTTTCGCCCTATGGGACTTCTTCAAGGGCGGCGCGCTATGCCGAGCCGCGCGCAACGGACGTACGCGGGCCAGGCCGCCGAGAACCTTCGCGTGCTGATCCGCAGCCACGGGATCACCAACCGCGAGCTGGCGGACGCCTGCGGGCGGAGTGAGTTCTGGGTCGGGAAGAGGATCAACGGTCACGTGCCGCTCGACCTGGACGACCTCGAGCTGCTCGCCAGGACGCTCGGGGTCGAGCCGGCCGAGCTGCTGCCACGCGAATGGGTGGCGCCATCCCCCGATCCGACGAACGGCGGTGACGCTGTGTGGGCCCCGCGAGGATCGAACTCGCAACCCGCGGATTA